>NZ_JASMRU010000099.1 GCF_030462585.1 Pseudomonas sp. CAN1 | reverse complement strand
ATTCAGAGATCTCCGGATCAAAGTCTGTTTGCCGACTCCCCGAAGCTTATCGCAGGCTACCACGTCTTTCATCGCCTCTGACTGCCAAGGCATCCACCGTATGCGCTTCTTCACTTGACCATATAACCCCAAGCAATCTGGTTATTGTCTCGAACGTGAAGACGACATTCGCCGAAAATTCGCGCTTGAACTCGCAAATTTTACCTTGACTTGAATAATCGCCAGTGAAAGAGATTATTCAGTCTACTTCTATCACATACCCAAATTTTTAAAGAACAGTTCTGGCACAAAGACCAGACATCAATGTTCGTTCAACCTGAACATTCATGTCTGAGCTTTCGACGATTTAATGGTGGAGCCAAGGAGGATCGAACTCCTGACCTCCTGCGTGCAAAGCAGGCGCTCTCCCAGCTGAGCTATGGCCCCATCGGATCAGCAGCACACCACAACAATTGGTGGGTCTGGGCAGATTCGAACTGCCGACCTCACCCTTATCAGGGGTGCGCTCTAACCAACTGAGCTACAGACCCAATCGTCTAACCAGTGAATCAAGCAATTCGTGTGGGAGCTTATGAAGAAGCTGAGATCTTCGATTAAGGAGGTGGGAGGTGATCCAG
>NZ_JASMRU010000098.1 GCF_030462585.1 Pseudomonas sp. CAN1 | reverse complement strand
CGATGATCGGTGCCACCGGCCCGAAGGTTTCCTCTTCGAGGATACGCATGCCGGGCGCGACGTCGCGCAGTACGGTCGGCTGGTAATAAAGGCCGCCCAGCGCCTGGCCACCGACCACCACGCTCGCACCACGGCTGAGCGCGTCTGCAATGTGCTCGCTGACCTTGCGCAACCCCTGCTCATCCACCAGCGGGCCGATCTGCGTGGCGCTGTCGGCGGGGTCGCCCACGCGCAGTTCCTGCACGCGCGCAGCCAGCGTCTCCAGCAGTTGCGCGCTGATGGAACGGTGCACATAGATGCGGTTGGTGCACACGCAGGTCTGCCCGGCGTTGCGGAATTTGCAGGCCATGATGTCGTCCACCGCGCGGCGGATATCGGCGTCGGCGAAGACAATGAACGGCGCGTGGCCGCCCAGCTCCAGGGACACCCGCTTCATGGTCTCGGCGGACTGGCGATAGAGCAGCACGCCTACCTCGGTGCTGCCGGTAAAGGTCAGCTTGCGCACGCGGCGATCCTTGAAATACACCGCCGAAACAGTCGCCGCCTGGTTGGAAGTGATGACCTGGAAGGTGCCTTCCGGGCCGCCGACTTCGCGCCAGTACTTTTCCAGCAGGATGGCGGTGATCGGCGACTGCTCGGCCGGCTTGACGATCACCGTGCAGCCGGCTGCCAGGGCCGGCGCCACCTTGCGGGTGATCATCGCCGCCGGGAAGTTCCACGGCGTGACCGCGAAC
>NZ_JASMRU010000097.1 GCF_030462585.1 Pseudomonas sp. CAN1 | reverse complement strand
TACGTGCAGGCCAAAAGCGTCTGGACCCGCAAGCACACCCTCAAGGCCATCCTGGGGGAAATGGGCATCAAGCCCAGCGGCACCATCCCGGAGATGGCCGACCAGATCGCCGAGGAACTGGCCGGCAGCGGCCGCCCGCTGATCATCGACGAGATGGACCACCTGGTCGCCTCGGGCAGCGTCGAGCTGATCCGCGACCTGTACGAGTCCAGCCAGGCCGCAATCATGCTGATCGGCGAGGAAATGCTGCCGACCAAGCTGAAGAAGTTCGAACGCTTCCACGGGCGGGTACTGAGCTGGATTCCTGCCCAGCCGGTGACCCTAGCCGATGCCCGCAACCTGGTGCCGGTCTACAGCCCAGGCGTCCAGATCGCCGACGACCTGCTGTCGCACCTGGTGACCAAGTCGGTGGGCTCGGTGCGCCGCGTCGCCGTCAACCTGGAGCAACTGGCCGAGGCCGCCGCCGTCCACGGCCTGGTCAAGCTGGATCAGGGCGACCTCAAGCGCCTGGGCGTCGAGCTGTACACCGGAGCGGCCCCGAGCCCGAGGACTTCGAAATGAGTCGTCCCCGTAAGGCTCACCTGTCCATGGTCGGCGGCAAGCTTCCTCGCCAGCACATGTGGGAAGCGATCCGCGCCCACCGCGAAGAGTTCACCGCATACCAGATCGCCCGGAAGTCCGACCAGGACGACGGCGCTGTCGTCACCTACCTGGCCGGCCTGCGCAAGGCTGGCCACATCGAGCCAGTGCGCGCCTTCGCCAAGGATGAAGAGGTGGTGTATCGCCTGTCCCGCGACAACGGCGTGGAG
>NZ_JASMRU010000096.1 GCF_030462585.1 Pseudomonas sp. CAN1 | reverse complement strand
GTGGCATTGCCGGGTAGCTATGTTCGGAATAGATAACCGCTGAAAGCATCTAAGCGGGAAACTAGCCTCAAGATGAGATCTCACTGGGAACTTGATTCCCCTAAAGGGCCGTCGAAGACTACGACGTTGATAGGTCGGGTGTGTAAGCGCTGTGAGGCGTTGAGCTAACCGATACTAATTGCCCGTGAGGCTTGACCATATAACACCCAAACAATTTGTGTGTTGTACGGTGAAGACGTAACGAACCGAAAGTTCGTGTGAACCGCAAATTACCTGTCACATACCCGAATCTGGATGAGCGTGTGCATCTGCCACGAGCGTCCATAAAGAATTGCTTGACGACCATAGAGCGTTGGAACCACCTGATCCCATCCCGAACTCAGTAGTGAAACGACGCATCGCCGATGGTAGTGTGGAGTTTCTCCATGTGAGAGTAGGTCATCGTCAAGCTCCTATCCCAAAGCCCCGGTCAGCTTCGCTGTCCGGGGCTTTGCCTATTAGTGTAAGCACATGATTTGTGCTTGCTGCTGACGAGAGTCGAGACTCTCCGAAGCCAGGCGATTGAGTAGAAAAGAAATTTTCGAAAAATAAAGCTTGACGGAAGATGAGGTTAGCGTAGAATGCGCGCCTCGGTTGAGACGAAAGCCTTAACCAACTGCTCTTTAACAAGTTGAATCAAGCAATTCGTGTGGGTGCTTGTGATGTAAGACTGATGATCGACTGATTATCAGCAACGCAAGTAACACTCGTGAATTCGAGAGTTTTAGCTCTTTAAATAGAGCATGCGATTGCTGAGCCAAGTTTAGGGTTTTCTCAAAACCC
>NZ_JASMRU010000095.1 GCF_030462585.1 Pseudomonas sp. CAN1 | reverse complement strand
AGCCGGATCGGTCTGCGCGCGGTCGCGGTACTGCTCCCAGGTCCAGCCGGCCGGCAGGTAGCCGTTGAGCGGGTCGTGGGCGGAGGTCTGGTCGGTGACCATGTCCGGGCGCACGCCGCGCTTGAGCAGTTCCGGGAGGATTTCCGCGGCGTTGCCCAGCAGGGCGATGGAGATGGCCTTGCCTTCGGCGGTGTACTGGGCGATGCGCGCCAGGGCGTCATCCAGATCCTTGGCCTGCTCGTCGACATAGCGGCTGGCCAGGCGGAAGTCGATGCGGCTCTGCTGGCACTCGATGTTCAGCGAGCAGGCGCCGGCCAGAGTGGCGGCCAGCGGCTGGGCGCCGCCCATGCCGCCGAGGCCTGCGGTGAGTACCCAGCGACCCTTGAGGTTGCCGTCGTAGTGCTGGCGGCCGGCCTCGACGAAGGTTTCGTAGGTGCCCTGGACGATGCCCTGGCTGCCGATGTAGATCCACGAGCCGGCGGTCATCTGGCCGTACATGGCCAGGCCCTTGGCATCGAGTTCGTTGAAGTGCTCCCAGTTGGCCCAGTGTGGCACCAGGTTGGAGTTGGCGATCAGCACGCGCGGGGCGTTGGCGTGGGTCTTGAAGACGCCGACCGGCTTGCCGGACTGCACCAGCAGGGTCTCGTCTTCATTCAGTTCCTTGAGGGTCGCGACGATCTTGTCGTAGCACTCCCAGTTGCGCGCGGCGCGGCCGATGCCGCCATACACCACCAGCTCCTTGGGGTTCTCGGCGACTTCCGGGTCGAGGTTGTTCATCAGCATGCTTGCGCGCGGCGCGGCCGATGCCGCCGTACACCACCAGCTCCTTGGGGTTCTCGGCGACTTCCGGGTCGAGGTTGTTCATCAGCATGCTGTCCGGCGCGCATGCGGTCGAGGATGGCGTTG
>NZ_JASMRU010000094.1 GCF_030462585.1 Pseudomonas sp. CAN1 | reverse complement strand
CCCCCTCGGGCGAGTCCCTTTTGGCAAACGACCCAAAAGGAACCAAAAGGTCTTGCCCCGGACATCCGGTTTTTCGCTTAGGCGAAAAATTCCCTCGTTGAAGTGAAGTTTCAGGGGCACGCCGCGAAGGGCCATCCCTGGCCCATCGCGGCTCTCGCGACATCCATGTCGCTCAACCCCTGAAACTCCACTTCAACGAGGCCTCCTGAACGGGGCATTCGGAGTGCGCGGGTGTTTCTCTGGAAGTCCTGAGGAGCCAGAGCCAGAGCCAGAGCGATACGAGTATGTAGGGCGAATAACCCGGAACGGGTTATGCGCCGCTGCCGCTACGGCGGATAACGCTGGCGCGTTATGCGCCCTACGATCCAGCGGACGAGCGTTACGGGTCGGTGCCCTCGGTAAATGGGAATTCCGCCGCGCCGGATTTCGCGGACAAGGTCCGCTCCTACGGGGGAGTTCGGAGTGGTGCGGTTCGCGAGCAAGCTCGCTCCTACGAAGAGCGACTCTTCGGCGCCCCCGCTCTAGCTTTGGTTTCTTCTCTTGAAGTCTTCCAGAGGAATACCCGCACGCTCCGGAGTGCCCCTTTCAGGAGGCCGAAGGTGATCGGAGTTTCAGGGGTTGAGCGACATGGATGTCGCGAGAGCGTTGTCGGGCCAGGGATGGCCCGTCAACGCGGGCCCCTGGAACTGTGGGGAGGTGACTGTTTTGACGTGGGCCAAAAGAAAGGCAGACCAGCCAAACCCCTTGCGGGGCAAGAGATTCAGCCGGATAAGCGTTAGACATGAGTTTGGCTAAAAGCGATCAAAAGCTGCCGTTCTGGCAGGCCGGCCGCGCCAGCCACCCGCGCCTGCACCGCATGGAAGACATCCTCGGTGGCGCTTACGCAGTGATCCTGCTGACCGAGGCCGAATTCAACG
>NZ_JASMRU010000093.1 GCF_030462585.1 Pseudomonas sp. CAN1 | reverse complement strand
GCTTGTCTTCGCCGCGCCAGCGCTGCCCGACTTCGGCAATCCCGCAGCTCATCTGCACCAGGCTGTCGAAGCCGCGACGCTCGCTCCAGGGGCCGGACCAGCCGTAGGCGTTCAAACTCACATCCACCAGGCCCGGAGCGATAGCCCGGCGCACGTCCGCGCCGAAGCCCAGGCGATCCAGCGCATCGGCGCGGTAGCCGTGCACCAGGACGTCGGCATCCGCCAGCAGAGCCTGGAAACGCTCGCGATCCGCCGGCTGATGCAGATCCAGGCGCGCGCAGGACTTGCCCAGGGTGACTTCCGGGACCACGCCCGGCTCATCCCAATGTGGCGGATCGATGCGCAGCACCTCGGCGCCATAGCCAGCCAGGAAGCGAGTGGCGATGGGGCCGGCAAGCACGCGGGTCAGGTCCAGCACGCGCAGGCCGACAAGCGGGCGCTCACGGTCGACCTCGATATCCAGCGCAGGCGCGGAAACCAGCTGCAGGTCACGCAGCACCAGGGGCTCGCGGGAAACCGCAATGCCCTGCGGGTGCTGTTGCCAGTCCGCCCAGGAGCGCATCTGCGCCGCGCAACCGCCTGCAGCGACTATGGCTTGATCCAGCTCGCCGGCCCCCCAGTTGGCCACTGCGGCGGCGACTAGCTCGCGGTCATTGCCGACGCCCAGCACTTGCAGCGCGGCGTCGCGGTGATGGGGAGCATTGGTGTGCAGGCGAATCCAGCCGTCGCGGGTGCGGTAATTGCCGGCGATGACATCCCACAGGTCCGGCGGCGTCCAGCCCTGGGCACGCAGTGAAGTGGAGAACCAGAAAGATGCCAGACGGCGATCTACCACCAGAGAAGCGGCGGCGCTCGCCTCAGGGTCCAGCCATTCGCCCAATGCGAGGCCGGCGCTGGCGATGCTCGCGGCAGCGAGTTCAGTGACGTAGAAGGCCGAGGGCAAGCCACCCTCGCTGCGAAAGGCGAGT
>NZ_JASMRU010000092.1 GCF_030462585.1 Pseudomonas sp. CAN1 | reverse complement strand
CCAGCACTGCCAGCACCCCGGCGATGCCATAGGCACCTCGACCGGGCTGACCGCCAGCGGAGCGCGCCAGCAGCGGGTAGACCAGCGCAACCACCACGCCAATGGCGCTGAACATGAACAGGCGCGAGAACAGCGGCCAGAACACCAGGCCGCTGTCGGCCACGGCCCAGACCGCGGTGGCGACCAGGAAGGCGGCGAACAGCCAGGCGCCGGCCGGCTTGCGCAGGGCGATCAGCAGGCCGGAAACGGCCATGGCCAGGCCGCCGATGAGGAAGTACCAGGAGCCGCCAAGGCTGACCAGACGGATGCCGCCGGCGGCCAGGGCGAGGCCGAGGAGGGCGATGATCACACCCAGGCCGAGGAGGATGAAAGTGCTCGCGCGGGAGGCGCGCTGTACCGGTTTCATACAGAAGGTTCTCACTGTTGGATTCGCTGATTATACTCTTAGCAAGCTAATTAACTAGATAGTACAAACGTCGAAGTTAAAAAACCTGATGAATGAAATAGCCTCTTGCACGCTCCATTTCCCGCAACATCCTGATCGATCAACCCCCTGTGCAGAGGCTGCCGAGACTGGCAGCATCGCTGTTCGGTCCTACAGAAGAATCCTAGCTGCCGTGCCTGCTTCCCGCCCCGTTGTGCCCGCTCGACTCAAACTGCTGCCGTTGCTGATCTGCGGCGTCGCCCACGGCCAGCTGGCCCGCGCCGCTGACCCGCAGAACGCCGAGCAAGCCCTGGCCGAGCCCATGGTGGTGACCGGCGCCTATGCGCCGGTGTCGAGCTTCGACCTGCCGTTCTCCATCGATACCGTGCAGCAGCCGCAGCTCAGCGACGGCCAGCTCGGCGTCAATGCCTCCGAAGTGCTGCAGCGTGTGCCCGGCCTGGTGGTGCAGAACCGCCAGAACTACGCCCAGGACCTGCAGATTTCCTCCCGTGGCTACGGCGCGCGCTCGGCCTTCGGCATTCGCGGGCTGAAGCTGCTCAGCGATGGCATCCCCGCCAGCACGCCGGACGGCCAGGGCCAGGCGGCGACGCTGAACCTGGATGTCGCCGACCGCATCGAAGTGCTGCGCGGACCGGCCTCGACGCTCTACGGCAGCAACAGCGGCGGAGTGATCCAGATGTTCTCCCGCGACGGCTACGGCCCGCCGAAGGTCGGCGCGGAAACCACCTTCGGCAGCGACGGTTTCAACAAGAACCACCTGTATGCCGAGGGCGGCACCAACCAGGCGGGCTTCCTGCTCGATGCCTCGCGCATGGACACCGACGGCTACCGCGATCACAGCGCTGCGCGCCGCGACCAGACCTTCGCCAAGCTCAACTTCAAGCCCGATGAAGACAGCCGCATGGCGCTGATCTACAGCAGCCTGGAGC
>NZ_JASMRU010000091.1 GCF_030462585.1 Pseudomonas sp. CAN1 | reverse complement strand
CGGGTTCGGCGTGAAGCCACCGGCGTAGCCCGCGGCAGTGTTACGACCGAACAGTTGGACAGGCTTGTTGGCCCAGTCGCCGGTCAGGCCCAGGTCACCCCAGGTCTTCACTTCCGACTTGCCGCCGCACAGGCGGGTGGAGGAGAAGATGGCGTCGACCTGCTGCATGGTCAGACCCTTGATGGGGTTGTCCTTGTGCACGAAGATCGCCAGGGCGTCCACGGCAACCGGAACAGCGGTCGGCTTGTAGCCGTACTTCTGTTCGAAGGCCTGCAGCTCGACGTCCTTCATCTTGCGGCTCATCGGGCCCAGGTTGGCGGTGCCTTCGGTCAGAGCGGGCGGCGCAGTGGAGGAACCAGCGGCCTGGATCTGCACGTTCACGTTCGGGTACAGGCGCTTGTACTCTTCCGCCCACATGGTCATCAGGTTGGCCAGAGTGTCGGAACCGACGCTCGACAGGTTACCCGACACACCGCTGGCTTTCTGGTAGTCCGGCAGGGCCGGATCGATCGCGGCCACCGCACTGGCGGTGCCTACGCCTGCGGCGACAAAAGTCAGGGCCGCCATCAAACGCTTGAGTTTCATGCCTTGCTCCTTGAGGAGAATGGGGTTGGATGGAACGGGGGCCAGTATTGTCAGACCGCATGAAGACTCTATGACGCAAATGTGACAGTTGGATGAAATGCCATCACTCTGCCGGCAGGCGTTTGTAACAAGTCGAATCGGATGCGCTGTGCATGCGGGAAATGGCGCTCCAGAGCCTCTGCTGTGCCGCTCACGCCCTTCGTAGAACGCGGACACCTCTTGCCTTGGCGCTGCTAATTCGCGCTCGCAGGACCCATCACCGTCCGCAGCTTTACGCCTTCCATGACACTCCCCACGACGACGATTTACGCCTCCTGAAGTGAGTGCCCAGCCTCGTTGCGAGGCCAGTTTTCCCGCGCGCAAAAGCAAAACCCCCGGCCAGCGATGCTGACCAGGGGTCTTGGGATAGGAGCTTGACGATGACCTACTCTCACATGGAGAAACTCCACACTACCATCGGCGATGCGTCGTTTCACTACTGAGTTCGGGATGGGATCAGGTGGTTCCAACGCTCTATGGTCGTCAAGCAATTCTTTACGGACGCTCGTGGCAGATGCACACGCTCATCCAGATTCGGGTATGTGACAGGTAATTTGCGGTTCACACGAACTTTCGGTTCGGAGAAACTCCACACTACCATCGGCGATGCGTCGTTTCACTACTGAGTTCGGGATGGGATCAGGTGGTTCCAACGCTCTATGGTCGTCAAGCAATTCTTTACGGACGCTCGTGGCAGATGCACACGCTCATCCAGATTCGGGTATGTGACAGGTAATTTGCGGTTCACACGAACTTTCGGTTCGTTACGTCTTCACCGTACAACACGCAAATTGTTT
>NZ_JASMRU010000090.1 GCF_030462585.1 Pseudomonas sp. CAN1 | reverse complement strand
CAACGACTATGAAGTCGGCAAGCGCCACGACCTGCCGCTGATCAACATCTTCGACAAGGACGCCGCCGTCCTCGCCGTCGCCCAGGTGTTCAAGCTCGACGGCAGCGTCAACCCCGACCTCGACGCCAGCCTGCCCGCCGCCTACGCCGGTCTCGACCGCTTCGTCGGGTGATGATCTGGGCGCCCTGCCCGGTCGCCGTGCGGACCATCTGCGCGACCTTGTCCAGGCCGATCCGGTTGACCAGCGGGCCCATGTCGAGGTCGGCCTGCACGTTCGGGTCGCCGAAGCGGGTGGCTGCCATGGCAGCGGCGATCTTCTCGATGAACTGGTCAGCCACCTGGCGCTGCACGTAGACGCGCTCGGCGCAGTTGCACACCTGCCCGGTGTTGATCACCCGCGAAGCCTTGATGGCGTTCACCGCCAGTTCCAGGTCGGCGTCGGCGAGGACGATGGCCGGCGCCTTGCCGCCCAGTTCCAGGTTCAGCTTGGTGATGTTCGGCGCAGCCGCCGCCATGATCCGCGAGCCGGTGGCGACACTGCCGGTGAAGCTGATCAGGTCCACCCCGGCGTGGCTGGTCAGCGCACTGCCGGCGCTGGCCCCGGTGCCGCCGACGACGTTGAAGACGCCGGTAGGCAGGTCGGTTTCCGCCACCAGGCGGGCGAATTCGAAGCAGTTGATCGGGGTTTCTTCACTGGGTTTGACGACGATGGTGTTGCCGGTCAGCAGGGCCGGCGCCAGCTTCCGGGCGATCAGGAAGAACGGGAAGTTCCACGGCAGGATGCCCGCCACCACGCCCAGCGGTTTGCGCAGCAGGAAGATGTGCTCGCCGGCGCGGTCGCTGGTCAGCACTTCGCCTTCCAGGCGGCGCGCCCACTCGGCCATGTAGTCGAGGTAGTCGGCGGTGAAATTCACTTCCACTTCCGCCAGCGCGGGCACCTTGCCCTGCTCGGCGGTGATGATCTTCGCCAGGCGCGGGGCATTGGCGCGGACCTTCTCGGCGATCTTGCGCAGGTAGCCGGCGCGCTCGATGGCCGGCTTGGCCGCCCAGGCCTTCTGCGCCTGGCGGGCGGCACCGATGGCGCTGTCCACCTGGGCCGCGCTGGCCTCGGGGATGCGCGCCAGCAGCTCGCCGTTGGCCGGGTTGTGCACCTCGATCAACGGCTCACCAGCGACGAAGCGGTTGTCGATGTAGTGCTGGTAGGTTGTCACGTCAGTCATGGGTTGGTCTCCTGTTAGACGGTCACTTGGCGGCGGTCTTCTGCGCGCCGGCCAGTTGTTCCTTGAGGTCGTAGGCGCGCTTGATCAGGTACTGGTGCACGGCCTCGGCCTGCTGCAGGTCGAGGTGGCCCTGGAACGACGGCATGCCGTCGGGAATGCGGCCGCCGTAGATGATGCCGAGGAAGCGCTGGTGGTTTTCCGCGCTGAGGGTGCGCAGGTCGGGTACCACGCCGCCGCTGATGGCGTTGATGCCGTGGCACTGCGAGCAGCTGCCGTTGAACAGCTCGCGGCCCTGGTCGATCTGCGCGGTGGTGCCGGTCAGCGCCGGCGGCTCGGGCT
>NZ_JASMRU010000009.1 GCF_030462585.1 Pseudomonas sp. CAN1 | reverse complement strand
GGCGGGTGATCGCGATCAACCTGCTCTACACCACCCTGGAAGAAACCAACGAAGACGGCACGCCCGGCGCTCTGCTACAGGTGCCGAACAACCTGTTCTTCCAGAAGGCTATCCGCCGCTGGCGCGGCCCGAATTTCCCCACCACCCCTTAACGGACATCCCCCACTATGGAATGGCTCACAAGCCCCGAGATCTGGGTTGCTGACATGAAAAAGGCGCCTTCGGGCGCCTTTTTCATGGGTACCGGTTTGGCTTCGGCAGAGGATCACCCTGTAGGAGCGGACCTTGTCCGCGAAGAGGTCCGCTTTCTGCCGGGCCGTTCCGGGAGCGCCGGTCAGGCTTCGCGGACAAGGTCCGCTCCTACGGGGCGACTTCGGCGCCATAGACTTTTAGTCGCTGTGTATCACCGCTGAAACACCCGCCACAGAGCCACCTCTACCGTTCGTCCGACTTCTTCAAGCTTCCTCCAGGCACGCCGAAATCAAGGGTGAAGGCCTTTGATACCAACCAACAAACCGGGCCTGTCGTCACCGCCGGCACAAGGGAGTTCCGGCCACGCCCGCACGGCCATCCGCCGCGCCGGCGCCGTTCGTTCCACACCACGGGAACGGGCGCTCTGCGGCGACACCGGATCTGTCGCCCGGAACCACGCCGTTCAGGCATCCCACTACCTCCGGACTCGACGCAGCATGATCAAGAGCCTGAAATTCAGCCATAAGATCCTCCTGGCCGCTTCTCTTGTTGTCTTCTCGGCATTCGCCCTCTTCACCCTCTACAACGACTACCTGCAGCGCAACGCGATCCGCGAGGACCTCGAGGACTACCTGCGGGAAATGGGCGACGTCACCGCCAGCAACATCCAGAACTGGCTCAGCGGCCGGCTGCTGCTGATCGAAAGCACCGCCCAGACCCTCGCACGCGACAGCTCGCCCGAGCAACTGACCGGCCTGCTGGAGCAGGAGACGCTGCGCAAGACCTTCATCTTCACCTACCTGGGCCAGGAAGACGGCGCCTTCACCATGCGCCCGAACGAGGCCATGCCCGACGGCTACGACCCGCGCACCCGCCCCTGGTACAAGGATGCCCTGGCAGCCGGCGGCACCACGCTGACCGAACCCTACATCGACGCAGCCACCCAGCAGCTGATCATGACCGTCGCCACCCCGGCCCGTGCCGGCGGCAAGACCCTCGGCGTGGTCGGCGGCGACCTCGGCCTGCAGACCCTGGTGCAGATCATCAACTCGCTGGACTTCAGCGGCATGGGCTACGCCTTCCTGGTCAGCGGCGACGGCAAGATCCTCGTGCACCCGGACAAGAACCAGATCATGAAGACCCTGGCCGACGTCTACCCGCAGAACACACCGAGGATCGGCAGCGGCTTCAGCGAGGCCGAACTCAACGGCCACGAGCGCATCCTCAGCTTCACCCAGGTGAAAGGCCTGCCGTCGGTGAACTGGTACATCGGCCTGTCCATCGACAAGGACGCCGCCTACTCCATGCTGAGCAAGTTCCGCGCCTCGGCCATCGTCGCGGCGGCCATCGCCATCGTCGCCATCCTGCTCCTGCTGGGCATGCTGATCCGCGTGCTGATGCAGCCGTTGACCACCATGGGCCGCGCCATGGAAGACATCGCCCAGGGCGAAGGCGATCTGACCAAGCGCCTGAAGGTCGCCAGCAACGACGAGTTCGGCGTGCTGGGCAATGCCTTCAACCGCTTCGTCGAGCGTATCCACGAATCGATCCGCGAAGTGGCCTCCACCGCGCGCCAGCTGCACGACGTCTCGCAGTTGGTGGTGAACGCCTCCAACTCGTCGATGAGCAATTCCGACGAGCAGTCCAACCGCACCAACAGCGTCGCCGCGGCGATCAACGAACTGGGCGCTGCTGCCCAGGAAATCGCCCGCAACGCCGCCGACGCCTCGCACCACGCCACGGATGCTTCGCATCAGGCCGGTGACGGGCGCCAGGTGGTCGAGCAGACCATCAGCGCAATGAACATGCTGTCCGACAAGATCAGCTCCGCCTGCGCCAACATCGAGTCGCTGAACAGCCGCACGGTGAACATCGGGCAGATCCTGGAGGTGATCAAGGGCATCTCCGAGCAGACCAACCTGCTGGCGCTGAACGCCGCCATCGAAGCCGCCCGCGCCGGTGAAGCCGGCCGCGGTTTCGCCGTGGTGGCCGACGAAGTACGCAACCTCGCCCACCGCGCCCAGGAATCAGCGCAGCAGATCCAGAAGATGATCGAGGAGCTGCAGGTCGGCGCCCGCGAGGCCGTGGACACCATGACCGAGAGCCAGCGCTACAGCCTGGAGAGCGTGGAGATTGCCAACCGTGCCGGCGAGCGCCTGGCCAGCGTTACCCACCGCATCGGCGAGATCGACTCGATGAACCAGTCGGTGGCCACCGCCACCGAGGAGCAGACCGCGGTGGTCGACTCGCTGAACATGGACATCACCGAGATCAACACGCTGAATCAGGAAGGCGTGGAAAACCTGCAAGCCACCCTGCGCGCCTGCGCCGACCTGGAAAACCAGGCCGGCCGCCTGCGCCAACTGGTGGACAGCTTCCGTATCTGATGACTGCGGACATGAAAAAGGCGCCTTCGGGCGCCTTTTTTGTTCGCGAGCAAGCTCGCTCCTACAGGTGTTCATCCGGCGAGCGCAACGTCTGCTCTTCGTAGGACCGAGGGGGACGCCCAGTCCTTGCTCGCGAACCGCCCCCCACTGCCGATATCAGCGCCGCTTGCTACCGCCCAGCAACGCCCCCATCAGGCCGCGCACCAGCTGCCGGCCGATCTGGTTCGCCGCCTGGCGCACCACGGTCTTGCTGACCTGGCTGGCCAGGGAGCCGAGGATCTCGCCGGCCATGCCGCCGAAGTCGGTGCCGGTGTCCTTCTTCTCTTCAGTCGGCGCCATCTTGTCGTCGGCGCGGCCGGTGAGTTTCTCGTAGGCCGATTCGCGGTCGATCGGCTGGTCATAGCGGCCGGCCAGCGGCGAACGGCGGATGACGTCGGCGCGCTCGGCCTCGGTCAGCGGGCCGATACGCGACTGCGGCGGAGCCACGGCCACGCGCTGGACCATCGCCGGCGTGCCCTTCTCTTCCAGGGTGCCGACCAGCGCCTCGCCGATGCCCAGTTCGGTGAGCACCTTGAGCGTGTCGAACGCGGGATTCGGGCGGAAACCATCGGCCACCGCGCGCAGGGACTTCTGCTCCTTGGCGGTGAAGGCGCGCAGGCCGTGCTGGATGCGCAGGCCGAGTTGCGCCAGCACGTCGTCCGGCAGGTCACCGGGCGACTGGGTGACGAAGTAGACGCCCACGCCCTTGGAACGGATCAACCGCACCACCTGCTCCAGGCGGTCCTGCAGGGCCTTGGGCGTGCCGTTGAACAACAGGTGCGCCTCGTCGAAGAACAGCGCCAGGATCGGTTTGTCCGCATCGCCGCGCTCGGGCAGCTGCTCGAACAGCTCGGCCAGCAGCCAGAGCAGGAAGGTCGCGTAGACCTTGGGCGCTTCATGCACCAACTTGCTGGCGTCGAGCAGGTGGATGCGGCCACGGCCGTCGGCTTCGGGGCGCAGCAGATCTTCCAGTTGCAGCGCCGGCTCGCCGAAGAACGCCTCGGCGCCCTGCTGCTCCAGCAGCGCCAGGCGCCGCAGCAAGGCCTGGGAGGAGGCACCGGTGAACAGTGCGCGGTCCTCGCCGAGGACTTCCGGGTGCTCCTTGAAGTGGTTGAGCAGCGCCTTGAGGTCCTTCATGTCGAGCAGCAGCAGGCCTTCGCGGTCGGCCACCTTGAAGGTGGCGAACAGCGCCGCCTGCTGGCTCTCGGTCAGTTCCAGCAGGTTCGACAGCAACAGCGGGCCCATTTCCGACAGCGTGGTACGCAGCGGGTGGCCGGTCTTGCCGGCGACGTCCCAGATGCTCACCGGGTAGGCCTGGGGCTTGTAGTCCAGCCAGGGCATGCTGGCGATGCGCTCAGCCACCTTGCCTTGCGGGTTGCCGGCGGCGGCGATGCCACAGAGGTCGCCCTTGATGTCGGCGGCGAACACGGCAATCCCGGCATCGCTGAAGGATTCGGCTAGGCGTTGCAAGGTCACCGTCTTGCCGGTGCCGGTGGCCCCGGCGATCAGGCCGTGGCGGTTGGCGAGCTTCCAGGACTGGCCGACCGGCTGCCCGTCCGGCCCTGCACCGATGATGAGTTCGTTCGTGGCTGACATCCGTTGTTCCCCTTCAGTGGGCCTCTCGCGCCAGTGAACCTGTCGCGTCGTCTGCATCAAACAAGAGTGGCGCGTCATGCCGCGCCGCGCAATCGGCTAGCCGGGTACTTTGAAGACGTGCTTGAGATAGTGCAGGAAGTTCTCGTCCTTGCACTGGGTCTTGCCCGGCGCGTCGGAGATCTTCGCCACCGGATGGCCGTTGCAGGCGGTCATCTTCAGCACGATGTTCATCGGCTGCACGCCGGGCACGTCGCAGGTGAAATGGGTGCCGATGCCGAAGCTGACGTCGATGCGCTCACGCAGCGCGCGGTAGATTTCCAGCGCACGCGGCAGGTTCAGCCCGTCGGAGAACACCAGCGTCTTGGTCAGCGGGTCGATGCCCAACTGCTCATAGTGCCGAATAGCCTTTTCCGCCCACTCCAGCGGCTCACCCGAATCGTGGCGCAGGCCATCGAAGAGCTTGGCGAAGTACAGGTCGAAATCGGCAAGGAAGGCATCCATGGTGATGCAGTCGGTCAGGGCGATGCCCAGATGCCCGCGATACTCGCGCACCCAGGCATCCAGCGCGGCAGCCTGGCTGTCGATCAGCCGCGGGCCGAGCTGCTGATGCGCCATCAACCATTCGTGGGCCATGGTGCCCAGCGGCTTCACCCCCAGCTCGCGCGCCAGGTGCACGTTGCTGGTGCCGACGAAATGCCCGGGGAAACCGTCGCGCAGGTCACGCACCACGGCTTCCTGCACGGGATAGGAGAAACGCCGACGGGTGCCGAAATCGGCCATCTTGAAACCGGCCAGTTCCTCGACGCTGGCTTCCTTGCGCAACCAGTCAAACTTGTCCTGCAGACGCTCGCGCACGGCGCTCAGCGAGGTGGCCGGGTAGCGATGGCGGTTGCGCACTTCGCTGATGGTCGCCAGCAGCGGCACCTCGAAGAGAATGACGTGTAGCCACGGGCCCTGCAGGCGCAGGTAGAACTCGCCATTCTCGACACCCAGCTGCACATAGTTGGGGTTGAAGCGGAACAGACCGAGAAAACGGATGAAGTCAGGCTTGAAGAAGGGAATGCGCTCAAGAAACGCCAGGTCCTGGGGCGAGAAGGACAGCTCGGCAAGCTGCTCGACCTGCTCGCGCAGCGGGTCCAGGTAGGCACGCAGATCCTCTTCGTTGCGGCAGCGGAACTCCCACTCCACCTCGGCGTTAGGGTAGTTGTGCAGCACCGCCTGCATCATGCTCAGCTTGTAGAAATCAGTGTCCAGCAGGTTCTGCACGATCCGCCGGGAAAATACGCTGTCGCTCATGCTCGTCTCGTTGCAGGCGTTGAACCGGCAGTCTAAACCCGTCGCCCACAAAAAACCCCGCCGAGGCGGGGTTTTGCGTATTCATCAGAAATCAGCGGGCCTTGCTTCCCTGGGACATGCCGAAGAGGAACAGCAGCAGGTCGTGGTCAGGACGGATGTCCTGTTGCTTGACGCGCAGGTTGGCCGGCATCGGGCAGCTGTCCAGGCCGCTCGTGCTGGAAATGACCGAAGGCCCCGGCTCATGCCAGGCCGCCGCCGCCAGTGTTGCCACCCCAAGCGCACCGATGAGGAGCAAACCTCGCGTAATTTCTAACTTCATGTCTGCAACCCTTTGATGGCGCTGCCAAACGCCGCTTGGTAACCATAGACAAATGCCTGCCACTGCGTCTCGGTCCACGACGAACGGCGCTTCACCTGACGAAGATCGTGACGGGCAGCACGCTGCGCGCTGAAGCGCTGGCGGGCCTTCTCCATGTCAATCAGGGCTACTTCGATCTTGTCGCCGTCCACTCGCACGAACACGTGCTTGAGGTACAGGCAGCCATGCTGCCAGCGGCCGGCGTTAAGTTTTGCAAGGGTACTACCGTAATGTTGCAGAATTCTTTGGTGCAGCGCGTCGCCCCAGCGCTCCTGGTCGCCGCGGGCGTAGCAATCTTCCAGGCTGGAGAAACCATCCAGAGACTCGGTGACCAGCAATGCCTGCCACTCGCCGTCCACCTTGCGGCAGCCGGCGTAGACCAGGGTCGGTACGCGCACGCCCAGGGCCTCGGCGGCCTTCAGGGCGTCGCGCTCACGGATGGCGGTCGGGTAACCGAAGGGATGCAGGAGATCGCGATAGATGTGGCCAACCTGCTGCTTGCGATAGAGCATCCGGCCGTCGGAGGTCAGGACTCGCTGCACACCGCTTTCGCCACCACGCCGACGGTTGGGCTCCTCGACCCACTTGCCGGGTACCTGGAGCCAACGGTCGATGGCGTTCTCACCGGAAATTTGCTGCAGCGACGCCAGATCAACGGCCATCCATCACTCCTTACGCAGAATGTAGACCCGCCACATATGGATGAGCGGGACGAAATCAATGTGATCCTGGACCTTGAACCCTGCCTGGCGGAACTCCGCCTCGATGGTCTTGGCGGGAATCACGAAGCGGTTCTGGTAAGCGTGTTTGTTGCGATTCGACTCGGCGCGCGCACGTTTCCAGGACTTGAAGTTGCCATCCACCCACATGGACAGGATCACCGAATCACGACTTACGCGGTGAAATTCGCGCAACATCGTCAAACGGTCGTCAGATTCACCGATATGGTGCATCAGGCGCATCGAGAAGATGCTGTCGACCGCATTGTCGGGAAGATCAATGGCAAACGCGGAAGTCTGCAAAGGTCGGACGCGTTTTACAACCTCATTCGGTTGGCCGGCACAAGCGACGGCAATCATGTCCGGGGAGTTGTCCGCCCCGATGATTACCCGGTTCTCTTTTTCCGCCAGCATCGGCCAGAAACGACCGGCGCCACACGGCAGGTCGAGAACCAGATTGGGCTGGCCGGCAAGCTTGAGGGCCTGGCGGGCAACTTGGACATCACGCCAATGGGAAAGTTTCCTGGAGAGACCGGCCTGATGCTTGCGCAGATAACGCTCTGCATGCTGGCGGTCGTACTTTTGGGAGAACTCCAGGTCGACGGGTTTGTCAGTCATCGGATTATTACCTTTCCCGAATTCAGGGCGAACGATACGAGCCAGCCTGTCACAGCCGGGTCGTGCACTTGTGAAGATTTTGTCAAAGGACGGCTAGGCGAACTTCGAAGCGACAGCCATGGGGTTCGACCGGGCGCAGCGTGACATCCCAGCCTTCGGACGCGCAGATCCGCTTGACCAGCGACAGCCCCAGCCCAAGCCCCTCACCACGCGGGTTCTCGCCCCGCACGAAGGGTTGGAAGACCCGCTCGCGCTGCGCTTCCGGGATGCCGGCGCCGGTGTCTTCGACCCAGAATCCGTTGCCGGAAAGTTGTAAGCGGATACTGCCGCTTTCGGTGTAATGCATGGCATTGCGCAATAAGTTGCTCATGACCGAACGCAGGAAGGAGGCGTTGAACTGACCGGGCATGGCCTGTTCGGGGAAGTACTCCAGCTTCAGCCCCTTCGCCTCGATGGTGCTGCGCCACTGCCCCACCAGCTCGTCACCGATCTGCCGCAGCCCTGCCTGGGTCACGATGCCCATATCCTTGCGCTGGGCGCGGGCCAGCAGCAGGAAGGTCTGCACCAGATCGCGCATTTCTTCCGCCGCACCGGTCATTCGCGCCAGCTGGGCGCGAGCCCGCGGGCTCAGCCCCGGCTCCTCGGCCAGCAGCTCGCAGCTGGTGGCGATCACCATCAGTGGCGTACGCAGCTCATGGCTGACATCGCTGGTGAAGAGCTTCTCGCGGGTCAGCACGTCCTGCAGGCGGCCCATGGCGTAGTCGAAGGCCGCTGCGAGCTCGCCGACTTCGTCGTTGGCATAGTCCGGCGCCATCGGTGGCGCCAGCTCCAGCAGCTGATCGCGATGGCGAACCTGGCGCGCCAGGCGCGATACCGGCTCCATGACCTTGCGCGACAGCAGCCAGCCGAGCAGCCCGGCCAGGGTCAGGCTGAGCACATAGCCGGTGACCACGGCGGCATAGAGGATCTGCTCGCGCGCCTCGAAATCGCTCTGGTCCTGCAGCAGCACGACGCGGCGACCATCGATGTCGCGCACCAGCGCATGGAACGACAGCTCGCCGTCAAATACCTCGTGGAAGCCATCATCCAGGCGGCGCAGCGCCGGCGGCATGGCGTAGATGCCGGCACCATCGCTGATGAAGAAGCGCATGCCCGGATCGAGCTTGGGCGCCTGGCCTGTCGCCAGGTCCTCGTTGATGATGCGGTCCAGTTCACCGCCCAGGTCGCGGGAGATCAGCCGCTCTTCGACGATATGCACGACGCCGACGATGCCGACCGAAAACAGGCCGCCTACGGCGGCGGTCATGAGTACGAAGGCAAAGACAATCCGGCGGGAGAGGCTCTGCTTATACTCCATGCGTCTCTTCCGCCAGCTTGTAGCCGACGCCGTGGACCGTGTGCAGCAGCGAGGAGTCGAAAGGCTTGTCGATCACCTGGCGCAGTTGGTGGACATGGCTGCGCAGGCTGTCGCTGTCGGGGCAATCGTCGCCCCAGACGGCTTCTTCCAGCACATCGCGGCGCACCACGTGCGGGCTCTTCTGCATCAGTACAGCCAGCAGCTTGAGGCCGATGGGGTTGAGCTTGAGCGGCTTGCCGGAACGGATGACTTCCAGGGTGTCGAGGTTGTAGGTGAGATCGGCGACCTGCAGCTCGCGGCGACCGCCGCCCTGGCTGCGGCGCAGTACCGCTTCGATGCGAGCGGCCAGTTCGGAAAGGGCAAAGGGCTTGAGCAGGTAGTCGTCGGCGCCGGAGCGGAAGCCCTGCAGGCGATCATCCAGCTGATCGCGGGCGGTCAGCATGATCACCGGGGTGTCGCGACGTGCGTCTTCGCGCAGGCGGCGGCACAGGGTGAAGCCGTCCAGCCCGGGCAGCATGACGTCCAGCACGATCAGGTCGTAGTGGGAGGTCGCCGCCAAGTGCAATCCGGACAGGCCATCCTGGGCGCAATCCACCGTGTAGCCCTTGAGGCCCAGGTAGTCGGCCATGTTGGCCAGGATGTCCCGATTGTCTTCAACCAGCAGAATGCGCATGTGCTCTCCTTTTAAGCAGTGCACCCTAGCGTAACCAGCTTAAATGGAACTTAAGCGCCTTTGACGGAATTTTCACAAACCCGCTGCCGAATATCCCTTGGCCAGGTGCAATGCGCGGCGCAGAAGCCTCAGCCGTCCTCGCCGGTGACACCGAATTCAATCGGCGTTTTCACGTAGAAGAGCTTCACGCCGGCCTGGCGAATGGCCTCGAAGATCCGCGCGCACTCCTCCTCGCTCACCGCCATGGTGACTTCCTGGGGCTGGTCGGCCAGTTCGAAGAAGTGCGCGTAATGGATGCGCCCGGTCTTGCCGAACCCTTCGCTGGCAGTCATCAGCGTGGCGCCGCGCACGCCTTGCCGGCGCGCCTCTTCCAGCAGCCACTGGGCCAGGGGCAGGCCGGCGTGCTTGCGATCCTGCTGGGTGAAGAACTTCAACTGGTACCCGTTCATCTCTACCTCCCGAGGGCCATCAGGCCGCTCAATCAGCAGGGCCTAGCGGCCCATCAGCCAGTGTACCGACCAGAGGCCGGCCAGGGTCATCAGCAGGGAACCGGCAAGGTGCGTGGCGACCGTGCCCATCGCCCAGGCCAGGCGACCTTGCTGCAGCAGCACCACGACTTCGGCGGAGAAGGTCGAGAAGGTGGTCAGGCCACCGCAGAAGCCGGTGATGATCAGCAAGCGCCACTCCGGCGCGACGCCGGGCGTGTTGGCGAAGAAGGCAATGGCAGCGCCGATGATGTAGCCGCCAACCAGGTTGGCGACCACCGTGCCGGGCGGCATCGAARGCAACAGGGTATTGAGCTTTAGCCCGAGCACCCAGCGCAGCAGTGCGCCGAGAGCGGCTCCGAGGGATACGGCGAGAATCGATTTCCACATGGTCCTGTCCTGGGGAGGGTGTTTTGGACAGGCTGCAGGCGAGCGCCTACGCGCCTTTCCAGGTCTATGCGTAGGCATCATCAGCCACAAGGGCGGTTGAAGGAGGAATGCCATCTCCTGCGGCGCAGTCTGGCATAACCTGCGCCCATGAAAAAGCCCCGCCTAGGCGGGGCTCTTTCCTACAGCAGGTGCCGGGTGGCTTACATCATGCCGCCCATGCCACCCATGCCGCCCATGTCCGGCATGGCCGGACTGGCCTTGTCGTCAGCCACTTCGGCAACCATGGCCTCGGTGGTGACCATCAGGCCGCCGATGGAAGCAGCAGCTTGCAGCGCCGAACGGGTGACCTTGGCCGGATCGAGAATACCCATCTCGATCATGTCGCCGTACTCGCCGGTAGCAGCGTTGTAGCCGAAGTTGCCCGAACCTTGCTTGACCTTGTCGACCACTACGCTCGGCTCGTCGCCGGAGTTGGCAACGATCTGGCGCAGCGGCGCTTCAACAGCGCGACGCAGCAGAGCGATACCGACGTTCTGGTCTTCGTTGTCGCCTTTCAGGCCTTCGATGGCCAGCAGGGCGCGCACCAGGGCAACACCACCGCCAGGCACCACGCCTTCTTCCACCGCAGCACGGGTAGCGTGCAGGGCGTCTTCAACGCGGGCTTTCTTCTCTTTCATCTCGACTTCGGTGGCAGCGCCAACCTTGATCACGGCAACACCGCCGGCCAGCTTGGCCAGACGCTCTTGCAGCTTCTCACGGTCGTAGTCCGAGGAAGTCTCTTCGACCTGCTTGCGGATCTGCAGGACGCGAGCTTCGATGTCGGATTGAGCGCCAGCGCCATCGATGATGGTGGTGTTTTCTTTGCTCAGGACGACGCGCTTGGCGTTACCCAGGTGCTCCAGGGTGGCGCCTTCCAGGCTCAGACCGACTTCTTCGGAGATGACGGTACCGCCGGTGAGGATGGCGATGTCCTGCAGCATGGCCTTGCGGCGGTCGCCGAAGCCCGGAGCCTTGACGGCTGCGACCTTGACGATGCCACGCATGTTGTTGACGACCAGGGTAGCCAGGGCTTCGCCTTCGACGTCTTCAGCCACGATCAGCAGCGGACGGCCGGCTTTGGCAACGGCTTCCAGGACCGGCAGCATTTCGCGGATGTTGGAGATCTTCTTGTCGACCAGCAGCAGCAGCGGGCCGTCGAGCTCGGCCACCATGGTGTCCGGCTTGTTGATGAAGTAGGGGGACAGGTAGCCGCGGTCGAACTGCATGCCTTCTACGACGGACAGTTCGTTTTCCAGGCCCGAGCCTTCTTCAACGGTGATCACGCCTTCTTTACCCACTTTCTCCATGGCTTCGGCAATGATGTTGCCGATGGAGTCGTCGGAGTTGGCGGAGATGGTGCCTACCTGGGCGATGGCCTTGGTGTCGGCGCAGGGCTTGGCCTGCTCCTTGAGCTGGGCAACGATGGCGACGGTGGCCTTGTCGATGCCGCGCTTCAGGTCCATCGGGTTCATGCCGGCAGCGACGGCCTTCAGGCCTTCGTTGACGATGGCCTGAGCCAGAACGGTAGCGGTGGTGGTGCCGTCACCGGCAGCGTCGTTGGCCTTGGAGGCAACGTCTTTCACCAGCTGGGCGCCCATGTTCTCGAACTTGTCTTTGAGTTCGATTTCCTTGGCAACGGAAACGCCGTCCTTGGTGATGGTCGGAGCGCCGAAGCTCTTGTCCAGGATGACGTTACGGCCTTTCGGGCCGAGGGTTGCTTTGACAGCGTCGGCCAGCACGTTAACGCCGGTCAGCATTTTCTTGCGTGCGGAATCGCCGAACTTAACTTCTTTGGCAGCCATGTTCTGTTTCCTCTAAATCGAATTCGGTGGGAGTGGACGGACTGAAATCAGTCTTCCAGGACGGCGAGGATCTCGGACTCGCCCATCACCAGCAGTTCTTCGCCGTCGACCTTGATGGCGTTGCTGCCGGAGTACGGACCGAAGACCACCTTGTCACCGACCTTCACGGCCAGGGCGCGAACTTCGCCGTTGTCCAGGACACGGCCGGCACCAACAGCAACCACTTCACCGCGGTTCGGTTTCTCGGCGGCGGAACCCGGCAGCACGATGCCGCCTGCGGTCTTGGTCTCTTCCTCGCTGCGACGGATGACGACGCGGTCATGCAGAGGACGAAGCTTCATAGTCGTAACTCTCCCAAACTGTGATTTCCAACGGCCAGATCGATGCCCGGCAGGTTTTATTGAATCCGGCGGTGCCGGTTTGCGTCCCGGCTGGCGAGACGCGTAAAGAGCAGCCTGTCCAAGTGACAGGGACCTTGCGGTGACCGGTACATAAGGTCGCCACAAGGCATTTCAAGGGTGTGACGGAAAAAATTTTCACGCTGAGGACGGTTTCCCGCGTGCAGATCAGCGCAGGCGGTCGCGGTCTTCCTCGCGGCGCTGGTACTCGCCTTCGATCACGCTGGGGCCGCTGCGGTGCTGGGCGGCCGGATCGTCGGCGAAGGCGCGGCGGCGCTCGGCCTGCTCCTGCATGCGCTGGCGCACGCGGCCAAGCATCAGGCGGCGGGTGAAGGGGATCAGGCAGAGCAGGCCGAACACGTCGCTGATGAAGCCCGGCAGCATCAGCAGGCCACCGCCCAGGGCGATGACCAGGCCTTCGAGCATTTCCTGCTCGGGCAGCTCGCCGCGGTTCAGCCGCTCACGGGCCCGCAGCGCCGTGGCGACGCCGGCCACGCGCAGCACCGCCGCGCCGATGAAGGCGCCGGCAATGATCAGCAGGAGGGTCCAGCCCACGCCGATCACGCTGCCGACCTTGATCATCACGGCCAGCTCGATCAGCGGGAACAGCAGAATCAGAAACAGGGGAACTCGCATCGATGAATCCTTGGCGGGTCATTGCCCGGGTAGAGAGCTAGGTGGCGACGCCCTGTTCCGATTTCWAGGGATAGACCAGGAGTTGCTCAGGCCTGGATCACTTCATTGCCCGGCCAGACGTCCGCCTTGGCCAGTTGCACCAGGGCCTGGCGCACCGCGCCAGCGCTGCCGCAGGGCGCCGGGAAGGCCAGCCAGTGCAGGCCCTGGCCGATGCGCAGATGGAAACCTTCCGTATCAATTCCCGCCAGCTGCGGGCTCTTTTCGGCAGGCAGCCCGGCCAGCTCGACATAGTGCTCGATGGCATTGGCGTGGTCGCTGTTCATGTGCTCGACCATGCTTTTTTCCGCCTCGCCGACGAAGGGGTTGGCCAGCGGCACGCTGTCGGCGCCCAGCCAGTGGATGTCACCAAAGCCGCCGATGTAGCGCCACTGCACCGGCTCCAGCACCCAGAAATCGAAGTCGTGGACGATGTGGTAATCCTGCGATCCGGGGAAATAGCGGTAATAGCGCTCGGCAGCGCCGGCGATGGCGTCGATATCCTCGATCTGCCGCGCCTCAGCCAGCAGGGTCAGGCGGCCGGCGGCCTGGATGTCGTCGATACCGCGCTCGCCGATGAGCAGCGAGCACTTGCCGTCCTGCAGCAGGTTATGGGTGTGCTGGGCGATCCGGCTGATCAGGATCAGCGGCCGCCCCGCCTCGTCCAGGCAGTAGGGCACCACGGAGCCGAAAGGGAACCCCGCCCACTTCTTGGAGTGGGTGGAGAGGACGCCGCGGTATTCCTTGAGCAGCAGTTCTCGGGCATGCTTGGCAGCTTTCACGCTCAACTTATGACTCCTCGCAAAGAATCCGTCGTAAACGGACGGGCAGGACTGACACTGTGCACAGCTGCCGGCGGGGCCTTTCACCAGAAACTGTTCGTGGGGTTGTTTCGATGCAATTGAAAGACAAGGTCATCATCATCACCGGTGGCTGCCAGGGCCTGGGCCGCGCCATGGGTGAGTACCTCTCCGGCAAGGGCGCGCGCGTCGCGCTGGTCGACCTCAACGCCGAGAAGCTGGAAGAAGCGGTGGCCGCCTGCAATGCCGCCGGCGGAGACGCCCGCGCCTACCTGTGCAACGTCGCCAATGAAGAACAGGTTACCCACATGGTGGCCCAGGTCGCCAGCGACTTCGGCGCCATCAACGGCCTGGTCAACAACGCCGGCATCCTGCGCGACGGCCTGACCATCAAGGTCAAGGACGGCGAGCTGAGCAAGATGAGCCTGGCCCAGTGGCAGGCGGTGATCGACGTCAACCTGACCGGCGTGTTCCTCTGCACCCGCGAAGTGGCGGCGAAGATGATCGAGCTGAAGAACGAAGGCGCGATCGTCAACATTTCCTCCATCTCCCGCGCTGGCAACATGGGACAGGCCAACTACTCCGCGGCCAAGGCCGGCGTCGCCGCCGACACCGTGGTGTGGGCGAAGGAACTGGCGCGCTACGGCATCCGCGTGGCGGGCGTGGCACCCGGCTTCATCGAGACCGACATGGTCGCCAGCATGAAGCCCGAGGCCCTGGAGAAGATGACTTCCGGCATCCCGCTCAAGCGTCTGGGCAAGCCGCTGGAGATCGCCCACTCGGTGGCCTACATCCTCGAGAACGACTACTACACCGGTCGCGTGCTGGAGTTGGACGGCGGCCTGCGCCTGTAATCCGCCCGCCCATGAAAAAGCCCCGCCATGTGCGGGGCTTTTTTGTGCACGCTTGTCCGCGCCATTCACCTGTAGGAGCGAGCTTGCTCGCGAACAATCCAGGCCACGGTGGCAAGCGGTTCGCGAGCAAGCTCGCTCCTACATAGAGCTGCCTTACCAGCCCACGCCCAACCCCAGGGTATAGCGGCGCTCGTTGACGTCGCCGTCGTTGCCGCTGAGCTTGTCCCACTCGGCCTTCAGGCTCAGGGACGCCCAACTGGTCAGCTTGTAGCGGATGCCCGCCTCGCTTTCCAGTTCGTAATCGACGTTGGAGGCCAGCGGCTTGCTGACTTCACCGTTGGTGAACAGCTGGAACTGCTTGGCCAGCAGGTAGCGGTTGTAGTCCCACTTCAGGCTGGTGCTGTAGAAGTGGGTCTTCTCGTCGTCGACGAACTCGTAGTCGTTGCGGTTGACCAGAGTCGCCAGGGAGAACGCGCCCAGCTCGTTATCCCAGAACTGGTAGCCCGGGCCGGTACCGACAGTGCGCTTCTTCTGCAGTTCCTCGATCCAGTCGCGCTTGTACTGCGCCTGGCCCTGCCAGAACCAGTGCTCGTCGAGGAAGCGGTCCAGGGCGTACTGCGCCGAGTAGTTGTTGGTGCTGACCTGGTCGTCCTTCTTCTCGCGGTTGTACTCACCTTGAAGGTTGTGGCGCCAGCGACCGTGGCGGGCGTTGGTCTTGAAGTCGATGTCGTAGTCCTCGACATCGTTCTCCGCGCGCTTGTGGTCCAGGGAGAAGTCGACGTTGCCGGTCCACACCCAGTCTTCGAGGATCGGCTTGGGCGGCATCATCTGCTCGACCTTGGCCAGTTCCACGGTGCGCGACTCGCCGTTGACCAGCGTGACCTTGCCCTGGTCCGCCGCCTTCAGGCCCTTGGAGTGCTCGCCGGTCTCCTCGTCGTACTTCACCAGCAGGTTCTGGTCGGTCTCCAGCGTCTTGATCTTGTCCGACTTGAGGGTGATCTCCCCGCCATAGTCGGTCGCCAGCAACAGTTTGCCGCCGTCATAGAGCTTGATGGTGCCGGTCAGGCGGTCACCATTCTTCAGCCAGACGGTGTCGGCCAGGGCGGAAAGTGAAAAGGATGCAAGTGCTACGGACAACAGGGTTCTGGGGAACATGAGTCGGTTTCGTCTGGATCGGAGTGGGCAAAAGCCGGGCATTATCCAGATACCCGACACTGGAGCAACGACTGACAGACCCATTCCGATCGAGTTCACCACTTCTGACAAATGGAGAAAAATTCCTCTGTCAGAAAAACAGCCCTACCAGTTCACTCCCGCCCCTATTACCAGGCGCCGGTCATTCACATCCCCCTCACCGCCGGTCATGCTGATCCTCTCCCACTCCGTGCGCGCACTCAGCGACGCCCAGGACGTCATCCGGTAGCGAATCCCCAGGCGCCCCTGCACGAAATAGTCGATTCCAAACCCTCGCGAATCTGGCTTGTCCAGCTCCCCATCGCTGAACAGCTCAAGGCGCTTGGCCAGCAGATGGCGCTTGAGGTCCCACTTCAGTCCAGCCGAGTAGAAATTCCAGGTCTGGTTGTCGGTGAACACGAAGTCATTGCGATTGACCAGGGCAGTCAGCGAGAAGGCGCCCAGCTCGTTCTCCTAGAACTGATAGCCCGGCCCGGTGCCAACCGCCCGCGCGATTTTCGGGTCGTCGACCCAGTCGCGCTCGTACTCCAGTTTGCCCTGCCAGAACCAGTGGCGCCCAAGGAAGCGGTCCAGGGAATACTCCAGTGCGTAATTGTCGGTCGCGACCTTCTCGTCCTTGGCCTCGCGGTGGTACTCGCCCACCAGCGTATTGCGCCAGTGGCCGTTGCGTGCGGTGGCCTTGAGGCGCAGGTCGAACTTGTCCGTGTCCTTCGAACCGCTCTTGCGGTCCAGGGCCCCGTCGATGTTGCCGCTCCATACCCAATCCTTGACCAGCGGCTGAAGCGGAATCATCCGCTGGATTGCGCTAAAGGCCGCGGAGCGAGGCACAGGGCCGAGCAGGCCAACCTCGCCCGGCTGGCTAGCCTGCAGTCCCTGATAGCGCTGCTGGCCGCCGTCGGCGAAGCGCACCTCCAACTGCTGGGCGCTTTCGACACTGGCGATCCGCTCCGCGCGGATGGCAATCTCGCCGGCGAAATCGGTCGCCAGCAGCAGCTTGCCGCTGTCGTAGAGCTTGACCTTGCCGGTCAGGCGGTCACCATTGCGCAGCCAGACCGTATCGGCATGGCTGAAACACGACGTGGAAAGTAACAGCAGGCACAGCAGCAAACGAAAGGACATGGTGCAACGACGGGCAAACGGGGAGCCCGCCATTATCCCGCCCCGCCGGAGTCTGCGTGGCGGGAGCCCCGGGCTGGCGGCACTGCTCGCCCTGCGCGGGACCACTGTCACACTTCCTGAGCCCCCTGCGAGGTTTGCCGGCGCTGTGCATCCGGATATCCTGCGCAGGACACCGACCAGCGTGGACCCCATGCCCAAGCGCAACGACCAAGCCCCTGTCAGCCCGGCCGACCTGACACAGGAAAGCCTGCAGATGCGCCGCGAGGCGATCTTCCTGGTGATCGCCCAGGTGCCCGAAGGCTGCGTCATCACCTACGGCGACGTCGCCCGCCTCGCCGGCCTGGGCCGCGCCGCACGCCTGGTCGGTCGTGTCATGAGCCAGCTGCCCGATGGCACGCGCCTGCCCTGGCATCGGGTGATCGCCGCTGGTGGGCGCATCAGCCTGCCCATCGGCACCCTCTCGGGTAACGAGCAGCGCGCACGATTGCGTGCAGAGGGTGTCAGAATCCATAACGATCGGGTGGACATACGTCGGCACGGCTGGCCTAGCGGCGAGCAGTCCTAGTAGAGTTCGCGTAATTTTTCGTCCTGCTGGAAAACCCCCCCCATGAAAGAGCACTCCTGGCGAGAGGCATGGATTGCCTACAAGTCTCCCGCCAGCCTCGCGCTTTTGCTGCTGGGTTTCGCCGCCGGCCTGCCCTACATGCTGGTGCTCTCCACCCTCTCGGTGTGGCTGCGTGAAGCGGGTGTCGCCCGGGAAACCATCGGCTTCGCCAGCTGGATCGGGCTGGTCTACGCCTTCAAATGGGTCTGGTCGCCCATGCTCGACCAGTGGCGCCTGCCCTTCATCGGCCGCCTGGGCCGGCGCCGCTCCTGGCTGGTGTTCTCCCAGGGGCTGATTGCCCTCGGCCTGCTCGGCATGGCGCTGTGCAACCCGCAAGCGCACCTGAACTGGCTGATCGCCCTGGCGATGCTGGTGGCATTCGCCTCGGCCACCCAGGACATCGCCATCGACGCCTATCGCCTGGAGATCGCCGAGAACACCCGCCAGGCCGCCCTTGCCGCCTGCTACATGACCGGCTACCGGGTCGCCGTGCTGTTCGCCACCGCCGGTGTGCTGTTCCTCGCCGAATGGGCCGGTTCCAGCGCCCTGCACTACAGCCAGTCGGCCTGGGCGCTGACCTACGCGGTCTGTGCGCTGGCGATCCTGCCCGGCCTGATCACCACCCTGCTGATGAAAGAGCCGCCGGTGAACGTGCAGCCGCAGGCCGGCAGCTCGGCGTTCGCCTTCAACCATCAGTTGCTCTCGGTGCTGACCCTGCTGGTGCTGCTGATCTCCGTGCCGGCCATGCTCACTGCGCTGACCGCCCAGGCCTGGCCACGGGCCGCGCTCTACGCGATCTTCATCGGTATCTGCATGACGCCCCACGGCCGCCGGCAGATCCACCCGGTGCGCGCCCTGCTGTCCAAGGTGCGCCGCCCGCTGCTGCTGGCAGTGCATGGGCGCGGCCTGCCGCAGTTCGACTTCGTCCACCAGTCGGTGTCGGTGATCGTGCTGATCATCCTGCTGGTGACCGGCACCGCCTTCATCAACATGGCCGAAGCCGGTAAATGGTGGCTGGCGATCCTCTACCTGCTGATCGCCCTGAGCTGCATTTCCGCACCCGGCCGCCTGTTGATGGCACCGGTGCTGACGCCGATCACCGAATTCGTCCGCCGCTACCGCTGGCAAGCGCTGCTGCTGCTCGGGCTGATCTCCACCTACCGCATGTCCGACACCGTGATGGGCACCATGGCCAGCGTGTTCTACATCGACATGGGCTTCTCCAAGGACACCATCGCCACCGTCAGCAAGCTGTTCGGGGTGGTCATGACCCTGGTGGGCGCGGCAGCCGGCGGCGTGCTGATCGCCCGCTTCAGCATCCTGCCGATCCTGTTCATCGGTGGCGCAGCCTCGGCCGGCACCAACCTGCTGTTCGCCGTCCTGGCGCAAATGGGTGCGATCGACGATCCGCACCTGCTCGGCCAGAGCGTGTTCACCCTGCTCGGCATGCTCGAACCTCACGTCACCATGCTGGTGATGACCATCATGCTCGACAATTTCAGCGGCGGCCTGGCTACCTCGGCCTTCGTCGCCTACCTGTCGAGCCTGACCAACCTGAAGTTCTCCGCGACCCAGTACGCCATGCTCAGCTCCATGATGCTGCTGCTGCCGCGCTTCATCGGTGGCTACTCCGGCACCATGGTCGAGAGCATGGGCTACGAGCGTTTCTTCTTCGTCACCGCCCTGCTCGGCGTGCCGACGCTGCTGCTGATCGGCTGGCTGTGGCTGCGCCGTAGCAACGACATGACCAATGGCGCCAGCGAAGAAGCGCCAGCGCACCAGCCCAGCGCCGAACAGCACTGATCCTGCGAGCATGAAAAAGGCCGGCAAATGCCGGCCTTTTTCGTTTCCATGCCGCCGATCAATCCGCCAGCACGGAATCCTCTTCGCCCTTGACCACGCGCACCACCTTGCTTGGCGCCAGGTCGATGCTGCTGTCGAGCAGACGCATGCGCACCTGCTCGTTGAGCATGAAGGTCACGCCCCAGTAGTCCGAGTTGGCAGTCCACAGGCGCAGCGACAGGGTCACCGAGTTCTCGCCCAGGCCCGCCACCACGACCACCGGCGTCGGCGACTTGAGCACGCGCGGATCGTCCGCCAGATCCTTGAGGATGGAGCGGGCACTGTCCAGGTCGGCGTCGTAGGCGAGCTTCACGTCGAAGGTCACCTGGCGGGTGGTCTGGGTCGAGGTGTTGGTGATGATGCCGTTGGACAGCGCGCCGTTGGGCACGATCACCGTGCGGTTGTCACCGGTACGCAGCACGGTGTGGAAGATCATGATGTTGTCCACGGTGCCGGACACGCCCTGGGCTTCGATCCAGTCGCCGATCTTGAACGGACGGAACAGCAGGATCAGCACCCCGCCGGCGAAGTTCGACAGGCTGCCCTGCAGCGCCAGGCCGATGGCCAGGCCGGCGGCACCGATGGCGGCGACGAAGCTGGTGGTCTGGATGCCGATCATCGAAGCCACGCTGACCATCAGCAGGATCTTCAGGATGATGTTCACCATGCTGCCGATGAAGCCCTGCAGCGTCTTGTCCACGTGTTTGGTGGACAGCATTCCGCCCACGCGGCGGGTGAACAGGTTGATCACCCACCAGCCGATCAGCAGGGTCAACAGCGCCAGGAAGGCGTTGCCCAGGTAGGCCAGGGCTATCGGAGTCCAGGCCTCCGCGCTGTTCATCATCTGCTCGTAGTTCATATCCATGGATGCGGCCCCTTGTCTATTGCCATTCCAAAAACAAAACCGCCATGGCAAGCCATGGCGGTCGGGAGTGCGCCGAGCGACTCTCTTACTGCGACGTCAGGCGGGCGGTGAGGTTCCGCAGCTTTTCGTCGCAGCGCGCATCAGTCGCGGAAGTTGTTGAACTGCAGCGGCATGCCCAGGGACTCACCGCGCAGCAGCGCAATGGCCTCCTGCAGGTCGTCACGCTTCTTGCCGGTGACACGCACCTGCTCGCCCTGGATGGCGGCCTGGACCTTGAGCTTCTTGTCCTTGATCAGGGCGACGATCTTCTTCGCCAGGTCCTTGTCGATGCCCTCGCGGAAGTCGACTTCCTGCTTGACCACCTTGCCCGAGGCGAAGGAATCCTTGATCTCCATGCACTGCGCGTCGATCTTGCGTTTGACCAGGCTGGAGCGAAGAATGTCGAGCATCTGCTCGAGCATGAAGTCGGCCTCGGCGGTCAGGGTGATGGACTTTTCCTTGGCCTCGAAGCTGCACTTGCCCTTCAGGTCGAAACGGCGGTCCAGTTCCTTGGTGGCGTTATCCAGGGCGTTGGTCAGTTCGTGTTTGTCCAGTTCGGACACCACGTCGAACGAAGGCATGACATCTCTCCAGATGGACGGCGCGATGCGGTTCACAGTCAGCATCGAGCCTGGCTTGACGATAAAAATGCGCGGTCATTATAACTGACAGACAAGACCGTGCCCGGCCACTGACGTCGCGAGCCGGCAATTCCTTCCCGTTTCCGAGACAATCCATGCCTACCAACCATCTCAGCATCCTGGTGGTCGATGACGCCAAGTTCTCCAGCGCCATGATCGGTCGCGCGCTGAGCCAGGCCGGCTACCAGAACGTGCGCTTCGCCAGCAGCGCCAGCGAGGCACTGGAAGTCCTCGAGAAGCACCCGGTCAGCGTCCTCCTCGCCGACTGGCTGATGCCGGAGATGGACGGCCTGGAACTGACCGCACGGGTGCGTCAGCTCGACGAGAGCGGCGACCACTACACCTACATCATCCTGCTCACCGGCAAGGAGGGCGACAGCGCCCTGGCCGAGGCCTTCGACCGTGGCGTCGACGACTTCGTCAGCAAGTCGTCGATGAACGAGCAACTGGTGCCCCGCGTACTGGCCGCCGACCGCCTGAGCAACACCCTGCAGCGGCTGCTGATGGAAAACCGCCTGCTCACCGAGAACATCACCAGCCTGGAAGAGCGCAACCTGGTGGACAGCGCCACCGGCCTGGGCAACCAGCGCTACCTGAAGCAGAAGCTGGCCGACAGCATCCGCCAGGTGGAATCGCGCGGCGGCGCCGTGTGCTACATGCTCATCGGCCTGCCGGAGCTGGCCGAGCTGGGGCAGAAGCACGGCCAGCCGTTCCAGAACGAACTGCTCCACGGCGTCGCCCGGCGCCTGCAGCAACTGGTGCGGCCGCTGGACGTGCTGGCACGCCTGGACGACCAGCACTTCGCCCTGATCACCCTGCTCGAAGACCTGCAGGAATGCTCGCCGAGCAGCTTCCGCCGGCTGCACGAAGGCCTGAACCTCAAGGCCTTCAAGACAAGCGAAGGCTTCATCACCCTCAAGGCCGGCATCAGCCTGGTCGGCATGGACGCCAAGGCCCTGCCGCTGGAGGTCGAACAGCTCATGCAGCAGGGCCGTTCGCTGCTGCCCGACGCCTATGCCAGTGGGCGAATCAATGCCAGTCGGCTGACCGGCCTGCGCTAGACTTCGCGGTAAGCCCTGACACTGCGAAGTCCTCCCCATGACCTGGACCATCCTCGGCGCCGGCAGCCTCGGTTGCCTGTGGGCCGCCCGCCTGTCCCGCGCCGGCCTGCCGGTGCGCCTGCTGCTGCGTGATCGCCAGCGCCTGAACGCCTACCGCGCCCTCGGCGGCGTCACCCTGGTGGAAGACGGCCGCGCCAGCCTCTACCCGATCCCGGCGGAAACCGCCGCCCAGGGCGCGCCGATCCAGCGCCTGCTGCTGGCCTGCAAGGCCTATGACGCCGAGTCCGCCGCCGCCAGCGTGGCCGCCCGCCTCGCTCCCGGCGCCGAATTGATCCTGCTGCAGAACGGCCTGGGCAGCCAGCAGGCGGTCAGCGCCCACCTACCGCGCGCCCGCTGCCTGTATGCCTCCAGCACCGAAGGCGCGTTCCGTGAAGCCGACTTCCGCGTGGTCTTCGCCGGCCAGGGGCAGACCTGGCTGGGCGACGAAGCCGGCGGCCCAGCGCCGGACTGGTTGGCCGACCTTCGCCGCGCGGAAATTCCCGTGCAGTGGAGCGACGACATCCTCGAACGCCTCTGGCGCAAGCTCGCCCTGAACTGCGCAATCAACCCGCTCACCGTGCTGCACCAGTGCCGCAACGGCGAGCTGGCCAGTCACCCGGCGGAAGTGGCCGGGCTCTGCGACGAACTCGGCCAGTTGCTCCACGCCGTCGGCTACCCCGCCGCCGCGCGGGAGCTGCAAGGCGACGTGGAAAGGGTGATTCAGGCGACGGCGGCGAACTTCTCCTCCATGTACCAGGACGTCGCCAAAGGCCGGCGCAGCGAGATCGCCTACCTGCTCGGCCACGCCTGCCGCGAAGGCGATCGCCTGCGCCTGGGGCTGCCGCAATTGCGCGCCGTGCACGAGCGCCTGCGGGCGACTCTGCTGGCGCGCGGATTGCCCGAGTCCTGATCGCGGGCTACCCTGCCCGCCTCCTGTTTTTTCTACGAACGCGCCCATGCCTTCACCCCTGAACCTGCGCAAACGCCTGGAAGACCTGCCAGTCGGCCAGAAGATCCTCGCTGCCCTGCTGGTGCTGCTGGCCACCGTGATGCTGGTGGCCAACCTGGCCTTCATCAGCGCCGCCTACTGGATCTCCCAGGACAGCGTCGCGCCCCAGGCCCTGCAGACCATCGGCCGGCTGATCGCCAACCCGGCCCTCAGCGAGCCGGCGCTGGCTTCGCCGACCCAGGCCCAGGTGCTGCTGCAACAACTGGACGACTACCAGCCGCTGCGCGCCGCCGCGCTCTACGACAGCAACGGCGAGCGCATCGCCCAGACGCCGGGCAACGGCCCGATAGTGCTACCCGAGCGTCTCGACCACCTGGAACGCTGGCGCCAGCACGAATACCGTCTCAATGCCCTGTTCGAGTTGCCGCAGCCTGGCCGCAACAGCGGCTACCTGCTGCTGGTGGCCAGCAGCGAGCTGCCCGGCGCCTTCTACACCGGCACCCTGACCGCCAGCCTGGTGATCCTCGCCGTCTCTGTCCTGCTCTGGCTGCTCATCGCCCAGCAGATCCGTCGCCTGATCACCCGGCCGATTCGCAGCCTGGAAGAACTGTCGCGCCAGGTCACCCGCGAGGAAAACTACGCTCTGCGCGCCGAGCGCGGCAACGCCGACGAGATCGGTCGCCTGTCCGACGCCTTCAACACCATGCTGACCCGCATCGAGGCCCGCGAGCAGCAGCTCAAGCGCGCCCGCGACGACGCCCAGGAGGCGGTGGAGCAGGCGCAGTCCCTGGCCGAAGAGACCCGCCGCTCGAACCGCAAGCTGGAGCTGGAAGTCCAGGTGCGCAGCAAGATCGAGAAGAAGCTCACCGGCTTCCAGCACTACCTCAACAGCATCATCGACTCCATGCCCTCGGCGCTGATCGCGGTGGACGAACAGCTCTACGTCACGCAGTGGAACCAGGAAGCCAGCCGGCTCTCCGGCACCAGCCTGGACGACGCGGTGAACCAGCCGGTGTTCCTCGCCTTCCCGTCGCTCAAGCCGTTCCTGCCACAGCTCACCGGCGCTGCCGAGCAGCACAAGGTCGAACGCGTCGAGCGCATCACCTGGGCGCTTATCGATGCACCGCGGCACTACGCGCTGACTTTCTACCCGCTGATGGGCGGCACCGGCCGTGGCGCGGTAATCCGCATCGACGACATCACCGACCGCCTGGGGATGGAAGAAATGATGGTGCAGTCGGAGAAGATGCTCTCCGTCGGCGGCCTCGCCGCCGGCATGGCCCACGAGATCAACAACCCGCTGGGCGCCATCCTGCACAACGTGCAGAACATCCGCCGACGGCTGTCGGCGGACTTGCCGAAGAACCTGGAAGTGGCCGGCGAAGTCGGCGTGCGCCTGGACGACCTCAACCACTACCTGGAAGCGCGGGAGATTCCCAAGCTGATGGACGGCATCCAGTACGCCGGCTCGCGCGCCGCCAAGATCGTCACCCACATGCTCTCGTTCAGCCGCCGCAGCCACCGCCAGATGGCTGCCTGCGAACTGCCGGCGCTGCTGGAACAGGCGGTGGAGATCGCCGGCAACGACTTCGACCTTACCGGCGGCTTCGACTTCAAGTCGCTGGAGATCGTCCACGAGTACGACCAGCGCCTCGGCCCGGTGCCGGTGATCGCCAACGAGATCGAACAGGTCCTGCTCAACCTGCTGAAGAACGGCGCCCAGGCCATCCACCTGCGCGACGACGAAGAGGAAGGCGAGTACGGCCGCATCATACTGCGCACACGACTCAACCCGCCGTGGGCGGAAATCCAGGTGGAAGACAACGGCTGCGGCATGCCGGAGAACGTGCGCAAGCGCATCTTCGAGCCGTTCTTCACTACCAAGGAAGTCGGCCAGGGCACCGGCCTGGGCCTGTCGGTGTCGTACTTCATCGTCACCAACAACCACAAGGGGCAGATGGAGGTGCAGTCCGAGCTGGGCATGGGCACCTGCTTCACTATCCGCCTGCCGCTGACTGCCGAGATTTCCCCGCCGCTGCCGCTCTTGGCGCGTGACGACAAGGAGCACTGAACCATGGGCAACCGCCTGTCGAAGATCTACACCCGTACCGGCGACGCCGGAGAAACCGGCCTGGCCGACGGCCGCCGCGTGCCCAAGCACCACCCGCGGGTGGAAGCCATGGGGTCGGTGGACGAGCTGAACAGCCATCTAGGCCTGTTGCTGGCTGGGCTGAACGAGGCGCGCAGCAGCGCGCTGGAAGAGGTGATCGGCGTACTGGCACCGATCCAGCACCGCCTGTTCGACCTCGGTGGCGAGCTGGCGATGCCGGAGTACCGTGCGCTGAACGATGCCGAAGTGGAGCGCCTGGAACAGGTAATCGACCGCTGGAACGAGGAACTCGGGCCGCTGAAGAACTTCATCCTACCCGGCGGCTCGCGCCTGGTCGCCCTCGCCCACCTGTGCCGCGCCCAGGCGCGCAACGCCGAGCGCCGCTGCCAGCAGTTAAATGCCGAGGAGCCGCTGGAAGGCGCCGGCCTGCGCTACCTGAACCGGCTATCCGACCTGCTGTTCGTCGCCGCGCGCTTCATCGCCCGCCGCCAGGGCGTGGAGGAGATTCTCTGGCAGGCGGCGGAAAAGCCGGCCTGATCGCGTGAACCGCAAGCATGGCGCCGATTGCGAAGGGGAATATCGAAGCCAACCTGTAGGAGCGAGCTTGCTCGCGAACCGCCTGGCACCGTAGCCCGTCCCGTTCGCGAGCAAGCTCGCTCCTACGAAAAGCCGCATAGGTTGTTCGGGCTGATCAGCCTTCAGCCTTCGGCCAGAACGCACGAATACCCGCCACGCCCTGGCCGCCGACCTGCCAGGCGCGTTCGAGGTCCTGCGGGCCGACACCGCCGAGCAGGAACACCGGTTGGTTGAAGCCATCGATCAGCTCCGCCGCCGCGTCCCAGCCCAGAGCCGGTTCGCCCGGATGGCTCTCGGTGGGCTGCACCGGCGACAGAGTGACGAAATCCACGCCCATGCGCGCCGCCAGCTCCAACTCCTCGGCGTTGTGGCAGGAGGCAGCCAGCAGACGTTCACTGGGGAACGGCCGGCCGTTGGGCGCGTATTTGCGCAGCTGCTCGGAGGTCAGGTGCCAGCCGGCCGCCGGGAAGTCGCCCAGCCATTCCAGCGGGCCCTTGAGCATCAGCTGTGCCTTGCCGGCGCACAGCCCTTGCACGTCAACGGCGAGGTCGCGGTACTCGGGGCTGTACATGTTCGGCGCGCGCAACTGGATCAGACGGATGCCACTGGCGACGGCAGCGCGCACGCCCTGCACCAGTTGCGGGATTTCCAGGCCATCGGGGGTGATCAGGTAGCGATCCGGCAAGCGCGCAGCCTGCACGATGGGCTCGTTGGCCGCCGGGAACTCGTAGTCCGGCAGGTCGCGCGGGGCAACCCAGGCCAACGGCTGGCCCTCGGCGCCATGGGGCGCGCCGGAGAAGGCGGAGACTTCCCACACATCCAGCAGCACGTGCTTGTCGCTGTAGTCGTGCTGCACACGGATCAGCGGGCGCGCCTGCTCGACGTCGATACCGAGCTCCTCCTTCAGCTCGCGGGCCAGGGCGACCTGCACCGCTTCGCCCTCTTCCACCTTGCCACCGGGAAACTCCCAGAGACCGCCCTGGTGCTTGTCGTCCGGACGGCGGGCGATCAGCACCCGGCCATCGAGTCCGCGAATCACGGCGGCGGCGACATGTACTCGTTTCACAGTGCTACTCCTCAATCCGATTCAGGCAGGGCCCGCGCAGATGGGCATTCTACCGTCATTGGCGGCCGGGATCAGGCGCGTTCGACCATCGCCGCGTCCAGCCAGGGACGGAAGGCCGGCCAGGCGTAGATCGCGTCGACGTAGTTCTGCGCCTCGATGGGCAGGGTCACGCAGTAACTGCGCAGGCGCGTGGCGACGGGGGCGTAGAAGGCATCGGCGATGCTGGCGTGGCCGAACAGGAACGGGCCGTCCTGGCCGAACTGCTGGCGGCACAGCGCCCAGAGCTCGACCACGCGGGCGATATCGGCTTCCACCGCTTCGGGCACTTCGGCCAGCGGCTGGTTGCGCTGCAGGTCCATGGGCATGTTCGAGCGCAGCGCCATGAAGCCGCTGTGCATCTCCGCACAAACCGTGCGCGCCAGAGCGCGAGCTGCCTCGCCACGGGGCCAGAGGTGGGCTTCGGGGAAGCGTTCGGCGAGGTATTCGGCAATCGACAGGGAATCCCAGATCAGCCCGTGCTCGCACTTGAGCGCCGGCACCTTGCCGCTGGGCGAGTGCTCGCGGATGCGCCGCGCGGTGTCCTGGCCACCCAGGGGAATGAGGATTTCCTCGAACTCGGCGCCGGTGAGCTGCATGGCCAGCCAGCCGCGCAGGGACCAGGAGGAGACGTTCTTGCTGCCGATGATCAGGGTGAGGGACATGGACGCGATGCTCTTGGAGGTCAGTCAGAAGACCTTAGAGCGCGGCAGCCATGAAAACAAATTCCCGATTTTCATCCTTCGATGAAAATCGGGAATCCGAGAACAACGAGACGCCGACAGAACATCGGCGCCAGGGCCTACGCAGTGATCAGGTGCGGTATTCCGCGTTGATCTTCACGTACTCGTGGGACAGGTCGGTGGTCCAGATGGTCTCGCTGCAGGTGCCGCGACCGAGATCGATGCGGATGGTGATCTCTTCCTGGGCCATGACCCTGGCGCCCTGGTCCTCGGTGTAGCTGGCAGCGCGGCAACCGCGGCTGGCGATGGCCACGTCATCGAGGAACACGTCGATCAGGCTCACGTCCAGGTCTGCCACGCCGGCACGGCCGACAGCGGCGAGGATGCGGCCCCAGTTCGGGTCGGAAGCGAACAGCGCGGTCTTGATCAACGGCGAGTGGGATACGGCGTAGCCGACGTCCAGGCACTCCTGGTGAGTCGCGCCGCCGTTCACCTGCACGGTGACGAACTTGGTGGCGCCTTCGCCGTCGCGGACGATGGCCTGGGCCAGCTCCATGGACACTTCCAGCACGGCCTGCTTCAGCGCGGCGAACAGCGCGCCGGTGGCGGCGGTAATTTCCGGGAGTGCGGCCTGGCCGGTGGCGACCAGCATGCAGCAGTCGTTGGTGGAGGTGTCGCCGTCGATGGTGATGCGGTTGAACGACTTGTTCGACGCATCGCGCAGCAGGTCCTGCAGCACGGCCTGGGCAACCTTGGCGTCGGTGGCGATGTAGCCGAGCATGGTGGCCATGTTCGGTTTGATCATGCCGGCGCCCTTGCTGATGCCGGTAACGGTGATGGTCACGCCGTCGTGCTCGAACTGGCGGCTGGAACCCTTGGGCAGGGTGTCGGTGGTCATGATGCCGGTGGCGGCGTCGGCCCAGTTATCCACAGACAGGTTGGCCAGCGCTGCGGGCAGCGCGGCTTCGATCTTCTCGACCGGCAGCGGCTCGCCGATCACCCCGGTGGAGTAAGGCAGCACGGCGTTTTCCGGCACGCCAGCCAGCTCGGCCAGCTTGGCGCAGGTGCGAATGGCATTGGCCAGACCCGACTCGCCGGTGCCGGCGTTGGCGTTGCCGGTGTTGGTCAGCAGGTAGCGCACCGGGCCGAGGAAGCGCTTGCGCGCCAGGATCACCGGAGCGGCACAGAAGGCGTTGGTGGTGAACACACCGGCAACGGTGGAGCCTTCGGCGCAACGCATCACCACGATGTCCTTGCGGCCGGGTCGCTTGATGCCGGCGGAGGCGATGCCGAGTTCGAAACCGGGGACCGGGTGCAGGGTGGACATGGGGCCGAGACCAACAGCCATGTGGCGCGCTCCTTTCTAGTCAGTGAATCATTCAATCAGCGGATCAAATGAGAAAAACGCCGCGAGCGGCAGGGCCGGTCGCGGCGTTGGCATCAGGGTCGGGAGAGGTTATTCCACCTGACCGTGGCAGTGCTTGTACTTCTTGCCGGAACCGCACGGGCAGGGCTCGTTGCGACCGATCTTGGCTTCGTTGCGTACCGGTTCCATGGGCACGACGTTGTCGGCGGTATCAGGCAGCTCGCCCTCTTCCGGCTCGTCGGTGACCTGATCCATGGACGGCGCGGCGGCATGCTGGAACTGCATGCGCTTGGCCATTTCCTCGGCTTCGCGGCGCAGACGGGCTTCTTCCTCGGCCGGGTCTTCGCGGCGAACCTGGACGAAGGACAGCACGCGAATGGTGTCGCGCTTGATCGAGTTGAGCAGTTCCTGGAACAGGTTGAACGACTCGCGCTTGTACTCCTGCTTCGGGTTCTTTTGCGCGTAGCCACGCAGGTGGATGCCGTGACGCAGGTGATCCATGGTGGACAGGTGGTCCTTCCACAGGTCGTCCAGCACGCGCAGCAGCATCTGCTTCTCGAAGGTACGCAGGGCTTCGGCGCCGGCGAGGTCTTCCTTCTCGTTGTAGGCAGCGACCAGCTCGGTGAGGATCTTCTCGCGCAGAGTTTCCTCGTAGAGCTTCTCGTCGTCGTCCAGCCACTGCTGGATCGGCAGCTTCAGGCCGAAATCGCTGTACAGCGCAGCTTCCAGGCCGGCGATGTCCCACTGCTCGGGCAGCGACTGCGGCGGGATGTGCTCGCTGACGGTGTTGTTCAGGGTCTCTTCGCGGAACTCGACGATGGTTTCGCCGATGTTGTCGGCCGCGAGCAGGGTGTTGCGCATGTGGTAGATCACCTTGCGCTGCTCGTTGGCGACGTCGTCGAACTCCAGCAGTTGTTTACGGATGTCGAAGTTGCGGCCTTCGACCTTGCGCTGAGCCTTCTCGATGGCGTTGGTCACCATGCGGTGCTCGATGGCCTCGCCCGGCTGCATGCCGAGGGCCTTCATGAAGTTCTTCACCCGGTCGGAGGCGAAGATGCGCATCAGGTGGTCTTCCAGCGACAGGTAGAAGCGGCTGGAACCCGGGTCGCCCTGGCGGCCGGCACGACCACGCAGCTGGTTGTCGATACGGCGGGACTCGTGGCGCTCGGAGGCGATCACGTGCAGGCCGCCCGACTCGATGACCTGCTGGTGACGCTTCTGCCAGTCGGCCTTGATCTGCGCAACCTGCTCGTCGGTGGCGTTCTCCAGCGCGGCGACTTCCACTTCCCAGTTGCCGCCCAGCAGGATGTCGGTACCACGACCGGCCATGTTGGTGGCGATGGTGACCGAGCCCGGACGACCGGCCTGGGCGATGATCTCGGCTTCTTTCTCGTGGTACTTGGCGTTCAGTACCTTGTGCTCGATGCCGGCGTTCTGCAGCAGCTGCGAGACGTACTCGGACGTCTCGACCGAGGCGGTACCCACGAGGATCGGACGGCCCAGTGCCTGGCACTGCTGCACGTCGGTGATGATGGCGGCGTACTTCTCGTCCTGGGTCAGGTAGACCAGGTCGTTGAAGTCCTTACGGGCAACCGGACGGTGGGTCGGGATCACCACCACGTCCAGGCCGTAGGTCTGGCGGAATTCGAAGGCCTCGGTGTCGGCGGTGCCGGTCATGCCGGCCAGCTTGGTGTAGAGGCGGAAGTAGTTCTGGAAGGTAGTCGAGGCCAGGGTCTGGCTCTCGGCCTGGATCGGCAGGTTTTCCTTCGCCTCGATGGCCTGGTGCAGGCCCTCGGAGAGGCGACGGCCCGGCATGGTACGGCCGGTGTGCTCGTCGATTAGCAGGACCTGGTCACCCTGGACGATGTACTCCACGTTGCGGTGGAACAGGGTGTGGGCGCGCAGCGCTGCGTAGACGTGGGTCAGCAGGCTGAGGTTGTGCGCCGAGTAGAGGCTCTCGCCCTCGGCCAGCAGGCCGTTCTGGGTCAGCAGTTCCTCGACGTAGGCGTGGCCCTGCTCGTTGAGTTCAACCTGGCGGGTCTTTTCGTCGATGCTGTAGTGGCCCTGCTGGGTCACCTGGCCTTCGACTTCCTCGATATGACGCTTCAGGCGCGGGATCAGCTTGTTGATCTTGATGTACAGCTCGGAGCTGTCTTCGGCCTGGCCGGAGATGATCAGCGGAGTCCGCGCCTCGTCGATGAGGATGGAGTCCACTTCGTCGACCACGGCGAAGTTCAGCTCGCGCTGGAATTTGTCTTCCAGGCTGAACGCCATGTTGTCGCGCAGGTAGTCGAAGCCGAATTCGTTGTTGGTGCCGTAGGTGATGTCGGCGGCGTAGGCGGCGCGCTTCTCTTCCGGCGGCTGGAACGGGCTGACGATGCCGACGGTCAGGCCGAGGAACTCGTACAGCGGGCGCATCCAGTTGGCGTCGCGGCGGGCCAGGTAGTCGTTCACGGTGACCACGTGCACGCCTTTGCCGGACAGGGCGTTCAGGTAGACAGCCAGGGTACCCACGAGGGTCTTGCCCTCACCGGTACGCATCTCGGCGATCTTGCCTTCGTGCAGGGACATGCCGCCGATCAGCTGTACGTCGAAGTGACGCATGCCCATCACGCGCTTGCCGGCCTCACGGGCGACGGCAAAGGCTTCCGGCAGAATCTGGTCGAGGGTTTCACCCTTGGCGACGCGCGCCTTGAACTCTTCAGTCTTGGCCTTCAGTTGCTCATCGGAAAGCGGGACCATCTGGGGCTCGAGTGCATTGATGGCCTGAACCTGCTTGGCCATGCGCTTCACTTCGCGCTCGTTCTTGCTTCCAAAGAGTTTTTTCAACAAAGGCGCAAACATATCGACTGGGTCATCCGAACTGGAGAATTGGAGGGCTGCCCGACTGGCTGGCCGCGGCGCGGAACGGCAATGAAGCGGGCATTCTACCCGGAAACATCCGGGAGAAAAGTGCCGAAGTCATCCTTGGAAGCTTCGCATTCTGCGCGCTTTCCGGCAATGCATGGGGAGACATCTTTCGATCCGTGTGGGTGATATGGTGACGCAGCCGGGCAACTTCAAGGGCCAGGGTGGCCTATGGCCCAGCGCGCATCTGTTACCATCCTTCTTTATTCATCCCGGTTCCTCACCATGGCCTTCCGCCCCCTGCCCGCCCAGGCGATGACCAAGCTGCTGCGCGAAGCCAAGCCGCTGCAGTCGCTGTTCGTCCAGGCGCAGCGTCTGTCGCGCCTGCAGGAGCTGGTCGATGCGCAATTGCAGCCGGCCGCGCGGCCCTTCTGCCGGGTCGCTTCCTGGCGCGAAGGCAGCCTGCTGCTGGTGGTCACCGACGGCCACTGGGCCACGCGCCTGCGCTACCAGCAGAACCGCTTGCTGCGGCAACTCGCCGCCCACGAGGAATTCAGCGGGCTGGTGCGCATCCTGTTCAAGGTGCAGCCGGTCACCCAGCCGCCCAAGCCGGTGAACACCAACCAGCTGACCGCCTCGGCTTCCGCCACCCTGCAGGAAGCCGCCGACGGCATCTGCAACAACCCGCAACTCAAGGCCGCCCTCGAACGCCTCGCCAGCCGCAGCCGGAAACCATCCGAGGAGTAATCCGCCGGGCAATAAACAGCAGGCATAAAAAAAGGCCACCCGAGGGTGGCCTTTGAAGTTGTAGCTGAAAGGAGGAGGTTCCTTATACGGCCGCAGCGGGTCGCATATAGGAGATCGGCGCAGTCTTGGCGTCCTCGAAGGTCACCACTTCCCAAGCGTCCTTGTCTGCGATGAGGGTACGCAGGAGACGGTTGTTCAGGGCGTGACCGGACTTGTAGCCGATGAACTCGCCGATGAGGCTGTTACCCAGCAGGTACAGGTCACCAATGGCGTCCAGGATCTTGTGCTTGACGAACTCGTCCTCGTAACGAAGACCGTCTTCGTTGAGCACTCGATACTCGTCGACCACGATGGCGTTCTCCACACTGCCACCGAGCGCCAGGTTCTGCGAACGCAGCATCTCGATGTCGCGCATGAACCCGAAGGTACGGGCGCGGCTGACTTCCTTGACGAAGGAAGTGCTGGAGAAATCCACCACGGCTTTCTGGGTGCGACCACGGAAGACCGGGTGATCGAAATCGATCTCGAAGCTCACCTTGAAGCCGTCGAACGGAACGAAGGTGGCGCGCTTGTCGCCCTCTTCCACCGTGACTTCGCGCTTGATGCGGATGAACTTCTTGGCCGCGTCCTGCTCTTGCAGGCCGGCGGATTGGATCAGGAATACGAATGGACCTGCGCTGCCGTCCATGATCGGTACTTCCGACGCGGACAGCTCGACATAGGCGTTGTCGATGCCCAGGCCAGCCATGGCCGAAAGCAGGTGCTCCACGGTATCCACTTTGACGTCACCCTTGATCAGGGTGGTCGACATGGTGGTCTCGCCGACGTTCGAGGCCCGGGCAGGAATTTCCACCACAGGGTCGAGGTCAGCCCGGCAGAACACGATGCCAGTATCGACGGGAGCCGGCTTCAGGGTCAGGTAAACCTTTTCCCCGGAGTGCAGGCCGACACCGGTCGCCCGGATGATGTTCTTCAAGGTGCGTTGTCTGATCATGGCTTTGGCCGCTTTCGCGCAAGTTGCGAACTGTTGTCAACAATGGGCGGCGATGATAGCAGAACCGCCCTTTGCTGAAAACCAATCACATTGATACTCCTGATAAATCGACTCAATCGGCCTGACGACGCAGGAAGGCCGGGATGTCCAGGTAGTCCAGATCGTCCTGCGGGTTCAGTTTGGCCGCGGTGGCAGCGCCGCCGTGGTTCTGGTTGCGCATGACGGTCGGGCGGTCCAGGTCACGGTAGTTCACCGACTGCTGCTCGCGCTGAACCGGAGCCTGGCTGCTGACGGCCTGGGTCTGAACGGTGTTGTCGACGACCTTGACCGGCTTCTCCAGGCGAGCGCCCAGACCGGTGGCGACTACGGTGACGTGCAGCTCGTCGCGCATGTCCGGATCGATCACGGTGCCCACTTTCACGGTGGCGTGCTCGGAAGCGAACTGCTCGATGATGTTACCCACGTCGGAGTACTCGCCCAGGGACAGGTCGGGACCGGCGGTGATGTTCACCAGGATGCCGCGGGCGCCCTGCAGGTTGACGTCTTCCAGCAGCGGGTTGCGGATCGCGGCTTCGGTAGCCTCGCGAGCGCGGTTCGGGCCGCTGGCGCAGCCGGTACCCATCATGGCCATGCCCATTTCGCTCATGACGGTTTTCACGTCGGCGAAGTCGACGTTGATCATGCCCGGGCGCTTGATGATGTCGGAGATACCGCGAACGGCACCGGCCAGTACATCGTCAGCCTTGGCGAAGGCGGCCAGCAGGCTCGCGTCCTTGCCCAGGATGGTCAGCAGTTTTTCGTTCGGGATGGTGATCAGCGAGTCGACGCTTTCAGCCAGCGAGCGGATGCCTTCGTCGGCGATCTGCATGCGCTTGCGACCTTCGAACGGGAACGGACGGGTGACCACGGCCACGGTGAGGATGCCCATTTCCTTGGCAACCTCGGCAATGATCGGCGCAGCACCGGTACCGGTGCCGCCACCCATGCCGGTGGTGATGAAGACCATGTCGGCGCCTTCCAGGACTTCGGCGATACGCTCGCGGTCCTCTATGGCGGCCTGGCGGCCTACTTCGGGGTTGGCGCCAGCGCCCAGGCCCTTGGTCACACCCGGGCCGAGCTGCAGCACGGTGCGCGCGGCGATGTTCTTCAGCGCCTGCGCATCGGTGTTGGCGCAAATGAATTCGACGCCATCAACGTTGTTCTTGGCCATGTGGTTCACGGCGTTGCCGCCGCCACCACCTACGCCGATCACCTTGATGACTGCTGTTTGCGGGACGTTATCTACCAGTTCAAACATTTCCCCTCTCCTTCCTTTCTAGTTGTGTTGCCTACGTTTACCGCGGTGGTAAATCAGAAATTGCCCTGGACCCAGCGTTTGAGCTTTTCCAGTACGGGTGTCTTGGGTTCGTCGCTGCTGAAGCTGCTGCCGGACATGGAGATGCCGTCGGATTGCTTTTGCAGTCCGTACAGGAGCAGCCCCACACCGGTGGAATAGATCGGATTGCGCACGACGTCGGCCAGTCCCTTGACGCTGTGGGGTACGCCCAGGCGTACCGGCATGTGGAAGATCTCTTCGGCCAGCTCGACGGCGCCTTCCATCTTGGAGGTGCCACCGGTCAGGACGATTCCGGCTGGGATCAGGTCTTCATAGCCACTGCGGCGCAGCTCTGCCTGAACCAGGGTGAACAGCTCGTCGTAACGAGGCTCGACCACTTCGGCAAGCGCTTGGCGCGACAGTTCCCGCGGTGGCCGATCCCCTACGCTGGGCACCTTGATGGTTTCGCCCGGACCGGCCAGTTTGGCCAAGGCACAAGCATATCGAATCTTGATCTCTTCGGCGTACTGGGTCGGGGTACGCAGCGCCATGGCGATGTCGTTCGTGACCTGATCGCCGGCGATCGGGATAACAGCCGTATGGCGGATGGCGCCTTCAGTGAAGATGGCGATGTCGGTGGTGCCGCCGCCGATGTCCACCAGGCACACGCCCAGTTCCTTTTCATCCTCGGTGAGCACCGAGTAGGCCGAGGCCAGTTGCTCGAGGATGATGTCGTCCACTTCCAGGCCGCAGCGACGCACGCACTTCTCGATGTTCTGGGCGGCGTTCACCGCGCAGGTCACCACGTGCACCTTGGCTTCCAGACGTACGCCGGACATGCCCAGCGGCTCGCGCACGCCTTCCTGGTTGTCGATCACGTAGTCCTGGGCCAGGGTGTGCAGCACACGCTGGTCAGCCGGAATGGCCACGGCCTGGGCCGCATCCAGTACGCGCTCGATGTCGGCGCCGCTGACCTCGCGATCACGGATCGCGACGATGCCGTGGGAGTTCAGGCTGCGGATATGGTTGCCGGCGATGCCGACGAAGGCCGAGTGGATACGGCAGCCAGCCATCTGCTGGGCTTCATCGATGGCGCGCTGGATCGATTGCACGGTGGACTCGATGTTCACCACCACGCCTTTCTTCAGGCCGCGTGACGGATGCGTCCCGATGCCGACGATTTCCAGCTTGCCATCAGCCGCCACCTCACCCACCAGCGCCACCACCTTGGAGGTGCCGATGTCGAGGCCGACGACCATTTTGCCGCTCTGCACGCTTGCCATGTTTATCGAAGTCTCCTCAACTCAACGCACGGCGGTGGTCTGGGCCACCGTCGTTTCCGGCACCGGATCGCGCCACGCCACGGCCAGGCCGTTGGGGTAACGCATGTCGATGCGGGCAATTTTCGTAATCTGTTCTTTCAGCGCCTTGTCGTAGATGGTCACGAACCGGCGAATCTGTTCTACCGCGTGATCGCGGCCCAGCATGATCTCCACGCCCTGTGCGGTGCCCAGAGTCCAGGCGCCGCGCGAGCTCATGTCCAGGCTGGCGATGGTGAAGCCCAGCGGACGGAGCATCTGGCTGAGAATCTGGTACTGCTGCATCACTTGCTGCTGCGCACGCTGCGGGCCGGACAGGCGCGGCAGGTGCTCGTAGTTCGCGACTTCGCGCGGGGCGAAAGCCTGACCCTGGTTGTTCAGCAGCGCCTCGTCACCCCAACGGGCGATGGGCAATTGCTCGTCCAGGCGAATCACCACCTGGTCGGGCCATACGCGACGCACCTCGGCGTGGGCGATCCAGGGCATCTGCTCCAGCTCCTGGCGCATGCCGGCCAGGTCGATGGTGAAGAAGCTGGCCGACACGTACGAGCTGATCCGCTGCTGCACCGCCGCCTGGCTGATGTAGCTGAGGTCGCCTTCGACGTTGACCTTGGCGATCGGCCGGTCGGCGTAGGGCAGCACGTATTGCGCGCCGTAGTACGCACCGCCACCCAGCACACCCAGCACCAGAGGCCACAGCAGCACCTTGAGGAAGCCGAAGCTGGGCTTGGGCATACGGGCGCTGAGCGGCTCCTTGGCCACCAGACGGCTGGCGCCGCGCGGCACCGGCTTGCGTGCTGGTGCACGGCCGATTCCGGGATTCTGGTGACGAAGCTGCGCGCCGTTCATGACTTACCCCCTTGCCTCGACGCTGTCGGCGAGGATCGCCAGCACCAACTGCTGGAAATCCAGGCCGGCCGCGCGCGCGGCCATGGGCACCAGGCTGTGGTCGGTCATGCCCGGTGCGGTGTTCACTTCCAACAGCCAGAAGCGCCCTTGGGCGTCCTGCATCACGTCGGTCCTGCCCCAGCCCTGGATGCCAAGGGCATCGCAGGCGCGCGCGGTCAGGTCCTTGAGTTCCTGCTCCTTGTCGGCGTCGAGGCCGCAGGGAATCTGGTACTGGGTATCGTTGGCCAGGTACTTGGCGTCGTAGTCGTAGAAGGTGTGCGGGGTACCCAGGCGAATGGGCGGCAGCACCTGGCCACGGAGGATCGCGACGGTGTACTCGGGGCCGCTGATCCACTGCTCGACCAGCACCTGCGGGTCGTATTTCGCGGCGGCGGCCCAGGCAGCGATCAGTTCCTGCTCGCTGTTCACCTTGGCCATGCCGATGCTCGAACCTTCATTGGCCGGCTTGACGATCAGCGGGAAGCCGAGCTTCGCCGCAGCAGCGCGGCAATCGTCCTCGCTGGCCAGCACGGAGTGGTCGGGCGTCGGCAGGCCGAGGCTCAGCCACACGCGCTTGGTGCGCAGCTTGTCCATGGCCAGCGCAGAAGCGAGCACGCCGCTACCGGTGTAGGGAATGCCGGCGATTTCCAGCAGGCCCTGCATGGTGCCGTCTTCACCGCCACGGCCGTGGAGGATGATGAAGGCGCGGTCGATCTTCTCGCGGGTCAGACGCTCCAGCAGATCGTCACCCACGTCGATGCCGAAGGCGTCCACGCCTGCGCCCTGCAGTGCCTGCAGGACCATGGCGCCGGACTTCAGCGATACCTCGCGCTCGGCGCTCTTGCCGCCGAACAGCACGGCAACGCGACCGAAGGCGCGGGGCTCGAGGGCGGATTTGAGGGCGTCACTCATTGCTTCTTCCCCTCGGCGCCAGCAGCGGCGGCGCCGAACAGCGGATTCTTGATCAGTGCCGGAGCCAACCCGCCGATATCACCGGCGCCCTGGCAGAGCAGGATGTCGCCGGGACGCAGCAGCGGCTTGAGCAGCGAAGCGAGGTCACCGCCACGCTCCAGGTAGATCGGGTCGAGCTGGCCGCGCTGGCGAATGCTGTGGCACAGGTGACGGCTGTCGGCGCCGGGGATCGGCTCTTCGCCGGCCGGGTAGACCTCCATCAGCATCAGCACGTTGGCCTCGCCCAGTACCTGCACGAAGTCGTCGTAGAGGTCGCGGGTACGGCTGTAGCGGTGCGGCTGGTAGACCATCACCAGACGGCGCTCCGGCCAACCACCACGCACGGCCTTGATCACCGCCGCAACTTCGCGCGGGTGGTGGCCGTAGTCGTCGACCAGCATCACGCTGCCACCCTGCACCTGCAGGTCGCCATAGACCTGGAAGCGCCGGCCGACGCCCTGGAAGCCGGACAGGCCCTGGACGATGGCTTCGTCGGAGATGCCTTCATCGGTGGCGATGACGATGGTCGCCAGGGAGTTCAGCACGTTGTGCAGGCCGGGCATGTTCACCGAGACGTCCAGTGGCTCGCGCTCGGGGCGCAGCACGGTGAAGTAGGTACGCATGCCTTCCTGGCGGATGTTGATGGCGCGGACGTCAGCGTCCTCGCTCAGGCCATAGGTCACGGTCGGACGGGCGATCTGCGGCAGGATCTCGCGTACCACCGGATCGTCCACGCAGACCACGGCCAGGCCGTAGAACGGCAGGTTGTGCAGGAAGTCGACGAAGGTGCGCTTGAGTTTGTTGAAGTCGCCGCCGTAGGTGCTCATGTGGTCGGCGTCGATATTGGTAACCACCGAGACCATCGGCTGCAGGTGCAGGAAGCTGGCGTCGCTCTCGTCGGCCTCGGCCACCAGGTAGCGGCTGGTGCCCAGCTGCGCGTTGGTGCCGGCGGCGTTCAGGCGACCGCCGATCACGAAGGTCGGGTCCAGGCCGCCGGCGGCGAATACCGAGGCGATCAGGCTGGTGGTGGTGGTCTTGCCGTGGGTACCGGCGACGGCGATGCCGTGGCGGTAGCGCATCAGCTCGGCGAGCATCTCGGCGCGCGGTACGACCGGTACACGGCGATCCAGCGCGGCAGCGACTTCCGGGTTCGACTTGTTCACCGCGCTGGAAACCACCAGCACGTCGGCGCCGTCGGAGTTCTCCGCGCGGTGGCCGATGAAGATTTCCGCGCCGAACTTCTGCAGGCGCTCGGTGACCGGCGATGCCTTGAGGTCGGAGCCGGAGACTTCGTAACCGAGGTTGAGCAGCACTTCCGCGATACCGCACATGCCCACGCCACCGATGCCGACGAAGTGGATGCGGCGGATGCGCCGCATGGTGCGGGTGACGCCAGTGGGTTCTTTAACCACGGGCCACCTCCAGGCAGGCATCGACTACCGTGCGGGTAGCCTCGGGCTTGGCCAGGCTGCGAGCGCGAGCGGCCATGCGGGTCAGGGAATCGGGATGCATCAATACCTCGGACAACTGCGCGGCCAGTTCGGCGGCGCTGGTAGATTTCTGTGGCAGCAGGAGGGCCGCGCCCTCGCGCACCAGGAATTCGGCGTTCTTGGTCTGGTGGTCATCGATCGCGTGGGGCAGCGGCACCAGGAAGGACGGCAGGCCAGCAGCGGTCAACTCGCTCACGGTCAGCGCACCCGCGCGGCAGATCACCAGATCGGCCCAGGCGTAGGCGGCGGCCATGTCGGCGATGAACGGAGCTACGTCCGCTTCGACACCGGCGGCGCGATAACGCTCCGCAGTAATTTCGTCATGCTGACGACCGGCCTGATGGCGAATGGCCGGGCGAATCTCCACCGGCACCTGCGCCAGCGCTTCGGGCAACAGCTTGTTCAGCGGCTCGGCGCCCAGGCTGCCGCCCAGCACCAGCAGGTTGACTCGGCGGCCAGCCAGCGGCGCGCGGGCGCCCTCTTCCAGGAACAGCTCGACGCGCACCGGGTTGCCGGTGGTCAGGCGCTTGGCGCTGCTGCCGAAGGTGTCCGGGAAGGCTTCGCAGACACGCTTGGCCAGCGGCGCGAGGCTGCGGTTGGCGGTGCCGGCGACGGCGTTCTGTTCATGGATCACCAATGGCACGCCGGACAGCTTGGCGGCCAAGCCGCCCGGGCCGGTGACGTAGCCACCCAGGCCGAGCACGCAGACCGGCTTGAGCTGGCGCACTACACCCATGGCCTGGAACAGCGACTTGAGCAGGTCGAACGGTGCACGCAGCAGCGACTTGAGGCCCTTGCCGCGCAGACCGCTGACGTTGATCAGGTGCAGCGGCAGGCCGGCCTTGGGTACCAGGTCGTTCTCGATGCCGCGCGGGGTGCCCAGCCAGTGCACGCTGTAGCCGCGTGCCTGGAACTCGCGGGCGCAGGCCAGGGCCGGGAACACGTGTCCGCCGGTGCCGCCTGCCATGATCAGGACGTTACCTTTCATCGGCAAAGTCCTCTTCGCTGAATTCATATTCCTCGCTGCCCATCACGGTGCGACGTTCCCACTCGATGCGCAGCAGCATTCCCAGCTGGGCGCAGCAGATCACCAGCGAGCTGCCGCCGTAGCTGAGGAATGGCAGGGTCAGGCCCTTGGTCGGCAGCAGGCCGACGTTCACGCCGACGTTGATCAGGAACTGGCCGATCCACAGGAAGGCCAGGCCGTAGGCGACGTAGGCGGAGAAGTACTGTTTCGACTGCTCGGCCCAGATGCCGATGTACAGGGCGCGCAGGCTGACGAAGACGAACAGGCCCACGGTGGCCATGGCTCCGACTATGCCCAGTTCTTCGGCGAGCACGGCAAACACGAAGTCGGTGTGCGCTTCGGGCAGGTAGAACTGCTTCTGGATGCTGTTGCCCAGGCCCATGCCGGTCCAGCCGCCACGGCCGAAGGCGATCAGCGCCTGGCTGAGCTGGTAGCCCGCGCCGAACTGGTCGGCCCAGGGGTCGGTGAAGTTGGTCAGACGCGCCATCCGGTACGGTTGGGTCTGGATCAGCAGCACCACGGCGCCCACTGCCAGGGCGACCATCAGGCCGAAGCGGAACAGGCCGACGCCGCCGAGGAACAGCATCGCGGCGGCCGCACCCATCATTACCACGGTGGCGCCGAAGTCGGGCTCGCGCAGCAGCAGGCCGGCCATCGGCAGCAGCACCACGAAGGGCTTGAAGAAGCCCAGCCAGCTCTCGCGCACCTCTTCCTGACGGCGCACCAGGTAGCCGGCCATGAAGATCACCACGAAGACCTTGGCGATTTCCGAGGGCTGGATGTTGAACAGGCCGAAGCCGATCCAGCGCATGGAACCGTTCACCTCGCGGCCGATGCCGGGGGTGATCACCATCACCAGCAGCAGGAAGGCCACTGCCAGCAGCTTCCAGCCCCAGCGCTGCCAGGTTTCCATCGGCACCATCATGGTCACGCCGCAGGCGACGAAACCGATGGCGAGGTAGATCAGGTGGCGTACCGAGAAGTACAGCGGGTTGCCGGACTGCGCCGCGGCGACTTCGGAGGACGCCGAAGTGACCATCACCAGGCCGAGGCCGAGCAGCGCCAGACAACCCGCGAGCAGCGGGAAGTCGATGTCGATGCCGTTACGGCTGATCAGCGGGGACGGATAGGGGCGCAGGAACGAGAACATCAGGCGAGTTCCTCCGCGGCCTTGGCGAACAGGCGTCCGCGTTCTTCGTAGTTCTTGAACATGTCCAGGCTGGCGCAGGCCGGCGACAGCAGCACGGCATCGCCCGGCAGGGCCAGGTCGGCGGCGTGCTCGACAGCCTCTTCGAGAGTGTTCACACGCACCTTGGGCACCACGTTACCGATGGCAGCGCTGACCAGCTCGGCGTCGCGACCGAGCAGCACCACGGCGCGGCAATACTGGGCGACCGGGTCGCGCAGGTCATGGAAGTCGGCGCCCTTGCCGTCGCCACCGGCGATCAGTACCAGCTTGCCGTCGATATCGGCACCCAGGCCCTCGATGGCAGCCAGGGCGGCACCGACGTTGGTGGCCTTGGAGTCGTCGTAGTAGCTCACACCGTTACGCTCGCGCACCCACTGGCAGCGGTGGGCGAGACCGGCGAATTCACGCAGGGTCTGCAGCATCGGCTCGAACGGCAGGCCCACCGCATGGCCCAGCGCCAGCGCCGCCAGGGCGTTGGACTGGTTGTGCGCGCCACGGATCTTCAGTTCGCGAGCCGGCATCAGCGGCTCGAACTGGAAGGCCAGCCACTTCTCACCGTCTTCTTCAACCAGGCCGAAGCCCTTGAAGTCCGGCTTGTTGGTGCCGAAGGTCCAGCACGGCACGGTGTCGGCGATCAGCGGGCGGCTCAGCGCATCCGCACGGTTCACCACCACCTGCTTGGCGCCGCGGAAGATGCGGTGCTTGGCCAGGTGGTAGTCGGCCATGCCGTCGTAGCGGTCCATGTGGTCTTCGCTGACGTTCAGGCAGGTGGCGACTTCGGCACCGAGGCGCTCGCAAGTTTCCAGCTGGAAGCTGGACAGTTCGACCACGTACAGCTCGACGTCATCGGCCAGCAGGTCCAGCGCCGGGGTGCCAAGGTTGCCGCCGACGGCGACGCGCTTGCCGGCAGCCTTGGCCATGTCGCCCACCAGGGTGGTGACGGTGCTCTTGGCGTTGGAACCGGTGATGGCGACGATGGGCGCCTTCGCGTGACGCGCGAACAGGTCGACGTCGCCGGACATGCGCACGCCGCGGGCAGCGGCCTCGATCAGCGCCGGCACGCGCAGCGACAGGCCCGGGCTCACGTAGAGCTCCTGGGCACGGCAGAGGAAATCGGCGTCGAGGTCGCCGCAGCGCACCTCGACCTGCGGGTACTGCTCGCGCAGGGTCGCCAGCTCCGGCGGATTCGCGCGCGTGTCGGCCACGGCAAAAGGCACGCCCTGGCGCGCCAGGTAGCGCACCAAGGACATGCCGCTCTTGCCGAGGCCGACAACGATGCGGAATTGGTCGGAAGCGATCAGGCTCATGCTCGATCAGTCCTTAACGCAGTTTCAACGTGGCCAGGCCGATCAGCACGAGAATCACCGTGATGATCCAGAAGCGCACGATCACGCGCGGCTCCGGCCAGCCTTTGAGTTCGAAGTGGTGGTGGATCGGCGCCATGCGGAATACCCGCTTGCCGGTCAGCTTGAAGGAGGCGACCTGGATCACCACCGACAGGGTTTCCATGACGAACACGCCGCCCATGATGAACAGCACGATCTCCTGGCGGACGATCACGGCGATGGTGCCCAGCGCGGCGCCCAGCGCCAGTGCGCCGACGTCACCCATGAACACCTGGGCCGGGTAGGTGTTGAACCAGAGGAAGCCCAGCCCTGCGCCGACAATGGCGCCGCAGAAGATGATCAGCTCACCGGCACCCGGCACGCTCGGGATGAACAGGTATTCGGCGAATTTGATGTTGCCCGACAGGTAGCAGAAGATCCCCAGCGCGCCGCCGACCATCACCGTGGGCATGATTGCCAGGCCGTCGAGGCCGTCGGTCAGGTTCACCGCGTTGCTGGAGCCGACGATGACGAAGTAGGTCAGCACCACGAAGAAGATACCCAGCGGGATCTCGACGTTCTTCAGCATCGGCACGATCAGGGTGGTCTCGACCGGCGTCTCGGCCGTCATATAAAGGAAGATCGCCGCGCCCAGGCCGAACACCGACTGCCAGAAATACTTCCAGCGGCTAGGCAGGCCGCGGGAGTTCTTCTCGATCACCTTGCGGTAGTCATCCACCCAGCCGACGGCACCGAACAGCAAGGTCACGGCCAGCACGACCCAGACATAGCGGTTCGACCAGTCGGACCAGAGCAGGGTGCTGATGGCGATGGCGGTGAGGATCAGCGCGCCACCCATGGTCGGCGTGCCTTTCTTGGACAGGTGCGATTGCGGGCCGTCGTTGCGCACGGACTGGCCGATCTGGCGGATCTGCAGGGTGCGGATCATCCACGGGCCGAGCCACAGCGACAGCACGAGCGCGGTCAGCACGCTGAGGATGCCGCGCAGGGTCAGGTACTGGAAGACGCCGAAGCCCTTGTAGAACTGTTGCAGGTACTCGGCGAGCAGCAGCAGCATTTAGTGACTCTCCTCGGAGGAACCACAGAGCGCCGCGACGACTTTGTCCATCGCCGCGCTGCGGGAACCCTTGATCAGAATGGTGGTTGTCGAAGCTTCTTCGGCCAGGGCGCTGATCAGGCTGGCCTGATCGGCGAAGTGCCGGCCCGCGGAACCAAACGCCTGCACGGCGTGGCTCATCAGCGGGCCAACGGCATAGAGCGCCGTGACCTTGCCAGCGGCGTAGGTGCCCACTTCACGGTGGGAAGACTCCGCCCAGGCACCGAGCTCGCCCATGTCCCCGAGGACCAGGACGGTCCGGCCGGAAAAGCCGGCGAGTATATCAATCGCCGCGCAGATTGAAGCCGGGTTGGCGTTGTAGCTGTCGTCGATCACTCGCATGCCATTCGTCGCCAGCTGGGCTACGGCGCGACCCTTGACCGGCTGCAGGTTCTGCAGCCCGGCAACGATCCCGACCAGCGGCACGCCGAGGGCGTGAGCGGCAGCGGCGGCGGCCAGCGCGTTGGTGACGTTGTGCTCACCCAGCAGATTCAGCTGGATGGCAGCGTCGCCAGCCGGGCCATGCAGGGTGAAGCCTGGGCAACCACGGGCGTCGCGCTGCACATCGCTGGCGCGGAAATCGGCGCGGGCGTCGTGCAGGCCGAAGCTGGAGATGCGGCGACCGGCGGCGCGGGCCTGCCAGGTGTCGAAGGCCTTGTCGTCGCGATTGAGGATGGCCACGCCGTCGGCGGCCAGCCCTTCGAGAATCTCGCCCTTGGCCAGGACGATCTTGTCCTGGCCGCCGAACTCGCCTACGTGGGCAGTGCCGGCGTTGGTGATGATGGCGACCTGCGGGCGGGTCAGCGCGACGGTGTAGGCGATCTCGCCGACACGGTTGGCGCCCAACTCGATCACCGCACTCTTGTGTTCGGGAGCCAGCTGCAGGAGGGTCAGCGGCGCGCCGAGGTCATTGTTCAGGTTGCCGCGGGTAGCCAGGACATCGCCCTGGGTGCGCAGGATGCTGGCGAGCATTTCCTTCACGGTGGTCTTGCCGCTGGAACCGGTTACGGCAGCTACATGGCCCGGGAAGGCATCGCGATTGAGCGCGCCAAGCTGACCCAGCGCGATACGGGTGTCCTTCACTACCAGCTGCGGCAGCGGAGCGTCGGCTACTTCGCGGGAAACCAGCGCTGCAACCGCACCCTTGGCTGCGACATCGGCCAGGTAGTCATGGCCGTCGAAACGCGGGCCGGTCAAGGCGATGAACAGTTGGCCCGGAGCGATGGCACGGCTGTCGCTGCTCACGGCGTCGAAACTGACGTCGGCACCGACCACACGGCCTTCGAGCTTGTCGGCAACGGCAGTGAGCGACAGGGGCTTAAGCACTTTTCACCTCCCAGGCAGCCAGCGCCTTGGCGGCTTGTTCCAGATCGGAGAACGGATGGCGAACGCCGTCGATCTCCTGGTAATCCTCATGGCCCTTGCCGGCCAGCAGCACGACATCGTCGACACCGGCGGAAGCAATCAGGCGGGTAATTGCGTCGCCACGGCCGGAGACGAATTCGACCGCCTCGGGCTTGGCGAAACCGGCACGGATGTCGGCGATGATCGCCTCGCTCTTCTCGGTGCGCGGGTTGTCATCGGTGACCAGCACGCGATCGGCGTGCTGCTCGGCGATCTGCGCCATGATCGGGCGCTTGCCGCGATCGCGGTCGCCGCCGCAGCCAAACAGGCAGAGCAGTTGGCCGTGCACATGCGGGCGCATGGCCAGCAGAACCTTTTCCAGCGCATCCGGGGTGTGGGCGTAGTCCACCACCACCAGCGGCTTGTCGCCGCCCCCCAGGCGCTGCATGCGGCCAATGGGACCTTCCAGCTGCGGCAGCACCTTGAGCACGTCGCCCAGCGGGTAGTCCAGACCGAGCAGCGCGCCGACCACGGCCAGCAGGTTGCTCAGGTTGAACTTGCCCAGCAGCGAGCTGCGCAGCAGGCCTTCGCCCTGCGGCGTGACGATCTGCGCCTGCACGCCTGCATCGCTGAACTTCGCTTCGCGGCAATAGATGTAGGCCGACGGGTCACTGAGGCTGTAACCGATCAGGCGGGATTCGTGGGACTCGGCGGCCAGCTGGCGGCCGAAGTCGTCGTCCAGGTTGATCACCCGGCAACGCAGGCCCTGCCAGGCGAACAGCTTGGCCTTGGCGGCGCCGTAGGCTTCCATCGAGCCGTGGTAGTCCAGGTGGTCGCGGGACAGGTTGGTGAACACTGCCACGTCGAAGCCCAGCGCGGCGACGCGCCCCTGCTCCAGACCGTGGGAAGACACTTCCATCGCCACCGCCCGGGCGCCGGCCTGCTTCAGGCGCGCCAGGGTCGCCTGTACGGCGAGCGGGTCGGGCGTGGTGTGACGGCCGCTTTCCAGCGCGCCGTAGAAACCGGTGCCGAGGGTACCGACGATACCGCAGCGCTCGCCCAGCAAGTCCAGGGCCTGTGCCACCAATTGGCTGACGCTGGTCTTGCCGTTGGTACCGGTGACGCCGACCAGGTCGACACCCCGGCTCGGCTCGCCATAGAAGCGCCCGGCGATGGCCGACAGCTGGCGGGCCAGGCCCTTGATGGCGATCATCGGCACGTCGCTGGGCGGCAGGTTGGCAGCGCCTTCGGCTTCATAGGCAACAGCGGCGGCGCCCAGCTTGAGCGCAGCCGCGATGTGGCCGCGGCCGTCCTGGCTTCCACCCGGCACGGCGAGGAACAGGTCGCCCGGCTTGACGGTACGGCTGTCCAGGGTCAGCTCGCGGATCAGTTCGCCGCTTTCGGCCTGGGGCAGCAGCTGGTTAAGGCTCATCGGCATCAGCCACGCCCTCCTTTGGTAGCGGGCGCAGCTTCGGCTTGTTGCTGCGGGGTGGCCGGCAGGTTGTCTGGCGGCACGTTCATCAGGCGCAGCGTGCCGGACATCACCTTGCTGAACACCGGCGCGGAGACCAGGCCACCGAAGTAGCCGGCCTTGCTGGGTTCATCGATGACGACCACGGCGACATAGCGCGGGTTGTTCATCGGCGCGAAGCCGGCGAACAGGGAGCGGTAGGAGTTCTCGGCATAGCCCTTGGTGCCGATGGCGGTCTTGCGCGCGGTACCGGACTTGCCGGCCACGTGGTAACCCGGCACCTGGGCACGGTACACGCCGTTCGGCGCTTCGATCACCTGCTGGAGCATGCCCTGCATGGTCTTGGCGACCGGTTCGGGGATGACCTGCACGGCGTCGGCCGGGCGGTCGGCGCGAACCATGGTCAGCGGCACGCTGCGGCCGTTGTTGGCCAGCGCCGCGTAGGCATGGGCCAGTTGAATGGCAGTCACGGACAGGCCATAGCCGTAGGACAGCGTCGCCGTCTCGGCCTTGCGCCACTCGCGGTAGTTCGGCAGGTTGCCGACGCGCTCGCCGGGGAAGCCCAGGCCGGTGTCCTGGCCGAGGCCGACCTTCTGCATCACGTTGTAGATGGCCTCGCCGCCGATATCGAAGGCAACCTTGCTCATACCGACGTTACTGGAGCGGATCAGGATGCCGGTCAGGTCCAGTACCGGGCCTTCGGTACGGGAAACGTCGCGAATGGTGTAGCGGCCGATCTGCAGGGTGCCGGGATAGACCTCGACCTTGTCGGAAGGCTTCCAGCGCCCGGTCTCCAGGGCCGCGCTCATGGAGAACGGCTTCATGGTCGAACCGGGCTCGAACACGTCGATCATCGCGCGGTTGCGCATCATCGCCGGCTGCAGGTTGCGGCGATTGTTCGGGTTGTAGGTCGGCTGGTTGGCCATCGCCAGCACTTCGCCGGACTTCACGTCGAGGATCACCAGGCTGCCGGCCTTGGCGCCGTTTTCCACCAGCGCATTGCGCAGCTCGCGGTTGGCCAGGTACTGCAGGCGCAGGTCGATGGACAGCGCCAGGGTCTTGCCGGCCTTGGCGTTGCGGGTGACTTGCACGTCACGGATCAGGTGGCCACGGCGGTCCTTGAGCACCTGGCGCTTGCCGGGCACGCCAGCCAGCCAGCTGTCGAAGGCCAGTTCCACGCCTTCACGGCCGCGGTCGTCGACGTCGGTGAAGCCCACGACCTGTGCGGCGACTTCGCCGGACGGATAGAAGCGGCGGAATTCCTCGACCGAGTACACGCCAGGAATGCGGTGGGCTTTTACCTGGGCCATCACGGCCTCACCCTGCTCCGGGGTCATGCCGCGGACCAGGTAGATGAATTCCTTGTCGGCGTTGGCGTCCAGACGCTCGCTCAGGGCAGCCTTGGGCTGGCCGAGGGCGTCGGCGAGGAAGCCCCACTTCTCGCGCTCCAGCACCAGTTCCTTGGGGTTGGCCCAAAGGGTTGCGACCGGGGTACTGACCGCCAGCGGCTCGCCGTTGCGGTCGGTGATCAGGCCGCGGTGCGCGGGAATGGAGATGTGCCGCACGCTGCGCGCATCGCCCTGGCCCTTGAGGAAGTCGTGGTCGATGACGTGCAGGTCGACGATCCGCCAGGCGATCGCCGCCACCATCGCCAGCAGCAGGGCGATGACGACGCGGAAGCGCCAGGGATAGCGAGCGCCGGCCAGGTCTCTCATGGCGCCACCATGATGATTTCGGTCGGATCGGGCACGCGCATCTTCAGCTGGTCGGTCGCCAGGGCTTCGATACGGCTGTGGGCGGTCCAGGTGCTCTGCTCAAGAATCAGCCGGCCGTACTCGGCCTGCGCCTTGTCGCGCACGTTCAGCTCGGAGAACAGGGTATTGAGCAGTTGGCGATTCCAGTACGCGCTATAGGAAACGGAAATCGCCGACAGCAGTACGCCGATGAACAGCAGCAACATGAAGAAGCTGCCGGTAGGCAGGCGCTTGGAGAAGAGACGGCTCATCTGAGCTTCTCCGCGATGCGCATGACCGCGCTGCGCGAGCGCGGGTTGGCCTTGAGCTCGGCTTCGGAGGCGTAGACCGGCTTGCCGATCAGCTTCAGGCGCGGCTCGAAGGGTTTGACCTGGATCGGCAGGTTGCGCGGCAGATTGTCTGCCTCGCCCTTCACCTGACGGCGCATGAACTGCTTGACGATGCGGTCTTCCAGCGAGTGGAAGCTGATCACCACCAGGCGCCCGCCCACGGCCAGGCCTTCCATCGCAGCCTCAAGACCGCGTTCCAGATCGCCCAGTTCGTTGTTGATGAAGATACGCAGGCCCTGGAAAGCACGGGTCGCCGGGTTCTTGCCCTTTTCCCAGGCCGGATTGGCCTCGGTGACCACGGCCGCCAGGTCGGCAGTGCGCTCGAAAGGCTTTTCCGCACGGCGCTGCACGATGGCGCGGGCCATGCGCTTGGCGAAGCGCTCTTCGCCGTAATCCTTGAACACGCGGGCGATCTCGTCTTCCGCGGCACTGGCGATCCACTGCGCGGCGCTGACGCCCTGGTCCGGGTTCATGCGCATGTCCAGCGGGCCGTCGTTGAGGAAGCTGAAGCCACGCTCCGGGTCATCCAGCTGCGGCGAAGACACGCCCAGGTCCAGCAGAACCCCGTCCACGCTGCCCTGCAGGCCACGCGCGGAGAACTCATCGGCCATCTCGGCGAAGGACCTTTGCACAATGACGAAGCGGCCGTCTTCGGCCGCCAGTGTTTTTCCCGTCGCAATCGCCTGGGGATCCTTGTCGAACCCGAGCAGTTGACCGCCCGGGCCGAGCTTGCCGAGCAAGGCCCGGCTGTGCCCTCCCCTTCCGAAGGTCCCGTCCACATAGCGGCCGCCCTCCAGGGGGGCCAGTGCTTCGACGGCCTCCTCGAGCAGAACGGTGATGTGTTGGAAGGTACTGGTCACAGGCAGGCTCACAGAATAAGGTCGCGCAATTCGTCCGGCAGGCCGCCGGGTTCTTTGATGGCTGCGAGGTCGGCCTCGGCAACCGCATTCCACTTGTCTTCGTCCCACAGCTGGAACTTGTTCAGCTGGCCGACCAGCATGGCTTTCTTGTCCAGGCCGGCGTACTCGCGCAGGCGCGGCGGAATGAGAAAACGCCCGGCGCCATCCAGCTCCAGGTCAACGGCATTACCAATCAGCAAACGCTGCAGACGCCGCGTTTCTTCGCGCAGCGAGGGCAGTTCACGCAGCTTGGCTTCAATGAGTTCCCACTCGGGGAGGGGGTAGACGGTGAGGCAGGTGTCGACGGCATCGATGGTGACGATGAGCTGGCCATTGCAACGCGAAACGAGCTCGTCACGATACCGACTCGGCATCGCGAGGCGCCCTTTGGCGTCGAGACTGATGGCGTTAGCTCCGCGAAACACGTCAGCGCTTCCCCTGTGGTTGGCTATCCATGCCTGTTGATCCCACTTTTACCCACTTCGTACCACTTCCGCACACTATAGAAATCCGCGCTCCCCACCGTCAAGGCGAGCCAGAGAGGAAAAATCCTTACAGGACCGAGATTTAGCGTGCTTTTGCGAGGTTCGGGGAGGGATTTTGACGCGCCAGAAAGAAGAAAAGCCCAGTGTTTTCAAAACACTGGGCTTTCATACTTAAAGTGATTTCTTAAGTTTGTAACTTCTTCCGGTCAGCGACAAATGGTCATGTGGGAAGAAGTGGAGAAAAAGTGCTGAGAGTCGATCTGTAAGCCGGGTTCTGTCGAGGACAGCCATTCCTCTGGGACATACATCACTGCATGCCTCAAGCGATCTACCCGAACCCAACGCGGGCCGCGCCAATGGGTTCCTATTTGATCTTGCTCCGAGTGGGGTTTACCTAGCCACGAACTGTTGCCAGCCGTGCGGTGCGCTCTTACCGCACCTTTTCACCCTTACCGGCGCTTGCGCGCTTAGGCGGTTATTTTCTGTGGCACTTTCCGTAGACTCGCGCCTCCCAGGCGTTACCTGGCACTCTGCCCTATGGAGCCCGGACTTTCCTCCACCCCGTGATGGAACACCACGGAACAGCGACTGTCCAATCGACTCTCAGTCCGCAAGGTTAGCGGCTGACGACGCTCAGGACAAGCTCAAGCCTTGCCCTGGCGCTCCAGCGCGATCTGGTAAAGCTGATTCTTGCGCGCCCCGGTGATCTCCGCCGCCAGCGCGGCAGCGCGCTTGACCGGCAGTTCCGCCAGCAGCAGATCGAGCACCCGCAGGGTCTGCGCATCCACCGCCTCATCGCTCTCCGGCGCCGGTTTGCCGGCCACCAGCAACACGCACTCGCCACGCTGCTGGTTGCTGTCGGACGCCACGAACTCGCGCAGCTCGCCCAGCGGCAGACCCTTCAGGGTCTCGAAAGTCTTGGTCAGCTCACGGGCCAGCAGCGCCGGCCGTTCGTCGCCGAAGATCGCTGCCATGTCCTCGATGCACTCCAGCACACGGTGCGGCGCCTCGTAGAAGATCAGCGTACGCGGCTCATCCACCAGCGCTTCCAGGCGCCCACGGCGGCCGGCCACCTTGGCCGGCAGGAAGCCCTCGAAGACGAAACGATCGGACGGCAGGCCGGCAGCGGAAAGCGCGGCGATCAGTGCGCAGGCACCCGGCACCGGCACCACCGCAATGCCTGCTGCGCGCGCCTGGCGCACCAGGTGATAACCCGGATCGGAAATCAGCGGCGTGCCGGCATCGGAAATCAGCGCAACGTCTTCGCCAGCCTGCAGCTTGGTGAGGAAACGCCCGCCCTGCTCGCGCTCGTTGTGCTCGTGGCAAGCCGCCAGCGGCGTCTGGATGCCGAAGTGCTGCAGCAGGCGCACGGAGTGGCGGGTGTCTTCGGCGGCGATCAGCGCCACGTCGGCCAACACCTTCAGCGCACGGGCACTGATGTCGTCCAGGTTGCCAATGGGAGTGGCTACCACATAGAGAGTGCCTAGGGTCACGCGGGAGAACCTCACCGAAAGCGTCGGAAAAGACGCATTGTATCCCGATTCCGGCAGCCGCCATCGCGTCACCCTCGCCGCTTGGGTACAATCGGCAGCTCTTTGAATGCGTCACGAGAAGCCCGATATGATCGCTCGCCTGCGTCCGCTATCCGCTCTGTTCCTTGCCGGCATGCTCGCCGCCTGCGCGTCCTCTCCGTCGTCCAATCTCGGCGAACTGCCGCGCACCCCGGACGCCAGCATCGAACAGCTGCTGCAGCAGGCCTCCACTGCCAAGCCGGACGAAGCCTCGGTGCTGCGTCTGTCCGCCGCCGACCTGGCCTTCAAACAGAAGGATTTCGGCCGCTCCACGCAGATCCTCGATCAGATCCCGATGGACAGCCTCAAGCCGGCCCAGCAGGTGTTCGCCAGCACCCTGCGCGCCCAGCTGGAACTGGCCCGCAACAAGACCAAGGCCGCCCTGAAGGCCTTCGACAACCCCAGCTTCCAGCGCCTGGGCGAAATGCCAGTAGACCTGCAGGCCCGCGCCGGCATGGTCAAGTCCCTGGCCCTTGCCGCTGACGGCCAGGCCCTGAGCGCCGCCCGCGAACGCGTGTTCATCGATCCGCTGCTCAACGCCGAGGCCGCCAAGGCCAACCGTGAGGAAATCTGGAAACTGGTGTCCAGCCTGCCGGTCGAGCAGATGCAGGCCAGCAGCAACGAAGGCGACCTGAACGGCTGGCTGGAACTGGCGCGCATCACCAAGACCTCGTCGACGCTCAAGGAACAGCAGGCGAACATCGACCAGTGGGTCGCGCAGAACCCGGACCACCCCGCAGCCAAGCAACTGCCGGACGCCCTGACCAAGCTCAAGTCGCTGGCTGCCCAGCCGCTGAACACCATCGGCCTGCTGCTGCCGCAACAGGGTCAGCTGGCCTCCGTCGCCCGCGCCCTGCAGGACGGTTTCCTCGCCGCGCACTACCAGGCCCAGCAAGGCGGCCAGGCGCAGCCGGCGATCAAGCTCTACGACAGCACCCAGGTGCGCTCGCTGGACGAGTTCTACCGTCAGGCCCAGGCCGACGGCGTGCAGCTGGTAGTCGGCCCGCTGGAGAAGAACCTGGTCAAGCAGATGAGCAGCCAGCAGCAGCAGCTGCCGATCACCACCCTGGCCCTGAACTACGCCGACGGCGCCCAGGAAGGTCCGGCCCAGCTGTTCCAGTTCGGCCTGTCCGCCGAAGACGAAGCCCGCGAAGTCGCCAACCGCGCCTGGAACGACGGCATGCGCCGCGCCGTGGCCCTAGTCCCGAAGGGTGAGTGGGGCGACCGCGTCCTGGCCTCCTTCAGCCGTAACTGGCAGGCCGCCGGCGGCACCCTGATCGCTGCCGAGCACGTCGACCAGCCGGTCGAGCTGGCCCGCCAGATCGCCGACCTGCTGCAACTGCGCCAGAGCGAAGGCCGCGCCAAGCGACTGCAGGGCGTGCTCGACAGCAGCGTCGACACCCAGCCGTCGCGCCGCCAGGACATCGACTTCATCTTCCTCGCCGCCACCCCGCAGCAGGCCCGCCAGATCAAGCCGACCCTGGCCTTCCAGTACGCTGGCGACCTGCCGGTCTATGCCACCTCCAACCTGTACACCGGGGTGAACAACCCGGCCCAGGACCAGGACCTGAACGGCATCCGCTTCTGCGAAACCCCGTGGCTGCTGAACCCGAACAACGCCCTGCGCCAGCAGGTGGCTGCCCAATGGCCGGCCGCCAACGGCAGCCTGGGCCGCCTCTACGCCATGGGCGCCGACGCCTACCAGCTGGCCCCGCGCCTGCCGGAGCTGAAGGCCGTACCGAGCATGCAGCTCGACGGCCTGACTGGCACCCTGAGCGTCAGCGCCGGTCAGCGCGTCGAGCGCCGCCTGCCCTGGGCCGAGTTCAAGAACGGCCAGGTCCAAGCGCTGGAGAACAGCGGTATTTGATCGGCAACAGCCCTACCCAGAAGGCCGGGCAGCAGGCCGAAGCCGCTGCCCTGGCCCACCTGGAACAGCATGGATTGCGCCTCCTGGCGCAGAACTGGAGGTGCCGCCGAGGCGAGCTTGATCTGGTCATGCTGGACGGCGATACAGTAGTATTCGTCGAAGTTCGCTCCCGCCGGCATTCCGCCTGGGGAGGAGCGCTGGAGAGCGTGGATTGGCGCAAGCGTGAGCGCCTGGCCATCTCCGCCGAACTCTTCCTGCAACAGAACGCCCGCTGGAGCAGTCACCCCTGCCGGTTCGACATCGTCGCCATCGACGCGCGCGGCCCAGGCTCCGCAGGGCACTTGAACTGGATTCCCAACGCTTTTGACACCTGATCAGACGCCCGACGAAAGGTCACACCTGATGGACATGCAATCCCGTATCCGCCAGCTCTTCCATGCCAGCATCGAGACCAAGCAACAGGCCACCGAGGTGCTCATCCCGCATATCGAGCAGGCCAGCATGGTCATGGTCAATGCCCTGCTGAACGAGGGCAAGATCCTCTCCTGCGGCAACGGCGGCTCCGCCGGCGACGCCCAGCACTTCTCCTCCGAGCTGCTGAACCGCTTCGAGCGCGAGCGCCCGAGCCTGCCAGCGGTCGCCCTGACCACCGACAGCTCGACCATCACCTCGATCGCCAACGACTACAGCTACAACGAAGTCTTCTCCAAGCAGATCCGCGCACTCGGCCAGCCGGGCGACGTGCTGCTGGCGATTTCCACCAGCGGCAACTCGGCGAACGTCATTCAGGCGATCCAGGCCGCACATGATCGCGAAATGGTTGTCGTAGCTCTGACCGGCCGCGACGGCGGCAACATGGCATCGTTGCTGCTGCCCGAAGACGTGGAAATCCGCGTCCCGGCCAAGGTCACCGCACGCATCCAGGAAGTCCACCTGCTGGTCATCCACTGCCTGTGCGACCTAATCGACCGTCAACTGTTCGGGAGTGAAGAATGACCCGTACCCCTCTGATCGCAGCCGCACTGGCCGTGACCATGGCACTGGGTGGCTGCAGCAGCTTTGTCAGCGCCACCCGCGACAAGCCGATCGACGATGACAAGGGTACCCGTACCCTTGGCAGCAAGATCGACGACTCGCTGATCGAAACCAAGGTGGCGGTGAACGTCGCCAAGGCCGACGCCGACCTCGACCGCAATTCCCACGTCGTGGTGATCAGCTACAACGGCGTGGTGCTGCTGGCCGGCCAGACGCCTCGCGCCGACCTTAAGAACAAGGCCGAGCAGGCCGCCAAGGAAGTGCAGAAGGTCAAGACCGTGCACAACGAGCTGCAGATCCTGCAGCCCTCCTCCCTGGCCGCCCGCAGCAACGACACCTGGCTGACCACCAAGATCAAGAGCCAGATGCTCGCTGACGCCAACGTGCCGTCCACCCGCATCAAGGTCCTGACCGAGAACGGCATCGTCTACATGCTGGGCCTGGTGACCCGCAAGGAAGGCGACCTGGCCACCCAGGTAGTGCAGAGCGTCGACGGCGTGCAGAAGATCGTCCGCCTGTTCGAGTACATCGACTGATCAGGCTGATGGCTGCGATTCTGCAGGCATGAAAAAGGCGACCCTCGGGTCGCCTTTTTTATTACTTCACCACCTTCAGGCTCGGTCGGCCACTGGGGCGCGGCGGCTCGTCGGAGGGGCCGTCGTCGGGCAGATCCTCGTCATCGGTGGGTACCGGCGGTTCCAGGTCGAAGACCATGCCCTGGCCGTTCTCCCGCGCATAGATGGCCATCACCGCCTGGGACGGGACGTACAGGCCCTGGGCGACACCACCGAAACGGCCCTCGAAGCTGACCGCCTCGTTATCCATCTGCAGGTGGCGCACGGCGGTCGGCGAGACGTTGAGCACGATCTGCCCGTCGCTGGCATAGCCCGGTGGCACGCGTACGCCCGGGTACTCGGAGTTCACCAGGATATGCGGGGTGCAGCCGTTGTCGACGATCCACTCATAGAGGGCTCGCACGAGGTAGGGACGACTGGAGTTCATCATCGGGCTCCTTAGCGCATATCACGTTCGATAGAAGACAGGCTGGCACGGAAAGTCTCCCGTGCAAAATTCCGCTCCATGTAATCCAGCAGAGGCTTCGCCGGACGGGGAAGTTCAATGCCCAGGATCGGCAGGCGCCAGAGGATCGGCAGCAGGCAGCAATCCACCAGGCTCAGATCGTCGCTGAGGAAGTACGCCTTGTCGGCGAACAGCGGCGACACCCCCGTCAGGCTCTCACGCAATTCCTTGCGCGCCAAGGCACGCTCGGCTTCCTTCTGGCGCTTGTCGAGGATGCGGTCCACCAGGCTGCACCAGTCGCGCTGGATGCGGTGCACGAGCAGGCGGCTGTTGGCGCGGGCCACCGGATACACCGGCAGTAGCGGCGGATGGGGATAGCGTTCGTCGAGGTATTCCATGACCACCGTCGACTCGTAGAGCGCGAGATCGCGGTCCACCAGGGTCGGCAGGCTGCCGTAGGGGTTCACTTCGGCGAGCTTGGCCGGGATGCTGCCGGCAGGTACGTCAATGATATCGGCGACGACGTTCTTCTCGGCCAGCACCAGGCGCACGCGGTGGCTGTAATGGCAGGAAGGGTCGGAGAAGCAGGTGAGCTTGTTGATAGCGGCCATGCCGCGCGCCTCCTCGCAGGATTTCTTGTGGGAGGTAGAAAAACGCACGCGCGCCCCGTAGGGCGCGCGCTTGTTACTACGACTGGTTGTGCTTAGTGCACGTCCTTCCAGTATTCGCGCTTGAGCAGGTAGGCGAACACGAAGAAGAAGGCCAGGAACAGCAGGACGTAGGTGCCGATGCGGTGGGAATCCAGCTTGTTCGGATCAGCCGAATAAGCCAGGAAGGTCACCAGGTTCTTCACCTTTTCGTCGAACTGGGCTTCGGTCAGCTGGCCCGACTTCGGCACGATGGTCAGCTGGTCGCAGGCCTCGTGGGTCAGCGGGGTACCGGTCAGAGGATCGTACTGCTTCTTGCCATCCTCGACGACCTGAACCTGCTTGCAACCGACGACCTGGCGGCCCTGCAGGCTCACCAGCACGTTCGGCATGCCGACGTTCGGGAAGATCTTGTTGTTCACGCCCCACGGACGCTTGGGATCTTCGTAGAACGAACGCAGGTAGGTGTACAGCCAGTCAGTGCCACGAACGCGAGCTACCAGGGTCAGGTCCGGCGGCGCAGCGCCGAACCAGGCCTTGGCGTCGGCCGGCTTCATGCCGATGTCCATGTGGTCGCCGATCTTGCCGCCAGTGAGCACCAGGTGGCTCATCATCAGCTCTTCCGGGATACCCAGATCACGGCCGACACGCTCATAACGCTGGAACTTGGCGCTGTGGCAGCCCATGCAGTAGTTGGCGAAGGTACGCGCGCCATCCTGCATGGCGGCCTTGTCGGTCAGGTCGATATCGACGCGATCAAGGGCCGGGCCATGGCCTTCGGCGGCGAAGCCGAAGACAGGCAGCAGAGCCAGAACAAATGCAGCGAATTGCTTTTTCATCAGCCAGTCACCCTTTCCGGAACCGGTTTGGTTTTCTCCATCCGGGTGTAGAACGGCATCAGGATGAAGAAGGCGAAATACAGAATGGTGCACAGGCGCGACAGGGTGGTGCCCAGCGGCGACGGCGCTTGCGAGCCGTAGTAGCCGAGGATCACGAAGGAAATCGCGAAGATCACCAGCCAGATCTTGCTCAGCCAGCCCTTGTAGCGGATCGAGCGAACCGGGCTACGGTCCAGCCATGGCAGCACGAACAGCACGGCGATCGCGGCGCCCATGGCGATGACACCCATCAGCTTGTCCGGAACGGCGCGCAGGATGGCGTAGAACGGCGTGAAGTACCAAACCGGAGCGATGTGCTCGGGGGTCTTGAACTGGTTCGCCATCTCGAAGTTGGGCTTCTCGAGGAAGAAACCGCCCATTTCCGGGAAGAAGAAGATCACGGTGCAGAAGACGAACAGGAAGACCACGACACCGACGATGTCTTTCACGGTGTAGTACGGGTGGAACGGGATGCCATCCAGCGGGATGCCGTTCTCGTCCTTCTTCTTCTTGATGTCCACGCCGTCGGGGTTGTTCGAGCCGACTTCGTGCAGCGCCAGGATGTGCAGCACGACCAGGCCGAGCAGGACGATCGGCAGCGCGATCACGTGCAGGGCGAAGAAGCGGTTCAGGGTGATGCCGGAGATCAGGAAGTCACCACGGATCCACTGGGCCAGGTCTTCGCCGACGACCGGGATGGCGCCGAACAGCGAGATGATCACCTGGGCACCCCAGTAGGACATCTGGCCCCAGGGCAGCAGGTAGCCCATGAAGGCCTCGGCCATCAGGGCGAGGTAGATCAGCATGCCGAAGATCCACACCAGCTCGCGCGGCTTCTGGTAGGAGCCGTACAGCAGGCCACGGAACATGTGCAGGTAGACGACCACGAAGAACGCCGACGCACCGGTGGAGTGCATGTAGCGGATAATCCAGCCGTAATCTACATCTCGCATGATGTACTCGACGGAAGCGAAAGCCTCTTCCGCCGACGGGGTGAAGCTCATGGTCAGCCAGATACCGGTGAGGATCTGGTTAACCAGGACCAGCAGTGCGAGGGAGCCGAAGAAGTACCAGAAGTTGAAGTTCTTCGGGGCGTAATACTTGCTCAGATGGTCTTCCCACATCTTGGTCGCGGGGAAGCGGGCATCGACCCAAGCCATGAACTTGTTCATCAGGCTTTCTCCTGGTCCACACCGATGGTCAACTCGTCACCATCAAGCGAATAGGGCGGAATCGGCAGGTTCAGGGGCGCGGGCTGTCCCTTGTAAACGCGGCCGGCGAGGTCGTAATGGGAGCCGTGGCACGGGCAGAAGTAGCCACCTTTCCAGTCCGGACCGAGGTCCGCGGGAGCGACTTCCGGGCGGAAGGTCGGCGAGCAGCCCAGGTGGGTGCAGATGCCGACGATCACGGCCAGTTCCGGCTTGATCGAACGTACTTTGGGATCGACATAGGGCGGCTGGTCCGAAGCCTTCGACTCGGGGTCAGCCAGTTGCCCATCCAGGGTCGGCAGCGCGTCGAGCATTTCCTTGGTGCGATGCACCAGGAATACCGGCTTGCCACGCCATTCGGCGATGACCTGCTGGCCCGGCTCGATCTTCCCTACGTTGACCTTCACCGGCGCGCCGGCAGCCTTCGCCTTGGCACTAGGGAACCATGACCCCACGAACGGGACCGCAGCTCCGACCGCTCCTGCCGCACCTACCACCGAAGTGGCCGCGACAAGGAAGCGACGCCGGCCTGCATTCACGCCGTCATTACTCATTCAGTCGTCTCCCATCAGCTTCAAGCCTGTTCAAATCAGGCTTTTAAGTAAAAATTCGAGCCGCGCAAAAAATTCGCCAAATGGTAAAGAAAAGCCCTTGTGATGACAAGGTAATAGCCTGTTACGCAACCCCTGGAACCCTTGCGCCGCGCGGCTTGCGCGGATGCGACACCTTGCCGCACGAACTTATTGAAGACATAAAAAAACGCCCAGTCCAAAGGAACTGGGCGTTTTTTTTTCGAAGCGTCGTATTAACGCTTGGAGTACTGCGGACGCTTACGCGCTTTGCGCAGACCGACTTTCTTACGTTCAACTTCGCGAGCATCGCGAGTGACGTAGCCGGCTTTACGCAGCGAGCTGCGCAGGGTCTCGTCGTACTCGATCAGGGCGCGGGTGATACCGTGACGGATCGCACCGGCCTGGCCGCTTACACCACCGCCAACGACGGTGACGTAGATATCGAACTTCTCGGTGTTCTCGGTCAGCTCGAGCGGCTGACGGACAACCATGCGAGCGGTCTCACGACCGAAGAACTGCTCGATGGAGCGGTTGTTGATGGAGATTTTGCCAGTACCCGGACGCAGGAAGACGCGAGCGGTAGCGGTCTTACGACGGCCAGTGCCGTAATTTTGAGTCGCCGACATGATGAGCTATCCCGTTAAATCTTCAGTTCTTGAGGCTGCTGAGCGGTGTGCGGGTGGTTGGCACCCTTGTACACTTTCAGCTTGCGGTACATGTCGCGGCCCAGCGGGTTCTTCGGCAGCATGCCTTTGACGGCAGTCTCGATGACGCGCTCAGGAGCCTTGGCGATCAGCTTCTCGAAGTTGATCGACTTGATACCGCCCGGGAAGCCCGAGTGATGGTAGTACATCTTGTCGGTAGCTTTGGCGCCAGTGACACGAACCTGCTCGGCGTTGATTACGACGATGTAGTCGCCGGTGTCAACGTGCGGGGTGTATTCCGGCTTGTGCTTGCCGCGCAGGCGGGTAGCAATTTCGGTAGCCAGACGACCCAGGGTCAGGCCAGCAGCGTCGACGACGAACCAGTCGCGCTTAACAGTTTCTGGTTTCGCGGTATAAGTTTTCATTCGTTATAGCCTCAGGGGCCGTCTGAAAATAAGACGGCGAATCTTACTGGACAGTGGTTGCCTTGACAAGTCAAGGACAGCCGAAGACAGACACGAATTGGGGCTCGGGTCGGTGTGCGTCCGTAACGACTAGATGTATCGATCGGCAGGCTTTGGCATCCCCCACCGATGAAAGGCTGCGGAATTATGCAGATTCCGGCAGAATTTTCAACCGTCTTACGCACTTGTTTTCATGAGGAGAGCTGCATGGAGTACCGCCCGCTTGGCCGCACCGAACTGAAAGTCAGCGCCCTCTGCCTGGGAACCATGACCTGGGGCGAGCAGAACAGCGAAAGCGAAGCCTTCGCGCAGATCGAGAGGGCCAAGGCCGCCGGTCTGAATTTCATCGATACCGCCGAGATGTACCCGGTTCCACCGCGCGCGGAAACCTACACCCGCACCGAGCAGATCATCGGCAACTGGTTCGCCCAGCGCGGTGACCGCGCTGACTGGGTGCTCGCCAGCAAGATCGCCGGCCCCGGCAACTCGATCAGCCATATTCGTGACGGCCAGCCGAAGCTCGACCGCAAGAACATCGTCGCGGCGCTGGATGCCAGCCTGAAGCGCCTGCAGACCGACTGGATCGATCTCTACCAGCTGCACTGGCCGGAGCGCAGCACCAACTTCTTCGGCCAGCTGGGCTACCAGCACAAGGAAGAGAGCTTCACGGCGCTGGAAGACACCCTGGAAGCCCTCGACGAGCAGGTTCGCGCCGGCAAGATCCGCCACATCGGCCTGTCCAACGAGACGCCGTGGGGCACCATGCGTTTCCTGCAGATCGCCCAGGAGCGTGGCTGGCCGCGCGCCGTGTCGATCCAGAACCCCTACAACCTGCTCAACCGCAGCTTCGAGGTGGGCCTGGCGGAAATCGCCATTCGCGAGCAGATCGGCCTGCTGGCCTACTCGCCCCTGGCCTTCGGCATGCTCTCGGGCAAGTACTTCGGCGGCGCCCGCCCGGCCAATGCGCGGATCACCCTGTTCAGCCGCTTCACCCGCTACACCAACCCGCAGACCGCCAGCGCCTGCGACCGCTACGTGAGTCTGGCCCGCGAGCACGGCCTCGACCCGGCGCAGATGGCCCTGGCCTTCGTCACCAGCCGGCCGTTCGTGACCAGCAACATCATCGGCGCCACCAGCCTGGAACAGCTGGAAGTCAACCTTGGCAGCTTCGAACTGAAGCTCTCCGACGAGGTGCTGGCCGGCATCGAGGCGATCCACAAGGACCAGCCGAACCCGGCGCCTTGAGCCTTTCGTAGGAGCGAGCTTGCTCGCGAACCGCCTGACACCCTGGTCGCCAGGAAAATGTTCGCGAGCAAGCTCGCTCCTACAGGAAGCCGCCGATTACAGCGCGCGAGCGATGATCTCCTTCATGATCTCGTTGGTACCGGCGTAGATACGCTGCACCCGCGCATCGGCCCAGGCACGGGCAATCGGGTATTCCCACATGTAGCCGTAGCCACCGTGCAGCTGCACGCATTCATCGAGCACCTTGCACTGCAGGTCGGTGGTCCAGTACTTGGCCATCGCCGCGGTGGGCACGTCCAGCTTGCCTTCCAGGTGCTGCTCCAGGCAGCGGTCGACGAAGACCCGGCCGACCTGGACCTCGGTGGCGATTTCGGCGAGCTTGAAGCGGGTGTTCTGGAAGTCCGCGACGGACTTGCCAAAGGCCTTGCGCTCGCGGGTGTAATCCAGTGTCCACTTCAGCGCCGCCTCGGCCGAGGCCAGCGCGCCGAGGGCCACGGTCAGGCGCTCCTGGGGCAGCTCCTGCATCAGGTAGATGAAGCCCTGCCCGTCCTTGCCCAGCAGGTTTTCCTTGGGGATGCGCACATCCTGGAAGAACAGCTCGGAGGTGTCCTGGGCCTTCATGCCGACCTTCTCCAGGCGCTTGCCCTTGCTGAAGCCCGGCGTGCCGGCCTCCACGAGGAACAGGCTGGTGCCCTTGGCGCCGGCCTTGGGGTCGGTCTTGGCCACCACGATCACCAGGTCGGCCAGCCAGCCGTTGGTGATGAAGGTCTTCGAGCCGTTGATCACGTACTCGTCACCATCCAGCACGGCAGTGGTCTTCACGCCCTGCAGGTCGGAGCCGGCGCCCGGCTCGGTCATGGCGATGGCCGAGACCATCTCGCCGGACACCAGTTTCGGCAGGTAGCGCTGCTTCAGCTCTTCACTGCCGTAGTGAAGGATGTACGGCGCGACGATGTCCGAGTGCAGCGAGAAGCCGATGCCGGTCAGGCCCAGGCGGCCGATCTCCTCGATCACCACGGCGCTGTAGAGAAAGTCCGCCGCCATGCCGCCGTAGGCTTCAGGCAGGTGCGAGCAGAGCATCCCCGCCTCGCCGGCCTTGTTCCACAGCTGGCGGTCGATGTGACCGTCCTTTTCCCACTGGGCGTGGAAGGGCACCGCCTCCTGTTCGAGGAACTTGCGGACGCTGTCGCGGAACAGCTCGTGGTCGGAACTGAACAGGGTTCTCGGAATCATGCGGTGCACCTGCGGATCGGTTGTAGGAATTATTGGAAGGCCGACTGTAGGCCAAGCGCGAACCGCTCTGCACTGGACACTTTCGCCAAAAAATAAGACGATCCAGCCGCATCATGACCGCTTTAGCGTCATGCAAAGACATCCATAAGAAGTACAAGAACCGATGCCCAACCCAGCTTCCCGCGTGCTGCGCCGTGTCAGCATTCTCGCCACCCATGGCGTCTTTGGCTCCACCCTGATGCAGGCCAAGGACTTCTTCCACATGGCCGCCCTGCGCCATGGCCGCCAGCAGGGCCTCGGCCTGCAGCCCAGCTTCGAGACCCGCATCATCAGCCCCGACGGCCAGCCCGTGCTCAGTTTCAGCGGCGACATGCTCGCAGCACAGGGCCCGCTGGACGAACCGGAACTGATCATCCTCCCGGCCTTCTGGGGCGACTTCGACGACCTGCTGAGCCGCCATCCAGAAGTCCTGCCCTGGTTGCGCGAGCGCCACGCCGCCGGCAGCGTGCTGTGCGGCGAAGTCTCCGGGGTGTTCTGGCTGGCCGAGGCCGGCCTGCTGGACGGCAAGGAGGCGACCACCTACTGGCGCTTCTACCGCGAGTTCGCCGAGCGCTACCCGAAGGTGCTGCTCAACCAGGACAAGCACATCGCCGACGCCGACAACATCTACAGCGCCAGCGGCCTGACCTCGGTGCGCGACCTGTACATCTACCTGATCGAGCACTTCTGCGGCGCCGCCGTGGCCCAGGGCGTCGCCCGCGACATCCTCTACGAGGTGCAACGCAGCTATACGCCGGGACGCCTGGGCTTCGGTGGACAGAAACTGCACCACGACCCGGCGATCCTGCAGATCCAGCACTGGCTGGAGGAGCACTTCTCCGACAAGTTCCGCTTCGAGGACGTGGCCCGCGAGCACGGCATGAGCATCCGCAACTTCATGCGGCGCTTCCAGGCAGCCACCGGCGACAAGCCGCTGCACTACCTGCAGCGCCTGCGTATCGAGACCGCACGCAACTTGCTGTCCACCAGCCGCAAGAGCATCAAGACCATCAGCTACGAAGTCGGCTACGACGACGCCAGCTTCTTCGCGCGCCTGTTCAGACAGCACACCGGGCTGTCACCGAATCATTACCGGCGCCAGTACGAACAGAAGGAAGCCTGAAACAGGCCATCCCTAGGATGGGTTCACGGACTCGGGGGCCGCCCTATGATCAGGGGCAGCAATCGACAACAAGAACCCAACGGGATATCGCCATGCGCCGCTTTCTGCTTGCCCTGCTGGCCGTCTTCAGCCTGAACGCTGTGGCGGACGACACCTGGAAACCCTTCCCCTACGACCAGAGCGCCTTCGACTACAGCGGCGACAAGCTGCGCGAAGCCTGGCCACGACTGACCCGCGGCTTCGGCGCCAACTACCCCTTCCCGGATGCGGACTGGGTGGTGAGCATGGCCACGCAGCACCCCGAAGCCCTGGAGAAGACCGTTGCCGCCGGCACCGGCTTCAGCGGCAAGCCGGAAGAGGCGCAGGTCTACGCCGAGAAGCTGCAGGACGTATGGCGCAAGGTATTCCGTGGCGACTTCGCCCAGGCCAAGAAAGACGGCCTGGCGCTGGGCGTCGGCGGGCAGGTGCCGGGCATGTTCGCCCAGGTGCTCTACGCGATGTTTCTCGCGCCGAACCAGGACGAGAAGCAGCGCCTGCTGGAGGAAGTCATCAGCTACACCGATGAGGCCGGCCCGCTGCTCAACGCCGACCCCATCGCCCAGTTCGGCCGCGCCTACGCCAAGGCACGCCTGGCCGAAGACCTGCCGGTGCCGGTGGTGCTCAAGCGCGGCTACACCAGCGAGATCCCCAAGGAGCTGGACGCGCTGCTGGCCAAGCAGCCGAACCAGCCGTTCGCCCTGGCGCTGTACGGCGGCTATGAGGCCGGCGTGATCCGCAAGGTCGGCAAACTGGTGGGCAAGATGACCTACGGGGTCAGCGCGGACAAGATGGAGCAGTACTTCGCCCGCTCCTTCCGCGCCTCCGACGACCTGCCTATCGGCCACTACGAGTACGCCAACGCGCTGGGCTACGTGTACGGCGAGGACGAGGAGCAGAAGGCGCTGGAACAGCTGAAGAAGGCCGTGGCGATCAAGCCGATCAATGCCATGGAGGCGCTGGAAGTCGCCCACGCCCAGCAATTGCTGAAGAAGGCGCAGCAGGAGACGGCGCAGCGCTGACCGCCAAGGCCGCACCGAATGGCCTTCTTGTAGGAGCGAGCTTGCTCGCGAACCGCCCAGTACCGGAGCTGCCGGTGAAATGTTCGCGAGCAAGCTCGCTCCTACGAAGAGCCGGAAACGAAAAAGGCTGCCCAAGGGCAGCCTTTTTCATTCACCGGACCATCAGGGACGGTGCGGGCGGCTCAGGTATTCGTGGGACTGCATTTCCAGCAGGCGGCTCAGGGTGCGCTGGAATTCGAACTCCAGGCGGCCACCGGTGTACAGGTCCTTGAGCTCGACCTCGGCGGAGAGGATCAGCTTGACGTTGCGGTCGTAGAACTCGTCCACCAGGTTGATGAAGCGGCGCGCCATGTCGTCCTTGGCCACGCCCATCTGCTCGACGTTGGAGATCAGGATGGCGTGGAAGATCTTCGCCAGCTCGATGTAGTCGTTCTGGCTGCGCGGGCCGTCGCACAGATCGCGGAACTCGAACCAGGCCACGTCATCGCAGGTGATGCGCGCGCGGATCTCGCGGTTCTCGATCATCAGCGCGTCATCGCGGGTAGCCGCGGCGCAGTCCGGGGTGAGCGCCTTGAAGTCGCGAGTCATGGCCTGTTCGGCCTGCTCGGACAGCGGCCAGTGGTACAGCTCGGCCTGTTCCAGGGCGCGCAGGCGGTAGTCCACGCCGCTGTCGACGTTGACCACTTCGGTGTACTTCTTGACCAGCGCAATGGCCGGCAGGAAGCGCGCGCGCTGCAGGCCGTCCTTGTACAGGCCGTCCGGCACGATGTTGGAGGTCGCCACCAGGCTGACGCCGTTCTTGAACAGCTCTTCCAGCAGGGTCGCGAGGATCATCGCGTCGGTGATGTCGGAGACGAAGAATTCGTCGAAGCAGATCACCCGGGCCTCGTCGGCGAAGCGCTTGCCGATGATGGTCAGCGGGTTCTTCTCGCCCTTGAGGGTCTTCATTTCCTCGTGGACGCGCTTCATGAAGCGGTGGAAGTGCGTGCGCATCTTCTGCTTGAAGGGCAGCGCTTCGAAGAAGGTATCCACCAGGTAGGTTTTGCCGCGGCCGACGCCGCCCCAGAAGTACAGGCCCTTTACCGGCTCCTGGGACTTCTTGCCGAGCAGCTTGCCGAACAGGCCGGTCTTGCCCTTGTCGGCGGCGACCAGGTCGTCGTAGAGGCGTTGCAGGTGCTTCACGGCGTTCGCTTGCGCGGCGTCGTGGAAGAAATCGGGGCGTTTGAGGTCTTCCTGGTAGCGCTGAAGAGGCGTCATGATCGGTAGCAAGGCAACGAAAACGGGGGCGCACACTTTAGCGGCGCCCCCGTTGCTTGGCAATTGGCCGGTAGTCGGACCGGCCTGCCGACCCTCACTCCTGCGGAGCGAGAGCCTCGCGCAGACGCTGCATGGCGGCGTCGCGTTCCGCGTCGGTGGCGAACTCCGGGCTGTAGGCCACGGCTTGGCCATCCAGGCGCACGCTGAAGGCGTTCGGCTCGGCATGCAGGTCCAGTTCTTCGGCCTGCAGGCGCTTGGTCACCTGGCCCGCGGCCTTGCCATCAGCGAAGGCGATGGACAGCAGCAGCTGCTCGCCAGCGGCATCCAGCAGACGGAAGCGGAAGCCTTCGTCCTCGCGGAAGCTGACGAAACGCGCGGCCTTGGCGGCCTTCTTCTTGCCTTCGGTCGCCACCTGAACCTGCTCGCGGAACGAGCGCAGGCCGACCGACTCGCGCAGCTCGCCGAGGAACGGCGTGGCGATGCGACGGGCCTTGGCGGCACCGGCCAGGAGGATGTCCTCCAGGTCGGCCGGGCGGGTGATCAGTGCGTGGTAGCGCTCGCGGGCTTCGCCCAGCTCGTTGTCGAGCAGTTCGAACAGGCGCTGCTTGGCTTCGCCCCAGGCCAGGCCGCCAACCAGCTCGGCGCGGAATGCAGCCTGTTGCTCGTGGGTGGAGAAGGCCTGGTAGAGGGTGAACAGGTGCGAGTTGTCCGGGTCCTTCGGCTCGCCCGGCGCGCGGGAGTCGGTGACGATGCGCGCCACGGCGTCCTTGAGCTGCTTGGCGCTGCCGAACAGCGGGATGGTGTTGTCGTAGCTCTTGGACATCTTGCGACCGTCCAGGCCCGGCAGGGTCGCCACGTCTTCCTCGATCACCACCTCGGGCAGGGTGAACAGTTCCTTGCCGTTGCCGAACAGGTGGTTGAAGCGTTGGCCGATGTCACGGGCCATTTCCACGTGCTGGATCTGGTCGCGGCCGACCGGCACCTTGTGCGCGTTGAACATCAGGATGTCCGCGGCCATCAGCACTGGGTAGCTGTACAGGCCCATGGTGACGCCAGCGTCCGGGTCTTCGCCGGCCTCGACGTTCTTGTCCACCGAGGCCTTGTAGGCGTGGGCGCGGTTGAGCAGGCCCTTGGCGCTGACGCAGGTCAGCAGCCAGGTCAGTTCGGGGATTTCGGGAATATCGGACTGGCGATAGAAGGTCGCCTTGTCCGCATCCAGGCCGCAGGCCAGCCAGGTGGCGGCGATTTCCAGGCGCGAACGCTGGATGCGCGCCGGGTCATCGCACTTGATCAGCGCGTGATAGTCGGCCAGGAAGTAGAAGGAATCGCTCTGCGGATCGCGGCTGGCAACGATGGCCGGGCGAATGGCGCCGGCGTAGTTGCCCAGGTGCGGAGTACCGGTGGTGGTGATGCCGGTCAGGATACGGGTCGTCATGGGAATCCAGGAATCAACACAAATGAAATGGCGGGCCGGATGGTAACTCGGCTGGCAGACCTAGGCGAGCCGGGCCTGTATCAGGTCCTTGAGCTCGATCAGCTTGCCGTGGAAGAAATGGCTACAGTCGGGGATACGGATCAATTCGTGCGGCTTGGTGAGCTCGGCGCTCCAGGCATACACGCGCTCGGGCGTGACCACTTCGTCGGCCTCCGGCTGGATCACCGTGAGCGGGCAGCGCTCGGGCAGGTCGACGTCAAAACGCTCCACCGGCGGCGCCAGCATGAATAGTTGCGCGAGGTCCGCGCCCTGCTCTTCCAGGCGCTCGGCGGCATTGCCGGCCACGCAGGAGCCGAAGGAGAAGCCCATCAGCGTCAGCGGCAGGCCCGGATGCTGCTCGGCGAGCCAGTGCGCGGCGGCCAGCACGTCGTCGATCTCACCGCGGCCTTCAGCATAACTGCCGGCGCTCTGACCTACGCCACGAAAATTGAAACGCAGGGTGGCGTATCCTGCATCCCGTGCGGCACGTTGCAGGGTGGCGACCACCTTGTTCTGCATGGTGCCGGCGAACAGCGGATGCGGATGGCAGATCAGCGCGACGCCCCTGGCGTCGGGCGTGGCGAGGTGCAGGGCTTCCAGCTGGCCTTCAGGGCCATCAAGGAACAGGGGGATTTCGCGGGTGGTCAAACAACAGCTCCGTGACCCCGTGGCGGGTCGTCTCGTCTAGCTCAATACCTGCGCAGGCGGCGAAGCATTCGCCACGGTATACAAGCACAGGTGCAAGCCGCTAACGTAAAGCAAAGCCGTCTATAGAGGAAGGATTCGCGTGGAACAGTCCCTCACCACCTGGTTGCTGCCGCTACTCGCCCTGATCGTCGGGGTCGGCATCGGCTTCCTGATCGCCCGCCTGCTGCCCAACGCCGCGCCGAACAAGCTGCAGCGTCAGGTGGACGACATGCAGGATCGATTCGATAGCTACCAGCGCGAAGTGGTGACCCACTTCACCACCTCCGCCAACCTGATGAAGAAGCTCACCCAGAGCTACCAGGACGTCCAGGAGCACCTCTCCGAGGGCGCCGAGCGTCTGGCCCTGGACGAGCAGACCAAACAGCGCCTGCTGGCCGCCCTGCACGCCGACGAATACCCGGAGCGCCGCGAGCGCCTGACCCCGCCGGCGAACAACGAAGCGCCGCGCGACTACGCCCCCAAGACCACCGACGGCCCCGGTACGCTGGACGAGACCTACGGTCTGAAAGGCAAGTACTGAGCCCTGGCTGCAACGAGAAAGCCCCGCTTCGGCGGGGCTTTTTCATGGTGACGCCACCGCCCCGCGTAGGAGCGGACCTTGTCCGCGAAATCTCACAGCCAGACTGCATCCCAGAAGGGATACTCCCTGAGCGTCCTGACAAGGCCCGCCCGCAAGGGATTGGCCACGATGTAGCGTGCAACGGCCACCAAGTCATCCTCTCTACGCATCGCCCGGTCATGAAACGCAGGCGCCCACACCCTGCCTTGCCGTTCAGCCTGTCGAGCGACCTCTCGCGCACTGACTGCCTTCATACGTCCAACCGATCCAGCCAACTGCTCGCCATCTCCCAGTTGCAGCAACCAGTGAACATGATCGGGCATCAGTACCCAGGCGAGCAGTCTGTTGTGCCCTAACACGACAGGACGGACAAAGGCCGCCGATGCAATGCAGGCCGAGCGAAAGTCGAGGAATACCGGAGTTCGGCCATGGGTGGTTGCGCTGATCAGATAGATTCGGCCGGGCTCCGAAGAGCGCCCTTTGCGCAGCGAATGGTGGCCCGGTGCATCGGGGAAAGCAGGATGGGACATAGCCGGACATCCTCGAGTGGGATGGACGGATTTCGCGGACAAGGTCCGCTCCTACGCAAGCAGACACTCCGTCGGTACATGTGGGAATGGGCGAATGACACCAAAGAAAAAGCCCCGCTCAGGCGGGGCTCTTTTGTGTCTGGGGGATTGCTTTATGTAGGAGCGAGCTTGCTCGCGAACCCGGCCCGCGGACCGGGCATCAGGCGGTTCGCGAGCAAGCTCGCTCCTACAAGGTTCCGCCCCTTCTGCGCCAGGGCGGGACCTGCGGTCACCAGCGGAAAGTCACGCTCCCCAGCAGGGTCCGCTCCTCGCCCCAGTAGCAGCGACCGGCGTTGTTGCAGCCGGCGACGTATTCCTTGTCGAACAGGTTCTTCGCGTTCACCTCCGCCGACCAGTGCTCGTCGAGCTGGTAGCCGACCAGGGCATCCACCAGAGTCACGTCGCCGGTATCCAGCTTGCCGTAGAGCGAGGCCGGGGTGTAGGCGAAGGTGCTGTCGAAGTGACGCACGCCGCCGCCCACGCGCAGGCCCTTGAGGTAGCCGTCGAGGAAGCGGTAGGTGCCCCAGGCCGAGGCCTGGTTGCGCGGCACGCCGGTCATCTGGTGGTCCTCCAGCAGCGAGCCAGGGGCGTCCTTGGTGATGCGCGAGTCGGTGTAGGTGTAGGAGGCAGTCAGGCTGAGGTTTTCGGTGACGTCGCTGTTGACCTCCAGCTCCAGGCCCTTCGCGCGGCTTTCGCCGACCTGCCGGTAGTCGCCCACCACGCTGTCGTAGATCACGTCGTCGGTCTTGCGCAGGTCGTAGAGCGAGGCGGTCATGCTGGTATTCCAGCCCTTGGGCTCGTACTTCACGCCGATCTCGTACTGCTCGCTGGTGGTCGGGTCGAGGGTGCCGGACTTGCTCGATGTCTGCTGCGTCGGGGCGAACGCGGTGGAGTAGCTGACGTAGGGCGACAGGCCATTGTCGAACTGGTACATCAGGCCGGCCTGCCAGGTGAAGTCGTGGTCCCAGTAGTCGAGATCGGCCAGGCCGTTGGTGGTGCCGGCGCGGTTGCGATACTGGCTGTTGACCTCGTCCAGGCGCCCGCCGAGCAGGGCGATCCAGTTGTCGTAGCGGCTCTGCAGCTGGCCATAGAGGCCGTACATCTTCTGTTCCAGCAGCGCGTCCTGGACGTGGATCGGGGTACTGGGCACGGTGGTCCAGACCGGATCGAACACATTCACCGAACCACCGGCGCCGGCGTCCCAGTCCTGGTTGAACGAGGTGCGGTCGAAGCTCGCGCCGACCAGCACGGTGTTGGCCAGCTCGCCGGACTGGAAGTGCCCCTCGAACTGGTTGTCCAGCGAGTAGGTCATCGACTTGTTGTAGCGGTCGTACGCGGTGTTGTTGACGTTGGTACCGAAGCCGCCGTTGTTCAGGCTGCCCGGCCACATCTCGCGGCGGTCGATGCGCGACTGCATGTAGCGCGAGTTCTGGCGGAACTGCCAGGTATCGTTGAACTGGTGGCTGAACTCATAGCCCAGGGTCCAGGCTTCGCGCTCGAACTTGTCCCAGTCGGGGTTGCCGGAAAGCGTGCTCTTGCTGATCTTGCCGTTGGGGTTGTGCAGCAGGGTGCCGGCCGCCGGGTAGCCCAGTTCCATCAGTGTGCGGTCGCGCTGGTAGGTGGAGAGCAGCGTCAGCGCGGTGGCGTCGTCGAAGTTGAAGGTCATCGACGGGGCGATGTAGAGGCGGTCATCGGGCTGGTGATCAACCTGGGTGCCGGAGTCGCGGCCGAGCACCACCACGCGACCGAGGATGTTGCCCTCGTCGGTCAGCGGGCCGGAGACGTCGACGCCCAGCTGCTTGCGGTCGTGGGAGCCGTAGGTCATCTGCACTTCGCCGCGCGGGTCGGCGGTCGGGCGCTTGCTGACCAGGTTGACGATGCCGCCGGGGGCGTTCTCGCCGTAGAGGATCGAGGTCGGCCCGCGGAACACTTCGACGCGCTCCAGGCCGTAGGGCTCGCTGGTGGTGTCGTAGCGGTTGCCCTGCACACGCAGGCCGTCGCGCAGCAGACCGTAGCCCCAGTCGGTGGCGTTGAAGCCGCGGATGTAGAACAGGTCGCCGGCCAGGCCGTCGCCCGCGGCGAATGGCGGGGCGAAAATACCCGGCACATAGCCGAGCACATCGGTCAGCGTCTGCGACTGCTGGTCCTGCATGCGCTGGCGGGTCACCACCGAGATCGAGCGCGGCGTTTCGGCCAGCGAGGTGCTGGTCTTGCCGGCAGTGGTGCTGGCCTTGGCGTTGTAGCCCTTGTCATCCTGCAGTGCGCCGGCAGCGCCAGTGCCGATGATCGACGTGGAATCCAGCTGCAGCACCGAGCCGCTCGTGTCCGGCTGCAGCACATAGCCACCGGACTCCTGCGCCACCGCCTGCAGACCGGTGCCGTCGAGCAGCAACGCCAGGGCGCGCTCGACGCTGTAGCGGCCGTCGAGGCCCTTGCTGGTCTTGCCGGCGGTGAGGTCGTTGTGGCCGACCAGGTAGATGCCCGCCTGGCTGCTGAACTGGTTCAGCGAGGCCGCCAGGGCGCCGGGCTGGATGTGGTATTCGCGCAGCGTCTGCTCGCTGCCCGAGGCCGCCTGGGCCGGTGAGATCAGCGGCAGCGCCGCGAGGCTGCAGAACGACAACGAGATGGCCAGCGCCAGCGGCCGCCGGGCAAAGCGGCGCGAGGAGTCAGTGGGCGAATGCATGGGGTTCCCTGGTTCGGTGCAATGGTTGGAAGTGTTGTTCTGGGGAATGACCGAACCAGAAAGGAAAAGGGGAACCGCGCCGGCGAAAATATTTTCGCGACGCGTCAGGCAGCCTCGATGCTCACCCACCAGGAGGCCAGGCGCTGGACCTTCACCGGCAGCGCAGCCGCCAGCAGGCGCAGGGCCTGGTCGGTGTCATCCAGCGGGAAGGCGCCCATCACCGGCAGCTGCGCCACCGCCGGATCGCAGCCCAGGTGACCGTGGCGATAGCGCCCCAGTTCCTCGATCAGCTGACCCAGCGGCATGTCCTCGGCAGTCAGCACGTGGCGCACCCAGGACTCGCCGGCGGTCTGCGCTGCCGCAATCTCACCGATGCCCAGGCGGGTGAAGTCGGCGCGCTGGCCAGCCTGCAACACCAGCCGCTCACCACTGTCGGCGGTGCGGATTTCCACCGCGCCGCCGTAGACGTTGAGGCGCGTGGCATCGCCCAGTTGCTTGACGGCGAAACGCGTACCCAGCGCACGCAGGCGTCCGTGCTCGGTTTCGACGAGGAAAGGGCGCTGCGCGGCGTCCTTGGCGGTGTCCACCAGCACTTCGCCGAAACGCAGGCGCAGCAGGCGCTGGTCCGGACCGAAGTCGGCATCCACCGCGCTCACTGCTGCGAGCCACAGGTGGGTGCCGTCCGCCAGGATCGCTTCGCGGGTCTCGGCGGTGCTGGTGCTGTAATCGGCGCTCCAGCCCTGCACCAGCCTCGGCAACGGAGTGCCGCGCCAGGTGCCCCAGCCAAGCAGCAGGCCGCCACTGAGCACCAGCAGGCTCTTGAGCCCCTGGCGGCGCGAGAGCTGGCGTTCGCCGCTGGCCTTGAGCACGCGCCCTGCCAGTTGCCTCTCGCCCTGCAGGGGCGCGAAACGCTGGCCGATGCGCTCGACGTAGTGCCAGGCCGCCTGGTGCTCGGCGTGCTGGTCGAGCCATTGCCGCCATTGCGCATGCATCTGCGCGGTGGGGTTTTCGTCCTGCAGCAGCACGTACCAGTTCGCCGCCTGCTGCAGGCTCGCATGGCTGAGCTTGCCGTCGCCGTGAGTCATTCCACCAGCACCCCGTCCAACTCTGCCTCCAGCACCGCGCAGTGCACGAAGGCCTGGGCGAGGTACTTCTTCACCATGCGCTCGGACACTTCCAGCTCCCCGGCGATTTCGCGGTACGGCAAACCGTCGATCTGCGCCAGCAGGAAGGCACGACGCACCTTGAGCGGCAGGCGCAGCAACATGGCATCGACCTGATGCAGGGTTTCCAGGATCAGCGCCAGCTGCTCCGGCGACGAATGCACCGCCTCGGGCTGCGCCGCCAGCGACTCCAGCCAGGCCTGCTCCAGTTGCTGGCGGCGCCAGTGGTCGATCACCAGGCCGCGGGCGATGGTCGCCAGGTAGTTGCGCGGCTGGTCGAGGTACACAGCAATGCCCTTCGCGCGCGTCATCAGCACGCGCAGGAAGGTGTCCTGGGCGAGGTCGGCAGCGCGTTGCGAGCAGCCGGTCTTGCGCCGAATCCAGCCTTGCAGCCAGCCGTGATGATCGACGTAGAGGCGGTGGATGTCGTGATCCGCGAGTTGTGTACGACCCAATAGCGACACCGCCGCACCTGCTATCCAGCAAATAATAATCAGTCTCATTATTAAGCAGGGTGCAGGTCGACGGCAATAGCCATCTGCCAGCGAATCTTCGCCGCGCCAAACAATCCGCCGGACGGCCCGGCCACAGAGGCGGCCAGCAGAAAACCGGGAAAGAAAAAGCCCCGCGAAGGCGGGGCTTTTTCACAGCGCGGAGGCGATCAGATCGCGCCGCGCTGGCGCAGCAGGTCGAGGACCGCCTTGACGCCCTCTTCCACCGACTGGCTCTGGGTGTCGATCACCAGATCGGCATCCAGCGGCACGTCGTAGGGGAAGGACTCGCCCGGGATGTTGTCCTGGCCGGCCGCGTACAGGCCCTGCGGGTCACGCTCGCGGCAGACCTGCGGGGAGGCCTGGACGTAGACGGTGACGAAGCGCTCGGCACCGATCAGCGCCTTGCCCTGGGCACGGCCTTCGGCGCTCGGGGCGACGAAGGCGCACAGGCTGATCAGGCCGGCTTCGTTGAACTGCTTGGCCACATGGGCGGTGCGCAGCCAGTTCTCGTTGCGACCAGCGCGGTCCTGCGGCAGGCCCTTGTTCAGGTCATGGCGCAGGTTCTGGCCGTCCAGCACATAGACCGCGCGGCCCATGTCGAACAGCTTGCGCTCCACGGCGTAGGCCAGGGTGCTCTTGCCGGCGCCGGAGAGGCCGCTGAACAGCACGGTGGCCGGCTGCTGGCCGAAGCGCGCAGCGCGCTCGTCACGGGCGACATGGCCACCACTGTGGTGCGCGGCAGCGCCCTGCCCGGCTTGCGGTGCGGCGATGATCATGCCGGCGCCGACGGTGCCGTTGGTCAGGCGGTCGATGACGATGAAGGCGCCGGTGGTGCGGTTCTGGCCGTAGCCATCCAGCGCGATCGGCGCATCCAGGCTGACCTTCACGCGGGCGATCTCGTTGAGCTTGAGTTCGCTGGCGGCGGTCTCTTCCAGGGTGTTCACGTCCACCTTGTGGGTGATGCTCGGAATCGAGCCCGGCACGTAGCTGGTGGCGCGCTTGATGTCGTACTTCTTGCCCGGCAGCATCGGCTCTTCGGCCATCCACACCAGCATGGCGTCGAAGCCGTCGGTGACCTGCGGACGGTTGTCCGAGTGCACCAGCATGTCGCCGCGGGAGACGTCGATCTCGTCTTCCAGGGTCAGGGTGACGGCCTGGCCGGGGCCGGCCTGCTCCAGCTCACCTTCGAAGGTGACGATGGACTTGACCTTGCTGCCCTTGCCCGACGGCAGCGCGATGACTTCGTCGCCCTTGCGCACGATGCCGCTCGCCAGGGTGCCGGCAAAGCCGCGGAAGTTCAGGTTCGGACGGTTGACGTACTGCACCGGGAAGCGCATGTCGTCGAGGTTGCGGTCGCCGGAGACTTCGACGGTCTCGAGGATTTCCATCAGCGACTGGCCGGTGTACCACGGCGAGCGCTCGGACTTGTTGACCACGTTGTCGCCCTTCAGCGCCGACATCGGCACGAAGTGCAGGGAGTTGGTCTTCAGGTTGATCTTGTCGGCGAACTGCAGGTAGTCGGCCTTGATCTGTTCGAACACGCCCTCGTCGAAGCCCTTGAGGTCCATCTTGTTGATGGCGACGACGATGTGCTTGATGCCCAGCAGCGAGGCGATGTAGCTGTGCCGGCGGGTCTGGGTCTGCACGCCGTAACGGGCGTCGATGAGAATGATGGCCAGGTCGCAGGTGGACGCGCCGGTGGCCATGTTGCGGGTGTACTGCTCATGGCCTGGGGTGTCGGCGATGATGAACTTGCGCTTGGCGGTGCTGAAGTAGCGGTACGCCACGTCGATGGTGATGCCCTGCTCGCGCTCGGCCTGCAGGCCGTCGACCAGCAGCGCCAGGTCGACGTCGTCGCCGGTGGTGCCGACTTTCTTCGAGTCGCGGGTGATGGCCTCGAGGTGGTCCTCGTAGATCATCTTGGAGTCGTGCAGCAGGCGCCCGATCAGGGTGCTCTTGCCGTCGTCGACGTTGCCGCAGGTGAGGAAGCGCAACAGTTCCTTGCGCTCGTGCTGGGCCAGGTAGGCGAGGATGTCCTCGCTGATCAGATCGGATTGATGCGACATGGTGCGAGAACCTTAGAAGTAGCCCTGACGTTTCTTTTCTTCCATCGAACCCGCGGCGTCGTGGTCGATGACCCGGCCCTGGCGTTCGGAAGTCCGCGTCAGCAGCATTTCCTGGATGATTTCCGGCAGCGAAGTAGCGGTGGACTCCACCGCGCCGGTCAGCGGGTAGCAGCCCAGGGTGCGGAAACGCACCATCTTCTTCTGGATGCTGGCCTTCTGCTCGGGCGTGAGGTGCTCGAGGATGCGCTCGTCGTCGATCATGATCAGCGAGCCATTCATCTCGATGACTTCGCGTTCTTCAGCGAAGTACAGCGGCACGATCGGGATCTGTTCCAGATAGATGTATTGCCAGATGTCCAGCTCGGTCCAGTTCGACAGCGGGAAGACGCGGATCGACTCGCCCTTCTTCACCTTGCCGTTGTAGACGTTCCACAGCTCCGGGCGCTGGTTCTTCGGGTCCCAGCGGTGCTTGCTGTCGCGGAACGAGTACACCCGCTCCTTGGCGCGGGACTTCTCCTCGTCGCGGCGGGCACCACCGAAGGCGGCGTCGAAGCCGTACTTGTCGAGCGCCTGCTTGAGGCCCTCGGTCTTCATGATGTCGGTGTGCTTGGCACTGCCGTGGGTGAAGGGGTTGATGTCCTGAGCCACGCCATCGGGGTTGATGTGGGTAATCAGGTCCAGGCCCAGTTCCTCGACCATCTTGGTGCGGAACTTGTACATCTCCTGGAATTTCCAGCGGGTGTCGACATGCATCACCGGGAACGGCAGCTTGCCGGGGAAGAAGGCCTTGCGCGCAAGGTGAAGCATCACCGCGCTGTCCTTGCCGATCGAGTACAGCATCACCGGGTTGTCGAACTCGGCGGCGACCTCGCGGATGATGTGGATGCTCTCGGCCTCCAGCTGTTTCAGATGCGTCAGTTTGTCGACCATGGCTACTCACGGAATTGCTTATGGACGGCCGGCGGGCCGTAGACGAGGGCGCACTCTATCACAGCGCAAGGCTCTAACCGGCGGGCGGGTTATACCGAAAAAATATACTGATATAGCCATACGCGCTCATGCCATTCCTGGGCTCAAAGCCAGGCAGAACGGCACTCTCTGCTTACCGGCGACGTCGCGGGGAGAAACGCCTGAAGTCCGCCGGCTGAATCCAGCCAGGGACTTTTCCTGCAACAGAGTCAGGCTTGTGCCGTACGCTCCCGGCTTGTGCCTGCGCGGCACTGCGCTAGCATAGCGGGCACGTTTTCCTGTCCCAGAAGATTCCCCATGCGCCGCATCGCTTTCGTCCTGCCCCTGCTCCTCTTCGTGTCCGCGTGCAGCAGCAAACCGACTCCCGCTCCGCAACCGGCGCAGAAGCCGAAGACACCGACCCTGATCAGCCCCAGCGCCCACCCGGCGTTCGGCTCGGTGCAGCCGATCACCCCGCTACGCGGCGATTACGCCAACAATGCCAACGCCAATCGCTTCATCGACATGATGGTCAGCAAGCACGGCTTCAACCGGCAGGACCTGCACGACCTGTTCGCCCAGACCCAGGAACTGGACTGGGTGATCCGCCTGATGGACCGCCAGGCGCCCACCTACACCCCGCCCAGCGGCCCCAACGGCGCCTGGCTGCGCTACCGGAAGAAGTTCATCACCCCGGACAACGTGCAGAAGGGCGTGCAGTTCTGGAACCAGTACGAAGCCGACCTGCAGCGCGCCTCCCGCACCTATGGCGTCCCTGCGGAAATCATCGTCGGCATCATCGGCGTGGAAACCCGCTGGGGCCGCGTGATGGGCAAGACGCGAATCATCGACGCGCTGGCCACCCTGTCGTTCTCCTATCCGCGCCGCGCCGAGTTCTTCAGTGGTGAGCTGGAGCAGTTCCTCCTGCAGGCGCGCAAGGAAGGCGACAATCCGCTGGAGATGCGCGGCTCCTACGCCGGCGCCATGGGCTACGGGCAGTTCATGCCCTCCTCCTTCACAAAATACGCGGTGGACTTCGACGGCGACGGCCACCGCGACCTGTGGAACCCGCGCGATGCCATCGGCAGCGTGGCCAACTACTTCAAGCAGCACGGCTGGGTCACCGGCGATGCGGTGGCGATCCCGGCGATTGGCCAGGCGCGCTCGCTGGAGGACGGCTTCAAGACCCAGTACCCGATCGGCGTGCTGGCCAACGCCGGCCTGCGCCCGCAGGGTTCGCTGGGCAACCACCAGAGCGCCAGCCTGCTGCGCCTGGACATGGGTAACACCTACCAGTACTGGTACGGCCTGCCGAACTTCTACGTGATCACCCGCTACAACCACAGCACGCACTACGCCATGGCGGTGTGGGAGCTGGGCAAGGCAGTGGACCGCCAGCGTCACGGCAACCGCTGAGGCAGACAAGAAAAAGGCCGGCTCATTGAGCCGGCCTTTTTCATTGCCGCGAATCGTTGCTCTGTGCCAGGGCTGTTCGCGAGCAAGCTCGCTCCTACAAAAAGCCTGCTGCGTCAGGCCGGGTTCGGACAATCGATGAACAGGTGCTCGATGGCGAAGCGCTTGGCCAGGTAATCCCCCAGCGCCTGCACGCCGTAGCGCTCGGTGGCGTGGTGGCCGGCAGCGATGAAGCTGATGCCGTTTTCCCGCGCGCTGTGCACGGTCTGCTCGGAGACTTCGCCGGTCAGGTAAGCATCGACGCCCGCGGCAATCGCCTGGTCGATGTAGCCCTGGGCGCCGCCGGTGCACCAGGCGATGCGGCGGATTGGTTGCCCGCCATCGACCAGCAGCGGCTCACGGCCCAGCACATCGCGCACATGGATGGCCAGGTCGCTCGGCAGCATGGGCTCGGCGAGCGAGCCGACCAGCACGATGGAACGCGGATTGCCCGGCTCCAACGGCCCTTCGATGTCGAAGCCGAGTTGACGGCCCAGCTGCACGTTGTTGCCCACTTCGCCATGCAGGTCCAGCGGCAGGTGATAGGCCAGCAGGCTGATGTCGTGGTTCAGCAGGGTCTTCAGCCGGCGCTGCTTCATGCCAACCACGCGGGCGTCCTCGCCCTTCCAGAAGTAGCCGTGGTGCACCAGCACCACATCGGCGTCGGCTTCGACGGCGGCATCCAGTAGCGCCTGGCTGGCAGTAACGCCGGAAACGATGCGACGCACCTGCGGGCGACCCTCGACCTGCAGGCCGTTGGGGCAGTAATCCTGGATCTTCGCCGCCTCGAGGAAACGGTCCGCTTCCTCGACCAGCGTGCTCAGTGCGATTGCCATCGAAATTCCTCCAACAACGGCTGCGAGCGTCTATTTTCTTGGCTCGCCGCCCGTATAATGGCCGCCACCCTATCGGCCATCCCCCGGCCAAGCAACCCCAAGGATTTTCTTCGATGCTGAAGGCCCTGCGTTTCCTCGGCTGGCCCGTGCTGGTTGGTGTGCTTCTGGCGCTGCTGATCATCCAGCATAACCCGCAATGGGTCGGCCTTCCGCAGCAGGAAGTGCACCTGCAACAAGCCCCGCTGCTCAGCCGCATCCAGCAGGGCCCGGTCAGCTACGCGGACGCCGTGACCCGCTCCTCGCCGGCCGTGGCCAACCTGTACACCACCAAGATGGTCAGCAAGCCGAACAACTCGATGCTCGACGACCCGCTGTTCCGGCGCTTCTTCGGCGATAACCTGCCGCAGCAGAAGCGCATGGAATCGAGCCTGGGTTCGGCGGTGATCATGAGCCCCGAAGGCTACCTGCTGACCAACAACCACGTGACCTCCGGCGCCGACCAGATTGTCGTGGCCCTGCGCGATGGCCGCGAGACCATCGCCCGCCTGGTGGGCAGTGACCCCGAGACCGACCTCGCGGTGCTGAAGATCGACCTCAAGGACCTGCCCTCGATCATGCTCGGTCGCTCCGACGGCATCCGCACCGGCGACGTCTGCCTGGCCATCGGCAACCCGTTCGGTGTCGGCCAGACCGTGACCATGGGCATCATCAGCGCCACCGGCCGCAATCAGCTGGGCCTGAACACCTATGAAGACTTCATCCAGACCGACGCGGCGATCAACCCGGGCAACTCCGGCGGCGCGCTGGTGGACGCCAACGGCAACCTGATCGGCATCAACACCGCGATCTTCTCCAAGTCCGGCGGCTCCCAGGGCATCGGCTTCGCCATCCCGACCAAGCTGGCCCTGGAGGTCATGCAGTCGATCATCGAGCACGGCCAGGTGATCCGCGGCTGGCTCGGCGTCGAAGTGCAGCCGCTGACCCCGGAACTGGCCGAGTCCTTCGACCTCAAGGGCAAGGCCGGCATCGTCGTCGCCGGCGTCTACCGCGACGGCCCCGCCGCCAAGGCCGGCCTGCTGCCGGGCGACATCATCCTGAACATCGATGGCGAAGCCGCCAGCGACGGTCGCCGCTCGATGAACCAGGTGGCGCGGACCAAGCCGGGCGAGAAGATCAACATCGAAGTGCTGCGCAACGGCAAGCCGGTGACGCTCAACGCCGAAGTCGGCCTGCGTCCGCCGCCCGCACCCAACGCCAACTGATACGACCCACTTTTCCAGAGCCACAAAAAACGGCGCCCGAGGGCGCCGTTTTCTTTTCCAGCGATAGCCTTACAGCTTCAGGCGCAGGGCATCGATCAGAGCCTGGTTCTGCTCCTCGGTGCCGATGCTGATACGCAGGAACTGGTTGATCCGCTGCTGCTTGAAGTGGCGCACGATCACGCCCTCCTCGCGCAGGGCCGCCGCCAGTTCGGCGCCATCGCGCTGCGGGTGGCGGGCGAAGATGAAGTTCGCCGCCGACGGCAGAACGTCGAAGCCCAGGGTGTTCAGTTCGGCCACCAGCTTCTCGCGGCTGTGGATAACCGCGTTGCAGGTCTGCTCGAAGTAGGCCTGGTCCTCGAAGGACGCCACCGCGCCGGCCAGGGCCAGGCGGTCCAGCGGGTAGGAGTTGAAGCTGTTCTTCACCCGCTCCAGCGCTTCGATCAGGTCCTCGTGGCCAACTGCGAAGCCGACCCGCAGGCCCGCGAGCGAACGCGACTTGGACAGGGTCTGCGCCACCAGCAGGTTCGGGTAGCGGTTGACCAGGGAGATCGCGGTCTCGCCACCGAAGTCGACATAGGCCTCATCCACCAGCACCACGCTGTCCGGGCTGGCTTCGAGCAGGCGCTCGATGGCCGCCAGCGGCAGCAGGCAACCGGTAGGCGCGTTGGGGTTGGGGAAGATGATGCCGCCGTTCGGGCGCGCGTAATCCTCGACGCGGATCTGGAACTGCTCGTCCAGCGGCAGCGCTTCGAAGTCGATGCCGTAGAGGCCGCAGTAGACCGGGTAGAAGCTGTAGGTCACGTCGGGGAACAGCAGCGGCTTGCCGTGCTGGAACAGCGCGTGGAAGGCGTGCGCCAGGACCTCGTCCGAACCATTGCCGACGAACACCTGGGAAGTCTTCACGCCGTGGTACTCGGCGATGGTCTGCTTCAGGCGGTCGGCATTCGGGTCCGGGTACAGGCGCAGCGTGTCGTTCAGCTCGGCCTGGATCGCGGCGACCACCTTCGGCGACGGGCCGTAGGGGTTCTCGTTGGTGTTGAGCTTGACCAGCTTGGCCAGCTTCGGCTGCTCGCCCGGAACGTAGGGCACCAGTTCCTTGACGAAGGGACTCCAGAATTTGCTCATGGGTTACTCACTCTTGCCGTCAAGGATGCGGAACTCGGCGCTGCGCGCGTGGGCGGTCAGCGACTCGCCACGGGCCAGGATCGAAGCGGTCTTGCCCAGCTCGGAAGCGCCCGGCGCGGAACAGAAGATGATCGAGGAGCGCTTCTGGAAGTCGTACACACCCAGCGGCGAAGAGAAGCGCGCGGTGCCGGAAGTCGGCAGCACGTGGTTCGGCCCGGCGCAGTAGTCGCCCAGCGCCTCGGCGGTGTAGCGGCCCATGAAGATGGCGCCGGCGTGGCGGATCTTCGGCAGCCAGCTTTCCGGGTTTTCCACCGACAGCTCCAGGTGCTCCGGGGCGATGCGGTTGGCGACCTGGCAGGCCTGTTCCTGGTCGGCGACGAGGATCAGTGCGCCACGGTTGGTCAGCGAAGTGCGGATGATCTCGGCGCGCTCCATGGTCGGCAGCAGCTTCTCGATGCTGGCGGCGACCTTGTCGAGGAAGGCGGCGTCCGGGCTGACCAGGATCGACTGGGCGTCCTCGTCGTGCTCGGCCTGGGAGAACAGGTCCATGGCGATCCAGTCCGGATCGGTGCCGCCGTCGCAGACCACGAGAATCTCGGACGGACCGGCAATCATGTCGATGCCGACCTGGCCAAACACATGGCGCTTGGCGGTGGCGACGTAGATGTTGCCCGGGCCGACGATCTTGTCCACCTGCGGCACGCTCTCGGTGCCGTAGGCCAGTGCGGCCACGGCCTGGGCGCCGCCGATGGTGAAGACGCGGTCGACGCCGGCGATGCAGGCGGCCGCGAGGACGATCTCGTTGATCTCGCCACGCGGGGTCGGAACGACCATCACCACTTCGTTAACACCGGCAACCTTGGCCGGAATGGCGTTCATCAGCACGGACGACGGATAGGACGCCTTGCCGCCAGGCACGTAGAGGCCGGCGCGGTCCAGCGGGGTAACTTGCTGGCCGAGCACGGTGCCGTCGGCCTCGGTGTAGCGCCAGGAGTCCTGCTTCTGCTTCTCGTGGTAGCTGCGCACACGCTCGGCGGCGGTCTCCAGAGCTTCGCGCTGGGCCGGGGTGATGCGGGTCAGGGCCAGTTCCAGGCGCTCGCGCGGCAGGATCAGGTCGGCCATGGACTTGGCGTCGACACCGTCGAAGCGCTGGGTGAACTCGACCACAGCGGCGTCGCCGCGCTTGCGCACGTCGGCAATGATGTCCAGCACGCGCTGGTTCACCGACTCGTCGGAGACGCTTTCCCAGGAGAGCAGATGGTCCAGATGACGCGCGAAGTCCGGATCGGCGGCGTTGAGTCGACGGATAGCGAAGGGTGCGGTCATAGCTGGCCTCTTTAATTGGCATGATCTCGGGCGCCGCAAGACTATCAAGCCTTCCGTGCGGGCACCCGAGAAAATTTGGCTATGACACGGATAGGCGGGCGCGGCGGGGAAGCCGCGCTGGAAATTACGCCCGGTGTCGAGACTCCACCGCTTCGCGCAGGGTGTCGATCAGGGCCTGGATGCGCGCGTGCTGCATCTTCATCGAGGCCTTGTTCACCACCAGGCGCGAGCTGATGTGCGCGATCAGTTCCTGGGGCTCCAGGCCGTTCGCGCGCAGGGTGTTGCCGGTATCGACCACGTCGATGATCTTGTCGGCGAGGCCGACCAGCGGTGCCAGCTCCATGGAGCCGTACAGCTTGATCACATCGACCTGGCGACCCTGTTCGGCGTAGTAGCGCTTGGCGACATTGACGAACTTGGTGGCCACGCGCAGGCGGCCCTTGGGCTCCGGCGCGCCGACCGCACCGGCGGTCATCAGCTTGCAGTTGGCGATCTTCAGGTCCAGCGGCTCGTAAAGGCCCTGGCCACCGTACTCCATGAGCACGTCCTTGCCCGCGACGCCGAGGTCGGCGGCGCCGTGCTCGACATAGGTCGGCACGTCGGTGGCGCGCACGATCAGCAGGCGCACGTCATCGAGGGTGGTGGGGATGATCAGCTTGCGGCTCTTGTCCGGATTCTCGGTCGGCACGATGCCTGCCGCTGCGAGCAGCGGCAGGGTGTCGTCGAGGATACGGCCCTTGGACAGGGCAATCGTCAGCATCGTCTGGTTCTGCCTTAGCCCGGTACGCGGCGGATCTTGGCGCCGAGCAGTTGCAGTTTCTCTTCGATGCACTCGTAGCCACGGTCGATGTGGTAGATGCGGTCGATCATGGTGTCGCCTTCGGCCACCAGGGCAGCGATCACCAGGCTGGCGGAAGCGCGCAGGTCGGTCGCCATGACCGGTGCGCCCTTGAGCTGCTCGACGCCGGTGACGATGGCGGTATTGCCTTCGACCAGGATCTGCGCGCCCATGCGGTTCATTTCATAGACGTGCATGAAGCGGTTCTCGAACACGGTCTCGATGACCGCGCCGGTGCCTTCGGCAATGGCGTTCATGGAGATGAACTGCGCCTGCATGTCGGTGGGGAATGCCGGGTACGGCGCGGTGCGGATGTTCACCGCCTTCGGCCGGTTGCCCTTCATGTCCAGCTCGATCCAGTTGCTGCCGGTGGTGATGTGCGCACCCGCTTCGACCAGCTTGGCCAGTACGGCCTCGAGGATGGTCGGATCGGTGTCCTTGAGCTTGACGCGGCCACCGGTGGCGGCAGCGGCGGCCAGGTAGGTGCCGGTCTCGATGCGGTCGGGCATGACGCTGTACTTGGCGCCGCCACCCAGGCTCTTCACACCGTTGATCACGATGGTGTCGGTGCCAGCACCCTGCACATCACCGCCCATGGCGTTGATGAAGTTGGCCAGGTCGACGACCTCCGGCTCGCGCGCGGCGTTTTCCAGCACGGAGCGGCCATTGGCGAGGGCGGCAGCCATCATGATGTTCTCGGTACCGGTCACCGACACGGTATCGAAGAAGAAGTGCGCGCCTTTCAGGCCGCCGGCCGGAGCCTTGGCCTTGATGTAGCCGCCTTCGACGGAGATATCCGCACCCATGGCTTCCAGGCCACGGATGTGCAGGTCCACCGGACGCGAACCAATGGCGCAGCCGCCGGGCAGCGCGACTTCGGCTTCACCGAAGCGGGCGACCATCGGGCCGAGCACCAGGATCGACGCGCGCATGGTCTTCACCAGCTCGTACGGCGCCACCAGGGTCTTGATGGTGCTGGCATCGACTTCGACGTTGAGTTTCTCGTCGATGATCGGCTGCACGCCCATGCGACCGAACAGCTCGATCATGGTGGTGATGTCGTGCAGGTGCGGCAGGTTGCAGACGGTCACCGGGGTGTCCGCCAGCAGGGTAGCGGCCAGGATCGGCAGCGCGGAGTTCTTCGCGCCGGAGATGCGGATCTCGCCATCGAGACGAGTGCCGCCGGTAATGATCAGTTTATCCATTGCAATATTCCCCGTGGGCTCAGGAACGCTCGGCCCAGGCGGCGCGGCTGAAGAATTTCATGGTGACGGCGTGGATGGCGCCCGAGGCGATCCAGTCGTTCAGGTGGGCATAGATCTGTTGCTGGCGCTTGACCGGGCTCAGGCCCGCCAGTTCGTCGCTGATCAGGTTCAGCTGGAAATTGCAGCCTTCGCCTTCCACTTCAATCTGGGTACCTGGCAGTTTCGATTCCAGGAAGTTTTTGACTTCTACGGCCTGCATGCTCAACCTCGTTCGGCGCCCTACGCGCGCGGGTCGGCAATGATACAAAAAAGCCCCCCGCCTGCGAACCCCGGGAGGGGAAGTCGCGGACGGAGGGCCTTTTCAGTGTATCAATGCTGTAACGGCAGAATCTCCAGAAGGCCGCCAACCTTGGCGATCTCCTGCATTTCCTTGGACATGCCGGCGATCTGCAGCGATTTCCCGGCTTTGCGCGCATCACGGGTGAACGACAGCAGCAGCGACAATCCGACGCTGCTGGAGTGCTCCACCGCCGAGCAGTCCAGGCGCAGCGCGCTGGCCTGACTGGCGGCGATCAGGCGGCCGCCCTGCTCGCGCAGCGCCGGGCCGGTGCTGTAATCCAGCACGCCGGCCAGCGCCAGCTCACCCGCGGCACGCTCCGTGATACTGCCCTGACTCATTCTGCGCCGCCTTCCGGCTGGCCCTTGGCAGCGTCCTTGGCCTTGGCGACTACCTGGCCCCAACCGGCGATGGTGGCTTCCAGGTCATTGCGGTTCTTCTGCATGGAGTCGGCGAACTGGTCGCGGAACAGCTTGCCGATGTTGATGCCGTTGATGATCACGTTACGCAGGCGCCAGTTGCCGCCCTGGTTGACCATGGTGTACTGCACCGGGTAGACCGCGCCGTTGCTGCCAACCACTTCCATGTTCACCGAAGCGCGATCCTGCTCCTGCTTGCCGGTATTCAGCACGCGGATGTCCTGGTTGTCGTACTCCAGCAGCGCGTTGCCGTAGAACTGGAACAGGCTGTTCTTGAAGGTTTCCTCGAAGCGCTTGATCTGCTCCGGCGAAGCCTGGCGCGAGTACTTGACGGTCATCACGCCCTTGGCGATGCCTTCGGAATCCACCACCGGGCCGAGGATACGGTTCAGGGTGTCGTAGAGCGCCTGGGGATTGGTCTTGTAGCTGGCCTTGTTGGTCTTCAGGTCCGACAGCAGGCCGTCGACGGTCTGCTGCACGACCTGCTGGGCGGTCTGGTCGGCCTGCGCGAACAGCGGCAGGATCGCGAGCAGGACCAGGAAGCCACGGCGCAAGGTTTTCAACATGGAGTGAGTCCTCATTTCTTCGAGTCGTCTTTGTTGACCGAATTCAGCAGGAATTTGCCGATCAGGTCTTCCAGCACGAGTGCCGACTGGGTGTCCTTGATGGTATCGCCTTCCTTCAGAAGCTCTTCGTCGCCGCCGACGCTGATGCCGATGTACTTCTCGCCCAGCAGGCCGGCGGTGAGGATGGAGGCGGTGGAATCGTCCGGCAGGTTGTTGACCTGACGATTGATCTCCATGGTCACACGGCCGCGATAGCTGTCGTGATCCAGGTCGACCGCAGTCACTTTACCGATTGTGACACCGGCCATGGTGACCTTGCCGCGCACTGTGACGCCGGCGATGTTGTCGAAATAAGCGTACAGCTTGTAGGTGTCACCGGAGCCGCCCACGGTCAGTCCACTGACACGCAGGGCCAGCAGCAGCAGGGCCAGCAGACCGGCCAGAATGAACAGGCCTACACCGATTTCCAGGGTGCGGGTTTGCATCAGAAGTCTCCAAACATCAAAGCGGTCAGGATGAAGTCCAGCCCCAGCACGGCCAGGGAGGCATACACAACAGTACGGGTGGTGGCGCGGCTGATGCCTTCGGAGGTGGGTTCGCAGTCATAGCCCTGGAATACGGCGATCCAGGTCACGACGAAGGCGAACACCACGCTCTTGATCACGCCATTGAGAATGTCCTTGGTGAACTGCACGCTGTTCTGCATGTTCGACCAGTAAGAGCCGTCATAGACGCCCAGCCAGTCCACCGCCACCAGCGCGCCGCCCCAGATGCCGACAACACTGAAGATAGCTGCCAGCAGCGGCATCGAGATGAAGCCGGCCCACAGGCGCGGGGCAATGATGTACTTGAGCGGATCGACGCCGATCATCTCCAGGCTCGACAGTTGTTCGGTGGACTTCATGTTGCCGATTTCCGCGGTCAGCGCGGAACCGGCACGTCCTGCAAACAACAGACCGGTCACCACCGGCCCCAGTTCACGCAGCAGCGTCAGCGCCACCATCTGCCCGACCGCCTGCTCGGAACCGTAGCTGGCGAGGATGTTGTAGCCCTGCAGGGCCAGCACCATGCCGATGAACAGACCGGAGACGACGATGATCGCCAGGGACAGCACGCCCACGGCATAGAGCTGCTTGACCAGCAACTGGAAGGCACCGCTGTGCACGCCGCGGCCGAAGATGGCGCCGAGCAGGAACAGGGTCGAACGGCCGAGCGCTTCGAGTACGTCGAGGCCCGATCGCCCGAGCAGTCGAACTCGCTCGAGCGGTGAAGTCTTGCGCATCAGCGTTCTCCCAGCAGATCGGCGCGGTAGTCGCGGGCAGGATAGTGGAACGGCACCGGGCCGTCCGGGATGCCCTTCATGAACTGGCGCACGCGCGGATCGTCGAGGCCCTGCAGGTGTTCCGGCGTCCCATGGCCGAGCACGCGACCGTCACCGACGATATAGATGTAGTCGGCGATGCTCGCGGTTTCCGCCAGGTCGTGGGAGACCACGATGCTGGTGATGCCCAGGGCATCGTTGAGCAGGCGGATCAGGCGCACCAGTACGCCCATGGCGATCGGGTCCTGGCCCACGAAAGGCTCGTCGTACATCAGGATCTGCGGGTCCAGCGCAATGGCCCGGGCCAGTGCGACACGACGCTTCATGCCGCCGGACAGTTCGTCCGGCATCAGCTCCACCGCCCCGCGCAGGCCCACGGCCTGCAGCTTCATCAGGACGATGTCGCGAATCATCTCGTCGGGCAGCTCGGTGTGCACGCGCAACGGGAAGGCGACGTTCTCGTAGACGTTCAGGTCGGTGAACAGCGCGCCGCTCTGGAACAGCACGCCGAATTGCTTGCGCATGTCGAACAGGTCGGCACGGCCCAGGGTCGGCAGGTTCTGGCCGTTGACCCACACTTCACCCTTCGCCGGGCGCAGCTGGGCGGCGATCAGTCGCAACAGGGTGGTCTTGCCACAGCCCGACGGTCCCATGATCCCGGTGACCTTGCCGCGTGGAATGCGGATGTCCACGTTGTCGAAAATCGTACGCGTGCCGCGCTTGAAGCTCAGGCCCTTCAGCTCGACCGCATATTGGTCATTGGTGCTCATAGAACTCCTTTCATCACGGCGCTGTCCCTTGCTCCGCCTGTCTCACGGCAGACACGCGGCGCGACAGGCCGAACGGCCGCGAACTATAACACCCCGCCAAGCCACGCCCCAAGGGCTGCTAAGGCGCTGTTAAGGCTCAGTTCAGCAAAATGCGATCAACATGAGATGTCTGTGGTGAAGCCTTGCCCGCTTTCCCGTTATAATCTCGCACTTCATTTCGCCCCACGCCCTTGGAACATGAGCCAGAATCACGATTTCATCCAGTCGGCACAGCGCACCATCCGCCTCGAGCGCGACTCGGTGGACGCCCTGCTGCCGCGCATCGGCGCCGACTTCTCCCTCGCCTGCGAGCTGCTGCTCGACTGCAAGGGCCGCGTGGTCGTGGTCGGCATGGGCAAGTCCGGGCACATCGCGCGCAAGATCGCCGCGACCCTGGCCAGCACCGGCACCCCGTCGTTCTTCGTGCACCCGGCCGAGGCCAGCCACGGCGACATGGGCATGATCACCAAGGACGACGTGGTCCTGGCCCTTTCCAACTCCGGCTCCACCGCGGAAATCATCACCCTGCTGCCGCTGATCAAGCGCCTGGGCATCACCCTGATCAGCATGACCGGCAACGCCGAGTCGCCGCTGGCCAAGGCCGCCGCAGTGAATCTGGACGCCAGCGTGGAGCATGAAGCCTGCTCGCTGAACCTGGCACCGACCTCCTCCACCACGGTTTCCCTGGTGATCGGCGACGCCCTCGCCATCGCCCTGCTGGAAGCCCGCGGCTTCACCGCCGAAGACTTCGCCTTCTCGCATCCGGGCGGCGCCCTGGGTCGCAGATTGTTGCTGAAAGTGGAAAACATCATGCACGTGGGTGAAGCATTGCCGCAGGTGTCTCCTGGCACTTCGCTCAGTGGCGCGCTGCTGGAAATGACCCGCAAGGGCCTGGGCATGACCGTCATCCTCGGCGAAGACGGCCGCCTCGCCGGCGTCTTCACCGACGGCGACCTGCGCCGCACCCTGGACAAGGGCCTGGACGTGCGCCAGGTGACCATCGACCAGGTGATGACCGTGCGCGGCAAGACCGCCCGCCCGGACATGCTCGCCGCCGAAGCCCTGAAGATCATGGACGACCACAAGATCAACGTGCTGGTAGTGGTCGACGACAACGACCACCCGGTCGGCGTGCTGCACGTCCACGACCTGACCCGCGCGGGAGTCATCTGAATGACCGCAGACCTGCTGCAACGCGCGAAGGCAGTACGCCTGGCGGTGTTCGACGTCGATGGCGTGCTCACCGACGGCAAGCTGTACTTCCTGCCCGACGGCGGCGAGTTCAAGACCTTCAATACCCTGGACGGCCAGGGCATCAAGATGCTGATGAACTCCGGCGTGCGCACCGCGATCATCACCGGACGCTCCAGCCCGGTGGTCGAGCGCCGCGCGCAGAACCTGGGCATCAACCACCTGTTCCAGGGCCGCGAGGACAAGCTGGTCGCGCTCGACGAGTTGCTCGCCGAACTGGGTCTAGGCTATGAAGAAGTCGCGTACCTGGGCGACGACCTGCCCGACCTGCCGGCCATTCGCCGCGCCGGCCTCGGCATGGCGGTCGCCAGTGCCGACGCCTTCGTGCGCCAGCATGCCGACGGTGTAACCCAGGCCCGTGGCGGCGAAGGCGCCGCACGCGAGTTCTGCGAACTGATCCTGCGCGCCCAGGGCAATCTCGAAGCCGCCCAGAGCGCGTACCTCTAGAGCCGAACATGCCCAAGACATTCCGCCAGAAGCTGTTGCTCGCCCTGATCGCCATCCTGCTGATCGCCCTGGGCTATTACTGGAACGTGCGCCTGGACTTCAGCGAACGCCAGCTGAAGTCGCAGACCAGCGACGCAATCGACTTCTATGTAGTGAACGCCAAGAGCGTCCAGTACCGCATCGACGGCTCCCTCGCCTACGAGATGACCGCCGACAAGCTCGAACACCTGAAAGCCACCGACATCACCCTGGTCACCACGCCCGATCTCTACTTCCACCGGGAGAACGAGCCGCAGCCGTGGCATGTCCAGAGCGTGCGCGCCGAAGTGGCCCCGGAAGGCAAGGAAGWCGAACTGATCGATGACGTGCGCGTCGCCCGCACCGATTCGCAGAACCGCACCCTCCTGCTCAACACTTCCCGCATGACGGTGTTCCCAGACAAGGACTATGCGCAGACAGAGCAACCCGTGAAGATCACCGAACCCAACGGTGTGACCACGGCCGTCGGCATGAAAGCGTATCTGAAAGACAGCCGGATGCTCCTGCTGTCCAACGTAAGAGGTCAGCATGAGGCTCGTTAACACCCTCCCCTTTTTCTTCAGCCTCGTTGCCGCCATCGGCAGCTCTGCCGCCTGGGCACTTCCCACCGACCGGGAACAGCCTATCCGCGTCCAGGCCGACAGCGCCGAACTGGATGACAAGCAGGGCGTGGCCGTCTATCGCGGTGACGTGGTAGTGACCCAGGGCAGCATGAAGCTGACCGGCAACACCGTCACGCTCAAGCAGAACAAGAACGGCGACATCGAGGTAGTTACCTCGGTCGGCAAGCCCGCCTACTTCGAGCAGAAGCCGGCGCCGGACAAGCAGATCACCCAGGCCTATGGCCTGACGATCCAGTACTTCGTCACCCAGAACCGCGTCGTGCTGATCGACCAGGCCAAGGTGATCCAGGAAGGCAACACCTTCGAAGGCGAGAAGATCGTCTATGACACCCAGCGCCAGATCGTCAACGCAGGCCGCGCCACCGGCTCCCAGGTGACCACCCCGCGCCCGCGTATCGACATGGTCATCCAGCCGAAGAAAAAGCAGGATCAAGCGCAGTAATGGCTACCCTAACCGCCCAGCACCTCGCCAAGAGCTACAAGAGCCGGCAAGTCGTCCGCGATGTCAGCATGAGCATCGAGAGCGGGCAGATCGTCGGCCTGCTCGGCCCCAACGGAGCGGGCAAGACCACCTGCTTCTACATGATCGTCGGCCTGGTGCGCGCCGATCAGGGCATCGTGCGTATCGACGAGCAGGACGTCACCCACCTGCCCATGCACGGCCGCGCCCGCGCCGGCATCGGCTACCTGCCGCAGGAAGCCTCGATCTTCCGCAAGCTGTCGGTGGCGGACAACATCGGCGCCATCCTGGAAACCCGCAGCGATCTGGATCGCGCCGGCCGCCAGGAAGCCCTGGAGAGCCTGCTCGAGGAATTCCACATCCACCACATCCGCGACAACCTCGGCATGAGCCTGTCCGGTGGTGAACGCCGCCGCGTGGAAATCGCCCGCGCCCTGGCCAGCTCGCCGAAGTTCATCCTGCTCGACGAACCCTTCGCCGGCGTCGACCCGATCTCCGTGGGCGACATCAAGCAGATCATCCACCACCTCAAGGCCAAGGGCATCGGCGTACTGATCACCGACCACAACGTCCGCGAGACCCTGGATATCTGCGAAACGGCGTACATCGTCAACGACGGTCAGCTGATCGCCGAAGGCAGCGCCGAGAGCATCCTCGCCAACGACCTGGTGAAGGAAGTCTACCTGGGCCACGAGTTCCGCCTCTAAGCGGCCCGAGCCGCGCCCTGCCTGGGCGCGGCAGCACCACCTCTCCCCCACGCGTGGCGCGGCTCGTCGGCCGCTCCGCGACGTATCCGCCTGCCTGAACTACCCTGGCGCAACCGGGTTGTAACGAAAGGTCGACAGGCCCTAGGCAAAGCGTCCAAACTCAGGCATATAATTTGCTTCCTCGCGGCACCCCGGTGTCCGTAGTCGTGGATATGGCGCGTTTGACGCCAGCGAACAAGGTGCCTAGTTCCAGCCATGAAACCATCGCTAGTCCTCAAGATGGGCCAGCAGCTGACGATGACCCCGCAGCTGCAACAGGCCATCCGACTGCTCCAGCTCTCCACACTGGACCTCCAGCAGGAAATCCAGGAAGCCCTGGAGTCCAACCCGATGCTGGAACGCCAGGAAGACGGCGAGGACTTCGACAACAGCGACCCCATGGCCGATGGCGCGGAATCCGGCGCCAACGGCAGCACCAGCAGCTCCCAGGACAACTTCCAGGAAAGCACCACGCCCAGCGTCGACAGCCTCGACGAGGACCAGTGGGCCGAGCGCATCCCCAACGAACTACCGGTCGACACCGCCTGGGAAGACATCTACCAGACCAGCGCCAGCAGCCTGCCGAGCAACGACGACGACGAGTGGGACTTCACCTCCCGCACCTCCGCCGGCGAAAGCCTGCAGAGCCATCTGCTGTGGCAGCTCAACCTCCTGCCGATGTCCGATACCGACCGCCTCATCGCCCTGAGCATCATCGACGGCATCACCGACGACGGTTACCTCGACGAATCCCTCGACGACATTCTCGCCTCCATCGACCCCGAACTCGGCGTGGAGATGGATGAGGTGGAAGTCGTCCTGCGCCGCGTGCAGCAGCTCGAACCCGCCGGCGTCGGCGCGCGCAACCTGCGCGAATGCCTGCTCCTGCAACTGCGCCAGATGCCGGCCAAGACCTACCTGCTGGCCGAGGCCATCCGCCTGGTCAACGACCACCTGGACCTGCTCGGCAGCCGCGACTACACCCAGCTGATGCGCCGCATGAAGCTCAAGGAAGACGAGCTGCGCGAGACCATCGAGCTGATCCAATCGCTGCATCCGCGCCCCGGCTCGCAGATCGAGTCCGGCGAAGCCGAATACGTGGTACCGGATGTCATCGTGCGGAAACATAACGAACGCTGGCTGGTGGAACTCAACCAGGAAGCGATGCCGCGCCTGCGTGTGAACTCGCAGTACGCAGGCCTGGTGCGCCGTGCCGACTCCAGCGCGGACAACACCTTCATGCGCAACCAGCTGCAGGAAGCACGCTGGTTCATCAAGAGCCTGCAGAGCCGCAACGAAACGCTGATGAAGGTGGCAACGCAGATCGTCGAGCACCAGCGCGGCTTCCTCGAATACGGCGAGGAGGCGATGAAACCGCTGGTCCTGCATGACATCGCCGAGGCGGTAGGCATGCACGAATCGACCATCTCTCGGGTCACCACGCAGAAGTTCATGCACACGCCGCGTGGCATCTTCGAGCTGAAGTACTTCTTCTCCAGCCACGTCAGCACCTCCGAAGGCGGCGAATGCTCGTCCACCGCGATCCGCGCGATCATCAAGAAACTGGTCGCGGCGGAAAGTCCGAAAAAGCCATTGAGTGACAGCAAGATCGCTGGTTTACTGGAGGCACAGGGCATTCAAGTGGCACGTCGCACCGTCGCCAAGTACCGGGAGTCCCTAGGAATCTCTCCCTCCAGCGAGCGCAAGCGACTGGTATGACGTTGATCCACGCCAAAGTGTTCCGGCGGCAGGCCACATAACCTGCCACTTACACACGGCAACAAGGAGAAAGCGGTATGCAAGTCAACATCAGTGGACATCAACTGGATGTGACCGACGCCCTGCGCGACTACGTTGGCGAGAAACTGGGCCGACTGGAGCGCCACTTCGACAAGATCACCAATGTTCAGGTCATCATGGAGGTCGAAAAGCTGAAGCAGAAAATTGAAGCCACCCTCCACATCGCCGGTGGCGAAGTGGTGGCCTGCGCCGAACATGAAGACATGTACGCGGCCATCGACCTGCTCACCGACAAACTCGACCGCCAACTGATCAAGCACAAGGAAAAATACCTCGAACGCCAGCAAGGTGTCGGTGTTCGTTAACCCCTCTCTATGATCCGACTTGAGCAAATCCTGACCCCCGGCCGTTCCCTCGTGAACGTGCCGGGCGGCAGCAAGAAGCGCGTCCTCGAACAAATCGCCAACCTGGTGGCTCGCGAGCTGCCGGGTTTCGATTCCCAAGACATCTTCGACAGCCTGGTAGCCCGGGAACGCCTGGGCTCCACCGGTTTCGGCAACGGTATCGCGATTCCGCACTGCCGCCTGCCCGGCTGCCAGTCACCCATCAGCGCCATCCTGCACCTGGACCACCCGGTGGACTTCGACGCCCTCGACGGCGCGCCGGTCGATCTGGTGTTCGTGCTGCTGGTGCCGGAAGCCGCCACCGAGGAACACCTGGAACTGCTGCGGCAGATCGCCTCCATGCTCGACCGCTCCGACGTCCGCGACCGCCTGCGTCACGCCGCCAACGGCGAGGACCTGTACCGGATCGTCGTGGACTTCCAGAACAACGGGCACTGAACATGCGCCTGATCATCATCAGTGGGAGATCCGGCTCGGGCAAGAGCACCGCGCTCAACGTGCTCGAGGACAACGGCTTCTACTGCATCGACAACCTGCCGGCCAGCCTCCTCCCGGACCTGGCCCAGCGCGCTCTGCTGCACACCGAGCTGCTGCACCCGCAGGTGGCGGTGTCCATCGATGCGCGCAACCTGCCCAGCCAGCTGCAGCGTTTCCCGGAGCTGCTGCAGGAAGCCCGCGACAAGCACATCCAGTGCGACGTGCTGTACCTCGATGCCGATGACGAAACGCTGCTCAAGCGCTTCTCCGAGACCCGCCGGCGGCACCCGCTGACCACCGATACCCGCTCGCTGGCCGAAGCCATCGCCGACGAGACGAATCTGCTGGCGCCGATCGCCGATCTCGCCGATCTCAAGCTCAACACCACGAACCTGAACCTCTACCAGCTGCGCGACGTGCTCAAGCTGCGCCTGCTGAACAAGCCCGAACTGGGCACGGCGTTCCTGGTCGAGTCCTTCGGTTTCAAGCGTGGCATGCCGGTGGACGCCGACCTGGTGTTCGATGTGCGCTGCCTGCCCAACCCCTACTGGAAGCCCGAGCTGCGCGAGCACACCGGGCTGGAAGCGGAGGTCCAGGAATACCTCGCGGCGCAACCCGACGTCGAGGAGATGTACCAGGACATCCTCGCCTACCTGAACAAATGGCTGCCGCGCTTCGCCGCGAGCAACCGGGCCTACGTGACCATCGCCATCGGCTGCACCGGTGGCCAGCACCGCTCGACCTATATTGCCGAGCGCATCGGTCAGGCCCTCAAGGAAAGTCTTACCAACGTACAGATTCGCCACCGCGACCTGAGCTAGCAGCGACACACAACAAAAGGACAGCCCCTCGCGATGCCCGCCCTCGAAGTCACCATCATCAACAAGCTTGGTCTGCACGCCCGTGCGGCGGCCAAATTCGTCGGCGTCGCGGGTCGTTTCCCCTGCCAGGTTCGCGTGGGTCGCAACCCCGAGAGCACGGTGGACGGCAAGAGCATCATGGCCGTGATGATGCTCGCCGCGGGCAAGGGCACCAATCTGCACCTCGCAGCCGAAGGCGAGCAGGAAGACGAGGCGCTCAAGGCGCTGGTCGAATTGATCGAGAACTACTTCGACGAAGGCGAGTGACGCGCCGGGCCATCAGCCCAGCGACGTATCCAGAACCATCATCAGACAGAAGCCGATGATCAGCCCCTGGGTGGCCTGCGCCGCATGGCCGCGTCGCTGCGATTCGGGAATGATCTCGCGCACCACCACATAGAGCATCGCGCCCGCTGCCGCGGCCAGCCCCCAGGGCAGGAACATCCGCGAGATGCCGATCAGCCAGGCGCAGAGCACCGCGAACAACGGTTCGACCAGCCCGGAAGCCGCGCCGGCCAATGCCGCCTTGCCGCGCGACACACCCGCCCCTGCCAGCACCAGCGCAATCGCCAGCCCTTCGGGCACGTCCTGCAGCGCAATGCCCAGCGCCAGGCCGCTGGCTCCCTGCACCTCGCCGCCGGCGGCAACGCCCACGGCCATGCCTTCGGGAATGTTGTGCAGGACGATGGCCGCGACGAACAGCAGGATGCGCGCTGGCACCTTGCCTTCGGCGACACCCTGGATATTCTCCTGGGCCTCTTCCAGCACCCGGCCGAACACGGCGAGGCCGAAAGCGCCCAGGGCCAGGCCGAGACTCACCAGCAGCGAGGCCAGCCAGGTCGGGCGGCCCGCCGCTTCGGCAGCCTCCAGCGCCGGCAGCAGCAGGGAGAACGCGGTAGCCGCCAGCATCACGCCAGCGCCGAAGCCGAGCAGGGCATCAGCGATGCGCGCCGGCATACTGCGCACCAGCAGCACCGGCAGCGCGCCCACGGCGGTCCCGAGCGCGCACAACATGCCGCCATGCAAGGCCAGGTACATCGGCGGTGACAGCTGCAGACGCGCCAGTTCCATGAGTTGCTGGAACGCGAGCACACCACCGCCGAGGACGATGGTCAGTCCCAGCAACCAACGCAAATTGCGTCCTCCGCTTTCACGCAGACTCTGCACGATCAGACGCATGCTGCCGTCCTGGGTTTCATCCTTTGCCTCGCGCCTGCTGCGCCACGCGGTAGCGCCGCAGCACTTCCGGCCACGCGACCACGTTGTAGAAGGCCGCGATGTATTCCGGCCGGCGGTTCTGGTAGCGCAGGTAGTAGGCGTGTTCCCAGACGTCGAGACCGAGGATCGGCAGGTTGCCCTGCATCAGCGGGCTGTCCTGGTTGCCGCTGCTCTCGACGACGAGTCGGCCCTGCGGGTCGACACTCAGCCACGCCCAGCCGCTGCCGAAGCGGGTCAGCGCGGCCTTGGTGAAGGCCTGGCAGAAGGCGTCGTAGCCACCCAGCTCGGCGTCTATCGCCTGGCGCAGTTCCTCCTGCGGCTGACCGCCGCCGTCCGGCGCCATCACGGTCCAGAACAGCGAGTGGTTGGCGTGGCCACCGCCATTGTTGATCACCGGGCCACGCAGGGCGGCGGGGAGGCTGTCGAGCTTCTGCAGCAACTGCTCCACCGGTACTTCGGCAAACTCGGTGCCTTCCAGCGCAGCATTGAGGTTGTTGATGTAGGTCTGATGGTGCTTGCTGTGGTGGATTTCCATGGTCTGCGCATCGATGTGCGGTTCCAGGGCATCGTAGGCGTAGGGCAAGGCAGGCAGGACGTGAGGCATCTTCGAACCTTCTTCAGTGGTAGCGCATGGAATGCACGGCGGTGAACAACCCCGGACGCAGCTCCACCGCGCCCTGGCGGCGCAGCAGGCGCTGGGTGCGCGGGTAGGTGCCGTGCTCGCCGATGAAATTCAGCAGCTCGACGTAGGTGCGGCGGCTGTGCTGCACCGCTGCGGCGCGCAGATCCGCGCATTTGCGCAGGTCCTCGCCCAGCGCCAGCAGGCGCTCGTGGCAGGCGCAGAGGTACTCGGCGGTCTCTTCCGGCTGGCCCAGTTGCAGGTGCAGGTCGCCGAGGTTGTGGTGGGAGATGACGAAGGCCATCACCGCCTCCTCGGCGTCATGCCAGCGATCCAGCAGCACCTGCGCCAGCGCCAGGGCGTGGAGGTAGTGCTCACGGGCATCGATCAGTTCCTGACGAATGAAGCAGCGGTTGCCCAGTTCGATGGTGCGTTGCCAATGACGCATGGCAGGTTCCTCCAGCGGGTGGGGCGGACTCAAAGTCCGCCGGCGGTGAGCTTCTCGGGATCGAGCAATTGTTCGAGGCGGGCGCGATCCAGATCAGGGTTTTCCAGGGCGACATCGATGATCGGCCGACCCTCGCGGTAGGCCTGCTTGGCGATCTCGGCGGCCTTCTGGTAGCCGATGATCGGGTTCAGCGCGGTGACCAGGATCGGGTTGCGCGACAACGCCTCGCGCAGGCTCGCCTCGTTGACCTTGAAAGTGGCGATGGCCTTGTCCGCCAGCAGGCGGCTGACATTGGCCAGCAGGTGAATGCTGTGCAGCAGGTTGTCGGCGATCACCGGCAGCATCACGTTCAGCTCGAAGTTGCCGGACTGCCCGGCGACAGCGATGGTGGTGTCGTTGCCCATCACCTGGGCGGCGACCATGGCAGTGGCTTCCGGGATCACCGGGTTGACCTTGCCGGGCATGATCGAGGAGCCCGGCTGCAGCGCCTCCAGCTCGATCTCGGCGAGGCCCGCCAGCGGGCCGGAGTTCATCCAGCGCAGGTCGTTGGCGATCTTCATCAGCGCTACAGCCAGGGCCTTGAGCTGGCCGGAGGCAGCCACGGCGATGTCCTGGGCGCCGATCAGCGCGAAGAAGTCGTCACCGGGGCGGAACACCAGGCCGGTCAGGCCATTGAGTTCCTCGCAGAAACGCGCGGAGAACTGCGGATGGGCATTCACACCGGTGCCTACCGCAGTGCCGCCCTGTGCGAGTTGCTGCAGCGCCGGCAGTTGTGCCTCGATGCCCTGGGATGCCTGGCGCACCTGCTGCGCCCAGCCACCGAGCACCTGGCTCAGGCGCACCGGCATGGCGTCCATCAGGTGGGTACGTCCGGTTTTCACATGCTGATGCACCGCCTTGCCCTTCTTCTCCAGGGTGGCGTGCAGGTGCTCCAGGGCGGGCAGCAGGTGCTGGTGGATCTCCAGCGCTGCGCTGATGTGAATGGTCGAGGGGATGATGTCGTTGCTGCTCTGCCCGCAGTTGACCTGGTCGTTGGCGTTGACCGGCTGGCCCAGGCGGCGGCTGGCGAGGGTGGCGACCACCTCGTTGGCGTTCATGTTGGAGCTGGTGCCCGAGCCGATCTGGAACACGTCCACCGGGAAGTGCTGCTGCAGGTCACCGGCCAGCAGTTCCTCGCAGGCGGCGACGATGGCGGCGCCGGTTTCCGCGTCCAGCTGCTCCAGGCTGACATTGGCACGCGCCGCGGCCGCCTTGGCCAGCAGCAGCGCGCGGATGAACGGACGCGGCATACGCTGGCCGCTCACCGGGAAGTTGTTCACCGCCCGCTGCGTCTGGGCGCCGTAAAGTGCCGAAGCCGGCACCTGCAGTTCACCCATGCTGTCGCGTTCAATACGGCTGTCAGTCATTCTCGATTCCTTCTTGCAGTCTCAGGGAAGGCGCCATCTCCTGCTGCGCCATGCGCCGGCCGAGCAGGCAAAGGCGTTGGCGCTGGGCGGTCGAAGTCGCCAGGCGTTGCAGTTCTCGCAATGGGAGGTAGGCGTGATCCAGGCAGAGCACGCGCCAGTGCCAGGGCAGCGCGATGTCGCGGCTGCTGTCGAGCAGCAACTGGAAGCACTTTTCGAACAGGCGCCAGGCCGGTACCGGCTCCCAGGCCGCCAGGTAGCGCGCTTCGCACAGGTACTGCTCGACCAGCCGCGGCTCGTTCGGCTCCAGGGCGCAGCGGATGCGCGTGCCCAGCAGGTACCAGCGGTCGGTGATCGAGCTGTCGACGTCGGCAAACATGGCAATCCCTCAACCGATAATGAGATTGATTATTGTTTGCGAGAATCAAAAAAACAAGCCGCCCGAGCGCATTGCGCTGGGCGGCGGGTCCTGGGAGGGGGATCGAGGAAGGGCTGAAAGCCGCGGCCAGCGGGGCCGCGGCGGGTGGATCAGTTGCCGGCGACCATCATCTTTTCGATGAGCACGGAGCCGGTATGCAGGTTGCCGCGGTACTCCACGTCATTGCCGATGGCGACGATGTTGCGGAACAGGTCGCGCAGGTTGGCAGCGATGGTGACTTCCTGCACCGGGAACTGGATTTCGCCGTTCTCTACCCAGTAACCGCCAGCGCCACGGGAGTAGTCGCCGGTCACCAGGTTGACGCCCTGCCCCATCAGCTCGGTGACCAGCAGGCCCCGGCCCATGCGGCGGATCAGGGCGGCCTGGTCTTCGTCGCCATGGCTGACGAACAGGTTGTGCACACCGCCGGAGTTGGCCGTGCTGGGCATGCCCAGCTTGCGCCCGGAGTAGGTGCCGAGCACGTAGGAGACCAGCTCGCCGCCCTCGACGAAGGGCTTGGCGTAGGTCGCCAGGCCGTCGTTGTCGAACGAGGCGCTGCCCAGCGCGCCGCGCACCAGCGGGCGCTCGTCCAGGGTCAGCCATTCCGGGAACAGCCGCTGGCCCAGTGCGCCTTCGAGGAAGGACGACTTGCGGTACAGGCTGCCGCCGGAGATCGCGCCGAGGAAGTGGCCGAACAGGCCGACGGCGACTTCCGGGGCGAACAGCACCGGCACTTCCGCGGTCGGCACCGGCCGCGCGCCCAGGCGGCTGGCAGCACGTTCGGCAGCGCGACGGCCGATGGATTCGGGGCTGGCCAGCAGGTCGCCGCGACGGTTCACGTCATACCAGTAGTCGCGCTGCATCTGCCCTTCCAGCTCGGCGATCATCACGCAGCTCAGGCTGTGGCGGGTGCTGGCATAGCCGCCGACGAAGCCGTGGCTGTTGCCGTAGACGCGGCAGCCCTGGTGGGTGTTCAGCGTGGTGCCGTCGGCCTTGGTGACGCGCTTGTCGGTGGCGAACGCGGCGGCCTCGCAGGCCAGTGCGCGCTCGATGGCCTGGTCGGGGGTGATCGACCAGCCGTGGTACAGGTCCAGGTCCGGCAGGTCACGGGCCATCAGCGCCGGATCGGCCAGCCCGGCGCAATCGTCTTCGGAGGCGTGCTTGGCAATCGCCAGCGCCGCCGCTACGGTCTCGCGGATGGCGTCCGCGCCGGTGGCCGAGGTGCTCGCCGAGCCCTTGCGCTGGCCGACGTAGAGGGTGATGCCGAAGCCCTGGTCGCGGTTGAACTCGACGGTCTCGACTTCACCCTGGCGCACCGAGGTCGACAGCCCCTGCTCCACCGACACCGCCACTTCGCAGGCGCTGGCGCCCTGCCGGGTGGCCTCGGCGATGATCCGCTCGACCTGCTCGCGCAGTTCGGGAAGGACCTCCGGGCTCACTGCCGGGTTGTGTTCGCTCATTGCATGCCTCTCCTGTTCATGGTCCGGCCCCGCCATCAGGCGGCGGCAACCGGCGCGGGCCGGACAAGCGGCCCCTGACTCGTTATCATGGCGGCGTTTTCAACGAGACCCCCGCCATGGCTGAAATTCACGATGACGACTCGCTTTTCGATGAGAAGAGCAAGACGCAAGTAAAACGCGAAATGCACGCGCTGCAGGAACTCGGCGAGCGCCTGACTGCGCTCAAGGCCGACATGCTCGACCGCATGCCGCTCACCGATCCGCTGCGCCGCGCACTGGAAGAAGCTCCCAAGCACAAGGCCAACGCCGCCAAGAAACGCCACCGGCAGTTCATCGGCAAGCTGATGCGCGACCAGGACGTCGAGGCCATCCTCGCCCTGCTGGAGCAGGTAGATACCTCCACCCGCCAGTACAACGAACGCTTCCACGCCCTGGAGCGCTGGCGCGACCACCTGATCACCGGTGGTGACGCCGCGCTGTCGGCCTTCTTCGGCGAATACCCGGAAAGCGACCGCCAGCATCTGCTCCAGCTGATCCGCCACGCCCAGCACGAGGCCGCTCACAACAAGCCTCCGGCCGCGGCGCGGAAGATCTTCAAGTACATCCGCGAGCTGGACGAGCTCAAACGCGGCCTGCGCTGAGCAGCCGCGTCCCGCACATCCAGTCCCACTGGCAACGGCCTCAGGCGCCCGTGCCGCCGACGGTGATGGCGTCGATCTTCAGGGTCGGCTGACCGACACCGACCGGCACGGACTGGCCGTCCTTGCCGCAGGTGCCCACGCCGCTGTCCAGCGCCAGGTCGTTGCCGACCATGGATACCCGGCTCATCACTTCCGGACCGTTGCCGATCAGCGTCGCGCCCTTCACCGGGCGGGTGATCTTGCCGTTCTCGATCAGGTAAGCCTCGCTGGTGGCGAAGACGAACTTGCCGCTGGTGATGTCCACCTGGCCGCCGCCGAGGTTCGCGCAGTAGATGCCGCGCTCGACGCTGGCGATGATCTCCTCCGGGTCGCTCTGCCCGGCCAGCATGTAGGTGTTGGTCATGCGCGGCATCGGCAGGTGCGCATAGGACTCGCGGCGGCCGTTGCCGGTGCGCGCCACGCCCATCAGGCGGGCGTTGAGCTTGTCCTGCATGTAGCCCTTGAGGATGCCGTTCTCGATCAGCACGTTGCAGTTGGTCGGCGTGCCTTCGTCGTCCACCGACAGCGAACCGCGGCGGCCAGCGATGGTGCCGTCGTCGACGATGGTGCACAGGCTGGAGGCGACCTTCTCGCCGATACGCCCGCTGTAGTTCGAGCTGCCCTTGCGGTTGAAGTCGCCTTCCAGGCCATGGCCCACGGCTTCGTGCAGCAGCACGCCGGACCAGCCGGCGCCCATCACCACCGGCAGGCTGCCGGCCGGTGCAGGCACCGCTTCAAGGTTGACCAGGGCCTGGCGCAGCGCCTCGCGGGCGTAGCTCATGGCGCGGTCTTCCTGGAGGAAGTACTTGTAGTCTGTGCGACCGCCACCGCCGTGACCGCCACGCTCGCGACGGCCGTTCTGTTCGACGATGACGCTGACATTGAAACGCACCAGCGGGCGAATGTCCGCGGCCAGCGAGCCGTCTGCCGCGGCGATCAGAACCTGGTCCCAGACACCGGCGAGGCTGACGGTGACCTGCTGGATGCGCGGATCGAGGGCGCGGGTGGCGATATCGATCTTCTGCAGCAGCTCGACCTTCTCGGCGCGGCTCATCACGTCCAGCGGATTCTCGCCGGCGTACAGACGGGTCGGCACCACGGCCTGGAACGCCTGCACCTTGCCGTTCTGCCCGGCGCGCGAGATCGAACGAGCAGCGCGGGCGGCCTGGATCAGCGCTTCATGGTTGATCGCATTGCTGTAGGCGAAGCCGGTCTTCTCGCCGGACTGCGCGCGCACGCCGACGCCCTGGTCCATGTGGAAGCTGCCTTCCTTGACGATGCCGTCCTCGAGCATCCAGGACTCGGAGACCTGGCTCTGGAAGTACAGGTCGGCGGCGTCGATGCCGGGGCCGCTCAGCTCGTGCAGGATCGGCGACAGCTGGTCGATATCCAGACCACCGGGGGCCAGCAGGTGCTGGCTGACGGATGACAACAGTTCGCTCATATTCACTCCGTACGCGCCGGTCGTGGTTCGACCGGCGGGAAAAATCTTCTGTGCCGGGCAACCGGCATGCGCTGCCGGACCGCCGCCTGTTCCTCGTTGTCGCGCTCGGCGAGCAGCACCGCCTCGCCCTTGGCCTGTTCGGCGAGGATACGCCCCCAGGGGTCGACAATGGCCGACTGGCCCCAGGTTTCCCGACCTTTGGGGTGGGTACCGCCCTGCCCGGCCGCCAGCAGGTAGCACTGGGTCTCGATGGCGCGGGCACGGACGAGGATTTCCCAGTGCGCCGCGCCGGTGACTGCGGTGAAGGCCGAGGGCGCGCTGATCAGCTCCGCGCCGGCTTCACGCAGCGCGGTGTAGAGCTCAGGAAAGCGCAGGTCGTAGCAGACCGTCATGCCCAGGCGCCCGACCGGTGTGTCCGCCACCACTACGCGCTGGCCGAAGGCGTAGTCATCCGACTCGCGATAACGGCCACGGGCGTCGGCGACGTCCACGTCGAACAGGTGCAGCTTGTCGTAGCGTGCCGCCACTTCGCCGCGCTCGTCTACCAGCAGCGAACAGGCATTGGCCTTGGCGTCCGGCTGACCTTCGGGTGGCAACGGCAGGGTGCCGGCGACTATCCACAACCTGAGGTCGCGGGCGGCGCTTTTCAACCAGGGCAGGATCGGGCCTTCGCCAAGGGCCTCGGCGCGGCCGATGTCTGCGAGATCGCGGCGCCCCATGGCGGCGAAGTTTTCCGGCAGTACGGCTAGGCGCGCGCCACCCTCGGCGGCCTGTTCAAGCAGGCGGCGGGCGGCGGCGAGGTTGGCCAGGACATCGTCCTGGCTGACCATCTGGATGACCGCAATGGACATGCTGAGCTCCGTCGGTGTCTGGGTTTCATGCTAACTGAAGCCCAGGCTTTGTGCTCGATTGAGGGGCTCAATGAGGCTTTTCGAAAGGTTTTTCGAAGGCAATGGTCGGGCTCTGCCACGGGCCCTTGACGCTGTACTGCACGCTGGCAAAGCGCGCGACCTTGTCGCCCAGCAGCTTGTCGACCACGAACAATGCACCACCGATGGCCGGTGCGCCGACGATCAGCGCTGCCAGCGGCAGGTTGTTGGTTACCGGCAGGGTCACCAGCAGCTTGGCGTCGATCTGGTCGTGGGCCAGGTCGAGGGTGCCATTCAGCTCGAGATTGCTCGACGGGCCGTCCAGGCGCAGCGGCTCACGGGTGAAGTAGACGCCATCGGTGGCGGTTAGCACGCCCTTCACCCGGTCGTAGCTCAGGCCCTTGCCCAGCAGGTCGGAGAAGTCCAGGCGCAGGCGGCGGTTGATGGCGTTGAAGTTGAGCAGGCCGAACACCCGCAGGGCGTTGGCACCGCCTTCCACCTCGACGAACTGGCCCTTGCGCAGACTGGCGTCGAGGGTGCCGCCGAAGCGCCGCAGGTTCAGCGCTGCCGGCGAGCCCGGCCAGTTGCCGTTGATGTCCACGCGGAAGCGCTCGCTGGTCACGCTGGGCGCAAAGTCCCAGGCCTTGAGCACGTCACCGAGGTTCTTGCCTTCGAGCTGGCCCTGGAAGGTGCTGCGCGCGCTCGTGTCCATGCCGTCCCAGCGCAGGTTGCCCTTCACCGAGAGGCCGCGCAGGTCCAGGTTGACGTCGTTGAAGCCGGCGCCAGTGGTAGTCGGACGCACGTTGAAGCTCCAGGAACCCACCGGCTTGCCGGCCTTGAGCACCTGACGAACCGAGACGTCCATCGGCGGCAGGGTGCGCGGGTCGATCTTCGCCAGCGGGTCCGGCTGCTCCACCGCCTTCTTCGAGTCGATGGCCTCGCCCTTGGGCAGGTCGATGCGGTCGAGGGCGATCTGGATCGGCTTCACCTTGCTGTCCGGCACGGTGACCTTGCCGGAAACCAGCGAACTGACCAGGCCAACCTGCCAACTGCTGTCGACGCGGGCGACGTCCAGCGTGAGGTTTTCCAAGGTCTGGCCGAAGCCCTTGAAGCGGGCTATCTGCAGGTCCGCGCCACGCAGCAGGCCGGCGGCGCCTTCGACGCCGGTATTCGAATACTTCTTCGCGACCGCCATCCAGGCATCGGCGTCGACTTCATCGATCTTGCCGCGCACCTGCACGCCGTTCCAGTTCGGCAGCACGGCGGGGTCACCACCCAGGCGCAGTACGCCACGGCCGGCCAGCGGCTGGTCCGCCGGAGCGGCGTAGGCCAGGCTCGCGCGGTCAGCGTAGGTTGCCCAGTAACGCCGCTCGGCGCCCTCCAGGGTCATACGGAACTCGCTCTCGCGGGTCTCCTGGGTGGCCTTGCCCAGCGGCGCCGGCAGGTCGATGCTGACGCCCTGCAGGTTGGAGGCGACCTGCAGCTGGCTGTCCTTGCCATCCAGCAACAGGTTGAGCTGGAACGGCACACGACCGTCCACCGGCAACTGCTTCTGTATCTTCGCCCACTCCAGCAGCGACTTCACCGCCACCTGGCCGCCCACCAGCACCCGCGTGCGCGGCACGCCATTGCGGCCCTCGGCGCGGATGCTGCCGGTAACGCGCGAACCCAGCACCTGGGCGGCGATGTTCTGCCCGCTCAGGCCGCTGTCGGTGTCGTAACGGAACTTGCCCTTCACTTGCTCCAGGTTCAGCTCGGGCTTGGCGATCTTCAGCCGCGCCTTGTCGGTGTCGAAGTCGACAATGACCCGCGCCTTGCTCATTTCGCCCTTGGCCAGCGGAATGTCCAGGTTGAGGTGTCCGTTCAGGTCGCCCTCGCCTTCCCAGCCTTCGAAGGTGTGGCTGGCACCGATCGGCGAGTCCTGGAGGATCTTCAGGCCGTCGACCAGGTTGCTGGCGATGTCGCCGTTGACGTGCAGGTGGGAGGGCTCGCCCGGCGGCGTGTGGGGAATCTCCACCAGCACGTCGCGCACCTGGCTGTTGAGGATCTTCCCGGAGCTGGCATTGATGCTGACGCCGGTGTCCTCCACCCGCACTTCGCCTTCAGCCTTGCTTAGGCCGGGCCAGCCGGGCTGGTAGTCGAGCACGCCGTCGTGGACCTTGAAGTACAGGGTCATGGCGTGGGCCTCGGGCGCCGAATGTTTCTGCAGCGAGCCCTGCCAGAGGAAGTAGCCCTGCTCGATGCGTCCGCTCTTGATCGAACCCTTGAGCCAGGCGGCGAGGTCCTTGCTCATCTGCGGGATGACAGTGGGCAGGTACTTGCCGGTGTAGCGCGCGTCGCCGTTGCTCATGCCGACGCGCAGGTCCATGTAGTCCTCGGCCTCGGGGTCGCGCATCAGGCGGATCAGCATGTCGCCGGCCAGGGTGCCTTCCTCGCCGTCCACCTTCATCAGGTGGCTGCCGAGGGTGAAGGCCTCGTCGTTGAGCTGGAAGAACAGCCGCGCGTGGGCACTGCGGTAGCGCCAGGGCTCGGGGAACAGCGTCGCCAGGTGCAGCATGAAGTCCTGGGCATTGGCATCGAGGGTGCCGCCGCCGAGGTTGCCGCTGAAGGTGCCATCGACGTTGGCCACGGCGGGCACGTCGTGGAAGGCGCTGACGCCGACCTTCTCCAGGTTGGTGGCGTAGGCCACGCGCTCGGCACCCTCGCGTTGCGGCCAGTAGTCGAAGTTGACGTTGTGCAGCACGCCCTGCGGCTTGAGCCCGTCCAGCCACTCGTCGACCTTGTCCGGCAGCGGCGCCAGGGCGGTGATCAGCGGCGCCAGCGGGGACAGGTCGAGGCGGTCGGCGCGCAGCTGCCAGTGCTCCTCGCCCTTCATCCGCCGGGTCAGCTCCAGCTCCACCTCGCCCCAGCGGGTTTCGCCGAGGTTCGCTGCCAGATCGGCGACGCGCACGTCGAGGTCATCACCCTGGCGCTGGAAGAACAGGCTGACGCCCATATCGCTCAGGCTCACCGGCTTGCGGTCGCCCAGGGCGGCGTCGATCTTCGGCGCATTCAGGCGCGCCGCGGCAGACACCGGCACGCCCTTGTCGATGGTTGCCCAGAATTCGCCGCCGGCCTTGGCCTGGGACAGCTTCCAGGCGCCGGTGAGGCGCTCCGGCAGCCATTTGGCCCAGTCGGCCTGGGGCAGGCTGAGGTACAGCTGGGCCGAGCTTTTTGCCCAGTCGTCACGGTTCAGGCGGGTTTCCAGGCGCGCCGCCACCGGCTCACCGCCCGGCAGGCTGAAACGTGCTTCCAGGCGTTGGCGGCTGCCGCTGCGCAGGGTCATGCCGACATAGTTCAGCGACAGCGGGTTGGACTGTTGCGGCAGCACGGTCAGCTGGCTGTCCATCAGCGACAGCCGGCGCGGCGTCAGCAGCAGGTCGATAAGCTTGCGCGGATCGGTCTCGGTGTTGCGATTGGGCAGGCCGTCGGCGTGCCACTTGCCGTCCTCGTCCTCGCGCAGGGTCAGGTGCAGGCCTTCCAGCTCCAGGCTGTCGACGCGCGGCTGGCGCGCCATCAGGCTGCCGAGGATATCCGGGGTCAGGCGTACACGCTCCAGGCGCAGCGAATCGTTGCCCTCGCCCAGCTGGATGTCGCGCACCACGATGATCGGGCTGAAGCCGCGCCAGTGGCCTTCCAGCGCGCCGATGCTGACCGGCAGGCCGAGCTGCTGGCTGGCCTGTTGCGCCAGGTCATCGCGATACTCCGCCACCAGCGGCACCAGTTGCCGGCCCAGGCTGACGTACAGCGCAAGCAGCACCAGGCCCAGGGCCAGCAGCCCGAGGACGAAGCGCAAGGTGGTGGCGAGCAGGCGGCCGGCGTTTTCCATGTCAGCCGGATACCGGGGTGCGAAGGGTCATCGAGCGGCCTCCCAGCCATGAGCAGTCGAACAGAGTCTGACAGTGTGGATCAGACAAAGCTCCGGAAAACCCCACGGCAAAGCGTTCCGCGCTCGGAACGCCATGCCCTGCGACGTGCTGCTCAAAGCAGGACAACGTCGTACTGCTCCTGGGAATACATGGCCTCGACCTGGAACTTGATCGGCCGGCCGATGAACAGTTCGAGGTCGGCGACATTGCCCGACTCCTCGTCGAGCAGGCGGTCGACCACCTTCTGATTGGCCAGCACCAGGTAGGAATTGGCCTGGTAGGCCCGCGCCTCGCGGAGGATTTCGCGGAAGATCTCGTAGCAGATGGTCTCGGGCGTCTTCAGCATGCCGCGCCCCTGGCAGCTCGGGCAGGGCTCGCAGAGTACCTGCACCAGGCTTTCGCGGGTGCGTTTGCGGGTCATCTGCACCAGGCCCAGCTCGGTGATGCCGATGATATTGGTCTTGGCATGGTCGCGTTCGAGCTGCTTTTCCAGGGTGCGCAGGACCTGGCGGCGGTGCTCCTCGTCTTCCATGTCGATGAAGTCGATGATGATGATCCCGCCCAGGTTGCGCAGGCGCAGTTGGCGGGCGATGGCGGTGGCCGCCTCGAGGTTGGTCTTGAAGATGGTTTCTTCGAGGTTGCGGTGGCCGACGAAAGCGCCGGTATTGACGTCGATGGTGGTCATCGCCTCGGTCGGGTCGATGATCAGGTAGCCGCCGGACTTGAGCAGCACCTTGCGCTCCAGCGCCTTCTGCACCTCGTCCTCGACGCCGTAGAGGTCAAAGATCGGCCGCTCGCCAGGGTAATGCTCCAGGCGGTCGGCGATTTCCGGCATCAGTTCTTCGACGAACTGCGTGATCTTCTGGAAGTTCTCCCGGGAATCGACGCGGATCTTCTCGATGCGCGGGTTCACCAGGTCGCGCAGGGTGCGCAGGGCCAGGGACAGGTCTTCGTAGATCATCGTCGGCGCGCCGACCGTCTTGATCTGCGCGTCGATCTGGTCCCAGAGACGGCGCAGGTAGCGGATATCGGCAAGAATCTCGTCTTCCCCGGCACCCTCGGCGGCGGTGCGCAGGATGAATCCGCCCTTCTCGACGATGCCCTCGGCCTCGACGCACTTGGCGACCACCTGCTTGAGGCGCTCGCGCTCGTGTTCGTCCTCGATCTTCAGGGAAATGCCGACATGGCTGGTGCGCGGCATGTAGACCAGGTAGCGCGAAGGGATCGACAGGTGCGTGGTCAGGCGCGCGCCCTTGGTGCCGATGGGGTCCTTGGTGACCTGCACCACCAGGCTCTGCCCTTCGTGGACCAGCGCGCCGATGCTCTCGACGGCGCTGCCCTCGCGGGTGGAAATCTCGGCGGCATGGATGAACGCCGCGCGCTCCAGGCCGACATCGATGAAGGCCGCCTGCATGCCCGGCAGCACACGCACGACCTTGCCCTTGTAGATATTGCCGACGATCCCGCGGCGCAGCGTGCGCTCGACATGGACCTCCTGCAGGACGCCGTTCTCCACCACCGCCACGCGCGATTCCATCGGCGTGATATTGATCAGGATCTCTTCGCTCATGCGCCCTTCCTTATCGCGCCCGGAGTCGTGCCAGCGCTACTTTCCGATCAAGACTGCCAGCTAGGGATGGAGAAGTCAGCCAGCAATGCCGAGGTTTCGCACAGGGGCAGGCCGACCACGGCGCTGTAGCTGCCCTCGACGCGGCTGACGAAGACCGCCGCGAGCCCCTGGATAGCATAGCCACCGGCCTTGTCCTGCGGCTCGCCGGTTTCCCAGTAACGCTCGGCTTCCTCGGCGGAAATCTCGCGGAAAGTCACGCGGCTGCTGACCACGCGCGCTTCGCAGCGCTCGCGGTCGGCCACGGCTACGGCGGTCAGCACTTCGTGCTCGCGGCCGGAAAGTACCAGCAGGGTGGCCAGCGCGTCGTCACGGTCGAGCGGTTTGCCGAGGATGCGGCCATCCAGCACCACCGCGGTATCGGCGCCGAGCACGCAAACGTCGGCGCGCTGGGCGAGGAAATTCAGCCCCGCCTGGGCCTTGCCACGGGCCAGGCGCTCGACGTAGGCGAGCGCCGACTCGCCGGGCTGCGGCGTTTCGTCGATGGACGCGGGCACTATGTGGAACGGCAGGCCGATCTGGGTGAGCAGCTCGCGGCGGCGCGGCGAACTGGAGGCGAGGTACAGCTGGGCCATCAGGGACTCCGAAGCGAGCCCGCGCAACGCGGGCCCGGCGATTGCCCCGCAAAGGGGACGATCAGTTGATGTTCAGGCGCAGCCGCAGGGCCCGCAGCAATGTGTAGACCCAGGGCCAGAGCAGCGCGCTGACCAGCGCCGGCAGCAGGAACACCAGGGTCGGCGGGCGGTTGCCGGTCAGGGCGCTGATCCACAGCTGGACCAGTTGGGCGAGACCGAACACCACCAGCAGCACCAGGCACTGCTGCCAGATCGGGAACATGCGCAGGCGCTGGTGAAGCGCCAGCACCAGGAAAATGATCAGGCTGAGGATCAGCGCGTTCTGCCCCAGCAGGCTGCCGTAGAGCACGTCCTCGGCGACACCCAGCACCCAGGCGCTGAGCATGCCGACCTTCTGCGGCAGGTAGAGCACCCAGTAGGTGAGGAACATCGCCAGCCACAGCGGGCGGCCGATCTCCATGAAGCTGGGCATCGGCGCCACCGACAACAGCAGCGCCGCCAGAAGGGTCAACCAGATCGCCCAGCCATTGTTGGAACCCTGGCCAGCCATCAGTGGCGGGCCCTGGCATCGGGGTGCGCGGCCGAGGCACCGGGTGCGGCAGGTGCCGCGCCGTTGCTGCCGGCCGGATGGGCAGGCTGGGCGGCGGGCGCCGCCGGAGCGGCCGGTTGTGCACCGTTATGCGGCTGGGCTGCAGGTGCTGCCGGCGTGGCAGGCGCAGGTTGCGCGGGAGCGGCAGACTCAGCGGCCTTGCGGTCCGCCTCGGCCTGGGCTTCGGCGGCGTCGGTAGCGCGCTGTTCGGGGGTACGGCTGTCGCTGAAGACCAGTAGCACGTAGCGGCTGCGGTTCATCTTGGCGGTCGGCACGGCGCGAATGGTGGCGAAAGGCCCGCCCGTGTCGTGCAGCACTTCCTTCACCACCGCCACCGGATAGCCGGCCGGGAAGCGCTGGCCAAGGCCGGAGCTGACCAGCAGATCGCCTTCCTTGATGTCGGCGGTATCGGCGACGTAGCGCAGTTCCAGGCGCTCCGGGTTGCCGGTGCCCACGGCGATGGCGCGCAGGCCATTGCGGTTCACCTGCACCGGGATGCTGTGGGTGGTATCGGTCAGCAGCAGCACGCGCGCGGTATACGGCATCACCTCGACCACCTGGCCCATCAGGCCGCTGGCGTCGAGCACCGGCTGACCCTGGAACACGCCGTCCTTCTCGCCCTTGTCGATCAGGATGCGCTGGGTGAAGGGGTTCGGGTCGACGCCGATCAGCTCGCCCACCAGCACCTTGTCGTCGACCAGGGCGGAGGAGTTGAGCAGCTCGCGCAGGCGTACGTTCTGTTCGGTGAGGGTCGCCAGTTTCTGCAGGCGGCGCTGCATCAGCAACTGCTCGGCCTTCAGGCGCTCGTTCTCGGCCAGCAGCTCGCTGCGGCTGGTGAACTGGTCGCGCACGCCTTCCCAGGCACGAACGGGGAAGTCGGCGATGCCATAGAAGGGGCTCAGCACGAGGCCCATCTGGCTGCGTACCGGTTTCAGATAATCGAAGCGGGCATCGACCACCATCAAGGCGACCGACAGGACAGCGAGCACCAGAAGGCGCGCGCCCAGCGAGGGCCCTTTGGAGAATATCGGTTTGATGACCGGCTCCTAGCGGTGCAAGGTCGGTTGAAGTTTCACCAGCGCGGGCAAAACGTCAACCAACCTCCACGTCCAACTTACTCGGTGGACAGCAGGTCCATCGAATGACGGTCCATCATTTCCAGCGCCTTGCCGCCGCCACGGGCGACGCAGGTCAGCGGGTCTTCGGCGACGATCACCGGCAGGCCGGTTTCCTGGGCCAGCAGCTTGTCCAGGTCGCGCAGCAGCGCGCCACCACCGGTCAGCACCAGGCCGCGCTCGGCGATGTCGGAAGCCAGTTCTGGCGGGGACTGCTCCAGCGCGCTCTTGACCGCCTGGACGATGGTCGCCAGGGATTCCTGCAGCGCTTCGAGCACTTCGTTGGAATTCAGGGTGAAGCTGCGCGGTACGCCTTCGGCCAGGTTGCGGCCACGGACGTCGACTTCGCGGACTTCGCCGCCCGGGAAGGCGGTGCCGATTTCCTGCTTGATGCGCTCGGCGGTGGATTCGCCGATCAGACTGCCGTAGTTGCGGCGCACGTAGGTGACGATGGCTTCGTCGAAGCGGTCGCCGCCGACGCGGACGGATTCGGCGTAGACCACGCCGTTGAGGGAGATCAGGGCGATCTCGGTGGTGCCGCCGCCGATGTCGACGACCATGGAACCACGGGCCTCTTCCACCGGCAGGCCGGCGCCGATGGCAGCGGCCATCGGTTCTTCGATCAGGTACACCTCACGGGCGCCAGCGCCCAGGGCCGATTCACGGATGGCGCGGCGTTCCACCTGGGTGGATTTGCACGGCACGCAGATCAGCACGCGCGGGCTGGGCTGCAGGAAGCTGTTCTCGTGAACCTTGTTGATGAAGTACTGCAGCATCTTTTCGCAGACGCTGAAGTCGGCGATCACGCCGTCCTTCATCGGACGAATGGCGGCAATGTTGCCGGGGGTACGGCCGAGCATGCGCTTGGCTTCGGTACCGACCGCTACCACGCTCTTCTGGCTGCCGTGGCTACGAATGGCGACCACGGACGGTTCGTTCAGGACGATGCCGCGCTCGCGCACATAAATAAGGGTATTGGCAGTGCCCAGGTCGATCGACAGATCACTGGAGAACATGCCACGCAGTTTTTTGAACATTGGAAAGAAACCCTAGGTGGCGCGTGGGTGAAAAATGCGCGGGTAAAAAAGTGCGGCAAACTCTAACAATGACGGGGGTTTTGGGCAAGGCGGCAATTTATGCTAGATTCCTCGTTTTTCGGGCCTGCAGGCCCGTCCCAGCGGCCTTCGACCGTCTGCCGCGGGTTCTGTTCCCTGCCCCCTCAATTCCTTCCGGCCAGGTCCAGTTCGAACCGGGCCGCTCTAGCTGGAGACCTCGATGGCGCTTGAACGCACCGACGTGGAAAAGATCGCCCACCTCGCCCGCCTGGGCCTGGAGGAAGCCGACATTTCGCGTACCACCGACACCCTGAACAATATCCTCGGCCTGATCGACGCCATGCAGGCAGTCGACACCAATGGCGTGGAGCCGCTGGCCCACCCGCTGGAAGCCACGCAGCGCCTGCGCGCCGACGCCGTCACCGAGGAGAACCGCCGCGAAGCCTACCAGGCCATCGCGCCGGCCGTGGAAGACGGCCTTTACCTCGTCCCGAAAGTCATCGAGTAAGCGCTAAGGACACGGACATATGCTGCATCAATTGACCCTCGCCGAAGTCGCTCGCGGACTCGCCGACAAGCAATTCTCCGCCCAGGAACTGGCCACTGCCCTGCTCGCGCGCATCCAGCAGCTCGACCCGCAGCTGAACAGCTTCATCACCGTCACCGAGGAAATCGCCCTGGCCCAGGCCAAGGCGGCCGACGAGCGGCGCGCCAAAGGCGAGAGCGGTGCCCTGCTGGGCGCGCCAATCGCCCACAAGGACCTGTTCTGCACCCAGGGCGTGCGCACCAGTTGCGGCTCGAAGATTCTCGACGCCTTCGTCTCGCCCTACGACGCCACCGTCGTCGAGCGCCTGGCCGACGCCGGCACCGTGAGCCTGGGCAAGCTGAACATGGACGAGTTCGCCATGGGCTCGGCCAACGAATCCAGCCACTACGGCCCGGTGAAGAACCCCTGGGACACCTCCCGCGTACCGGGCGGCTCTTCCGGCGGCTCCGCTGCTGCCGTGGCTGCGCGCCTGATCCCGGCCGCCACCGGCACCGACACCGGCGGCTCGATCCGCCAGCCGGCGGCGCTGACCAACCTCACTGGTATCAAGCCAACCTACGGCCGCGTATCGCGCTGGGGCATGATCGCCTACGCCTCCAGCCTCGACCAGGGCGGCCCGCTGGCCCGCACCGCCGAGGACTGCGCGCTGATGCTCGGCGCCATGGCCGGCTTCGATCCGAAGGACTCCACCTGCGTCGACCAGCCGGTGGACGACTACCTGGCCGCCCTGGCCAAGCCGCTGAGCGGCCTGCGCATCGGCCTGCCGAAGGAATACTTCGGCGCCGGCCTGGACAGCCGTATCGCCGACGCGGTGATGAAGGTGGTCGAGCAGCTCAAGCAGCTCGGCGCGGTGGTCAAGGAAATCTCCCTGCCGAACATGCAGCACGCGATCCCTGCCTATTATGTGATCGCGCCCGCAGAAGCCAGCTCCAACCTGTCGCGCTTCGACGGCGTGCGCTACGGCTATCGCTGCGAAGACCCGAAGGACCTGCAGGACCTGTACAAGCGCTCCCGCGCCGAAGGCTTCGGCTCTGAAGTGAAGAACCGCATCATGGTCGGCACCTACGCGCTTTCCGCCGGTTACTACGACGCGTACTACCTGAAGGCTCAGAAGATTCGTCGCCTGATCAAGAACGACTTCACCAATGCCTTCGCCGAAGTCGACGTGATCCTCGGCCCGACCACGCCCAACCCGGCCTGGAAACTCGGCGAGAAGAACAACGACCCGGTCGCCCAGTACCTGGAAGACATCTACACCATCACCGCCAACCTCGCCGGCATTCCGGGGCTGTCCATGCCCGCCGGCTTCGTCGACGGCCTGCCGGTGGGTGTCCAGCTGCTCGCGCCGTACTTCCAGGAAGGCCGCCTGCTCAACGTCGCGCACCAGTACCAACTGGTCACTGACTGGCACAAACAAGCACCGGCTGGATTCTGAGGACGACACACATGCAATGGGAAACCGTGATCGGGCTGGAAATCCACGCACAGCTCTCCACCCAATCGAAGATCTTCTCCGGTAGCGCCACCACCTTCGGCGCCGCCCCGAACACCCAGGCCAGCCTGGTCGACCTGGCCATGCCCGGCACCCTGCCGGTGCTGAACCAGGAAGCCGTGCGCATGGCCTGCCAGTTCGGCCTGGCGATCAACGCCGAAATCGCCGAGCGCAACGTCTTCGCCCGCAAGAACTACTTCTACCCGGACCTGCCCAAGGGCTACCAGACCAGCCAGATGGATCATCCCATCGTCGGCAAGGGCCACCTGGACATCACCCTGGAAGACGGCACCGTCAAGCGCGTCGGCATCACCCGCGCACACCTGGAAGAGGACGCCGGCAAGAGCCTGCACGAAGACTTCCACGGCATGAGCGGCATCGACCTGAACCGCGCCGGTACCCCGCTGCTGGAGATCGTCTCCGAGCCGGATATCCGCAGCGCGAAGGAGGCCGTGGCCTACGTCAAGGCGATCCACGCCATGGTGCGCTACCTGGGCATCTGCGACGGCAACATGGCCGAAGGCTCGCTGCGTTGCGACTGCAACGTCTCGGTTCGGCCCAAGGGCCAGGCCGAGTTCGGCACCCGTGCCGAGATCAAGAACGTGAACTCCTTCCGCTTCATCGAGAAGGCGATCAACCATGAAGTGCAGCGCCAGATCGAGCTGATCGAGGACGGCGGCAAGGTCGTGCAGGAAACCCGCCTGTACGACCCGAACAAGGACGAAACGCGCTCCATGCGCAGCAAGGAAGAAGCCAACGACTACCGTTACTTCCCCTGCCCGGACCTGCTGCCGGTGGTGATCGAGCGCGCCTTCCTCGAAGAACTGCGTGGCCAATTACCGGAGCTACCGGACCAGAAGCGCGAGCGCTTCGAGAGCCAGTACGGCCTGTCCGCCTACGACGCCAGCGTGCTGTCTGCCAGCCGCGAGATGGCCGACTACTTCGAACAGGTCCAGGCCATCTGCGCCGACGCCAAGCTGGCGGCCAACTGGGTGATGGGCGAGCTCTCCAGCCTGCTCAACAAGGACAACCTGGAGATCGAGCAGTCGCCGGTATCCGCCGAGCACCTGGGCGGCATGATCCTGCGCCTGAAGGACGGCACCATCAACGGCAAGGCGGCCAAGACGGTGTTTGCCGCCATGGCCGAAGGTGAAGGCTCGCCCGACGAGATCATCAAGGCCAAGGACCTGGTGCAGAACACCGACTCGGGCGCCGTCGAGAAGCTGCTCGACGACGTGCTGGCGGCCAACGCCGAGCAGGTCGAACAGTACCGCGCCAGCGACGAAGCCAAGCGCGGCAAGATGTTCGGCTTCTTCGTCGGCCAGGCCATGAAAGCCGCCAAGGGCAAGGCCAACCCGGCGCAAGTGAACGAACTGCTGAAGAAGAAGCTCGAAGGCTGAGCCCACACTTCAACGACGCCGGGCTTGCCCGGCGTTTTTACGTCCGGAGGTTCGATGCTGCGACCCATGGCCCTCGTCGGCTGCCTGGCCCTGCTGGCCGGCTGTAGCACCACGTCTTACGACAGCGACTCGGAGGTCTCCGGCCGCGGCTACCGCGCCGAAGGCACCGCGTCCTATTACGGCAAGGCGCACCATGGCAAGCGCACTGCCAGCGGCGAGCGCTTCAACCAGAACGCCCTGACCGCCGCCCACCGCACCCTGGCCTTCGGCACACGGGTACGGGTGACCAACCTCGACAACGGCCGCAGCGTCGTGGTGCGCATCAACGACCGCGGACCGTTCGGTCGCGGGCGAATCATCGACGTTTCCAAGGCCGCCGCCGAACAACTCAACATGCTGCGCTCCGGCACCGCGCCGGTGCGCCTGGAAGGACTCTGAAGGAACCCGTCATGAGCAATGAGAACCGCAAGGCCGGCGAACAGGTCCGCCGTGAAGTGATGGGCGACGTCTTCGTCGACCGCGCCCTGGGCAACGCCACCGAGTTCACCCAGCCGCTGCAGGACTTCGTCAACGAGCACGCCTGGGGCGGCGTGTGGAACCGCGAAGGCCTGCCGCGCAAGACCCGAAGCCTGATCACCCTGGCCGCACTGACCGCCCTCAAGTGCCCGCAGGAACTGAAAGGCCACGTGCGCGGCGCGCTGAACAACGGCTGCACGGTGGAAGAGATTCGCGAGGCGCTGCTGCATTGTGCGGTCTATGCCGGTGTTCCGGCGGCCATCGATGCGTTCCGGGCGGCGCAGGAAGTGATCGAGGCTTGGCAGGCGGATCAGAAGGCCTGATTTTCAACAGCGCCAGCGGGCGCTGATCGCGGGCATGGCCCGCTTCTACTTGGGATTTCACAGCGCAGCGGTTCGCGAGCAAGCTCGCTCCTACGAAGAGCGCATCGAGCTTCGGCTCTGGCTCTTGGCTCTTGGCTCTTGAAGACTTCCAGTGAAATACCCGCACGCTCCGGAGTGCCCCTTTCAGGAGGCCGAAGGTGATCGGAGTTTCAGGGGTTGAGCGACATGGATCTCGCGAGAGCTGCGATGGGCCAGGGACGGTCCTTCGCAGCGTGCCCCTGAAACTCCGAAGAACCGAGGGTACTTTTCACGAAGCGAAAAGCCGGATGGAGGGGCGAGACCTTTGCCTACTTTGGGTCGTTTGCCAAAGTAGGTCGACCGAGGGGGCGAAACAGGAAGTCCGCGCGCACGCCGAAGCGGCGCAAAAAACCTCACCCGAAGCAGCGCGTAGGGCGGATAACGCTGGCGCGTTACTCGCCCTACAAACTGAACGTGGCGCTCCTGCGAAAGCGACTCTGTCGTTACGGGTAACTGAACCGCTTGACCAGCGTCAGCTCCCCCGGCTGACGCATCGGGATCAGGAACGACTCCTGCTTCTCGTTCACCGTCCCCTCCTCCGTGACGATGGTCACCTGCGCCGTGGTCAGCGGCTTGGCCGCGTTCACGTCGCCAGAGCTGTCATCCGAACTCCAGCCACCACCGTAGTAGTTCACGTAGACCAGATACTGCCCCTTGAGCGGCGTCGGGCTGGCGATGATCTCCGGGCCGTAGCCGGTGGTCACGTCGACGTCCTGGGCCGCGCCGTTGGGTAGCGAGCGGTTGCCGTACCAGACGTGGCCGCCATCGGGCGTCACCAGGTGCAGGTCGAGGTCGGTGTTGTCCGAGTCCCAGGACAGCAGCACCCGCAGCTTGGCCGCTACTTCACCGCCGCCACCGCCGTGGTAGAACTGCACGCGCTTGCGGTGCTGGCCGTCCGGGCTGACGACTTCGACGCTGTTGGAGCCCGCCGGGAAGGCGAACGGGCGGTCGAACTTGCCGTCGCCCTCGACCCGCATCGGCATGGCCACGCCGTTCACCACCAGGCGTGCCGGCTCCTTGCTGTCCTTGGGCAGGCCACGGATTTCGCCGCGGATGCGCGCGGTGTCGGACTGGTCGTCCCGCGAGTTCACCGAGGACGCCGGGTAGTTCACCGTCTGCCGGAAGTCGGCCTTGTCGCCGTCGCCCGAGCGCCAGCCGCCCAGCGGGGTATCCAGGCTGATCGGCGATTCGGCGGCCTGCGCGCCCAGCGGGATCAGGCTGGCGAGCAGGGACAGGCGGAGCACGTGGGCGAGTTTCATGGCGATCATTCCAGTATCAGGCGACGGGCCAGGCTTTCGACATAGCCCTCGTCTTGTCCGTTGGGGTGCGCCTGGAAGGCCAGGTGCAGGTATTCATGAGCCAGGTCGAGACGATCCTGCTGGGAGTACAGGCCACGCACATAGATGCGCTGGCGTTCGCGGTCGACATAGGGCCGGCCACTGCTCAGCCGGCATACGGCGAAGGACTGCAGCTCCTCGTAGCCCGCCTCGGCTTCCAGGCGCGGGCGCCAGTCGCGGCGCTGCGCCTTCAGCCAGCGCTCGGCCTCGGGCAGCGGCTGGCAGGCGGCAATCGGATTGCTCCAGCGGCTGAGGCTGGTACGCGGGAAGGCGCGGGCAAGGATGGCGTCGTAACGCAGGCCCTTGGCGGCCTGCTCCTGGGCGTCGCGCCAGGACAGCTTCGACTGCCCCGCGACGTCCGAGTGATAGGTGACCGTACCGCCAGCCAGGACCAGATCGGCCGTCCAGGCGGCGATGCCACGCGCCGCCTCGCTGGCCGGGCGCGGCGCCACGCGCTGGCGCTGGCTGCTGTCGTCGATGCTCAGGCAGTCGCCGCGCGGCGCGCCGTTCTGCAGCAGATAGGTGCGAATGGTCACCGCCAGAGCCTTGGCCGCTTCCGGCGGCGTGACGGAGGCTTCACGATCGAGTACGCGGGCAACATATTCCTCGCGAGACAGGCGTGCGGTCAGGCGCGGGCCCTCGGCGCCGCGTTCGAGGAACAGATCGCCGCTGCTGTTCACGTCAAGTCGAACGCCGTTGGCGAACAGCACGTTCTGCCGGCCTTGCAGCAGGCCTTCGGCAGCCAGTTGGTTGCGCGCGTCGTAGACCTCTTTCAGCGGATAGCGGCTGAACAGCCCGACTTCCACGCAACGCCCCGGATCGCTCGGCCACGGCGCCGGCAACGCGGCGCCGATGGCGTTGCCGTACTTGGCCAGCACCGTCTTGCTGGTACCCGGCCCGCGCGCCCAGAGCGGCGTGCCATCGACCAGCCAGCCAGCGAAGCCACCTTCGCGCTTGCCGCCCTCGTCCCAGCTCCAGGTCTTCACCCGCAGGCGTCCGCCCAGCGCGGCGGGTGCGCGGCCTTCGTCGGCGGCCAGGCTGACATCGAGCAGCACCTTGCGCGCCTGCTCCTGGGCCGGCAGGTGTTGCAGTTGATCGAGCAGTTCGGCGACCGGTACCTCGGTCTGTGGCGCCAGCTTGTCCAGCTGGGCGATCCATTCCGGCGCCTGGCGAGACTGCCAGTACTGGTGCCAGACCGCGCCGTCGATGCCCAGGCGCTGCGGCTGGAAGTACAGGCCGCAGGATTTCACCAGCGCGGCGTCGCGCTCGATGCTCTGCCCGGCGGAACAGCAATAGACTTCTTCCCTGCTCTCGCCCCGGCACTGGTAGGCCGGTTCCTGCTGGCCGGTGTCGTTGAGCCAGGCATAGACAAACAGTTTCCACAGGCTGCCCAGCGGCGCGTGCAGGTCCGCCGGTAGCGGCTGGCGGTCGAGCACCTGCTGCGGCCCAAGCCGCAGCAGCTCGTCGCCCTGTGCCGTGCGCCAGGCCAGCTGCGCCTGCTCTGGCGCACCGGGCGCCGCGAGGGCGCTCAGCGGCAACAGCAGGATCAGCCCGGCGAGGCACGCGCGCATGGCTTACTGGACCTTGATCTTCGCCAGGGCCGGCTGCTGCTCCAGCGCCTGCTCCTGCGGCGAATAGAGCCGCTGGTAACGCGCCGGCGGCAGGACGAACTCGCCCTTCTGCGAGAAGCGCACCAGGTGGCGGAAGCGCAGCTCGCCGCTCAGGGTGTCCACCGGCACGCCGTAGAACAGGTCGCCCGGTTCGTTGCGCGCGCGCTCCAGGCTGGTCGCCTCGACGCCGCCCAGGCCGCTGATCTGCAGGCCCCAGGTGGTGCGCTCGACGTCCGCGCCCGGCGGCAGCGGCACTTCCAGCATGCCGTAGCGCAGGGCTTGCGCCTGCTCGGTGGTCAGGGTCACTTCATCCAGGTACAGCTCGTCGCTGGACAGCGGCTTGCTGCCCAGTTCCTCGGCCTTGAAGGCGAAGGCTTCGTCACCCGGCACCAGGCGCAGCAGACGACGCTTGATGGTCACCGGCAGCTGGCTGGCCGGAGCCTGCGCGCTGCGGAAGGTGACCGAGGCATTGAGCGTGCGCGACGGCGCGGCGCTGAGGTCGAGCTGGGCCGGAGCCTCCTTGCCCTGCCATTTCCAGAACGCATCACCGGTGGTGCTGCGGCCTTCCTTCCAGTCGGCCACCGGCTGCGGTAGTTCGGCTGCAGGAGTGGCGGCCACGGCACGCTGCATCCAGGCCAGGGCCAGGGCGCGCTCGATGGTGGATTGCTGCGGTGCCAGGCTCTGCAGCAGCGAGCGGGCGCGGCTGGCGTCCGCCGGGCCGCTGTACAGCTGCACCGCGCGGGCGAACGGCTGCTCGCTGGTGTTCAGCTTCAGGCGTGCGCCATCCAGTTGCTTGGCGAAGCCCGCCGGCAGCGCGACCTTGTTCTGCTCGGCCAGGCTGGCCGCCAGCACACGGGCAGCGGCCAGGCCCAGCTCGGAGTCGGGGTCGCCCATGACCAGGCTGTCTTCGCTGTCGAGGTCGTTGATCGACTTCGCCGACTCGCCGTTGCCGGCATTCTCCAGGTCGGTCAGCAGGCCGCTGACCAGGGTCTGCACCGGCAGTTGCATGTCGCGGGCGAAGGCCAGGATCAGCGCACGCTGCAGCAGCGGCGTGGCACTGGCGCGCGCGGAATACAGCTCCAGCACGCGCTGCCAGTGGTCCGGCGGCAGCTGGATTTCCAGCGCGCGGCTGGCGTACCAGTCGGCGTAGTAGGCGTAAGCGGTGAGGAAGGCGTCGTTGTCTTCGCCGCCCCACCAGGTGAAGTAGGCGTCCGGGCCGGCCATCTGCACCAGGCGCAGACGGCTGGTCTGCATGATCAGGCGCAGGCGGTCACGCACGCGCGGCTCGCTGTTGGCCAGGGTCGGATAGGCGATGCTCAGCGGCAGCAGTTGGCTGGCGGTCTGCTCGACGCCACCCCAGGGGTAATCCAGCAGCGAGTCGAGGTTGCCGCGCAGCAGGGCCTGGGCGCTGTCGTCCAGGCGCAGGCTGACATCGCGGGCATCCGCCGGCAGCTCCAGCGGGGTGTTCTGCGCATTGACCTGCAGCGGCTTGGACTGCAACACCTGCCAGCTGTCGGCCGCCAGGCTGAAGTGCACGCCGAGGCTGTCGCGCACCTGGCCATCCTGGCGCAGTTCGACGCTCCAGTCGCCATCACTGAGCGGCTGTTGCGGCAGGGCGATGTAGTTCACGCCGCGCTTGAGCTCCAGCGCCTGGGTCTGCTCTGCGCCGTTGGCGCGGATCAGCAGCTCGGCCTTGGTGTCCTGCTCGCCCTGGTTGAAGACGAACAGGCCAAGGTCCGGCGCATCGCCGCTGCGGAAGCGTTTCGGGCCGCTCCATTTCAGGTACAGCGGCTTCTCGGAGCGGATGAACTGCTTCTTCTGGCCAACCTGGCCCTGGTCATCCATGGCGCGGGCAGTGATGCGCCAGCGGGTCAGGGAGTCAGGCATGCGGAACTTGAACTGGGCCTTGCCGTTGGCATCGGTGACCAGCTCCGGTTCCCAGGCAGCGGTGTCGACTTCCTCGCGGCGCGGGCGTTCCAGCACCTTCACCCCACGTTCGCTGCGGTTGGCACGGCCGGGCGCGCTGGGCGTACCGGGCAGTGCAACGTCGTAGCTGATGAACGACAGGCTGGCGCTGGTACGCACGTTGTTGCGCCGCGGGTGGTAGAAGAACTGGTCGATGCCCGGGGCGATCTCTGGCTGCAGCGCGTAGATCATCTCGTCCACCACGCTGACGGTGAGGTGGCTGGAGACGGGCTTGCCGGCGTAGACGGTATCGAGGTTGACGGTGACCGTCTCGCCCGGCTCGTAGCGTTCCTTGTCGGTGCTGACGGCGATTTCCACCTGCGGCACCGCAACCTTGATGCCGGCGTTCTGGAAGCTGTAGTCGCCGCTGCGGGTATAGAGCACGGAGAAGGTCAGGTTCGGCGAGAACTCCGGCTTCACCGGGATACGCGCGCGGTACTGGGTCGGGTTGAGCTTCTCCAGCTTCAGCCAGTCGCCGCCCTTGGACAGCAGCGCGGTGGCCTCGACCTTGTCGCGCTCAAGCGACAGCAGCGCATCGTCCACCGGCTCGGGGAAGGTGATCAGCGCCAGGGCTTCTTCGCCGGCCTTGTACTCAGTCTTGTCGAGGACGATTTCCACGGTCCCCGGCACGGCTTTCACACCGTCGCCGCTGACCGAGTGGCCGGTGCCGCCGAGCAGCTGGCCGGCCTTGTCGCGCAGCTCGACGCTGTAGGTGCCGGGCTTGTCGAAGGTGATGGCGAACTTGCCGCCTTCCACTGCGCCGTCGCCGCTGCTGCGGTCTTCCAGGCGCAGCCAGCGGTAGGCGGTCGGCTGGATTTGCGTCTGCTGTTCGGCGGCGTAGCTGAACTCGACCTTGTCACCGGCGGCGCTGAAGCGCTGCGGCGCGCTCACGCGATAACGCGCGGCGCCACGCTCGATGAGGATTTCCTTGCTGGTCTTCACCCGGTACGCGGCGCCATCGCTGGCGAACACGGTGAGCATGTAGCGGCTGGGTTTCTCCGCCGCCGGCAGGTCCAGCGCGGCGCGGCCCTGGTCGTCGGTGGTGATCTGCGCGCTGGTCAGCTCCACGGGGAACTGGCCGAGGTACTGCAGTTCGTTGTCCACCATGGACAGCTGCTGGGCGCGCAGGCTCAGCTCCAGGCGCGCATTGGCCACCGGCTTGCCGTCCGGGTAGAGCAGGATCAGGTTGCCCTTCACCGGTTCGCCGGTCTTGAAGTCGGGCTTGGCCAGGTCGAGGGAAATCTCGAAGTGCGGCTTGATGTACTCAGCGACGCGGAAGGCGCTGCTGTAGGTCTGGTCGCGGTAGTCGAAGCGCAGCTCGTAGCCGCCGGCAACGGCGTTGGCCGGCAGCTGGAAGCGGCCGTTGGTGCCGCTCTTGGCGTCGTACTTGAGGTCGAGGGTCTGCAGCGTGGTGCCGGCGGCGTCGATCACCGACAGGCGCAGTGGCGCGCTTTGCGGCGACTGCGATTCGCGGGAGTTCTTGAACTCGCGGCCGACAATCTTCAGCGACACCCAGTCGCCCGGACGGTACAGCGGGCGGTCGGTGAAGGCGTAGAGCTTGGTGTCGTAGATTTCGCTGTCGTAATAGAAGTTCTCGGAGACGAAGACACCGCCCTCCTCGTCCTCGCCGATCACGAAGGAGCGCTCGGGGCTGACGTGCTGCAGGCGCAGCAGGCCGTCGGCGTCGCTGCTGCCGCTGCTCATCACGCCCAGGCCGTCGGTCCACAGCACCTTGGCGCCGCTGACCGGCGTGCCTTCATGCTTGCGTGCAGTCCACACCAGCAGTTCGCTGCCGGCGATCTTGCTCACCGCGACGCTGTTGGAGACGAACACCACGGTGGTCGCGCGGTACTTGCCGACCAGCGCTTCGACCAGATACAGGCCCGGCTTCAGCTTGCCCAGCGGCACGTAGACGTTGCCCGGGGCGACGTTGATGAACTCGCTGGAGGAGCCGGCCAGGGTGACTTCCTTCGGCGGCTGGATGGGCTTGGCATCCCACAGCGGGTAGCGGAACTGGCTGACCATCGGCAGGCCGGGAATCGGCGCGTACTGCGGCTGCGCGTCATAGGGAGTCGGCGCGGCGATGGCGTTGCCCATTTTCAGCTCGGGCACCACCTCGGTGACCTGCTGGCGCGATTCGTAGGAGAAGGTCCGCTGCATCACCCGACGCGATTTGCGGTACCAGTTGTCCCACAGGTAGGCCAGGGTGTTGGACAGGCCCTCACCCTTGAACTGCCCCTCGGACAGCACGCGGTGCAGGTTCTTCTGGCGCTTGAGGAATTCCAGCGGCTGGTCGATGCGGTAGACACGGATATCCGCGCCTCCGTAGGGCTCCATGCGGTAGCGACGGTAGTCGCGGCCCGGCGCTTCCAGGCGCACCTTGGCCACCTCGTCGGAAGCGAAGCTTGAGTCGGCCAGCAGGAAGAACGACTCGCCGGCCATGGGCGTGTAGCCGCTCGCCGGGACGTCGTCGTCTGCCTGCACGAGTACGGGCGCGGCGGCGAACAGGCCGGCGCAGGCCAGGGCAGCGGCCATGCCGCGCAGCGCGTTCATCGGGTCAGGAAGGACAAGCGATAGACGCCGATAAAGTTGGGATTGGATTCGTCGGGTATCCATCGGGTGTCCTTCCATGTCATGAGTTGTTGCAGGCTGACCGAGCGCATGCCGTTGTCGGTCGCCGTACGAGTGCCGGTGTGATAAGCGATGTCGCGGCCCATCCAGATCATCAGATGCTGGTCATCGCCCTGGTCGAAGAACATCAGGTCGCCCGGCCGGGCCTGGTTGAGGTCGCGGCCGACGAGCTGGCTGTTGTACTGAATGAGTTTGATCGCGTTGACGTAGGGGCCGCTCTTGCCGCCGCCCTGCTGCCAGGTCTGTGCCAGATTGCGCTGCGCTTCGGAGAGTTCCAGCTCCGGCGGCAGGTAGCGGTTGGACATGCCGTTGGCGCGCAGCCACTTGGCGTCGTGCACCTTCAGCGCCTCGTTGGCGGCGAAGCGCACGAGGCCCGCGCAGTCCTGCTGGTACCAGCGCGGGTTCGGCCCGCGGCGCAGCTGCTCCTCGGCAATGCGCACGAACCAGGCGCGGAACACCTGGGTCTGCTGCGCATCCAGCGCCGGCTCCGCCGCATGCGCCAGGGTGGCGAGCAGCAGGCTGCCGAGCAGCGTGAGAGAAGCTCGGATCACAGCGCCTTCCAGTCCAGCGGCAGCCACTTCCATTCACCGCTGGGCTCGCTGCCGGCCGGCAGGGTCAGGGCGTAGGAACCGTTGCCGGCGAGAGTCTTCAGGCGCGGCAGGAGCAGCGTGTCGGCGGCGTTGCGGAACACCGGTTCAATGTCCTGCGGCAGGCTGTCGAGGGTCTCGCGCTTGAGCAGTTCGGAGAGGGTCTTGGGCGCCAGGTACGCGGGCACCATGGCATCCTTGGGCAGCACGTCGGCCAGCGGCGGGTAGCGCTTGGCCAGGGTGTTGCGGGCCTTGTTGAGCAGCTTGTCGTCGATGGAGAACAGCAGGGTGTTGCCATCGCGCAGCAGGCTGACGCGGAAGAAGCCGTTGCCGCTGACCTGGTCGGGGTTGCCCGCCTCGCTGGCGGCGTACTGGCCGAAGCGCGAACTGACCTGGCGCTGCCACAGGCGACCTTCGCCGGCGGCCTGGCTGTCCACCGGGAACACGTGCTCCTGCACGTTGGCCTCGTAGGCGCCGACCATGCTGCCGAACAGCTTGCCCAGTTGTTCGTCCAGCTCCGGGCCGGCCGGTGCGTCGAGCTTCACCACCAGCAGCGGCGAGTGCAGACGCGAATCGGGGTACCAGCACAGGCCGGCGGCGCCGGACAGGTGCTCGGAGAAGGACACCGCCATCTTCTGCTCGGCGCCCAGCTTGACCAGCATGTTGTCGTACAGGCCCGGCGTCACCGGCAGCGCCACGCAGGCGCTGGCGCCCATGGGCATGGCTTGCCAGACAGGGGTGAAATCCAGGTCCGGCTGGCGGGCGACTTCGTTCAGCGCCAGGTAGCTGTGCCAGCCGCCTTCCTTGCCCTGCTCGAAGCGCACGCCGGCAAAGGTCGGGATGAAGCGCTGGTAGCCCATGGCGAGCACGCCAGCCCCCAGGGTGATGCGCTGCTTCAACTCACCGCGCGGCTCCAGGCCGAAGTCGCTGGCGAACAGCGGCTCGCCTTCCAGCGCCGCGCCCAGGTCCTTGGCCACGGCGGCATCCGCCTCGCCGAGGTCGTCGTAACCGGGATTGGGGAACAGCATCTTCGAGTGCGACAGCACCAGCATCTGGTCGCCACGGGAGACGAACAGCAGGGTTTTCTCGGCGCCGTAACGCAGGCTGTAAACCGGCGTGGCGCTGCCCTTCACCTGGATTTCCGCAACCTTCTTCAGCTGCGTGTCATCGGCTGCGACCTTGGCCAGCGGCTCCAGCACCTTGGCCAGGCCACCGCGTTTGAGCACCACCATGAAGTCGCGCAGGCGACCATCGGCGCCTCGCCACAGGGCGACCTGGGCCGGCTGGTCGAGCAGTTCCTCGATCACGCTGTCCTTCAGGGTCAGGTCGTGCTCGTAGACGATGCGCCGCAGGGTGCCGGTCAGGCCCAGGCGGTCAGCGTTGTTCTCGTAATAGAAGACGAAGTCCTCGGTGAGCACGTCGCGCAGCAGCGGCACTTCCAGTACGGCCTTGGGCAGCTGGCTGAGGGATGCGCTCTCGATCAGCGCGTCCGGGCACTTGAGGTCGCGCACCACGTCCGGGCTTTCCGGTGCTTCCAGGGTGCCCACCGGCGCCGAGTGGAAGGCCGGGATCAGGCCGAAGGCCAGGGCCAGGCCGCCGGCCACCAGGGCGGCGGCGAGCGCGCCGATGGCGATCAGCGGGCCACGGCGCGGGGCCTGTGCCGACGGCGGCGTGGGGGTGCTGTCTTGGCTGCTGGAGGGCGTATTGTCGCTCATCGATCGCTTGTCCCGTGTCATCCCTGCGAGGGGCGAATTCAGTAGTTGAAGGTCTTCACCAGCACCAGATCGCCGATGGTGCGCATGGGCACCACGAAGGTCTCGCGCTTCTCGTTGACGGTGTTCTCATTGAACACCAGGTTGATCTCGGCGGTGATCACGTCCTGCTCGTGGTTGCCTTCCTGGAAGTTGTAACCCTGGCTGGCGTTGTAGTTGCCCCAGTAGTTGACGTAGACCAGGTAGGTGCCGTGCAGCGGCGCAGCCATGGTGAACATTTCCGGGCCGGGGCCATCGACGCCGTCCGGGTCCAGGCCACCGCCGTTGCTCAGGCGCGGGTTGGCCCAGAAGGCATGCTGGCCGTCGGGCGTGACGATATGCAGGTCGAGTTCGGCCTTGGGGTCGTTCCAGCCCAGCACCAGGCGGATGCGCGGCGGGATGCGGCCCCGGTTGGCTTCGTAGAACTGGATGCGCTTGAGGGATTTGCCCTCGGCGCTGGCGACTTCGACGCTGTTGCTGCCGGTCCCGAAGTTGTAGGGCCGGACGAACTTGCCTTCGGCGTCGGTATACAGCGGCAGCGGGTTGCCGTTGATCACCAGGCGCTGGGCGCGGTCGACGCCGGCCACTTCGCGCAGGTGGCCCTCGATCAGGCTGCGGCCACGCACGCCGCCACGGTCGATCGGCGGAGTCGGATAGGCCACGCGGGGTACGCTGGGATCATCGTTCAGGCCGGAATAGCGCCAGCCGCCGGTGGGGCTGCTGAGCTGCGCGCTCGGCTCGGCAGCGACCGTCGCAGCCAGGAGACTGGCTGACAGAAAGAAGACGGCACGAACCATCCGACGCGTGGGCTGCATGAACATTCCTTGATCGTGCATAGCGGGGGGAGCCAAATGTAACCGGTCTTGTCGACGCGCGGAATGGACTTCGCGCGCTGTTGCGACGCAGGGCGATCTTTCAGAAAATTCCTACAAGCCGAATGGCTTTTGGCGCAACCCCGATTGGAAGATTCTCGACATCGGTCGAGTCACATCCAGCCGCCCCACTGCAGGACGAAGATGCCGACGTTGGTGGTCAAGGCCGCCACCAGCGTGGTGATGACGATGATCGACGCCGCCAGCTCGTGATTGCCGTTGGCGGCGCGGGCCATGACGTAGCTGGCCGCCGCCGTGGGGCTGGCGAAATACAGGAACAGCACGCCCAGCTCGGCGCCACGGAAACCCAGTGCCCAGGCAACGGAGGTGCAGATGATCGGCAGCCAGACCATCTTCATCAGGCTCGCGCCCACTGCCAGCCGGCCGCTTTCACGCAACGAGGCCAGCGACAGGGTGCCGCCGATGCACACCAGCGCCAGCGGCAGGGTCATCTGCGCGAAATAGTCGGCGGAGGTCAGCAGCCACTGTGGCAGGCCAATGCCGAACCAGGAGAACGGCAGCGCCGCCAGTACGCTGATGATCAGCGGGTTGCAGATGACGTTGCGGGCGATGCTCAGCGGGTCGGACTTCATGCTCGGGCTGTAGATCGCCAGCACCACCGAGGACAGCGTGTTGTAGCAGAGGATCACCAGCGCCGCGAGCACCGAGCCCAGTGCCAGGCCGTGCTCACCATAGAGGCTGGTGGCCAGGGCCAGGCCGATGATGCCGTTGTTGCCGCGGAACGAGCCCTGGACAAACACGCCACGGTCTTCGCGCGGCACCCGCCACGCCGCCCAGCCCCAGGCCAGCAGGAAGCCCACCAGCGTCGCCGCACAGAAATACAGCAGCACCTGCGGACGCGCCGCGCTGTGCAGGTCGGAGTGGTAGATGCCGAGGAACAGCATTGCCGGCATGGTGGCGTTGAACACCAGCGCCGAGGCGGTCTGGATGAACTCCGGATTGATCGCCCCGACGCGACGCAGCAGCACTCCGAGGAACAGCATGGCGAACACCGGAGCGGTGATGGCGAAGGTCTGGAGCAGCAGGGCGAGCATGGGGCGCAAGTGTCTGGATAGTGGGGCCGGCAATCATAGCAAGCTAAGTACCGATCCCGCCGGGGCAAATCAGGCCTCGGCCACTTCTTCCTTCACCGGTGCCGGCAGCTCCAGTGGCTTGGGCGCTTCACCATCGGCCAGGCGGGTGAGCTTGCCGTCGACAGTGGCGCCGTTTTCCATGCTCAGCTGGCGGTACTGGATGTTGCCAACCACCCGTGCGTTGGAGTGCAGTTCCAGCAGGTGCTCGACGTAGAGGTCGCCGATGATGGTACCGTCGATCAGCGCGTCGTAGCTGCTGACGTTGCCCTCGATCCGCCCTTCCGCGCTGAGCGCCAGCAGGCTGGCCGCGCCGGGCTTGTGGCGGACGTTGCCCTTCACCGTGCCGAGGATCTTCAGGCCATCCTGGAACTGCAGGTCGCCGACCAGATCGACATTGCCCGAAAGCAGGCTGGAGAACTTGTCCACCGACACCTGCGGACCTTTCTTCTTGCTGTTGCTGAACATCGTGTTTCCTTGCGCCCTCGGCGCGGGCTACTTGCCAGGTTTCTGCTGGCGGTAGAAGGCCAGCTCGGTCTTGAGTTTCTTGATTTCGGCGGACATGGCGTCGATTCGCTGCATCAGTTGCTCGCGATTGGCGCGCTCCTCCTCGCCCTGCAGGCGCTTTTCCTCGATCGCCTCGGTCAGTTCGGCGTTCTGCGCCTCGAGCGTCTCGATGCGTTCGTGCAATTGCCCGTCGTCCCTGGCGCGCAGCTGCCAGGCGCCGGCCGCGAGCAGGGCCAGTACGGCCAGCACCAGCAAGGACCAGCCCAGCCAGGCATAGCCGCGGGGAACGTGGGGGCGGTGCTCAGCGCGCAGCAGCTGGCGGGTGGTAGGCTTCTTAGTCCGTGGCCAGGCCATCGCTGTCGATCTCCATGCCACCCAGGGAAAGGAAGTTCTGCGGGTCGACGAATTCGCCGTGGTAGAGCACCTCGAAGTGCAGGTGCGGGCCGGTGGAGCGGCCAGTGGAGCCGACCTTGGCGATCTCCTGCCCCGGCATGACCACATCGCCGACCTTCACCAGCAGCTTGGAAGCATGGGCGTAGCGGGTGACCAGGCCATTGCCGTGGTCGATTTCCACCCGATTGCCGTAGGAGGCATGCGGGCCGGAGACAATCACCCGGCCGCCGGCAGCAGCGTGGATCGGGCTGCCAGTGGGCGCGGAGAAGTCCTGCCCGGAATGGAACGCCAGGTGCCGGTTGAACGGGTCAACGCGGTTGCCGAAGGGCGAGCCCAGGCGCGCCTGCTCCATCGGCCGGCGCGCGGGGATGGCCATGAAGTCGGCGTTGCGCCGGGCTACCTGGTCCATCACCAGGTCGAAGACCCGGCGCAGGCACTTGGCGGATTGTTCGTTGCGCTCCAGATCGGCGGCAGCGGCCGGCAACGGATCGACGCAGGCGCGCGGCGGCAGCAGGATGCCGCCTTCGTTGCGTTGGGTACCGGGCTTGGCCTTGGGAGCGGGCACCAGCTCCGGGTCGACCCTGGACAGCTTGCGGGCGATTTCATCGTGGCTGTCGACGGCCTTGAGCAGGTAGTCGGCATCCTTCTCCAGTACCTGCAGACGGCCCGTCAACTCGCCGATGCGCTCGGCGGCAAAACGCTCGCCAGATTCGTCCGGCGCTTCCTCGGCCTGCGCCACCGGCACCATCACCGGCTCGACCTGCGAGCGGCCGAGCCACAGGCCACCAGCGAAGGCTGCAGCGGCGAGCACCACGGACACACAGGCAGCGCCCAGCAGCAACCGGCGCGGATCGACGAGGCGCAGGTCGGAACGGGTCAAAGCCTGTCGTGACGGGGAGAGGGACTTCATGCAGGTACCGTTGGATGGCATTCAGCCCGGCGGGTGGGCCGCCGGGGTGCACAGGGTACCTGTTATTGAAAACTTCGCAGCGGTTAAGCACTGAAAAATGTAAATAAATAAGAAGAATTCATCCTGTCTGAGAAGACTTTCAGATGTTTCCCACTCAGCCCATCACATTTTTCCAGTGAATCAAACTGCCACTACGCAGGGAGGACAGCTTCCATTTCCTCCAGGCGATGCTCTTCCAGGCGCAGCTGACGCGGGTGGAAGCGCTTGAGGCTGACCCGGTGGCCAATGCTGACCAGCGTCACCTCGGGCAGTTGCTCCAGCAGCACTTGATAGAGCGCAGCTTCGTCGGACTCGTCCAGGGCTGATGTGGCCTCGTCGAGGAACAGCCATTGCGGCGCGTAAAGCAGTGCGCGGGCAATCGCCAGACGCTGCTGCTCACCCGGAGAGAGCACACGCTGCCAGTGGTCAGCCTCGTCCAAGCGCGCCGCCAGGGTATCCAGGCGACACAGATGCAGCACCTCCTTCATGCGCTGGGCATCGTGGCTGTTGCCGGGCTCCGGGTAGCAGAGCGCTTCGGCCAGGGTGCCAATGGGCAGGTAGGGCTTCTGCGGGACGAACAGGCTGCGTCCTTCGGGCATCTGCACCACACCGCTGCCATAGCGCCACAGGCCGCTCATGGCACGTAGCAGGGTGCTCTTGCCGCCGCCGGAGGGGCCGCCGATCAGCACGTGCTCGCCGGCATTGATGGTCAGGCGGGTCGGCTCCAGCAGTTCACGGCCGCTGCCCAGGCTCAGAGTCAGGTCCTGCAGCTGCAGGCTGCTGCCGGTCTTGCGCACGTCGATATTCGCCGATTCCTGGGTGGTCTCGGCCATGGCGCCGCGGAAACTCAGCAGACGATCACTGGTCGCCCGCCAGCTGGCGAGGCTGGTGTAGGCGTCGATGAACCAGCTCATGCTGTCCTGCACGTTGCTGAAGGCGGAATTGATCTGCATGAGCTCGCCGAGCTGGATCTGCCCGGAGAAGTAGCGCGGTGCGGCAACAATGAAGGGGAATACGGTGGCGATCTGGGCGTAGCCGGAGGTGAAGAAGGTCAGGCGCTTCTGAACCTTCATCAGCTCCCAGAAGTTGCCCCAGACATTGCGGAAGCGGCCCATCAGGCGTTCGTTCTCGTTGGCCTCGCCGTTGTACAGGGCGATGCTTTCGGCGTTTTCGCGCACCCGCACCAGGCCGAAGCGCAGGTCGGCCTCGTAGCGCTGCTGCTGGTTGTTCAGGCCGATCAGGCGACGGGCGATCAGGTGCGTCAGCCAGCTGCCCACCGCCGCATACACCAGTGCCACCCAGAACATGTAGCCAGGGATGGTGATGCCGAACAGCTCGATGCTGCCGGAAACGCCCCAGAGGATCACCGAGAAGGACACCAGGCTGACCACGTTGCGGATCAGCCCCAGGCCGAGGCTCAGGGTGGTGCTGGTGAAGTTGTCGAGGTCCTCGGTCAGGCGCTGGTCGGGGTTGTCGGTGTGGCCACGCTGTTCCAGGCGGTAGTAGCTCTTGTCGCCCAGCCAGGCAGCGAAGTGCTTCTCGGTCAGCCAGCGGCGCCAGCGGATGGTCAGCATCTGGGTCAGGTACAGCCGGTAAACCGCCGTGAGGATGAACACCGCGGCGATCCCGGAGAACATCAGCATCAGGTGGATGAAGCTGTTCAGGTCCTTGTTCTGCAGGGCGTTGTAGAAGTCGCGGTACCAGCTGTTGAGCCAGACGCTGAGGGCCACGCCCACCAGCGAGAGGGCGATCACCACGAGCAGCAGCAGCCAGGCCATGCCCTTCTCTTCGCTGCGCCAGTAGAGCGCGGTGAGGTGCCAGACGCGGTGGAAGAAGCGGCTGCGAACGGCATCGTTCGCGGCCCGGTATTCGGCACTGTCGGTCATGGGTCGGGCTCGCACGGCGGAAAATAAAAAGGAGCGCTCATTGGCGCCCCTCCTGTGTTATCGATCGCTTAACGCCTCACCGGGCGTTTCTGCAGCTTACGTTGCAATGTGCGCCGGTGCATACCCAGCGCTCGGGCGGTCGCGGAGATGTTGCCGTCATGTTCGGCAAGCACGCGCTGGATATGTTCCCACTGCAGGCGGTCGACCGACATGGGGTTTTCCGGCACCAGGGTTTCCAGGTCGGCATGTTGTGACAGCAGTGCAGTCAGCACATCGTCGGCATCGGCCGGTTTGCACAGGTAGTTGGTGGCACCGCGCTTGATCGCTTCCACCGCGGTGGCAATGCTGGAGTAGCCAGTGAGGATCACTACGCGCATCTCGGCATCGAGCTCGAGCAGCTTGGGCAGCAGCACCAGGCCGGAATCGCCGTCCATTTTCAGGTCGAGCACGGCGTAGTCGGGCAGATCTTCCTTGGCCATGGCCAGGCCTTCCTCGGCGGAGCCGGCGACCGACACCCGCAACCCGCGACGGGTCATGGCGCGGGCCATGACGCGGGTAAAGGTGGCATCGTCGTCCACCAGCAGCAGGTGGGGCTGCTCTTCGCCTTCGAACAGGATCTCTTCGCTCATGGTACTTCCTCGCGGGCGCGGCTCTCAGGCCACGCCATAGCTTCTGGGCAGACGCAACTCGGTCAGAGTGCCGCCATCTTCATGGTTATACAACTTCACCGTTCCACCTGCGCGGGTCACGCTGGCCTGGCTGAGGAACAACCCCAGGCCGAACCCCTTGCCCTTGGTGGTGAAGAACGGCTTGCCGAGCTGTTCGGCAATGGCCAGCGGCACGCCTGGGCCCTGGTCGCGGATGCTCAGGCAGATTTCACCGGCATCCCAGTCCAGGCGGATGTCCAGATCGTCCGGACAGGCGTCCGTCGCGTTATTCAGAAGATTGAGCAGCGCCTGGCTCAGGTCGGTCGGCGGAATCATCCGTGGCGCCTTGCCCTTGCCCAGCGTCTGGTAGCGGTAGCTCGCTTCGGGGCGCATCAGGTGCCAGCGACGCAGCACCGACTCGACCCATTCGTTGGCGCCCTGCTCTTCCACCGCCTGGCGACGATCCGCCTCGGCGGCGCGCACCAGGTGCTGCAGGGTGGTCTTGCAGAGCTTGACCTGCTCCTGCAGCAGGGCGAGATCTTCCTGCAACATCGGCTGGTCGGCATTGGTCTGGCGCAACTCCTTGAGCAGTACGCTCATGGTCGCCAGCGGCGTGCCCAGTTCGTGGGCGGCTCCGGCAGCCTGGGTGGCGACGGCCAGCAGTTGCTGGTCGCGCATGCCTTCCTCGCGGCGCTGCGCCTGCAATTGTTCCTGGCGGCGCAGGGATTCGGACATGCGCGCGACGAAGAAGGTGATCAGCGCGGCAGCGAGGGCGAAGCTCAGCCACATGCCGTAGATCAGCAGGTTGTCGCGCTGCCCGGCAGCCATCTCCAGCGGGTGGAACCACACCAGCAGCACCGTGTAGCTGGCCAGGGCGAGGCCGGCCAGGACGATGGTGTAGAGCCACGGCAGGGTCGCCGCAGCGATGGTCAGCGGCACCAGGTAATAGGAGACGAAGGGGTTGCTCGACCCGCCCGAGTAATACAGCAGCACGCTGTGGATGATCAGGTCGCAGGCCAGCTGGACGGCATACTCCAGCTCGGTGACCGGCCACGGGCCACGCAGGCGCAGCGCGGTGCCCAGGCACAGGACGAGGGAGACGCCGAGGGTCACGCCCAGGGCGAGCCAGGGCAGCTGGATCAGCTGGGCCTTGTAGGCAAGCCCGACTGAACCTGCCTGGGCGGCAAGGACGAGAATACGGATGAGCGTCAGATGCAGGAGGTTCTGACGACTGGCGGACAGCTGGAAAACCGGTGGGCGCATGGTGAATTCCGGAATTTGCGCGAGTATAGCCAAGTGCCCCCTCCCCTTTGTGCGGCATAGCGCCACAGCATACTCCAGCGCGCCCCGTGACGGCCGTCTCGCTACGAAACAATTGGTGACATCCGGCCTTAACCCGCTTGCGAACAAATAGCCGTCAAAGGGTCTGACAGTCCTCGCCACTGCCTCTACTAAGCTGTGGCCCGGACACTTTCTGGAGCAAGGAGTCATCCATGTCTGTACTGAAGAAACCCTTCACCGCCATCGCCGCCGCCATCGCCCTGTGCGCCACCAGCCTCGGGGCCATGGCTGACGAACCGCGCTACAACCAGGTTTCGCTGCGCGCCGAGGTCAGCCAGGAAGTCGCCCACGACCTGATGCACGTGACCCTGTTCAGCGAGAACCAGGGCACCGACCCGGCCAAGCTGGCCGCCGAGACCACCACTGCGCTAAACGCGGCGGTCGAGCAGGCGCGCAAGGCCAAGGGCGTCACCGTCAGCCTGGGCAGCCGCAACAGCTACCCGGTGTACGACGACAAGGGCCAGAAGATCACCGCCTGGCGTGAACGCGCAGAACTGCGCCTGGAAAGCACCGACTTCGCCACCCTGTCGCAGCTCACCGCCGACCTGCTGGGCAAGCTGAAGATGGGCAGCATGGACTTCAGCATCGCTGACGCCACCCGCGCAAAGAACGAGGACGCGATGATGAAAGGCGCCGTGGACGCCTTCAAGGCGCGCGCCCAGGTGCTCACCGACGCCCTCGGCGGCAAGGGCTACAAGCTGGTCAGCCTGAACCTGAACACTTCCGGCGCGCCGCGCCCGATGCCAATGGTGCGCATGGCCGCGGCCAAGTTCTCCTCCATGGACTCGGCCCCGGCGCAGGAAATCGAGGCCGGTACCAGCCAGGTCACCGTCAGCGCCGACGGCACGATCGAGGTGCAGATGCCGTAACACTTCCGGCCTCTTGCAGCGCGGCGTCTGCGGGGACCGGGACGCCGCCACCCGACCGCACGGTTCCCATTGTCGAAATTGCGACATTCCCTTGCACCCGCGTCACAACTTCTACACTCACCCCGGTCAGCCGCTTGCGCCCGGCATGTGCCGTGCATAGCTTCACGCAACGCAGCTCACGAGGCTGCCCCTCGATGACAACCAGAATAAACAGAGGTCCAAATGCGTAAGAACGCCGTCATCCGCTCCATGATTGCCGCCGGGCTGATCGCCAGCGCGCCCCTCGCCCACGCCGCCAACAACCTGGTCTACTGCTCCGAAGGCAGCCCCGCGGGCTTCGACCCCGGCCAGTACACCACCGGCACTGACTTCGACGCCTCCGCCGAGACGGTCTTCAACCGCCTCACCCAGTTCGAGCGCGGCGGCACCCAGGTCATCCCGGGCCTGGCGGAAAAGTGGGACGTATCCGATGACGGCAAGACCTACACCTTCCACCTGCGCTCCGGCGTGAAGTTCCATACCACGGAGTACTTCAAGCCGACTCGCGAATTCAACGCCGACGACGTGCTGTTCACCTTCAACCGCATGCTCGACAAGAACCATCCATTCCGTAAGGCGTACCAGACCGAATTCCCATACTTCACCGACATGGGCATGGACGCGAACATCGCCAAGGTGGAGAAGGTCGACGACCACACCGTCAAGTTCACCCTCAACGAAGTCGACGCCGCGTTCATCCAGAACCTGGCCATGAGCTTCGCTTCGATCCAGTCCGGCGAATACGCCGACCAGTTGCTCAAGCAGGGCAAGGCAGCCGACATCAACCAGAAGCCCATCGGTACCGGCCCGTTCGTCTTCAGTCGCTACCAGAAGGACGCGATGATCCGCTTCAAGGCCAACCCCGACTACTGGAACAAGGGTGAGGTGAAGATCGACAACCTGATCTTCGCCATCAACACCGACGCCTCGGTGCGCATGCAGAAACTCAAGGCCAACGAGTGCCAGATCACCCTCTTCCCGCGCCCGGCCGACCTGGAAGCGCTGAAGAAGGACCCGAACCTGAGCATGCCGTCGCAGCCGGGCTTCAACCTCGGCTACATCGCCTACAACGTCCTGCACAAGCCGTTCGACAAGCTCGAAGTACGCGAAGCGCTGGACATGGCGGTGAACAAGAAGGCAATCATCGACGCCGTCTACCAGGGCGCCGGCCAATTGGCCGTGAACGGCATGCCGCCGACCCAGTGGTCCTACGACGACACCATCAAGGACGCCGGCTACAACCCGGAAAAGGCCAAGGAACTGCTGAAGAAGGCCGGCGTACCCGAAGGCACCGAGATCACCCTGTGGGCCATGCCGGTGCAGCGCCCGTACAACCCCAACGCCAAGCTGATGGCCGAGATGCTGCAGTCCGACTGGGCCAAGGTCGGCATCAAGGCGAAGATCGTTACCTACGAGTGGGGCGAGTACATCAAGCGCGCCAAGGCCGGCGAGCACGACGCCATGCTGATCGGCTGGAGCGGCGACAACGGTGACCCGGACAACTGGCTGGGCACCCTCTACGGCTGCGACGCCGTGGATGGCAACAACTTCTCCAAATGGTGCGACCCGGCCTACGACAAGCTGATCAAGGATGCCAAGCGCACCCCCGACCAGGCCAAGCGTACCGAGTTGTACAAGCAGGCCCAGCACATCCTCAAGGAGCAGGTGCCGATCACCCCGATCGCCCACTCCACCGTGTACCAGCCGATGCGCAAGAGCGTGCAGGACTTCAAGATCAGCCCGTTCGCGCTGAACTCGTTCTACGGCGTCAGCGTCGGCAAGTAAGGGCAATGGCCGCCGTCAAGCACCGGCGGCCGTTTCTCCGGCAACCATCTTGCGCCGCACACTCGCCCGTCTTGCCCTGCTCAGCCTGCTTGGCTGCGGACCGGCATTGGGCCAATCCCTGGTGGTCTGCACCGAGGCCAGCCCGGAAGGCTTCGACATCACCCAGTACACCGCCGCGACCACCGCCGACGCCTCGGCGGAAACCGTCTTCGAGCGGCTGGTGCAATTCGCCCCCGGCAGCACCCGCGTGGTGCCGGCACTGGCCGAAAGCTGGACGATCAGCGACGACGGCCTGCAATACACCTTCGCCCTGCGCCAGGGCGTGAAGTTCCACAGCACCGACTACTTCAAGCCGACCCGCGAATTCGACGCCGACGATGTGCTCTGGAGCTTCCAGCGCCAGCTCGACCCGCAGCACCCCTGGCACAAGCTGGCCCCGCGCGGCTTCCCCTACGCGGAGGCAATGGGCCTGCCCGGCCTGATCAGCGCCGTGGACAAGCTGGACGAGCAGCATGTGCGTTTCACCCTGAAGCATCCCGAGGCGCCCTTCCTCGCTGACCTGGCCATGGGCTTCGCCTCTATCTATTCCGCCGAGTATGGCGACCTGCTGCTGGCCGCGGAAAAGGCCGAGCAGCTGAACAACCTGCCGATCGGCACCGGCCCCTTCGTCTTCCAGCGCTACCAGAAGGACGCCCAGGTGCGCTTCAACGCCAACCCCGACTACTGGGGCGGCAAGCCGAAGATCGAGCGCCTGCTGCTGGCGATCACCCCCGACCCGAACGTGCGCATCCAGAAGGTCAAGGCCGGCGACTGCCAGATCGCCGTCTACCCCAAGCCCACCGACGTGCCCGCGCTGCGCCAGGACCCGAAGCTGAAGGTAGAGGAACTGGATTCGCTGCTGGTCGCCTATGTCGGCATCAATACCCGGCACAAGCCGCTGGACGACGTGCGCGTGCGCCAGGCGATAAACCTCGCCTTCGACCGCGATGCCTATCTGCGTGCACAGTTCGGCGAGGGTGCCGCCACCCTGGCCGTGGCGCCCTACCCGCCTACGCTGTGGGGTTCCGATCCGCAACTCAAGGTCTGGCCGCACGACCCGGCGCGGGCGAGGCAGCTGCTGGAAGAAGCCGGTATACAGCCGGGACTGAAGCTGTCGATCTGGACCCGCCCGGGCGGCGGGCCGACCAATCCCAACCCCGGCATCGGCGCGCAGATGCTGCAGGACGACCTGCGCAAGATCGGCATCCAGGCGGACATCCGCGTGTTCGAGTGGGGCGAGCTGATCAAGCGCGCCAAGCAGGGCGAGCACGACCTGATCTTCATGGGCTGGGCCGGTGACAATGGCGACCCGGACAACTTCCTCACGCCCAATCTGTCCTGCGCGGCAGCAAAGAGCGGCGAGAACCAGGCCGGTTGGTGCAACGCCCAGTTCGACGAGCTGCTGCGCCAGGCGCGCGCCATTACCGATCAGGAAGCCCGCGCCGCGCTGTACCGCAAGGCGCTGGCGATCTACCAGCGCGAGGCGCCGTGGATCGCCCTGGCCTATCCCAAGCAGTTCGCCGTGGTGCGGCCGGGGGTGAGCGGCTTTACCCTGAGCCCGCTGGGGTCGAACAATTTCTCGCGGGTTGAGCTAGCTCCCTGACGTTTGCATGTAGGAGCGGACTCCGTCCGCGATGGCGTCCGGCGCAATGCCAATCTATCGCGGACGGAGTCCGCTCCTACGCACAAGGCTTCCCCACAACGAGATGGTTCGCGAGCGATCAGGCCTCCAGGCCGAACGGATCGTCCACCGAATGGCTCGGCTGGGTGAACCAGCGCGGACCGTCCGCCGTCATGTAGAAGTGATCCTCCAGGCGAATACCGAACTCCCCCGGCACACAGATCATCGGCTCGTTGCTGAAGCACATGCCGACGCCCAGCGGCGTGCGATCGCCGCGCACCAGGTAAGGGCCTTCGTGGATATCCAGACCGATGCCGTGGCCCGTGCGGTGCGGCAAGCCTGGAAGCGCGTAATCCGGCCCGAGGCCGCCGGCCTCCAGGCAGTGGCGCGCGGCGGCATCCACCTGCTCGCAGGGCGAGCCGAGCACAGCGGCATCGAACGCAGCCTGCTGCGCGGCCTTTTCCAGGTCCCACAACCCACGCTGGCGCGCACTGGGCGTACCGAACACGTAGCTGCGGGTGATATCCGAGTTGTAGCCGAACAGCTGGCAGCCAGTGTCGATCAGCACCATGTCGCCCTCGCGCAACGGCCGCGGCTGGCGTACGCCATGGGGGAAGGCGCTGTCCTCGCCGAACAGGACGATGCAGAAGGTCGAGCCCGGGGCGCCGACCTTGCGGTGCGCCGCCTCGATGAAGCGCACGACCTCGGTGGTGCTGATGCCTTCGCGCAGGATGCTGGCGGCGGCTTTGTGCACCTCCAGGGTCATATCCTTGGCGCGCTGCATTAGTGCCAGCTCCGCCGGTGATWTGCAGCGGCGGCACTCCTCGATCAGCCCGCCGGCATCCACCAGCTGCACCTCGCCCACCGCCTGGCGCAGGCGCTCGAACATGCCGAACGGCAGGCTGTGGGAAAGCCCGAGGCTGTCGCCATCGACGACGCCAATCTGCACCAGCATTTCCTTCAGCAGCGCAGAGGGGCTTTCGTGCTCCGCCCACACGCTGATGCTGCCGGGCAGCACTTGCAGATCGCGCACCGTTCCCTCCTCGAAGGCCGGGGCGATATAACGCACCTCGCCACGGGCCGGGATCAGCGCGCCGACCAGACGCTCGCTGGGGCTCCAGCGCAGGCCGGTGAAATAGAACAGCGAGCTGCCGGCATCGACCAGCACCGCGGCCATGCCGCGAGCGACCATCAGCCCCTGCAGCTGCGCGACGCGTGCGCGATATTCCTCCAGAGCGATGGGGCGAACGCCGGCCGTCATGATCTGCAGTGGCGCCAGCGCCTGCTCGGGGCTGCTGCCCCCAACACCCAATGTCATGCGACTTTCCCCATAGGCAGTGAAGTGATGGCAAATTTAAGCAGCACTGAAATTCCGGGTCAAAGGCTTTCCGCTGTAACCTCGATCGAGGCGGACGATTTCCGCTGCCGTCATGGCGCAGTGCTTCCAGCCTATCGCGACGCTGGTATGCTGCCCGCGTCCTACAAGAGCCCAACCAATGTCCGCAGATCGTATCGGAGAACGCCTGCGCCGCTTTCGGCGCGCGGCCAAGAAGACGCTGAACCAGGTGGCCGCCGAGTCCGGCCTCACCGCCAGCTTCCTGTCCCAGGCCGAGCGCAATCTCACCGGCGTCTCGCTGTCGTCGCTGGCCAGCATCGCCAAGGCGCTGGATGTTCCGCTCAACGCCCTGTTCGACTCGCCGCAGCAGATTCCGCCGGACTCGCACCAGGGCGAGCGCGTGCGCTACACCATCGAAGGCCAGCCGCTGAGCTACGAGCGCCTGTCCAGCAGCTTTCCGGGCAACCAGCTGAACGCGGTGAAGGTGAGCGTACCGATTGGCTACGAATCGGAGCTGATCACCCACGACGGCGCGGAATTCGCCTACGTGCTCAGCGGAAGGATCGCCTACGTGATCGACGGTCATACCTATCCGCTCGGCCCGGGGGACTCGGTGCACTTCGATTCCGGCAAGCGCCACTGCCTGCGCAACGCCGGCGACTGCGTGGCGGAGATGCTCACCGTCACCACCCTGCCGCTGTTCGGTGAGCACCCCGCCACCTGATTCTCCAACCGGATTCACAGACTGGGAAAAATTTCAGTAGCACTGAATTTTAAGTTGAACTTAATTTCAGCCTGACTTAACTTCGGCGACGGCTTGGCCGGGCACAGCCCGACCATGAACGAACGGACCTCATCCGGTTCCGTTCTCCCAGGCCGGCTGCAGACCCCATCGGTTCGCCGGTCCCTCAGAAGAACAAGAATGAGGTCAGGCAATGCGCAACATGCGACGTAATCCCCTGCACGCCATCGCCCTCGGCGGGCTCCTGCTGGCCGGCTCCGCGGCCCAGGCCGCGTCCACCCTGGTGTACTGTTCCGAAGGCAGCCCGGCGGGCTTCGACCCCGGCCAATACACCACCGGCACCGATTACGACGCCACCTCGGAAACCCTGTTCAACCGCCTCGCCCAGTTCAAGCGTGGCAGTACCGAAGCCCAACCGGCCCTCGCCGAAAGCTGGGAGACCTCCGCCGATGGCAAGACCTGGACCTTCCACCTGCGTCCGGGCGTCAAGTTCCACACCACCGAGTACTTCAAGCCTACCCGCGAGTTCAACGCCGACGACGTGCTGTTCACCTTCAACCGCATGCTCGACAAGGAGCAGCCGTTCCGCAAGGCGTACCCCACCGAATTCCCCTACTTCACCGACATGGGCCTGGACCGCAACATCGCCCAGGTCAGCAAGGTGGATGAGCACACCGTGACCTTCACCCTCAACGAAGTGGATGCCGCGTTCATCCAGAACCTGTCGATGAACTTCGCCGCGATCCAGTCCGCCGAGTACGCCGAGCAACTGCTCAAGCAGGGCAATCCCGCGCAGATCAACCAGAAGCCCATCGGCACCGGCCCGTTCATCTTCAGCCGCTACCAGAAGGACGCGCTGATTCGCTTCAAGGGCAACAGGGACTACTGGAAGCCCGATGACGTGAAGGTCGACAACCTGGTCTTCGCCATCAACACCGACGCCTCGGTGCGCATGCAGAAGCTCAAGGCCGGTGAATGCCAGATCACCCTGAACCCGCGCCCAGCCGACCTGGCAGCGCTGAAGCAGGACCCGAACCTGAACATGCCGTCGCAGCCGGGCTTCAACCTCGGCTACCTGGCCTACAACGTCACCCACGCACCACTGGACAAGGCCGAAGTACGCCGTGCGCTGGACATGGCGATGAACAAGCAGGCGATCATCGACGCCATTTACCAGGGTGCCGGGCAGAAGGCGGTGAACGCCATGCCGCCGACCCAGTGGTCCTATGACGAGTCGATCAAGGGCCAGGCCTACGATCCGGAACAGGCCAGGGCACTGCTCAAGCAAGCCGGCGTCGCCGAGGGCACCCAGATCACCCTCTGGGCCATGCCGGTGCAGCGCCCGTACAACCCCAACGCCAAGCTGATGGCCGAGATGATCCAGGCCGACTGGGCCAAGGTCGGCATCAAGGCGAAGATCGTCAGCTACGAGTGGGGTGAGTACATCAAGCGCGCCCACGCTGGCGAGCACGATGCCGCGCTGTTCGGCTGGACCGGCGACAACGGCGACCCGGACAACTGGCTCGGCACCCTTTATGGCTGCGACGCCGTGGACGGCAACAACGTCTCCAAGTGGTGCGACAAGGCCTACGACAAGCTCGTGCGCCAGGCCAAGGCCACCACCGATCATCAGCAGCGCGTCAGCCTCTACCAGCAGGCCCAGCAGCTCCTCGCGCAACAACTGCCGATCAGCCCCATCGCCCACTCCACCGTCTACCAGCCCATGCGCAAGTCCGTGCAGGGTTTCCTGATCAGCCCCTTCGGCCGCAATTCCTTCTACGGCGTGAGCAACCAGCCCTGATCGCCGACCTGACACCGGCGGCCACAGCCGCCTGAACGCCAGCCCGGCAAAGACCGGGCAGCACTTCCCGCCTTCCCCTCCGCCTGCCGGCTCCCCCATCTCTCCGATGGGTGGAGGGGATGCATTCGTTGCTAGGAAAACCGACAACAACAAGGAGCAACTCATGCAGCATCACCTGTTCACCCGCCCCCTCCTGGCGCTAGCCATCAGCGCAACCAGCCTGGGGCAAGCCTGTGCCGACGAGGAAGCCCTGCCGCCGGACGAGCTGCGTCGTGACAGCGAAGCCGTGGTCAAGGGCCARGCCGGCGCCAAGGGCTTCGTCGAGGGCCAGAGCCTGAGCTTCAGCACGCGCAACTTCGCCGCCCGCGAGCAGATGAAGGACAGCTTCCACTTCAACATCCAGAAGGACGGCTACACCGAGCCAACCCACAGCCGCTACACCTGGACCCAGGGCAGCCAGCTCAAGTACAGCTCCGGCTATACCCAGGGCGCAGTGGGTGTCGGCCTGGACGTGGCCGGGTTCAACGAGATCGCCCTGGAGCGCGGCCACGGCAGCATTGCCGGTGGCGGCAACCGTACCCTGGCCGACAGCGATGGCGACGCCGTGCCGCAATGGTCGAAGATCGGCCTTGCCAGCCTGAAGCTGCGCGCCTCCAACACCGTCCTGCGGGCCGGCCGCCAGCAGCCGGAAACCCCGGTCTTCAACAGCATCGACAACCGCGCCCTGCCCTCCAGCTTCGATGGCGTCAGCCTGCTCAGCGAAGAGCTGAGCGCCCTGCAGGTCCAGGCCGGGACCTTCACTCGCACCAGTCCGCGCACCGGTTCGGGCAGTGAGCACTTCACCACCGAATACGGCACCCGTGACGTACGCGGCGACCGCTACAGCTTCCTGGGCGGCAGCTACGCGCTCAGCGACAAGCTCAAGGTGACGGCGTACGGCGGCCAGTTCGAGGACGTCTGGAACCAGTACTACCTGGGCGCCTCCCATGACCTGGGCGACCCCGCGACCCTCGCGCTGAACACCAGCCTGAACTACTACCACACCGCCGACACCGGTTCGCGCAAGGCCGGCTACATCGACAACGACGCCTACAGCCTGGCCTTCACCCTGACCCACGGCGCCCATGCCGTGTTGCTGGGCTGGCAGCAGATTCGTGGCGACGAGTACTTCGACTACGTCCACGAGACCGCCGCGATCTACCTGGCCAACTCGCTGCTGTCGGACTACAACGGTCCCAACGAAAAGTCCCTGCAGCTGCGCTACAGCACCGACTGGGCTGGCTTCGGCGTGCCGGGCCTGACCACCATGGCGTGGTACGCCAAGGGCTGGGGCATCGACGGCACCCATTACGACGGCGACCGCAATGGTGCCTATGGCAACTACGCCGAAGTCCGCAATCAGGATGGCGAGAGGCACCACGAGCTGGGCCTTTCCACCGGCTACACGCTACAGGGCGGCCCGCTCAGGAACAGCAACTTCCGCCTGTCCTACATGAAGCACCTGGCCAGCCAGAATCAGGTCGACGGCAGCGTCAACGAGATCCGTCTGGTCAGCAACTTCCCGTTCAACCTGCTGTAAGGAGACCCGGCATGCCCATCCCGCGACTGATACCGCTTCTGCTCGCCCTCGGCAGCGGCACCGCCCTGGCGCAGAACCTGGTGGTCTGCACCGAAGCGAGCCCGGAAGGCTTCGACATCGTCCAGTACACCGGTGCGGTGACCGCCGACGCCAGCGGCCAGACTGTCTTCAACCGTCTGGCGGACTTCCGCCCCGGCACGACCGAAGTGGTACCGTCGCTGGCGCAGAGCTGGGAGGTCAGCCCCGACGGGCTGACCTACACCTTCCACCTGCGGCCGGACGTGAAGTTCCACACCACCGACTACTTCAAGCCCACCCGCAACTTCAATGCCGACGACGTCGTCTGGACGTTCCAGCGCCCGCTGGACCCGAAGCACCCCTGGCATGAGTCGGCCGCACGCGGCTATGCCTACTTCGACGCCATGGGCATGCGCGACCTGATCAAGTCGGTGGACAAGGTGGACGACCTCACGGTGCGCATCACCCTGAACCATCCGGAATCACCCTTCCTGGCCGACATGGCAATGGACTTCGCCTCCATCTACTCCGCCGAGTATGGCGACCAGTTGCTGGCCGCCGGCAAGCAGGGCCAGTTGAACAACCTGCCCATCGGCACCGGGCCCTTCGTCTTCAATCGCTACGCCAAGGACGCCCAGGTGCGCTTCCGCGCCAACCCCGACTACTTCGGCGGCAAGCCGAAGATCGACAACCTGGTGTTCGCCATTACCCCGGACTCCAACGTCCGGCTGCAGAAGATCCGACGCAACGAGTGCCAGATCGCGCTCTACCCCAAGCCGTCGGACGTTCCGGGCCTCGCGCAGGACAAGAACCTCGCCGTGGACAGCATCGACGCGCTGCTCACGACCTATGTCGCCCTGAATACCCGACACAAGCCGCTGGATGACGTGCGAGTCCGCCAGGCGATCAACCTGGCGTTCGACAAGAAGGCCATGCTGGATGCCGTCTACGGCCCCGGCGCCGCCACGCCGGCCATCAACCCCTACCCCGCCACCATGCTGGGCTACAACAAGGACATTGCCGACTGGCCGCACGACCCGGAGCGCGCCAGGGCGCTGCTCAAGGAAGCGGGCGTGGAGAACCTCAAGCTGACCCTGTTCACCCGCAATGGCAGTTCCTCGACCATTCCCAATGCGGCGCAGATGGCACAGATGCTGCAGTCCGATCTGGCCAAGGTTGGCATCACCCTGGAGATCCGCACCCTGGAATTCGGCGAGCTGATCAAGCGCATCAAGGCCGGCGAGCACGACCTTTCGCTGTACGGCGGCTGGGCTGGCGACAACGGCGACCCGGACAACTTCCTCTCGCCCAACCTGAGCTGCGCGGCGGCGAAATCGGGCGAAAACCATGCTTTCTGGTGCGATCAGAGCTTCGAGGCGCTGATCCAGGAAGCCCGCCAGACCAGCGATAGCGCAAAACGGGCGGAACTTTACAGAAAGGCGACATCCATATTCCACGAACAGGCCCCGTGGATTCCCCTGGCACATCCTAAGCTGTTCAATGTGCGCCGCAGCAATATCCAGGGCTACACCATCAGCCCGCTGACGAAAAACAACTTCGCCGACGTTCAGATCCAGTAACCGGCAAAGTCATAAGAAACCGGCGCCCGTCGTGATCCGACGGGTAGCCGCTCGATGAGGAGCCCCCGACCACCATGCTGAGTTTCATCGCACGCCGATTCGGTCTGCTGATCCCGACCTTCTTCGGCGTCACCCTGCTCACCTTCGCGCTGATCCGCCTGATTCCGGGCGACCCCGTGGAAGTGATGATGGGTGAACGCCGCGTCGATCCGCAGATGCATGCCGAGGCCATGCACCGCCTGGGGCTCGACAAGCCCCTCTACCAGCAGTACCTCGACTACGTCGGCAACCTCGCCCAGGGCAACCTCGGCGAATCGCTGACCACCCGCGACAGCGTCTGGCACGAGTTCCTCACCCTGTTCCCCGCGACCCTCGAACTGTCCCTGGCGGCCCTGCTGTTCGCTGGCGTCTTCGGCCTGCTCGCCGGGGTGATCGCGGCCTTGAAGCGCGGCTCGCTGTTCGACCACGGAGTGATGACCATCTCCCTGGCCGGCTACTCGATGCCGATCTTCTGGTGGGGCCTGATCCTCATCATGCTGTTCTCCGTCTCCCTGGGCTGGACGCCGGTTTCCGGGCGCCTGGACCTGCTCTACGACATCGAGCCGAAAACCGGCTTCATGCTCATCGACACCCTGCTCTCGGATGAGGAAGGCTCCTTCGTGGACGCCGTGCGCCACCTGATCCTGCCGGCCATCGTGCTGGGCACCATCCCGCTGGCGGTGATCGCCCGCATGACCCGCTCCTCGATGCTCGAAGTGCTGCGCGAGGACTACGTGCGAACTGCCCGCGCCAAGGGCCTGTCGCCGGCTCGCGTGGTGTTCGTGCACGCCCTGCGCAACGCCATGATCCCGGTGCTCACCGTGTTCGGCCTGCAGGTCGGCACGCTTCTGGCCGGTGCGGTGCTGACCGAGACCATCTTCTCCTGGCCGGGCATCGGCAAGTGGCTGATCGACGCCATCGGCCGCCGCGACTACCCGGTGGTGCAGAACGGCATCCTGCTGGTGGCGACCCTGGTGATCCTGGTGAACTTCATCGTGGACATCCTCTACGGCCTCGCCAACCCACGCATCCGTCACCAACGCTAACCGGAGCCGAAGCCATGAATGCCAACGCCAAAGCTCCCGCCAGTGACCCGAGTCTGGTCTATCCGTCCCCGCTGAAAGAATTCTGGCACGCCTTCTCGCGCAACAAGGGCGCGGTCGGTGGCCTGCTGTTCATGCTGGTCATCGTGTTCTGCGCGCTGTTCGCGCCCTGGGTCGCGCCCCATGACCCGAGCGAGCAGTTCCGCGACTTCCTGCTCACCCCGCCACTCTGGCTCGAAGGTGGCAACGCGCAGTTCCTGCTGGGCACCGACGAACTGGGCCGCGACCTGCTCTCGCGGCTGATGCACGGCGCGCGGCTGTCGCTGATGATCGGCCTGACCTCGGTACTGATCTCGATGATCCCCGGCATCTTCCTCGGCCTGCTCGCCGGCTTCTCGCCGACCCGCCTGGGCCCAGTGATCATGCGCCTGATGGACATCATGCTGGCCCTGCCCTCGCTGCTGCTGGCGGTGGCCATCGTCGCCATCCTCGGCCCGGGCCTGATCAACACCGTGATCGCCATCGCCATCGTCTCGCTGCCGGCCTATGTGCGTCTGACCCGCGCCGCGGTAATGGGCGAACTGAATCGAGACTACGTCACCGCCTCGCGCCTGGCCGGCGCCGGCACCCTGCGCCTGATGTTCGTCACCGTGCTGCCCAACTGCATGGCGCCGCTGATCGTGCAGGCCACCCTGAGCTTCTCCTCGGCGATCCTCGACGCCGCCGCCCTGGGCTTCCTCGGCCTCGGCGTGCAACCGCCGACGCCCGAGTGGGGCACCATGCTGGCCTCCGCGCGCGACTACATCGAGCGCGCCTGGTGGGTCGTCTCGCTGCCCGGCCTGACCATCCTGCTCAGCGTGCTGGCGATCAACCTGATGGGCGACGGCCTGCGCGATGCGCTGGACCCGAAGCTGAAGAACGCGGCGTGAGGAGCATCCCGATGAATACTTTCGTGCTCTTCGTAGGAGCGAGCTTGCTCGCGAACCTGCAGTCCTCTGCGCCCCCAATTCGCGAGCAAGGACTAAGGCGTCCCCCTCGCTCCTACAAAAAGAACAAGAGCCTGATGGAGACCGCCGTATGAGCCTCCTCGACCTGCGCAATCTCTCGGTCCGCTTCGGCGACCGCAACGCCGTCCCGGTGGTGGACGGCCTCGACCTCTCGGTGGACAAGGGCGAAGTCCTGGCCATCGTCGGCGAATCCGGCTCCGGCAAATCGGTGACCATGATGGCCCTGATGGGCCTGATCGACGCCCCCGGCATCATCACCGCCGACACCATGCAGTTCGACGGCACTGACATGCTGCGCCTGAAGGGCCGCGAGCGGCGGCGCATCGTCGGCAAGGACATCGCCATGGTCTTCCAGGACCCGATGACCGCCCTCAACCCCAGCTTCACCGTCGGCTACCAGATCGAGGAAGTGCTCAAGCTGCACCTCGGCCTGCGCGGCAAGGCCCTGCGCCAGCGCGCCCTGGAACTGCTCGAACGGGTGGAAATCCCCGGCGCCGCGCAGCGCCTGGACGCCTACCCGCACCAGCTGTCCGGCGGCATGAGCCAGCGCGTCGCGATCGCCATGGCGATTGCCGGCGAGCCCAAGCTGCTGATCGCCGACGAACCCACCACCGCGCTGGACGTGACCATCCAGGCGCAGATCATGGAGCTGCTGCTGAACCTGCAGCGCGACCAGGGCATGGCGCTGATCCTGATCACCCACGACCTCGCCGTGGTCGCCGAGACCGCCCAGCGCGTCTGTGTGATGTACGCGGGGCAAGCAGTGGAAATCGGCGAAGTGCCGGCGCTGTTCGACGTGCCGACTCATCCGTACACCGAGGCGCTGCTCAAGGCGATTCCCGAGCACAGCGCCGGCGAGGAGCGCCTGGCCACCCTGCCCGGCATCGTTCCCGGCAAGTACGACCGTCCACAGGGCTGCCTGCTGTCGCCGCGCTGCCCCTACGTGCAGGACAACTGCCGCAACGTGCGTCCAGCCCTGGAAGCTCACGAGCGCGGCGCCGTGCGCTGCTTCTACCCGCTCAACCTGAACACCGAGGTGGCCCGATGAGCGCCGTCCTGACCGCCCGCGACCTGACCCGTCATTACGAAATCTCCCAGGGCCTGTTCAAGCCGCACGCCCTGGTCCGCGCACTGAACGGCGTGTCCTTCGACCTGCAGGCCGGCAAGACCCTCGCCGTGGTCGGCGAGTCCGGCTGTGGCAAGTCCACCCTCGCTCGCGCGCTGACCCTGATCGAGGAGCCGACCTCCGGTTCGCTGCAGATCGCCGGCCACGAGGTGAAGGGCGCCGACCACGACACCCGCAAGCAACTGCGCCGCGACGTGCAGATGGTCTTCCAGAACCCCTACGCCTCGCTCAACCCGCGGCAGAAGATCGGCGACCAGTTGGCCGAGCCGCTGGTCATCAACACCAGCCTGTCCCGCGTCGAACGCCGCGAGCGCGTGCAGGCGATGATGAAGCAGGTCGGCCTGCGCCCCGAGCACTACCAGCGCTACCCGCACATGTTCTCCGGCGGCCAGCGCCAGCGCATCGCCCTGGCCCGCGCCATGATGCTGCGGCCCAAGGTGCTGGTGGCGGACGAGCCGACCTCGGCGCTGGACGTGTCGATCCAGGCGCAGGTGCTCAACCTGTTCATGGACCTGCAGCAGGAGTTCGGCACCGCCTACGTATTCATCTCCCACAACCTCGCCGTGGTCCGCCACGTGGCCGACGATGTGCTGGTGATGTACCTCGGCCGCCCGGCGGAGATGGGCCCGGCGGACAAGCTCTACGAACGACCACTGCACCCCTACACCCAGGCGCTGCTGTCGGCGACCCCGGCCATCCACCCCGATCCGGACAAGCCCAAGATCAAGATCCAGGGCGAACTCCCCAACCCGCTCAACCCGCCTACCGGCTGCGCCTTCCACAAGCGCTGCCCCTATGCGACCGAGCGCTGCAAGAGCGAGGTGCCCGAGCTGCGCGTACTCGATGAACGCCAGGTGGCCTGCCACCATGCAGAGCAGTTCCTGAACTGATACGAAACGGGCCGGTCATAGGCCGGCCCCTCTTTCGGAATCAGCTGCGTCCTACAGCGCAGACGGAACAGGCCTATCGCCTGATCCAGACAGTCCCGCCAGGGTGGCGTCCCGCCACTGCCTGCACGCCGTGGCCGTTATCCACAGGGCCACACCATCCATGCTGCTGTTCTACCTCCTGCTCATCCTCGTCACCGCCGTCGTCGCCAATGTGCAGTTGCACAGGTGGAAGCGTCAGCGGCGCATGGACGTGCGCGCGGCAGTGAAGTCGCAGAAGCAGAAGAAGCCTGCGCCGAGGAAAAAGGCGACAGCGGAAGTCGATCTCGACGAAATCGACTGGGACGGTCTCGACCAGGAAGAGCTGGATTTCAGCGCGCCGCCCCCGCCAGCGCCAAAGCCACCGCCCGCGCCGACCCGTGCCAAGGCTCCCGCCCAGCCGCCAGTCGAGGCCAAGCCGAAAACGGAGCCAAAGGACGAGTTTTTCCCGCTGGAAAGGGCTCTGCCGCCAGGGCAGCTCACAGCCGCCCAACGCGACGAGGCCATGGCGCATCTGCTCAAAGCCGGCCTGCACATCCCCGCCCCAGAGCCAGGTGAGAAGCACGTGGTGCTGGACATGGACGATGGCAGCTACGTGCCGGTGGCAACGCACCCGGCTGCAGCAGCCATTGCCCTCGGCCATCTCGCCGAGAACCTGAAGCCGTGCAAGGGCGCGCAGTTGCTACGCGAGTTGCGTGGCCAGGAGCTGGGGCTGCTGGTGGTGGCGCGTAATCCGCAGAAGCCTTCGGTGGCGCGGCTGTGGAAGATCCAGCCGGAAGACCTCTGAATCGCGGCCCCGCGCTGTCATTGCGACTTCCGTAGGAGCGGACTTCGTCCGCGATGTGCCACAGGCCAGCTCGGAACCGCCGGCGATCTATCGCGGACGGAGTCCGCTCCTACGCCCTCTCCACGCCACGGCGCAGACCTGTAGGAGCGGACTTTGTCCGCGATGTGCCGCAGGCCAGCTCAGAGCCGCCGGCGATCTATCGCGGACGGAGTCCGCTCCTACGCCCTCTCCAGGCCACGGCGCAGACCTGTAGGAGCGGACTTTGTCCGCGATGTGCCACAGGCCAGCTCGGAACCGCCGGCAATCTATCGCGGACGGAGTCCGCTCCTACGCCCTATCCAGACAACGGAGCGGAACCGTAACGAAGCGCATCGTGCGCGCCTACAGATCGCGAAGCAGCGCCAGGCGCACGCCGAAGCCCAGCAGGATGCCGCCGAAGCCCCACTGCTGAACGCGCTGCATCGCCCGGTGCCGCGCCAGCCAGCGGCCCATACGCTCGCCGCTGACGGCGTAGAAGCTGTCGAAGCCCATCCCGACCAGCACCAGCACGCCACCCAGCAGGGCGAACTGCAATGCCAACGGGCCGTTCTGTGGATGGATGAACTGCGGCAGCAACACCGAGCAGAACAGCAGCGCCTTGGGGTTGAGCAGGTTGGTCAGCAGGCCGCGACGGAATGCACGCCGATAGCTGACCGTGGATAAACCAGCCGCGCCCGTCGCCACCGGCAAACCAACCGGTGCACGCAGCAGTTGCAGGCCGATCCACGCCAGGTAGAGACCACCGCCGATGCGCACCACATCGAAGGTCCAGGGTGCCGTGCGAAACAGCAGCGCCAGCCCGGTCGCCGCCAGGGCGACGTGGCAGCCACGGGCGAGGCCGAGCCCTACAGCGGTTGCCAGGGCTGCGCGGCAACCGTCACGGGCACCCGTGTGCAGCAGGAGAATCATGTCCGGCCCCGGCAGCAGGTAGACCATCGCCAGGGCCAGCAGGAACACGCCGATATCCACAAGAATCACTCCGAAGAAGTCATTGCGGATAGGGATTCTATGCCTGAAAGCCAAGGTAGGTGCTTGCGTATTCGACCAGCATGGAGCTCAGGATTGGCATATCCTGCCAACCAAGAACTAATCGACAAGCCAATCATGCCAATTCCAAAACTAGACGCCTACGACCACCGCATCCTCGCCGCGCTGCAGCGCGATGGCCGCCTGAGCAACGTCGAACTGGCCGAGGAGATCGGTCTGTCGCCCTCCCCCTGCCTGCGCCGGGTACGCCTGCTGGAAGAGGCCGGGATGATCCGCGGCTACCACGCCGAACTGGGTCGCGACGAAGTCGGCCTGGGGCTGACCGTGTTCGTCGGGGTGAAGGTGGAGCGCCACAGCGACAGCAGCGCCGCCGCCTTCCGCCAGGCCGTGATCGACTTGCCGGAAGTCATCTCGGTGCACCTGGTCAGCGGCGAGTCGGACTTCCTCCTGCAAGTGGTGCTGCCCGATCTGCGCGCCTACGAGCAGTTCCTCACCGGCACCCTGCTCAAGCTGCCGGGCGTCAGCGACATCCGCAGCAACTTCGCGATCCAGACGGTGAAGGAGTCGGCGCCCCTGCCGCTGCGCCATTTGCCGAAATAGCGGGATTGCGCGCGGGCGGCCGCGCGCCTATCATTCGCAGCCTTCCCATCCACCGACAGCAAAGGAGAGACATCATGCAAGCACTGATCACCCTTTGCAGGTCGCGTCTGGCGTAATCGCTTCTCCGCCGCCCCTCTGGCGGCATCGCATTGCCCGGCTCCGGCCTGCCCCCATCCTCTTTTTTCGTTTCATTCCTCATGGGATTGGACAATGGGCAATTGCATCCAAAATCTGTCCGACGGCATCACCCTGATCGCCGCGGACGACACCTGGATCGAAGGTAAAGCGATCCAGCAACTTGAAACCACCGCCCGCCTGCCGGGCATGCAGCGTGTCGCCGGCATGCCGGACTTGCACCCCGGTCGCGGCTACCCGATCGGCGCGGCGTTCTTCTCCAGCGGCCGCTTGTACCCGGCGTTGGTGGGCAACGACATCGGCTGCGGCATGGCCTTGTGGCGCACCGATATCGCCACCGCCAAGCTGAACCTCGACAAGCTGGAAAAGCGCCTGGGCAACCTCGACGGCCCGCTGGACGACGACTGGAGCGAGCGCATTGCGAGCTTCGGCCTGCCACCCTGCGGCCACGAGCATTCGCTGGGCACCATCGGCGGCGGCAACCACTTCGCCGAGCTGCAGCAACTCGACCAGCTCTACGACGAAGCGGCCGTGGCAGCCCTCGGTCTCGACCGCCGGCACCTGCTCCTGCTGGTGCACAGCGGCTCGCGCGGCCTGGGCGAAGCCATCCTGCGCGAACAGGTGGATCGCTTCAGCCACCAGGGCCTCGAACAAGGCACCGACGACTGCACGCACTATCTGAACCGCCACGACGGCGCGCTGCGTTTCGCCGAAGCCAACCGTCAGCTGATCGCCCTGCGCATGCTCGACCGCCTGCGCTCAGACGGTGCGCAGGTGCTGGACGTGAACCACAACCTGGTCAGCCCGGCGCAGGTCGAAGGCGTCGACGGCTGGCTGCACCGCAAGGGCGCCACGCCGGCGGATCGTGGGGTGATGGTCATCCCCGGTTCGCGCGGCGACTACAGCTACCTGGTGGAGCCGGTCGCCGATCCGCGCAGCCTGTTCTCCCTCGCCCACGGCGCGGGACGCAAGTGGATGCGCAGCGAGTGCAAGGACCGGCTCTCGGCACGCTACCGCGTCGAGCAACTGGCCCGCACCGCGCTGGGCAGCCGGGTAATCTGCGGTGATCGCGGCTTGCTCTACGAGGAGGCGCCGGAAGCCTACAAGGCCATCGACTCGGTGGTCGGCGCGCTGCGTGAAGCGGGGCTGCTGCGGGTACTGGCGCGGCTGAAGCCGGTGCTGACCTACAAGACCCGCGGGGAGTGCTGCTGATGATCCTGCTGCAACTTTCCGCGGCCCAGGGGCCGGACGAATGCGCGCTGGCCGTGACCAAGGCCCTGCAGCACCTGCTGCGCGAGGCCGAGGCCAGCGGCGCCGAGGTGCGCGTGATCGAGGAAGAAGCCGGCGCGCGCCGGGGCACCCTGCTCTCGGTGCTGCTGGCGCTGGACGGCGGCTCGGCGGCAACCCTGGCCGAGGACTGGAGCGGCACCCTGCAATGGGTCTGCGCCAGCCCTTACCGGCCCAATCACGGGCGCAAGAACTGGTACTTCGGCGGCGCGGTATTCAGCGCGCCGCAGGCCAGCCTCGAAGGTGAAGTACGCTTTGAAACCCTGCGCTCCTCCGGCCCCGGCGGGCAGCACGTCAACACCACCGACTCGGCGGTGCGCGCCACCCACGTCGCCAGCGGCCTGAGCGTGAAGGTGCAGAGCGAACGCAGCCAGCACGCCAACAAGCGTCTGGCGCTGCTGCTGATCGCCCGCAAGCTGGAGGAACGCGCGGAGCAGGCGAGCAGCGAGCTGCGCGCCGAACGCCGGCTGGTGCATCACCACCTTGAACGCGGCAATCCGCGCCGGGTGTTTCGCGGCGAACGCTTCGAAGGCTGAGTTCAGCCGCAGAAGAAACGCAGGAATGCGCGCAGGTCCGCCTGCGCCTGTTCCACGCTGGCCGGGGCGAAGCGTACTGCGCTGTGCGCCGGGCATTGGGCCAGGCGGCCGATGTCCAGCGGGTGCAGCACGCCCAGCAACGGATAGCCGCCCATGCTCTGGCGGTCGGCCAGCAGGACAATCGGCTGGCCGTCCGGCGGCACCTGGATGGCACCTTCCACTATCCCCAACGACCATTGCCGGCGAGGCGCGCTCAGCGCCTCGCCGCGCAGTCGCACGCCCATGCGGTCGGATTGCGGGCTGACCTGCCAGCCCTGCGCGAATAAGGCCTGGCGCTGCTCTTCGCTGAAGGCATCCGGGCCGGGCAGCACGCGCAAGATTGGGCTCTCGCGGTAATCCGGTCGATAAGGCCAGGGCACGCTGGCGCCGTGCGCGAAGTGCCCACCGAGGGCGGCGCACTCCAGCAGATCACCTGCCACCAGCGGCTGGCCATTGCCGGCAAGGCCGCCGAGCTTTTCCCGCGCCTGGGTCGCGACGCTGCCCAGTATCGGCTGCGCCACGAAACCTCCGGCAGCGGCGAGATACGCCCGTTGTCCGGCACGGGCGAAGCCCAGTTTCAGGCGCTGCCCTGCCCGTACGCGAAAGCGCGACCAGCCCGGCAGCGGCTCGCCTTCGAGGGTCGCCGGCAGCTCGGCGCCGGTCAGCGCCAGCCAGGTGTCCGCCCGCACTTCCAGCTCCACGCCGCCCAGCGCTATCTCCAGCAACGGCAGGCCCGACGTGTTGCCGAGCAGACGATTGGCCCAGGCGGCCGCATGTTTATCCACAGGACCGCCGGGGGATACGCCGAGGTGCTGCCAGCCCTGCCGGCCGCCGTCCTGCAGCAGGCACAACGGGCCGCAGGCGATGACTTGCAGGCTCATGGCCGGCCTCCGGCTGCGCGATAAGTCGCCTCGTCGATGGGCAGGAAGCGCACGAGATCGCCCACCGCCAACGGACAAGGCGGCTGCCGGTGCGGATCGAACAGGCGCTGCGCGGTGCGGCCGAGCAGGTGCCAGCCGCCGGGCGATGCCTGTGGATAAACTGCCGTCTGCCGTTCGGCGATGGCCAGGCTGCCGGCAGGCACGTGGGTGCGCGGTGTGGCCCGGCGCGGCAGGGCAAGGCGTTGGTCCAGCTCTCCGAGGTAGGCGAAGCCGGGGGAAAAACCGATGGCGCCGACGCGATAGTCGCGGCCGGCGTGCAGGTCGATCACCTGGGCCGGGGTAAGCCCGCAGAGACGGGCGACTTCCGCGAGGTCTTCACTGGCGTACCACACCGCGATCTCATGCAGGCGTCCGGCGTTGTCGGCGTGGGAGTCGCCGGGCCAGTCCGCCAGCGCGGCCTGCACGCGAAGCTGCAACTGCGGCAGGTCGATGCGCAGCAGGTCGTAGTGCAGCAACAGCGTGGTCCAGCCGGGCACACAGTCGGTCAGCGTCGAACCCAGCTCGGCGCGCAGGCGCTCGGCCAGATGGGCGATGCGCAGCGGCAGCGCGTCGTCGGGCTGCTCGGCGAGGGTAATCAGCAGCGCCGAGGCGCCTAAGGCTTCGACGCGGATCATGCCTGGTCCAGCAGGCCACGCAGGCGCCGCAGCGCCGCCAGGGATTCGGGATTGTCGCCATGCACGCAGAGGCTGTCGGCGCGCAGGCGCAGCGGGTTGCCGTCGATGTCCGGGAAGGCTTCGCCACGGGCAATGGCCAGGGCCTGGTCGAGGATGCGCTGCGGATCATGGTGCACGGCGTTGGGCAGCCGGCGCGGGGCGAGCTGGCCGTCGGGCAGGTAGGCGCGGTCGGCGAAGGCTTCGAACATCAGCGGCACGTCGGCGGTGTCAGCCAGTTGCAGCTCGCGGCGGTTGTCGGCCAGGGCCAGCACCATCAGCGGCAGGCGCTTGCGGTAGGCGGCGCAGGCGTCGAGCACAGCGGCGAGCAACGCGTCGTCGCGCACCAGGTCGTTGTACAGCGCGCCGTGAGGCTTCACGTAGGCCACCTGGGTGCCGGCGGCGCGGCAGAAGGCATCCAGCGCGCCGATCTGGTAGAGCACCAGGGCGTGGACTTCCTCGGGCGAACAGCTCATGTGCCGGCGGCCGAAGCCGGCCAGGTCCGGGTAGGCCGGGTGCGCGCCGATGCTGACACCCTGCTCCACCGCCAGGCGAACGGTGCGCTGCATGGTCAGCGGGTCGCCCGCGTGGTAGCCGCAGGCGAGGTTGGCCTGGTCGATCAGCGGCATGGCGTGGGCGTCATCGCCCATGCGCCAGGCGCCGAAGCTTTCGCCCATGTCGCAGTTGAGCAGGATTGGCGTGGTGCGCTGGTTCATCGGTAGGCCCCGGGATCAATCTGGTACACAGGTTACTGTACGAATCCACCTTTGGCCTTTGGAGAATATTCAGTCACGTTCAGGAGGAGTACCATTCCGCCTCTAGACCCGTGGAAACCGTCCCCCGAATGATCAAAGCCGCCATTCTGGCCGCCTTCGGCCTGAGCATCGTTTATGTCCACCTGCGTGGGCGGGTGCGCCACAAGTTCACGCGTCAGCTGAGTGACCACTCCAGCTTCCTGGCGCCGATCAACTGCCTGATGTACCTGTTTTCCAAGGTGCCGAGCCGGCCGTACCTGGCGACCGACGAATTCCCCGAGATGCGCCTGCTGTCCGAGAACTGGGAGACCATCCGCAGCGAAGCCCTGCACCTGCGCGACGCTGGCAGCATCAAGCGCTCCGAGCAGCTCAACGACGTGGGCTTCAACTCCTTCTTCAAGACCGGCTGGAAGCGCTTCTACCTGAAGTGGTACGACGACAGCCACCCGTCCGCCGACGCGCTGTGCCCGAAGACTACCGAGCTGCTGCGACAGATTCCGTCGGTGAAGGCGGCCATGTTCGCCGAGTTGCCGCCGGGTTCGCGCCTGGTGCGCCACCGCGATCCCTACGCCGGTTCGCTGCGCTATCACCTGGGCCTGCTGACGCCGAACGATCCGGGCTGCTTCATCGAGGTGGACGGCGAGCGCTACCACTGGCGCGACGGCGAGGCGGTGGTGTTCGACGAGACCTTCATCCACTACGCCGAGAACACCACGGACCACGACCGGGTGATCCTCTTCTGCGACATCGAGCGGCCCCTGAAATACGGCTGGGTGACGGCCTTCAACCGCTGGTTCAGCCGCAACGTGATGGCCGCCGCGGCCTCGCCCAACGACGCGGGCGACAAGACCGGCGGCATCAACCGCGCCTTCGCTTCGCTGTACAAGATTCGCCTGCAGGGCAAAGCCCTGAAGAAGCGCAACCGCAAGCTGTATTACCTGCAGAAGTGGGGCTTCTTTGCGGCGGTGCTGGCCGTCTTTCTGTGGATTTGAGCCGGCTGTGGATATGAGCCGCTCCTGAAACAACAAAGGCCTCCGCAAATGCGGGGGCCTTTTGTTTGGGGCAATGGGGGCGTTGTAGGAGCGGACCTTGTCCGCGAAACCCCACGCGGCGGAACTCGCTACACCCGGTGAACACTGCCTACAACGCCAACGCCGGCCCTGCCGGCGGATCGCGGACAAGGTCCGCTCCTACAGGGTGCGCCCGCCTTTGATCCTGTAGGAGCGAGCTTGCTCGCGAACCCGCCCCACACCGGAGCCGCCGGGGAATCCGTTCGCGAGCAAGCTCGCTCCTACGAAACCCACTCAAACCAGGCGTAGGAGCGGACTCCGTCCGCGATTGGCCACCCCCAACGCCAAATCAATAAACATCACGGCGATAGCGCCCGCTCTCCAGCAGCGCCTCGACCTCCACGTCGCCGAGCATCTCGCGCAGGGCGCGGTCGACGCCCTCGGCCATGCCCTGCAGGCTGCCGCAGACGTAGATCGCCGCGCCGTCGTCGAGCCACTGGGCGAGGACTTCGCCACTCTCGCGCAGGCGGTCCTGCACGTAGACCTTCTCGGCCTGATCGCGGGAGAAGGCAACATCCAGCCGCTGCAGTTCGCCACGCGCCAGCAGGCCTTCCAGCTCCTCGCGGCAGTAGAAGTCGTGGGCGATGTTGCGCTCGCCGAACAGCAGCCAGTTGCGCGCGCGGCCCTCGGCCACGCTCGCCTGCAGCAGTGCCCGCAGGCCGGCGATGCCGGTGCCGTTGCCGATCAGGATCAGCGGGCGATCCTCCTCGGTCAGGTGGAAGCTGCGGTTGCGCCGCAGGCGCAGCAGCAGGCTGCCACCCTCTGGCAGGTACTCGGTCAGCCAGCCGGAGCAGATGCCCAGCGAGCCATCGGCGTGCTGCTCCTGGCGGACGATCAGCTCCAGGGCACCTGCGCTGCGCAGCGAGGCGATGGAGTACTGGCGCACCGAGAGTTTGATCAGCCCGTCGTAGACCGCCTGGCCGTGCTGGCCGACCAGGTGTTCGAGGTTGCCCGGCAGCAGGCAACCGGCCAGAGCGTCCTTGAGCGGCATGGCCAGGCCATCCACCTGCACCTTGGCGACGCCATCCAGGCCCAGGCGTTCGAGCCAGCGGGCGACGAGGAAGTCCGGTTGGCGCGGGACGATTTCCACCAGGTCGCCGGCGGCCCAGTCGATCTGCGAATCGCTCGGTGCGGAGAGGCTCAGCAGCCAGGTGGATTCACCCTGGCTGCCGGGATTGAGGTGTTCGCGACCACTCAGCGTCCAGACCTCGAAAGCCGGCGCGGTGAAAGCCACTTGCGGTGCAGCGCCGGAGAGTTCGGCCAGGCGCACCTGCCAGTCGTGCAGCGCGGCGGCATCGCCGTTGTCGACTTCCACGCCATCGAACAGCGGGCGCGCGCCCTGCCCTTGCAGCCAGTCTTGCATGCGCCGGGCGAAGCCGCAGAAGTGTTCGTACTGGCGGTCGCCCAGAGCCAGGACGGCGAAACGCAGGTCGTTGAGGCCGAGGGCCTGACCAAGCACCTGGCGCTCGAAGCCGCGGGCGCTGTCCGGCGCTTCACCTTCACCGAAGGTGCTGACCACGAACAGCGCGTTGCGAGTCTGCTCCAGCTGCGCGCGGTCCAGCTTGCCCAGCGGTTCGACACGCACCGGCAGCCCGGCGGCCTGCAACTGGCCGGCGCTCTGCCAGGCCAGTTGCTCGGCGAAGCCGCTCTGGCTCGCATAACCCACCAGCCAGGAGTCGGCGCCGCCGCTGTTGTTGTCCAACTCGCCACGGGCGGCCAGGGCCGCGCGCTTCTTGCGCCGGCGGTCGAGGTAGAGCAGCCAGCCGGTGATGAAGAACAGCGGCATGCTCAGGCTGGCGAGCATCATCAGGATGCGCCCGGTGAGGCCGAAGTAGCTGCCCACGTGCAGCGCGTAGACGCTGGTGAGCAGTTGCTTGCCAGCGCTGCTGTCGTTATAGCGACGGTCCTTGAGCAGCTTGCCGCTGGCCGGGTCGATGGTCATCTCGTTGAAGGCACGCTCGTGGGCGGCGTCATCGAGGAGGTAGAACACGGTGGCCGGCTGGCCCTTCACCGGCGGCAGGCGCAGGTTGTAGGCGGTCATGTTGGATCCGCCGGTCTGCGCGATGGTGTTCCAGACGGCCGTGGCATCCACCACCGGCGGCGGGCCTTCAGGCGCCGGGCCGCGTTTGCCGCCGCGCTGGCCGCCCTTGGCCTGGCCGGCGGGGGCGTCGTCGAGCAGCTTGAACAGGCCGTTGCGGTACCACTCGTAGGACCAGTACAGGCCGGTCAGCGCGGCCAGGAGGTAGAACACCAGGCACCAGGTGCCGACCACGGCATGCAAGTCCCAGTTGAACGCGCGGCCCGTCTTGCGCCAGTCGAAGGTCAGCCAGGTGCGCCAGTTCAGCGCCTTGCGCGGCCAGCGCAGGTAGAGGCCGGAGAGGCAGAAGAAGATCAGGATCAGGGTGCAGGCAGCCGTGATGCGCTGGCCGACTTCGCCGGCGGCGAGGAAGCGGTGCAGCTGCATGATGAACATGAAGGCGCCCTCGCCCACGGGTGCGGGCAGAGCTTCAGCGGTGTAAGGGTCGACATAGCGCGATTCGCCGCGACGCTGGCCCGGCGGCGGGCTGAAGAAGATGCGTGCGGACTCCACGCCTTCGGTCTTGAGCCAGAGGAAGGAAACCTTCTTGCCCGGCTCGGCGCTCTCCACCCGGCGGATCAGCTCGTCCATCGGCAGCACGGCTTCGGCGCGCTTTTCCACCACCAGGCTGTCGGGGTTGATGGCGCGCAGGATTTCGTCCTGGAACGACAGCATCGCCCCGGTAATGCCCATCAGCGCCAGCACCAGACCTGCGCTGATACCGAACAGCCAATGCAACTGGAACAGGACTTTCTTCAACACCGCGACTCACCTTCGGACACCCATCACGCAGGGTGGGCATTTTAATGAGAATGGCTCGCATACGCAGCCGATTTAACAATCTTTACCCTGGCCTTACTCTCGCCGAGGGAGCCCGGATAAAGAAAAGCCCCGGCCGAGGAGCATCGGCCGGGGCGGGGCGCCAGAGGTGCGCGCCCCAACGGAAGGAGCTCGTTCTCAGAAGTGGACGTTGACGCCCAGCAGCGCCGTGCGACCAGGGGCCACGTGGGCCATGTGGGTGCTGAAGACCTGGTCGAAGTAGCGCTTGTCGGTCAGGTTCTGCACGTTGAGCTGCAGGTCGACGTTCTTGCTGATCACGTACTTGGCCATGGCGTCGTAGCGCCAGTAGGACGGGATCATGGTGCTGTTGGCGGTGTTGCCGTACTGCTCGTCGACGTAGGTGGCGCCGCCGCCCACGGTGAAGTTCTGCAGCACGTCGTAGGTCGACCAGAGGGTGAAGTTGTTCTGTGCGGTCTGCGGCATGCGGTTGCCTTCGTCGCTGGCCACGCTGGACTTGAGGATCTCGCTGTCCAGGTAGGTGTAGCCGCCGAAGACTTTCCACTTGGGCGTCAGCGCGCCGCTGAAGCCCAGCTCGACGCCCTGCACACGCTGCTCGCCATCGAGCACCTGCACGGTGGAGTCATCCGGCGAGGCGACACGGGCGTTGGTCTTGTCGGTACGGAAGATCGCCGCATTGAGCGACAGCGCTTCGTCGAAGAACGCCCACTTGGTGCCGATCTCGTAGTTGCGGTTGCGTTCCGGATCGAGGTTGGTGTTGGCCAGGGCCAGGTCGCCACCGCCTTCACCGGCAGTCTCGCCGCTGGGGTTGCTGGAAGTGGACCAGGCGGCGTAGACGCTGCCGTTGGGCGCCGGTTTGTAGACCACGCCGAGCTGGTAGTTCCAGAAGTGCGAGTTGTTCTGGCGGTCGAAATCGCCGGCGGGCGAGCCGCGGCCCCCGGTGGAATAACCGCTGGAGCGGGTCTCGAAGTCGTCGTAGCGCAGGCCGAGGTTGAGGTCCCACTGCTCGCTGAGCTTGAGGGTATCAAACACGTAGGCCGAGGCGGTCTTGGTGTCGGTGTCGGTAAAGGCGGCGCTGTCGGTGATGCTGCCGGTCCAGTGGTCGCCCGGAGTCGGCTTGTTCAGGCTGGTGCAGTCGCCGCTGGCGATCAGCGATGGCGTGCAGATGTTGCCGCTGCCGCCGCCCGGAGTGATCACGTACGGGCGGTTGTGCACGTCCTCGTAGCTGAACTCCATGCCGGTCACCAGGGTGTGGCCGACGAAGCCGGTGTCGAAGGTGGACTTCAGGTCAGTCTGGTTGACCCAGCCCTTGGAGGTGGAGTTGCGGTTCTTCGAGGAGCGATAGACCAGGCCGTTGGCGACGTTGCCACGACTGTCGTCGGGGTTGGTGACGATGTAGTCGAGGGTGGTGCGCACCAGACGGAAGCTGTTGGACAGGGTCAGGTTGTCGTTCAGGTCGTGCTCGATCCGGAAGGTCCCGGTATCGGTGGTGCTCTTGCGATAGTCGCGATCGTTCAGGCCGTAGAAGTTGCTCTTGTCCACGGACACCGGCTTGCTCGGGTTGCGCTCGCTGCGCCCGGTGAGGGTCAGCGGGATGCCGTAGTCGGGCATGTCGTCGGTGGACAGGTGGTAGTAGGACAGCGTCGCACGGGTCGGCGTGTTGAAGCCGAAGGTGATGGTCGGCGCGACGCCCCAGCGGCTGACATTCACCTCGTCGCGGCCGGCGACGTTGGCATCGTGCTTCATCAGGTTCAGGCGGAAGGCCGCGTTGTCGCCCAGCATGTGGTTGACGTCGAGGGTGGTACGGCGGGTCTGGTCGGTGCCCAGCACGACGCTGGCGTCGTTGAAGTCGGCCTGCTTGGCGGTCTTGCTGATCAGGTTCAGGCTGCCACCGGTGGAGCCGGCGCCGGTGTAGGCGGAACCCGGGCCCTTGCTCACTTCGATCTGCTCGATGTTGAAGATTTCGCGGGTCTGCGAGGCGACGTCGCGCATGCCGTCGAGGAAGGTGTCGCTCTCGGCGTTGAAGCCGCGGATGAACGGGCGATCACCCGCCGGGTTGCCACCCTCACCCGCCCCGAAGGTGATGCCGGGCGTGGTGCGCAGCGCATCCTGCAGGGTCAGCGCGCCGGTATCCTTGATCACCTGCTGCGGGATCACGGTGACGGTCTTGGGCGTATCCAGCAGCGGCGCGGTGTACTTCTCGTTGGAGGACTTCTCGACGTTATAGGTGGTCGGGTCCTGCTGCTGGCTGCCGACGACGGTGTCGGCGTCCAGGGACAGCACGTCCTGGCCGGACTTCTTGTCCGACGCCTCGGCGGCGTGGGCCAGGTGGGTGCCGGACATGGCGGTGATCGCCACGCCGACGGCGCTGACTAGAAGGCGCGGCTTGCTGCCGGCGAACTCGGTGGATTGACGCGACATTGGAACTCCCTCCCCAGGGGCTCATGAAGGCCGCGCAATCTATTGCAATTGAGAAATTGTATCAATTCACAAATATTCCCATACGCAGATGATTTACAACATTTACACTTTCTCCCTGTCGGAAGTAGGGGTATGCCGGTGTACCGATATGTTGCAAATCATTATCATTGGCAAATTATCCAGTTCTGACGGAATCGCCCCATGCTGCTGCACATTCCCGGCGTCTTCACCCGCGAGGAGGTGACGCGCATCCGCGCCGCCCTGGAACAGGCCGAATGGGCCGACGGCAAGGTCACCGCCGGCTACCAGTCGTCCCGCGCCAAGCACAACCTGCAACTGCCGCAGGACCACCCGCTGGCCCGCGAGATTGGCGAAGCCATGCTGCAGCGCCTGTGGATCAACCCGCTGTTCCAGTCCGCCGCCCTGCCAAGCAAGGTGTTCCCACCGCTGTTCAACTGCTACACCGGCGGCGGCTCGTTCGACTTCCACATCGACAACGCCGTGCGCGACACCCAGGGAGGCCGCGAGCGGGTGCGCACCGACGTCTCCTCGACGCTGTTCTTCAGCGACCCGGAGGACTACGACGGCGGCGAACTGGTGATCCAGGACACCTACGGCACCCAGCAGGTCAAGCTGCCCGCCGGCGACCTGGTGCTTTACCCCGCCACCAGCCTGCACAAGGTCAACCCGGTGACCCGCGGCGCACGCATCGCCTCGTTCTTCTGGACCCAGAGCCTGGTGCGCGAGGACAGCCAGCGCGCCCTGCTGTTCCAGATGGACCAGTCGATCCAGGCGCTGACCCGCGATGTGCCCGACCACCCGGCACTGGTCGAGCTGACCGGCACCTACCACAACCTGCTGCGCCGCTGGGTGGACGTCTGACCTGCCATGAGTTTCGTCCTGCGTCGTACCGAAGAAATCAACGTCGAAGACCTCAGCGGCCAGCTGGCTGGTGACCCGCGCCAGACCGCCCGGCTGATCCTCGCCGGTGCCCGTGAGGGCGACCTCGAAGCCCAGGCCCTGCTCGGGCAGATACTGCTCGACGGCCACGGCATCGAGCAGGACGTGCCACTGGCGGTGACCTGGTTCAGCCTCGCCGCCGACCGCGGCCACGCCATGGCGCGCAACATGCTCGGCCGCTGCCTGGAGCACGGCTGGGGCTGCGCCCAGGATGAGTCAGCCGCCGCCCGCCAGTACGAGTTGGCGGCCCGGCAGAAGCTCGACTGGGCCCTGTACAACCTCGCCAACCTGCTTTCCACCGGGCGCGGCGTGGCCCGCGACGACGCTCGCGCGCTGGAGCTTTACCAGCGCGCCGCGGCGCTGGGCCACGCCAAGTCGATGAACCTGGTCGGGCGCTTCCACGAGGAAGGCCTGGTGGTACCGCGCGACCTGGAGGCGGCCCAACAGTGGTACCGCCGATCGGCCGAAGCCGGCGACTTCCGCGGCCAGTTCAGCCATGCCTCGGTGCTTGCCGAGCGTGGTGACCTGCCGGCCGCGCGCATCTGGCTGGAGCGCGCGCTGGAGGGCGGCAATCTCAACTTCCTCCGCGTTGCCCGCCAGCAGCTGGCCGCTTCCATGCCGCCAAGCCTGGCGGAGCTGACCCTGGCCTACTTCCAGAAAGCCGCGGAGTTGGGGGACGAATCTGACCTGCATCAGCTTGCCGTACATCTGGGCGCAGCCTGACCCACAAGCCACTTGACGCAATTTTCACGATCGCCTTGCTAGCTTCGCCAGCCATCCTGGCTGTCGGAGCATTCGGCAGCCGCCCGGCAACAACGAGGCGCAAGTGACGAACACCAATTCCCCCGCAGCGCGCAAAGGCGTGGACTGGGCCGGCCTGGGCTGGCTCCTGCTGTTCTTCTGGTACTTCTCCGGCGTTACCCAGGCGCTGATCCTGTTCAGCGGCACCACCGGCTTCGCCGGCTTCCGTGACGCCTTCTTCCTCAGCAGCCTGTGGCTTGCCCCGGTATTGCTGTTGCCGCGCTTCACCAAGGGCATCTCGGCAGTCATCGGCCTGGTGCTCTGGGGCGCCTCGCTGGTGGGCCTGAGCTACTTCGGCATCTACAAGCAGGAGTTCTCGCAGAGCGTCATCTTCGTGATGTTCGAGTCCAACACCGCCGAGGCCGGCGAGTACTTCAGCCAGTACTTCAGCCTCTGGCTGTGCCTGGCCCTGCTGGCCTACAGCGTGGTCGCCGTGCTGCTGTGGAAGCGCATCCGCCCGGTGCGCCTGCCGGTCTTCGCGCGCATCCCGGTGGCGGCGCTGCTGGTGGCGATGAACCTGGTCTACCCGTTCTACAAGCAGATGGTCACCCAGGAGCGCACCTTCGCCGAAGCCATGGAGAAGGTGCAGCAGCGCATGGAACCCGCCGTGCCCTGGCAGCTTGTCGTGGGCTACCAGCAGTACCGCCAGCAGCTGGACAACATGCAGAAGCTGCTGCAGCAGAACGCCTCGCTGCCGCCGCTGAAGAACCTCAAGGACAGCAGCGGCGACGAGCCGCGCACCCTGGTGCTGGTGCTGGGCGAATCCACCACCCGCCAGCACATGCACCTGTACGGCTACAACCGCGACACCACGCCGAACCTCGACGCCCTGGCCGCCAGCGGCAAGGGCTTGACCGTGTTCAACAACGTGGTCGCGCCGCGCCCCTACACCATCGAAGTGATGCAGCAGATCCTCACCTTCGGCGATGAGCAGAACCCGGATCGGTTCCTCACCGACCCGTCGCTGATCAACCTGATGAAACAGGCGGGCTACAAGACCTTCTGGATCACCAACCAGCAGACGATGACCAAGCGCAACACCATGCTCACCACCTTCTCCCAGCAGACGGACGAGCCGGTGTACCTGAACAACCAGCGCAACCAGAACGCCAGCCAGTACGACGGCGTGGTGCTGGCGCCGTTCGAGAAGGCGCTGCGCGACCCTGCGCAGAAGAAGCTCATCGTCATCCATCTGCTGGGCACGCACATGGACTACCGCTACCGCTACCCGGACGAGTTCGCCTACTTCAAGGACCGCCAGGGCGTGCCGGCGGCGCTCTCGGATGACCAGGTGGAAACCTACAACTTCTACGACAACGCGGTGCGCTACAACGATTTCGTGGTGTCGAGCCTGATGAAACGCTACGCCGAGTCCAACGCCAACGGCTTCATGCTCTATCTCTCCGACCACGGCGAGGAGGTCTACAGCTCCGGCAGCCATGACCGTCTGGGCCGCAACGAGATGGACCCGACCCGGCCGATGTACACCATCCCGTTCATGATCTGGACCTCGCCGAGCTGGCAGGCCGCCCACCCGCGCGATCTGCAGGCAGTGGCCAACCGGTCGTACAGCAGCTCGCACCTGATCCACACCCTCTCCGACCTCGCCGGCCTGAGCTACGACCTCTACGAGCCAGCCAAGAGCCTGGTGAACCAGCAGTTCGCCAGCACCCCGCGCTGGATCGGCGACCCCTACGCGAAGAACGGCCTGCACGAGTTCGACAAGCTGCCGCAGGACCAGGCAGCACTGCATCAGGAAATCGCCACCAGCACCAAGGCCCCCACCACCGCTCAGGTGCCGGTGAAGGCGCAGCCTGACGAGGGTTGAGTCTTCGCTGAGTTGATGAAAACGCCCCGCTTTTGCGGGGCGTTTTTCATTCCGAGGCGGGTCGCGACGCAGGATGGGTGGAGCGCATGCTGCCGGTGCATTGGATTCGATGGGTATCGCTGCGCTCCACACCATCCTACGCATGCGTTTGCCGAGGACGACGGCAGGGCTCGGTTCGCGAGCAAGCTCGCTCCTACGAAGAGCATCAGATCGTAGGGCGCATAGCGCGTCAGCGTTATCCGCCGTCGTGGTATCGGCGGATAACCCGTTCCGGGTTATGCGCCCTACGCAAATCGATGGGTATCGCTGCGCTCCACGCCATCCTACGCATGCTTTTGCCGAGGACGACGGCAGGGCTCGGTTCGCGAGCAAGCTCGCTCCTACGAAGAGCGCCACCACTCCGGCCGTCTCTGGCTCTGGCTCTTGAAGACTTCCAGAGAAACATCCGCGCACTCTGACTGCCCCGTTCAGGAGGCCTCGTTGAAGCGGAGTTTCAGGGGTTGAGCGACATGGATGTCGCGAGAGCTGCGATGGGCCAGGGATGGCCCTTCGCAGCGTGCCCCTGAAGCTTCGTTTCAACGAGGGTATTTTTCGCCTAAGCGAAAAACCGGATGTCCGGGGCAAGACCTTTTGGTTCCTTTTGGGGCGTTTGCCAAAAGGGACTCGCCCGAGGGGGCGAAATACGGAGTCCACGCGCACACCGAAGCGGCGCATAAACACCCAACGCCAAGCAAGAGCATCGCGGAGAAGCTCCGCTCCTACAAAAGCAGCCTCCCGACACAACAATCCCCCAAAAGAAAAAGCCCCGCTGATGCGGGGCCATTTCATCCAGGCGCGCCTTACAGGTAGAACGCCTTCAACGGCGGGAACCCATTGAACTCCACCGCGCTGTAGCTGGTGGTGTAGGCACCGGTCGACAGCCAGTACAGGCGATCACCAGCCGCCAGGTTCAGCGGCAGGCCGTACTTGTAGTGCTCGTACATGATGTCCGCGCTGTCGCAGGTCGGGCCGGCGATCACCACTTCTTCCAGCTCGCCCGCCTTCTCCACGTGGATCGGGAACTTGATGGACTCGTCCATGGTTTCGATCAGGCCAGAGAACTTGCCCACGTCGGTGAACACCCAGCGCTCGACCGCGGTACGCGACTTGCGCGCCACCAGCACGACTTCGCTGACCAGGATGCCAGCGTTGGCGATCAGCGAGCGGCCCGGCTCGAGGATGATTTCCGGCAGCTCGTCGCCGAAGTCTTCCTTGAGGAAGCGGATGATTTCTTCCGCGTAGGTTTCCAGGCTGTTGGTCTTGGCGATGTAGTTGGCCGGGAAGCCGCCGCCCATGTTGATCAGCTTCAGCTCGATGCCGTCTTCTTCCTTCAGGCGCTCGAAGATGACCTTCACCTTGGCAATCGCTGCGTCCCACACGCCGATGTCGCGCTGCTGCGACCCCACGTGGAAGGACACGCCGTAGGGCACCAGACCCAGGTCGCGGGCCAGCACCAGCAGGTCCATGGCCATGTCCGACTGGCAGCCGAACTTGCGCGACAGCGGCCAGTCGGCCGAGGTGGAACCTTCGGTGAGGATGCGCACATAGACCTTGGAGCCCGGCGCGGCCTTGGCGATGTTGCGCAGGTCGGCCTCGGAGTCGGTGGCGAACAGGCGCACGCCCTTCTCGTAGAAGTAGCGAATGTCGCGGGCTTTCTTGATGGTGTTGCCGTAGCTGATCTGCTCGGCGCGCACGCCGGTCTTCATCACCTTGTCCAGCTCATAGATGGAGGCGATGTCGAAGTTCGAGCCCTTGTCACGCAGCAGCTCGGTGATCTCGGTGGCAGGGTTGGCCTTCACCGCGTAGTAGATCTTGGCGAACGGGAAGCAGCCGGTCAGCTGGTCGTAGGCATCGGAAATGGTCTGCTTGTCGATGACGACGAAGGGGGTTTCCTGCTTGTCGGCAAACGCCTTCATGCGCTGGAAGGTTTCGGGGGCGAAGTAATCCTCGACCTTGATGGACATGGTTGGGACTCCAAATGGCAGAACAGGTTATTCGTAGGGGTGAAGCTGAACGTCGAATCCGTTTCCCCACTTTGGTTCGCCTACTTCCCAAGGCATGTCGCCGAGCATTACCGATACCGGGCAAAGGCACCGGCTATCTCTCGTCGTCAGTACTTGAGCCGGATGGATCGTTTCCAGCATGGACGTTCGGGCGCGAACTTTAGGACCTGAAGTTCATGAGTTCAACCCTGAATTGCCGCTTTTTCGCATCCCTTTGTCGCACTGCCGGTTGACTGTTTCGGATACTCAACAAAATGCACGGAATACCGCACAGAACGGGGCTTTCGACGCGTTTCTGCATCATCGTCCTACACAGTTAACGACCGGTGACAGAAGAGGGAGTTCAGCTGTTTGGGATGGGTGGTGCGGGAGGACTTCGAGCGGGAGTTGTTTGAGGCTTTTCGTAGGAGCGAGCTTGCTCGCGAACGAACCCCGCAGCAGAGGAACAGGTTCGCGAGCAAGCTCGCTCCTACAATGTCAGATCACGAGAGCCGGATCACGAAGCCTGCGCCACCTCGGCCGGCGACACGATAGTGGTCTTGCGCCCGCGCGAGCGCCCCGAGCTCAGGTAATCGGCGATCGACTCCTGGGTCACCTCGCCGAGGAACTGCCCCTCGGCATCCAGCACCGGCAGCCACGAGCTGTTGAACTCGTACATGCGCGACAGCAGGATGCGCAGGTGCTCGTCGTGGCTGGCGGTGACGCGGAACTCGTTGAGGAAGTCGCTGCACACGCCGTCCTTGCGGCGCATGTCCTTGCGGCGCACGTAGCCCAGGCCCTTGCCGTTGGCGTCGACCACCACCAGGTAGCGGCGATCGTCTTCTTCCATCTTCTCAATCGCCTCGGCGACGGTGGAGCCGGGGCTGGCGGTGACGATGCTGCTGTCGGCGGCATCCTCGGCGCGCACCAGCAGCAGGCGCTTCAGGGTGCTGTCCTGGCCGGTGAAGGCGCTGACGAACTCGTCCGCCGGGTGTGCCAGCAAGGTGTCCGGGTGGTCGTACTGGAGCAGGCGGCCGCTCTTGAACACAGCCACCTTGTCGCCCAGCTTGATCGCCTCGTCGATGTCATGGCTGACCATGATCACGGTCATCCCCAGCTTGCGCTGCAGCTCGAAGAACTCGTTCTGGATCGACTCGCGGTTGATCGGGTCCACCGCGCCAAAGGGTTCGTCCATCAGCAACAGCGGCGCATCCGCCGCCAGCGCACGGATCACGCCGATACGCTGCTGCTGGCCGCCGGACAGCTCGCGCGGGTAGCGCGACAGGTACTGCTTGGGTTCGAGCTTGACCATGGCCATCAGCTCGCGCGCCTTCTCCTTGCACTTCTGCTTGTCCCAGCCGAGCAGGCGCGGCACGACCATGATGTTTTCCTCGATGGTCATGTTGGGGAACAGGCCGATCTGCTGGATGACGTAGCCGATCTGCCGGCGCAGGGTCACCTCGTCCAGTTCGGCGGTGTCCTGGCCGTCGATCAGCACGCGCCCCGAGGTGGGCTGGATGATGCGGTTGATCATCTTCAGCGTGGTGGTCTTGCCGCAACCGGAGGGGCCGAGGAACACGCAGATCTCGCCCTTCTCCACGGTCAGGCTGACCTTGTCGACGGCGCGGAACTCCTTGCCGTCCTTGAGGGTGAAGGTCTTGGTCAGTTGGTCGAGTTCGATCATGTTCAGTCTCCTGTCTGCGGGCGCAGGCCCTTCGGGGTGAGCGCACGCTGCAGCCATTGCAGCAGCAGGTCGGCGGCGATGGCCAAGAGGCTCACCAGCACCGCGCCGACCACCAGCATGGGCATGTTGGATTGGCTGATGGAATTGAGGATGAGGACGCCCAGGCCGCCGGCGCCGATCACCGCGGCGATGGTCATCACGCCGATGTTCATCACCACGGCGGTGCGCACGCCGGCGAGGATCACCGGTACGGCGATGGGGATGTCGACCATCCGCAGGCGCTGCCAGAAGGTCATGCCGATGCCCTTGCCGGCTTCGCGGATGCCGGGTTCGACGTTGGTCAGCGCAAGGTAGGTGTTGCGCAGGATCGGCAGCAGCGAATAGAGGAACACCGCGGTGATCGCCGGCAGCGGGCCGAGGCCCTGGCCGATCTTCGAGTAGAGCGGCAGCATCAGGCCGAACAGCGCGATGGACGGGATGGTCAGCACCACGGTGGCGGCGCCCTGCAGCGGCCCGGCGAGCCAGCGGAAGCGCGTCATCAGCACGCCCAGCGGCACGCCGACGATGATCGCCAGGCCCACGGCGATGGACACCAGCATCAGGTGCTGCATGGTCAGTTGTCCGACCTGGGTCCAGTCCAGGCGGGAAATCACGGTCATGAAGTCCATGTCAGTTTTCCTCCCCGGCAGGCTGGTCATTGGTGGACTGGGCCTTGTCACCCAGCAGCTTGTGCTCGCGCAGGAATTTCTGCGCCACGCGCTGCGGCGGTTCCTGTTCGATGTCGACCTGGGCGTTGAGCGCCTGCATGGTCTTGTCGTCGAGCAGGTCGGAGATGGGCTCGAACAGGGTCTTCAGCTCCGGGTGCTTCTGCAGCGCATCGGCGCGCAGGACCGGGGCGGCGTTGTAGAAGGGGAAGAAGTGCTTGTCGTCTTCCAACACGCGCAGCTTGAAGTCCTTCAGGCGGCCGTCGGTGGTGTAGACGAGGCCGACGAACACCTGGCGATTCTTCAGCGCGGTGTAGACCAGCCCGGCGTCCATCTGCCGCACGTCGTCACGGGTGAAGTGGAAGCCGTACAGCTCGCTCATCGGCGCGAGACCATCGGGGCGCCCGGCAAACTCCGGGTCCATGGCGAACAGGTGGGTCTGCTTCGTGCCCTGCTCCTTCATCACCCGCGCCAGGTCGCTAAGGGTGCGCACGCCGAGCTGTTCGGCCTGCTCCTCGGGCATCGCCAGGGCGTAGGTGTTGTTGAACGGTGCGGGCTTGGGCCAGACCAGGCCCTTCTTGCCGTCCAGCTCGCGGACCTTGGCCAGGGACTGCTCGGCGTCGAGCTTTTCCTTGACCTTGTTGTAGACGATCAGCGACGAGCCGGTGTACTCCCAGACCAGGTCCAGCTGCCCGCTCTGCTGGGCGCTGCGCGCCAGGGTGCTGCCCAGGCCGTTGGTGACCTTCACCTCGTAGCCCTTGCTCTGCAGGTACTGCGCGGTGATGGCGGTGAGGATGCGCTGTTCGGTGAACGGCTTGCCGCCGATGCGGATCACGTCGGCCGCATGCGCAGCTCCGGTGGCGGCGGCGAGCAACAGGCCGAGCGCACCAAGCAGTCGGTGTCTCATGCTGATTCCTTTGAAATCGAAAGCTTTCATTGCGTCAGCCCCCGTTCCAGCACGCTGCGGCTGAACAGTACCACCAGGCCATCGAGCACCAGCGCCAGCAGCGCGGTGCACACGGCGCCGAGCAGCAGCTTGGACTGGTCGTCCAGGGCGATGCCGGGGAAGATCAGGCTGCCCAGGCTGTTGGCACCGATCAGGAAAGCCAGCGGCGCGGAACCGACGTTCAGCGCCAGCGCAATGCGCACACCGCCCATGATCAGCGGCACCGCGTTGGGCAACTCGACCCGCAGCAGCACCTGGCGCGGGGTCATGCCGATACCGGTGGCCGCTTCCTTGAGCGAGGCCGGCACGGCGCGCAGGCCTTCGTAGGTGTTGCGCACGATGGGCAGCAGGGAGGCGAGGAACAGCGCGAGGATCGCCGGGCCATTGCCGATCCCGACTATCGCCAGGGCGATGGCCAGCACGGCCAGCGGCGGGATGGTGTTGCCGACGTTGAATATCTGCATCAGGCGTTCGGCCTGCCCCTGCAGGGCGGGCCGGCTGAGCAGGATGCCGGCGGGGATACCGACCGCAACGGCGGCCAGCATGGAGACGAACACCAGGAACAGGTGCGCCTGCAGGTAGAACTGCAGGTCTTCGCGGTATTGCCACAAGGTGGCGGGGGTGATCCAGTGGATCAGCAGGGCCAGAACAACGACTGCAAAGCAGACGCCGAACAGGGCCTTGCCCGTGGTGGTCTTCACCATGGTTGGGGGACTCCCTTCGGGTGCACGGCGACTGGCATCGCCGCACTCACTTGACGCTCGATCCCGTCCAGAAAGCTAGTTGGGACCGCGATTAAACGCGACGAGAATCAAGCACTTGCAAATCGCTGGCGGACTGTCGTCGCGAAGGGGTGGACCCCCTCAAGTGCGGCTGGGTTCAGTTTATTTGCCATCCTTGTGCCATTGCGCAACGGCGTTTTCGCCGTCAGCTCCCATGGGCCGGGGGTTGTAGCCGACAAAATTTTTTTCGAAAATTCGCCCATCCGGGTGAACCATCGCACCCCATGACTTGCCAAACGCCGAATGCGCCCAGCGGTTCCGCACGCTTTGCAACTCAGCGGTTATCATCGGGATTCCTTTCGCGTGCCCCCGACCCATGGATAGGTCACTCGGGGCCGGCGTCTTGCCTACCACGGAGATTCATCGCCATGCTTGATCTGGCCGCAGCGTTCATCGCGCTGACCACCCTGCTCACCTACGTCAACTACCGTTTCATCCGTCTGCCGCCGACCATCGGCGTCATGGCCACCGCCCTGGTGTTCTCCTTCATCGCCCAGGGCATGTCGCTGATCGGCTATCCGGTTCTGGAAGTCGAGATGCAACAGATGATCAGCCGCATCGACTTCTCCGACGTGCTGATGACCTGGTTCCTGCCCGCCCTGCTGTTCGCCGGCGCGCTGCACGTGAACCTCGCCGACCTGCGCAACTACAAGTGGCCCATCGGCCTGCTGGCCACCTTCGGCGTGCTGATCGCCACCACCGTGATCGGCTACCTGGCCTACTACACCTTCGCCCTCTTCGGCTGGCACGTGGACTTCATCTACTGCCTGCTGTTCGGCGCGCTGATCTCACCCACCGACCCCATCGCGGTGCTGGGCATCCTCAAGTCGGCCAACGCGCCCAAGCCGCTGGCCACCACCATCGTCGGCGAGTCGCTGTTCAACGACGGCACCGCCGTGGTGGTCTTCACCATCCTGCTGGGCATCCTGCTGGCCGGCGAAACGCCCACTGCATCCACCATCGCCTGGCTGTTCGTGCAGGAAGCCATAGGCGGCATCCTGTTCGGCGCGGCGCTGGGCTATGGCGTGTTCCTGATGATGCGCGGCATCGACCAGTACCAGGTGGAAGTCATGCTGACCCTGGCCCTGGTACTCGGCGGCGCGGCACTGGCCGCGCGGCTGCATGTGTCGGCGCCGATCGCCATGGTGGTGGCCGGCCTGATCATCGGCAACCAGGCCCGCCAGTACGCCATGTCCGACGAGACGCGGCGCTACATCGACAAGTTCTGGGAGCTGATCGACGAGATCCTCAACGCCCTGCTGTTCGCCCTGATCGGCCTGGAGCTGCTCCTGCTGCCGTTCAACTGGCTGCACGTGGTGGCTGCCTTCGCCCTCGGCGGCGCGGTGCTGATCTCGCGCCTGCTCACCGTGGCCCCGGCCATCCTGGTGCTGCGCCAGCGGGAAAACGGCCGCCGCCAGGTGCCCGCCGGCACCATCCGCATCCTCGTCTGGGGCGGCCTGCGCGGTGGCGTCTCGGTGGCCCTGGCACTATCGCTGCCGCTGGGCGAGCAGCGCGACCTGATCCTCAGCCTGACCTACGTGGTGGTGCTGGTGTCGATCCTGCTCCAGGGCCTGTCCATCGGCCCGCTGGTGCGGCGCATCTACCAGGGCGCCGAGCCCGCCGCCGACAGCGACCACTGACGGCCCCTAACGGGGTCAAGCGCCTTGCGTCGCCGGGTCTGCCGGCGACGCTGCGGTTTACGCTATAATCCCGCGCTTTTCGGGCCGCTCGCTGCCCATCTTCACCGAATCGACCAGGCACCCATCCATGAGCATCCAAGCCGCCGAAGTCGCGAAGCGCCGCACGTTCGCGATCATTTCCCACCCCGACGCCGGTAAGACCACCATTACCGAGAAGCTCCTGCTGATGGGCAAGGCGATTGCCGTCGCCGGTACCGTGAAGTCGCGTAAATCCGACCGTCACGCCACCTCCGACTGGATGGAAATGGAGAAGCAGCGCGGCATCTCCATCACCACCTCGGTGATGCAGTTCCCCTACCGCGAGCACATGATCAACCTGCTCGACACCCCCGGCCACGAAGACTTCTCCGAAGACACCTACCGCACCCTGACCGCGGTGGACTCGGCGCTGATGGTCCTCGACGGCGGCAAGGGTGTAGAGCCGCGCACCATCGCCCTGATGGAAGTCTGCCGGCTGCGCGACACGCCCATCGTCAGCTTCATCAACAAACTCGACCGCGACATCCGCGACCCCATCGAGCTGCTCGACGAGATCGAAGCGGTCCTGAAGATCAAGGCCGCGCCGATCACCTGGCCGATCGGTTGCTACCGCGACTTCAAGGGCGTGTACCACCTCGCCCAGGACAAGATCATCGTCTACGTGCCCGGCCACGGCCACGAGCGCATCGAGACGAAGGTCATCGACAAGCTCGACTCGGACGAAGCGCGCGCGCACCTGGGCGACCTCTACGACAACTTCCTCGAAGAACTGGAGCTGGTGCAGGGCGCCTGCCACGAGTTCGACAAGGACGCCTTCCTCAAGGGCGAGATGACCCCGGTATTCTTCGGTACCGCACTGGGCAACTTCGGCGTCGACCAGGTGCTCGACTGCATCGTCGACTGGGCCCCGCAACCGCTGGAACGCGGCGCCCACGAGCGCACCGTGGCGCCGACCGAGGAGAAATTCTCCGGCTTCGTGTTCAAGATCCAGGCGAACATGGACCCGAAACACCGCGACCGTATCGCCTTCATGCGCATCTGCTCGGGCAAGTACGAGAAGGGCATGAAGATGCGCCACGTGCGCCTGGGCAAGGACGTGAAGATCGCCGACGCGCTGACCTTCTTCTCCAGCGAGCGTGAGCAGCTCGAAGAAGCCTTCGCCGGCGACATCATCGGCCTGCACAACCACGGCACCATCCAGATCGGCGACACCTTCACCGAAGGCGAGGCGCTGGGCTTCACCGGCATCCCGCACTTCGCCCCGGAACTGTTCCGCCGCGTGCGCCTGAAGGACCCGCTGAAGTCCAAGCAGCTGCGCCAGGGCCTGCAGGAACTGGCCGAGGAAGGCGCCACCCAGGTGTTCTTCCCCGAGCGCAACAACGACATCATCCTCGGCGCCGTCGGTGTGCTGCAGTTCGACGTCGTCGCCAGCCGCCTGAAGGAGGAATACAAGGTCGAGTGCGCCTACGAGCAGATCAACGTCTGGTCCGCGCGCTGGATCGAGTGCAAGGACGAGAAGAAGCTCAAGGAGTTCAAGGACAAGGCCTTCGAGAACCTGTCCGTGGACGGCGGCGGCCACCTCACCTACCTGGCCCCGACCCGCGTCAACCTGAGCCTGATGGAAGAGCGCTGGCCGGACGTCACCTTCCGCGCCACCCGCGAACACCACTGAGTTCGCCACTCACGAAAACGCCCGCCTTGTGCGGGCGTTTTTGTTTGTCTTTTCGTAGGAGCGAGCTTGCTCGCGAACAAACCCCGCTGCGGGGCCTGGGTTCGCGAGCAAGCTCGCTCCTACGAAGAGCCGTTCGGCGTTATGGATCGAGTGCGCCGGAGCTCCAGGTGCTGGACGTCGTGCTGCCGGTCAGCTTGGCGGCGATGGCACCCTGAGGAATCAGCCGGTCGCGATAGCGTGTAACGAGCAGGCCGCCCTGTGGAGCACGCAGGATGTGCTCGCTGCTGGCATCGCCGGGGCGGGAGATGATGCGGCCGAAGCGTTCGCCCGCCTCGATCCATTCACCCAGCTCACGCTCGAAGACCAGCACGCCGGCTGCCGGGGCGAACACGGTTTCCATGAAGCCCATGGGCGTGGCAACGCCCTGCCACTCCGGCAACGACCCGGCATCGCTCACCACGCCGCGGGCACCGAGAAAGCGGTAAAGGCCATCGGCATCCTGCTGCGCCAGCGCGTCGCTGACGTCGCCCTGACCGCGCAATTCGACCGTCGCCACCAGGCGTCCGGCAAAGCGCTGTTCGGCCAGCCACGGGGCGATCACTACCTCCTCGAAAGCGCCGTCGCCATCGCCTTCCCAGATGATCGCCAGCTCAGCACGGAGCGCGGCGGCGAGGTCCTGTGCGGCAGGCCAGAAGCACTCGTGGATATACACGTACTGCAACGCCTCGTCGTCGGTGTGCAGGTCGAGCACGATGTCCGCCGGCGCGGCCAGTTCGGCCACGCGCTTTTGCCACAGCGTGAGGTTGTCGAGAGTGCCGCTGGCGGCCGCCGAAGCGATGAAGCCACGGTTGAAATTGCGCGAGGTCGCTTCGTGGTTTCGACCGAGAATCCGTCCCTGGCGGAACTGAGCGATGCCGAACGGATTGGCCTGCGGAACCACTGTCACGCTGCCGTTCAGCTCGCCGCGTTCGGCTGCATCGTGCAGACGCGGCAGCAACTCGTGGAGCACCAGCATCCCGGCGATTTCGTCGGCGTGCACACCGGCCTGCAAGTGCACTCTCGGGCCCGGTTTTCCACCATCGATGTGCCAGGCGCGCACGCACAATTCGGCGCCGGAGTCGCCGGGTACGCTGAAGGATACGTCCTCGATCATCTGCACTGCCTCCTCTGTCCTGTGTCTGTCCGAAAAGCCCATGGAAATCTTCGCCAGCGCCTCCTAGTATCGAACCCGTTCGCCGCGTACCGGCACCACGCTCAGAGGACGCCCGCCCTTGGATATCCCCCGCCAGAAAGCCCAGCGCGCCACCTCCGAGGAGCGTCGCGACCATCTGGTCCGCGCCTGCCTCAAGTGCCTGGTCGCCGATGGCCACGCGGGCATCTCGGTGCGCCGCATCGCCAAGGAAGCCGGCGTCGCCGTGGGCCTGGTCAACCACCATTTCGGCAGCATCGACGCACTGGTCGCGCAGGCCTACGAGACGCTTGCCAGGGATGTCACCCAGGCGCTGTACCAGCAGGTCGACGCGGTCGGCAGCGACCCGGCCGTGCGCATGGAAGCCTTCCTCACCGGCTCCTTCTCGCCCCAGGTGCTCGACCCCGACCTGCTCAGCCCCTGGGTAGTGTTCTGGAGCCTGATCCGCCACTCGCCGCCGGTAAACGAAGCGCACGAGCGCGGCTATCACAGCTACCTCGCCATCCTGGAAAAACTCATCAGCGAACTCGCCGACGCCGAGGGCTTCAAGGTGGCACGCCCGCGCCTGGCCGCCATCGGCCTGTCCGCCATGCTCGACGGCCTGTGGCTGGAGTGGTGCCTGAATCCCTCGACCTTCAGCGCCGCCGACGGCCTCGAACTCAGCCGCTGCTGGGTCGAAGGCCTGCGTCGCGGTGCCTACGCGTAACCACTCACACGGCCGTACGCGGCCTGCGCTTGCCCAGCCACGAACGCTGCGTCGGCTTGGGTGTCTCGCGGCGAACCGGCGTCGCGCGCTCCAGCACCGCGAACAGCGCCTCGATGATGAAGGTCAGGCAGATGTAGATCGCCGCCACCAGCAGCAGCGGCTGGTAGACCTGGAAGGTCTGCGCGCGCACCACGTTGGCCGCGCCGAGCAGGTCGACCACGGCGATGGTGGACGCCAGCGCGGTGGACTTGAGCAGCATCACGCTCTCCCCTGCCAGGGTCGGCAGCAGCAGGCGAATCGCCCGCGGCAGCCACACACGGTAGAGCACCAGCGTGCGGTTCATGCCGAACGCCGAAGCGGCCTCCAGCTCGCCGCGCGGCACGGCCTTCAGGCCGCCGCGCACCACCTCGCCGACGTAGGCGCCGACCGAGAGGATCAGCGCGATGACGATGTACCAGAAACCATCGCGCAGGTATGGCCAGAGGAAGCTGCCGCGAATCAGCGGGAACTGCGCGAACAGGCTGCCCAGGCCGTAGTAGAAGATGTAGATCTGCACCAGCAGCGGGGTGCCGCGAATCACGCTGGTGTAAGCCAGCGCCAGGCGCGAGACCAGGAAGTTGCGCGACATCCGCGCCAGCGCCACACCCAACGCCAGCACGAAGCCCAGCGTGGCGGAAATCAGCAGGATCACCAGGGTGGTGCCCAGCCCTTTGAGCAGCAGGGCACCGTAGACGAATAGCCAGTGTTCGTTCATCGCCGCGCCTCGTTCAGACCGCCGGAATCCAGCGGCGGAAACGCCGCTCCAGGTAGCCGGAGAACAGGTTGGAAAGCACGGTGAGCACGTAATACAGCGCCGCCGCGGTGAGGTAGAAGGTCAGGTAGTGACGGGTCGAACCGGCGGCCTGCTTGGCCGTGTAGAGCAGTTCGTTGGTGCCGACCACACTGATCAGCGCACTGTCCTTGATCAGGTTGACCCACAGGTTGGCCATGCCGGCCAGCGCGTTGGGCGCCATCATCGGCAAGGTCACCCGGCGGAACAGGCCGAAGCCGTGCATGCCGTAGGCGCGCGCCGCCTCGATCTGTCCGTAGGGAATCGACTGGATGGCGCCACGGAAGATTTCCGAGGCGTAGGCGCCCTGTACCAGGCCGAGCACGACGATGGCGACCATCATGCCGTTGAGCTTCACCTGGCCGTAGCCGAGCCACTCGAAGAACTGGTTCAGGCCCATGGAGCCGACGTAGAACAGCAGCAGGATCAGCAGCAGCTCCGGCACCGCCCGGCACAGCGTGGTGTAGCCGCGCGCAAGCATGGCCAGCGGGCGCGGTCCGCTGATCTTGGCACTGGCCGCAGCCAGGCCGATGAGCAGGCCGACCAGGAAGGCGCCGACGGAAATCTGCAGGGTGACCAGCAGCCCCTTGAGCAGGGCCGGGCCCCAGCCGGTGGGGCCGAAGCCGATCAGGTCGAAGATGCTTTGCATGGCCGTCTCCAGGAAGGGAGGCTCGGGATCACCCCGTGCCCGCCACGGGCACGGGTCCAGCTCAAGCCAGGATCACTGCTTGGGCGCGACGCTCATGCCGAAGTACTTGTCCGACAGCGCCTTGTAGTCATCGCTGGCGAGCAGCTTGCCGATGGCCTCGTCCATCTTCGCCTTCAGCTCGGTATCGCCCTTGCGCATGCCGGCGCCGACGCCACGGCCGAACAGCGGGTCGTACTTCACTTCGCCCTTGTTGACGATGCCGGCCGCCTGGGCGTCCGGCGACTTGACGAAGGACGCCACGGCGATGCCGTCGGCCATCATCAGGTCGATGCGCCCGGCCACCAGGTCGGCGTTCACCGAGTCCTGGGTGTCGTAGTAGCGCACGTCGGCGATCTTCTCGTAGTACTTCTTCAGGTAGTTGGAGCTGACGGTGGAGATCTGCACGCCGATGGCCTTGCCCTTCAGGCCCTCGGGGGTGATCTGCACGTCCACCGCCTGCGGCGCGGCGACGGCCACCGGGGTGTCGTAGTAGGGGCGGCTGAAGGCGATCTGCTTCTCGCGCTCGTCGGTGATCGACAGCGAGTTGAAGATCACGTCGATCTTCTTCGCCAGCAGCGCCGGGATGATGCCGTCCCAGGCCACTTCGTCGATCTCGCAGGTGGCTTTCATTTCGGCGCAGACCTGGCGAATCAGGTCCGGCTCGAAGCCGACCCAGCTGCCATCGGGCTGCTTCTGGGAGAACGGCGGATAGGGTTCGGCGGCCAGGGCGAAGCGGATCGTCTCGGCCTGGGCGCTCGCCATGCCAGCCACCAGCATCGCCGCACCCACCATCAGATTGCACAGACCTTTCTTGTTCATCGTGATCCCCTGCATTGTTGTATTTAGTGTTGGGTCACGCTCATCGATGCGCCGACTGCGCGGCATCGGTCAGCGATTCTGGTGCGCGTTGACGAACTGCCGGCAGCGCTCGCTGCGCGGCCGCGAGAAGACCTCCTCGGCGGTGCCCTCCTCCTCGATCAAACCCTTGTGCAGGAACGCCACATGGCTGGACACGTCGCGGGCGAAGGCCATCTCATGGGTGACCAGGATCATGGTGCGCCCCTCTTCGGCCAGCGAGCGGATCACCTTGAGCACCTCACCCACCAGCTCCGGGTCCAGCGCCGAGGTCGGCTCGTCGAACAGCATCACTTTCGGCCGCACGGCCAGTGCACGGGCGATGGCCACGCGCTGCTGCTGGCCGCCGGACAGGAAGGCCGGGTATTCGTGGCGTTTCTCGGCCAGGCCGACGCGTTCCAGCAGCGCCTCGGCGCGCTCGCGGGCCTCGGCCTTGCTCTCGTGAAGGACGAAGGTCGGCGCCTCGATCAGGTTCTCCAGCACCGTGCGGTGCGGCCACAGGTTGAAACTCTGGAACACCATGCCCAGCTGCGAACGGATGCGCGTCAGCTGCTTCTGGTCGGCCACCATCGGCTCACCGTGACGGTTCTGCGCCAGCGCGATGGTTTCGCCATTGACGGTGACCGAGCCCTGGTTGGGAATCTCCAGCATGTTGATGCAGCGCAGCAGGGTGCTCTTGCCCGAGCCGCTGGCGCCGATCAGCGAAATCACCTCGCCCTCGCGGGCCGACAGCGAAACGCCCTTGAGCACCTCGAAATCGCCGAAGCGCTTGTGGATATCGCGCACGTCGATGACCGGTTTGGTCGCGGTCTGAGCCGTCTGTTGTAGGAGCGGACCTTGTCCGCGATCAGCTGCAACGCCTGGAGTGGAATCGCGGACAAGGTCCGCTCCTACAGGCTTGGTATACGCCGGCAGGGTCTCGACGAAACGGATGATCCGCGCACAGGCCTCGGCCATGCTCTCGTCGCTCAGGCCGAAGGACAACCGTACGAAGCCTTGCGCCTGCGGGCCGAACGCCGCGGCATCGAGCACCGAGACGCCAGTGGCATGGAACAGCTGCCAGGAGAAGTCCAGCGAGCTGAGGCCGGTGTCGCGCACGTCGACCATGACGAACATGCCGGCCTCGGGCTTCAGCACCTTGAGGCGCGGGCTGTCACTCAGCGCGGCAACCACCAGGTCGCGGCGGCGGCGGTAGATCTCGCGCATCGACGAAACCACCTCATCGTGACTTTCCACCGCTACCCGCGCGGCCTCCTGAATGAACCCCGGCAAGCCGTAGAACATGTTCAGCGCAAGGTTTTCCAGGTGCACGACCAGGGTCGGGTTGGCGACGATCCAGCCGGTGCGCCAGCCGGTCATCGCGTGGGATTTCGACAGGCTGCCAATGCTCAGGGTGCGCTCGGCCATGCCCGGCAGGGCGGCGAAGCTCTGGTGCTCACGCTCGAAGGTCAGGCCCTCGTAGACCTCGTCCACCACCACCCAGAGGTCATGGGCCTGGGCCAGCTCGGCGATGGCCAGCAGTTCCTCACGATCCAGCACGACGCCGGTGGGGTTGTTCGGGTTGGCCAGGAAGATGGCTTTGGTACGCGGCGTGATGGCGGCAGCAATGTCGGCGGCCTGCGGTCGGAAGCCATGTTCCGGGCGGGTCGGAACGCCCACCAGCACCGCGCCAGTGGCCTTCAGCGTGGCCTCGTAGGTGACGTAGACCGGATCGAAGGTGATGACCTCGTCGCCCTTCTCCAGCAGGCACATGGCAGCGGCAAACAGACCGTTCTGCGCACCGGCCACCACGATGACGTTTTCCGCCCCGACAACCTGCCCGCACTTTCGTTCATGCAGCGCGGCGATGGCCTGGCGCAGCTCGGGCTTGCCGGCCACGTCGCTGTAGTGGGTGTCGCCGCCGCGCAGGGAGGTGACGGCGGCTTCGGTGATGAAGTCCGGCGTGGCGAAGTCCGGGTCGCCCACGCTCAGCACTATCACGTCGCGGCCTTCGCGCTGGGCGGCGATCGCGGCGTAGTGAATGTCCCAGGCGGCAACGCCGGGTCCGACCATCCTGTCCACAAGCGACGAATAACGCATGCAAGGGCCTCATCCGAATGACGGAAATTCCTGCGACTTTCCCGCAGGAAGCGTCCGTAGGAGCGTGGGGCCACCATAGCCAAGGATGAACGACTGTTCAACAGTGTTTTGCGACACGGAATACGTCGCTTTCGGACATTTCACTCAACTGACTTCCATACGTCCGGTGCGATAAGTCGCAAGACCGATCGGTAAACGTAATCACGACATCCACTTAACGGCTTCTTAACGAACTTCGACGTAGCTTTCGCACACTTGAAAGTCTGAGCCTCGCGGCCGTTGGAACCCGACATGGATACGCCATTCCTCCCTTTTTCCCGTCCTAGCATCGGCGAAGACGAAATCCAGGCCGTCAATGACGTGCTGCGTTCGAGCTGGATCACCACCGGCCCGAAGAACCAGGAACTGGAACAGCGCTTCGCAGAGTCCATCGGTTGCCGCCACGCCGTCGCGCTGTCCTCCGCCACCGGTGGCATGCACCTGGCCCTGCTGGCCCTGGGCATCGGCCCGGGCGATGAAGTGATCACCCCGTCGCAGACCTGGGTCTCGACGGCCAACATGATCTGCCTGCTGGGCGCCACGCCGGTGTTCGTCGACGTCGACCGCGACACCCTGATGACCGACGCCGCCCGCATAGAAGCCGCGATCACCCCGCGCACCCGCGCCATCGTCCCGGTGCACTACGCTGGCGCAGCCTGCGACATGGACCCGATCAACGCGCTGGCCCAGCGCCACGGCATCGCCGTGATCGAGGACGCCGCCCACGCTGCCGGCACGCTGTACCGCGGCCGCCACGTCGGCCAGACCGGCACCGCGATCTTCTCCTTCCACGCCATCAAGAACCTCACCTGCGCCGAAGGCGGGATGTTCGTCACCGACGACGAAGCCCTGGCCAACCGCGTGCGCACCCTGAAGTTCCACGGCCTGGGCGTGGACGCCTACGACCGCCTGACCCACGGCCGCAAGCCGCAGGCCCAGGTGGTGGAGCCCGGCTTCAAGTACAACCTCACCGACATCAATGCCGCCATCGCCGTGTCGCAGCTGCCCAAGCTGGAAGCGCTCAACGTCCGCCGCGCCGAACTGGCCGCCCGTTACGCCGAGCGCCTGGCGCACCTGCCGGTGCAGCCGCTGGCAGTGCCGAGCTACCCGCAGCACCACGCCTGGCACCTGTACATCCTGCGCATCGACGCCGAACGCTGCGGCCTGGACCGCGACGCCTTCATGCAGGGCCTGCAGGAGCGCGGCATCGGCAGCGGCATCCACTTCATCGGCAGCCACCTGCACAGCTACTACCGCCAGCGCTTCCCCAACGTGAGCCTGCCCAACACCGAGTGGAACTCGGCGCGGATCTGCTCCATCCCGCTGTTCCCCGACATGACCCGCGCCGACCAGGACCGCGTGGTCGACGCCATCGAAAACCTGACTCGGTAACGCCGTCGTGAAACCCTACCCGATCAACCTCGTGTCCATCGTCATCCCGGTGTACAACGAAGAGGCCAGCCTGCCCGAGTTGTTGCGCCGTACCACGGCCGCCTGCGAGCAGCTCAATCGTCCGTACGAGATCGTGCTGATCGACGACGGCAGCCGCGACAGTTCCGCCGACCTGCTGCAGGAAGCCGCGCAGGCTCCGGGCAGCCACATCGTGGCGATCATCCTCAACCGCAACTACGGCCAGCACGCGGCGATCATGGCCGGCTTCGAGCAGTGCCAGGGCGACCTGGTGATCACCCTCGACGCCGACCTGCAGAACCCGCCGGAAGAAATCCCGCGCCTGGTCGAGGAAGCCGCCAAGGGCTACGACGTGGTCGGCAGCGTGCGCCAGAAGCGCCAGGACTCGGCTCTGCGCCGCTGGCCGTCGAAGCTGATCAACCTTGCCGTGCAGCGCTCCACCGGCGTCGCCATGAGCGACTACGGCTGCATGCTGCGCGCCTACCGCGCGAGCATCGTCAAGGCGATGCTCGCCTGCCGCGAGCGCAGCACCTTCATCCCGATCCTGGCCAACAGCTTCGCCCGCCACACCACCGAGATCCACGTGGCCCACGCCGAGCGCGAGCACGGCGAGTCGAAATACGACTTCGTGCGCCTGATCAACCTGATGTTCGACCTGGTCACCTGCATGACCACCTCGCCGCTGCGCCTGTTGTCCTTCATCGGTGGCGGCATGGCAGTGGCCGGTTTCGCCTTCGCCGTGCTGCTGGTGTTGCTGCGCCTGATCTTCGGCGCCGCCTGGGCCGGCCACGGCACCTTCGTGCTGTTCGCCGTGCTGTTCATGTTCACCGGCGTGCAGCTGGTCGGCATGGGCCTGCTCGGCGAGTACCTGGGCCGCATGTACAACGACGTCCGCGCCCGCCCCCGCTTCTTCATCGAACGCATCGTTCGATCCGACGCCCCGCGCGTCCAGCTCTCCACTTCCTCTTCTTCTCTCGAGTCCATCCAGCCATGACCCAGCAGACCATCGTCTTCGCCTACCACGACTTCGGCTGCGCCGGCATCGAAGCCCTGCTCGCCGCCGGTTACCAGATCGACGCCGTCTTCACCCACGCCGACGATCCCAAGGAAAACCGCTTCTACGGCTCCGTCGCCCAGCTCTGCGCGCGCCTCGGCATCCCGGTGCACGCGCCGGAAGACGTCAACCACCCACTGTGGATCGCCCGCATTCGCGAGCTGCAGCCGCAGTTCATCTTCTCCTTCTACTACCGCCACCTGCTCAGCGAAGAGCTGCTGGCCTGCGCCAGCCAGGGTGGCTACAACCTGCACGGCTCGCTGCTGCCGCGCTACCGCGGCCGCGCCCCGGCGAACTGGGTGCTGGTCAACGGCGAAACCGAGACCGGCGTGACCCTGCACCGCATGGTCAAGCGCGCCGATGCCGGCGGCATCCTCGCCCAGCAGAGCGTCGCCATCGGCGCCGACGACACCGCGCTGATGCTGCACGGCAAGCTGCGCGAAGCCTCCCGCGAGCTGCTCAACCAGGCCCTGCCGCGCCTGGCCCGTGGCGAGCTGCAGGAAGTTGCCCAGGACGAATCCCGCGCCAGCTACTTCGGCCGCCGTACCCCGGCTGACGGCCAGATCGACTGGCAGCGTCCGGCTCGCGAGCTGCACAACCTGGTACGCGCGGTGACCCAGCCCTACCCCGGCGCCTTCGCCCCGGTGGGTGATCGCAAGCTGATCGTCTGGGGCTCGCGCGTCGTCGCCGGCAACGGCGGCAAGGCGCCCGGCTCGGTGCTGGCGGTCGACCCGCTGCGCATCGCCTGTGGCGAAGACTCGCTGGAAATCCTCGCCGGCCAGCAGGGCGACAGCGGCCTGTTCCTCGCCGGCCCGCAACTGGCCCGCGAGATGGGCCTGGTGGAAGGCTCGCGTCTGCACGGTGCCAGCGGCAAGCCCAAGCGCAAGACCCGCGTGCTGATCCTCGGCGTCAACGGCTTCATCGGCAACCACCTGTCCGAGCGCCTGCTGCGCGACGGCAACTACGAAGTCTACGGCCTGGACATCGGCTCCGACGCCATCGAGCGCCTGAAGGGCAACCCGGACTTCCACTTCGTCGAAGGCGACATCAGCATCCACACCGAGTGGATCGAGTACCACATCAAGAAGTGCGACGTGGTCCTGCCGCTGGTGGCCATCGCCACCCCGATCGAATACACCCGCAACCCGCTGCGCGTGTTCGAGCTGGACTTCGAGGAAAACCTCAAGCTGGTGCGCTACTGCGTCAAGTACAACAAGCGCGTGATCTTCCCCTCGACCTCCGAGGTGTACGGCATGTGCACCGACGCCAACTTCGACGAAGACACCTCGAACCTGGTGGTCGGCCCGATCAACAAGCAGCGCTGGATCTACTCGGTCTCCAAGCAGCTGCTCGACCGCGTCATCTGGGCCTACGGCCAGAAGGGCCTGAAGTTCAGCCTGTTCCGTCCGTTCAACTGGATGGGCCCGCGCCTGGACCGCCTGGACTCCGCGCGCATCGGCAGCTCGCGCGCCATCACCCAGCTGATCCTGCACCTCGTCGAAGGCACCCCGATCCGTCTGGTCGACGGCGGCGCGCAGAAGCGTTGCTTCACCGACGTGGATGACGGCATCGAAGCGCTGGCACGCATCATCGATAACGAAGGCGGCCGTTGCGACGGGCAGATCGTCAACATCGGCAACCCGGACAACGAAGCCAGCATCCGCCAGCTGGGCGAAGAGCTGTTGCGCCAGTTCGAAGCCCACCCGCTGCGCGACCAGTTCCCGCCCTTCGCCGGCTTCCGCGAAGTGGAAAGCCGCAGCTTCTACGGCGATGGCTACCAGGACGTGTCGCACCGCAAGCCGAGCATCGAGAACGCCCGCCGCCTGCTGAACTGGCAGCCGAGCGTGGAGCTGGCCGAGACCATCGGCAAGACGCTGGACTTCTTCCTCCGCGAAGCCCTGGCCGAGCGTGCCGGCAGCCAGCCGCACGTGGTGCCGCTGAAGAAAAGCATCGCCTGATGAAAGCGGGACTGCGTATCGACGTGGACACCTACCGCGGCACCCGTGACGGTGTGCCGCGGCTGCTGGACATGCTCGACGAAGCCGGGGTCAAGGCGACCTTCTTCTTCAGTGTCGGCCCGGACAACATGGGCCGGCACCTGTGGCGGCTGATCCGCCCGCAGTTCCTGTGGAAGATGCTGCGCTCCAATGCAGCCGGGCTGTACGGCTGGGACATCCTCCTGGCCGGCACCGCCTGGCCGGGCAAGCGCATCGGCCGCGACCTCGGCCACCTGATGCGGCGCGCCCGCGAGGCCGGCCATGAGGTCGGCCTGCACGCCTGGGACCATCACGGCTGGCAGGCCAACGCCGGCCGCTGGAGTTCCGCGCAACTGGAGGAGCAGATTCGCCAGGGTACCGACACCCTCGCCGACATCCTCGGTCACAAGGTCGAGTGCTCGGCGGTGGCCGGCTGGCGCGCCGACGAGCGCACGGTCGAAGCCAAGGAGCGCTTCGGCTTCCGCTACAACAGCGACTGCCGCGGTACCTCGCTGTTCCGCCCGCGCCTCGCCGACGGCCGCGCCGGCACTCCGCAGATTCCGGTGGACCTGCCCACCTTCGACGAGGTCGTCGGGCCGCAGCTGCCCTCCGCCTCGTTCAACGACTTCATCCTTTCACGCTTCGACATGGACGCCCTGAACGTGTACACCATTCACGCCGAAGTCGAGGGCATCCTCATGGCCCACGACTTCCGCCGCCTGCTGAGCCAGGCGCGCAGCAACGGCATCCGCTTCGTGCCGCTGGGCCGGCTGCTGCCGGACGATCCCGCCACCCTGCCCGTCGCCAGCCTGGTGCGCGGCGAGCTGGCCGGCCGCGAAGGCTGGCTCGGGGTACAGCGCGCATGAACCGCCTGGCCTACCCGAAGCTGCTCGCCGCCTTCGTCCTGTGCATCCTGCTGCCGATGGGCTTCCACGGCCTGTGGATCCCGGACGAGTCGCGCAACGCCCAGATCACCCAGGCCATGCTGCAGACCGGCGACTGGGTGTCGCCGCACCTGCTCGGCCTGCGCTATTTCGAGAAGCCCACCGGCGGCTACTGGCTGACCGCGATCAGCCAGGCGGTGTTCGGCCAGAACCTGTTCGGCGTGCGCTTCGCCTCGGCGCTGGTCTCTGCGCTGAGCACCCTGCTGGTCATCCTGGTGGCCCGTCGCCTGTGGAACGACCCGCGCCGCACCTGGACCGCCGGCCTGCTCTACATGAGCTTCGGGCTGATCGCCGGGCAGGCCGGCTACGCCAACCTCGACCCGCAGTTCACCCTGTGCGTGAACCTCAGCCTGGTCGCGCTGTGGTACGCCTTCGACGCCGCCACCACGCGCGGGCGCCTCGCCGCCTGGAGCCTGCTCGGCGCCGCCTGCGCCTTCGGCTTCATGACCAAGGGCTTCCTCGCCTTCCTCCTGCCGGTGCTCATCGGCCTGCCCTATGCCGTACTGCAGAGGCGCTTCGGCGAACTGCTGCGCTACGGGCCGCTGGCCGTGCTGGTCGCAGCAGCCGTCTCGGCGCCTTGGGTACTGATGATCCACGCACGCGAGCCGGACTTCTGGAACTTCTTCTTCTGGCACGAGCACATCCGTCGCTTTGCCGCCGAAGATGCCCAGCACACCCGCCCGTTCTGGTTCTTCGTGCCACTGCTGTTCGCCAGCGCCCTGCCCTGGGCGGTGCTGATCCTCCCGGCGCTGCGCGACGGCTTCAAGGGCTGGCGCCAGTCGAAGACGCTGTTCGTGCTGCTCTGGCTGGTCATGCCGTTCCTGTTCTTCAGCCTGGCCAAGGGCAAGCTGCCGACCTACATCATGCCCTGCTTCGCCCCACTGGCCCTGCTGATCGCCGACTGCCTGGGCCGCGCCCTGCAGAACCGCCGGCTGCTTGCGCTGCGCCTCAATGGCGCGCTCAACCTGCTGCTGGGCAGCGGTGCGCTGGCCGGCCTGCTGGTGATGCAGGCGCGTCATCCGCAGTACCACGACGAACTGCCCAGCGTGCTGATGATCGCCCTGGTCTGCATCGCCTGGGTCGTCACCGGCCTGCTACAACTGCTGCGCCCCACACGCTTCTGGGCCGCCCCCGCACTGGCCGTCTGGCTGCTGGTGGCGCTGGTGCCCAACGCCATGCCGAACAAGCTGATCGGTAGCAAGATGCCCGACCAGTTCATCGCCGAGCACCTGGACGCTCTGAGCGAATCCCACAAGCTGCTGAGCAACGACCTGGGCGCCGCCACCGCGCTGGCCTGGCGTACCGGGCGCAGCGACGTGACCCTGTTCAATACCGTGGGCGAGCTGAAATACGGCCTGCGCAATTATCCCGAAGGTCAGGGCCGTAGCGTCGGCAACGACGAAATCCGCGCCTGGATCGACCAGGCGCGCACCGAGGGCTCCGTCGGCGTGGTCATGCGCGTCAACAGCGCCGACGACGAAGCCGAACTGGCGATGCTGCCCAGCGACGCCGTCAGCTACCGGCAGAACCACATCGTGGTGCTGCTGATTCCCCAGGCGAAGCCATGACCGCCCTGCTGCTCGCCGGTGTCTGCCTGCTGACCTGCCTGGGCCAGATGGCGCAGAAGCTTGCCGTGGAAAGCTGGCGTGATGCGCCAGCCAGCATCGCCGCGAAGCTCTTCTCGCCCTGGCTGCTGACGGCCATCGCCTGCCTGGGCGGCGGCCTGCTGCTCTGGCTGCTGGTGCTGCAGCGCCTGGAGGTCGGCGTCGCCTACCCGATGCTGAGCCTCAACTTCGTGCTGGTGACCCTGCTGGCGAGCCGCCTGTTCGGCGAGCACATCGACGGCCGCCACTGGGCGGGCGTGGCACTGATCGTCGGTGGCGTGGCACTGCTGGGGATGCACACATGAAGCGCGGAATCCTTCTCGCGCTGGGCAGCGTAGCGCTGGTCAGCAGCGCCCAACTGGGTATGCGCTGGAGCGTCACGCGCCTGCCGAGGCAATGGCCGTTCGAACTTGCCCAGCTGGACCTGTCGGCCCTGCTGGTGCTGGTCGCCGCCGTGCTGGCCTACGCACTGTCGATGCTCTGCTGGCTGCTGGCGCTCAAGCACCTGCCGCTGAGCCGCGCCTACTCCCTGCTCAGCCTCAGCTACGCCCTGGTCTACCTCGGCGCCGCCTGGCTGCCCGGCTTCGGCGAGGCCCTGAGCCTGCCACGCACCCTGGGTGTCGCCCTGGTGATCGCCGGCGTGATCACCATCAACGCGCCACGCCGGCACGACAGAACAACCGTCATCAAACCCAGCGACGCTCGCAACGATCGAGTGCAGCTGGACTGACCCCATCCCGCTTCGAGCCCTTATCGGGAGAGCACAGCATGAAAATCAGCGTATTCGGTATCGGTTATGTCGGCCTGGTGCAGGCAGCCGTGATGGCGGAGGTCGGTCACGACGTCCTGTGCATGGACATCGACCAGGACAAGGTGGCCAAGCTCAAGCGCGGGCAGATCAGCATCTTCGAGCCCGGCCTCGCCGAGCTGGTGAAGGACAACCTGGAGGCCGGCCGCCTGCGCTTCACCCATGACGTCGCCGAAGCCGCCGGCCATGGCCGCGTGCAGTTCATCGCCGTGGGTACCCCGCCCCAGGCCGACGGCTCCGCCGACCTGCGCGCGGTGTTGGCGGTGGCCGAAGGCATCGCCCGCAACCGCACCCAGCCGGTGATCATCGTCGAGAAGTCCACCGTGCCGGTGGGCACCGGCGACCGGGTCAAGGCGCGCATCCACGAAGTGCTCGCCGAACAGGGCCGCAGCCTGGACTTCGAGATCGTCTCCAACCCCGAATTCCTCAAGGAGGGCTCGGCCCTGGCCGACTGCCGCAAGCCCGACCGCATCGTCATCGGCTGCGAGAACGCCGAAGTGCTGGACGTGATGCGCGAGATCTACGAGCCGTTCAACCGCAACCACGACCGCATCCTCACCATGAGCCTGCGCAGCGCCGAGCTGACCAAGTACGCAGCCAACTGCATGCTCGCCACCAAGATCAGCTTCATCAACCAGATGGCCGAACTCGCCGAGCACCTGGGCGCCGACATCGAAGCGGTCCGCCAGGGCATGGGCGCCGACCCGCGCATCGGCTACCACTTCATCTACCCCGGCTGCGGTTACGGCGGTTCCTGCTTCCCCAAGGACGTCCAGGCGCTGATCCAGAGCGCCGACGAAGCCCACTGCTCCAGCGACCTGCTGCGCGCCGTGGAAGCAGTGAACCAGCGGCAGAAGGACAAGCTGTTCGAGCGTATCCGCGCCTACTACGGCGGCAAGCTCAAGGGCCGCACCTTCGCGCTCTGGGGCCTGTCGTTCAAGCCCAACACCGACGACATGCGCGACGCTCCCAGCCGCGTGCTGATGGAGGCCCTCTGGGCGGCCGGCGCCAAGGTCCGCGCGTTCGACCCGGAAGCCATGCCCGAAGCCCAGCGCCTGTACGGCCACGATGAACGCCTGACCCTGATGGGCACCCCGGAAGCGACCCTCGGCGGCGCCGACGCCCTGGTGATCTGCACCGAGTGGCGCCAGTTCAAGGCCCCGGATTTCGACCTGGTGGCCAGCCGCCTGAAGACCCCGGTGATCTTCGACGGGCGCAACCTGTTCGACCCCGAGCGCCTGGCCCGCTACGGCTTCGAATACTTCCCCATGGGCCGCGGCGACTCCCACCGCCTGCCGGTGCCGGCGCCGAAGCCGGCCAAGCCGGTCGTGGTGCATCGGCAGAAGCGCATCGCCTGACGACGTGATGACCAGCCGGTGCGGCCCATCCTGGGGCGCGCCGGCGGTTCGCGAACAAGAACTGGGCGTCCCCCTTCCAGGCTATACGCCGGCGTGCCCTTCGTAGGAGCGAGCTTGCTCGCGAACGGGCCACCCGTCGCTGCCGACCATGGCCAGCTACCGACAGCATCCGGCGTGATGCACGCCTATCGCGGACGGAGTCCGCTCCTACGTACGCGCCGCGCCCAGTGCGCTCCCTGTAGGAGCGGATTCATCCGCGATGGATTTCGCGGACAAGGTCCGCTCCTACAGGGGAATACCTGTGCCATGCGGTTCGCGAGCAAGCTCGCTCCTACGAAGAGCGCCTCCGTTCCGGCCGGCTCTGGCTCTTGAAGACTTCCAGTGAAATATCCGCGCACTCCGACTGCCCCGTTCAGGAGGCCGCGTTGAAGTGGAGTTTCAGGGGTTGAGCGACATGGATGTCGCGAGAGCTGCGATGGGCCAGGGATGGCCCTTCGCAGCGTGCCCCTGAAACTTCGCTTCAACGAGGGAATTTTTCGCCTAGGCGAAAAACCGGATGTCCGGGGCAAGACCTTTTGGTTCCTTTTGGGGCGTTTGCCAAAAGGGACTCGCCCGAGGGGGCGAAACAAGAAGTCCGAGCGCACGCCGAAGCGACGCAGAACACCCGGAGCCAAAGCATCGCGGAGAAGCTCCGCTCCTACAAAAGCCCCAACCCCACTGCCAGCCTGCAGAAACACCGTGCGCGCGACTCGCGGGGATGGCCCGCTCCTATACCCGCCGAGCCCCCCCTCAAACCCGCCCCGCCACCTGCTCCCCCATCACCATCATCGGCGCCGCCTCACCACGCTTGAGCAGCGCGTAGAGCACGCCGGTCACCACACTGCCAATGGCAATCGCCAGCAGATAGAGCAACGCATGGTTCATCGCGTTGGGGATCAACAGCACGAACAGCCCGCCATGGGGCGCCAGCAGCTTGCAGCCGAACAGCATCGACAGCGCGCCAGTCAGCGCACCACCGGCGATGCTCGCCGGGATCACCCGCAGCGGGTCCTTGGCGGCAAACGGAATCGCCCCCTCGGAGATGAAACACAGCCCCAGCACCAGCGCCGCCTTGCCGGCCTCGCGCTCGCTCTGGGCGAACTTGCGTCGCGCCAGCAGCGTGGCGATGCCCATGCCGATCGGCGGGACCATGCCGCCGGCCATCACCGCCGCCATCGGCGCGTAGCTCTGCGAAGCGAGCAGGCCGACGGAGAACGCATAGGCCGCCTTGTTGATCGGCCCGCCGAGGTCCACGCACATCATTCCGCCCAGCAGCAGGCCGAGCAGGATGGCGTTGGTGGTGCCCATGCCGGCAAGAAAATCGGTGAGCGAACGCATCATCGCCGCCACCGGCGAGCCCACCACGTAGATCATCACCAGCCCGGTGAACAGGCTGGCCAGCAGAGGAATGATCAGGATCGGCTTGAGCGCCGCGACACTGCTCGGCAGCGGAATCCACTGGGCAATCGCCCGTGCCGAATAGCCGGCGAGCAGGCCGGCGACAATGCCGCCGAGGAAGCCTGCGCCCAGCGTACTGGCCAGCAGGCCGCCGATCATCCCCGGCGCCAGTCCCGGCCGGTCGGCGATGGACCAGGCGATGTAGCCGGCGAGCATCGGCACCATCAGCTTGAACGCGGCGTCGCCGCCGATCTGCATCAGCGCCGCCGCCAGGGTGCCCTGCTGCTTGAACGCCTCGATGCCGAAGACGAAGGACAACGCGATCAACAGGCCGCCGGCCACCACCATCGGCAGCATGAACGACACACCGGTGAGCAGGTGCTTGTAGACGCCACGCGCTTCATTTTTGCTCGGCGCCGCCGCGCTACCAGCGGAAGACGAAGACTCCGCCGTCGCCTCCTTCAGTGCGCGCTCGATGGTCGCCTGCGGCTGCTTCAGCGCCACGCCGGTGCCGCAGCGGAAGATGCGCTTGCCGGCAAAACGCTCGGGGTTGACCTCGATATCCGCCGCCAGCAGGACCACATCGGCAGCGGCGATTTCTTCCGCACTCAGCGGGTTGCGCGCGCCCACCGAGCCCTGGGTTTCCACCCGCAGCTCGACACCCATCTGCTGCGCCGACTGCTGCAGCGCCTCGGCGGCCATGAAGGTGTGCGCCACGCCGGTCGGGCAGGCAGTGACGGCAACTATCCTCGCCACTTTCTGAACCTCGGCGGGTGCACTCGGAGCTTCGTCGCGCTGCCAGACCGATGCTTCCTGCGCAGCGCGCTGGAGGAAGACAGCAGGCTCGGCCAAAGCCTCGGCCGGCCGCGCCTGCACCAGGCGCTTGCCGGCGAAGCGCGAGAGGTCCAGCGGCTGCGCGCTGACCACCAGCACCCAGTCGGCAGCAGCGATCTGCCCTTCGCTCAGCTGGCGTTCGGGATGCTGCGGGTCGCGTTGTTCGACGCACACCGACCAGCCCAGGCGCTCGGCCGCCGAACGCAGCAGGCGGGCGCTGAGCACGCTGGAAATCTGGCCATTGGGGCAGGCCGTGATCAAGGCAAGGTTCATCTTCATACCTCTTGTTGTTCTTGCGCTCAGGTCCGGCTCGGGGCCAGCGCCTGAACCTGCACGGCGTCTTCGATGCGCTGCAGGCGCTGCACATCACCGATGCCGAAGCCGAACTGGGTCACGGCCAGCGCCGCCACTGCCGTGGCCTGGCGCAGCACGCGCTCGGCCGGCCAGCCGGCGAGCAGGCCGTGGACCATACCGGCCAGCAACGAGTCACCCGCACCCACGGTGCTGGCGACTTCCACCGTCGGCGGAACGGCCTGCCAGACACCCGCTGGGCCGAACCAGCGCACGCCGTCGGCGCCCTGGGAAACCACCACCTGTTCGATGCCGCGAGCACGAAACGACGCCACCTGCGCAGCCAGTTCCCCGGCGCTGCCAGCGAGATGTCCACAGGCCTCGCCCAGTTCCTGGTCGTTGGGCTTGATCAGCCACGGAGCGGCCTCGATGCCGGCGCGCAGAGCCGTGCCACTGCAGTCGAAGGCGACCTTCAGGCCCTGCCCTTGCAGACGCAGCAACAACTCGCGCAACCACTGCGGATCGACACCGCGCGGCAGGCTGCCGGCCACCACCGCCACTTCGAAGTCGGCGGCGATCAGATCGAGGCGATCCAGCAGCGCGTCCTGCTGCGCTTCACCGACTTGCGGGCCGGGCCCGTTGATATCGGTGATGCGCCCGGTGCCTTCGGCGAGCTTGATGTTGCTGCGGGTTTCACCCGGCACGCGGACGAAGGCATCGATGAAGCCACGCTGGCGGAACAACGCTTCGAAGGGTTGCGCATTGTCCGCGCCGAGGAAGCCGGCAACCGTCAGCGAATGGCCAAGGTCGGCCAGCACCTGGGCGACGTTCACTCCCTTGCCGGCGGCCTGGCTGAGCACCGACTCGCTGCGGTTCACCTCGCCGGGTTCCAGCTGTGGCAGGCGCACGGTGAGGTCCAGCGCCGGATTCAGGGTCAGGGTCAGGATGCGGGCCATCAGTGCACCTCCGGCAGCGCCAGGGCGACACTCTGGCGCACGTCCGCCGCCGAGCACAGGCCCAGCGCCGCCTGTGCCAGTTCGCGGGAGGTCGGCAGGTCCAGCTCGCGTACCCGCGCCTTCACCAGCGGGATGCTGCGCGCCGAGACGCTCAGTTCGTCCACCCCCAGGCCGATGAGCAGCGGCACTGCCAGCGGGTCGGCGGCCAGTTCGCCGCACACGCCCACCCATTTGCCGTGGGCGTGGGCGGCGCGCACGGTCATGTCGATCAGTTGCAGCACCGCCGGGTGCAGGCCGTCGGCCTGGGCGGAGAGGGTCGGATGGCCGCGGTCGATGGCCAGGGCGTACTGGGTCAGGTCGTTGGTGCCGACGCTGAAGAAGTCCACCTCGCGCGCCAGCACCGGCGCCAGCAGCGCGGCGGATGGCACCTCGACCATGATGCCGAGCTGCAAGTCGTGTTCACCGCCCAGCTCGGCGCAGAGTTCGCGGGTGAGGTCGCGGGCCTGCCGCCACTCCTCCACCTGCCCGACCATGGGGAACATGATGCGTAGCGGCCGGCCCGCAGCGGCACTCAGCAGAGCGCGCAACTGGGTGCGGAATATCTGCGGGCGCTGCAGGGTCAGGCGCACGCCACGGATGCCCAGGTAGGGGTTGGTTTCCTCGGGAATCGGCCAGTACGGCAGCGGTTTGTCGCCGCCGACATCCAGCGTGCGCGCCACCAGCGGGCGACCGTCCAGGGCGTCGAGCACGCGGCGGTATTCCAGCTCCTGGGCGGCCTGGTCCGGCGCCTGGGGGCTGTCCATGAAAACGAATTCGGTGCGCAGCAGGCCGACGCCTTCGGCGCCCAGCTCTACAGCTTTCGCCGCACTGGCGGTATCACCGAGGTTGGCGCAGACCTCCACGGCATGCCCGTCGCGGGTGACGGCGGGCTCGTGGCGGCGCGCCTCGGCCTGCTCGGCGCGGCGCTGGCGCAGGTCGCGCTGGGCTTCGGCGGTGCGCAGGGTTTGCGCGTCCGGCGCGATGCTCAGCTCGCCCTTCTCACCATCCAGCAGCAGGACGGTGCCGGACTCCAGGGCCAGCACGCTGACTCCCGCACCGACCAACGCCGGAATGCCCAGCGCGCGGGCGATGATCGCGCTGTGCGAGGTGGCACCTCCGCGCGCGGTGACGATGCCGGCCACTCGCTCCGGGTCCAGCCGCGCCACGTCGGAAGGGCCGACTTCGTCCATTACCAGGATGTAAGGCTGCTCCGGCTCGCTCGCGCTCTCGGCGCCGCACAGCCGCGCCAGCACACGCCGGCCGACGTCCCGCAGATCAGCCGCGCGCTCGGCCAGCAGCGCATCGCGCAGAGCCTCCTGCTGGCTGGCGACGCGCTCGATCACCTGGCTCCAGGCCGCTTCGGCGCTGGCGCCCAAGACCAGCAGTGTCTGCACTTCGTCGAGCAACTCGGGGTCGTCCAGCAGAGCCTGGTGGGTGACGAAGATGTCGCGGATCGCCTTCACCTGGCTGCGTTCCACCAGCGCTTCGATCTCCGCGCTGATGGCGCTGCGTGCTTCGTCCAGGCGCTGGCGTTCGGTATCGGCGGACTCGCCGCGCTCGGCGAATTCGAAGGCACGGGCGACCTGCAAATAAGCCGGCCCGCTGGCGATGCCCGGCGAGGCGGGAATGGCCTGGAGTTGCGCACCGGCTTCCGGAGCACGTACGGCCTGCAACTCCAGTTCGTCGACGGCGACGCTTTCGAGTATCAGCTCGACGGCTTCCGGCAGCGGTTCGACCTCTTCGCCCAGGCCCTGCTCCACCGCCGCACGCACGGCGGCCAGCGCGGCCTCGGCGATCTCCGGCTCGGCGAAGAACTCCAGCATCTGCCCACGCCGCGCGCCGAGGCTGAGCAGCTTGCTCAGGCTGCGGATCGACACCGGGGCGCTGTCGCCTTCGGCGATGCGCACGCGGATTTCCCCGCTGAAGTCGCGCGCCAGCAGCATCAGCACCTGCGCCGGGCGCGCATGCAGGCCATGGGGGTTGGCCAGCGGTACGCGGACGCTTGGCCAGTCCACCGGCAGTTCGCCCCCCAGGGCTTCCAGCACTGCGCGCACGGACGTGGCACTGGCCAGCTCACCGGCACGGCCATCCACCAGCAGATCACAGAGACGAGCGAACACCGCCTCGTGGGCATCGCCCTGGCGGGCCAGGCAGAACAGCCCGCGCACCGGCTGGCCGGCGTGGCTCAGCTCGCGTGTGGGGGTCACGAATACCAGTCCGGGACGGGTGACGCACTGTTCGCTGTCCTGCCACCAGAGGCCATTGCCCAGCGGCAGCGCTTCCTGATCGTGCAGGGCGGCGGCGAAGCCGGGGACGACGCAGCCGGCCTTCTTCAGGCGACGGGCACCGACCAGCGCCAGCTCGTCGAAGTCCTCGGCAGCGACGCCCAGGCCGACCAGTTGCTCGTCGAACAGCAAGGGTTGCGAGCTGCCCCCCTGCAGGAGCCGCAGCAGGTCCTCGGGCTTCTGCGCCGCACGCAGCGCATTGCCCACCTCACCGTCGCCCAGGGCGCGGGTCAGCAGTTGCAGCAGACGCAGGTGTTCGTCGGACTTGGCTGCGATGGCAATCGCCAGGTGTACGGTCTGCCCGTCGCCCCAGTGCACGCCCTCAGGGAAGTGCATCAGGCGCACGCCGGTGCGTTGCACCAGGTGGCGGGTGTCCGGCGTACCGTGGGGAATCGCGATGCCCTGGCCGAGGTAGGTGGAGCCCTGCGCTTCACGGGCCTGGATGCCGGCAAGGTAGCCCGAGGCGACCAGGCCGTCGTCCTCCAGGGCGGCGCCAAGCATGGCCAGCGCGGCCTGCTTGTCGGCGGCGCGCTGGCCCATGCGGACCTGCTGCGCGTTGAATTCGAGCATCGTCTTCTCCTCACCGGCGCTTGCGCACGCCGGCGCTGGGGCGGTTATCCGCTTGTACGGTGAACAGCTTAGAAGGCGCGGCGCAGGAACAGGGCTCAGGCAATACTGCGTGCGCAATGCTGAATCGTTTCACCTATTGAGACTGGCACGTTACTCGATAATGCGTGATCCTTGAAGCCCCCAATTGTCGGCAGCATTCCGCGTTGAAACTCAGTGATATCGCCCGCCTGGCCGGTGTTTCGGTCACCACCGCCAGCTATGTGATCAATGGCAAGGCCGTCCAGCGCCGCATCAGCGCCGCCACGGTGGAGCGCGTGCGCGCGGTGATCGAAGAGCACGGCTACCACCCGGACCAGCAGGCCGCCAGCCTGCGCCGCGGGCAGACCCGCACCCTGGGCTTCATCCTCCCGGACCTGGAAAACCCCAGCTACGCCAAGCTCGCCAAGCTGCTCGAACAGGGCGCGCGGGCACGCGGCTACCAGCTGCTGATCGCCTGCTCGGACGACGAGCCGGACACCGAGCGCCAGGTACTCAGCCTGTTCCGCGCGCGACGCTGCGACGCACTGATAGTTGCCAGTTGCCTGCCGGCCAGTGACGACAGCCACACGCGCCTGCAGGCCGATGGCGTGCCGATCATCGCCGTGGACCGCCAGCTCGACCCGCAGCGCTTCTGCTCGGTGGTCAGCGACGACCGTGACGCCAGCCAACGACTCACCGCCAGCCTGCTCAAGCCGGCGCCGCGCAGCATCGCCCTGCTCGGTGCACGGCCGGAACTGATCATTTCCCAGGAACGCGCGGCGGGCTTTCGCAGCGCCCTGCGTGACTTCAAGGGCCAGGTGCTGATCGAACATGGCGAAACCTTCAGCCGCGACTGCGGGCGGCGCCTGATGGAAGAACTGCTGGCCGGCCAGGGCCAGTTGCCCGACGCGCTGATCACCACCTCCTACGTGCTGCTCGAAGGCGTGTTCGACGTCCTCCAGGCGCGCCCCAAGGGTTGGCCGGACGGCCTGCGTATCGCCACTTTCGGCGACACCCAATTGCTCGACTTCGTGCCGCTGAAGGTCAACGCCATCTCCCAGCAGCACGCGCTGATCGCCGATCGGGCGCTGGACCTGGCGCTGGCCGCCATCGAGCAGAACAGCTACACCCCCGGCGTGCACCCGATCCCGCGCAACCTCAAGCTGCGCACGGAGTGAACCGATGCGCCTGATCGACACCCACAACCATCTGGACTGCCCGGACTTCGAGCAGGACCGCGCCGCCGTGCTGCAACGCAGCCGCGAGCTGGGGGTGGAGCGACAGGTGCTGCTGGGAGTCTTCCGCGAGAACTGGGAAGACGTCTGGGCGCTGGTGGAGCAGGAACCGGACCTGTACGCCGCACTCGGCCTGCACCCGATCTACCTGGCGCGGCACCGGCCCGAACACCTCATCGCGCTGCGCGAATGGCTGCAGCGCCTCGCCGGCCACCCGAAGCTCTGCGCGGTAGGCGAAATCGGTCTGGACTACTACCTGGAAGACCTCGACCGCGACGGCCAGCAGGCCATCTTCGAGGAGCAGCTGCGCATCGCCATCGACTACGAGCTGCCGGTGCTGCTGCACGTGCGTCGCGCCCACGCGGCGATGATCGCCACGCTCAAGCGCTACAAGCCCAAGCGCCAGGGCATCATCCATGCCTTCGCCGGCAGCCGCGAGGAAGCCCGCGAATACCTCAAGCTGGGCTTCCGCCTGGGCCTGGGCGGCGCCCCGACCTGGCCGCAGGCCAACCGCCTGCGCAAGGTGGTGCCGGAGATTCCATTGGAATCCATCGTGCTGGAAACCGACTCGCCGGACATGGCGCCGTCGATGTACCCCGGCGTGCGCAACAGCCCGGAACACCTGCCGGATATCTGCGTGGCACTGGCCGAACTGAAGGGCGTCAGCCCCGAGGAGCTGGCGAGCGCCAGCACGCGCAATGCGCTGGAGCTGTTCGGCTGGAGCTGAGCCGTCCGCTCCTACCTGGATAATCTTGTGCTCGCCCCCAGCCCTCTCCCCCCGCCCTCTCCCTGAAGGGAGAGGGAGCTATCCGTGCCGGCTGACATTGCGGTTTCAGTCGGCACCGAACCAGTCCCCTCTCCCTTCAGGGAGAGGGTTAGGGAGAGGGAAAATCCAAGGCACGATCTATCAAAAGAAGACAGTTGCTCCTACGAGAGCATACGCATCCCTTTGGCTTTAGCTGTTGAGGTTTTCCAGAGAAACATTCGCACGCTCCGGAATGCCCCTTTCAGGAGGCCTCGTTGAATTGGAGTTTCAGGGGTTGAGCGACATGGATGTCGCGAGAGCCACGATGGGCCAGGGATGGCCCGTCGTGGCGTGCCCCTGAAACTTCGATTCAACGAGGGAATTTTTCGCCTAGGCGAAAAACCGGATGGAGGGGCAAGCCTTCTTGGTTACTTCTTCGGCGTTTGGAAGAAGTGACTCGCCGAGAGGCGAAACCAAATCCATAAGCGCACACCGAAGCGGCGCAGAAACACCCAACCCCATGGTGCTCACGCAAGACGGCAAGAGTCCTGAGTTCACCGACAAACCGATACCCGTGAGATGGGGTGCATCCATGCGACCCACGGGCATCGGCCTGCTGGCGAAAACCTGGTTACCGGGCGGATCACAGCATCCGCCCCAAAGTCAGTGACGATCAGACGCGGAACGCGCCGATCAGCCGCTTGAGTTCCACCACCTGGCCGGCCAGTTCGCGGCTGGCGCGCTCGGTCTCGCTGGCGCCTTCGGAGGTGCGCTCGCCAGCCTGGTTGATCTCGACGATGTTCTGGTCGATGTCATGAGCCACGGCAGTCTGCTGCTCGGCGGCGGCGGCGATCTGCTGGTTCTGGTCGACGATGGCGCCCACCGCCTGGAGGATGTTCTCCAGCGCCTGCTGCACCTGGGCCGACTGGCTGACGGTGCCATCGGCGGTCTGGTGG
>NZ_JASMRU010000089.1 GCF_030462585.1 Pseudomonas sp. CAN1 | reverse complement strand
GGCCTCGTTGACGCGGAGTTTCAGGGGTTGAGCGACATGGATGTCGCGAGAGCTGCGATGGGCCAGGGASGGCCCTTCGCAGCGTGCCCCTGAAACTTCGTTTCAACGAGGGTATTTTTCGCCTAAGCGAAAAACCGGATGTCCGGGGCAAGACTTTTTGGTTCCTTTTGTGGCGTTTGACAAAAGGGACTCGCCGAGGGGCGAAACGAGAAGCCCGTGCGCACGCCTACGCGACGCAGTACCACCCAACCACAAGCCCAAACGGCGGATAACGCTGGCGCGTTATGCGCCCTACGGTCTGTGCCGTGCGGTTCGCGAGCAAGGACTGGGCGTCCCCCTCGGTCCTACAAAGAGCGCGATCTGTCAGACCAACGCCAACAAGAAAGGCCCGCACTAAGCGGGCCTTTCTTGTTGAACACCGAGCGTCAGCTGCTTTGCGGCATCTCCCCCCGCGCCAGGCGCGCGTTGATATCGGCAATCACCGCCGGCAGTTCGGCAATGGTGTCGATCAGGTAGTGCGGGCGCGAGCCTTCGAACATCTGGCCGATGCGGCGGCGTTCCTGGTCCAGCTTCTCAGCCGGCAGGGCCTTGTACTGCTCGTAGGTCAGGCCCAGGGCGTTGCCCGAGCAGGTCAGGGCGACGGTCCACATGCCGGCGCTGCGGCCTTCGAGGATGCCCGGCCAGGTGTCGTCGACCTTCACGCAGGCGGCGACGTCGTTGATGCCCAGGGCGATCACATTGGCCAGCGCCTGTGCCGGATGCGGACGGCCGTTGGGGACTTCATCGGTAGCCACCACGTGGTCGGCGACGTAGCCGTTGGTCTTGGCCAGGGCGACGACCTTCTCCATCACCACCGCCGGGTAGCCGGAGCAGGAACCAATTTTCAGACCGCCCTTGCGCAGGGTGGCGATGGCGTCCAGCGCACCAGGGATCAGCGCCGAGTGCTCGGCGATCTTCTCGATCTGCAGCGGCATGAAGCGCTCGTAGATGGCGGTGACATCGTCGTCGCTCGGTACGCGGCCGAACTTGGCCTTGTAGCGCTCGGCGATGGCCGGGATGTCGCACAGGGTGCGGATGTGGTCCCACTTGCCCATGCCCATCGGGCCGCGGGCTTCTTCCAGGCTGACCTGCACGCCGAACTCGGCGAAGGCCTCGACGAAGATCTGGGTCGGCGCGAAGGAGCCGAAGTCGACGACAGTGCCGGCCCAGTCAAGGATGGCGGCTTGCAGTTGCTTGGGTTGTGCGTAATTCATGGCGTTCAATCCTGTAAGAATTCGGGCGGGCGTCAGATTTCGAAAACTTCCATTTCCTTCAGCGTCTCGGCGATGGCCGCGACGGCGGCGCGCATGCCGCTGGCGTCGACCTGGCCGATGCAACCGACGCGGAAAGTTTCCACCTGGGTCAGCTTGCCGGGGTAGAGGATGAAGCCCTTCTCGCGCACCCGGTTGTAGAACTCGGTGAAGTTGTAGCGGGCGTCACTCGGGGCATGGAAGGTGACGATGATCGGCGCCTGGATCTCGGCCGGCAGGAAGCTGCGCAGCCCGAGTTCGGCCATCTCCGCCAGCAGAGTCTGGCAATTGTTTGCGTAACGCTGATGACGGGCCGCGAGGCCGCCCTCTTCCTCGTACTGGCTCAGCGCTTCGTGCAGCGCGGCCACCACGTGGGTCGGCGGGGTGAAGCGCCACTGGCCGGTCTTGGCCATGTAGGCGTGCTGGTCCTGCAGGTCCATGGACAGCGAGTGGCAGTTGCCGGCGCTGG
>NZ_JASMRU010000088.1 GCF_030462585.1 Pseudomonas sp. CAN1 | reverse complement strand
CGAAACGGCTGCTGACCGCGCTGCCTGTCGCTTTCCTGCTGACGTCATGCAGCAGCTCGAAACCGCCCGCCAGCGGGCTGCCAAAGCTACTACCAGCGGCCTTGGCTCAACCGTGCCCGACCCCGGTGGCGGCGGCTGACGACAGCGCCGATGCCGCCTTGCTCACCCTGAAACAGCTCTACGACCAATACGGCCTCTGTGCCGGCCTGCACTGGGACACCGTGCAACACCTTCAAAAGGACTGATCCGATGACCGAGAAGAAGAACTCCCCCGAGTACGACCTGCTGCAACGCATCGACGGCCGCCTGGAGCGCTTCGAAGAGCGCTTCCCTCAGATCGAGCGCAAGGCGGTCCTGTATGGCTCGGCAGCCGGTGCGCTGGCTGGTGGTCTGGTTGCCTGCGGCCTGGCCGTGGCGCGTATGAAGCTCGGCATCTGAGGTAGCCCATGGCGCACCCCAAAGAAACCCGCGACGCCCTGCGCCGTGCCTTTGTCTTCGACCGCCAGAGCCTGGAGGTCGCGGCCGCCATGTTCGGCGTCTCCTATGGCACTGCCAGGCGCTGGAAACAGCAGGCGGAATCCGAGGGGGATAACTGGGACAAGGCGCAGTCGGCGCAGCTGCTGGCCGGTGGCGGTCTGGAGGAAGTAGCGCGCCAGGTGCTGTCCGGCCTGGTCATGCAGTTCCAGGCGACCATGGAAGCCATCCAGGTGGACGCCGAAATCAAGCCGGCCGTGAAGGTGCAACTGCTCGCCAGCCTGGCCGACGCCTACAACAAGACGGTCAGCGCGTCCAAGCGCGTCCTGCCCGAAACCTCGGCGCTGGCCACCGCCATGGAGGTGCTCCAGCGCCTGGCCAGTTTCATCCGTGAGCGGTTCCCGCAACACGCCCAGGCGTTCGCCGAGGTGCTGGAGCCGTTTGGGGAAGTCATTGCAAAGGAGATTGGATGATGTCGATTAGCCAAGAAAGCCCGAAAGTGCTCGCGGTATGTGCTGACGGTTCGATGGAGCTGCGGCCGCAAACTGGCAGCGGCGCTGTCGTCCTCTGTGACATGGATCGCTCTGGGGCAGAGAGTGCGGCTGAAAAAAAGCCCACCTCGGCCGCAAGCCTGGTGGGCGTGGTGGGAGCCCTGGACGTTAAACGCTTTATTGGCCTGTGAGGCGTTTCTGCATGGCCTCTTTAACCCAGCCGATCACCTCGGGATTCAGTTCCGCCGGTAGGTCGTCGAAGTTCTTCTCCATCGCCGCCTCGATCTCCTTCCGGGCCTCCTCGCTCTTACCCAGCGCCTCCGTCAGGGACAGCAGGCCACGGGCCAGGCCCGCTATCAATGAGTCGCGGTCCTTGATCCGGTCCATTTCCTCGACGCCCAAAACCAATGGCTCTTCCATCTTGACGCTCCATGTGTTGGCTAAGACCCATGAAGACTAACACCAAGGACTTCCTGGCCGATATCGCCCAGCTTGCGGGCAATTTTCGCCGCCAGATCGAGGCCGAGGTCGCGGGCTTCGACCCGGACCCGAAGGCCAGCGCCGCGCGGCGCGAGCGGGCCAGCAACGACTACGAGTACTTCGCCCGTACCTACTTCCCCCATTACGTGAAGCGCGGCAATGCGCTGCTGCACGACTACCTGTACAAGCGTCTGCCCGAGCTGGTCGACCACCCGGACGGCCAGCACGAAGCCATTGCAGCCCCGCGTGGCAACGCCAAGTCCACCCTGGTCAGCCAGATTTTCGTCATCTGGTGCACGGTCACCGGCCGCAAGCACTACCCGCTGATCGTCATGGACGCTTTCGAGCAGGCCGCCACGATGCTGGAGGCCATCAAGGCGGAACTGGAGTTCAACCCGCGCTTGGCCATGGACTTCCCCCAGGGCGCCGGTAAGGGCCGCGTCTGGCAGGTCGGCACCATCGTCACGGCCAACGACGCCAAGGTCCAGGTCTTCGGCTCCGG
>NZ_JASMRU010000087.1 GCF_030462585.1 Pseudomonas sp. CAN1 | reverse complement strand
AAAGTCGTTGACGGGCTTTTTAAACTCCCTATAATGCGCACCACTCCCAGCGACGAAGCGCTGAAAGAACTTGAAAATCAAGTACTTACAGATATTCGAAGGTGAGAGTGGTGGTCAGGCAGGTGATTCACTTGCCGCCTTCTGCAGCTGCTCCGGCAGTGAGCTGAAAGGAAGGTCGCCGAGGTGCTTGACAGTGAGTTTGATCGCTGTAGAATGCGCCTCCCGCTGATGAGAAGGTTTCCTTCGCTGAAGCACAAGCGATTGAGTAGAAAAGAAATTTTCGAAAAATAAAGCTTGACGGAAGATGAGGTTGGCGTAKAATGCGCGCCTCGGTTGAGACGAAAGCCTTAACCAACTGCTCTTTAACAAGTTGAATCAAGCAATTCGTGTGGGTGCTTGTGATGTAAGACTGATGATCGACTGATTATCAGCAACGCAAGTAACACTCGTGAATTCGAGAGTTTTAGCTCTTTAAATAGAGCATGCGATTGCTGAGCCAAGTTTAGGGTTTTCTCAAAACCCAAGCAGTATTGAACTGAAGAGTTTGATCATGGCTCAGATTGAACGCTGGCGGCAGGCCTAACACATGCAAGTCGAGCGGATGATGGGAGCTTGCTCCYGGATTCAGCGGCGGACGGGTGAGTAATGCCTAGGAATCTGCCTGGTAGTGGGGGACAACGTTTCGAAAGGAACGCTAATACCGCATACGTCCTACGGGAGAAAGCAGGGGACCTTCGGGCCTTGCGCTATCAGATGAGCCTAGGTCGGATTAGCTAGTTGGTGGGGTAAAGGCCTACCAAGGCGACGATCCGTAACTGGTCTGAGAGGATGATCAGTCACACTGGAACTGAGACACGGTCCAGACTCCTACGGGAGGCAGCAGTGGGGAATATTGGACAATGGGCGAAAGCCTGATCCAGCCATGCCGCGTGTGTGAAGAAGGTCTTCGGATTGTAAAGCACTTTAAGTTGGGAGGAAGGGCAGTAAGTTAATACCTTGCTGTTTTGACGTTACCAACAGAATAAGCACCGGCTAACTTCGTGCCAGCAGCCGCGGTAATACGAAGGGTGCAAGCGTTAATCGGAATTACTGGGCGTAAAGCGCGCGTAGGTGGTTTGGTAAGATGGATGTGAAATCCCCGGGCTCAACCTGGGAACTGCATCCATAACTGCCTGACTAGAGTACGGTAGAGGGTGGTGGAATTTCCTGTGTAGCGGTGAAATGCGTAGATATAGGAAGGAACACCAGTGGCGAAGGCGACCACCTGGACTGATACTGACACTGAGGTGCGAAAGCGTGGGGAGCAAACAGGATTAGATACCCTGGTAGTCCACGCCGTAAACGATGTCGACTAGCCGTTGGAATCCTTGAGATTTTAGTGGCGCAGCTAACGCGATAAGTCGACCGCCTGGGGAGTACGGCCGCAAGGTTAAAACTCAAATGAATTGACGGGGGCCCGCACAAGCGGTGGAGCATGTGGTTTAATTCGAAGCAACGCGAAGAACCTTACCTGGCCTTGACATGTCCGGAATCTTGCAGAGATGCGAGAGTGCCTTCGGGAATCGGAACACAGGTGCTGCATGGCTGTCGTCAGCTCGTGTCGTGAGATGTTGGGTTAAGTCCCGTAACGAGCGCAACCCTTGTCCTTAGTTACCAGCACGTTATGGTGGGCACTCTAAGGAGACTGCCGGTGACAAACCGGAGGAAGGTGGGGATGACGTCAAGTCATCATGGCCCTTACGGCCAGGGCTACACACGTGCTACAATGGTCGGTACAGAGGGTTGCCAAGCCGCGAGGTGGAGCTAATCCCATAAAACCGATCGTAGTCCGGATCGCAGTCTGCAACTCGACTGCGTGAAGTCGGAATCGCTAGTAATCGTGAATCAGAATGTCACGGTGAATACGTTCCCGGGCCTTGTACACACCGCCCGTCACACCATGGGAGTGGGTTGCTCCAGAAGTAGCTAGTCTAACCGCAAGGGGGACGGTTACCACGGAGTGATTCATGACTGGGGTGAAGTCGTAACAAGGTAGCCGTAGGGGAACCTGCGGCTGGATCACCTCCTTAATCGAAGATCTCAGCTTCTTCATAAGCTCCCACACGAATTGCTTGATTCACTGGTTAGACGATTGGGTCTGTAGCTCAGTTGGTTAGAGCGCACCCCTGATAAGGGTGAGGTCGGCAGTTCGAATCTGCCCAGACCCACCAATTGTTGTGGTGTGCTGCTGATCCGATGGGGCCATAGCTCAGCTGGGAGAGCGCCTGCTTTGCACGCAGGAGGTCAGGAGTTCGATCCTCCTTGGCTCCACCATTAAATCGTCGAAAGCTCAGACATGAATGTTCAGATTGAACGAACATTGATGTCTGGTCTTTGTGCCAGAACTGTTCTTTAAAAATTTGGGTATGTGATAGAAGTAGACTGAATAATCTCTTTCACTGGTGATTATTCAAGTCAAGGTAAAATTTGCGAGTTCAAGCGCGAATTTTCGGCGAATGTCGTCTTCACGTTCGAGACAATAACCAGATTGCTTGGGGTTATATGGTCAAGTGAAGAAGCGCATACGGTGGAATGCCCGCGCGCTCGGCCACCGCATAGATCGACAGGCTCGCCGCGCCGCCTTCGGCCAGTTGGGCGCGGGCGGCGTCGAGGATC
>NZ_JASMRU010000086.1 GCF_030462585.1 Pseudomonas sp. CAN1 | reverse complement strand
CTACCGGCCTGGCCTGCGCCCAGGTCGCCGCGCGCTGCGGCGCCCGGCATTTCGAGGCGCCGATCTGGGCCTGGCATTGGGCGCTGCCGGGCGACCCGCGCCTGCCCTGGGCGCGGGCGCGCCGGCTGGACCTCGACGAGGCGTCGGTGCAACGCAAGCGCCAGGCGATCCAGGCCCACGCCAGCCAGCTCGAAGGGCCGCGGCCGATTCTCCAGGCGCGGCTGCTGGATACCCTGCTGCAACCTTTCGAGGTGTACTTCCTGTGAGTTCGCTGCAACCCGGCTATTTCGACGCGATGTTCCGTGGCGACCCGGACCCCTGGGCGTTCCGCTCCTCCTGGTACGAGCAGCGCAAGCGCGAGTTGCTCCTCGCCAGCCTGCCGCGCCGCCGCTTCGCCAGTGGCTACGAGCCGGCCTGCGCCAATGGCGAGACCAGCGCCGCGCTGGCCGGCCGGGTCGACGCGCTGCTGTGCAGCGATTTCAGCGCCGAGGCCCTTGCCCTCGCCCGCCAGCGCCTGGCCGGGCTGGAGAACGTACGGCTGGCCAGGCACAGCCTGCCGGCGGACTGGCCGCAGGCGCGCTTTGAGCTGATCGTGCTCGGCGAGCTGGGCTATTACCTGGCGCCTGAGGACTGGGCCAGCACCTGCCAACGCGCCGCCGCCAGCCTGCAGCCCGGCGGCGTGCTGGTGGCCTGCCACTGGCGCCACCCCATCGACGGCTGCGCACTCACCGGGGATGCCGTGCATGAGTACCTGACGCGAGCCATGGAGGCTGCAGCGTCCGTCAGCCACGTCGAGCGGGATTTCCGCCTGGAGCTGTGGTTCGACGAGGCCGCTGCATGATCGGCGTACTGGTGCCCGCGCATAACGAGGCGGAGCTGCTCGGCGCCTGCCTGGCGTCCCTGCAGCAGGCGGCGCTGCACCCGGAGCTGAATCAGGAAGCGGTGTGCATCCTCGTGGTGCTGGATGCCTGCACTGACGGCAGCGAAGCCGTGGCGCGCGCCTGGGGTGTCGCCGTGCTGCAGGTCGATAAACGCAATGTGGGCCATGCGCGCCGCGCCGGCGCGGATTACCTGCTGCAACAGGGCGCGCGCTGGCTGGCCTGTACCGATGCGGACAGCAGCGTCGATGGCGACTGGCTGGTGCGCCAGCTGGCCTTCGGCGCCGAGGCGGTGTGCGGCACGGTGCGGGTGATCGACTGGTCGCCGCGGGCGGAGCAGGTTCGCCTGGTCTATGAAGGCCACTACCAGAGCCGCGAGGATCACCGGCATATCCACGGCGCCAACCTCGGTATCTGTGCCCGCGCCTACCAGCGCGCTGGCGGCTTCCGCCCGCTGCCGGCGGACGAGGACGTGCACCTGGTTCGCGACCTGGAGCGCAGCGGCGCACACATCGTCTGGACGCACCAGACCTGCGTCACCACCAGCGCCCGGCGTGACTGCCGCGCCCAGCACGGTTTCGGCGAGTTCCTCGATGGGCTGTCGGCGCCCTCTCGATAGGCTGGCGGGGCCTCAGCCAACGATCAGCCGGTTGGCCCGTTCGCCCACCACCATCTCGGTGATCCAGCGCACCAGGATGTCCGTGTAGGCGGCCTGGGAGGTCTCGTTGCTCAGGGCGTGGTCGGCCTGGTCGATGATCCGGTGGGTGAGCGAATGGGTGCGCTGGAAGGCGGCGCGGTAACTCATGATGGTCGGGTGCGGGATGTAGCTGTCGTGTTCGGATTCCACCAGCAGCACGTCACCATGGAAGCCCGAACAGGCCTTCAGCGCCCGGTTGCTCGCCGCCGGGATCAGGCTGGAGCGGTATTCCATCAGGTCGTCGCGCGGCAGGTCGCGTTTGGGCACGTCCCAGTCCTCGTCGCGGTAGATCGCCGGCACGCGCAGGGCCAGCCAGCGCACGGCGCGCAGCTCGGTGAGGATGGCAGCGAGGTAACCGCCATAGCTGGTGCCGACCACCGCAATGGCGCTGTTGTCGATACGCGGGTGCGCCGCCAGCCGGTCGTAGGCGGCCAGCAGGTCGCGCAGGCTGTCCTCGCGGGTGATGGAGCCCTGCAGCGCTTCGCCGGCGCCGTGGCCGGCGAGGTCGAAGGTCAGGCACACGCAACCCAGCCCGGCGATGCCACGGGCACGCTTGAGATCGCGCTCCTGGCTGCCGCCCCAGCCGTGCACGAAGAGCACGCCCGGTACGTGGGTGCGCGGGCTGAGGAAGTTGCCCTGCAGGCGCAGGCTGCCGACATCGATGTCGATGGGCTCGTCGCTGGCGGAAATGACCAGCTCGCGGTACAGCTCGTCACCGGAATTCATGAGGTTCTCCCCATTCATAGGGCTCCACCATGGCGTACTTCATCAGGAAGTCACCGTGCTCATCAGGGCCGCGATACAGCACACGGGTGTTCTGCGGCAGCGGCTTGTCCGCGAATATCTCGAAGGTCGAGGCGCGCACGACGCACAGCGCCGGGTCGGCCACGAAGGCCTGCAGCGCCGCCAGTTCGGCACCGCTGGCACCGCCGATGCGCCAGGACTGTTCCAGCACGCCGGAGCGCCGCTCGCCCTGCGCATCCACGCCCTGGGCGATGTCGTAGTTGCGCCGCGAGGCATAGAAGCCCGGCAGCAGCTGATGGGCCGCGTGGTCGAACTGCTGGGCCTGGCGGATCGCCTGCTGCACCGAG
>NZ_JASMRU010000085.1 GCF_030462585.1 Pseudomonas sp. CAN1 | reverse complement strand
CCCGGCGAACGGCAGTTGTGCAGCACTCATCACTTGCGCGCCTGCGCCAGCTCAGCGTGCATGGCGCGGATGACCTCGGCGTAGTCCGGTGCGTTGAAGATCGCGGAGCCGGCAACGAAGGTGGTGCCGCCGTAGATCCGCGTTACCCGCGAATCGGCGAAGGCGCGGGCCACCGGGTACTCGAGCATGTAGCCGTAGCCGCCATGCAGCTGGACCATCTCGTCCAACGCCTTGCCCAGGGTCTCGGTGGCGTAGAGCTTGGCGATGGCCGCTTCTTCCAGGGTCAGGCGGCGGCGCATGTGCTCGGCCAGGTAGTGGTCGATCATCAGCCGCACGGCGGTGGCCTGGGCCTTGATGTCGGCGAGCTTGAAGCGGGTGTTCTGGAAGTCCCAGACGCTCTGGCCGAAGGCCTGGCGGCTCTTCACGTACTCGATGGTCTGCTCCAGGCTGACTTCCAGTCGCGCCGCCGCGGACACGGCGATGGTGAAACGCTCCTGGGGCAGCTCGCCCATCAGGTAGGCGAAGCCCTTGCCTTCCTCGCCCAGCAGGTTGCCTACCGGCACGCGCAGGTTGTCGAAGAACAGCTCGGCGGTGTCCTGGGCCTTCAGCCCGACCTTGTCCAGCTTGCGTCCGCGCTGGTAGCCGGGGCGGCCGGTCTCCACGGCGATCAGGCTGATGCCCTTGGCGCCGGCTTCCGGGTCGGTCTTGCAGACCACGATCATCAGGTCGGCGGTGTGGCCGTTGCTGATGAAGGTCTTGCTGCCGTTGATGACGTATTCGTCGCCCTCGCGGCGGGCGGTGGTGCGTACGGCCTTGAGGTCGCTGCCGGTGCCTGGCTCGGTCATCGCGATGCCGAGGATGATCTCGCCGGAGGCGGCGCCGGGCAGCCACTTCTGCTTCTGCTCTTCACTGCCGCAGCGGGCGATGTAGGGCGCGATGATGTCCGAGTGCATCGAGAACGCCACGCCGGAAATGCCGGAGCGCGCGTACTCCTCGGAGTAGATCGCGCTGTGGCCGAAGTCGCCGCCGCCGCCACCGTACTCGGTGGGCAGGGTGATGCACAGCAGGCCTTCGCGGCCGGCCTTCAGCCAGGTCTCACGGTCGACCTGGCCGGCCTTGTCCCAGTCGGCCTGGCGAGGGACGCATTCGCGTTCGAAGAAGCGCCGCACGGTGGTGCGGAACATTTCATGGTCTTCGCGGAAGACGGTACGTTGGATATGCACGCAAGGCTCCTGGTTCGGGCTGGCAGGCCCAGAGGGAAGTTCTCGCCCGGAGTCGTCCGGGCCTTGGATTACGGTAGGGAGATGGTCGCCGGGGGCCGCCACCCGCAGTGGGTGGCGGTAGCGGTGGGGCTCAGGAACGGTCCCAGTCGTAGCGCGCGGGCTCGCCGCGCAGGAAGGCCTCGACGGCGTCGAGGTGGTAGGGCTGCGCGGTGGCGATGCCCTGGGCGTAGCACTCCAGTTCCGCGAGGGTCGAGTAGGGCGTTTCGAAGCTGCGGTTGAGCAGGCCCTTGGTCATGCCCAGTGCCTCGCGCGGCGCATTGAGGAAGCGCCGGGCGAAAGCGCGCGCCTGGGCGGCCAGCTCGTCGGGAGCGTGGATCGCCTGGACGATGCCCAGCGTGTGGGCTTCCTCGACGCCGACGCGGCGAGCGCTGAACATCAGCTCCTTGGCCTTCTGCAGGCCGACCACGCGCGGCAGCAGGTAGAGCGCGCCGGCGTCGGGCACCAGGCCGACCTTGGCGAAGGACATGCAGAACGACGCGCGCGACGAGGCGAGGATGAAGTCCGCCGCCAGCGCCAGGGCGAAACCGGCGCCATAGGCCGGGCCATCGACCGCGGCGATCACCGGGATTTCCAGGTTGCGCAGCGGTTCGACCCAGCGGTGCACGGCCTGCAGGCGGCGGCGCATGGCATCGGGGGAGCGGATTTCCGGGTCAGTGCTGGCCTGGCGTTCGCGCAGCGACTTGAGGTCGCCGCCGGCGCAGAAGCTGCCGCCGGAGCCGGTGAGGATCAGGCAGCGGATGCTGCGGTCGCTCTGCAGGCGCGCCAGCAGTTCGATGTAGTCATCGCGCAGCCCCATGGACAGCGCATTGCGCGCGGCACTGTTGAGGTGGGTGAACTCGGCGATGCCGTCCTGCAGGCTCAGCTGCGACTCGCGAAAGGTGATGATCTGGGGTTCCACGGGATGCCCTCCGGCTAGGTCGATGCCGCCTCGGCGGGCGGTTCATCGTCATGCTGGAGGGCAGGCGCAAAGGCCGCGCCACCCTGGGTGGGTGGCGCGCCTCAGCTACCTGTTTCGGCGTCGCGCAGGCGCGCCACGGCCTCGTCGCGGCTGCTCACGCCGAGCTTGCTGTAGATGTGTCGCAGGTGCCATTTCACCGTCTCGTGGGACAGCCCGAGTGCGCGCGCGATCTTCTTGTTCGGTAGTGCCTGGGCCAGCAGGCGCAGGACCTCCAGCTCGCGTTCGCTCAGCGGTTCCATGCCCGGCGCCTGTTGCCAGCGTCCGGGCGCCGCCGCCGGAGCGTCGCTGGCAGTGGGCTGCAGGGCCTGGCCGGCCTCCTGCAGGCGCTCGATATAGAAGGTCAGCACCGGGTCCACGGCGCGCTCGCGCAGCAGTTCCGCGATCAGTTCCAGGGCGCCGTCGTGGTTGTCCAGCAGGCTGCGCAACTGGCCATGGCGCTGGCCGCCGCGCAAAGCGGCCAGCAGCTTGGTGTAGGCGGAGTCCCTGAGGCCGCGGCGAGCGTCAAAGAGCGCGCTGACCAGGGTGCAGCAGTTCCGCGATCAGTTCCAGGGCGCCGTCGTGGTTGTCCAGCAGGCTGCGCAACTGGCCATGGCGCTGGCCGCCGCGCAAAGCGGCCAGCAGCTTGGTGTAGGCGGAGTCCCTGAGGCCGCGGCGAGCGTCAAAGAGCGCGCTGACCAGGGTCATGCGGCTCACTCCCAGCTGTCGATTGCCGGCCTCGCAGATGGCGATCAGCTTGTTCAGCCGCAGGCTGGCGCCGGCCACGTCGCCCTGGTGTTCCTCATAGCGCACCAGCGCGCTCTCGGTG
>NZ_JASMRU010000084.1 GCF_030462585.1 Pseudomonas sp. CAN1 | reverse complement strand
GCCAACCTGGGCCCGATGAGCCGCAAGATGAAGGACGTCGAGCTGCAGGCCTTCGAACAGAAGTACGGCTACAAGCCGACCGCTGTTCCGGTTGCCGTGGACGCCCTGGCGATCTTCGTGCACAAGGACAACCCCATCAAGGGTCTGACCATGCAGCAGGTCGACGCCATCTTCTCCTCCACCCGCCTGTGCGGCGGTCGGCGGTCTGGTGGCTGCTGCCCATGGCTTTCACCGCCGCGCCGACGCCGTTCTGCAGGCGCGCGATCATCTGCTCGATCTCTTCGGTGGACTGCTGGGTGCGCTTGGCCAGGGTACGTACCTCGTCGGCCACTACCGCGAAGCCCCTGCCCTGCTCACCGGCGCGCGCCGCTTCGATGGCGGCGTTGAGCGCCAGCAGGTTGGTCTGCTCGGCGATGCCCTTGATCACATCGAGCACGCGACTGATGGAGGAACTGTCGGCGGCCAGCTGGTTGATCACCGCCACCGACTCGTCGATCTCGCCGGCTAGGCGCTGGATGCTGCCCACCTGGGACGCCACCAGGGCGCGGCCGCTGGTGGTTTCCTGGTTCACGTTGTGCGCGCTGCCCACCGCCACGGCGGCGCTGCGCGCGACTTCCTGGGCGGTCGCGGCCATCTGGTTCATCGCCGTGGCGACCTGCTCGATCTGGTTGCGCTGGCCAGCCACGGCCTGGTTGCTTTCTGCGGACACCGATTCGACGCGTACGGTCTGCCGTTCCACTTCGCCGACGGTGCGGCCGACCTGCTCGATCAGGTCGTGAATCTTCGAAACGGTCTGGTTGAAGGCATCGCCCAGTTCGCCCAGCTCGTCGCGGCTCTGGGCCTTGAAGTTGACGGTCATGTCGCCAGCGGCGACCCGCTCCATCATCGCGCCCAGGCTCTTCAGGGTGCTGCGGGTGGAGACGTAGAAACCGCCGTAGAGGTAGACGATGGAGACGAACACCACCAGCAGCGCGACGACCAGCAGGACCATCTGCCGCTGCTTGCTGGCCAGGCGCGCCTGCAGGGCGCCGTCGACGAATTGCAGGACGTGGTCGTCCAGGCGATAGGTGTGTTCCATCGCCTTGCTGACCTGCTCGTAGAAGTCGAGCCAGGGCGTGTCGAGGGTGTCGGCCATCACCACCTTGTCTTCGAACAGCTTGCCCATGGCCTTGATGGTTTCGCGGCTGGCCTGGGCGTCGGCGGACAGTTCAGCCTGCGCCGCAGCGCTGGCGCCGAGGGCGTCCTGCAGCTTGAGGCCGTATTCGGCATGGAGCTTCTCCAGCTCCTGCAGCAGGTCGTCCAGCTTGCTGCTGGTGGACGAGTTGAGGAAGCCCTGGCCGAGCGCGCTGGCGCCCATGGTACGGCCCTGGCTGAGGGTCTCGGTGACTTGCGGGGTGCCGGAGGTGATCAGTTCGGCGAGCTGGCGCAGGTCGCGGGCGTCGTCCTGGCTGAGGCCTGCCTGGGACACCAGCAGCTTGTTGAATACCTGCACTTCGCTGAGCAGGCGCGCGGCCATGGCCGACTTGCTCTGCAGCGAACCTTCGGCGTCGACGCCCTTCAGGCTGGCCAGCAACTCGTCGCGCTTGGCGTTGAATTCGCTGATCTGCTCGGCGTCGGACGTCACCGGCTGCAGCCCGCCGATCTGCCCCTGCAGATCCTTGTGCAACTGGCTGATGCGCGAGTCGATACCGCCGGACTTGTTGGATTGCCCGAGTACGCCGTTGATCTGCAGCAGATCGTTGTAGGCTTCGAGGTTGCGGCGGATCTTCAGCCCGTCGCTGATCAGTTGCAGGCTTTCCAGCTCGGCGCGGGTACTGACGAACTGCCCGTAGGAGTCGCGCACCAGGTAGAAGTTGGTGATCAGCATCGGCAGGAAGAACAGCACGCTGATCAGGCTGAACTTCATGCCGAAGCTCAGACGGTTCATCAGCGCGATGGCCGGATAGAGCACGGTCCTCACAAAGACGTCTCCTGTTCCCGTTATTGTTATGTCGCTTGTCGGGGATGGTGCAGCGCACCCTGGATGGGCCGTCGCCGCGAGCGCTCAACGTGTCAGGCAGTGACCGTCACCACGCACTCAGGTCTGGATGTGTACCTGATATCGGCAGGGAGTTCTGTAACTTAAGGTTAAAATGCCATCATCGGACCGGCGGGCGCCGGCCCGATCCGGGCGTTTCAGAGCAGCAGGGTCCAGACGGCGAACACCGCGTACCAGAGCACTGCGGAGCGCACCAGCAGCTGCCACAAGGCATCCAGGCTGGCGACGCCCTTGGCACCCAGCCCGCCCTCGTTGAAGTCTTCGGCCACGTAGCCAGCGCGCGCGAGCAGACGAGCGGCAGGCACGTCCCAGGCCAGCAGATCGTGCAGCAGCATGCGGGTGACTGCGACGAAGTTGCCCACCAGGGCGAAACTCAGCACCAGTGCCCGTGCCGGCAGCCAGTCGAAGGCATGCCGCAACTGCGCCGCGCGCTCGCGCAGCAGCGGTTGGCGGCCCTGATCCGCCGCAATGGCGAGCAGCCGATAGGCCAGCGCCGCCACCGGGCCGAGCAGCGCGTACCAGAAGATCACCGCGAAGAATGCCTGGTAGGCCTGCCAGACCAGCGTGCCCTGAACCTGGGCGAGAAGATCATCGTCACTCTCGGCCTGCACACCGAGGTCGCGCTCAGCGACGTGATAGGCGCCTTGGGCATCCTCGCGGCGCCAGGCATCGCGGAACGGGCCGATGGCGCGCAGCACGTCGCCACGGCCCAGGCTCCACACCACCACCAGCAACTGCACCGGCAGTGCCAGCAGGCCGTAGGCGACCGGGTCGAGGATGGTCAGCAGCAGCGCCAGCAACAGCAGCGGCGGCAGCACAGCGACCAGGATGCCCAGCCAGGGGCGCTCGCTGAGCGACTTGATCCCGCCCACCGTGTCCAGCCAGCCGAGCCACAGGCCGTCGCGCTGAATCCGCCCGCGCCAGCCGGAGAACTTCTCGATCACCAGGACCAGCAACAGCACCAGGAAACTCATGTCGACTCCTTGTTCGCAGCACGGCCGGCGCCACCCTCGGCGCCGATGCTGGTGAGGAAACGCGGCCAGTCGAACGACTCGCCCGGATCGGTCTTGCGCTCCGGGGCAATGTCGCAATGGCCCTGGATGCGCGCCGGGGTGATCCCCGGGTAGGTCTTGCGCAGCTGCCGGGCCAGGTCGGCGAGCACTTCGTACTGGCGGTCGCTGTAGGGCTCGGTGTCGGTCCCTTCCAGCTCGATGCCGATGGAGAAGTCGTTGCAGTTCTCGCGGCCGTCGAAGCGCGACACGCCGGCATGCCAGGCGCGCGAGTTGCACGAGACGAACTGGAACAGCGAACCGTCGCGCTCGATCAGGAAGTGCGCCGAGACAGTCAGGCTGCAGATGCTGGCGAAGTACGGATGCTCGTCGGCGTCGAGGCGGTTCTGGAAGAATTCCTGAACCTTGCA
>NZ_JASMRU010000083.1 GCF_030462585.1 Pseudomonas sp. CAN1 | reverse complement strand
CGCTTACCGTTGCGGGGGCAGCGCCGGACTGATCGCTCGAAGGCGACGCACCGGCTTCCCGTTTCACCCCACGCACGGCGGCGGGGGGCACCTGAAACGGGGCGCATCTGAACATTCGACGGCGGAAAGCGTCAAGCGCGGGGGTTGGGCAGGATGTTGCGGGCGGGCTGCGAGTTCGCAGGATCATGCGGTTCACACGAACTTTCGGTTCGTTACGTCTTCACCGTACAACACGCAAATTGTTTGGGTGTTATATGGTCAAGCCTCACGGGCAATTAGTATCGGTTAGCTCAACGCCTCACAGCGCTTACACACCCGACCTATCAACGTCGTAGTCTTCGACGGCCCTTYAGGGGAATCAAGTTCCCAGTGAGATCTCATCTTGAGGCTAGTTTCCCGCTTAGATGCTTTCAGCGGTTATCTATTCCGAACATAGCTACCCGGCAATGCCACTGGCGTGACAACCGGAACACCAGAGGTTCGTCCACTCCGGTCCTCTCGTACTAGGAGCAGCCCCTCTCAAATCTCAAACGTCCACGGCAGATAGGGACCGAACTGTCTCACGACGTTCTAAACCCAGCTCGCGTACCACTTTAAATGGCGAACAGCCATACCCTTGGGACCGGCTTCAGCCCCAGGATGTGATGAGCCGACATCGAGGTGCCAAACACCGCCGTCGATATGAACTCTTGGGCGGTATCAGCCTGTTATCCCCGGAGTACCTTTTATCCGTTGAGCGATGGCCCTTCCATACAGAACCACCGGATCACTAAGACCTACTTTCGTACCTGCTCGACGTGTCTGTCTCGCAGTCAAGCGCGCTTTTGCCTTTATACTCTACGACCGATTTCCGACCGGTCTGAGCGCACCTTCGTACTCCTCCGTTACTCTTTAGGAGGAGACCGCCCCAGTCAAACTGCCCACCATACACTGTCCTCGATCCGGATAACGGACCAGAGTTAGAACCTCAAGCATGCCAGGGTGGTATTTCAAGGATGGCTCCACGCAGACTGGCGTCCACGCTTCAAAGCCTCCCACCTATCCTACACAAGCAGGCTCAAAGTCCAGTGCAAAGCTACAGTAAAGGTTCACGGGGTCTTTCCGTCTAGCCGCGGATACACTGCATCTTCACAGCGATTTCAATTTCACTGAGTCTCGGGTGGAGACAGCGCCGCCATCGTTACGCCATTCGTGCAGGTCGGAACTTACCCGACAAGGAATTTCGCTACCTTAGGACCGTTATAGTTACGGCCGCCGTTTACCGGGGCTTCGATCAAGAGCTTCGCTTTCGCTAACCCCATCAATTAACCTTCCGGCACCGGGCAGGCGTCACACCCTATACGTCCACTTTCGTGTTTGCAGAGTGCTGTGTTTTTAATAAACAGTCGCAGCGGCCTGGTATCTTCGACCGGCATGGGCTTAYGGAGTAAATCCTTAACCCTCGCCGGCGCACCTTCTCCCGAAGTTACGGTGCCATTTTGCCTAGTTCCTTCACCCGAGTTCTCTCAAGCGCCTTGGTATTCTCTACCCAACCACCTGTGTCGGTTTGGGGTACGGTTCCTAGTTACCTGAAGCTTAGAAGCTTTTCCTGGAAGCATGGCATCAACCACTTCATCATCTRAAAGATGACTCGTCATCAGCTCTCGGCATTAAGACCCCGGATTTACCTAAGATCTCTGCCTACCACCTTAAACTTGGACAACCAACGCCAAGCTGGCCTAGCCTTCTCCGTCCCTCCATCGCAGTAACTAGAAGTACAGGAATATTAACCTGTTTCCCATCGACTACGCTCTTCAGCCTCGCCTTAGGGACCGACTAACCCTGCGTCGATTAACGTTGCGCAGGAACCCTTGGTCTTTCGGCGTGGGAGTTTTTCACTCCCATTGTCGTTACTCATGTCAGCATTCGCACTTCTGATACCTCCAGCAAGCTTCTCAACTCACCTTCACAGGCTTACAGAACGCTCCTCTACCGCGCATCTTRCGATGCACCCGTAGCTTCGGTGTATGGTTTGAGCCCCGTTACATCTTCCGCGCAGGCCGACTCGACTAGTGAGCTATTACGCTTTCTTTAAAGGGTGGCTGCTTCTAAGCCAACCTCCTAGCTGTCTAAGCCTTCCCACATCGTTTACCACTTAACCATAACTTTGGGACCTTAGCTGACGGTCTGGGTTGTTTCCCTTTTCACGACGGACGTTAGCACCCGCCGTGTGTCTCCCACGCTGACACTTCCAGGTATTCGGAGTTTGCATCGGTTTGGTAAGTCGGGATGACCCCCTAGCCGAAACAGTGCTCTACCCCCTGGAGTGATACGTGAGGCGCTACCTAAATAGCTTTCGAGGAGAACCAGCTATCTCCGAGCTTGATTAGCCTTTCACTCCGATCCACAAGTCATCCCCTACCTTTTCAACGGGAGTGGGTTCGGTCCTCCAGTCAGTGTTACCTAACCTTCAACCTGCTCATGGATAGATCGCCCGGTTTCGGGTCTATACCCAGCGACTAAAACGCCCTATTAAGACTCGCTTTCGCTACGCCTTCCCTATACGGTTAAGCTCGCCACTGAATATAAGTCGCTGACCCATTATACAAAAGGTACGCAGTCACCTAACAAAGTAGGCTCCCACTGCTTGTACGCATACGGTTTCAGGTTCTATTTCACTCCCCTCTCCGGGGTTCTTTTCGCCTTTCCCTCACGGTACTGGTTCACTATCGGTCAGTCAGTAGTATTTAGCCTTGGAGGATGGTCCCCCCATATTCAGACAAAGTTTCTCGTGCTCCGTCCTACTCGATTTCACTTCAAAGAACCTTTCACATACGGGGCTATCACCCACTATGGCCGCACTTTCCAGAGCGTTCTGTTAGATTCAAAGAAGCTTAAGGGCTAATCCCCGTTCGCTCGCCACTACTAAGGGAATCTCGGTTGATTTCTTTTCCTCAGGGTACTTAGATGTTTCAGTTCCCCTGGTTCGCCTCTTGCACCTATGTATTCAGTACAAGATACCTAACTTATGCTAGGTGGGTTTCCCCATTCAGAGATCTCCGGATCAAAGTCTGTTTGCCGACTCCCCGAAGCTTATCGCAGGCTACCACGTCTTTCATCGCCTCTGACTGCCAAGGCATCCACCGTATGCGCTTCTTCACTTGACCATATAACCCCAAGCAATCTGGTTATTGTCTCKAACGTGAAGACGACATTCGCCGAAAATTCGCGCTTGAACTCGCAAATTTTACCTTGACTTGAATAATCACCAGTGAAAGAGATTATTCAGTCTACTTCTATCACATACCCAAATTTTTAAAGAACRGTTCTGGCACAAAGACCAGACATCAATGTTCGTTCAACCTGAACATTCATGTCTGAGCTTTCGACGATTAATGGTGGAGCCAAGGAGGATCGAACTCCTGACCTCCTGCGTGCAAAGCAGGCGCTCTCCCAGCTGAGCTATGGCCCCATCGGATCAGCAGCACACCACAACAATTGGTGGGTCTGGGCAGATTCGAACTGCCGACCTCACCCTTATCAGGGGTGCGCTCTAACCAACTGAGCTACAGACCCAATCGTCTAACCAGTGAATCAAGCAATTCGTGTGGGAGCTTATGAAGAAGCTGAGATCTTCGATTAAGGAGGTGATCCAGCCGCAGGTTCCCCTACGGCTACCTTGTTACGAC
>NZ_JASMRU010000082.1 GCF_030462585.1 Pseudomonas sp. CAN1 | reverse complement strand
ACACCCCGCAAAACGGCATTCGCGCCCTGGCAAAGCTGCTCCTGAACTACCGCAAGGTCCACGGCCTGCGCACCGTCGAATCCCTGATCGCACGCTGGGCGCCGTCCAATGAGAACGACACCCGCGCCTATGCCGCTGCCGTGGCCCGCGAGCTGGGCGTCCCGCCGCAGGCTGGCCTTCACCTGGATCAGCCGACGCTGGCGGCCCTGGTCACCGCGATCATCCGCCACGAAAACGGCCAGCAGCCCTACAGCGCCGAGCTGATCGGCAACGCCGTGCGGGAAGTGCTGTGACCTGGCGCCTCGGCCTGCTCCTGGTGCTGCTCCTGGTGCTGACCTCGGTCGGCTCCTGGATGGTGGGCCACCAGGTCGGCCTGGCTGACGGCCGCGCCATCTGCGCCGAGGCGCAGACCGACGCTTACCGCAACGTCCTGGACGATTCGGTCGCCCAGCTGAAGAAGGTCCAGGACACCAGCACCTCCATTTTCCAGCGCCTGGCCCAGCGGGACGACCGCGACCAGCAAACCTCACGGGAGCTTCGCCATGCCCTGGCTGAAACGGCTGCTGACCGCGCTACCTGTCGCTTTCCTGCTGACGTCATGCAGCAGCTCGAAACCGCCCGCCAGCGGGCTGCCAAAGCCACTACCAGCGGCCTTGGCTCAACCGTGCCCGACCCCGGTGGCGGCGGCTGACGACAGCGCCGATGCCGCCTTGCTCACCCTGAAACAGCTCTACGACCAATACGGCCAATGCGCCGGCCTGCACTGGGACACCGTGCAACACCTTCAAAAGGACTGATCCGATGACCGAGAAGAAGAACTCCCCCGAGTACGACCTGCTGCAACGCATCGACGGCCGCCTGGAGCGCTTCGAAGAGCGCTTCCCTCAGATCGAGCGCAAGGCGGTCCTGTATGGCTCGGCAGCCGGTGCGCTGGCGGGTGGTCTGGTTGCCTGCGGCCTGGCCGTGGCGCGTATGAAGCTCGGCATCTGAGGTAGCCCATGGCGCACCCCAAGGAAACCCGCGACGCCCTGCGCCGTGCCTATGTCTTCGACCGCCAGAGCCTGGAGGTCGCGGCCGCCATGTTCGGCGTCTCCTATGGCACTGCCAGGCGCTGGAAACAGCAGGCGGAGGCCGAGGGGGACGACTGGGACAAGGCGCAGTCGGCGCAGTTGCTGGCCGGTGGTGGTCTGGAGGAAGTGGCGCGCCAGGTGCTGTCCGGCCTGGTCATGCAGTTCCAGGCCACCATGGAAGCCGTCCAGGTGGACGCCGAAATCAAGCCGGCCGTGAAGGTGCAACTGCTCGCCAGCCTGGCCGATGCCTACAACAAGACGGTCAGCGCGTCGAAGCGTGTCCTGCCTGAAACCTCGGCACTGGGGACTGCCATGGAAGTGCTCCAGCGTCTGGCCAGCTTCATCCGCGAACGATTCCCGCAGCACGCCCCAGCGTTCGCCGAGGTGCTGGAGCCGTTCGGGGAGCTACTGGCGAGAGACTTGAAATGAAGGCTTGCCAACTAGACGCGCGGCCTTGGCTTGCGGCTGATGGTGGAAGGCTTCACCTGCAGGCTCATCTTGCAGCGAAGGCAGTTCATGTAAATGGAGTTGTAGCGCTGCAGAACGCTCTTCACACCATCGTTAAAGCACGTAGGACAAAGGGAGTGCTCAGGCTCGCTGCCTCGCGCTTCTGGCCTTATGCGGTAAATAAGGGTTCCGAACTCGGTCTGCGTAAGCGCGTATCGGCTGCTTTCCTGCTCCCAGCGCTTGAACTTCGCAATTTCGGCTTCCAGCTCGCCTATGCGGCGGGTCAGTGTCGTCTGATCCGCATGGGCGCTGTTCAACTGGGATTGCAGCCCGAGCAGAACGCCGTTCAGCTCCACAACCTTGGTCGTTACTGCCGCATCCGTCTTGAGCGTAAGCATGCTCTGCGTAATGTCCGTGGCTGCCTTGATACCGCTGTAGGCACCGCCAATCCAGTCCATCATGACCAGGTTCCTTCTGGGGAGAAATTGACCCATGAAGGGTAACACCAAGGACTTCCTGGCTGATATCGCCGAGCTTGCCGAGAACTTCCGCCGTCAGATTGAGGCCGAGGTCGCGGGCTTCGACCCGGACCCGAAGGCCAGCGCCGCGCGGCGCGAGCGGGCCAGCAACGACTACGAGTACTTCGCCCGTACCTACTTCCCGCACTACGTGAAGCGCGGCAACGCGCTGCTGCACGACTACCTGTACAAGCGTCTGCCCGAGCTGGTCGACCACCCGGACGGCCAGCACGAAGCCATTGCAGCACCGCGCGGCAACGCCAAGTCCACCCTGGTCAGCCAGATTTTCGTCATCTGGTGCACGGTCACCGGCCGCAAGCACTACCCGCTGATCGTCATGGACGCTTTCGAGCAGGCCGCCACGATGCTGGAGGCCATCAARGCGGAACTGGAGTTCAACCCGCGCTTGGCCATGGACTTCCCCCAGGGCGCCGGTAAGGGCCGCGTCTGGCAGGTCGGSACCATCGTCACGGCCAACGACGCCAAGGTCCAGGTCTTCGGCTCCGGGAAGCGCATGCGCGGCYTGCGCCATGGYCCGCACCGTCCCGACCTGGTCATTGGTGACGACCTGGAGAACGACGAGAACGTCCGCAGCCCGGAGCAGCGCGACAAGCTKGAGAACTGGCTGAAAAAGACCGTYCTGTCCCTCGGCTCGGCCGAYGACACCATGGACGTCATCATCATCGGSACSATCCTGCACTACGACTCCGTCCTGTCGCGCCTGCTGAAAAACCCGCTGTGGAAGCGCCGCAAGTTCAAAGCCATCATCGAATGGCCGCACCGCATGGACCTGTGGGAGAAGTGGGAGGAACTGCTACTCAACTCCGACGACGAAGGCGCGTCAGCTCTGGCCTACTACCAGGAGCGCGCCGCCGCCATGGAGGAAGGCGCGATCATCTGCTGGCCGGATGGTCAGCCCCTCTACAAGCTGATGGTGAAGCGCGCCCGTGACGGGCATTCGGCGTTCGACTCCGAGCAGCAGAACGACCCTGTACAGGGTGACAACGCCCCCTTCGCGGCCTGCATCACCTTTTGGGTGAACCGCCTGTCTCAGTGGCTGTTCTATGGCGCGTGCGACCCGTCCCTGGGCAAACAGGGCGCGAGCCGCGACCCGAGCGCCATCCTGGTCGGCGGCTTCAACCGCGAAACCGGCGTCCTGGACGTGGTGGAAGCCGGCATCCGCAAGCGCCTGCCGGACAAGATCATCGAAGACATCATCGCCATGCATCGGGCCTACCGCTGCCTGGTATGGGGCGTGGAGGCGGTCCAGTTCCAGGAATTCCTGCGCACCGAGCTGGTGAAGCGCTCGGCCAAAGCCGGCTGCCCGGTGCCGGCCCGCGCTATCACGCCCCACGCCGACAAGCTCCTACGCATCGAGAGCCTGCAGCCGCACATGGCCAACGGTCTGATCCGCCTGCACCCCAGCCAGACCGTCCTGGAACAGCAGCTGAAGCACTTCCCAGCCGCTGACCACGACGACGGCCCTGACGCCCTTCACATGCTCTGGATGCTGGCAACGACCGGCTTTTCTTCCATGGAGTTCGCCCTGGTTGGCCGTCAAGGAATGGCCTCCGCTGGTGGATTCGAAGATTCATTTGACGCAGGTGGCCGCATGGGCGGCGACTGGTAGGAGACAACGATGCCCATCGTGGATATTTACGGCCAGCCCCTGAAAATGCGGGAGCTGCGCGAGCAGCAGACGGCGCGCTTGACTGCCGCGCTTGACTGCC
>NZ_JASMRU010000081.1 GCF_030462585.1 Pseudomonas sp. CAN1 | reverse complement strand
CGGTTGTCACGCCAGTGGCATTGCCGGGTAGCTATGTTCGGAATAGATAACCGCTGAAAGCATCTAAGCGGGAAACTAGCCTCAAGATGAGATCTCACTGGGAACTTGATTCCCCTRAAGGGCCGTCGAAGACTACGACGTTGATAGGTCGGGTGTGTAAGCGCTGTGAGGCGTTGAGCTAACCGATACTAATTGCCCGTGAGGCTTGACCATATAACACCCAAACAATTTGCGTGTTGTACGGTGAAGACGTAACGAACCGAAAGTTCGTGTGAACCGCAAATACCTGTCACATACCCGAATCTGGATGAGCGTGTGCATCTGCCACGAACGTCCATAAAGAATTGCTTGACGACCATAGAGCGTTGGAACCACCTGATCCCATCCCGAACTCAGTAGTGAAACGACGCATCGCCGATGGTAGTGTGGAGTTTCTCCATGTGAGAGTAGGTCATCGTCAAGCTCCTATCCCAAGACCCCTGGTCAGCATCGCTGGCCGGGGGTTTTGCTTTTGCGCGCGGGAAAGTTGGCCAAATGCTGCGTAGGCAATTCAGGCATGCCTCTATATGATGCGTGCCTGACTGTTGCGGGGGTGATATGCAGACCTTGCTGAAATTGTTGAGCGATGGCCGCTTTCATTCCGGAGAAGAGCTCGGTGCTCTGCTCGGAGTTAGCCGAAGTGCTGTGTGGAAGCGCCTGGAAGGTTTCGAGCGCGACTACGGCATGGCTGTGCAGCGCGTGCGCGGCAAGGGCTATCGCCTGGAAGAGCCGCTCGGCATCATTTCTTCCCGGTCGGGGCTCGATCCCTGGCCGCTGGATGTCCTGTTTTCCATCGACTCCACCAACGCCGAGGTGCTGCGGCGCCTGTCTGCCGGCGCTGCGGCGCCATTCGCTATTCTAGGCGAGCGGCAGACTGCTGGGCGCGGCAGGCGAGGGCGCCAGTGGGAAAGCCCGTTCGGCGCCAACCTCTATTACACCCTCGGTATTACCGTGCGCGGCGGTGCGCAGGAGTTGGAGGGGTTGAGCCTGGTGGTCGGCCTTGCGGTCGCTCGGGCGATCCGTGCCCTGGGTATCGAGAGTGTCGGCCTCAAGTGGCCAAACGATGTCCTGGTTGAAGGCAAGAAGATCGCTGGCATCCTGCTCGAGCTCACTGGTGATCCCGCGGATATCTGCAGTGTGGCTATCGGTGTCGGCATCAATGTCAACATGCGCAAGGCCGATAGCATCGATCAGCCCTGGACTTCGTTGCGCGAGGTGCTGGGCCGGCTGGTCGATAGAAATGAATTGTTGCGGGCTCTGGAGTCTGAGCTGGCGTTCGTTCTGTCCCGTCATCGCGAGCTTGGCTTCGCTGCCAGTCGCGAAGAGTGGGAGTCCCTTCATTTGTGGCAGGGACGGCAAGTCACGCTGTCCACTGCCTCCAATAATATCGTTGGGCGTGCTCTGGGCATCGACGAGAGAGGCGCGCTTCGCCTCCTGGTGGATGGCAATGAGCAGTGCTACAGCGGAGGCGAGCTGAGTCTGAGGTTGTCGGATGATTCTTGAGTTGGATTGCGGAAACAGCCTGATCAAATGGCGTGTGGTGAGAAAGCACGACCTGGTGACTGTCGCCGGCGGCGTTGCGGATTCGGATCAGGCGCTGCTCGAGCAGCTTCAGGCCAATAAGGTGGTCGAAGTGCGCTATTGCCGCATGGTGAGTGTTCGCAGCGAGCAGGAAACCGAGGCGCTGCGCGCCAGCCTGGAAGCTGCATTCGCAGTAACCGTGCAGATTGCGGCGCCTGCCGCGGAGCTTGCCGGCGTATCGAACGGCTACCGTGAGTACCAGCGCCTGGGTATGGATCGCTGGCTGGCCCTGGTGGCCGGGCATTGCCTGGCTGGTCGTGGCTGCCTGGTCATCGATCTGGGTACGGCGGTCACTTCCGATCTGGTCGATGCCAGTGGCAAGCATATGGGCGGCTACATAGCGCCCGGTATGTCGCTGATGCGCAGTCAGCTGCGTACCCATACCCGGCGTATCCGTTACGACGACGATGCGGCGCTCGAGGCGCTGCAGAATCTGTTGCCTGGGCAGGAGACCTCCGAGGCAGTGGAGCGTGGCTGTGTGCTGATGTTGCGCGGTTTCGTCCGTGAGCAGATCGAGCTTGCTGCTCGCCTGCTGGGTGAGGACTGTGCGGTGTATCTGACGGGGGGCGACGCCGAGCTGGTCAAGGATGAGCTGCAGCGTGCCGTCGTGCTTCCGGATCTGGTATTTCTCGGCCTGGCGCTTGCCTGTCCGATCGAGTGAGTCTGATCGATGCGTTGGTTCTTTCTCTTCCTGCTGGCTCTGAACGTCTTCTATTACGTCTGGCATCAGCAACAGGCGCCGCTCCGTCCCAAGGAGGTCGCGCCCTTGAGCCTGTTCCATAGTGAGCAGAAGAATATTCGCCTGCTCAGCGAGTCTTCCGATGCGCCTGCGCGCCGCCAGGCAGAAGAGAAGCCTGCGGCTGCAACGGCAGCTGCGTGCACCTTCCTGGGTAGTTTCCCGGCGGAAGATCGGGCGCGCCAGTTGGTGCAGCGCCTGCTGAGCCTGGACGTCCAGGCCTCGGTACAGACAGTGGATGCAGCCGCGGGCGTCGATTTCTGGGTCTACTTGCCGCCGCTGGCGTCCCGCCAGGCTTCGCTATGGCAGCTGCGCGAACTGCAGGCGCGCAAGATCGACAGCTACATCATTACCGAAGGAGATCTCACCGATGGGATTTCCCTGGGGATCTTCCAGCGCAAGGACTCTGCGGACAGCGTCGTGGAGCGCCTGAAGACCGCTGGCTACGATGCCCTGGTGCGCGAGCTGGCTCGCTCACAGCATGATTACTGGGCTCAGGTAACCCCGGAAAGCGGGCGTCTGGTGGACGATTCCCTGGTGCGCCAACTGGCTCCGGATTTCCCGGAACTGCAAAAACAAACAATGCCGTGCAAAAGCGTTGCAAGCCCTCAGTAGTTTGAATAGAATGGCGCCCGCTTCACAGGGGTCACCTGAAAAGGGAAACCACTTGAAGCTGTTGTCGACGAGCTAAGCTCAAGTTTTTTAAAGAAAAACAGTTGACAACACGGTGGCAGGCTGTAGAATGCCGCCTCACTCGGAGGGGTTCCCGAGCGGCCAAAGGGATCAGACTGTAAATCTGACGTCTCAGACTTCGAAGGTTCGAATCCTTCCCCCTCCACCAGTTTCAAGCGTGAGCCGCAAGCTCCGCGGGTATAGTTCAGTGGTAGAACCTCAGCCTTCCAAGCTGATGATGCGGGTTCGATTCCCGCTACCCGCTCCAAGTTTTGTGGCTGATGTCTTGCTCATGTAGCTCAGCTGGTAGAGCACACCCTTGGTAAGGGTGAGGTCAGCGGTTCAAATCCGCTCATGAGCTCCATCTCGCAAAGGCAGATATGAAAATATCTGCCTTTGTTTTAATGGTGACGTGACTTTCTCAAATCCTTACGGGAGGCGGTCAAGATGGCTAAAGAAAAGTTTGAGCGTAACAAGCCGCACGTTAACGTCGGCACCATCGGTCACGTTGACCACGGCAAAACCACTCTGACCGCTGCTCTGACCAAGGTCTGCTCCGAGACCTGGGGCGGTTCCGCTCGCGCTTTCGACCAGATCGACAACGCGCCGGAAGAGAAGGCTCGTGGTATCACCATCAACACCTCTCACGTTGAATACGACTCGCCGGTACGCCACTACGCTCACGTAGACTGCCCGGGTCACGCCGACTACGTGAAGAACATGATCACCGGTGCTGCCCAGATGGACGGCGCGATCCTGGTTTGCTCCGCTGCTGACGGCCCCATGCCGCAGACCCGCGAGCACATCCTGCTGTCCCGTCAGGTAGGCGTTCCTTACATTGTCGT
>NZ_JASMRU010000080.1 GCF_030462585.1 Pseudomonas sp. CAN1 | reverse complement strand
GTTGATCGCCGATTCGTGAGCGTCTGAGTATGTCAGAGGCGCACGAATCGGCACTATCAGGGGCAGCGTGAAGGCTAGTAGGAAAACTTACAGGCTCAGTCGCATCGACAGATCGAGCGCCTTGATGTCCTTGGTCAGGGTGCCGATGGAGATGTAGTCCACACCGGTCTCGGCGATGGTGCGCAGTGTGCTGTCAGTGATGCCGCCCGAAGCCTCCAGCTTGGCGCGGCCAGCGGTGAGGGTGACCGCGGTGCGCATGTCGTCCAGGCTCAGTTCGTCGAGCATGACGATGTCGGCGCCGGCCTCCAGGGCCTGGCACAGTTCGTCCAGGTCCTCCACCTCGATCTCCACTGGCTTGCCGGGGGCGATACGCTGGGCGGCCTGGATGGCCTGGGCGATGCCGCCGCAGGCAGCGATGTGGTTTTCCTTGATCAGGAAAGCGTCGAACAGGCCGATACGGTGGTTATGGCAACCGCCGCAGGTCACCGCGTACTTCTGCGCCAGGCGCAGACCGGGCAGGGTCTTGCGGGTGTCGAGCAGCTTCACGCCGGTGCCTTCCACCAGATTGGCGTAGTGGCGGGCGCGGGTGGCGGTGCCGGAGAGCAGCTGGAGGAAATTCAGTGCGCTGCGCTCACCGGTGAGCAGGGCGCGGGCCGGGCCTTCGAGGGTGAACAGCGTCTGGTCGGCACTGACCTGCTCGCCGTCGCGCACCTGCCATTTCACCTGCACGCGAGGATCGACCTGGCGGAACACTTCATCGACCCAGGCGCTGCCGGCGATGGTGGCGTTCTCGCGGGTGATGATACGGGCGGATGCGTCGCGTTCGGCGGGGATCAGTTGGGCGGTGATGTCGCCGCTGCCGACGTCTTCGGCCAGTGCGGCGCGGACGTTGGCCTGGATTTCCCCGGTCAGTTCGGCGAGGGTCAGATTCGGCATGGAAGGCTCCTGTTCGCGGTGGCGCGATTATACGGGCGGCGAGGGCTGGCGTGCAGGGAGGACAGATTTTTGCGTAAGGAGACGATTTGTCTGACGGACGGCGCCTTCCCTAGTGTGAATTTCTTCAAGAATGCGTGAAATGTCTCTTGGTTGTGTAAGAAGCTTCCCTATAATGAAGTTGAACCTTTCCGCTTTTTGACGCCACTAATTTGACGTTACGGATGACGCTTCGATGACTGTTGGTGCCGCCAGATGGGTCTGACGGCAGGAGACTTGCGATGCAGAACGACGCGAATGTAGTGCCGCTGAACAAGCAGGCCAGCGAACAATCGCAAACTTCGTTCTCCGGGCGTATGCCGGCGGGGCTCGTCGCCGTGCGCGACAAAGTTGCCGTGCAGCTGCGTCACGCCATGCAGGCACTCTTCGACAACGCCGACGATACCCTGTTCGAGATGGCCGATCGCGCCGCCAACAACGCTGAACAGAGTGCCTATTTCGAAGCCATGCGCGACCTGCGCCTCAAGCGCAAGGGTATCGAGCGCGGCTTCCTGCAGAAAGTCTTCGAGAATTTCGCCAATCTCAACCAGTACGAGATCGGCAAGGCCCCGGCCCTCGACACGGTTTCCTACGACAACCTGACCCTGGTGCAGAACGACGAGCTGGAAGAGTCCGTCGCCCTGGACGCCATGGTCGCCAAGGTGATGAGCCGCGACGGCGTCGCCCTCACGCATCTCACCACGCGCATCAATACCCTGGTCAGCAAGAAGGTCGAGGACAAGAGCAATCCGCTCGGTCCGCGCCAGCTCTGCGAGGCCTTCCTCGAGGCCTGCCGCGGCTTGGGCGTGGAGATCAAGGTCAAGCTGATCATCCTCAAGCTCTTCGAGAAGTACGTGCTGGCCGACGCCGAGCACCTCTACGCGGAAGCCAACCAGACGCTGATTTCCCTCGGCGTGCTGCCGGAGCTGAAATCCGTGCCGCTGCGTCGTCCGCCGCAGCGCACCGTCCCCAGCAGCCAGGGCACGACTGCAGCCAGTGGCGCCGCGGTGACCGAGCAGGGCGTTGCCGCCGCTGCGCAATACATGGATGCCGACAGCCAGGCTGCCTTCGCCGCCCTGCAGGAGCTGCTCTCGCAGGTCCGCGGCAGTGCCGCGCCAAGTCGCCCGATGCCGGCCGATGCGGTGCCGATCAGCAGCAACGACCTGATGCGCCTGCTCTCGCACCTGCAGTCGCACCTGCCGGCGCAGACCATCGACGAGATCGATGTCCGCCAGCACCTGGATCACCTGCTGACCCGCGTCAGCAGCAAGAGCGGTCGTTCCCGCGTGGTCGGCCAGGTCGACGAGGACGTCATCAACCTCGTCTCCATGCTTTTCGAATTCATCCTCGACGATCGCAGCCTGCCGGATTCGCTCAAGGCCTTGATCGGCCGCATGCAGATTCCGATGCTCAAGGTCGCGGTCCTCGACAAGACCTTCTTCAGTCGTGGCAGCCACCCGGCGCGCCGCCTGCTCAACGAGATCGCTTCCGCCGCCCTGGGCTGGGCCGAGCAGACCGACGGCCAGCGCGACCACCTGTACCAGAAGATCGAGCAGGTGGTGATGCGCCTGCTGAACGACTTCGTCGACGATCCGGCGATCTTCTCCGAGATGCTCGACGAGTTCACTTCCTTTACCGGCGATGAACGCCGCCGTAGCGACCTGCTGGAGCAGCGCACCCGCGATGCCGAAGAAGGCCGCGCCCGCGCCGAACTGGCCCGCCAGGAAGTGGAAGGCGTGCTCAACCAGCGCCTGCTCGGCCGTACCCTGCCCGAAGTGGTAGTGCGCCTGCTGCAGGAAGCCTGGAGCCAGGTACTGCTGCTCACCTGCCTGAAGCACGGCACCCATTCCGCCGAGTGGGAAGCCGCCCTGGCGACCATGGACGACCTGGTCTGGAGCGTGGAGCCCCACGAGGACCCCGACTCCCGCCTGCGTCTGCTGGAAATGGTCCCGCAGCTGCTCAAGTCGCTGCGTGAAGGCCTGGCTTCGGCTGCCTTCGATCCGTTCTCCACCGGCGAATTCTTCAGCCGCCTGGAAGGGCTGCACGTGCAGGCCTTCCAGCGCTACAAGCAGGTCGAGGAAGCGCCGCTGCTCGATCCGGACGACGACCTGCCGCTGCTCGACGAGCCGCTGGACACCCCTGCAGCCGAGCTGCCCGAAGCACCGCAGGCCGGCATGGTCGCGGTGGTCGAGGAAATCATCCTGGCCACGCCGGAAGAAGCCCGCGCCGTAGAGCCCGAGGAAGTCTTCGCCGAAGACGATGACTCCCTGCGCAAGGTCGATGAGCTTCGCGTCGGCAGCTGGGTGGAAATCCAGGAAGACGAAGAGCACAAACTGCGCTGCAAGCTGGCAGCGGTGATCCGCCCGAGCGGCCGCTACATCTTCGTCAACCGCACCGGCATGAAGGTGCTGGAGAAGACCCGCATGGGCCTCGCCGTGGAGTTCCGCCGCAATGCCGTGCGCCTGCTTGACGACGCCCTGCTGTTCGATCGCGCGCTGGAGTCGGTGATCGGCAACCTGCGCCGCCTGAAGAACGCCTGAACCCGCTGGCCTGCTGCCAGCGAGTTCATTTCCCCCGCCCGCTGCTTTAGAGTGGGGCTCTGCCAAGGAGCCTCCATGCAGATCGATCCCGAATCCGGCTGGTGCCTCGAAGCCCAGCGCTGCCCCTCGCCGAACTTCAACGCCCGCCCCGAAGGCGAGCAGGTCTCGTTGCTGGTGATCCACAACATCAGCCTGCCGCCGGGCCAGTTCGGCACCTGCAAGGTTCAGGAATTCTTCCAGAACCGCCTCGACGCCGACGAGCATCCGTACTTCGCCAGCATCTGCAGCCTGACTGTCTCGGCGCACTTCCTGATCGAGCGCGACGGTTCGCTGTTCCAGTTCGTCTCGTGCAACTCGCGCGCCTGGCATGCCGGCGTGTCGCGCTTCGACGGCCGCGAGAACTGCAACGACTTCTCCATCGGCATCGAGC
>NZ_JASMRU010000008.1 GCF_030462585.1 Pseudomonas sp. CAN1 | reverse complement strand
GTTTCAGCCCGCCCAGCCTGGTGATGGCCACCATCGGCCTGTCGCTGGCGACCTTCATGCAGGTGCTCGACACCACCATCGCCAACGTCGCCCTGCCGACCATCTCCGGCAACCTCGGGGTCAGCTCCGAGCACGCCGAAGTCGCCCTGCCGGACGCCGGCTACCGCTCGCAGACCCGCTTCGAGCCTATCGGCGTGGTCGGCCTGATCGTGCCGTGGAACTTCCCGCTGGTGACCAGCGCCTGGAAAGTCGCGCCGGCCCTGGCGGCAGGCTGCACCGTGGTGCTCAAACCCTCGGAAATCACCCCTCTGATCGAACTGGTGCTGGGCGAGATCGCCGATGCCATCGGCCTGCCGGCCGGCGTGCTGAACCTGGTGCCAGGCCTGGCCGATGCCGGCGCCGCGCTGTGCAGCCATCCGGGCATCGCCAAGCTGTCCTTCACCGGCAGCAACGTGGTCGGCCGCAAGGTCATGGAAGCCGCCGCCGCGCGTACGCTGCCGGTGGGTCTGGAGCTGGGTGGCAAGTCGCCGATCCTGGTGTTCGAGGACTGCGACCTGGACGAGGCCGTGCAGTGGATCATCGCCGGCGTCTACTGGAACGCCGGGCAGATGTGCTCCGCCACCTCGCGCCTGCTGGTGCAGGAGTCCATCGCCGAGTCGCTGCTGGCGAAGCTGAAGGTTGCGGTGGAAGGTCTGCGCGTTGGCGACTCGCTGCTCGGCGAGACCGACATGGGCCCGATGACCAGCGAAGCGCAGTACCGCAAGGTGCTCGACTACTTCGCCGTTGCCCGCGATGAAGGCCTGGCCTGCCTGACCGGCGGCGAAGCGGGCGAGGGCTGGTTCATCCAGCCGACCGTCTATACCGGCGTGCCGGCGGACAGCCGCCTGTGGCGCGAGGAAATCTTCGGCCCGGTGCTCTGTGTGCGCACCTTCGCTGATGAAGCGGATGCCCTGGCTCAGGCCAACGACAGCGACTTCGCCCTGGCCGCCACCGTTTGCAGCGCCGACCTCGAGCGCGCCCAGCGCGTCGCCGAGAACCTGGAGGCTGGCAACGTCTGGCTGAACTCGCCGCAAGTGGTGTTCCCGCAGACTTCCTGGGGCGGCGGCAAACGTAGCGGCATCGGCCGGGAGCTGGGCCCGTGGGGCCTGTCGGCGTTCTTCGATATCAAGCACATCACCGCGCCGCGCTGATCGGTGTCACCCCGTGCTCCAGGCGCAGGTCCTCGACCAGCGCCTGGAGCGCTTCGTTGTGCCCCGGCTCGTCGCGCACCACCAGGCTGTGGGTGATGCCGTAGCCGAGGCTGTCCGGCAGCAGTGCGCGCATCTCGCCCTGTCCGACCCAGCGCTCGGCGTAGTGGGTGGGCAGGTAGCCCAGGTGGGTGCCGGCGCGCACGGCGTGTAGCACCGCTTCCATGTGCTGGGCGAAGGCCGTGCTGCGTTGCGGGTCGGCCGGCAACTGTACGTCGGCCACCGCATAGCCGTGCTGGATCCAGTCGCAGCTTTCCAGTTCGCCCGCGTCCCTCACCTGTTTGTCGAACAGCGGATGCCCACGCCCGCAGAACACGGCCACCCGCTCGTGGTACAGCGGCTCGTAGCGCAGATTTGGCAGGCGCCGGCTGAAGCAGGCGATGGCCAGGTGCAGGCGGCCGCTGAGCACCAGACGCTCCAGTTCGCTGGAGGATTCGATGAGGAAATGCAGGCGCACGTCCTGATCGCGGCGGTTGAAGCGAGCCAGGGTCTGGTGGATGCGTGCGTCGGGGAGAGTGGCGATGTTGTCGGCCAGGCCCAGGTGCAGCTCGCCGACCAGTCGCCCGGCGAGGGATTGCACCTGATCGCGGAAGTCCCCCAGCGCGCTGAACAGGTTCTGCGCATAGTCCAGCACGCGCTCGCCTTTCTCGGTCAGGCGGAAGCCGCTCTTGCCGCGCTCGCAGAGGCGGTAGCCCAGGCGCGTCTCCAGGCTGGCGATGTGCGTGCTGATGGTCGACTGGCCCATGCCCAGCTCGCCCTGGGCCGCGGAAAAGCCGCCGCAGCGCACCACGCAGGCGAAGATGCGCAGCAGGCGCAGGTCGAGATCGGAGACGTTATGCAGCATCGCGGGGCGGGCCTTTGTCGATGTGAGATGTGTCTGACGTCGAAGGCTATCAATGTATCGCGGAGCTCGCCATGAGCGCCTGTCGTGGCGCTTCGGGCCCGTGCTAGAGTGCTCGGCCCTGTCCCGCGGAGGTGATGATGTCCGTTCGCATGCCGGGCGCCATGCTGGCGCTGTTGTTCTGCCTTCCCCTCGGCTTTGCCGGCGCCGCTATTGCCGCGCCGATGCACAGCCAGTTCCTGCCGCCGGACGACGCCAACCTGCGCCAGGGCGAGCCGGAGCAGCAACAACTACTGCAGGTCACCGAGTACAGCGTGGTGCTGGGCAACCAGCGCCAGTCCAACCAGCAGCCGATCCCGATCACCACGCCGTCGCTGCTGCGCCTCAAGGGCAAGCCGCTGAACAAGGGCGCGCAGATCAGCCAGGTGGTCATCAGCTTCGATGTTGAGGGCAAGAGCCTGAAGAAGCCGGCCTACGACGAGAAGACCCGCGTGCTCAGCCTGTATTACCCGCAATCGGCTTATCCACAGCTGCTCGACCTGCTGCGCAACGGCACCGTCTACGTGCAGTTCCTCACCTACGGCAACGGCCATATCTGGGCCGACCTGCATACCGGCGCCGTTCGCGCGCGTTGAGCCGCGCCCGGCGCGGGGTTAAACTGCCCGACCCGTGGTGCCCGGCCTGAGCCGTTGCCGGCCGCGATCCCCGAGACAGCCGTAGAGAGAAGCGAGCGATGCGTAAAGACAAGAAGCAGGTGATTGGCGAAGAGATCAACGATGACGCCATCAAGCTGTTCCTCGAGGTGGAACCGGCCGACGACACCCCGGCGTCCCTGCACAAGCTGGTCAAGGCCTACCGCGGCCTGCGCGTCGACGACTTCGAGCGCTTCATCGGCTTCTTCGTCGAAGCCGGTTACGACCTGTCCGCCAAGGACGCCCAGGGCCAGGACTTCATCGCCCTGATCCAGGATCAGCGCCAGGCCGAGCCCTACATCGAGCTGATCAAGGCCGCCCGCGGCTGATCGATCGGATTCGCCGAAAAGCCCGCCATGTGCGGGCTTTTTTGTGCATGAATCCGATAGGAAAAACTCCAGGTAGGATGGCGTGGAGCGAAGCGATACCTATCACTTCCAAGCGTCGGACCGCATGGGTATCGCTGCGCTCCTCCCATCCTACGTAAAGACTCGCCGGACGCCTCCAGTAATCCCCGCCTAGACTTCTCCTCACAACGATAACGACAAGGCGAGGACGAAGCCGTGCAAGTACAGCCCTATCTGTTTTTCCATGGTCGCGCCGATGAGGCCATTGCCTTCTACCAGCACGCGGTGGGCGCCCAGCTCGGCGCGCTGATGCGCTACGAGGAGGCCCCTGGCCCCGCGCCGGTGCCCGATGGCTGGTTGGACAAGGTGATGCACGCCAGCCTGCACATCGGCGAGACGGAGGTGTTCCTGTCCGACGGTCGTGGCGAGCACAACGCCAGTTTCAACGGTTTCTCCCTGCACCTGACGTTGCGCAGCGTGGTGGCCGCGGAGCAGGCATTCGCCGCCCTGGCGGAGGAGGGGAAGGTGGAGATGCCGCTGGAGAAAACCTTCTGGGCGCAGCGTTTCGGCATGCTCACCGACCGCTTCGGCATCGGCTGGATGGTCAGTTGCCACTGAGCCCTGCACCCGGAACGAAAGCAGAAACGAAAAAGCCCGCCGGATGGCGGGCTTTTTCATGGGTGCAGCACTCAGGACGCGGCGACGATCTGCAGACGGTCGGCGGTCATCTGGTTGACTTCGCGGTACACCGCGGCGTCGGTTTCCATCTGCTTCTCGCGGGCCGGGAAGATCTCCTTGAGCTTCGCGGTCCACTCGGCCGACTGGTAGCGCTCGGGGAAGCAGCGCTCCAGCAGGCCCAGCATGATCGAGACGGTGACCGAGGCACCCGGCGAGGCGCCGAGCAGGGCGGCGATGCTGCCGTCCTGGGCTGCAACCAGTTCGGTACCGAACTGCAGGATGCCGCCTTTCTTCGGGTCCTTCTTGATGATCTGCACGCGCTGGCCGGCGGTTTCGAGGCGCCAGTCGGCCGGGTTCAGCTCCGGGTAGAACTTGCGCAGGGCTTCGATGCGCTGGTCCATCGACTGCATGACTTCCTTCACCAGGTAGCGGGTGAGGTCCATGTTGTCGCGGGCCACGGCGAGCATCGGCAGCAGGTTGCTGGTGCGCACCGAGAGCGGCAGGTCGAGGAACGAACCGTGGCGCAGGAACTTGGTGGAGAAGCCGGCGTACGGGCCGAACAGCAGCGAGGTCTTGCCCTCGACCACACGGGTGTCCAGGTGCGGCACGGACATCGGCGGGGCACCCACTTCGGCCTGGCTGTAGACCTTGGCCTGGTGATGCTTGACCACTTCCGGGTTGTCGCAACGCAGCCACTGGCCGCTCACCGGGAAGCCGCCGAAGCCCTTGCTTTCCGGAATGCCGGACATCTGCAGCAGCGGCAGCGCGCCGCCGCCGGCGCCGAGGAAGACGAACTTCGCCTTGACCTTGCGGGCGTCGCCGGTCTGGGTGTTCTTGATGTCCACCAGCCAACCGTCGCCGGAACGCTCCAGGCCGACCACTTTCTGGAAGTAGCGGACGTCGCTGCCTTCGCGGCTGGAGAGGTAGCCCAGCAGCTGGTTGGTCAGGGCGCCGAAGTTGACGTCGGTGCCGCTGGCGACGCGGGTCATGGCGACCTGCTCGTCGGCCGGGCGACCGGGGATGGTCAGCGGGGCCCATTCGGCGATCTTCGCGCGGTCCTCGGTGTATTCCATCGAGGTGAAGGCATGGTGCTGGCTGAGCAGCTCATGGCGCTTCTTCAGGAACGGAATGTCCTTGCCACGCACGAAGCTCATGTGCGGAACGGGGTTGATGAAGTTGCGCGGCGCGCCGAAGGCGTCCTTCCCGGTCAGGTAGGCCCAGAACTGCTTGGACACCTCGAACTGGGCGTTGATGTTCACCGCCTTCTTGATGTCGATCGAGCCGTCGGCCGCCTGCGGGGTGTAGTTCAGCTCGCAGAGGCCGGCGTGACCGGTGCCGGCGTTGTTCCACGGGTTGGAACTCTCGATGGCTCCGGATTCCTGCAGTTCGACGATCTCCAGCTTCACGCCCGGATCGACTTCCTTGAGCAGGACAGCCAGGGTTGCGCTCATGATGCCGGCGCCGACCAGCAGCACGTCCATCGATTCGATTTCGTTCTGCGCCATTAACGCGTCTCCAAAACTATCAGCAGCCAGTTGTGACAAGGGTTTCACGCCCACTGCGCAAAACAGTTGTCCGAATTCTTCTCAGGTCGGAAGACCTTTCACGAATGCTTCGAGCCGGGATCGGAGGAGGGGGAATGCAGACCTTCTCGGCAATCCACGGACAGACGAAGTCATCCGCAAGTGCATCGGGGAGTGGCGCTCAGGCGCGGCTTCCGGTGCCGAAAAAGCGATTCAGTGCTGCGGGGTCAGACGTCAATGGTGCTACCAACGCAAAACTCTTCATTGCTCGCCACACTCTCGTGAAGTAGTGAAAAACCTTCGATCACGCTCTTTTGGAGGCGTGAAGCTCAAAGGGGATCGTCGTCGCGGGCCGGTCCGGTCTCCGTGCGGAGGGGGCGGCTGCATCCTTGCCAAGTTCTGCGCAACGAACGTACAAAGCGCGACGGCCAGTGACCGAGGCGAGTGGCGACTCTCTTTGAGGGGTGGCAGAGGCGAGACACGGTGTGTCGGCATCGTGCGGGGCCCGACCAGGAGGCGTCCTTATAATCGGGGGGCGATTATAACGGCGAAACCGATAAAAAAGCTCGGCACCTTAGACTTTTTTCCTAGGGTGTACCTCTTGTTGCCCATTTGCGCCCCGTCCCGGTGCGCGCTGCCTGCAAGTGGGTCAAGGCGGCCGAACGACGCGTTGCGACGGGAACCCTGAGAACCTGTTCCGCGTCCAATGGCCAAGCGCTATCTGACCGCGCTGCCCGCCGGTATACTGCCGGCCATCGCTTACCCCATGGAGAGATGAGCATGCTGCCTCGCCTGTTGCTTGGCGTTATCGCTGCCGCCAGCCTGACCTTGACCGGCTGCGCACTCAGCCCGCAACAACTCAACCCGAGCCCCGAGTTCAAGGGCCCGGTCGCCGCCGTTGGCCAGGGCCAGCCGGTGGCGGTGAAAGTCGTCGACGGTCGCCCGAGCACTGCGCTGGGTACCCGTGGCGGCCTGTATTCGGAAACCAGCCAGTTGACCGTGCGCAGCGAGGATGTGATCCCCAAGCTGCAGCTGCAGGCTGAAACCGCCGTGCGCCTGCTGGGCTTCACCCCGTCGGCCAACGCCTACAACGCACCGCAACTGACGCTGACCTTGACCGAACTGAAATACCAGTCGCCCAAGGAAGGCATGTACGTCACCGAGGCCGACATCGGCGCCACCTTCCGCGCCGACGTGCAGAGCGGCACCCGCCGCTACAGCGGCCGCTACGGTGCTTCGCTGAACCAGCGCTTCGGCATGGCGCCCAATGAGCAGACCAACACCAAGCTGGTGAGCGATGTGCTCAGCGACGCGCTGACCCGTGTGTTCAAGGACCCGACCATCGGCCAGACGCTGAACCAGCGCTGATTGATTTCCGGCGACATGAAAAAGCCCGGCCTAGGCCGGGCTTTTTCATGGGCGCTGATCGGGAGTGATCAGGCGGCCTGGCGGTACGGGTCGACCTCGAACGAACGCATGCGCTCGTCGGTTTCCGGCAGGTCCAGATGCTCGTGGCCGCACGCCTGGGTATAGACCAGCCAGTGGTCGTCCTGGACGTTGAACGAGAGTTCGACGACCACGGCTTCGATTTCTTCCAGGTGTTCGATCAGGTAGGCGTTTTCGTGGGGGATGATCTCGAGCATGGCGAATCTCCTTGGCGAAATACGGATTGGCAGAATTCGTTCAAGCCAGCAACGTGCCAGGGCGCCTGAGAGGTCTTAGACCATTTCTCGATAATTCTTACGCTCGTCGTAAATAAGCGTTGCGCGCTGGCTGCGAAGGCGGGCCAGCAGATAAAATGCGCGTCGATTGTTTCTCATCCATGACGGGCCATGCCCGTTCGTCCCAGACTGACCCCCGCTTTGCTTCGAAGTCGATGGCGTGCAGTTCTGAAGCGGAGGTTGTGATGTCGCTGCAGGCGCTCTGGAACCTGTTCCAGGCCCATCCCGGTCGTATCGTGAACGACCTGGCCCTGTTCTTCGCCCTGGCCGGAGGCTGGCTGCTGCTGGCGACCCGTCGCCGCGAACGCCTCGCCCTGGCGCGTCTGGCCGCCGAGAGCGAAATCGCCCCGGTAGCGCTGGACAGCATCGAGCCGACCGCGCGGATGAACCGCTTCTTCTACCGTTTCGGCTTCGCCTGCATGGCGCTGGCGGTGACGGTGAGCTGGTATAGCACCCAGCTCTGATCCGTTTGAGAGTTGGAAAAAAGGCGCCCGTAGGCGCCTTTTTTCATGCCGGCTGCTTGAGCCGGTACTGGTTCAGCACCGGGTTGGCGTACTGCAGGATCAGGTGGCCACGCTGCTCCGCGGGGCATTCGCCGAGGCGGCGCTCCCATTCGGTGCGCGCGCGCTGCAGTTCCTCGGCCTTGAACAGCGTCTCGGCGCGCGGCACGTTCAGTGCGGCGTCGCGCAGCTCGGAGGCCTCGTAGGCGAGGTAGTGCACCGGGAACAGCCGGTAGTTGCCGAGGATCTGCCGGTCCAGCTCGGCGGCGAGCTGTTTGGCATCGGCGAAGTCGCCGGTGATTTCCTCGCCGAAGTTGATGTGCACCCGGCCCTTGTAGCCGGTGATGCCCTGCACGATGCTGCGGTCGTCCTCGCCTGGCGCCTTCTTGTACTCGCCGGTGGTGGCGCGGGTGAACAGCTCGCGGGCCTTGGCGGCGTCGCAGGGGTCGTACTCGTAGCTGATCGACACCGGGATCAGGTGCAGCTGGCGCACCACCTCGGCGAACGGCTCGTCCTTGCGGCTCATGTGGAACATCTTGAGGATCGCCGAATCGGTGCGGTCGTTACCGTCCTTGGCGCGGCCCTCGGCCTGGGCGATCCAGATCGACTGGATGTCCTGGCAGATCGAGTGATTGATGTACGCCGAGAGGTTCTGGTACGCCGCCAGCTTCTCGCGCCGGCCGCTGATGGAGCGGTGCACGATGAAGCTCTTGTTCAGGCGCATCAGGTCGCTGACGAAGGGCTTCTGCAGCAGGTTGTCGCCGATGGCGATGCGCGGCGTCGGCAGCTTGGCGTGGAAGATCGCGTAGTTGCAGAAGGCCGGGTCCATCACGATGTCGCGGTGGTTGGCGATGAACAGGTAGGCGCGGCCGGACTGCAGGCGCTCGACGCCCGAGTAGGTGACGCCGTCGGTGGCGTGCTCGATGGTGCGGTCGACGTAGGGCTCGAACTTGTCCTGCAGCGCGACGACGCTGCGGATGCCGGTGACTTCGCGGGCCAGGCGATGGGCTATAAGTGGTCTGAGCAACCAGCCGAAAGGACCGGACAGACGCGGGAAACGGTAACGCGCCAGCGCGCCGAGGAAGGCGTCATCGCTCAGCAGGCGCTGCAGGACAGCCGGGACTTCGGCGTCGTTGTACGGTCGGATGGCTTCAAACTCGCCCATCATGCTCTCTAATGGTTGTATCGAAAGGACCGGGCCGCGATCTAGACGGCTCGGAGGGGCGCACGGCGACGCTGTGGTCGAGGTGGGCACCCAAAAAGACCGCGCGATTATAAACGGAAGTCACAGGGGAACCAGCGATGCTCGAAAGTCAGGGCTATTCCTGCCCATATTGCGGCGAGCCGGCCGAGGCCGTGCTCGACCTGTCCGGCGGCGACCAGAGCTACTATGAGGATTGCCCGGTGTGTTGCCGGCCGATCCTGTTCCAGCTCCACACCGACGGCACCGACTGGTCCCTGGAAGTCCAGCGCGAGGACGATTGATGCAGCGAATCTACGAACCCGCCGACCTGATCGAAGCCGAGCTGCTGGGCGGCATGCTGGCCAGCGAGGGCATTTCGTCGCACCTGGGCGGCCGCCACCTGGTCGGCGGCATCGGCGAGCTGCCGGGCATGGGCCTGCTGCACCTGTGGGTGGGCGACGCGGAGGCCGAGCGGGCGCGGGAGCTGATCGCCGCGTACAATGCCGCGCAACCCCTGCCGGGCCCTGCCGATGATCACGAGGGTGGCCCTGGCGTCCTGCTTTGCTGATCCTGATTCGAGCGCCCCGATGACCAGCCGCTACGCCCTGTTCCGCTGGAACCGCGAGCTTGCCGACAGCGCCGGCTTCCCGGCCGACCTGCAGCCGCAGTGGAACCTCGCGCCCGGCGCCCGCGTGCTGATCCTGCGCGAGGAGAATGGTGTGCGCCATGCTGACCTTGCGCGCTGGGGCCTGACCCCGGCCTGGCTGACCGACCTGTCGCGCACGCCGGCCCATGCCCGCGCAGAAACCGTCGCCGAACAGCCGATGTTCCGCGATGCGTTCGCCCAGCGCCGCTGCCTGCTGCCGGCCAACGGCTTCTACGAATGGCGCGGCCCACGCAAGCGGCCGTACTGGGTGTCCGGCGGTGGGCTGATCTGCTTCGCCGGGCTGTGGGAGGCCTACCCGGTGGAAGGGCACATCTATTACAGCGTGGCGCTGCTGACCCAGGCGGCAGGCGACCTGCGCCGGCCGGTGGTGCTGGATCTGGAGGAGCAGGCGCAGTGGCTGTCGAACGACACCGCCAGCGCGCGGGTGCTGGAACTGGCCCATCTGCCCCTGGCGCGACTGCGCGAACAGGCGCTGGCGAACTTCATCAACGACCCGACCTGCAATGGGCCGGAGTGCCTGACTCCCGCCTGACGCCGGGCCTCCCCGTAGGAGCGGACCTTGTCCGCGAAGGCTGCGCCTCACTCCGATGCCGAAGGTATGAACACCTGTAGGAGCGAGGGGGACGCCATCGTTATTGCTCGCGAACTGGCATGGCGGTTTTGGTCGGCTTGGTGAGCAGGGATTGAGCGGTGAGCTGTGGCAGATTCCTGTGGAAGCGGAATCCGTCGCGAAGGATTTCGCGGACAAGGTCCGCTCCTACGCGGGCATCCCCATCGGCGTACAACCGCGAACGGTTGTACGCCCTGCGGGTCGCCTTACACCTTGAACTGATTCACCAGCCGGCGCTGCTGCTCGGCCAGCTTGGTCAGTTCGGCGCTGGCCTGGGAGGCTTCGTCGGCGCCGCCGGCCACCTGGTTGGCGACCATGCCGATGTTGCTGACGTTGCGGTTGATGTCCTCGGCCACCGCGCTCTGTTCCTCGGCGGCGCTGGCGATCTGGGTGTTCATGTCGTTGATCACCGACACCGCCTGGGTGATCGACTCCAGCGCCTCGGCCGCTTCGCCGGCATGACGCACGCTGTCGGCGGTCTTTTCCTGGCTCTGCTGCATCACCTGCACCACGTCGCGGGTGCCGTTCTGCAGCTGCTGGATCATCGACTGAATTTCCTGGGTGGCCTGCTGGGTCTTCTGCGCCAGGTTGCGCACTTCGTCGGCGACCACCGCGAAGCCGCGCCCCTGTTCACCGGCGCGGGCGGCCTCGATGGCGGCGTTGAGCGCCAGCAGGTTGGTCTGCTCGGCGATGCCGCGGATGGCCACCAGGATCGCGTTGATGTTCTCGCTGTCGCGGGCCAGCGACTGCACCACGCCCACCGCGCGGCCGATCTCGCTGGCCAGTACCTGGATCGCCGTGGAGCTGCTCTCGACGATGCGCTTGCCATGGTGCGCGGCCTGGTCGGCATGGTTGGCGGCTTCGGCAGCATGGGTAGCGTTGCGCGCCACGTCCTGGGCGGTGGCGGTCATCTCGTGGACGGCGGTGGCCACCAGCTCGATTTCCGCCAGCTGCTTCTGCACGCCCTGGTTGGTGCGGATGGCGATGTCGGCGGTGTGCTCGGAGGAATCGCTGACGTGCTGCACCGAGGTCACCACCTGGCCGATCATGCCCTGCAATTTGCCGAGGAAGGTGTTGAAGCCCTTGGCGATGGAGCCCAGTTCGTCGGCACGTTCGCTGGACAGGCGGCGTGTCAGGTCGCCTTCGCCCTGGGCGATGTCGTCGAGCATGCCGACCAGCTGGCGCAGCGGCCGGGCGATGCCGTGGCCGACCAGCCAGATCACGGCCAGGCCGATGGCGGCGATGAGCAGGCCGACCAGGGCCATGCCCAGGGTGTCGCTGTCGCGCTGGGCCTTGAGGTCGCTCTGCAGCTTGTTCAGGTCACCCAGCACGGCTTCCTGCGGCAGCTGCAGCATCAGCGTCCAGCGCGCGCCGGAGTCGGCGATGGTGAAAGGCAGGAACAGCTCGATGTGGCCGTGCTCCTTGTCCAGCGAGGTCAGCGGCTGGTCGAGGGTGAGCTTGCTCAGGTTGGCCACTTCGTTGGCGTCGAGCACGCTGCCGGCCGGTTCGCCCAGCTTGGACGGGTCCTTGGTGTAGGCGACCAGGCGGCCATTGGTGGAGATCAGCGCCATCTCCCCGGCGCCGTCGTAGAGCTGGCTGTCGGCGGTCTTGAGCAGGTCCTGGATGAAGTCCAGCGACAGGTCGACGCCGACGGTGCCCTTGAACTGGCCCTTGACCATGATCGGCGCGTTGAACGAGGACATCAGCACCATCTTGCCGCCCATCTCGTAGGGCGCCGGGTCGATGATGCAGGGTTGGTGCTTTTCCTTCGGGCACAGGTAGTACTCGCCTTCGCGCACGCCGGTGGGCTGCATCTTCTGGCTTTCCAGGGTGTCGCCCATGGCCTCGACGGTCAGGCTGCCGTCCTTGCGGTACCACCAGGGCATGAACCGGCCGCTGCCGTCATAGCCGGGCAGGCCGGCGTACTGGGTGTCGTTGCCGGCGAAGGCGTCGGGTTCCCAGCCCGCGAAAGCGTCGAGCAGCTTCGGGTTCTGCTCCACCGTCTGGCGCAGCAGGTTGGACATGCCGGCGCGGCCGATGCCCAGCAGCGGCTGGCCGTTGGCGTCGGTGGCGTCGAGCAGGGCGTTGGTGTTGGCCAGGTCGCGGGCGACGGTGAGCGGGTATTCCAGCTCGCGCTGGATCTGGCTGACCTGGCCGCGGGCCAGGGCCACCAGGCGCTCGTTGATGACCTGTTCGAGCAGGGCCTGGGTGCGATCCTGCACGAGAGCCTGGGTACGGGAGCCGGCGAACAGCGCGTACAGCACCAGCGCGGCGACCACCGCCAGAACGCTGGCACCCGCCAGCGCGACCACGGAAAACTGGATCGACTTGAATTTCATACGGGTACCCGGAATGTCCCAGAGGCGTGCTTGTCTATCTGTATCGGCAGGCCCGGGGGAATTCCTTAGGCGGCCGTTGTAAAGGGTTGTAACGCGTCTGTTTGCCGCCTGTCGCAGGATTGTCGGCAGCGAGCGCTGGGTCTAGCATGTGATGTCATTGTGAAATTATCGCTGCCCTGCCGCGGGCTTTTCGTCGGTGCGGCGAAGCGGCCCGCGCAGGCCCCGGCGGGTTTCGCAAGTCACTGCTGCGCCGAGCGTTTCGCGGTAGTTGCCGGGCACCGGGGGTGGGCCTACCATGCGCGCTGTCCGTGGGAGATTGCATTGTTTCGGGAGAGCAACATGCCCAGAGTTTTCCGGGTTGCCGGCATCGCCGCAGCCCTGTTGCTGACCGCTTGCCAGCAGGTGAATACCACCAGCGGCGGTGTCGTCGGCGTCGAGCGCAAGCAGAACATGTTCAGCATGCTGTCCAGTGCGCAGGTCGATCAGATGTATGCGCAGTCCTACCAGCAGACCCTCAGCGAGGCCTCCAAGGCCGGCAAGCTGGATGCCAGCAGCGCTGACGCCAAGCGCGTGAAGGCCATCGCCGACCGCCTGATCCCGCAGACCGGCGCGTTCCGCCCGGATGCGCCGTCGTGGAAGTGGGAAGTCAACGTCATCCAGAGCGATGAGCTCAACGCCAACTGCGGCCCCGGCGGCAAGATCATCGTCTACACCGGGCTGATCGATAAGCTCAAGCTAACCGACGACGAGCTGGCCGCGGTGATGGGCCATGAGATCGCCCACGCCCTGCGCGAGCATGGCCGTGAGGCGATGTCCCGCGCTTACGCCGAGCAGATGGGCCTGGGAATTGGTGGCCAGCTGCTGGGGCTGGGCCAGACCAGCATGGACATGGCCCACCAAGTCGTGGAATACAGCCTGACCCTGCCCAACAGCCGGCAGAACGAGAACGAGGCCGACCTGATCGGCCTGGAACTGTCGGCCCGCGCCGGCTATAACCCCAACGCCGCGATCACCCTTTGGCAGAAGATGGGCCAGGCCGGAGGCGATGCGCCGCCGGAAATCCTCAGCACCCACCCGGCGGACAGCACGCGGATGGCCAACCTGCAGGCTGCCATTCCGAAGGTCATGCCGCTCTACGAGCAGTCCAAGACCCGCTGAGTCGTGTCTTTACAGCAGAAGTTCGTGATTCTCTCGAACGGCCAGGGGCGGCGTAAGGCTGCGCCGCTTTCCCCAGTGAACAGGGAGCACCCGTGAAAATCGCTGTACTCGGAGCCACCGGGCTCCTGGGCCACCACGCCGCCCGAGCCATCAAGGCGGCCGGCCATCAGCTGGTGCTGATCCATCGACCCTCATCGCAGATCCAGCGCCTGGCCTACCTCGAGCCGGAGTGCCGGGTCGCCGAGCTCTTCGATCACCAGGGCATGGCCCGCGCGCTCAGCGGGCTGGACGCGGTGATCTTCAGCGCCGGTTACTACCCGGTGCGTCCGCGTCGCTGGCAGGAGGAGGTCGCCAGCGCGCTGGACCTGACCAACCATTTCTACGCCGCCTGCCTGCAGGCGAAAGTGCCGCGCATCCTCTACGTCGGTTCGGCCTTCGCCATGCCTGCGCACCCTCAGGGGCTGCCGGGGCATGAAGGGCTGTTCTACGAAGGGCTGCCTACCGGCAAGAGCGCCTACGTGATGTGCAAGTGGGCGCTCGACGAGCAGGCCCGCGAGCAGGCTCGCGGTGGGTTGCCGGTGGTGATCGGGATTCCCGGCATGGTCCTGGGTGAGCTGGATATCGGCCCGACCACCGGGCGCATCATCACGGCCATCGGCCGTGACGAGATGCTGCATTACGTGCCGGGTCGGCGGAATGTCATCGACGCCTCCGAGGCCGGGCGCGGGCTGCTCATGGCGCTGGAGCGTGGCCGGGTGGGCGAGCGTTACCTGCTCACCGGGCACAACATCGAAGTGGGCGAGCTGACGGCGACCATCGCCAAGCTGCTGGGCAAGCCGGCGCCAACGCCGATGCCGCTGCACCGCGCCCGCGCGCTGGCGACCCTGGGCCGCTGGCGCTACCGGTTGACCGGCAAGATGCCGCTGCTGGACGACACTGCCATCGAGGTCATGGCCGGCGGGCAGTTCCTCGACGGCCGCAAGGCGCGTGAGGAGCTGGGGTTCGAATCGCACGTGCCGTTGGGGGACACGCTGGAGCGGGCCATTTCCTGGTTCCACGCCAACGACTACCTCTGATTCCTGCCGCTGCGCCGAATCGGCTCTTGTAGGAGCGGAGCTTCTCCGCGATCACCGCGATAGCGGTGCGTTGCCAAGGCGCCGGCCTGCCGACCGGATTCGCGGATAGGATCCGCTCCTGCGAAAAGCGCTCTCAGCCGGGGATTGGCTTCGGCAATGGCCTAGCACCTGGCGCGGATAATCTGGAGCAGGTTATCCGCCTTCGACGCCGCGGCTGACCTCGGGAACCTTGTAGGAGCGAGCTTGCTCGCGAACCGCCCAGCACCGAGCGGCTCCGGTTCGCGAGCAAGCTCGCTCCTACGAAAAGCCTCTGCGGAGTTCCCTGCAAGAGTGGCAAGCAGACAGAAAAAGCCCGGCATCTGCCGGGCTTTTTCTTTGTTCAGGGCAACGCCTTCTCGGCAAAGGGCCGGTTGGGCAGGCCCATCTGCGCGCGGAAGCTTTCCATGTCGAACAGCGTGCACAGCTCCTGTACCTGATCCTGGCTATTGAAGATCCAGAAGCCCATGGCGGGGATGCTGACGATGCGGTCGCTGACCGGATAGCCCAGCACCGGCCGGGCGATGCTGCCCATCAGGGTGCTCCAGGTGAAGACCTTGTTGCCCTCGCGGATGCATTCCTCCACGGCGACTTCGAGGTCCTCCATGCCGCCGCGGATTTCCTCCACCAGCGCGCGGTAGCCGATGTTGTCCAGCGGTTGCGCGGTGAAGGAGCTCTTGTAGATGAAATCCGGGCTGTGCAACTGCTCCACCAGCGCCAGGTGTCCCTTGTTCCAGGCCAGGTCGATGTGGTGGCGGGCGATCTTCTTCAGGTCTTTGTCCGGCATGACGACTTCCTGTGTCGCGGGAGGCGGAGGCGCCACTGTGTATCGCTGGCATTACACAGGCATTGGCCGGCGCGCCAGCCTCCCTTCGGACGGCAGTCAGTGATTGCCGGTCAGAGCACTCCGCCCAGCTTCAGCGCGTGGTACACGGCAGCCAGACCGAGGATGGCGAAGGCGGCGGCGGCCAGGCGGCGGATCAGGTTCAGCGGCAGGCGCTCGGCGGCGAAGTTGCCAGCCAGCACCACCGGTACGTTGGCGATCAGCATGCCCAGCGTGGTGCCGATGACCACCAGCCAGAAGTGCGGGTACTGCGCGGCCAGCATCACGGTGGCGACCTGGGTCTTGTCGCCCATCTCGGCGAGGAAGAAGGCGATCAGGGTGGTGAGGAAGGGGCCGAACTTCTTCAGCGAGCCTTCTTCGTCGTCATCCAGTTTGTCCGGGATCAGGGTCCAGCCGGCGACCGCCAGGAAGCACACGGCCAGCACCCAGCTCAGGGTGGCTTCGGAGAAGAACGAGGCGACCCAGCTGCCGACGGCGCCGGCGGCGAAGTGGTTGGCCAGGGTGGCGGCGATGATCCCGGCGATGATCGGCCAGGGCTTGCGGAAACGCGCGGCGAGGACGAGCGCGAGCAGTTGCGTCTTGTCGCCGATTTCCGCGAGGGCAACGATCAGGGTGGGGACGAACAGGGATTCCATCAGGCTTCCTAAGGGGCGGGTCGACTAATCACCATGACACGCGCCACCTGCCCGCCCCGGGTCAGGTTGCTCGTGTCATAGGTCTTGTCAAACCCGGGCCTGAACGCTGCAGGCTTGGGTCGCACGCGCCATGGTCTGTGGACCAAGTATGTTGACGCGTGCCGGGCGAGCAGGGCGCTCGCGGGAGACTACTCCCCTAGGACGGGGCGCATTCTGCCCAAGTCGTAGGACTTGGGCAAGTTGCCAGTAGGATCAGTCCGTCTTCGGTCGCACATCCATGTCTTCATAGCGAATGAAGCGGGTGCCGTTCTTGAACCGGTAGCCCAGCCAGATCGCCAGGAACAGCGGGATGGTGATGTAGGTGGCGACCAGCCCGGCCCAGTCCACATGCTCGCCGACGAAGGCCTGGTAGTTCTGCCCCAGGGTGATGACCAGGCAGAGCACGAAGGCAAACAGCGGGCCGAGGGGGAACCACTTGGCGCGGTAGGGCAGGTCGTCGAGGTTGCCACCCTGCAGCACGAAGCCCTTGCGGAAGCGGTAGTGCGACACCGCGATGCCCAGCCAGACGATGAAGCCGCACATGCCCGAGGCGTTGAGCAGCCAGGTGTAGACGGTCTTGTCGCCGATGAAGCTGGTGAGGAAGCACAGCGCGCCGATCAGCGTGGTGGCATACAGCGCGTAGCGCGGCACGCCGCTGGCGGAGACCTGGGTGAACAAGCGCGGCGCCTTGCCCTGGGTGGCCATGGTGTAGAGCATCCGGGTCGAGGCGTACATGCCCGAGTTGCCGGCCGAGAGGATCGCCGAGAGGATCACCGCGTTCATCACGCCGGCCGCAGCGGCGAGGCCAGCGCGTTCGAACAGGAGGGTGAACGGCGAGGTGCTGATATCGCTGCTGTCGGTCTTGAGCAGGTTCGGATCGGTGTAGGGAATCAGCATGCCGATGACGAAGATCGACAGGATGTAGAACATCAGGATTCGCCAGAACACCTGGCGGATGGCGATGGGAATGGACTTCTGCGGATTCTCCGATTCGCCCGCGGCGACGCCGATCAGCTCGGTGCCCTGGAACGAGAAGCCGGCGATCATCGCCACCCCGATCATCGCCTGCAGGCCGCCGACGAAGGGCGCGTCACCGGTGGTGAAGTTGCTGAAGCCGGGGCTGTCGATGCCGTGCATGATGCCGATGATGCTGGCCAGCCCGATGCCGATGAAGATCACCACGGCCACGACCTTGATCAACGCGAACCAGAACTCGCTCTCGCCAAAGCCCTTCACCGAGAAGAAGTTGAGCATGAACATGATCGCCAGGAAGCCGGCGCTCCAGTACATGCCCGAGACTTCCGGGAACCAGAACTTCATCACCAGCTGCGCCGCCACCAGTTCGGCGGCGATCGTCACCGCCCAGTTGTACCAGTAGTTCCAGCCCATGGCGAAGCCGAAGCCATCGTCGATGAAGCGGCTGCCGTAGGTGCAGAACGAGCCGGAATCGGGGATGTACGCCGCCAGTTCGCCCAGGCTGGTCATGAGGAAGAACACCATCAGGCCGATCAGCGCGTAGGCCAGCAGCGCACCGCCGGGGCCGGCAGTGGCGATGGTGCTGCCGGAGGCGACGAACAGGCCGGTGCCGATGGAGCCGCCGATGGCGATCATGTTCAGGTGGCGCGGCTTGAGGGAGCGCTTCAGATGATGCGGCTTCTCCTTCGGCCCCATGGCGAAAGTCAGTTCGACGTCATCTCTAATTCTTCGGTTCACGGGTGTCCTCGATATTTCAGGGCGAGCGGCGGTGCGCCGATCCAGCGGGCTGCGTGGAGTGTAGTGCGAGCTCTGGATCAGCGCCGGGCGCTATAGATGCGGAAGCCGTCGGCCTCGGCCAGGGTGCGACAGGGGCCCAGGTGCTGTTCGATCAGCGGCGGGTATTTCAGGAAGCTGTTGGCCACCAGGCGCAACTCACCGCCGGACGCCAGGTGGCGGGCGGACTGGCGCAGCAGGTTCTCGGTGGCGGCATAGCTGGTGTGCACGCCCTGGTGGAAGGGCGGGTTGCTGACGATGGCGGCCAGGCCCTCTGGCGCGGCGTCGATGCCGTCGCCGGCGATCACCTCGCCCTCCAGGCCGTTGGCGGCCAGGGTCAGGCGGCTGCTTTCGATGGCGAAGGCGTCGACGTCCAGCAGGGTCAGGCGGCTCTGTGGATAACGACGCTTGAGCGTGGCGCCGAGCACGCCGGCGCCGCAGCCGAAGTCCAGCAGGTGGCCGACCGGCAGCTTGTCCAGGTGCTCCAGCAGCAGCGCGCTGCCTCGGTCCAGGCGGCCATGGCTGAACACGCCGGGCAGGGTGATGACCTGTAGCGGGCCGTCGGCCAGCGGCAGTTCGTAGCGTTGGGCGAGGGCATGCAGATCGGGTGCAGTCGGGGCGCCGTCGATGTGCGTGTGCCACAGCTGGCAGTGGCGGGCGCTGTCCAGCTTGCTGGCGCGGCCGAATTCGCCGAGCTGCTTGCTGGCGCGTTCGACGCCGGCACGTTTCTCGCCGACCAGGTACAGCTCGCCGTTCGCCACGCAACTGGCCAGCGCGGCCAGCAGGTAGTCGGTCAGCTCGCGGGATTTGGGCAGGAACAGCACGGCCGCGTCGAACTGGCCGGCAGGCGGCGTGGCACCGAAGTGGCAGCGGCCGGCGTAGCGGCCTTCGAGTTGCCGGGCTTCTCCGGCATGCCAGCTCCAGCCGTGCGCCTGCGGCAGGTCGCCGAGCAGGGCGTCGGCAGGCAGGCCGGCGAGCAGGACGCGGCCCTGGAAGCGCTCGATCTGGCGCAGCAGCACTTCACTGGTGGGGGCGTTGGACATGCGGCCTCCTGGCAAAAAAGGGCGCGAGTTTAGCAGGGCTGCAAGGGCCGAGCCTAGGCGAGCCGCACCTCTGCGTTCTTCCAGAAGTCGTCGCCACGCAGTTCCAGCGCGCCCGCTGCGACCTGTTCGCGCAGGCGCCAGGCAGCCAGCAGGTCGCTGACGAACAGGCCGTCGACATAGGCCATGGTCGGGCCGATCACCGATTGCACCGGGCGCCAGGAGTCGCTGGCGCTGTCCAGCAGGATGCGGTCGATGTGCTCGTAGCCGGCACTGCTCAGCTGGCCGTCCAGCCACAGGCGCAGCGGCGCGTTGGCGGCCAGGGCGGCGCGCCACTCCTCACCCAGGCGCTGGCGCTCGGCGGCGTCCAGTTCATGGCTGGCGGCCAGGGCGCTGGCCAGCTCCTCGGGTTTGAGCATGGCGATGGCATGGCGGTCGTCGCAGCGGCACTGGCCGCTGCCGGCGCCGATGCTGCGCAGGGGAATGCTTGCCGGCAGCAGGGCGCAGAGGCGGCGCAGCAGCAGTTGCTCGCTGGCGCTGTCGCCGTGCCAGACGCTGATGGCGCTGGCATCCGGGTTGTGCAGCCAGTTCACCTCGGTGGCCATCTCGATGGCGATTTCCCGATAGCGCAGGACTTCACCACCGAGACCATGCCAGAACGCGGCGCGCTGCTCGCAGGGCGGCGTATCGACGTCGCCGAGCGGGCCGACGGCCAGGTCGTCCGGCATCACACGGATCTTTTTCTCCACCAGCACGCCGGCTTCTACGGCCCGGCGCAGGGCATCGGCGGCACCGTCGCCACAAACCAGATGCAGGCTCATGGCGCCACCACCCGGCGCGGTTCACCGGCGAAGAAGGCGCTGGCGTTCTCGCTCAACTGGCCGACGATGCGCTGCCGTGCCTCGCGGCTGCCCCAGGCGCTGTGCGGGGTGAGGATGAAGCGCGGGATGTCGCCGGCCAGCAGCGGGTTGCCGTCTTTCGGCGGCTCGACGCTGAGCACGTCGAATGCCGCGCCGCCCAGGTGGCCGCGGCGCAGGGTGTCGGCCAGCGCCTGTTCGTCCACCAGCCCGCCACGGGCGGTGTTGATCAGGTAGGCGCCGGGCTTCATCAGGTCCAGCTCACGCTGGCCGATCAGGTTGCGCGTGGCGTCGGTCAGCGGGCAGTGCAGGGTCAGGGCGTCGACTTGCGGCAGCAGTTCGTCCAGCGCCAAGCGGTCGGCGCGCGCCGGGCGGCCGGGCAGGGCGCCAAGCAGCACGCGCATGCCGAAGGCTTCGGCCAGTTTCGCCACTGCGCCGCCCAGTTCACCGTGGCCGAGCAGGCCGAGGGTCTTGCCTTCCAGTTCGACGATGGGGAAGTCCAGCAGGCAGAACTGCGGCGCCGTCTGCCAGCGGCCCTCGCGGATTGCCGCCTGGTAATCCGGCAGGCGGGTGGCCAGGGCGAGCAGCAGCATCAGGGTGTGCTGGGCAACCGAGGGGGTGCCGTAGCCCTGGCAGTTGCTCACGGTCACGCCGTGACGGCGCGCGGCGTCGAGGTCGACATTGTTGGTGCCAGTGGCGGCCACCAGGATCAGCTTGAGGTCCGGGCATTGCTCGATGGCTTCGGCGCCGATGCGCACCTTGTTGCTGATCGCCACCTGCGCGCCTTGCAGCCGCTCGGCCACTTCCTGGGGATCGCTGCGGCCGTGCAGCACCAGCTCGCCGAACTGCGCGCGCAGCGGCGCGAGGTCGAGGTCACCGAGATCGAGGGAGGCGTGGTCGAGGAAGACGGCGCGAGGAGCATTCATGAGCGATGACACCTTGATCGGCAGAACGAAAGTGAAGGGGATTCTCGGCGCAACCCTGCCCGCTAACAACCCAGGCTGCCCGCGAGACGAGGGGCGGAAGCAACTGCACTGAGGTTAGACGTTTGAGTGAAAAGTCTGACAGACGTTTCAGTTTCTCCTCATCTGCGGCAAGGGCAGGGCTTCGTAGATTGCGCCCATCGAAACCTCGAGGTGACTCGCGATGATGGGTTGGCTGATTTCCGGTCTGACTGTCTTTGGCATCACGACCGCTGGCGTCTGGAGTGCTCGGGTCTGGTCCCGTGCCGAATCCGCTGCATCCTTTCCCCGTACGCGGCGACGCAAGCCGGCGCGCTCCAGCGGCCCCGAACCGCTGCTCTGCTTTGGCGCCCTGATGGCGGCCTGCGAAGGGCCGGCGGGAGCAGCCCTGGTACGCGAGCGTGGCGAAATGGCCGAGCGCCTGCAGGCCGACCTGGCCGAATGCTGGGGCATTCGCGATGCCGAATCGGCGCGCGACACGCTGCACGGCATGCTGCTGGAAGCGCATAGCCTGCCGCTGGACGAGGACTTCCGCCGCCTGCAACGCAACGAACCGAGCGCCTTCGACGGCGAGCAACGCCTGCGCTGGCAGCGCGCAAAGCAGGCCTGGAGCAAGGCCGGCCAGGCCCTGCCGAAGGACCTTTCCATGGCTGCCCACGACTACGAATGCGTCGCCTGGCTGGCGCGGCGTTGCCACGCCTGCGGTTATCTCAGCGAGGCCGAGACCTGGCTGTGCCTGGCCTGGGTCGCAGAAGCCGCCGTGCGCCACTTCGCCGACTGGCAGGCCTACGCCGCTTCCTATGTGCTGGTACGGGCCATCCTGCAGCGCGACGGTCAACAAGGCCCGCTGGCCATCCGTGCCTACAAGGAGCTGATGGAGGACGCGGGCCAATGGCGGGTCAACCCGCTGGCGGGAATCCGGGTGGATGACGTGGTGCTGCAGACCGAGCACGAGGTTCCACTGCCCGCCTGCCAGCCGCGCCAGTCCCTGCTGGCCTTCGGCTCGCTGATCGCGCTCAGCGCCGGCAGCCGTTCCGACCGCCTGGCGATTGCCCCGGATGAGCCTGAGCTGCATCGCCTGTGGCTGGCCCGGCACTGGCGCGCCGAGGGCCAGGCGCAGGTGCAGGAGCGCTTGCACTGGTTGCTGCAGACCGGCAGCCGCGCGCGCTTCGATGAACAGTTGCAGCGCAGCGCCGGCCGCCTGGAAATAGCCGCTGGCGAGGGCGGCCAGGAGCGCTTCGAGCAGGCGCGCCGGGCGCTGCTCAAGGCGGGGCATGATCCCGAGTTGGTGGATGGCTGCCGCACCGCGCTGGCCTACGACCTGGAGCGGGCCGCCTTCGGCGCGCGCCTGGCCTTCGCCGCCGGCCTGCTGGACGAGGCAAGCCTGTGGAATGCCCTGCGCCACATGGCGCGACAAGCCCGCGCGGCCTTTGCCGACTGGGAGCAGTACCTGGTGTCGATGGTCATCGGTCATGCGCTGGCCAATCAGGATCGCGATGCCGGCCGGCAACTGCTGCGCAGTGGCATGGCGCTGCTGGATGGCATCAGCCCGTTCGCCGAGCACCTTTCACCCTGSCAGGCCTGCCCGCTGGGCAAGCTGCCGGTGCTGCACGCGGTGGCGGCTGCGGCTTCCCGTTGAAGGCGACTGCTTGTCGACGGCCCGCCGCTTCGTATAGAACGGGAGGCTTTCTCGGCAGTGGTTCGGAGGCGCGATGTACTGGGCAGAATTTCTCACGGTGGCGTTCATTCACCTGCTGGCGGTGGCCAGCCCGGGCCCGGACTTCGCCGTGGTGGTGCGCGAGAGCGTGACCCACGGCCGCCGTGCCGGCACCTGGACGGCGCTGGGCGTGGGCAGTGCGATCTTCCTCCACGTCACCTATTCGCTGCTGGGCATCGGCCTGATCGTGTCGCAGTCCATCGTGCTGTTCAACGCGCTGAAATGGCTGGCGGCGGCCTACCTGCTGTACATCGGTTTCAAGGCGCTGCGGGCGCGCCCGGCAGGCCCGGCGGCAGCTGAAGCCGTCACCGAGCCGGTGCAGCGCAGCGCCCGTGGCGCCTACGTTGCCGGCTTCGTGACCAATGGTCTGAACCCCAAGGCCACGCTGTTCTTCCTCTCGCTGTTCACCGTGGTGATCAACCCGCATACGCCGCTGCTGGTGCAGGCCGGTTATGGCGTGTACCTGGCCTGCGCGACGGCAGCCTGGTTCTGCCTGGTGGCGCTGCTGTTCAGCCAGCAACGGGTGCGCGCCGGCTTCGCGCGCATGGGCCACTGGTTCGACCGGGCGATGGGCGTGGTGCTGATCGGCCTGGGCATCAAGCTGGCCTTCACCGAGCTGCGCTGAGGCGATGAAGCAGGGCGCCGCGAGGCGCCCGCGGATTTCATTGCAGGGCGCGAATATTCGCCACCTCCGCCGGCGTGACCGGCGCTGCCTGATAGCCCCAGGCCGAACGCAGGAAGCTGGCGAGCTGCGCCACCTGGGTGTCGCTCAGGCGCCAGCCGAAGGCCGGCATGCTCAGGCCGGTGGGCGCGCCTTGGGTGATCGGCATGCTGGAGCCGTTGAGGATGATACGGATCAGCGAGTCGGCGCCTTCGCCGGTCACCGCCGAGTTGCCCGCCAGGCGCGGGAAGGTGCTCCTGTAACCCTGGCCGTCGCTGCGGTGGCAGGCGGCGCAGTTGTCCAGGTAGAGCTCCTCGCCACGACCTTCCGGCTTGCCATCGGCCAGGCGCTCGCTGGTGTAGTCGCTGCCCACGGCCTGTGCTGCATGACCAGCCGACAACGATTGCAGGTAGACCGCCACGGCTTTCAGATCGGGCTCGCTGAAGTGCTGGGTGCTGTGCTCTACCGCTTCCCCCATCGGGCCGAAGGCCGCCGCGTGGGCATTGCGCCCGGTCTTGAGGAACTCCACCAGGTCGGCTTGCGACCAGCCGCGCAGACCGTTGCCGGAGGCGCCCGTGAGGTCGGCGGCGTACCAGCCGGCCAGCTTGGCGCCGGACAGGTAGCCTGGAGTGGTCTGGTCCAGGGCCTTTTCCTGGAAGGCGAGGCCGCGCGGGGTGTGGCAGGTGCCGCAGTGGCCCAGGCCCTGCACCAGGTAGGCGCCGCGGTTCCACTGCGCAGTCTGGCTGGCCACCGGCTGGTAGGGCGCGGCCTCGGTGAACAGGGCGTTCCACACGCCCAGGGGCCAGCGCATGTTCAGCGGCCAGGGGATGTCTGTCGCGCGGTTGTCGGTGGGATCGGCCAGCACACCATGCCGGAAGTAGGCGTAGAGGTCGCCGACGTCCTGGTCGGTGAGCCGCGCGAACGACGGATAGGGCATTGCCGGATAGAGGTGGCGGCCATCGGCGGCGACGCCTTTGCGCAGGGCGTCGGCGAATTGCTCCTGGCTATAGCCGCCGATGCCGTTGCGGGTATCGGGAGTGATGTTGGTGGCGTAGATCGCGCCCATCGGCGATTGCAGCGCGAGGCCGCCGGCGAAGGGACGCTTCGGATCGGCGGTATGGCAGGCCGCGCAGTCGCCCAGCTGGGCAAGGTAGCGGCCGCGTTCGATGGCGGCGTCCAGTTCGTTGGCGGTGTCGGCCTGTACCGAGCCTACGGCCAGCAGGAGGGCCAGTGAAAACAGTGCGGATTTCATGGCGTTCTCCTCAGGCGGCAACCAGCGGGCCGGGGTTCTTCAGGTACTGCTGGCGGATGGCATTGGCCGACCAGTAGGCCAGCGCGCCGACGATGCCGGTGGGGTTGTAGGCCATGTTCTGCGGGAAGGCGCTGGCGCCGAGGACGAACAGGTTCGGCACGTCCCAGCTCTGCAGGTACTTGTTCACCACGCTCTGCCTGGGGTTTTCGCCCATCACCGCGCCACCGGTGGTGTGGGTGCTCTGGTAGTTGCGCCAGTCGAAGCGCGCACCGGGTTTCGGCGCGCTGGAGTAGCTGGCCCTGGGGTTGAGCACGCGGCTGATTTCCTCCATGCGCTGGACCATGAATTGCGCCTGGAGAATGTCGTTCTGCTTCCAGTCGAAGGTCATGCGCAGCATCGGCAGGCCATGCTCGTCGGTGTAGCTGGGGTCCAGGTCCAGGTAGCAGTCGCGGTAGGCCATGTTCGAGCCTTCGGCGTGCAGGTTCATGCTGTGCCCGTAATGCTCGCGGATGGCCTGTTTCCAGCCGCTGCCCCAGGCCGGCGTGCCCGGCGGCAGGGGCATCTGCTGGATCGGCCGGCCACCGCTGTTGGCCGCGGACATATAGGCGCCGCCGACGAAGCCGTTGGCCTGGCTGAAGAAGTGCTCGTTGTTGAAGTCGTCCAGGCAGGTGCCGGAGGCGCCCGCGCCGACGAAGGGGTTGAAGTGGCGGTCCTGGTCGAAGAACAGGCTGACGCCGGAGTTCATCTGGTAGGCGTAGTTGCGCCCCACCGTGCCTTCGCCGCTGAGCGGGTCGTAGGGTCGACCGATCTTCGACAGCAACAGCAGGCGCACGTTGTGCAGCTGGAAGGCGCTGAGGATGACCAGGTCGGCCGGTTGCTCGACTTCGCGGCCCTGGGCGTCGATGTAGGTCACCCCGGTGGCCTTGCGTCCGCTGGAGTCGGTGTTGATGCGGATGACCTTGGAGCGGGTGCGCAGCTGGAAGTTGGGCAACGGCAGCAGCACCGGCAGCAGAGTCGATTGCGGCGAGGCCTTGGAATAGTTGAAGCAGCCGAAGCGCTCGCAGTAGCCGCAGTAGTTGCACGGGCCCATCTGCACGCCGTAGGGGTTGGTGTAGGCCTCGGTGCAGTTGGCGGCAGGACAGGGGAAGGCGTGCAGTCCCAGCTCATTGCTGGCCTGGGTCAGCAACTGGCCGGGGTAGAGCGTCTGCATCGCCGCGGTGGGGTAGGGGTTTTGCCGCGGTGCCTCGAACGGGTTGCCACCCTCGACCAGCCGGCCGCGCAGGTTGCCGGCCTGGCCGGCGGTGCCGCAGACCTTCTCGAAGTGATCGAACCAGGGTTCCAGCTCCTCGTAGGTGACGCCCCAGTCCTGGATCGTCATGCCTTCGGGGATGGCCTTGGCGCCGTGGCGCTCGACGGTGTTGCTGCGCAATTGCAGGTCATAGGGCTGCATGCGCCAGTGCTGGCCGTTCCAGTGCACGCCGGCGCCGCCGACACCATCGCCGGGCAGGAAGGCGCCGAGGCGGCGGTAGGGTACGGCCTGGTCGGCCGGTGTATGGCGGATGGTCAGGCTTTCCTTGGCGAGGTTCTGGAACAGCTTGTAGCGAATGCCGTAGGTCAGCTCGTCGGCCATCCGCGGGTAGGCGAAGTCCGGCGCGGTGTCGCGCATTTCCCCACGCTCCAGCGCGACCACGTTGAGGCCGGCGGCGCAAAGCTCCCGGGCCATGATCGAGCCGGTCCAGCCCAGGCCGATGACGACGGCGTCAACGGGGGCCATCTTGAGTGCGCTCATGCGGTCAGCTCCTGCTCCCGGCGATATTCACCGGGCCTTGCGGGTAAGGGGTGTTGGGGCGCGAGGCCCAGTCGGTGAAGTCGGCGCGGGCGCCGGGGAAGCCGATCAGCTTCCAGGACGCCATGGTCCGATTGCCGCCGTGGAGCGGGTCGCTCAGCCAGCCTTCGCGGGTGTTCTGCAGCAGCTGCTGGAAGAACATCGGGCCGGGGCAGTCCTCGCTCAGGGCCAGGTCGCCCTTTTCCAGGCGGTTGAACAGGTCTTCCTGCCGCGCCGGATCGAGTTCGTGGAAGTGCTTGCCGGCGAATTGCTGTTGGCAGTGGGCGTTCAGCGCGCCAATACCGGCGCGATAGATGTCACGCGGTGCCAGCACGCTCTGGAAGCCCATCTCGGGGGGCGCCGGCAGGGCTGGCCCCTTGAGGTACCAGATGCCGCCATGGCCGTAGAGGGTTTCCATCTGTCGGTCGATGAACTCCGGCACGCCTTCGGCGACTGCGCCGGGGCCGTTGTCGTCAGTGGGGATCAGGCGGTCGCAGGCGGCCAGCAGGAACAGCCATTCCAGATCGTTGAAGAACAGCGGCACGTAGCTGCCGCCGGCCGCTTTGGCACCGTCTGCAGCACCCGGCGCGCCTGCACTGGCGGCGCTGGCGGCAACTTCGCCGGCGCTGACGAGGCTGGCGCCGCCCAGCAGGGTCACGGCGGGAATCAGGGTCAGGGAATGCTTCAGGAAGCGGCGGCGAGCGGGCTCGTCATCGCAAAGGTCGCGGGACATGGGAAAACACCCTCAAACGAAGAGGATGCCCCATGCTAGAGAGCGAGGAGCGGGATGCTTGCCCCCGTGTTCGGATGATCAGGCGGGAATTTTCCGGGCTTTCGGAAAACTCGCCGGACGCCGGGGCTGGAACGAAAAAGGGGCGCCGAGGCGCCCCTTTCCATGCCGGATCGAGGATCAGACCAGTTCGATGGCTACCGCGGTGGCTTCGCCGCCGCCGATGCACAGCGAGGCGACGCCGCGCTTGCCGCCCTTCTTCTGCAGGGCGTTGATCAGGGTGACGATGATCCGCGAGCCGGTGGAGCCGACCGGGTGGCCCTGGGCGCAGGCGCCGCCGTAGACGTTGACCTTGGCGTGGTCCAGGCCGTGTTCGCGCATGGCGAGCATGGTGACCATGGCGAAGGCTTCGTTGATCTCGAACAGATCGACGTCGTCCTTGTTCCAGCCAGCCTTCTTGAACAGGTTGGTCATGGCGCCGATCGGGGCCAGGGTGAACTCGGCCGGGTCCTGGCTCTGGGTGGCGTGGGCGACGATCTTCGCCAGCGGCTTGAGGCCACGGCGCGCGGCTTCTTCAGCGGTCATCAGGACCAGCGCCGAGGCGCCGTCGGAGATGGAGCTGGCGTTGGCCGCGGTGATGGTGCCGTCCTTGCGGAAGGCCGGGCGCAGGCCGGGGATCTTGTCCAGGTTGGCGGTCAGCGGCTGCTCGTCGTCCTTCACCACGGTCTCACCCTTTCGGGTAGTGACGGTGACCGGGACGATCTCCGAATCCAGCGAGCCGTCCTTGATGGCGGCCTGGGCGCGCTGCAGCGACTCGATGGCGTAGGCGTCCATCTCCTCGCGGGTAACGTTGTACTTGTCGGCGGTTTCCTGGGCGAAGGAACCCATCAGGCGGCCGGTGCGGGCATCTTCCAGGCCGTCGAGGAACATGTGGTCCTTGATCTCGCCGTGGCCCATGCGCAGGCCGGTGCGGGCCTTCTCGATGACGTAGGGGGCGTTGGACATGCTTTCCATGCCGCCGGCGACCATCACGCTGTTGCTGCCGGCCTTGAGCAGGTCGTGGGCCAGCATCACCGCCTTCATGCCCGAGCCGCAGAGCTTGTTGATGGTGGTGCAGCCGGTGGCGGCGGGCAGGCCGGCGTTCAGCGCCGCCTGGCGGGCCGGGCCTTGTTTCAGGCCGGCGGGCAGCACGTTGCCCATGATCACTTCCTGCACGTCCTCGGGCTGGATGCCGGCACGGGAAACCGCTTCGCGGATGGCGATGGCGCCCAGGTCGACGGCGGAAACGCCGGACAGGCTGCCCTGGAAGCCGCCCATGGGAGTACGGGCGCCGCTGACGATGACGATCTCGGACATGAATCTAACCTCTTCGCTCTTGTTGTGATGCGCTATCGGGGTACCGGCCGTGAACGACCGGGCGTCAGGATTCTACCGCGTGACCGGATGTCGCCAAAGAGTCATCGGCAAATCACTCTTTTGACTGATGAATGGACACACCGACGGCTCTAGAGTCGGTCTCATCCTGATGAGATCCAGCCTTGAGAGTGCGTACGCCATGCTGAAAACCCGCGTCATCCCCGCTGCACAGAACGCCTACCAGTACCCGCTGTTGATCAAGAGCCTGCTGCTGTCGGGCAGCCGTTACGAGAAAGGCCGGGAAATCGTCTACCGCGACACCGTGCGTTACAGCTACGCCACCTTCAACGAGCGCGTCGCGCGGCTGGCCAACGTGCTCACCGAGGCCGGCGTGAAGGCCGGTGACACCGTGGCGGTGATGGACTGGGACAGCCACCGTTACCTGGAGTGCATGTTCGCCATCCCGATGATCGGCGCGGTGCTGCACACCATCAACATCCGCCTCTCGCCGGACCAGATCCTCTACACCATGAACCACGCCGATGACCGCTTCGTGCTGGTCAACAGCGAGTTCGCCGGCCTCTACCAGGGCATCGCCGGGCAACTGACCACGGTGGAAAAGACCCTGCTGATCACCGACGGCGCCGACAAGACCTGCGCGCTGCCCCACTGCATCGGCGAATACGAGACCCTGCTGGCCGCCGCCAGCCCGCGCTATGCCTTCCCCGACTTCGACGAGAACTCGGTGGCCACCACCTTCTACACCACCGGCACCACCGGTAACCCCAAGGGTGTGTACTTCACCCACCGCCAGCTGGTGCTGCACACCCTGGCCATGGCGGCGACCATCGGCAGCCTGGACAGCATCCGCCTGATGGGCACCGACGACGTCTACATGCCGATCACTCCTATGTTCCACGTCCACGCCTGGGGCGTGCCGTATGTGGCGACCATGCTGGGGGTCAAGCAGGTGTATCCGGGCCGCTACGAGCCGGAGCTGCTGTGCAAGCTGATCCGCGAGGAGAAGGTGACCTTCTCCCACTGCGTGCCGACCATCCTGCAGATGATGCTCAACGCCGCCGGCGCCAAGGACCACGACTTCGGCGGCCTGAAGATCATCATCGGCGGCAGCGCGCTGAACCGTGCGCTGTATGACGCGGCCAAGGCGCGCGGTATTCAGCTGACCGCCGCCTACGGCATGTCCGAGACCTGCCCGCTGATCTCCTGCGGCTACCTCAACCAGGAGCTGTGCGCCGGCAGCGAGGACGAGCGCACCACCTACCGGATCAAGGCTGGCGTGCCGGTGCCGATGGTCGAGGCGGCGATCATGGACGAGCACGGCGAGCTGTTGCCGGCCGACGGCGAGTCCCAGGGCGAACTGGTGCTGCGCTCTCCCTGGCTGACTCAGGGCTACTACCGAGAACCGGAGAAGGGCGAGGAGCTCTGGGCCGGCGGCTGGATGCACACCGGCGACGTGGCGACCCTGGACGGCATGGGCTTCATCGACATCCGCGACCGCATCAAGGACGTGATCAAGACCGGCGGCGAATGGCTGTCTTCGCTGGAGCTGGAAGACCTCATCAGCCGCCACCCGGCGGTGCGCGAAGTGGCCGTGGTCGGCGTGCCCGATCCGCAGTGGGGCGAGCGCCCGTTTGCGCTGCTGGTGCTGCGCGAAGGGCTGGCGCTGGACGCCAAGGCGCTGAAGGAGCACCTCAAGCCTTTCGTCGAGCAGGGCAACATCAACAAGTGGGCGATTCCCTCGCAGATCGCCATTGTTACTGAAGTTCCCAAGACCAGCGTCGGCAAGCTCGACAAGAAGCGTATCCGGGTAGACATCGCTCAATGGCAGGAGGCCGGCAGCGCTTTCCTCTCCACGGTGTGACCGACGACCGGCAAGTCACGGTTGGCGGGTGGTCGCGCCAAGCAAGCGCTTGGCGCGGCGCAGCCCAGTGATGGCGCAGGCTGGGGGCCTGCGCAAGCGTCTAGTCAGGGCCTTTGTAGGAGAAATCACACTTTCGAGCGATCAAGCGGTGTAAGACGCTGGATATATTCGCCACTACTCATAACAAAAAACACACATGGAGTAGCGTCGATGAAAACCATGCAACATATCTGGCGTCTGGCGCGGTTGCCGCTGGCAGTCAGTCTGGCTTCTTCACTGGCGGCTCCTGCTTCGGCCGTCAGCTTCAACATCGGGGAAATCGAAGGTTCGTTCGACTCGACGCTGTCCGTGGGGGCCAGCTGGTCGACGCAGAACCCGAGCAACAACCTGATCGRCGTGAACAACGGTGGCACCGGTCTGTCGCAGACCTCCGACGATGGCCACCTGAACTACAAGGCCGGCAAGACCTACTCGAAGATCTTCAAGGGCATCCACGACCTCGAGTTGAAATACCAGGACACCGGCGTGTTCCTGCGCGGCAAGTACTGGTACGACTTCGAGCAGAAGGACGAGAACACGCTCTTCAAGCCGCTCAGCGACGACGGCCGCAAGGAAGGCGCCAAGGCTTCCGGCGCGCAACTGCTCGATGCCTTCATCTACCACAACTACAACATCGGCGAGCTGCCGGGCACCGTGCGCCTGGGCAAGCAGGTGGTGAACTGGGGCGAGAGCACCTTCATCCAGAACGGCATCAGCGTGATCAACCCGTTCGACGTCACCGCCTTCCGCCGCCCGGGTTCCGAGATCAAGGAAGCCCTGGKCCCGGTGAACATGTTCTACCTGTCGCAGAACCTCACCGAGAACCTCTCCGCCGAAGGCTTCTACCAGCTGGAGTGGGACCAGACCACGGTCGACAACTGCGGTACCTTCTTCTCCCAGCCGGACGTGATTGCCGACGGCTGTAACGACAACCTCCGCGTACTGACCAGCGCCCGCAACCTGCCGGCGAGCACTGTTGCCCTGGCCAGTCAGTTCGGCGTGCAGATCGACAACGAAGGCGCCCTGGTGCGCCGTGGCCCGGACCGTGACGCTCGCGACAGCGGCCAGTACGGCCTGTCCCTCAAGTACTTCGCCGACAGCCTGAACACCGAGTTCGGCGGCTACTACATGAACTACCACAGCCGTCTGCCGATCTTCAGCGGCCGCGGTGCTTCCCAGGCCACCTACAACCTGGCCAACAGCCTGGTCGGCGGCCCTCTGCAGGCCTTCCAGCCGCTGCTCATCGCCGGTAACTCCTCGTATTTCGTCGAGTACCCCGAAGACATCCGCCTCTACGGCCTGAGCTTCTCCACCACGCTGCCCACCGGTACTGCCTGGCAGGGCGAAATCAGCTACCGGCCGAACGCTCCGGTGCAGCTGAACACCACCGACATCCTGTTCGCCGGCGTGGTGCCGCTGGGTGGCGTCTACGGCAACGCCTCGGTACTCACCGGCGCGCCGGATACCGACCTGCACGGCTATACCCGCAAGGAAATCACCCAGCTGCAGACCACCTTCACCCACTTCTTCGACCAGGTCATGGGCGCCGAGCGTCTGACCCTGGTGGGCGAAGTCGGCTGGACCCACGTGGGCGGCCTGGAAAGCCAGAACGATGCCCGTTACGGTCGTGACCCGGTGTTTGGCCCCGGCCCGCTGCCGTCCTTCGCCGGCCTGGACACCTGCCAGTTGCTCAACGGCTCGACCCTGGGCGCCGGTCCGAAGAACAACCTCAGCCGCAACTGCGAGAAGGACGGCTTCACCACCGCCGACTCCTGGGGCTACCGCGTCCGCGCGATCTGGGACTACAACGACGTCTTCGCCGGTGTGAACCTCAAGCCCAACGTGGCCTGGCAGCACGACGTCGACGGCTACTCCCCCGGCCCCGGCGGCAACTTCGAGGAAGGCCGCAAGGCCGTCAGCCTGGGTGTCGACGCCGACTACCTGAACACCTACACCGCCAGCCTCGCCTACACCAACTTCTTCGACGGCAAGTACTCCACCGTCGAAGACCGCGATTTCGTCAGCTTGAGCTTCGGGGTGACCTTCTAAGCCGGCGGTTCAACCGGCAAGCGGCCCGCCCTCGCGGCGGGCCATCCGCACGGCCGGGTGACCCGGCTGCGCGGGGCAGCAGACAAGACCCGCGAGCCGCTCCTGCAAGGGCGCTGATCGCGGTGGGCAAAGACTCAACGAGGACGACAAACGAATGAGAACAACAAAGATCCTGCTGCACACCGGCGCCCTGGCGCTGAGCCTCATCGCCTCGCAGGTGATGGCGGCTGTCTCTGCCGATGAAGCGGCCAAGCTCGGCACCACCCTGACCCCGATGGGCGCGGAAAAGGCCGGCAACGCCGATGGCAGCATCCCGGCCTGGACCGGTGGCCTGCCCAAGAACGCCGGCACCGCCGACAGCAAGGGCTTCCTCAGCGACCCGTTCGCCAGCGAGAAGCCGCTGTTCACCATCACCGCGCAGAACATGGACCAGTACAAGGACAAGCTGACCCCCGGCCAGCAGGCCATGTTCAAGCGCTACCCCGACACCTACAAGATGCCGGTGTACCCGTCGCACCGGACCGCCACCGTGCCGGCCAATGTGCTGGAGGCGACCAAGAAGAACGCCACCACCACCAAGCTGCTGCAGGGCGGCAACGGCCTGGAGAACTTCCAGGTAGCCAACCCCTTCCCGATTCCGAAGGATGGCCTGGAAGTCATCTGGAACCACATCACCCGATACCGCGGCGGCCACGTGCGTCGCCTGGTGACCCAGGCCACTCCGCAGGTCAACGGTTCCTACTCGCTGGTGTACTTCCAGGACGAATTCGTCTTCCGCACCGACCTGAAGGACTACGACGCCAGCAAGCCGAGCAACGTGCTGTTCTACTTCAAGCAGCGTGTCACCGCTCCGGCACGTCTGGCCGGTAACGTGCTGCTGGTGCACGAGACCCTCGACCAGGTGAAGGAACCGCGTCTGGCCTGGCTCTACAACGCCGGTCAGCGTCGCGTTCGTCGCGCCCCGCAGGTGTCCTACGACGGCCCGGGTACCGCCGCCGACGGCCTGCGTACCTCCGACAACCTGGACATGTACAACGGCGCGCCGGATCGCTACGACTGGAAACTGGTGGGCAAGCAGGAACTGTACATCCCGTACAACAACTACAAGATGGACGATCCGAAGCTGAAGTATTCGGACATCATCAAGCCCGGTCACCTGAACCAGGACCTGTCCCGCTACGAGCTGCACCGCGTCTGGCACGTGGTAGCGACCCTGAAGCCGGGCGAGCGCCACATCTACGCCAAGCGTGACTTCTACATCGACGAGGACACCTGGCAGGCCGTGGCCATCGACCACTACGACGGTCGTGGCACCCTGTGGCGCGTGGCCGAGGCGTTCAACCAGTACTACTACAACTATCAGGTACCGTGGTACACCGCGGAAACCCTGTATGACCTGCTGTCCGGTCGTTACCTGGTGCTGGGTCTGAAGAACGAGGAGAAATCCGCCTACGACTTCAACTACAGCGCTTCGGAAAGCGACTTCACCCCGGCAGCGCTTCGCCAGGAAGGCGTGCGCTGATCCCCCGATCCCCACGGGTGGTTCCGCGGTGAGAAAAGACCGGCCTTCGGGCCGGTCTTTTTTTATGGCGAATCATCTGTCAGATGAATGGAGGCGGGAATGTCGGATGCTTTCCAGTCATCTTGTGAGCAAAGGTAACAAAATCGGCTTCAATTACCGCCCGCAAGGGACTAGGCTCCGTCACACAGTGTGACCTTCGTTGACCGCTATAAGAGCTAGAGCAAGAGCCAGGCCGATGACCGACTTCTCGACTCTGCCAAGACTGACCGATGTTCCTCCCAGTGCGGGCAACCGGTTCTTCCGGCCGCCGCTGCCGCATGGGCACGTCGCCCGTTCGCGCTTGTGCGAGCGCATGGCGGGAGGGCTTGCCGGTCGGCTGATACTGGTGTCTGCCCCGGCGGGGTTCGGCAAGAGCTCCCTCGCCATCGAATTCTGTCAGACCCTGGAAGACCAGTGGCGCAGCCTATGGCTGGGGCTCAGTGCCCGGGACAGCGATCCGGGGCGTTTCCTTGAACGCCTGCTCGATGGCCTGCGCCTGCATTTCCCCACCCTCGGCGAAGAAGCCCTGGCCCTGCTGAAGATGCGCCAGCGCCACCAGCCGTTTGCCTTCGAAGCCTGGCTCGACGACCTGCTCGATGAGCTGGTGGACAGCCTGTCGGTCGAGCGCCCGCTGCTGCTGGTGCTCGACGACTATCACCTGGCCCAGGGCGCGGTGCTCGATCGCTGCCTGCAGTTCCTGCTCAATCACCAGCCGCCCGGCCTGGTGGTGCTGGTCACCAGCCGCCAGCGGCCGGACTGGCACCTGGCGCGCCTGCGCCTGTCGCGGCAACTGCTGGAATTCAACGAACAGGACCTGCGCCTGACCGCCGAGGAAACCGCACAACTGGTCTCCGCCAATGGCGCGCAGCTGGACGACAATGCCCTGGACAACCTGGTCGAACGCAGCGAGGGCTGGATCGCCGGCCTGCGCCTGTGGCTGCTGGCCCATGGTGATGAACTGGCGGCCAACGTCCCCGACCTGTCGGTACACGGCGCCGAAGAGCTGATCCGCGACTATCTGCTGGAAGAGGTGATCGACAAGCAGTCGCCCGAGGTCCAGGTGTTCCTGGCCCAGACCGCGCGCTTCGAACGCTTCTCCGCCGAGCTGTGCGACGCGCTGCGCGATGCCCATGACAGCGCCGCGATCCTGCGCCACCTGCAGCAGCACCAGGTGTTCCTCGTGCCGCTGGACGAGCACGGCCAGTGGTTCCGTTATCACCACCTGTTCTCCGACCTGCTGCTGGCGCGCCCGCTGCCCGGCTCCGGGCCTTCCGGCGCGGCGCTGCACCTGCGCGCCTGCCGCTGGTTCAGCGCCCAGGGGCTGTTCGATGACGCGGTGGAGCAGGCCCTGCGCGCCGGCCACCCGGAAGTCGCGGCGAGCCTGGTGCAGAGCCTTTCCGAGGAGCAGCTGCTGGCCGAGCAGAACGTCGCCACGCTGCTGCGCTGGAAGATGGACCTGCCCGACAGCCTGCTGGCCAGCACGCCGCGGCTGATCGTGCTGTACAGCTGGGCGCTGGCGCTGGCCTGCCAGCTGGATGCAGCCGAGGAGTTGGCCGCGCAGCTGTCGCGCTTCCTGCCGGCGGCCGATGCTGCGACCCAATTGGACCTGCTGGCGCAATGGCAGGCCCTGGCCGGGGTGATCGCCCGCGGCCGTGGCGAAATCGCTGCCGCCGAGCGGCACTGCGAAGAATCCCTGCACGGCCTCGGCCCCGAGCGTTTCGGCCCGCGCCTGCTGTGTCTGTCGACCCTGAGCAACCTGGCCATCGTGCGCGACGACCTGTGGCGCGCGCGCGGGCTCAACCGCGAAGCCCTCGAACTGGCGCAACGCTTCGGCAACCCGCTGTTCGAGGCCATGGTGCATTACGACCGCGCCCGTGTGCTGCAAGCGCGCGGCGAGGTGCTGCGGGCCGAAGAAGAAGTGCGCCAGGGGCTGGCGCGGCTCTCCGGCCTGTCTTCCCAACGCCGCTATGCGGTGCGCGGCCGGCTGATGCTCTACCAGGGCTACCTGCGCAGCCTGGCGATGCAGCCGGACGAGGCGCGCAAATGCCTCAAGGCCGGCATCGAGGAAGCCCGTGCCTGCCGCGACATCAGCCTGGTCATCGGCTTCTGCGTGCTGGCCAGCCTGGAAGGGCGGCTGGGCAACTACACCCGCGCCTTCGCCCACCTCGCCGAGGTCGAGCGGATGATGCACGTGTGGGATGTGCCGCCGGTCTACTACCTGTCGGCCATCACCCTGATCAAGTGCGAACTGTGGCTCGGCCAGGGCCAGGTCGAACTGGCCAGCGCCTGGCTGGAGCGCCTGCGCGATACCTATACCGGCGACGAGCCGGCGACGCCACCGGAATGCTCGCCGCAGTTGCCGCGCAACGTGGAGATGCTCCAGGCGCAACTGGAGCGCCGCGAAGGTCGTCTGGCCGACGCCGAGGCGCGATTGCGCGCCGTGGCCAGCGGTGCCTTGCAGGGCGGTGCGCAGTTGCAGGCGCGCTTCGCCCAGGGCCAGTTGGTCGCGGCGCTGCTGCAGGATGGCCAACTGCGCGAGGCTGCCTTCGAGCTGGGCGAGTGCCTGAATGGTTTGGCTGTGGGCCTGCTGATCCCCTTGCAGGAAGTGCTGCTGCAGCACCCGGATTGGTTGCGTGAGCAACTGGCGGTGCGCGCTGCCTCACCCGCTATCGACGCCCTGCGTGAACGCCTGCCGGCTCCGGCGGAGCGCAGCGCGGTGCTCAATGATTGTCTGAGTGGCCGCGAACTGGCGGTGCTGGAACTGATCGCCCAGGGCTGCTCGAACCAGGAAATCAGCGAGCGCCTGTTCATCTCCCTGCACACCGTGAAGAGCCACGCGCGGCACATCAACGACAAGCTCGGCGTCGAACGCCGCACCCAGGCGGTGGCGCGGGCGAAGGAGATGGGGTTGTTGCGCTAGGGGCACCGCGCTCCGACGTTCGTAGGGCGCATAACGCGCCAGCGTTATCCGCCGTGAGGCAACCGGCGGATAACCCGTTCCGGGTTATGCGCCCTACGGTCTGGCGCAAATTTCCGTCGTCACCGGCTGGCGTAGGAGCGGACTCTGTCCGCGATTGGCCTGGGGCTGCTCAGTGGGTGGGAAGCGATCGCGGACGGAGTCCGCTCCTACGTGTGTCGGTTCGACCCGTTCGTAGGCCGCATAACGCGCCAGCGTTATCCGCCGCGAGGCAACCGGCGGATAACCCGTTCCGGGTTATGCGCCCTACGGCGCGGCGCAGATTTCCGTCGTCACCGGCTGGCGTAGGAGCGGACTCTGTCCGCGATTGGCCTGGGGCTGCTCAGTGGGCGGGAAGCGATCGCGGACGGAGTCCGCTCCTACGTAAACCGGCTCGTGCTGGAGCGGGAATCCTCGCGGCTCACATCCCCTTCTTCTTCTCCGCATCCGGCGGCGCACTCAGATCCAGCGCCTTCGGCGCAGGTTGCCCCTTGGTCGGAGCGGCCAGCTGCTTCTGCACGTCGGTCTGGATCGCCTGCAGCACCGGCAGCAGGTCGCGCATGTTCTCGCGCACTTCCGCATAGGCATGCTTCTGCGCCAGTTCGTCGACGCGCATGAGCAATTGCGCGCGCACTTCCGGCGGCAGGTGGATGAACAGTTCGGGCATCTGCTTGGCCAACTCGGCGCTGTAGAGCACCAGGTCCTGGCGGTCGAACTGGGAGGTAAGACCTAGGTAGTCCAGGGCGCTGCTGGTGAGCATCGAGGCGGCGGCCTTGGCTTCCTGCATGCCCTGCAGGCGCACCGGGTTGCGCTGCTCGCTCTGCGCCAGGGTCATCCAGAACTCCACCGTCAGGTTGAACAGGATCGCCTGTTCGCGCAGCGAGTAGCTCATCAGGCCCAGCGCCTCGGCGCCATAGGGCTGCTTGGCGGCACGGAAGTTGAAGTACAGGCGCATCAGCTCCTTGAGCTTGAACAGCACCTCGCGCGCCTCGTTCTGCCGCAGCTCCAGCGGCGCGTAGATGTTCAGCTGCGGGCGGAAGTTTTCCTCGCTGACCATGCGCTGGTAGATCGGCCCGGTGAATTCGCCGCTGCGCCGGGGCAGGCCGTTGACCTGGGTTTCGTCGATCTTCTTCAGCGCTTCGATCAGCAACTGGTAGTCGGCGCTGGTCCAGGGGCGCTGGATGTCGGGAATCTTCTGGCCCAGGTAGAACAGGTCGGCGGACAGGGCAGGGCGGCACAGGAGCAGCAACAGCACGGCCAGCGGCCACAGCGAACGGCGAGTCAGGGTCGGCACGAACGGGCTTTCCTTGCGCGAGGGCGGGTCGGGCTAGGTTAGCGAGGTGCGCGGCCGGCGTCATCCGTGGCGCGCCATCACACTACCTAGGTTGGGCGCGGTGGCGCGGGCGCTGTGGTGAGATCGGCATTCGAGAACAACAAGCACGGGAGTCACTCGTCCATGACCGCCACATTGTCTGTGCAACCGCCGCTGGCCGAGGGCCTCGCCCGCTACGGTTTCGGCGCCCTGCCACTGGCCGCGCTGAAGGCGCGCTACGCATCACCGGAGTCCGGTTCGAAGTTCATCCGCGTCGACGGTTTCGACGTCCACTACCGTGACGAAGGCAGTGCCGACAAACCGGTGCTGGTGCTGGTCCACGGCGTGATGGCGTCGCTGCACACCTGGGACGGCTGGGTCGCCGAACTGGCCCAGCACTTCCGCATCATCCGCCTGGACGTGCCCGGCTTCGGGCTCACCGGCGGCGGCGAGGACCGCGACTACGACGGCGAGCGCCTGGTGAAGGTGTTCAGCCTGTTCCTCGATCGTCTGGACCTGAAGAACGTCTCCATCGCCGGCAACTCCCTGGGCGGCTACATCGCCTGGAACTACGCGCTGGGCAACGCCCACCGCGTCGAGCGGCTGATTCTCATCGACCCGGCCGGCTACTACATGCAGAAGGTCCCGCTGATGATCGCCAGCGCGGTGCTGCCCGGCGCCGGCATCATGATGCCGATGTGGATGCCGCGTGCACTGGTGGCCCAGGGCATCAAGGAAGTCTACGGCGATGCGCGCAAGATCAAGCCGGGGGTGATCGACCGCTACTATGACATCAGCCGCCGGCCGGGCAACCGCCGCGCGATGATCGACATCTTCCGCGTGCTGGTGAAGGCCAACCGCGAGGAACTGCCGACCACCCCGACCCGCGTCGCTGCCCTGAAGGTGCCGACAATGCTGATGTGGGGCGAACGCGACCGCTGGATCTCGCCGCGCCATGTGCCGATGTGGCAGCGCGACGTGCCGGGTATCGAGGTGAAGGTCTATCCGGGCGTGGGGCATATCCCGATGGAGGAAATCCCCGAGGAGTCGGCGGCGGATGCGCTGCGCTTCCTGCATGGCTGATTGCTGATCGCGCCACAAAAAGCCCGGCCAAGCGCCGGGCTTTTTCATGGGGGGTAGGAGCGGACTCCGTCCGCGATTGGTTTTCCGCCGGCACGTCCTCCATCTGGGCGATGCCTATCGCGGATGAATCCGCTCTTGCGCGGGGCTAGCTTGCAGGAGCAACTGTCTTTCCCCGGAAATTTCGTGCTGGGCATTCCCCCTCACCCCAGCCCTCTCCCTCAGGGAGAGGGGGCAGATCGTGCCGTCTGACGCTGTGGTTTCATCCTGCACCGGACGGTCCCCTCTCCCCTTGGGAGAGGGTTAGGGTGAGGGCTGATCCGAGCGCAGGACTAGATGATAGGAGCGGGCCATGCCCGCTCTTACAGGGGAAGTCCGTGCCTGACGCCAGAAACAAAACCGCCCCGACAGGGCGGGGCGGTGTTCGAAGCGGAGGGCGAATCAGCCGGCGTGAGCCAGCGGCTGCGCGTCGTACTCCTTGCGCACCTCGTACAGCACATCGAGGTTGTTGTGCTGCCAGGGGTGGAAGTCGGACTTGAAGAAGTCCATGTATTCGCGCAGCAGCGGGCGGAATACGCCGTGCTTGCCCCAGGTCCACTTGATGCCGTCGCGCCAGACGCGCCAGTTCCACAGCAGGCCGTCGACCTTGAGCATGTGCACCAGCCCGCGGAAGGTATCCAGCACGAAGAAGAAGGTCGCCATGCGCATCGCCCGGCGCAGCAGCTTGCGGCTGCCGCAGACCTGGTTGTAGACATCGAAGGCCACCGCCTTGTGCTCGGTTTCCTCCAGCGCGTGCCAGCGCCACAGGCGTTGCATCACCGGGTCGGCGCCCTCCATGGTGCGCGGGTCGGTCAGCAGCCCGTTGGCCATGATCGCGGTGATGTGCTCCAGCGCGGCAGTCGCGGCCAGCTGGCGGCGGGCCGGGAATTTCTTCTGGGTGAAGCGGATGCGCGCCTGGGCGCGCTTCTCGATGGCGGTGATGTCGTAGCCCAGGTCACGCAGGCGCTGGCTGTAGGTCAGGTGTTCGCGGCTGTGGTGGCCTTCCTGGCCGATGAAGCCGCGGATCTGCTCCTTGAGCACCGGGTCGCTGATCTGGTCGCGGAACTGCCGCACCGAGTCGATGAAGAAGCGTTCGCCATCGGGGAAGAGCACCGACATGGCGTCGAACAGGTGGGATTTGAAGGCGTCTCCGCCGTGCCAGTGACGCGGCAGCGGATCGGGCAGATCGAAGTCCATGTGCCGGGGCTTGATCTCCAGTCCTGCGGGGGTGGTGCTGGCCATGGCGGCTCCATTGTTGTGGTTGTCCATGGTCATTACTCTGGGCTTGTAGGGAAAGCGTCACAAGGTTATTGTCTGCCAACTTTCCGGTCATATCCGGCCAGCGGTCAGCATAAGAAAAACGATGAAACAACCGCTCAACTTCACCGCCGAACTGGTGCCCGTCGCCTATGCGCAGGCGCTGCTCGATCTCGCCGAGGAGCTGGGCGTGCCCCGCGCGCGGCTGTTCGAACTGGCCCGCGTGCGCCCCGAGGTGCTGCAGAGCCCCAACGGTCGCCTGTCCTTCATCGACTTCCACCAGCTCTCCAGTACCGCCCTGGTGCATTGCAACGAGCCGGCCTTCGGGCTGTTGCTGGGGCAGCGGCTGAACGTCTCGACCCACGGCATCCTCGGCTACGCGGTGCTGTCCAGCGCCAACCTCGGCCGCGCCATCGGCTTCGCCCTCAAGTACTACCGTGTGCTCGGCCTGGCCTATGACCTGGAAATGGTGGAAGACGGTGGCGTGTCCTACCTGCGCGCCAGCGAGTCGATCCCCCTCGGCCCCACCAGCCGCTTCGCCGCTGAAGGCCTGATGACCAGCCTGCACACCATCGCCCGCTTCCTGGTGGGAGAACCCTTGCAGGGCGTCAGCGTGGGCTTCGCCCATGCCGAGCCGGATTATGTCGAGCGTTATGCCGAGGCATTCGGCTGCGAGGTGCTGTTCGACCAGCCATTTCATTTCATCGGCCTGCCCAGCGATTACCTGGCGCGGCCCATGGCGCTGGCTAACCCGGCCACGGTGCAGATGTGCGAGCAGCAGTGCGAGGCGCTGCTGGCCACGCTGGACGTGCAGGAAGGCCTGCTGACCCGCATCCGCCGCCTGTTGCTGGCGCGCCCCGGCGAATTCCCAGACCTGGAGGCGGTCGCCGCCGACCTGCACACCAGCGGCCGCAGCCTGCGTCGACATCTTTCGAACCTGGGCACCACCTACCAGGAAGTGCTCGACGACGTGCGCAAGCGCCTGGCCCTGCAATACCTCACCACGACCCACCTGCCGCTCTACGAGATCGCCCTGCTGCTGGGCTTCAACGACCCGTCGAACTTCCGCCGGGCGTTTCGCAAATGGACCGGCAAGCTGCCCACCGATTACCGCCAGGGCGACTGATGCATTGACCCGGCGGCTCGCCAGGGGAGGGCGGAATCGGCGAAAATGGCCGCCGTGTTCTTCCGCAACCGAGCGAGTCTTCGATGAGCGAACAGCCTGCCCTGATCCGCGAAACCTTCCCCGTCGGCCCATTGCAGTGCAACTGCACCATCATCGGCGACCCGCTGACGAAGAAGGCCATCGTCGTCGATCCGGGCGGCGACCACGAACTGATCCTGCAGCGCCTCGACGCGCTGGGGTTGAAGGTGGTCAGCATCATCCACACCCACGCGCACCTGGACCACTTCCTCGCTTCCGGGCAGATGAAGGAGAAGACCGGTGCGACCCTGCACCTGCACAAGGACGACCAGTTCCTCTGGGACAACCTGGAGATGCAGTGCCGCATGTTCGGCGTGCCCTACACCCCGGTGCCTTCGCCGGACCAGTGGCTGGCCGATGACGAGGAGCTGGCCTGCGGTTGCGGCGTGGCACTGCACACGCCGGGGCATACGCCCGGCTCCATGAGCTTCTGGTTCCCTCGGGACAAGCTGCTGATCGCTGGCGACACGCTGTTCCGTCGCAGCATCGGTCGAACCGACCTGTGGGGCGGCGACTACGCCACCATCGAGCGCTCGATTCGTGAGCGGCTGTATTCGCTGGACGAAGAAGCGACCGTGGTCACGGGGCATGGCCCGGACACCAACCTGGGTGACGAGATGCGCGAGAATCCCTTCATCCGTGCTTAAGGTTGCTGCGGAATTATTTGCACGACCTACGCTCTAACTTGCCGCCCGCTACTGGGTGTTTCGCTATTCGAGGAGTCATCCGTCATGTTCACCGCACGTAGTCTGTCCATGGTCGCGGCTGCCACCGCCTTTGCCCTCATGGCCGGTTGCGCCTCCCAGAATCCCTATGATCCCAACACCCAGGTTCCGCCCGAAGGTGGCGTGAGCAAGACCGCCAAGTACGGTGGCCTGGGCGCACTGGCCGGCGCCGTCGCCGGTGCTGCGATCAACCACAACAACCGTGGCAAGGGCGCGCTGATCGGCGCAGCCGCCGTGGGCGCCGCTGCCGCGGGCTACGGCTACTACGCCGACAAGCAGGAAGCCAAGCTGCGCCAGCAGATGCAGGGCACCGGCGTGCAGGTCGAGCGCCAGGGTGACGACATCAAGCTGATCATGCCGGGTAACATCACCTTCGCCACCGATTCGGCGAACATCGCGCCGTCCTTCTATACCCCGCTGAACAACCTGGCCAACTCGTTCAAGGAGTTCAACCAGAACAGCGTCGAGATCGTCGGCTACACCGACAGCACCGGCAGCCGCCAGCACAACATGAACCTGTCCCAGCGTCGTGCGCAGTCGGTGGCGACCTACCTGACTTCCCAGGGCGTCGACCCGTCCCGCGTCAGCACCCGCGGCATGGGCCCGGACCAGCCTGTAGCGTCCAACGCCGACGTCAACGGCCGCGCGCAGAACCGCCGCGTGGAAGTGAACCTGAAGGCCCTGCCGAACGCGCAGACCCAGCAGTACCAGCAGCAGTAAGCAGCGCCCATGAAAAAGCCCGCCGATTGGCGGGCTTTTTTGTGGACTCTTCGTAGGAGCGAGCTTGCTCGCGAACCGGCGCTGCTCGGTGCCATGCGGTTCGCGAGCAAGCTCGCTCCTACAAAAAAGGTCAGGCCTTGGCGGCGGGAAATTCGCGGTGCAACTGGGTCAGCAGCTGATCCTTGCGCTCCCACAGCTGGTTCACCCACAGCTGGAACTCGGCGCGGTAGCCTTCGTCCTGGTCGTAGCTCTTGCCGACGAACTGGCGGGGGATTTCCATCTCCTCGAAACGTACCACCACCGAGCGCAGGCGGCCGGACAGCAGGCACCAGAAGGTCGGGCGGCCGTCGGGATAATGGATGGTGACGTTGACCAGGGTGCGCAGTTGCTCGCCCATGGCGTCGAGGACGAAGGCGATGCCGCCGGCCTTGGGCTTGAGCAGGTGCTGGAACTGCGAGTTCTGCTCGTCATGCTTGGCCTGGGTGAAGCGGGTGCCTTCGAGGAAGTTGAAGATCGCCACCGGGATGCGGCTGAACTTGGCGCACGCCTTGCGGGTGGTTTCCAGGTCCTTGCCTTTCTTCTCCGGGTGCTTGGCCAGGTAGGCCTTGGTGTAGCGCTTCATGAAGGGGAAATCGAGCGCCCACCAGCACAGGCCGATCACCGGCACCCAGATCAGCTCCTGCTTGAGGAAGAAGCGCAGCAGCGGGATGCGGCGGTTGAGCTGGTACTGCAGGACGAGAATGTCGACCCAGCTCTGGTGGTTGCTGGTGACCAGGTACGAGTGGTCGTACTCCAGGCCCTTCAGGCCCTGCACATCCCAGTGGGTGCTGCGGACCAGGTTCATCCAGCCCTTGTTGCAGGTGATCCAGCTTTCGGCGATCACGCTCATGATCTTGCTCAGCGCCAGCTGCGCCGCGCTGAACGGCAGCAGCAGCTTGATGATCGACATGCCCAGCAGTGGGATACACCAGCACAGCGTGCTCGTCACCAGGATCAGGGTGGCGAGAATGCCGCGCAGGGTGTGCGGGAGGAAACTCAACATCGAGGAATGGTCCTTGTACGTAGGCGCCCGGTCGGTTGGGCGCGTGATGCGTTCTTGGGCACATCCCTCGTGCCGTTTCAGTCAGCTGTCCTTGCTGCTGTCTGCCTGGATCGCCGTCAGTGCGATGGTGTAGACGATGTCGTCCACCAGCGCCCCGCGTGACAGGTCGTTCACCGGTTTGCGCAGGCCCTGCAGCATCGGCCCGATGCTGACGCAGTCGGCGCTGCGCTGGACCGCCTTGTAGGTGGTGTTCCCGGTATTCAGGTCGGGGAACACGAACACATTGGCGCGTCCGGCCACCTGGCTCTCGGGAGCCTTCAGACGGCCCACGCTGGCGATGGCGGCGGCATCATACTGCAAGGGACCGTCGATCAACAGATCGGGGCGTTTTTCCCGCGCGATGCGTGTAGCTTCGCGGACTTTCTCGACATCTGCGCCGGTTCCGGAGTCGCCGGTGGAGTAGCTGATCATCGCCACCCGCGGGGTGATGCCGAAGGACTGCGCCGAGGCGGCACTCTGCAGGGCGATCTCCGCCAGGTCACTGGCCGAAGGATCGGGATTCACCGCACAGTCGCCGTAAACCACGACCTGGTCGGGCAGCAGCATGAAGAACACCGAGGACACCAGGTTGTAGCCGGGCGCCGTCTTGATCAGCTGCAGGGCCGGGCGGATGGTGTTGGCGGTGGTGTGGATGGCGCCGGAGACCAGGCCGTCCACCTCGTCCAGGGCGAGCATCATGGTGCCCAGCACCACGTTGTCTTCCAATTGCTGTTCGGCCATCGGCGCGTTCAGGCTCTTGCCCTTGCGCAGTTCGACCATCGGCTCGACGTAGCGGCTGCGCACCAGGTCCGGGTCGACCACTTCCAGGTCCTCCGGCAGCACGATACCGAGCATCTGCGCCACCGCCTGCACGTCGTCGGGCTTGGCCAGCAGCACGCAGCGGGCTATGCCACGGGCATGACAGATGGCGGCGGCCTGCACGGTGCGCGGCTCGCTGCCTTCGGGCAGGACGATGCGCTTGCCGGCACGGTTGGCGCGCTGGGTCAGCTGGTAGCGGAACACCGGCGGCGACAGGCGCAGTTCGTGGGGGGAACCGCAGCGGTCCTTGAGCCAGCCGAAGTCGATGTGCTCGGCGACGAACTCGGTGACGCGCTCGGCGCGTTCGCGGTCGTCCACCGGGATTTCCTTGTTCATCCGCGACAGGTCGCCGGCGGTGTCGAACGAGCCGGTCTTCACCGTCAGCACCGGCAGGCCGCTCTGCAGCGCACTGCGGCACAGCTCCATGATCCGCGCGTCCGGCATCAGGCCCGAGCACAGCAACAGGCCCGCCAGCGGCACGCCGTTCATGGCAGCCAGGCAGGCTGCGAGGATGATGTCGTCGCGGTCGCCCGGCACCACCACCAGCACGCCGGGCTTGAGCAGGTGCACGGTGTTGGGAGCGGAGGGCGCGCAGAGGATGATCTTCTGCACGCGGCGTTGTTCGTAGTCACCGGCGTTGAGTACGCTGGCGTCCAGCAGGTCAGCCACGTCGCGGGTGCGCGGGGCGTTCATTTCGTCCTGCCAGGGAATGCAGCCGAGCAGACGGACGTCGCCGTCGCGCAGCAGCGGGGAATGTTCCTTCAGGCGTTCGCCAAACAGCCGTGCGGCTTCCTCGGCGTCGCGCGGCATGTCTTCGCTCTCTCCGCCGCGCACCTTGTTGACGATCAGGCCGGCCAGGTGCGGATCGCGCGAGCCGCCGAACAGCTGGGCGAGGATCTCGATGCGGTCGGACAGCTCGCTGACTGTCTCGTTGTCCGGCGCGGAGACGAGGATCACCTCGGCGTCGACGCTGCGCGCCAGGTGCGCGTTGATGCGCGCGGCATAGCTGGCGTGCTTGGTCGGCACCATGCCCTCGACGATCATCACGTCCTTGTCGACGGCGGCGCTGTTGTACATGCCGACGATGTCTTCGAGCAGCTCGTCGAGCAGGCCGTCGCCGAGCATGCGCTCGACCTTGGCCAGCGACAGCGGGGTAGGCGCGTTGAGGCCATGGGTGCGCGCGACCAGTTCACTGGAGCGCTCCGGGCCATCGTCGCCGGCGTGGGGCTGGGCGATCGGCTTGAAGAAGCCGACCTTCAGGCCGGCACGTTGCAGGGCGCGAATCAGCCCCAGGCTGGTCGAGGTCAGGCCGACACCGAATCCGGTCGGTGCGAGGAAGAAGGTGTGCATCCGGGCTCCTTAAGCCGTGCGGGAGTGGGCGTTGCCCTTGTGGGGCACAACCGGTGAATCTTCAGTCGAGGACGGCCAGGGTGTCGAGTGCGATCTGCTTCTCTTCGTTGGTCGGGATCACCAGCACGCGGGGGTGGCCGGCCAGGTGGATCGGCCCGCCGACGCCGCGCACGCAACGCGCGTTGGCCTCGCCATCGAGTTCGAGATTGAGCACGTGCAGGTGCTTGACCGTGAGGTTGCGCACCAGCGCCGAGTTCTCGCCGATGCCGCCGGTGAAGATGATGCCGTCCAGCCGCGGCAGCGCACAGGTCAGCGAGGCCAGGGACTTGGCCAATCGGTAACAGAATACTTCGATGGCCAGCGCCGCATTGGCGTGGCCCTGCTCGCGGGCGTTTTCCAGGGTGCGCATGTCGTTGGACAGCCCCGACAGGCCGAGCAGGCCGCTGTCGTGGTTGAGCATGTGGTCGATCTTCTCCAGGCTCCAGCCCAGGGTACGCGCCAGGTGGCTGTGCAGGTTCGGATCGACGTCGCCGGAGCGGGTGCCCATCATTAGCCCCTCCAGCGGGGTCAGGCCCATGCTGGTGTCGCGGCTCTGGCCGTTGGCGATGGCGCAGGTGGAGCTGCCGTTGCCCAGGTGCGCGGACAGCCAGTAGCTGTCGCCCACCGCCAGCCCGCTCATTTCCGCGGCCTTATGGCTCACGTAGCGGTGGCTGGTGCCGTGGAAGCCGTAGCGGCGCACGTGCTGCTCGCGGTACAGCGGCTCGGGGATGGCGTAGCGGAAGGCGCGCTCGGGCAGGCTCTGGTGGAAGGCGGTGTCGAACACGGCGATGTGCGGCAGGTCCGGGTAGAGCGCCATGGCGGCGTCGATGCCCACCAGGTTGGCCGGGTTGTGCAGCGGCGCCAGCGGCGAGGTCTCGCGGATGGCGCTGAGCACTTCATCTGTCAGGCGCGAGGCCTGGGTGAAGCGTTCGCCGCCGTGCACCACGCGGTGGCCGATGGCATGCAGTTCGCCCTGGGCGGCCTTGGCCACCAGCGGCAACAGGCGGGCGAGGGCGGCCTTGTGGTCGGCGCCTGGCAGCTCCAGGGTCTGCGGCTGCTCGTCGGTCTCGCCCTGCCAGCGCAGGCTGGCGCCGTTGGCGCCGAGGCGTTCGGCCAGGCCGTGGAGGATGAAGTCTTCGCGCCCTTCGCGGACCAGGGCGAACTTGATTGATGAACTGCCGCAGTTGATCACCAGGATATTGCGAGCCGGCATGCCTACTCCTTGTTGCTGTCGTTTTCCTTGGCGCACCAGCCGCAGGGGAACCAGCGGCCGATCTGCGCCTTGCGCTGCTGCGGGTCGAGCACCCAGGGCCGCGACTGCCAGGGCGGCTGGTGGCGCAGGTGCTGGGTGTGGCCGCAGGACAAGACTGCCACCCAGTGGCCGTCTTCGTCCTGATGAAAGTCAAGCAGGCGCGGCGGGGCCGCGTGATCCCGTCCGTCTGTCTTCGGGTCGCATTCGGGGGCGTCGCCGCGTAAACTTACGCGCTCAACTTCTATATCAGATAGGTTTCGAACCATGCAGATCGCGGCCAACAAGGCGGTTTCCATCGACTATACCCTGACCAACGACGCGGGTGAGGTCATCGACAGCTCCGCCGGCGGCGCTCCGCTGGTTTACCTGCACGGCGCCAGCAACATCATCGGCGGCCTGGAAAAGGCTCTGGAAGGCAAGCAGGTCGGTGACGAGCTGGACGTGACCGTCGAGCCGGCCGATGCCTACGGCGAGTACAGCGCCGAACTGGTCGCCACCCTGACCCGTGAAATGTTCGAAGGCGTCGACGAGCTGGAAGTGGGCATGCAGTTCCACGCTTCCGCTCCGGACGGCGGCATGCAGATCGTCACCATCCGCGACATCGAAGGCGATGACGTGATCGTCGACGGCAACCACCCGCTGGCTGGCCAGCGCCTGAACTTCAAGGTGAAAGTGGTCGATATCCGCGACGCTTCCGCCGAAGAAGTTGCCCATGGTCACGTCCATGGCGAAGGTGGTCACCACCACTGATTGCTGTCGCCCGGCCGGAGATCGACCGGGTGAAGCCATCATTGAGCTGCTAAGCTCAAGCGGGAAAGGCGCCTTCGGGCGCCTTTCTCATGCCACCTGATCGACTGCAACATGGCCAGGGCATTTTTCCCGCATCCACTGGGATTGCGCAGCACGACGGACAGGTTGTCCGCTCCCTGCGCGGGCACTGCGTGCCTACTTCTTCAAGGAGCAAGCAATGAGCGCTTTTCACGATCTGACGCTGCACGGTCTGGACGGCCAGGATCTGCCGCTGGCGCCGCTCAAGGGCAAGGTCGTGCTGGTGGTCAACGTCGCCTCGAAATGTGGCCTGACCCCGCAGTACGCCGCTCTGGAAAATCTCTACCAGCAATACAAGGACCAGGGTTTCGTGGTGCTGGGCCTGCCCTGCAACCAATTCGCCGGGCAGGAACCGGGCAGCGAAGCCGAGATCCAGTCGTTCTGTTCGCTGAACTACGGGGTCAGCTTCCCGATGTCGGGCAAGCTTGAGGTCAACGGCACCGAGCGCCATCCGCTGTACCGCCTGCTGGCGGGCGAGGGCGCCGAGTTCCCCGGCGACATCACCTGGAACTTCGAGAAGTTCCTGCTCGGCCCGGACGGCCGCGTGCTGGCGCGCTTCAGCCCGCGCACCACGCCGGATGACCCGGCGCTGATCCAGGCCATCGAGAAGGCGCTGGGCGTCTGATCGATCCACCGGCGGGAGAGGGCGCAAGCGCCAATCCCGCCGGCATTTCTCCCCTTCATCTTGTTCCACGGCCATGCTGCCGGCTTAATCGGGCGACCTGCTTCCGGAGCCCGCCATGAGCCGTTTCGCCGCCGAGTCCGCCTGCCTGCCCGCTACCCCCGATGCCTTGCGCGCGCTGATCGAACAGCGCCGCGCGGTGCGCCGCTTCCTCGATGAGCCGGTGCCGGAGGCCGTGCTGCGTGACTGCCTCGAACAGGCGGTGCTGGCGCCCAACGCCTGCAACCTGCAGCCGTGGAGCTTCCAGGTGATCCGCGATGCCGAACTGCGCCGCCAGCTGGTGCCGGTGTGCCTGGGGCAGAACGCCGCGCGCACCGCCCCGGTGCTGATCGCCGTGCTGGCGCGCCCGGATACCTGGCGCGAGTCCTGCGCGGCCATCCTCGACCAGTGGCCCGAGCCGCAAGTGCCGGACAAGGTGCGCGACTTTTACCTGCGCAGCGCGCCTTTTCAGTACAACCAAGGCGCGTTCGGCCTGCGCGGGTTGTTCAAGCGCGCGCTCTACTCGGTAGTCGGTCTGCGCCGTGCTCTGATGCGCCAGCCCAACAGCCATGCCGAGATGCGCCTGTGGGCGGTGAAGTCCACTGCGCTGGCGGCGCAGAACCTGATGCTGGCCTTGCAGAGCCACGGCTACGCCACCTGCCCCATGGAAGGCTTCGACGAAGTACGGCTGCGCAAGGTGCTGCAGATTCCCCGGCGCGCCATACCGATCATGCTGCTGGCCGCCGGGCGGGCTGCCGACAATGGCGTCTACAACCCGCGCCTGCGTTTCCCGCTGGAGCAGCGCGTCAGCTGGCACTGAGCGCATCGGGCCTGGTCAGTACGCCCATGCGCCCGCCGCCGAAGGACCAGTCGTCCGCGTCGCTGTTGGTGATCTGCACCATCACATCCTCACTGGCTATTCCCAGTCGTTCGCCCAACAGCGCGTTGAGCCGGCGGTAGAACGCCTGCCGCGTCTGCGAATCCCGCGGGCGGCCGATGGTGATGGCGATCAGCACGAAGTCGTCGCTGCGCGGCCCGCCGAGGTAATGACGGTTGAAGACGAACTCTTCCGGCTGGTGCTGGTGGATCATCACGAACTGGTCGCCTTCGGGCACGTTGAAGGCCTCGTGCATGGCGTCGTAGACGGTGTCGGCGAGTGCGCGCAGGTACTCGGGCTGCTTGCCCTTGAGCAGGGAGATGCGGACGGTAGGCATGGTGTTACTCCTCTTCGAGACGATTGAGAGCAGAAGCGGCCGTCGGCCAGCCGCTATAGAAAGCCAGGTGGGTGATCAGCTCGCCCAGCTCTTCGCGGGTCAGGCCGTTGTCGCGGGCCAATTGGAGATGGAAGGGCAATTGCTCCAGGCGTCCCAGCGCGACCAGGGCAGCAACGGTCGCCAGGCTGCGCTCTCGCGGGGCCAACTGCGGGCGCTGCCAGATATCGCCGAACAGCACTTCCTCGGTAATCTGCGCCAGTTTGGGAGCCTGTCGCTGCAGGTCGGGGGAAACCTGGGGTGGAGAAGACATCGTGCCGTTCCTCTTCTGTGGCTTGACGAGTTCAGGCTAGCCCGGCAAGTTGATTCGGAAAATCGGGAAATATTTGACCGACAGTTCGAATAATCAGGATTGTTGCCGTGGCCCGCATCAACTTCGACCTGGACGTGCTGCGCACCTTCGTTACCGGTATCGAGCTGGGCAGCTTCGCCCGTGCGGCGGATCGCCTGGGGCGTTCCACGTCCGCGGTCAGCGCACAGCTGAAGAAGCTGGAAGAACAGGCCGGCACCCCGGTGCTGCGCCGTGAAGGCCGTGGCATGGCGCTGACCGAGGCGGGCGAGACGCTGCTGGGCTACGCCCGCCGCCTGCTGGAGCTGAATGACGAAGCAGCCGGCGCCCTGCGCGGCGGTTCGCTGGAAGGCCGGGTGCGCCTCGGCCTGCAGGAGGACTTCGGCGAGACCCTGCTGCCTGCCGTGCTGGCACGCTTCGCCCGTGCCCATCCCAAGGTGCGCATCGAGGTGCGCACGGCGCGCAACCAGCAGCTCATCGAAGGCGTGCGCAGCGGCGAGCTGGACCTGGCGCTGGCCTGGGAAACCGGCGAGCGCACCCCGCACATGGAGCGCATCGGTGCGGTGGCGCAATGCTGGATCGGCGCGCCGGAGTCACTCCCGTCTCCCGGTGCAGAACCCTTGCCGCTGGTGATGCTGGAGGCGCCGTGCCTACTGCGCAGCGCGGCCACGGCGGCGCTGGACCGGGCCGGCATCGCCTGGCGCGTGGCGTTTACCAGCGCCGGGTTGTCCGGAATCTGGGCGGCGGTCGGTGCAGGGCTTGGAGTCGGCCTGCGCACGCCCATCGGTCTGCCGGCCAGCGTCGAACGGCTGGATGCCGAGCGAGCGGGTTTACCGCTGATGGCGCCGCTGGGCCTGTGCCTGCACCGTAGCGAAGCCGAGCCGGAAGCGCTGGTGGTGCGCCTGCGTGAACTGCTTCAGGAAGGCGTCGCGGAGCTGCTGGAAAGCCTGGCAATGCGCTGATCCGCTTCTGGAGGAAAATCACTGCGATCAATGGTGCTGGCAAAAGCGAGACGACCGGTCATATTCTTGCCGCCATGAACAGCATCCGACTCGACAAGCGCGACCTGATCCTCGCCAAGGGCTCCCTGGCGATGACCCGCAGCGGCTACCACGGCACCGGCGTGCAGGACATCGTCCAGGCCGCCGGCATCCCCAAGGGCTCCTTCTATCACTACTTCGAAAGCAAGGAAGACTTCGCCCTGCAGGCCCTGGAACATCTCTACGCACCGCGCCTGGCCCGCTACGCCGAGGCGCTGGGCAATCCGGCACTGGGCCCGCGTGCGCGCATCCTCACCTATTACCGCGAACTCCTGGCGCACTTCGCCCGCCAGGAGAAGCTCGAATACCACTGCTTCATCGGCAGCCTGAGCTTCGAGATGGCCGAGCTGTCGCCGCCGATCGCCGAGCGCGTCGACGGTATCCTCCAGCAGTCCATCGACACCCTGCGCGGTTGTCTCGCTGAGGCCCAGCGCGCCGGTGAGTTGCCTGCATCCGAGAACGTCGAGTCCCTGGCCGAGTTCATCGGCAACGCCTGGCAGGGCGTGCTGGCGCGAATGAAAGTCAGCGCCTCGCTCATGCCGGTGGAACGCTTTATCGAACGCCTGGAGCACCTGCTCCGGGCCTGAACTGCCTGAGTCATCCCAACCCCTTTGTAAAAGAACGAGACGACCGGTCGCCTGGTCGTCATGGAGACTTCAATGACCGCATCCGTAGACACCCTGTTCTCGCCCTTCCGCCTGGGCGGCCTGGAACTGCCCACGCGCATCGTGATGGCGCCGATGACCCGCAACTTCACCCCGGGCGGCGTCCCCCACGCCCAGGTGGTCGAGTACTACCGTCGCCGTGCCGCAGCGGGCGTCGGCCTGATCGTCACCGAAGGCACCACGGTCAACCACAAGGCTGCCAACGGCTACCCGAACGTGCCGCGCTTCCATGGTGAAGACGCCCTGGCCGGCTGGAAGCAGGTGGTCGACGCCGTTCACGCCGAAGGCGGCAAGATCGTCCCGCAGCTGTGGCACGTCGGCGCCGTGCGCCGCCTGGGTACCGAACCGGACGCCAGCGTTCCGGGCTACGGCCCCAGCGGCAAGGAAAAGGACGGCACCGTGCTGGTCCATGAGATGACCAAAGAGGATATCCAGGAAGTCATCGCCGCCTTCGCCCAGGCTGCGGTCGACGCCAAGGCCATCGGCATGGACGGCGTGGAAATCCACGGCGCCCACGGCTACCTGATCGACCAGTTCTTCTGGGACGGCAGCAACAAGCGCACCGACGAATACGGCGGCAGCCTGGCCAACCGTTCGCGCTTCGCCATCGAGCTGATCCAGGCTGTGCGCGCCGCGGTCGGCCCGGACTACCCGATCATCTTCCGCTTCTCGCAGTGGAAGCAGCAGGACTACAGCGCCCGCCTGGTGCAGACCGCCGAAGAGCTGGAAGCCTTCCTCAAGCCGCTGTCGGATGCCGGCGTGGATATCTTCCACTGCTCCACCCGTCGCTTCTGGATTCCGGAATTCGAAGGCTCCGACCTCAACCTGGCTGGCTGGACCCGCCAGCTGATCGGCAAGCCGACCATCACCGTGGGCAACGTCGGCCTGGACGGCAGCGAGTTCCTGGCCTTCTTCGGCAACACCGAGGAAGTCGCCCAGCCGTCGGGTATCGACGGGCTGCTGGAGCGCCTGAACAAGGAGGAGTTCGACCTGGTGGCCGTCGGCCGCGCCCTGCTGGTCGACCCGGACTGGGCGGTGAAGGTGCGCGATGGCCGTCTGGAGGACATCAAGCCGTTCAGCCGCGATGCGCTGATGTCGCTGGCCTGATTCGCGATCCGCTGAAATGAAAAGCCCCTGGCGCCATCGGCGCCAGGGGCTTTTTCGTTGAATGCACGGAACACCCTGTAGGAGCGGATCTTATCCGCGATCCGCCGGCAGGGCCGGCGCCTTCTTCTGATCCTGCTCCAATGTTGCTGCTTTGGCTTGGGTACTTCGGCGCCGCTTCGGCGTATGCGCAGGCTTCGTGTTTCGCCCCCTCGGGCGACCTACTTTGGCAAACGCCCCAAAGTAGGCAAAGGTCTTGCCCCGGACATCCGGTTTTTCGCTTAGGCGAAAAATACCCTCGTTGAAGCGCAGTTTCAGGGGCCCGCCGCGAAGGGCCATCCCTGGCCCATCGCGGCTCTCGCGACATCCATGTCGCTCAACCCCTGAAACTCCGCTTCAACGAGGCCTCCTGAACGGGGCAGTCGGAGTGCGCGGATATTTCTCTGGAAGTCCTCAAGAGCCAAAGCCAAAGCCAAAGCCAAAGCAGGATCGGTGTGGGGTGGGCTCTTTGTAGGACCGAGGGGGACGCCTAGTTCTTGCTCGCGAACCAACCCCGTCGCCGGAGATGTTCGCGAGCAAGCTCGCTCCTACAGATGGCGTTACGTCTATGGCTGGGTATTGATTGCCTGAATGGTCTGAAAGCCCCGTCCCAGGCGTTTACAAATCTTTTCCGAGACCCACCTTTCCGCATGCTGACTTCCCGGTCCGAAACGGGCAGAGTATGACGGCGTTCACACAAAAATAGGCCGGGATACGGCCATAGGAGTAAGACATGCGGATCGGCTTGGTGGTCGATGCAACCTGCGACCTTCCCCCGGAATTCCTTGCTGCCAACAACATTCGCGTGCTGCCCATCGGCATTCGTGTGGGCGAGCGGCGCATCGTCGATGACCGCGATCCCGAGACTACCCTGCGGTTCTATTCCCAGGACCTGCCCAAGGTCGGCCCCGAGGACGGCAGCGAACCGCTGACGCCGGCGCAGACCCACGACTGGTTCCTCGAAAAGCTGGTCACCGACTTCGATTACGTGATCTGCCTGACCGTGACCAGCCAGCGCAGCCCGATCTTCGAAAACGCCACCCAGGCCTCCTTCAGCCTGCTGCAGAGCTACAAGGAACGCCGCGCCGCCGCCGGCATCGCCGGGCCGTTCGCGCTGCGGGTGATCGACAGCCAGACGGTCTTCGCCGGCCTTGCCGTGCTGGCCGCCGAAGGCGCGCGCCTGCTCGGTGAGGACCAGCATCCCAACGCCGTGCGCACACGCCTGGAGCAGCTCAGCCAGCAGATGAACACCTTCCTGGTCGCCAGCGACCTGGGGCACATCCGCCGCCGGGGCTTCCAGAAGGGCGACCGCAGCAGCATCGGCGACCGTCTGCGCGGAGCCTTCCTCGGCCTGGGTTCGATGCTCGACATGAAACCGGTGCTGAGCCTGGTGCAGGGCGAGGACAAACCCGTGTCGGTGTCGCCGAACTACGAGAAATCCGCCGAGCGCCTGCTCAACTTCGCCCGTGCGCGGGTCGAGGCGGGCGAGCTGCTGGCGCCGCAGATGTGCCTGAGCTACGCCGGCGACCCTTCCGCACTGCGTGACCTGCCCGGTTTCGCGGCGCTGGAAGATGCCTGCGAGGTGAAGGGTGTGAAGGTGCACTTGGCGATGCTCAGCCCCACCGGCGGCATCAACCTGGGTGCGGGCGCCATGAGCCTGTCCTTCGCCGCCGAGCCCAAGCCCTTCGCCTGATCCCTACTTGGGGACCTGGGCGCGACCGATTGCCGTGGGATTCTTCCCCGGCACGGTCTGCCGACAGGCTTCCAGCAGATAACCCTCGAAGCGCTCGACCACCGCGTCCCACGCCTGATGAATGGCGTGGTGGCGCGCGTTAAGTCGCACCCGGCGCAGGTGCTCGGCGTCGCCCAGCAGCCAGCTCGCCGCCTCGAAGAAGCCCTGGTCGTCGCCCGGCGAGGCAAGCACGCCGTTGTGTCCATGGCGGATGTGCTGCCCGGCTGCCGCCTGGTCGAAGGCGACCACGCCGAGCCCGGAGGCCAGCGCTTCGAGCACTACATTGCCGAAGGTTTCCGACAGGCTGGGGAAAAGGAACAGGTCGCCACTGGCGTAGTGGCGGGCCAGTTCCTCGCCGCGCTGCAAACCGCAGAACACCGCCTCGGGCAGCTCCTTCTGCAAATGCGCGCGTTGCGGGCCGTCGCCGACTATCACCAGGCGCAGCTTGCGCTGCGGATGCGCCGCGCAGAGGGCGCGGAAGCTGCTGCCAAGCAGCGACAGGTTCTTCTCCGCCGCCAGCCGGCCGACGTGCAGGACGGCGATATCCCGCTCGCCCAGGCCCCATTCGCGACGAAGCTCATCGTCACGCCGGCCCGGCTGGAACAGCTGGCTGTCGACCCCGCGCGACAGCTGCGCGAGGTGCTCGAAGCCGCGCCGCTGCAATTCCAGCGACTGGCTGACACTGGGCACCAGGGTGGTCTGGGTACGGTTGTGGAACCAGCGCAGGTAGACGGTCACCAGGCGCATCAGCGGGCCGAAGCCGTAGTGCGCGCTGTATTGCTGGAAGTTGGTGTGGAAGCCGCTGATCACCGGAATCCGCAGGCGTCGCGCGGCGCGCAGGGCGGCCAGCCCCAGTGGGCCTTCGGTGGCGATGTAGAGGACGTCCGGGCGTGTGCCTTGCCAATGCTTGAGCAGTTTGTGCAGGCACGACTGGCCCCATTGCAGGCCCGGATAGCCCGGCAGCGGCCAGCCGCGGGTCAGCACCAGTTCGCGGTCGCTGTGACGGCCTTCGTCGACCTGCTGGCGCGGGCGGACGATCTGGATCTGGTGGCCAAGGCGCATCAGCCCCGAGGCCAGGCGCCCGAGGGTATTGGCAACGCCGTTGATTTCCGGCGGAAAGGTCTCGCTGATCAGCGCGATGCGCAGGGGATTCGTGGTCATGCAGGCAGTGTCCCGGCGCGCGGTAACGCGCCAATGACAATGCGATGATCAAAAGGTGACAGCGCCCGGCAGCCTGTCGACGAGTTGGCAGATCGGCCTTCCCGGCACGCCTGCCGGGGGCTGTGTCTGGTCGCGGCGAAAGCCCCCTGAATACAGTGGCCGCCCGCGGGGCTAGCCGGCCCCGCCGTGATGCCGAGGTATTTGTGAGCGCGGGTGTGCGGTACGTGGAAAAGCAGCTGGTCTACCTGCTCTATGGCGGGCGGCTGAGTTACGAGCGAGAAGCCAAGTTCAGCATCCTCAGCGCGCTGGCAGCCAGCCGGGGGCAGGAGCTGCCGGTCATCCGCGTGCTGACCGACCAGCCCCAGGCGTTCGAAGGCTGGCCGGTGGAAACGCGGGGCCTGGGGCGGCAAACCCTTGATGACTGGCTCGGCTCCTCGGGCTACACGCACCGGCGCAAGGCCTGTGCCATCGCTGCGGCGTGCCAGTGGGCCGACAAGACAATCTTCATCGATACCGACACAGTCTTCCGCAGCCCGCCAATCCGCCTGTTCGAGCGCTTCGGTAATGGCCGCCATCTGGTCGATACGGTGGAAATGCACTGGGTGGAGGCGAAGCAGCGGAGTGAGTACGCCGGGTTTGTCGCTGCGCTGGAGCGCGATGGCGCGGCTCCCGATGATCATCTGCGCCTGTGCAACAGCGGCGTGTTCGGCCTTACCTGTGACGATCAGGAGTTGATGCAGCGCTTGGTGCAGCGCATCGACCAGTGGGCCGGCCACGCCGCCGGGCTGCATACCATCGAGCAGATTGCCCTGTCCTTCGAGCTGCAGGGGCGGCAGGTCGCGGAGGCGCGTCCGGACGTCGAGCACTACTTCGCCTACAAGGGTTTTCTCCACGCCATGCAGGAACTGTTCTTCAAGCGCTATGGCGACCGCTTCGATCCGTTGCAGGTCGATCTGTGCACGGAGTTGCCCATAGGTCGGCCGCAGCCCTCGCGGCTCGCGCGGTTCTCCATCAAGCGCCGGCTCAGGGGGCTTTCCCCCGAGCTGCGCTCCATCGGGCGCAAGCTGCTCTATGGCTGCGCGCTGCAGGGCGGCGATTACCAGCGGGTCTGCAAGCGGGTCTGGTGGGATTCGGCGCTGGCCGACCTGCGCCTGCTGCGAGCCGGTGAGGGCGGCCAATGGCCAAGGGAAATTCCCTGCCCCGGACAGCGCGAGGCGCTGGAGTTCCGGGTCTTTGCGGGCGACGGACAAAGCGCCATCTGATCGAGGTGGCGGCCGCCGGCCGGGCAGCCGCCGGAGCGGATTACTGCTTCTGCAGCGCCTTCTCGCCGTCCTCGCGAACCCAGAACAGCACCGCACCGGCCACGGCGGCAGGCATGGCGACCAGGTTGACCASCGGGATCAGCAGCGCCAGGTAGGTGATGCCGCCAAAGCCCATGCACGCCCAGCGCTTGCTGCGCAGCCAGGCGAGCATCTCGTTCCAGCCCAGCTTGTGGTTGTCCGCCGGGTAGTCGATGTACTGCACGGCCATCATCCACACGCCGAACAGCAGCCAAAGCGGCGTGGCGATCAGGTTCAGGCCGGGGATCAGGCTGAGGATGAACAGCGCGAGGGCGCGCGGCAGGAAGTAGCCGAGCTTGCGCAGTTCGCGGCCGACGGTGCGCGGCACCATGGCCATCAGCTCGCCCCAGCTGAATTCGGGGAAGTCGTCCTTGCCGCGCACCACCACCTCGACCTTCTCCGCGAGGAAGCCGTTGAACGGCGCGGCGATCAGGTTGGCGAGCATGGTGAAGGTGAAGAATACGATCAGCAGCACCAGCGCCACGAACAGCGGCCAGAGGATGAACTGCAGGAAGCTCAGCCAGTCCGGCAGGCTCGGCATCAGCCAGTCGACCCAGTGGCTGAACTGGTTGATGGCGAAGCCGATCAGGCCGACGAACAGCAGGAGGTTGATGCTCAGGGGCAGCAGGACGAACAGTCGCAGGCCGGGGCGCATCATCAGTTTCAGGCCTTCGCTCAGGTATTGCGGGCCGCTCAGGGTGGACATCGGCATCTCCAGGGTTGATCCGTTGGCGACCTTAGCAGACCCGGCAAAGGCCCGGCGAGCCGTCTGTTTTGCCGGGTATGTGTCGGCGGATGCTGATTCAGGCGGGGGAATAGCGGTAGCAGCGATTGCGTTCCTGCTTGGCCTGGTACATGGCGATGTCGGCGGCGCGGGTGAGGGCGTCGGCGTCGCTGGCATCCTGCGGGAAGAAGGCGATGCCGATGCTGGGGGTGACGAAATCGATCAGCTGAGCGCCCAGCCGGTACTCCGCGCCGAGCACTTCCAGCAGTCGCGCGCCGAGGCCTTCGGCCTGTGCCGGCTCGGCGTTTTCCAGCAGCACGGCGAACTCGTCGCCGCCCAGGCGGAAGGCCTGGTCCGGCTGGCGCAGGCTGCTGCGCATGCGCTCGCCGACGGTGCTGAGCAGGGCATCGCCGGTGGCGTGACCGAAGCGATCGTTGACCTGCTTGAAGCGGTCCAGGTCGATGTACAGCAGCGCTACCCGACTGCAGCGGGTCACCGCCTGCTGCAGCTGCTCATTGAAGGCCTTGCGGTTGCCCAGGCCGGTGAGGGTGTCGCGGAAAGCCAGGTCGATCAGTTGCTTCTGATAGGCCACCTGGTCGCTGATGTCGCGCAGGATGCCGCGGAAGCCCTGGAATTCGCCCTGCTTGTCGCGGATCGCCGACAGTCGCGTCTCGCAGCTGACCAGGCGGCCGTCGCGGCGCCGGAAGGGCGCGGAGAAGGTGGTTTCCTGCTCATCGTCGCGGGCCTGGCGGTACAGGCTGCGGGCGCGCTGCCGGTCTTCGTCCTGCAGCAGCACGCTGAAGTGCTGGCCGCTCAGGCCCGTGGCGCTGTAGCCGAGCATGCGGCACAGGGCTGGGTTGACCGTGCGGATGATGCCCTGGCTGTCCATCTCGAAGAAGCCGTCGCGGATCGCGTCGAGGATCGCCCGGTCCCGCGCCTCGCTGCGTTCCACACGGTCGAGGGTGAGGTTGATCTGGTTGGCCAACTGGCCCAGTTCGTCCTGGCCCTGGCTGCTCAGGCGCGCCTGGCTGTCGCCTTCGCCGATGGCGGCGACCTCGCGGTTCATGCTGGTGACCCGGCGGATGATGCGGAACTCCAGCGCCAGGTACGCCAGCAGCGTCGCGCCGCCGAGCAGGGCGAGGGTCAGGTAGAGGAACAGCCGCACCGATTGCTGGCCCTGTTGGTAGAGCGGGCGCGGGCTGGTGACTTCCAGGCGCAGCTGCGGCTTGCCGCGCGAGTCCAGGTAGAGCAGCGACATCTGCTGGGTGTTCTCGTCCAGCACCCGGCGCGAGCTGAGCAGCGTGGCGCCGCGCCCGGTGGGGATGTTCAGGGTGCGCCAGTCGCTGCCCTGGACCTGGTCGTGGACCAGGCGCAGGCGCGCGCCCATCTGCGTCTGCAGGTTGGACAGGCGGGCGCTGTCGAGCAGCACCCCGGCAATCATCGCGCCGGCGGGTTCGGCATGCCCGGAAGAGCTGCTGATCGGGTAGCTGAGCAGCAGTTGCGGCACGCCGTCCACCTGCAACAGCTGGTCGAGGGTGTGCCGCGAGTCGCCATCCATGTCCAGCGCGCCGAGGCGGATCGCTGTGGCCAGGATGTTCTTGCGCAGGGTGTCGGCGTCCGGCATCGGCTGCTCGGGGAAGCGCTGCTGCAGGTTGCCCAGGTTCCACTGCTGGCCGGTGACGCGGCCTTCGCGGTCGACATACATCACGTAGTCGAAGCCGAGGATGCCGAGCAGGTCCTTGTCCAGATTGTCCTCGACGAAGCGCGATTGCGGCAGGCGCATGAAGCGGTAGCTGGCGTCCCACCAGGCATAGCTGTGGACGATGTCCAGGTAACGCTGCTTCTCGAAGGCCACGCGGTTGTGGACGATGCGCACCTCGTCGGCCAGGCGCTGGCGATCGCCGCGGTCGAAGCGGTCGAGCAGGATCATGTCCGACAGCAGCCAGACCCCTGCGAGGCTCGCGGCGAACAGGGGCAGGCACAGCCAGAGCAGGCGGGCGCGAAGGTTCATGCGTTGAGGTTTGGCCTTTGGCGTCTGTTTCAGTCTAGTCAGCCTGCCGGCGCGTGCCGGGGCATAGGCGCGGTCTATGGGCTGGATTGAGAATGGGCATTTCAGCAGGTTGGCCGGGCGCCGGTAAGCTGCGCGCCATGCTGGATCGAAAGAGTTCGAGGGCCTGGTCGCGATTGCCTGATCTATCTCAAGGGCGCGGGACCTCCTGCGGAAATCCCTGACTTATCTCAAGGGAATCCGGGGATTCTGCGGGACAATGCGTTTTGTGACCACGGTCACATCGCATGGTTCTTCAGTCTCCGGGCCATGCGTTCCGCGCAAGAAACCTTTTCGTGGAGCTGCCGCCCTCCCAACCTTCCCCCTGGTGCTTTGGCAGCTCCCTTTTCTTTCTCTGCGTCTCTCCCACCCATCTAGGAGGCTGCCATGTCCGATCGTCATGCACGGGTCATCATTCTGGGTTCGGGTCCTGCCGGCTACAGCGCCGCGGTCTACGCCGCCCGCGCCAACCTCAAGCCGCTGCTGATCACCGGCATGCAGGCCGGCGGCCAATTGACCACCACCACAGAAGTCGACAACTGGCCGGGAGACCCCCATGGCCTGACCGGCCCGGCGCTGATGCAGCGCATGCAGGAACACGCCGAGCGCTTCGAGACCGAGATCGTCTTCGACCACATCCATGCCGCGGACCTGGCCGGCAAGCCGTTCGTCCTCAAGGGCGATAGCGGCACCTACACCGCCGACGCGCTGATCATCGCCACCGGCGCCAGCGCCCGTTACCTGGGGCTGCCTTCGGAAGAGAGCTTCATGGGCAAGGGCGTCTCAGCCTGCGCCACCTGCGACGGTTTCTTCTACCGCAACCGCGAAGTTGCGGTGGTCGGCGGCGGCAACACCGCCGTGGAAGAGGCGCTGTACCTGGCCAACATTGCCAGCAAGGTGACCCTGGTGCACCGCCGCGAGAATTTCCGCGCCGAGAAGATCCTGCAGGACAAGCTGCGGGCGCGCATCGCCGAGGGCAAGATCGAACTGCGCCTGAACGCCCAGGTGGAAGAAGTGCTGGGCGACGCCATGGGAGTCACCGGCGTGCGCCTGCGCCACAACGATGGCGAAACGTCGGAGCTGAAGGTGGACGGCCTGTTCGTCGCCATCGGCCATACGCCGAACACCTCGCTGTTCGAAGGCCAGCTGGCGCTGAAGGACGGTTACCTGGTGGTGAACGGCAGCCGCGACGGCAACGCCACGGCGACCAACATCCCCGGCGTCTTCGCTGCCGGCGACGTGGCCGACCACGTCTACCGCCAGGCCATCACCTCCGCCGGCGCCGGCTGCATGGCCGCGCTGGACGTGGAACGCTACCTGGATTCCCTGTAACGGCCCGAAGAGCCGGCGTGCAGGAAGGGGCCCCGCTTGCGGGGCCTTTTTCTTTTCCGCTCGGCGAGGCGGGTGCTCTTCGTAGGGCGGATAACGCGGCAGCGTTATCCGCCGGTGTGGCAATCGGCGGATAACCCGTTCCGGGTTATGCGCCCTACGTACCTGATGTCGAGCCCGCGCCGAGGCCAGGCAGAACCACGAACGTAGGATGGGTGGAGCTTGCGATACCCATGCAGTGGGTGCAGCGGAAATGATGGGTATCGCTGCGCTCCACGCCATCCTACGACAGCGTTTGCCGGGGGCGGTGGCAGGGTGCGGTTCGCGAGCAAGCTCGCTCCTACAGGCGGCGTTTAGGATTGGTTGCACAGGATGGTCCTGAAGTACTCCGCGGGCGTACGTGTTCCAAGCCGTAGGGCGGATAACGCGGCAGCGTTATCCGCCGGTGTGGCAATCGGCGGATAACCCGTTCCGGGTTATCCGCCCTACACAAACACCGGCTCTCGCTTTTGCTCTTGAGGTCTTCCTGAGGAACATCCGCACGCGCCGAGTGCCCCTTTCAGGAGGCCGAAGGTGATCGGAGTTTCAGGGGTTGAGCGACATGGATGTCGCGAGAGCGTTGTCGGGCCAAGGATGGCCCGTCAACGCGGGCCCCTGGAACTCCGAAGAACCGAGGGTACTTTTCGCGAAGCGAAAAGCCGGATGTAGGGGCGAGACCTTTGCCTACTTTGGGGCGTTTGCCAAAGTAGGTCGCCCGAGGGGGCGAAACCAGAAGTTCGCGCGCACGCCGAAGCGGCGCGGAAACTTCCAAGCCCAAGCCCAAGCCCAAGCCCAAGCCCAAGCCCAAGCCCAAGCCCAAGCCCAAGCCCAAGCATCGCGGAGAAGCTCCGCTCCTACAAAAGCAAAAGTCCAGATGCCGGAGCCAGTCTGTGCGAGGGCTCCATGGGCGCGAACACGAGCATGGCCCGCTCCCGCGGCAGCTTGATACCAGAGCGTATCCCCAATGATGTGCGGGCCTCGCCCCGTTTGCGTCCCCCATGAAAAAGCCCCGCATCAGCGGGGCTTTTTCATCGAGCCGTAAAGCCTCAGCCGCGACGCGACAGCGGCTGGCGCTCGAAGTTGACGCCGGCAAGGCCGGTGGTCTGCAGTGCGCGGATGTTCGCGTGGTCGCTGCCTTCGGGGTTGTCACGCACGGCGCGGTAGTGCTCGCCGAACGCCAGCAGCGATTCTTCCTGGCTCAGGCCTTCGAGGATCGCGAAACCCAGGGTCTTGCAGGAGCCTTCGTTCTGCCCGGCGGGGTTTTCCACGCTGCCGTTGGTGAAGGCGCTGGGGCTGTAGCTGTAGTGCTCGGCGATGTACGCCAGGGTATCGGTGAACAGGTGCTGCTCGCTGCGCAGGCGCGAGCGGAAATCAGTGAGGGTCATCAAGGCAAACTCTTAGTGTTTCTTCGCGTGGTCGAAGGCCGCCTGTTGCTCGGGCGAGGCTTCCGTCTGGTACTTGGCCTTCCATTCGGCGTAAGGCATGCCGTAGATCTCTTCGCGGGCCTGGTCCGGGCTGACTGCCAGGTCCATGTCGTCGGCCGCAGCCTTGTACCACTTGGACAGGCAGTTGCGGCAGAACCCGGCAAGATTCATCAGATCGATGTTCTGCACATCCTTGCGGGTACGCAGGTGCTGCACCAGGGTGCGGAACGCCGCGGCTTCCAGTGCGGTGCGCTGTTCGTCGGTCAGGTTCATCGGCTCGGTCATGGCGTGTCTCTCAACTGGGGCGCATCAGAGGCGCATGGCGGGGCTGGCGGGATTCTAAGAGGCCGGCGATCTGCCAGCAACGCCCGTTGGCCGACTGGCACGGGCGTGCAGCAGAAAAGGCGGCGTCAGCGCTGCGCGGCGAGGGCGATCGATACCGATTCCGCGAAGCGCAGGGCATGGGGCTTGTCCACTTCCACCTCGGCGTAGCGCACGGCCGGGTTGGCCATGACCAGGTCGAGCAGCTCCTGGGTCAGGCGCTCCAGCAGGGCGAAGCGGTTCTCCTCGACGTGGGCAATGATCGCCTTGGTGATGGTGCGGTAGTTCAGCGCGTGCTCGATGTCGTTGACCTGCACGGCGTCGGTGGCCGGATAGAGGATGGTCAGGTTGATCAGCACATCCTGCTTGTTGAGGATTTCCTCTTCCTTGATGCCGATGTAGGTGCGTACGCGCAGGTCCTTGACCCGGATCCGCGCCATGCCCGGCTGCAATTGCGTCATTTCACTTGCTCCGTCCGATCAGTTGCAGGAATTCCTGGCGGGTATTGGTGGATTCGCGGAAGGCGCCGAGCATCACCGAGGTGTTCATCACCGAGTTCTGCTTCTCCACCCCGCGCATCATCATGCACATGTGCTGCGCCTCGATCACCACCGCCACGCCGGCGGCATGGGTGACCTGCTGGACCGCCTCGGCGATCTGCCGGGTCAGGCTTTCCTGGATCTGCAGGCGGCGGGCGAACATGTCGACGATGCGCGCCACCTTCGACAGCCCCAGCACCTTGCCGGTGGGAATGTACGCGACATGGGCCTTGCCGATGAAGGGCAGCAGGTGATGTTCGCACAGCGAGTACAGCTCGATGTTCTGGACGATGACCATTTCGTCATTATCCGAGGCAAACAGTGCGCCGTTGACGATTTCATCCAGCGTCTGGCCGTAGCCGTGGCAGAGGTACTGCATGGCCTTGGCTGCGCGCTTGGGAGTGTCCAGCAGGCCTTCGCGGGTCGGGTCTTCGCCGAGCCCCAGGAGGATCTGGCGGTAGTGCTCGGACATGTCTTCGATCATGGTGGGAATTCCTCGCGCCCGCGCCGGGCGGGTCATTTGAGGTGCCGGCCGCCGTTGACGGTCAGGGTAGTGCCGGTCACGTAGGGGCTGTCGAGCAGGTAGCGCACGCTCTGGTAGATCACGTCCGGGCCGGGCTCGATGGCCATGGCGGATTTCGCCAGGGTGCGGGCGCGGTAGGCGTCGTCGTCGCCTTCGTTGAACAGGATCAGTGCCGGCGCGATGCCGTTGACCTTGATGCGTGGCGCAAGACTCGCGGCGAAGGACAGGGTGAGGTTGTCCAGGCCGGCCTTGCTGGCGCAGTAGGCGATGCGGTTGGCGCTGCCCTTGCGGGCGACGTCGTCGGAGAGGTGGATGATGTCCGCCGGGGCGCCGCGCTCGGTGGCGTCGCGTTCGAGCAGCGGCGCGCAGCGCAGATTGATCAGGTACGGCGCGAGCATGTGCAGGCGGAACAGCGATTCGAAGGCCTGGGCTTCCTCACCGGGGGTGTCGCCGATCCACGCCGAGGCGTTGTGGATGATCGCGCGCAGGCGGTCGGTGGTGGACTTCAGTTCGTCGATGAAGGCGAGGATGCCGACCTCGTCGGCCAGTTCCGCGTGCAGGCAGGTGGCGCCCAGCTCGCGCAGTTCGGCGATGCCGGGCTTGTCCTGGCGATAGGTCACGATGACCGGCTGGCCTTCCTGCAGCAGGCGTCTGGCGCAGTGCAGGCCGATGCGCTGGCTGGCGCCGGTGATCAGGATGGGGGCTGGGGTCTGGCCCATGCGCGCCTCGCGAAAATCCACTGGGGGAAGCACCGCGACGGACAATGTCCCAGCGGCCGGGTAGGGCAAAACTATACCAGCCCCGGCGCGGTGCGGCACGGATGGGGCATAATGGGCGGCCTTGTCTTGCCTTGTGGGAGTGAACATGAAAGTCGCCATTGTGTCCGGTTCGGTCTACGGCACCGCCGAAGAAGTCGCCCGTCACGCCAAGCGCCTGCTCGAAGCCGCCGGCTTCGAAGCCTGGTACGACCCGCGCGCCACCCTGGACGCCATGCTCGAATTCGCTCCCGAAGCCTTCCTGGTGGTGACCGCTACCACCGGCATGGGCGATCTGCCCGACAGCTTCCAGCCGCTGTTCCACGCCATCCGCGACCGCCTGCCGGCCGAATGGCGCGGCCGCCCCGGCGCGGTGCTGGCGCTGGGCGATTCCAGCTACGGCGACACCTACTGCGGCGGCGGTGAGCAGGTGCGCGAGTTGTTCGCCGAACTGGGCGTGCAGGAAGTGGTGCCGATGCTGCGCCTGGACGGCAGCGAGACGGTGGACCAGGAGACCGACTCCGAGCCCTGGCTGGCCGACGTCATCGCCGCGCTGAAGGCCTGATGCATCCCCGCGCCCGCCAGCTGATCGACACGCTGCAGCTCGCCCCGCACCCCGAGGGCGGCTTCTACCGGCGCGTGTTCGAGTCCGCCCTGGCCGGCGCCGATGGTCGCCCGCAGTCGTCGGCCATCCTTTTCCTGTTGCCGGCGGGCATCGTCAGCCGCTGGCATTGTGTGGATGCCGACGAACTCTGGCATTTCCACGAGGGCAGCCCGCTGGAGCTGCTGGTTGCCGAACGGCCGGATGCCGCTGTGCGCCGCGAAATCCTCGGCCCGGTGGGCGAGGGCAGCCTGCCGCAGCGCGCCGTGCCCGCCCATGCCTGGCAGGCCGCGCGTTGCCTGGGGGATTACGTGCTGGTGGGTTGCACCGTGTCCCCCGCATTCGACTTCGCCGGCTTCCGCCTGCTGGCGGACGATGGACAGGCGCAGCGGGATTGGCCGCGCCTGAAGGATGATTTCGCCGATCTGATCTGAGGAGTTTCAGATGATTCCGGTGCCGCTGTTTTCCACGACCTTCCTGCTCGTGCTCGCCGCTTCCTCCCTCGCCGTGCTGGGGCTGCTGCTGTGGCTGCTGGTGTTGGGGTTTTCCCGTTCCGCGCGGCAGTGGTGGGGGCGCCATCGGCTGGTTTCCTGGAGCCTGCTGGTCGTCCTGCTGCTGATGAGTTTTCCACAGGCCTACCTGGTCTATGTCTGGCACGTGGTGAGCGAGGAGCAGCAGCAGGAAGAGGCGGCGCGCCACCCGACGCTCAGCGAGCCGGCACGAATTCGCGGGCTCGATCTGCCGGCCGGAACGCGCCTGACGCTGCCCAGCTCCCACGAATTGCAGGACGCCGAAGAGGCCGAGTTCCCGGCGCCGACGCAGATCCTCGGGATTGCCGCGCTGGCCGTGCGCTTCAGCACCACCTGGGACGACCAGGCGCCGGCGGGCAGCTCGGTGGAGCTGCCGGTCTACGAATTGCGCGTGGCCCAGCTGGTCGAGGTGGATGGCTGGCGCTGCAATGCCGAGAAGACCGTGAACCTGGCAGTGCGCGCGGGTTCGCAGCGCGAGCTGCGCGGATGCCTGCTGGCGCCGGGTAACCGGGTGGCCGGCCTGGAGATTCCGCCGGGTAGCGATCTGATGCGCTACACCACCCGCTATGGCGATGGCCTGCGCGATGCCAACGTCTGGCGCATCGACGTCCACGCGCCGTTGCAGCTCGGCCCGCTGCCGCTCTCCGGCGTCACGCTGCTGCTGGACCGGGAACGCCAGCTGTTCGGCTTCGAGAGCGCCAACCTGGCGCGGGATTTCACCCTCGGCGAGATGAGCTATCCCGCCGGTACCCAGCTGCGCTCGGTCAACCGCACCCTGCGCGACCGCTTCCCAGGCGCATGGTTGTTCACGCCGGTAAACGGCAAGGCGGCGCAGCGCGCGGACGGCGAGACGATTGCCGAAGGCATGACGGTGGTCCAGCAGCCCGACGGGCGCATCGAGGCCACGCTGCCCAATGGCGAGGCCGGGGTGTTCGTCTTCGACACCTTCGAGGTTTCGCCGGACTCCTAGCTCCGGCATCAGCTTGCGCGCGAACCCGCCTCACTCCGAACCTGGCGGATGCAGCGGCATCTCCACCATCAATGCCAGCCACGCCTTGGCCGCGTTCGACAGGTAGGCGTCGCGGCGCCAGATGAAGCTGATGTCCCAGCGCAGGTCGGGTTGGCTCAGCACCACGCGCACCAGCCCCGGTCGCTCCAGGTCCTTCGCCACCACCCGTGGCAGCAGCACCGCGCCTTGCCCGGCGGCGACCAGCGCGCCGAGGAAGTCTGCCTGGCCGCTGCGGCCGCCTTCCTTCGGCTCGAAACCGGCCTCGCGGCAGGCGCGCAGCAGGCGGTCGTTGAGGGTGAAACTCTGCTGGTAGAGCAGGAAGGGCGTGTCGGAGAGCTCCGCCAGCTCCAGGCTCTCGCGTCCGGCCAGCGGGTGCGCGGCGGGCAGCAGCACGTCCAGCGGCTCGTTGCAGAAGGGCTGCCAGTCGAAGCCGGGCTCGTCCGGGGTGAGGCCGCCGCCCAGTTCCAGTTCGCCGCTCCGGACCATTTCCTCCATGGTCTTGCTGCCGCCTTCGATCAGGTGCACGTCGATATTCGGATAGCGCCGCCGGTATTCGGCGAAGCGCCCGGCGAACAGCGCGTCGGCGCCCAGCAGCGGCAGGCCCAGGCGCAGCTCGCCGCGGTGCAGCTGGGTGAGATCGTCCAGTTCGGTATGCAGCTCGCGGCGCAGGCGCAGCATGTCTTCGGCGCGGCGCAGCACCACTTCGCCAGCGGCGGTCAGGCGGATGTGCGGGCCGCTGCGTTCCAGCAGCTGCACGCGCAGGCTCTGCTCCAGCTGGGCGACCTGCTTGCTGACCGCCGACTGGCTGGCGTTCAGGTACACCGCCGCCTGGGTGAAACTGCCGTGGCGCACCACTTCGGCGAAGGTGCGCAGCTGCTTGAATTCCATTCTGGAATGGCTCCGATTCGATCTATTCGCTTTGGGGATGATAGGCGCGGAAGTAGGCTTTGCACCATTCCCAAGCGAATTCCCAACCGATTTTCCTCATCCGCCCAACGCATCGAGATCGCCGCCATGTTCCGCCGCGCCGCCCGCCTGATTTTCGAACTCGCCGTCCTGGCCGCCTTCTGGTGGGTCGGCAGCTGGATCGCCACGCTCACTGGCCTGCCGCTGCCGGGCGGGGTGATCGGGCTGGCGCTGCTGCTGGTGCTGTTCGCCTGCGGGGCGATCCGCCCGGCCCTGCTGCAGGGCGGCGCCGGCCTGCTGCTGGCGGAGATGCTGCTGTTCTTCATCCCCGCGCTGATGAGCCTGCTCGACTACGGCCCGCTGCTGCGCAGCGAAGGCTGGAAGATTCTGCTGGTGATCACTGCCAGCACCGTGATGGTGATGCTCTCCACCGCCTTGGCAGTGGAATGGATGTGCAACAGGAGTTCGCGCCATGAGCCTCGATAAGCAAGCCCTGTTCTGGTTGGCCGTGACCCTGGGCGGTTACCTGCTCAGCCGTACCCTCTACCGCCGTTTCCAGCAGTACTGGCTGTCGCCCATCGTCTTCGTGCCGGTGCTGCTGTTCGCCCTGGCAATCCCGCTGCAGGCCCGCTACGCCGACTACGCCCGTGACACCAGTTGGCTGGTGGCACTGCTCGGCCCGGCGACCGTGGCTTTCGCCATCCCGATCTGGCAGCAGCGTGCCTTGCTCGCCCGCCACTGGCCGGCACTGCTGACCGGCATGCTGGCGGGTTCGACCATGGCGGTCGGCAGTTCCTGGGCGCTGGCCCATGCGCTGGCGCTGGACGGCCAGGTGACCCTGTCGCTGATTCCGCGCTCGATCACCACGCCGTTCGCCATGGAAATGTCCCACGACCTCGGCGGCGTGCCGGCGCTGACTGCGGCTTTCGTGATGATCACCGGGGTGTTCGGCGCGCTGATCGGTGGTGTGCTGATGAAGCTGCTGCACCTGCGCTCCGCCCTGGCCCGTGGCGCACTGCTGGGCGTCGGCGCCCACGGTGCGGGCACCAGCCGGGCCTACGAGTTCGGTGGTGAGGAAGGTTCGGCGGCCGGTCTGCTGATGGTCCTGACCGGGCTGTTCAACCTGCTGATGGCGCCGGTTCTGGCCTGGTGCCTGTAAGCACAGTCAGGGGCGCGCTCAGCTCAGTTCATACGCATCGAGCATGCGCGAGGTGTCGGCGGGGGAGTTGAACATCATCACGTCGATGATCGACAAGCCCGCCTCGAAGGTCGGACGCTTCTGCTCATAGGGCATGAGCTTCGGCTCCTGGAAGCGCAGCGTCAGCCCGGCCGCTTCATATTTGCCGCGATCGAAGAAGCTCTGCCCGCCCGGCGGGTTCCAGTATTCCTCCACGCCGCCCAGCGCCTTGCAGATGTTCAGCGCCCACTCGTCCGGCGCCTGCGGGTGATCCATCTCCAGGCTCATGCGCGAGAGCACCGGCATCTGCCGGGGGAAGCCCAGGTAGGCGCAGGTCGCCTCCAGGGTGGCCTTGTTCAGCGAGACGATGTCCTCGAACGGGTGGTCCAGCGAGGCGGCGATCATCTCGCGCACATCGCGGTAATAGGGCGCGACCTTGCGGTACACGTCCAGCTGCGAGAACAGGCTGCGTCGCCAGTCCTGGCTGTTGTCCAGGCGCACGTCCTTGATCAGCGTTTCGCGGTGGTGTTTGACTCGCGGCACGCGGATGTACAGCCAGCCGTCCTGCTGCTTGAGGATGCGGTTGCGTTCGATCCAGCCGTGGTGGATGTACTGCACGGTATCGAACAGCACAAACAGGTCGGTGTGCTTGATCAGGCTGAAGTAGCCCAGATAGGGAAAGAAGTAGGGCTGCATGATGGCGGTTCGTTTCACGTCGGCTGCCTCTTTGGCCGAACTGGAGTCTCCTCCCGACTCCCGGGTACTACGCGCTCGCGGCGCTGCGAAAGATATTGCGAAATATTTCCAGGTGGGCTGGAGACGCCAAAAACGGCGCCGGGGCAGGAAAGGAAAGCGGGCACGCTTCCGCCAGTCCCGACTCGCCGGCAGGGTGCCGAGGTGTCTGGATGGCGCTTCTGGAGGGATTTGCCGGGCAGCGGCGGCAAGCGGCGCTGCTGTAGGCAACTGAGCCCACTATAGGTAAGGAAAATCCTCGCGCAAGGCGACTGATCGGCCCGCGCTTATGGCGGGACATTCGCCAGACAGTGACAGGGGCAACTGTCAGTTCTGTGACAGTCGATTCGCCGCCACCCTGACTAGACTGCGCCATCGAACAACAACAACGAAGAGGCTACCGACCATGCACGCCGCTCATCCGCTGCCCACCGTGAACGTCAAGGACCAGGTCTCCGCCGCCGAATGGCAGACCCGCGTGGACCTCGCCGCCTGCTACCGGCTGATCGCCCTGCAGGGCTGGGACGACCTGATCTTCACCCACATCTCGGCCAAGGTCCCCGGCACCGAGGACTTCCTGATCAACCCCTACGGCATGATGTTCCACGAGATCACCGCATCGAGCCTGGTGAAAGTGGACGCCTCGGGCAAGAAGCTGATGGACAGCCCCTACGACATCAATCCGGCGGGCTACACCATCCACAGCGCCATCCACGATGTGCGCCACGACGTCGAGTGCGTGCTGCACACCCACACCGCTGCCGGCATCGCCGTGTCCGCGCAGAAGCAGGGCCTGCTGCCGATTTCCCAGCAGTCGCTGTTCGTCCTCTCCAGCCTCGCCTACCACGGCTATGAAGGCGTGGCGCTGAACCATGACGAGAAGGCGCGCCTGCAGGCGGACCTGGGCATGGCCAACTTCATGATCCTGCCCAACCACGGCCTGCTGACCTGCTCGGCGACCATCGCCGACACCTTCCTGATGATGTTCACCCTGCAGCGCGCCTGCGAAATCCAGGTGCTGGCCCAGGGCGGCGGCGCCGAACTGATCCTGATTCCGCAGCAGATCCTCGATGGCGCCCGTGCCATGGCCGCGGCCGTGACCAAGAGCAAGCAGGGCATGGGTGGCGCCCTGGCGTGGCCGGCGCTGCTGCGCAAGCTGGACCTGCAGAACCCCGGCTACCGCGACTGATGGCGCTGGCCGGGATCGCCCTGCGCGACTGGCGCGCGCAGGGCAGCGACTTCACCTTCCGTGGCCACAGGATTCGCTACTGGAGCGCCGGCAGCGGCGCTCCGCTGCTGCTGGTCCACGGTTTCCCCACCGCCTCCTGGGACTGGCATTACCTTTGGCAACCTCTGGCCGAGCGCTACCAGCTGATCGCCTGCGACATGCTCGGTTTCGGCGACTCCGCCAAGCCGAAGGGCCACGACTACCGCATCCACGAACAGGCCGACCTGCAGCAGGCGCTGCTGGAGCACCTGGGCGTGCGCGAGCCGGTCCACCTGCTGGTGCACGACTACGGCAACAGCGTCGGCCAGGAGTTGCTGGCGCGGCACGAGGAAGGCGGGTTCGCCCTCGCTTCGCTGGTGTTCCTCAATGGCGGGCTGTTCCCGGAGACCCACCGCGCGGTGCTGTCGCAGAAGCTGCTGCTCGGCCCGTTCGGCGCGCTGTTCGGCCGGCTGTTCGACCGCCGGCGTCTGGCGCAGAACTTCGCCAAGGTGTTCGGCCCGCAGACCCAGCCGAGCGAGGCGGAGCTGGATACCTTCTGGGAGCTGATCCGCCACAACGACGGGCCGCGGGTCATGCACCGGCTGATCCACTACATCCTCGACCGCCGCCAGCACCGCGAACGCTGGGTCGGCGCGATGCAACGCACGGCGGTGCCGCTGCGCCTGATCGACGGGCCGGAAGACCCGATCTCCGGCGCGCACATGGTGGTGCGCTACCGCGAGCTGATCCCGCAGCCGGATACCGTCGAGCTGCCCGGCATCGGCCATTACCCGCAGGTGGAGGCGCCGGAGCCGGTGCTGCAGCACTACCTGGCCTTCCGACAGGAACGGGCGCCCTAGGCAGGGATTGATCGAACTGCGGATCGATCCGTCAGCAGAATCGGAAGTGGCTGATGGATCGTGTCTGTAAGGCAGCGGTAGCTTTCCCGGTTTTCCAAACGGAGGCCGCTGCCATGCCACTCAGAGCCGTCATTCCCGTCCGCCAGCCGCAGGGCTCGTTGCTGTACCGGGGCTTGCTGTACCTGCGTCGCGACTTCGCCTATGTGGCCATTCCGCTGCTGCTGGCGCTGCTCGGCATCTGCGCCGCCGGCGGCTATTTCGCCTGGCTGGCCCAGGACTGGGTGCCTGCCGCTCTGGGTGCGTTGGCCCTGCTGCCGGCAATCGGCCTGCTGCTGTTCTGGAGCGAGTACGACTGGTGGCTGTTCAAGCTCGGCCCGCGTACGCAGCTGAACCTGCCGATGCGCTGACGGATCATCCCCTGGCCTTATCGGGCACCATTCAGCCACGGTCGTCTTGGTTGTGACCGGATCGTGACTGCCGGACACTCCGGAAAAACCATTCTGCCTGGAGCCCCAATCATGAGTGATGCCCTGCGTTTCGACGGAAAAGTCGTGATCGTTACCGGAGCCGGTGGCGGTATCGGCCGTGCCCACGCCCTGCTGTTCGCCAAGCACGGCGCCAAGGTAGTGGTGAACGACCTGGGTGGCAGCACTCACGGTGAAGGCGCCAACGCCTCGGCTGCCGACCGCGTGGTCGCGGAAATCCGCGAAGCCGGCGGCACCGCCATCGCCAACCATGACTCGGTGACCGACGGCGAGAAGATCGTCCGCCAGGCCGTCGAGGAATTCGGCCGCATCGACGTGGTGGTGAACAACGCCGGCATCCTGCGCGACAAGACCTTCCACAAGATGGAAGACGCCGACTGGGACCTGGTCTACAAGGTCCACGTCGAGGGCGCCTACAAGGTGACCCGCGCCGCCTGGCCGTTCATGCGCGAGCAGGGCTATGGCCGGGTGATCTTCACCTCGTCCACCTCCGGCATCTACGGCAACTTCGGCCAGAGCAACTACGGCATGGCCAAGCTGGGCCTCTACGGCCTGACCCGCAACCTGGCCATCGAAGGGCGCAAGAACAATATCTTCGTCAATGCCATCGCCCCCACCGGCGGCACCCGCATGACCGAAGGGCTGATCCCGCCGCAGGTGTTCGAGGCGCTCAAGCCCGAGCTGGTCAGCCCGCTGGTGGTGTACCTGGGCAGCGAAGCCTGCCAGGAAACCTCCGGCCTGTTCGAAGTCGGCGGCGGCTGGATCGGCAAGGTGCGCTGGGAGCGCAGCCTGGGCGTGGGCTTCGACCCGCGCGTGGGCTTCAGCGTCGAGGACGTGGCGGCCAACTTCGCGCAGATCTGCGACTTCGAGAACGCCGCGCACCCCAAGGACAACGTCGAGGCGCTGCGCGAGATGATGGCCAACCTGCAGAAATACACCGGTTGATCCGGTCAGCCTGACCGGCGGACCGGCCAGCGGGGCTGTTCCACGGTGGCGAACGCAGTAAGGTGAAAGGGCCGGCAGCTAGCCGGCCCTTTGCTTTTCCGCTTCCCGGCCCGAGGAGTTCGCCATGAGCGTGATAATCCAGAAGAACGGCCCGGTGACCACCCTGGTCATCGCCCGCCCTGCGGTACGCAACGCCGTGGACCTGCCCACCGCCCAGGCGCTGGCCGATGCCCTGCGCGAATTCGAACAGGACGAGGAAGCACGGGTCGCGGTGCTCACCGGCGCTGGCGGGACCTTCTGCGCGGGCGCCGACCTGGCGGCAGTGGCCGAGGACGGCGAGCGGCGCAACCGCCTGGAAATGGAAGGCGACGCGCCCATGGGGCCGAGCCGCATGCAGCTGTCCAAGCCGCTGATTGCCGCCATCGAGGGTTACGCCGTAGCCGGCGGCCTGGAACTGGCGCTGCTGGCGGATTTGCGGGTGATGGCCGAAGACGCGGTGTGCGGGGTTTTCTGCCGGCGCTTCGGCGTGCCGCTGATCGACGGCGGCACCGTGCGCTTGCCGCGCATCGTCGGCCAGGGGCGGGCGCTGGATCTGATCCTCACCGGCCGCCCGGTCGGTGCCCAGGAAGCCCTGGCCATGGGCCTGGCCAACCGCGTGGTGCCCAGTGGGCAGGCGCTGGAATCAGCCGAGGAGCTGGCGCGGGAGATCGCCGAGTTTCCGCAGCGCTGCATGCTGGCGGATCGGGATAGTGTCTTCGCGCAGTGGAACCTGTCCTTCGACGTGGCGCTGGCCAACGAATTCCAGGGCGGGATGGCGGTGATCGAAAGCGGCGAGACGGTGGACGGGGCGAAGCGTTTCGCCGAGGGGGAAGGGCGGCACGGGGAGTTTTGATTCCGTGTGTAGGAGCGAGCTTGCTCGCGAACCCGCCTAGCATCGGTGTTGCCGGTGAATCCGGTTCGCGAGCAAGCTCGCTCCTACAGGTAAAACACTATCCATCCAACCAGCACGGACTGCTGCCTCTCTCAGGGTGAGGGAAAAGCCCGAGCGCCGGGCTAACCCTTCACCCCAGCAGACAGATCAATCGCGCTCGATGATCACGTAGGTCTTGCGCGTAGTTTCCTGGATGTCCCAGATGCCCAGGCTGTTCTGCGGCAGCAGGAAGGCGTCACCGGCCTGGAAGGCGATCGGTTCGCCACCGTCCGGGGTGAAGGTGCCGCGGCCGGCGATGAAGTGGCAGAACTCCTGCTCGACGATCTGACGGCGCCAGCGGCCCGGGGTGCATTCCCAGATGCCGGTTTCCACGCGGTCGGTGCGCTCGATGGATTCCACGCGGGTTTCCGAGATCGGCTCGCCCAGGGGCACGGCGACCGGGTTGGCTTCACCGAGTTCGGCGTGCAGGGTGTTCTTCAGGTGGGTCAGTTTCATACGGGGGCTCCAGTGGGGTTCTTGTTCCAGAGGTCGGCGTTTCAGCCGACCTTCCAGGTCATCAGGTTTTCCATGCTGGCGGCGACCTTCTCGGCCAGCCGGCGGCGCCAGGGCGCGCTGTGCGGGTTGGCCAGCACATCGTCCTCGTGCACGAAGCTGCGGATGATGGCGTTGTAGCCCAGCCAGCGGCAGGGTTCCGGTTCCCAGCCACGCAGGCCGTCCTGCACGCTGCTGTCGTTGATGACCCAGGGCTGGCGGGTGAGGGCGCTGTCCTGGCCGAGGATCAGGTCGGCCAAGGTGCGGCCGCCCAGGTTGGTGGCGCCGACGCCTTCGCCGCCGTAGCCGCCGGCGAGGGCGATGCCGTTGCGACGGTCGATCAGCATGTGCGGGTGGAAGCGTCGCGACATGCCCAGGTTGCCGCCCCAGGTGTGGGTGATGCGCACGTCCTTGAGCTGCGGGAACAGTTCGCTGAACAGGTAGCGGCGCAGGCCGACTTCATCCTCGGTCAGGCTGAAGTCATTGCGCAGCTTGCCGCCGAAGCGGTAGCCGCCGCGGGCGCCGAAGGCCAGGCGGTTGTCCGGGGTGCGCTGGCCGTAGGTGACCTGGCGGCTGAATTCGCTGAAGGCCTGACCCTTGTCGAGGCCGATTTCCGCCCACACCGATTCGGGCAGCGGCTCGGTGGCCACCAGCAGGCTCTGCACCGGCAGCTGGTAGTTGCCCAGCGGCGGCAGGTCGGCGGCGTAGCCTTCGATGGCCGGCACCACCCAGTGAGCTTTCAGCTCGCCCTGTTCTGTACGCAGCAGGCCGGGCGCCCAGTGGGTGACGCGGCTCTTCTCGAAAATCTGCGTGCCCTGGCGTTCCACAGCGCGGGCGAGGCCACGGACCAGCTTGGCCGGGTCGATGGTGGCGCAGTGCGGGGTGTGGATGGCGCCCAGCGAGCTGGGAATGCGCAGCTGTTCGTCCAGCTCGCTCTTGCTCAGCCAGCGGTAGTCGTCCTCGGTCAGGCCTTCGGCGTGCAGGTGGGCGAGGTACTCGCGCAGGCGGGTTTCCTGCTCCGGGTAGCGCGCGGCGGTGTAGAGCACGCCGGCCTTGCGGTAGTCGCAGTCGATGCCTTCGCGGTCGAGCACGCGGGCCACTTCGTCGGGAATGTCGTGCAGCAGGTCGTAGGAGGCGCGACGTTGCTCGGGCGACAGGCCGGCCAGCAGGCGGTCCTCGCCGAGCATGTTGCCCATCAGCCAGCCGCCGTTGCGGCCCGATGCGCCGAAGCCGGCGGTCTCGGCCTCGACGATGGCGATCTTCAGCTGCGGTGCGCGCAGCTTCAGGTAGTAGGCAGTCCACAGGCCGGTATAACCGGCGCCGGCGATGGCCACATCGACGTCCAGGGTGCCCTGCAGGGACGGCCGCGGGACGAGATCATCGTCCAGCTGGTTCATCCACAGACTGATATGACGCCATGCCGACATAGACGACTCCGAAAGGAAGTAGGGGGAATGTCGGCAAGCCTAGATTTGGCGCGGGGTTCTGTCGTGCGCGCGGGTACGCGAGGATTGCTCGCGTACCCGCCGGCAGGGGCGCATCAGGCTTCCTGATGTTCCTCGCGCAGGCGCTTGAGGTACTCGCGGGGCGACTGGCCGGTCTGCTGGCGGAAGCAGCGATAGAAGGCCGAGAGCGAGTTGAAGCCGGCAGAGAAGGCCAGCTCGTCGATGCGCGAGGGCAGCGGCGGGCGCAGCTGGCTGAGCAGGTGGGTCAGGCGCGTCTGGTTGACGTATTGGTAGAAGCTCAGCCCCATCACCTGGTTGAGCAGGTAGGAGATCTGGTTGCGCGTATAGCCGGTGGCGGTGGCCACCTGGGTCAGGTCGAGGTCCGGCGCGAGGTACGGCTGGCTCTTGCTGAAATAGTCTTCCAGGTCGCTGGCCAGCTGGCTCAACTGGCGCGGCGAGAGGCCCAGACGGCTGGTGGCCGGACGCGGGTCGATGGCCTGCGGACGGCTTTCGCCACCTTCGCGTACCACCGAGGCGTATTCGTTGATGCGCCAGATCAGGCCGTCGCGCACGGTGATCGCTTCGCTGGAATGGAAGGTCGCCAGGCGGCCGCTCAGGGTCACCGCGATGCGGTACTGGATGAAGGCGGTGTCGCCGTCCACGCGGATGCGGTCGATGTGGTCGAGGAATTCTTCCGGGCGGCTGGGCATGGTGCCCTGCACGTAGTCGCGCAGGTCGGTGTAGCCCAGGGTGCGGTTCTGGAAGAAGTCGTTGTACAGCACCTGCGGGTGATACAGCGCGAGCACCGCTTCGAGGTCGCGGTGCTTCCAGCACTGGTGGTAGCGCAGCACCACCTCGCGGGTCTGCTCGGTGAGGTGGCTGTCGGTCGGGCGTTGGTCGATGGCTTGCATAGGTAGCTAAGGATGCCCCAGACGGCGCCGCTCGGGTAGTGGCAATCCACTTACAAGCCCCGTCCACTATCCATGCACTCGATGATCCGTCATCGCCTGCGCCAATATCGCCCGCCGTGGCCCGCGCCAGAGGGGGGATTCACTCTTTCGGGCGACACGCCAAATACCACCTTGGAGCGCTTGGTCCCCACCCGGTCGCTCAGTAGGGTAAGGCCACCTAGACACCGTCAGGAGAGCCGCATGACAACAAAAACAAGGCGCGGATTCTTCCAACCGCAACTTCTCGCCACTGCTGTCGCCCTGGGATGCGCCACCCAGGCTCAGGCAATCAACTTCAACATCGGGGAAATCGAAGGTCAGTTCGACTCCAGCCTTTCCGTGGGGGCAAGCTGGAGCACCCAGAGTCCGAAACAGGATCTGATCGGCGCCGCCAACGGCGGCCACGGCATGACCCAGACCAACGACGATGGCCGGCTGAACTTCCGCAAGGGTCATACCTTCTCGAAGATCTTCAAGGGCATCCATGACCTGGAGCTGAAGTACGGGGACTTCGGCGTCTTCACCCGCGGCAAGTACTGGTATGACTTCCGCCTGAAGGACGAAAGCGTCGCCTGGAAGGACATCTCCGACGACGGCCGCAAGGAAGGCGCCAAGTCTTCCGGCGCGCAGCTGCTCGATGCCTTCGGCTACTACAACTACTCCATCGCCGAACTGCCGGGCACCGTGCGCCTGGGCAAGCAGGTGGTGAGCTGGGGTGAGAGCACCTTCATCGGCAACAGCATCAACGCCATCAACCCCATCGACGTCTCCGCCTTCCGCCGTCCCGGTTCGGAAATCAAGGAAGGCCTGATCCCGGTGAACATGCTCTACCTGTCGCAGAGCGTCACCGACAGCCTGTCCGTGGAAGGCTTCTACCAGCTGGAGTGGGACCAGACCGTACTGGACAACTGCGGCACCTTCTTCTCCACCACCGACGTCGCCGCCGACGGCTGCAACACCAACTACAACATCCTCGATCCGGCTTCGGTAAATTCGCTGAACGCACCGGCGACCAAGGCACTGCTGAACTCCCTGGGCGTGACTGTCACCCCCGAGGGCCTGATGGTGCCGCGCGCCGCCGACAAGGACGCCCGCGACTCCGGCCAGTGGGGCCTGGCCCTGCGCTGGTTGGGCGACGACGTGGAATATGGCGCCTACGCCATGAACTACCACAGCCGCACACCCATCGTGAGCATGAAGAACGCCAACGCCGCCGACATCGGCAACGTGCTGCGCGCGCTGACCGTGCCCGGTGGTGCTGCGCTGGCCCAGCCGCTGCTGCTGGGTCGTGGCAACTACTTCCTGGAATACCCGGAAGACATCCGCCTGTACGGCCTGAGCTTCTCCACCACCCTGCCCACCGGCACCGCGTGGAACGGCGAGATCAGCTACCGGCCGAACATGCCGCTGCAGCTCAACACCACCGACCTGACGCCGCTGCTCGCCACCACCGTGGTCGGCGGCTTCACCAGCGGCGGTGCAGCGGGTGCGCTGGCCACGGCCAACCAGGTCAGCCACGGCTACATCCGCAAGGAAGTGACCCAGGCGCAGACCACCTTCACCCACTTCTTCGACCAGACCATGGGCGCCGACCGCCTCACCCTGGTGGGCGAAGTCGGCATGACCTACGTCGGCGGCATGACCGACAAGGTCGGCGAGCGCTACGGCCGCGACTCGGTCTACGGCGTGCCGGAGAACGCCACGGCCGATGCCGAGTACGGTGACGGCGGCTTCTACACCTCGTCGTCCTGGGGTTACCGCGCCCGCGCCATCTGGGACTACAACAACGTCTTCGCCGGGGTGAACCTCAAGCCGAACATTGCCTGGTCCCATGACGTGAACGGCTACGGCCCGGTCTTCAACGAAGGCAGCAAGGCCGCCAGCGTCGGTCTGGACGCGGAGTACCAGAACACCTACACCGCGAGCCTGAACTACACGAACTTCTTCGGCGGCGACTACAACACCATCGTCGACCGGGACTTCGTTTCGCTCAGCTTCGGCGTGAACTTCTGACCTGCCTGCTCAAGGAATCGACATGAGAACGACAAGAATCCTCCAATGCGGCGCGCTGGCCCTGAGCCTGCTGTCCTGCGGCGTGATGGCGGCGGTGTCCGCCGACGAAGTGGCCAAGCTGGGCACCAGCCTGACGCCCATGGGCTCGCAGAAGGAAGGCAACGCCGACGGCAGCATCCCGGCCTGGACTGGCGGGATCTCCCGTACCGCCGGCAAGCTGGACGCCAAGGGCTTCCTCTCCAACCCGTTCGCCGACGAGAAGCCGCTGTTCACCATCACCGCGCAGAACGTCGACCAGTACAAGGACAAGCTCTCCGGCGGCCAGCTGGCGATGTTCAAGCGCTACCCGGATACCTACAAGATCCCGGTGTACAAGACCCACCGCACCTTCGCGCTGCCTGACGACATCTACGCCGCGATCAAGCGCAGCGCCGAGTTCGTCCAGCCGATCAATGACGGCAACGGCCTGGAGAACTTCGAGAAGAGCCGCTACTACGCCTTCCCGCTGCCGCAGAACGGTGTGCAGGCGCTGTGGAACCACCTGACCCGTTACCACGGCGGCAACATCTCCCGTTCGGTGGTGCAGGTCGTGCCGCAGACCAACGGCAGCTACACGCCGATCCGCTTCGAGGAATCGATCGCGGTACCGCAGAACATGGGTGACCAGGATGTCAGCAAGACCGGCAACATCCTCACCTACTTCAAGCAGCAGGTAACCGCCCCGGCGCGCCTGGCCGGCAACGTCCTGCTGGTGCACGAGACCCTGGACCAGGTGAAGGAGCCGCGCCTGGCGTGGATCTACAACGCCGGCCAGCGCCGCGTGCGCCGTGCCCCGCAGGTAGCGTACGACGGTCCGGGTACCGCCTCGGACGGCCTGCGTACCTCGGACAACTACGACATGTTCTCCGGCGCACCGGACCGCTACGACTGGAAACTGGTGGGCAAGCGCGAGATGTACATCCCGTACAACAGCTACCACCTGAACTCGCCGGAGCTGAAGTACGACGACATCGTCAAGCCGGGCCACATCAATCAGGACCTGACCCGTTACGAACTGCACCGTGTGTGGGAAGTGGTGGGCACCCTGAAGTCCGGTGAGCGCAACATCTATGGCCAGCGCAAATTCTACCTCGACGAGGACAGCTGGCAGATCGCCGAGTCCGAGCTGTACGACGGTCGCGGTCAGCTGTGGCGCGTCGGTGAAGGCCACGAGATGACCTTCTACACCGAACTGGCCACCGGGTACGCCGCCGAGTCGCTGTACGACATCCTCGCCGGCCGCTACGTGACCTTCGGCCTGAACAACGAAGAGAAGCGTGGCTACCAGTTCGGCCAGAAAGCCAGCATGGCTGACTTCACCCCTGCGGCGCTGCGTAACACCGGCGTGCGCTGAGTAACACCCCGCTCCTTGGCCCCGGCATCCCGCGTGGATGCCGGGTTTCTTTTTTTAAGGGGCAACGAAAGCTCTGCCATGGGGCATTGCTGCGCTATGACGCCCCATGAATCTGGCTGATGGTCCTTTCCGCGGGTCCACGCGCGGGCATAGTCTGGCCAGCAAATGGCCGGAAGAAGCCCATGTCGACAATCGCCCTGCACGGTCCACAGCATGGTGCGGCGCTGCCTCGCCTGCCCCGCCAGCACCTGCCCCGCGAACGGCTGCACGCCAGCCTGAGCGGCGCCGAATGCCGCCTGCGCCTGCTGGTGGCGCCGCCCGGTTGCGGCAAGACGGTGCTGATGAGCGAGTGCGCGCGCCTGGCGCCCAACGGCACCCGTGTCGTCTGGCTCGGCCTGGGTGGCCGCAGCCTGACGCCCGAGCAGTTCTGCGAGCGCCTGGGCGAAGCCCTCGGCGTGCCGTGGTCTGGCGAAGAGTCACTGGGCGCCTGGCTGGAAAACGCCAGCGAGCCGCTCTGGCTGATGCTCGACGACTATCCCCGCGCACCCGACGCAGCCCTCGACGATTGCTTCGACCGCCTGCTCGCCGTGGCTTCGCCCCAGGTCGGCTGGTGGCTCGGCAGCCGCCGCCGGCCAGCCTGCAACCTCACCCGTCTGCTGCTCGAAGGCGAACTGCTGGAGCTGGGCGCCCACGCGCTGGCGCTGACCCAGTGCGAGCTGGACGCCTACCTGCACACCGCCGGCCTCGAATGGCCGCAGCCCCAGCGGCTGGCCCTGCAGGAGTCGACCCAGGGCTGGTTCGCCGGCGTACGGCTGCGCCTGCTCAGCCTCGGCAACGAACCCATCGCCCCCTGTGTTACCCAGATCGGCGAAACCGGCAGCGGCCTGCTGCAGGACTACCTGCAGCGCGAAGTGCTGGCCAGCCTGCCGGCGGAGCTGGCGGAAACCCTCTGCGGCCTGGCGCTGATCGCACGCTTCAACCGCGAGCTGTGCGACTACCTGTTCGACGAACCCGGCGTCGGCCTGGACGGCCTGCAGGCCTGGGGCGTGCTGATCGAGCCGGTGGACAACACCCAGCACTGGTTCCAGGTCTCGCCCATGCTCGCCCGTGCCCTGGCCAGCCTGTCGCGCTGGCCGGCCGCGACCCTGCACCGGCGCGCCTGCCAGTGGTTCACCCAGGGCGGGGAAATCCATTCCGCCTTCGAACATTCCCTCTACGCCGAGCAGCCGGACGTCTCCGCCAGCCTGCTGCAGCGCCTGACCGAGGAACAGCTGCTGCACGGGCGCAACGTCGAACGTGTGCTGCAGCTGCGCGAGTCGCTGCCCGAGGAGCTGCTGTGCAGCACCCCGCGCCTGCTGATCCTCAATGCCTGGACGCTGCTCTTCGTCGGTCGCCTGGATGACGTCGAATCGCTGCTGGCCGGCTTCACCCGCTTCCTGCCGATGCCCGGCGAGCACCGCCAGCGCTCGCTGATCGCCCAGTGGCAGGGCCTCAACGGCATGCTCACCCATGCCCGCGGCCTGCCCGGCTCCCGCGAGCAGCTGCGCGAGGCCCTGCAACATCTGCCCGAGGAAGCCTGGGCGCAGACGCTGATCTGCCTCTCCGCGCTGACCCAGCAGGCCCAGGCCGAAGGGCGGCTGGCGGAAGCCCGGCTGATCAACCGCGAGGCGCTGCGGCGCGCGCGTTTGCAAGGCAGCACCACCTTCGAGGCGCTGCTGGAGTTGGACCGCGCCCAGTGGCTGGAGCAGCGCGGCGAACTGCAACGTGCCGACACGCTGCTGGCGCGGGTGCAGGAATACCTCCACGAGATGCGCATCACCTGCAACGCCATGGCCGGCCGCGTTGCCCTGCGCCGGGGCTGGCTGTGCCTGCGCCAGGGCCGCGACGAGGAGGCCCGCGAGCTGTTCATCGCCGGCCTCACCGAAACCCGCCGCAGCCACGATCCGAGCCTGATCTACGGCTTCACCGGGATGGCCTGGCTGGACGCGCTGGACGGCGACACCGATGGCGCCTTCAGCCGCCTGCTGGAAGTCGAGCGGCTGATGCAGCTGCAACATGTACCCGAACCCATCTACCGCGGCCCGCTGCTGCTGGCCAGCGGCGCGCTGAACCTGCGGCAGAACCGCCCCGGCCCGGCGCGGGAGGTGCTGCAGCGGGTGGCCGCGCGCTACCGCACCGATCACCTCTGCCCGCCGGCGGCGGCACCGGACCAGATCCTGCGGGTCGAGCATCACCTGGCCCTGGCCGAGCTCTACGACGGCGATGCCGACGCTGCCCAGCAGCGCCTGTTGGCCATGCTCCCCGACCTGCTGCGCCAGGGCCGCAATACCCTGGCCTGCGATGTCTGGCTGGCGCTGGCGGAAACCTACTTCCTCTCCGGCAGCCTGGATGAGGCGCGTAGCGCGCTGGATGAAGGCGTCGCCCTGGCCCAGCGCTTCGGCCTGGTGGCGACCCTGCGCGAAACCCAGCGCCGCCAGCCCGGCCTGTTCGGCCTGCGCCCCCACGCCGGCGAAATGGCCCCGCACAACCTGCTGAGCCTGCGCGAACTCTCGGTGCTGGAGCTGATCGCCCGCGGTTGCTCCAACCTGGAAATCGGCGAGCGCCTGTACATCTCCCTGCACACGGTGAAGACCCACGCCCGTCGCATCAATGGCAAGCTCGGGGTGGAGCGGCGCACCCAGGCGGTGGCGCGGGCGAAGGAGCTGGGCCTGCTGAAGGTCTGACTTGCCTAGTGCAGCGCTTTGGGCGGGATGCTGATTTCGGCCAGGCGCTGGGCCAGGCGCAGTTGCTCGGCGGCGTCGTCACTGAGCAGCATCGCCCGCTCCAGGTCGTAGCGTTCGGCCTGCGGGCAATCCAGCACATGGTACAGATCGGCGCGGGCCAGGTGGTCGCTCGCGCTGGGCGGGCCCAGCTCCAGCACGCGCTGGGCATCCTTCAGCGCCGCTAGCGGCTCGCCGGAGGCCAGGTGCAACTGGCGCAGGTTGCGCGACAGGCGCTGCAGCATGTCCGCCGCGCTGGCGGTGCGCAGGTGCGCAGCGGAAAGCTCGACATTGGCGCCCAGCTGGCGCACCAGCAGGTCGCGGCAATCGCGGGTGTAGAGGCGGCGACCGGTGGCGGGGTCGAGCAGGTGATCGGCGCCGGGCACGCGCAGCAGGAAACGTCCGGGGAAGTTCACCCCGACCAGGGTGATGCCGTTGCGCCGCGCCAGTTCCAGGGCGATCAGCGCCAGCGACAGCGGTTGGCCATGGCGCCGTTGCAGTACCTGGGGGAGGAGGGCGGCACGCGGGTGCAGCGGGTACTGGTCATCCTCGGCGAAACCCAGCTCGCTCAGCCGGCGCAGCAGGAACTGCGCGCGCTCGGCATCACCCGCGCCCGATGGCAGCGCCACCGCGACCTGGTGCGCGAGCGAGTCGAACTGCCGCTGCGCCTGCTCCGGCGGCAACTGCGGTTCGTGTTCGGCGGCGATCCACAGGGCCGCTTCGAACAGGGCGGGCGGGTCCTGGGCAAGACAGGCAAGGCAGGCTTGACGCGGGTCCATGGCGTTCTCCGGCTGACCCTGCGGTTGTAACCGGAGCGCCGGGCACTCGTCCAGTGGTGCGGTCGTCGCCCGTCAAGGTGATGTGACAGGCGCTGCCTATACTGATCAGGTCCGTACCGGACAGCCGACCTTTCACAGCAAGGGAGCGCCGCCATGTTCGACATGATGGAAGCCACCCGGCTCGAGTCACTGCATCTTGCCCAGGACCCGGCCACGGGACTCAAGGCCATCATCGCCATCCACAACTCCCGCCTCGGCCCCGCGCTGGGTGGTTGCCGTTACCTGCCGTACCCCAGCCAGGACGCCGCCCTGCGCGACGCCGCGCGCCTGGCCCAGGGCATGAGCTACAAGGCCGCGCTGGCCGGCCTGCGCCAGGGCGGCGGCAAGGCGGTGATCCTGCGCGCGGCGCACGTGAAGAACCGCGGTGAACTCTTCGAGGCCTTCGGCCGCATGATCGACACCCTCGGCGGCGCCTACGTCACCGCAGTGGACAGCGGCACCTCCAGCGCGGACATGGACTGCATTGCCCAGTTCACCCGCCACGTCACCAGCACCACCAGCGGCGGCGATCCCTCACCGCATACGGCGCTGGGCGTGTTTTCCGGCATCCGCGCCAGCGCCCAGGCACGGCTGGGCAGCGACGACCTCGATGGCCTGCGCGTGGCGATTCAGGGTTTGGGCAATGTCGGTTACGCGCTGGCCGAGCACCTGTCCGCCGCGGGCGCCGAACTGCTGGTCAGCGATATCGACGCGGGCAAGGTGCAGCTCGCGGTGGAGCAACTGGGCGCGCGCCCGGTGCCCAATGAAGCGCTGCTCACCACGCCCTGCGACATCCTCGCACCCTGTGGCTTGGGCGGCGTGCTCACTTCCCAGGTCGTTGGCCACCTGCGTTGCGCAGCAGTGGCGGGTGCGGCGAACAACCAGCTGGCGCAACCGGATGTCGCCGACGAGCTGGAAGGGCGCGGCATCCTCTATGCGCCGGACTACGTGATCAACTCCGGCGGGCTGATCTACGTGGCCCTGCAGCACCAGGGCGAGTCGCTGCCCAACATTACCGCCCACCTGGCGCGCATCGCCGACCGCCTGACTGAGGTCTACGCCCACGCCCAGGCCGACCACCTGTCACCGGCGCGGGTCGCTGACAAGCTCGCCGAGCGGATTCTCTACGGGGAGTATTCCGGGCATTGAGCTACCCGGTCCCTGTAGGAGCGAGCTTGCTCGCGAACCCGCCCCTGCGCCGGAGCTCTAGGTCGTCGCGGGAGCGGACCTTGTCCTCGAACAGAGTTCCCCTCGGTATCGAAATCACGGCGAAGCACAAACGTAGGATGGCGTGGAGCGCAGCGATACCCATCGCTCCCTGTGCGTCGACAGCATCAGTGTTCCGCCGGGGAGGGCGGCAGGGTGCGGTTCGCGAGCAAGCTCGCTCCTACAAATGGCATTGAAGGACGGGGGTGGCCTGACCGCGCAGTACGCCGCGCAGGATTTCGCGGACAAGGTCCGCTCCTACAGGATCAGGCCCCGCTCCGGGGCTTGATCATTCGTAGGGCGCATAACGCGTCAGCGTTATCCGCCGTTGTGGCATCGGCGGATAACCCGTTCCGGGTTATGCGCCATACGAACAGACACCGGCTCTGGCTCTGGATTTTTAGGTCTTCCAGTGAAATATCCGCACGCTCCGGAGTGCCCCTTTCAGGAGGCCGAAGGTGATCGGAGTTTCAGGGGTTGAGCGACATGGATGTCGCGAGAGCCACGATGGGCCAGGGATGGCCCTTCGTGGCGGGCCCCTGAAACTCCGAAGAACCGAGGGTACTTTTCGCGAAGCGAAAAGCCGGATGGAGGGGCGAGACCTTTGCCTCCTTTGGGGCGTTTGCCAAAGGAGGTCGCCCGAGGGGGCGAAACAGGAAGTCCGTGCGCACGCCGAAGCGGCGCTGGAACACCCGAGCAGGAAGCGCCTACCTGCTCTTGCCCTGAACAATGCGTCGAGGCTTACTCCTCAACCACCGCCTCATTGAATATCTCACTCAACGCATCCGGCTGATTCTTGAAGGCACGGGCAAAGGCATCGCGATTCTTGGCCATGAAGATCCCGATCTCCTCGACCTGATCCTCCTTCAGCGACGGCACCGCCCTCTGCAGCACGTCCGCCAGCGTTTCCGCCAGCTCCAGCATCTTGTCGTGCCGGTCGGCCTCTGCCTTATCCATGAACAGGCGCTCCGGATCGCGGCTGCTGCGGTACACCACTTCGACGGCCATTCATCACCTCTGTGCCTTCTCTTTGATTGGGGAGTTGCGAAATTACTGTGTATTTATACAGTAAATTGATTGCGCAATGCTACTGCCCCTGCGCGAATCGATTTGCACCAGCGTAGACGTCAGCGAAGACAGTGCYGCTATCGGGCCACTACGGTCGACGGCCCAAAGCAGTGCGCGCGCCCCGTAGGCGCGCGCAGCAGGTCCACGTGACCGGCGCAAAGAAACGTCAGTCAGATGGCTCTGTAGGAAGGAATTCTTGCGGGGAATGGCGTCAGGACGCGATCGGCAGGCCGTTTTCGCCGCGGGTCATGGCAGCCAGCAACTGCGGCGCCGTGCCGCCTTGTTCGATGGCGATGCCGAAGCGGATGCTCTGGATGAAGAGTTGCAGCTGTTCCGGGTCCTGTAGCTGGGCGTTGCGGATCAGCCGGCGCGCGGCCACGCCCGCCTCGGTGGAGAGGGTCAGTACGATGCTGCCGTCGGGCCGTTCAAGGCTGAAATTGACGCGGTACTGTTCCTGGAATGCGTCGGTCAGCTTCTGAAAGGGACTTTCCATCACTCGTTCCTGCCTGTTTTGTGGCATGCCCCTGAATGGACTCGGGGCCGGCCGAAAAAGTTCGCAGTCATATTCGCGCAGTCGATCTGTGCCATGACTGCGCAAGATCAATGGCGTAGCCCTTGCAGGCTTCAAGCCAACCAAGCCTTGTGATGCTGATTTGTGATGGAGGGAAGCGACGAATGAAACTCAACTGGGCCGAGCGCCTGCGCGTACGGATGCACGGCTGTGCCGAATCCCTGGGCAACCTGCTGGTGGAGGCCTTCCACTACCTGGCGCTGTTCGCCATCGGCGCCACGGTTTTCTGGTCGGCGGCGGTGGCCTTCGGCGAGATGATGAGCAAGGGTCATGCGACCATCGATGACGTCCTGCTGCTGTTCATCTACCTCGAACTGGGTGCCATGGTCGGCATCTACTTCAAGACCAACCACATGCCGGTGCGCTTCCTGATCTACGTGGCGATGACCGCGCTGACCCGCCTGATGATCGCCGACATCCAGCACAACCACGTGCCCGACGACGGCATCATTCTGGTCTCGGTGGCGCTCCTGCTTTTGGCGCTGGCGATCCTGGTGGTGCGTTACGCGTCCTCGCGCTTCCCTTCGCCCAGCGGCACGCAGCGTGGCGGCGAGCGTGACCTGATCAGCGACGACGAGCGCTGAGCGCGCCGACCTTGATCGCGATCCGCCGCTGCGCCGGCGGATGCACTACCATCGGTGCATCCGCCGCCTGAGAAGACCACTCCATGAAGGGATGGAAGCTGTTCGCCCCCCTGCTGATCCTGGTGATCATCGCCATCACGCTTTACCTGCGCCTGCACACCCAGCCGCTGCTGCTGCAGGGTGAGGCGGACGCCACCAACGTCATAGTCGCCTCCAAGGCCAAGGGCCGCGTCGAGCAATTGCATGTGCGCCGTGGCGACGACGTGAAACAGGGCCAGGTGCTGATCAGCCTCAGCAGCCCGGAGCTCGAGGCCCAGCTGGATTCCCTGCGCGCCGCGCGCAACCAGGTGCAGGCCAATCTCGACGAATCCCTGCATGGCACCCGCGAGGAAACCCTGCGCGCCCTTCAGGCCAGCCTGTCCCAGGCCCAGGCCGAACTGCGCAACGCCGAGCTGGAATACCAGCGCAACGAGGAGCTGGCCGGTCGCGGCTTCGTTTCCCAGGCACAGATGGACCTTTCCCGTCGTGGCCGCGACGTGGCGCGCAACCGCGTTGCCGAGGCCCAGGCCAACCTCGACCAGGGCAACCAGGGTGACCGCGAGGAGCGTCGCCAAGCACTGGAGGCTGCAGTGCGCCGCGCCGATGCGCAAATTCTCGAACTGCAGGCGCAGACCGACGACCTCAGCGTGGTGGCGCCGGTGGACGGCGAGGTCGGGCCGATCCCGGCGGAGCAGGGCGAGCTGGTCAATGCCTACAGTCCCTTGCTGACGCTGGTGCGGTTGTCCGACAGCTACTTCGTGTACAACCTGCGCGAAGACATCCTCGCCGACGTGAAAAAAGGCGATGAAGTGGCGATCCAGGTTCCGGCACTCAAGGGTATCGAGGTGAAGGCGAAGGTCAGCTACATCGCACCGCTCGGCGACTTCGCCACCAAGCGCGCCACCCGCGCCACCGGTGACTTCGACCTGAAGACCTTCGAGGTGCGCCTGTATCCGGACCAGCCGGTGCCAGGCCTGCGCCCCGGCATGAGCGCGCTGTGGCAGTGGAAGCAGTAAGGCGCAACCTGCTGCGTTTCGCCCAGGCCTTCGGCAGCGAGACGCGGGTCGCCCTGCGCAGCTGGACCATCCACTGGCTCGGCTGGCTCTGGCCGCTGCTGCTGTTCGTGGTGATCAGCGGCGTGTACCAGGCCGGCACGTTGCTGGACATGCCGGTGGCGGTGGTCGACGCCGACCACAGCAGCCTGTCGCGGCGCATCGTCCGCGAGCTGGACGCCGGTTCCCACGCCAAGGTCGAGGTGCTCGGCGGCGGCTTGCAGGAAGGTCTGCGCCGCCTGCGCATGGCCGACGACTATGCGCTGCTCTACATCCCGCGCGACTTCGAGGCGGACGCGCTGTCCGGTCGCCAGCCGGTGGCCGAGCTGTACTACAACTCGCTGTTCTACTCCGCCGGCTTCTACTCGACCCAGGATTTCAGCGGGCTGATGAGTTCGGTCAACGCCGAACTGCGCCCGCGCCTGGCCGCCGGGATGGACCGCGCCATGCCGGCGCTGGCCAGCGTCGCGGTGTCCTACGAAAGCCTGTTCAACGCCAGCGGCAACTACATCTACTTCCAGCAGTTCGCCGCCATCGTCCACCTGCTGCAGCTGTTCGTCATCGTCGCCACCGTGCATGTGCTGGCCCGCGAAGCGCCGGAGCTGCGTGCCTCCTCGCCGCACATCCTGCGCGCCCAGGCCCTCGGCGCGCGGCTGCTGGGCAAGATGGCGCCGTACACGCTGCTGTTCAGTACGCTGCTGATCGTCGAGCTGTTCCTGCTGGTGGAACTCAATGGTGCGCGGATCAACGGCAATCCCTGGTGGATGCTGGCGATCACCGTCTGCTACGTGGCCGCGGCGCAGAGCGTCGGGCTGATGCTGTTCATCTTCACTGCCAACCGTTTCAGCGCCTACTCGTTGATCGGCCTGCTGATCGGCGTGGCGCAGACCTACTCCGGGGTACTGCTGCCGGAACTGGCGATGCCGCAGATCGCCCGCATCATCTCCGAGGCCGAGCCGCTGACCCACACCCTGCACGGCCTGTTCGACCAGTTCCTGCGCAAGGCACCGGCCGAATCCGGCCTGTACACCTGCTGCAAGCTGCTGCTCTACCCGCTGATCGCCTACATGATCGCCAAGATGCGCCTGCGCCGGCGCCTCGACCTGAGCCCGGCGTAAGGAGCCACCATGGAGAACTTCTGGAATGTCTTCCGCCAGTCCCTGACCGGCATGCTCGGCAAGCCGCTGTGGCTACTGATGGTGCTGTCGGTGGCGCTGACCACCCTGCCTTACGCCCATCGCACCATGGACGACCTGCCGGTGGCGGTGATCGACATGGACCACAGCGCGGTGTCCCGCGAGCTGGTGCGCCTGCTGGATGCCGCACCGAAGATCGCCACGGTCGGTTACGACCAATTGCCCGAGGCACAGCACGACCTGGCCTGGCGCAAGCTGTTCGCCATCGTGGTGATCCCGCTGGACTTCGAGAAACGCGTGCTGCGCGGCGAGGCCGTCACCGTGCCGATCTTCGGCGACGCCACCAACCGCATGGCCAACGGGCAGATCCAGCAGGACATCAGCGCCACCTACACCGAGCTGTCGCTGCGCTACAACCGTGAACGGCTGATGCGCGGCGGCTTCTCCGAGGTGCAGGCGAATGTGCTGCTGCAACCAGCAGTTGGCCAGCTCACTGACCTGTTCAACCCCGGCACCAGCTTCGCCGCCATCGTCCTGCCGGGGCTGGTGACGCTGATCCTGCAGCACAGCCTGCTGCTCTCCTGCACGCGGGTGAACCTCAACCTGCGCGGCGGCACCCCGCGCTCGCTGCGCCAGCCCACCTCCACCCGCTTCGGCCGCTATGCCGCGCAGCTGCTGATCTGGACGGTGCTGGCGATGCTGTTCTACGTGATCTGGCCGTGGATGATGGGCTACCGGCAGACGGCGTCGTTCTTCATGCTGATGGGGCTGGTGCTGCCGTTCCTGCTGGCGGTGATCGCCATGAGCGAGTTCATCGCCGAGGTGCTGCCCTCGGAGGAGGCGGTCTACCTGACCATGACCTTCATAACCCTGCCGCTGTTCTACATGGCCGGCTTCACCTGGCCGCCCCAGGCCATGCCGCAATGGGTGCAGCTGCTGGCCGACGCGATCCCGTCCACCTGGGCGATCCGTGCGGTGGTGGAGATGAACCAGATGAACCTGCCGCTTTCAGCCGTGGCCGACCGCATCCTCATCCTCTTCGCCATGGCTGCCGCCTACGGGCTACTGGGTACGCTGGTCTACCAGTACCGCAACTGGCGCTGGGATCAGCTCAAGGGCTGGTAAGCTGCCACTTCCGCTATCGAGAGGGAGTTTCGATATGTCGATGTCTCGTTCCTGCTTGCTGCTCGGCGTCGCCTTGCTGAGCGGCTGCGGCTCCTACCACACCCTGCGCAGCGATGATGTGGCGAAGACGAGTGATCTGAACCTGAAGGGGACCTATTGCGGCGCTATTCCGCGGGTCTACGGTGGTGTGGTCTGGGATGCCTGCCAGCTGTACGGCGAACCCCCGGCCGAGAATGGCTACACGCCGCCTGCCACACCAGCCAACTACACCTTCGGTCCACCGATCCTGCCGCTGCTGGACCTGGCCTTCTCTGGCGTCGTCGATACCCTGGCCTTGCCCTACACCCTGTATCGACAGAACCGCGACGGCAGCATCGAGCTGCGCAACGACTGAGTGGAAGCCTGGCTACCAGGGAGATGAGCGATGCTGATTCGTCTATTCATGGCACTGCCAATCGCTGTTGCAGTCGCTGGCTGCGGGTCGGTGCGGACGCTGGATAGCGATGCCCATGAACGCGTGAAGGAGCTGAAGCTGGGCCGCACTTACTGCACGGAGATTCCGCGTATCTACAGTGGTGTCGCCTACAACTTCTGTGCGTTGCATGGCGACCCTGGCGGTAGTGGCCAGCGCAGTGCAGGACTCTCGCCGCCGTTGCCGGATGCTCCGCAAGGTCTCTACTGGCCGCTTTTCGACGGCGTACTTTCCGCTGCTACCGATACGCTGGCGCTGCCCTACACGATCTACCGGCAGCAACGCGACGGCAGCATCGAACTGACCCGCGACTGAACCGTCTAGAGTGAGAGTTCCAACCTTTTCGGGAGCTCTCGGATGAACACTTTGAACGGCAAGGTCGCGGTGGTGACCGGCGCAGCCAGCGGCATCGGCAGGCAGATCGCCCTGACCCTGGCCAAGGCCGGCGCGGCGGTGGCCATCGCCGACCTGCAGCAGGACGCTGCCCAGCGTGTGGTGGATGAGATCGAAGCCGCTGGCGGCAAGGGCCTGGCAGTGGCCATGGACGTCACCGACGAACAGGCGGTGGACAGCGGTATCGAGCGGGTGGTCGCCACGCTGGGCAGCGTCGACATCCTGGTGTCCAACGCCGGCATCCAGATCGTCAACCCGATCCAGGATTTCGCTTTCGGCGACTGGAAGAAGATGCTCGCCATCCACCTCGACGGCGCCTTCCTCACCACCCGTGCGGCCTTGCGCCACATGTACCCGGCGGGGCGCGGCGGGGTGGTGATCTACATGGGTTCGGTGCACTCCCACGAAGCCTCGCCGCTGAAATCCGCCTATGTCACCGCCAAGCACGGGCTGCTGGGCCTGGCACGCACTCTTGCGAAGGAGGGCGGCCCCCATGGCGTGCGCTCCCACGTGGTTTGCCCCGGCTTCGTGCGCACGCCGCTGGTGGAGAAGCAGATTCCCGAACAGGCCAAGGAGCTGGACATCAGTGAAGAGGACGTGGTGAAGAAGGTCATGCTCGGCGGCACCGTGGACGGCGAGTTCACCACCGTGGACGACGTGGCGCAGACCGTGCTGTTCCTCGCCAGCTTCCCCTCGGCCGCGCTCACCGGGCAGTCGGTGCTGGTCAGCCATGGCTGGGGCATGCGCTGAGCGTGACGGCCAGGCATAAAAAAGCCCCGGCGCAGCAAGGAGTGACTGGCCAGGGCTGTGGGGAAATCATGTGCGCCGGAAAGATCTCTGGTTTGCCCGGGGCGTCTGCCTCTGCCGGGTCCGAGTTCGTTGTCTCGGCGCAGGAGTAGATTCCTACATTCACGGGCAAGGCTATGTAGTGGCTTTCCTGTTCGTGCTGTCAGGAGTTTCTGCATCCAACGCTGAGGTCAATCGACGGGTCCGCCATCTACGTCAGGGCACGGAAAGCAGAACGAGCGTCCTCACCAACCATCGTCATCCCTCACGCGGCGCTTGCCGTGATGGCGCCGCCATGGCATCTTTCGCGCAAATGATAAGTTTTCGCATTTGAGGTGCTGTCACAGTTGCACCTCGATGCTTGGCGTTCGCGCGCAGGGGGGCACTCGTGACGTCGGCTACTCACCACTCGCAGATCGGCGAACTCTATGTCGGCCATCACTCCTGGCTGCTCGGCTGGCTTTATCGGCGCCTGGAGTGCCGGCATCAGGCCGCGGACCTGGCGCAGGACACCTTCGTCCGCCTGCTCGGCCGCCATGAGCTGAAAGGCCTGCGCGAACCCCGCGCCTTCCTCGCCGCCGTCGCTCGCGGGTTGATGATCGATCACTTCCGTCGCCAGACCCTGGAGCGTGCCTGGCTCGACAGCCTGGCCCAGCAGCCGGAGGCCGAGGCGCCGTCCGCCGGGGAGCGGGCCATCGTGCTGGAGACGCTGATGGAGATCGACCGGCTGCTCGACGGCCTGCGCCCAGCCGTGCGTAGCGCCTTCCTGCTGTCGCAGCTGGACGGCCTGACTTATCCACAGATCGCCGAGCGCCTGGGCGTCTCGCTCAGCTCGGTGCAGCAGTACATGACCCAGGCCTTCGGCCATTGCTACCAGGCGCTCTACTCATGAACCGGCTTGTCGTGAACCCGCCCGGCGCCATGGACGCGTCCCAGCGTCTGGAACACGCGGTGGTGGAGCAGGCCATCGGCTGGCGTGTGCGCCTGGCCTCGGGCCTGGCCGCTGCCGACGAGCTTGCCGCCTGCCAGCAATGGCGGGCATCCGACCCCAGCCACGAGCAGGCCTGGCAGCGACTGGAGTTCTTCGATGGCCGCCTGGGCGGCATTACCCCCGGCGTAGCCAGCCGCTCGCTGCGTCAGGCCGCCGCCGACCCGGCGCGGCGCCGGGCGCTGAAAAGCCTCCTGCTGCTCGCCGGCACGGCGGCGGTGGTGGGTAGTGGTTCCATTGGCCTGCGTGATTCTCCCTGGCTGGCGCAGCAGCGCACTTCGGTGGGCGAGCGCCGACGCATCGCGCTGCCCGATGGCGGCTGGTTGCAGCTCAACACCGACAGCGCCGTGGACATCGCCTACGACGCCCACGCCCGCCGCGTGCGCCTGTACAGCGGCGAGATGCTGGTACAGACAGCCCCGGACAGCGCCGGCCGCGCCTTCTGGGTGGACACGCCGCTCGGTCGCCTGCAGGCGCTGGGCACGCGTTTCGCCGTGCGCCTGGATGGCAGCGATGCGCGGTTGTCCGTGCAGGAGGGCGCGGTGGCCGTGACGCCGGCGCTGCGCAATGAATCCGTCGGGGTGATCCAGGCCGGGCGCCAGGTGCGCTTCGACCGCAAGGGCCTGTATGGCGAAACGGCGCTGGATGTCGACTCGCTGGCCTGGAGCGACGGTTACCTGGTGGCGCGGCAATGGACCCTGGGCCGCCTGTGCGCCGAGCTGGCGCGTTACCGGCCGGGCGTGCTGCGCTGCGATCCGGCGGTGGCGAACCTGGCCATCTCCGGCGTGTTCCCGCTGGATCAGCCGGAGCAGGCGGTCGCCGCGCTGCAGCGCAGCCTGCCGGTGCGCGCGCAATACCGCACCCGCTGGTGGGTGACGCTGGTGCCGGCGGTCTGAGAGAGCGGTTGGATTTTTTCGCTTATCTCCTTCGGAAGTGGCCGCTTTTCTGCTATTGGTTCGCCCCCCAATGGAAGCTTCATGCTCAAGGAGAGAGATCTTGGCCAATTCGAACCCCTCTGCGCCGCTCACCGCGTTGCCCCTGAAGATGATCGGCGGAGGGCTGATCGCCGTCCTGCTGCTGGTGGCCGTCGGCGGCTCGTTCTACACCATTGATGAGAAGGAGCGCGGCATCGTGCTGCGCAACGGCAAGCTGGTCAGCGTCGCTGAGCCGGGGCTGGGCTGGAAGATGCCGTTCATCGAGACGGTGAAGACACTCTCGGTGCAGAACCATACCTCCCGCTACGAACAACTGCAGGCCTACAGCCGCGACCAGCAGAGCGCCACGCTGGCGGTGTCGGTGTCCTGGCACGTCACTCCGGATGAGGTGGCCAAGGTCTACACCGGCTACGGTGACCTCGACGCCCTGGTGGATCGCCTGGTCAGCCGGCAGGTGCCGACCCAGGTGGAAAATGTCTTCGGGCGCTACACCGCGATCCAGGCCGTGCAGAACCGCGGGCAGTTCGTCGCCGACGTCGCCACGGCGATCAAGACCTCCATCGCCGGCCCGGTGATGATCGACAGCGTGCAGGTCGAGAACATCGACTTCTCCGAAGCCTACGAGCGCTCCATCGAGGAGCGGATGAAGGCCGAAGTGGCGATCCAGACCCGCCAGCAGAACCTGGCCACCGAGCAGGTGCAGGCGCAGATCCAGGTGACCCAGGCGCAGGCCGAGGCCGACTCCAAGCTGGCCCAGGCCAAGGCCGATGCCGAGGCGACCCGCCTGCGCGGCCAGGCCGAGGCCGACGCCATCCGCGCCAAGGCGGAGGCGCTGGCGCAGAACCAGAACCTGATCGAGCTGACCAAGGCCGAACGCTGGGACGGCAAGCTGCCGGAGACCATGATTCCGGGCACCACGCTGCCGTTTGTCGACGCCACTCGTCCGCGCCAGCAGTGATCTGAGAGGGATGGCCTAAGGGCCATCCCTGCGCGTTACACGGCGCGAGGCAGCGGCGCGAACAGCGCGTCGATATCCGCGTCGTCCAGCTGCCAGTCGGTGGCGCTGCCGTCGAGGATGCCGGCGGCCAGTGCGGCCTTGTCGCGCTGCAGCAGCTGGATCTTCTCTTCCACCGTGCCGCGGGCGATCAGCTTGTAGACGAACACCGGCTTGTCCTGGCCGATGCGGTAGGCGCGGTCGCTGGCCTGGTTCTCGGCGGCCGGGTTCCACCAGGGGTCGTAGTGGATCACGGTGTCGGCGGCGGTGAGGTTCAGGCCTACGCCACCGGCCTTCAGGCTGATCAGGAACAGCGGCACGCGGCCTTCCTGGAAATCCTTCACCGGCGCGCGGCGATCACGGGTGTCGCCGGTCAGCAGGGCGTACTCCAGGTTGCGCTCGGCCAGTGCCTCGCCGATCAGCGCGAGCATCGAGGTGAACTGCGAGAACACCAGCACGCGGCGGCCTTCGGCGAGCAGCTCTTCGAGCATGTCCAGCAGGTACACCAGCTTGCCCGAAGTCACCGCACGCGCCGACTTGCCGGTGGGCGGCGGGGCGTCCTTGTTTACCAGGCGGATGTCGCAGCAGACCTGGCGCAGCTTGAGCAGCGCTTCGAGGATGATGATGCGGCTGCGCGCCAGGCCGCGGCGGGCGATCTCGTCGCGGACCTTGCGGTCCAGCGCCAGCCGTACGGTTTCGTAGAGGTCGCGCTGTGCCTCGCTGAGCTCGATGTGCTGGATGAATTCGCTCTTGGGCGGCAGCTCCGAGGCCACCTGCTCCTTGGTGCGCCGCAGCAGGAACGGGCGGATGCGCGCGGCCAGGTGTGCCAGACGGCCCTGGTCGCCATGGCGTTCGATGGGCGTGCGGTAGTCCGTGGCGAACTGCCGGGCATCGCCCAGCCAGCCGGGCAGCAGGAAGTGGAACAGCGACCACAGCTCGCCCAGGTGATTCTCCAGCGGCGTGCCGGTCAGGCACAGCCGGTTGCTCGCACGCAGGTGGCGTGCGGCCTGGGCGGCCTTGGTGCTGGCGTTCTTGATGTTCTGCGCTTCGTCGAGGATCAGCAGGTGATACTCGTGCTGGGCGAGCTTCTCGGCATCCCGCGGCAGCAGGGCGTAGGTGGTGAGGATCAGGTCGTGCTCGGCGATCTTCGCGAACGCCTTGCGCCGCCCGGCGCCGTGCAGGGCGAGCACGCGCAGCTCGGGGGTGAAGCGCTCGGCCTCGTCCAGCCAGTTGGGAATCAGGCTCGTAGGCATGATCACCAGCGCCGGGCTGGTCAGCCGCCCGGCCTGTTTTTCCAGCAGAACGTGGGCGAGGGATTGCAGCGTCTTGCCCAGGCCCATGTCGTCGGCAAGGATGCCGCTGGCGCCGACTTCGCGCAGGGTCTGCATCCAGCTCAGGCCTTCGTGCTGGTAGCCGCGCAGTTCGGCGTTGAGGCCAGCGGGAATCGGTGCCGGCTCGGCGCGGTAGTCGCGCAGGCGGTGGGCGATCTCGCGCAGCTGCTCGCCGCCCTGCCAGGTCAGCGGCAGTTCTTCCAGCTCGGTGAGGCGTGCGGCGTCCGGCGCGCCTATGCGCAGGCGGCGTACCGGCGGCTGTTCGCCGAGGTAGAACTCCGACAGCGTGCCCAGCAGCGGCTTCAGCTTGCCGAACGGCAGGGACACCCGCAGCGGACGGTCGGAGGCGGTCTGCCAGGTGTGGATCGGGTTGCGCCCGGCATCCAGGCGCAGCACCAGTTGTTCGTCATCGGGGTGACGGGCGAGGGCGGCGGGGTCGATCAGCGCCGGCATGCGGCGGATCAGCTCGATCAGCGCTGGCAGCAGGCTGATGCGGCGGCCTTCCACCTCGATGCCCAGCTCCAGGTCGAACCACTGGCGGTCGTCGGTTTCCTCGATCTCGGCGTACCAGTTCTCCACCGGTGTGAGGTCGAAGACGAATTCGGCGCGGATGTCGATTTCCCAGCCCTGCTCGCGCAGCTGCGGCAGGCCTTCGCGCATGAACTCCTGCCAGGCGCTGTCGTCGGGCAGTTCGAACATTTCCCCGGCGCTGTCTTCCAGCGCATCGCTGCGGCGCATCGCCGGCTTGAAGCCCAGCTCGCGCAGGTCCAGGCGCCAGGCGTGCTCCAGCTCCAGCTGGCGACTGACGCGGACGATCTGGTCATCGCGGAACACGCGGATTTCGCGGCCCGAGCGCGGCGTGACGCTGCCCGAGACGGGCATGTCGGCATACAGGAAGGCCAGCGCGGCGCGGTGCCGGGAGATGTTCTGCATGCGCCCGCTGCGCAGGTCGAAGCCGCTGTGCACGTGGCTGCCCAGGGTCAGCCGTGGCCGTGGCACGAGTTCCTCGCGCTCCACGGCAGGCAATGGAGATTCGGCGGGTGGCTTCATCCGAGTGTCCTTCCGGCAGTCCAGCCGAGTACGCAAACGCCCGATGATACCGCGATTTTTCTCGGGCGGGACGCGGAAGGAAACCGGCGGTCAGCGGGCGAAGCGTTTTGCTCCGGCGACGCACAGAACCACGGCGACGGTGGCGCCGGCCATCAGCGGGCTGATCTGTTCGTGCAACAACAGGCCGGCCAGCGCCAGGCCGAAGAACGGCTGCAGCAGCTGCAGCTGGCCGACCGCGGCGATGCCGCCGGTGGCCAGACCGTGGTACCAGAAGAAGAAGCCGATCAGCATGCTGAACAGCGACACATAGCCCAGGCTCAGCCAGGCCGGCCAGCTGGTGCCGGCGAAGCTCTCCGGCTGGGTGTACCAGGCCAGCGGCAGCATCAGCGGCAGGGACAGCACCAGCACCCAGCAGATCACCTGCCAGCTGCCCAGGTGGCGCGCGATGCGGCCGCCCTCGGCGTAGCCCAGGCCGCAGACGGCGACGGCGGCGAGCATCAGCAGGTCGCCAGTGAAGTTGCCCGCGCCGCTCTGCGACAGGGCGAAGCCGGCCACCACGGCGCTGCCCAGCCCCGAGCAGATCCAGAACGCCGGGCGCGGTTGCTCGCCGGCGCGCATCACGCCGAACAGCGCGGTGGCCAGCGGCAGCAGGCCGACGAAGACGATGGCGTGGGCCGAGTTGACGTGCTTGAGCGCCAGAGCGGTCAGCAGCGGGAAGCCCACCACCACGCCGCCGGCGACCACCAGCAGGGGGATCAGGTCCTTGCGCGCCGGCAGCTTCTGCCGCAGCAGCAGCAGGATCGCCGCGGCCAGCAGGCCGGCGATGCTGGCGCGGGCCAGGGTGAGGAAGGTCGGGTCGAAGTCGGCCACTGCCACGCGAGTCGCCGGCAGCGAGCCGCTGAAGATCAGCACACCGAGGAAGCCGCTGAGCCAACCGCTCAGGTTGCTGTGGCTGGCGAGGGTTTGGGTGTTGTTCATGGTGGGGCATCCGGCAGGAGAGCGAGCCTTGAGGATGCGCGCGGGGCTGCCGGGCGGCCAGTGACAGAAAGGTACAATTTGCGCAAACTGTCCGTAAATTATCTCGGTACAAATTGGGTCGAGGGCAACATGGGCAGGCCAAAGGGCACGCGGGTCGATACGGTGATGCAGCATGTGCGCGAGCGCCTGGCCGCGCGGGCGCTGGTGCCGGGCGAACGGCTGCCGTCGATTCGCCAGTTGGCCGAGCAGCTGCAAGTGTCCAAGACCACCGTGGTGGAAGCCTACGACCGCCTGGCCGCCGACGGCCTGATCGCGGCGCGGCGCGGTTCCGGCTTCTATGTCGCCGGGCATGCGCCGCCGCTGTCCCTGGCGGACGTCGGCCCGACGCTGGACCGCAGCATCGATCCGCTGTGGATTTCGAGACAGTCCCTGGAGGCCGCGGACACTTCGCTCAAGCCCGGTTGCGGCTGGCTGCCGCCGTCCTGGCTGCCGGAGGAAGAGCTGCGCCGCGCGCTGCGGCAGATCGCCCGTGCGCCGCAATCAGGCCTGCTGGAGTACGGTCGCCCCTACGGCCATTCCGGCCTGCGCGAACAACTGGCGCGGCGGCTGGCGGACTACGGCGTGCCGGTCGGCCCGCAGCAGGTGGTGCTCACCGACAACGGTACCCAGGCCATTGACCTGGTCTGCCGCTTCCTGCTGGAGCCGGGCGACTGCGTGCTGGTGGATGACCCCGGCTACTTCAACTTCCAGGCCCTGTTGCGGGCGCACCGGGTGCAGGTGGTCGGCGTGCCGTACACGCCGAGCGGGCCGGATGTCGTCGCCATGGCGAGCCTGCTGGAACAGCACCGGCCGCGCCTGTACATCACCAACTCGGCCTTCCATAACCCCACCGGCGCGGTGCTCTCGCCGTTGGTTGCCCATCGCCTGCTGAAGCTGGCCGAGGCCCATGACCTGCTGATCGTCGAAGACGATATCTTCGGCGACTTCGAGCACGAGAGCGCGCCACGCCTGTCGGCCTTCGACGGGCTGGAGCGGGTGATCCAGGTCGGCAGCTTCTCCAAGACGCTGTCGGCCTCGGTGCGTTGCGGCTACATCGCCACCAAGCCGGAATGGTGCGAGCGCCTGGTCGATCTGAAGCTGGCCACCAGTTTCGGCAATAGTCCGTTCAGTGCCGAGATGCTCTACGAGCTGCTGCGCAAGGGCAGCTACCGCCGCCACCTGGACAGCCTGCGCGGGCGCCTCGCCGATGCCATGGGCGAAACCCTGCAGCGCCTGCGCGCGCTGGACATCCAGCCCTGGCTGGAGCCGCGCGGCGGGGTGTTCATCTGGGCCTGCCTGCCAGGCGGGCTGGATGCTGCCGAGGTGTCGCGGGCGGCGCTGTCGGACAACCTGGTGCTGGCGCCGGGCAACGTCTTCAGCCTGAGCCAGAGCGCCACCGGCTACCTGCGTTTCAACGTCGCCCAGTGCCTGTCGCCCAGGGTGTTCGAAGGGCTGGAGCGGGCCATGGATACGGCGCGCGGGCGCTGACGGAAAATATTTTCAGATCGCTCTGCAGGTTTTCTTTCGTCGTACGGCCTCTGTGCAGTCCCGCTTCTTTGCACAAGGAAATCCCATGCCTGCCGCCCCCTCCGCGCGCCTGCGCCCGCTGGCCAGCGCCCTGCGCGTTGCCGCCCTCGGCCTGGCCGCCAGCCTGCCGCTGCTGCCACTCTCCACCGCTATCGCCGCGCCGGCCGCGCAGCACTTCAGCGTGCCGGCCGGCAGCCTGGAAGATGCACTGAACGCCTACGCCCGCCAGGCCGGTGTGCTGCTCAGCTTCGACCCGGCGCTGACCCGCGGTTTGAGCAGTTCGGGCATCGCCGGCGAGTACTCGGTGGAGTCGGGCTTCGCTGTGCTGCTTTCCGGCAGCGGGCTGGCCGCAGAGGCCAGCGACGACGGCAGCTTCCGCCTGCAGCGCAGCGCCACCGAGGGCACGCTGGAAATGAAGGCGCAGACCATCACTGGCCAGGCCGCCGAAGACCCCAAGGGGCCGGTGCAGGGCTATGTGGCCAAGCGCAGCGTCACCGCGACCAAGACCGACACGCCGATCCACGAGACGCCGCAGTCGATCTCGGTGGTCACCCGCGACCGCATGGAAGCCCAGGGCGTGCAGTCGGTGAACGAGGCGCTGCGCTACACGCCGGGCGTGTCGTCCTACGGCTCGAACAACCGTTCCGACTGGTACACCGTGATCCGCGGCTTCTCGCCGACCACCTACCAGGACGGCCTGCAGCTGCCCAACACCATCAACCTCGCCAGCTGGATGGTCGACCCTTACATGCTGGAGCGCGTCGAAGTGCTCCGTGGCCCGGCCGGCGTGCTCTACGGCCAGGGCGATCCGGGCGGGGTGATCAACCAGGTGTCGAAGCGCCCGAGCAGCATCGCCAGCCACGAAATCCAGGTGCAGTACGGCACCGATGCGCGCAAGCAATTGGGCATCGACAGCACCGGCCCGCTGGATGAGGCGGGCGTGTGGAGCTATCGCGTGGTGATGGTCGGCCACGAAGGCGATATCCGCGACACGCCCTGGGAGGACAAGCGCCTGGCGCTGGCGCCGTCGCTCACCTGGCAGCCGGATGAAGACACTCACCTGACCGTCATGGCGAATTACCTGAAGGATGACACCAACGCCCAGGATAATTTCCTCCCGGCCAACGGTGCCCTGACCCGCAGCGCCTACGGCAAGATCCACCGCGACTACTTCACCGGCGACGAACACTTCTCCAAGTACGAGAAAACCCAGTACGGCCTCGGCTATGAGTTCGAAACCCGTCTGAACGATGTCTGGCAGGTGCGCCAGAACCTGCGCTACGCCCACCTCGACCTGAACGACAACATGGTCTACGGCGCCGGCACCACCGGCTACTGGGGCATGGACGGCGGCGACGACCGCACCCTGCTGCGCTTCGCCGGCATCGAGAATCCCAAATACGAGCGCTGGACCCTGGACAACCAGGCCCAGGCCGACTTCAGCACCGGCTGGCTGCGCCACACCCTGCTGCTGGGCCTGGACTGGCAGCGGCAGAAGACCGAGGACCCGCAGGCCTACGTCATGACCACGCCGCTGGACCTCTATGGCGGCCCTTCCTACGGCCCTGTGGATAAATCCGCCTTCACCGCGGACGACTGGACCTACACCGACCAGACTCAGCGTCAGACCGGTGTCTACCTGCAGGACCAGCTGCACTTCGACGAGCGTTGGGTGCTGTCCCTGGGCGGTCGCTACGACTGGGCCAGCTCGACCACCGACAACAGCAGCACCTCCGGTGACACCCACGCCAGCCAGAAGGACGAAGCCTTCAGCGGTCGGGTAGGGCTGGTCTACCTCGCCGATAACGGCCTGGCGCCGTACTTCAGCTACAGCGAGGGCTTCACGCCCAATGCCGGCACCGACTACGCGGGCAAGCCCTTCGACCCGACCAAGGCCAAGCAATATGAAGTGGGCGTGAAGTTCCAGCCCAAGGGCTCGGATAGCTCGGTCACCGCCGCCGTGTTCGAGATCACCCAGCGCGACGTGCTGACCCTCGACCCGGACCCGACCCACCCCAACAGCAGCGTGCAGACCGGCGAAGTACGTTCGCGCGGCCTGGAACTGGAAGGCGTGGCCAGCCTGAGCGACGAGCTGAACCTGATCGCCACCTACACCTACCAGGACGTGAAGATCACCAAGGCCAACGACGACAGCGACGGCAAGACCCCGATCAGCATCCCCACGCCGCGCAACCTGGCTTCGCTATGGGCCGACTACACCCTGCGTGATGGCGAGCTGAAAGGCTTCGGTTTCGGCGGCGGCGTGCGCTACAACGGCCGCAACCCCGGTGCCCCGGACAACTCGCTGAACGTGCCCAGCTACACGCTGCTCGACGCTGCGGTGCACTACCAGACCGGCCCCTGGCGTTTCGCGGTCAACGCCAACAACCTTACCGACCGCGAATACATCGCCGGCTGCTACGACGCCACCCGTTGTATCTACGGCAATGGCCGCGTCGTGACCGGGACGGCGACCTATCGCTGGTAGGACAATCCCCCGCGAATGGTCCTCCTCGGCGTTACCGCTGGGGAGGGAATTGAACATTCGTACAGTCCGGTCAGAAGATTATCCCTTCACGGTCGAAAGCGGAGGCTGAAACGAACGCGGGCGAAGCCCTAGGATTAACGTTTCAGCACTCCGGGTCATCGCACTCGGAGAGAATCAACCGCAATAAGAACAACAGGGGGTCCCATGGCCGAGCCATGCCAGCTGTACCTGAGGGTTGCCATCAGCCGCTCCAGACTCGAAGAGTTCCTGAGAATGGAGGCGGGCTCCGCGGAGCCGTTCAAGGATCTCGATCGATGGGTGGACGGCGACCGGCACCGACGAGGAGGCATGACCTGGAGTGAACTGTGCGAGTTGGGCCAGGGCACCACTGCAGAGGCCTGGATCAATGGCTGGGGGCGGCACCAGCGTTCGCCGGCGTGGAATCACTACGATGACAGCTCCCAGACCTGGAGCCTGGGCGTGCTGGAGTTTCCCGAAAGCCGCGAGTGGATTGTCGGCGCCATCAACGTCCTGCGCCGCGTCGCCGAATTCAAGGACCTGCCCGGTACCGACTATCTGCTGCTCTACGAGTACCTGTTCGGCCGGGGCACGATAGTGGCCGCGGTGGAGCTGACCCCAGGCTCCTCGCGCATCCTTCATGAGGAGCCGCCGGCGCAGCTCGCCACCGAGGCCAACCTGATGATGAATCACCTGCTGCGCGCCATGGATGTGACCGCGACCTACGCCGTACAGCGGATTTCCGACACAGATACTCACAAACGGAGCTGCTGAGATCTTTCAATTGAGAACCAATATCATATAATTCCGCTTTTCAATCGCGTGCCCGGAAGGACCTGGGCCGCTTTGCCAGAACTCAATCGCATGCGCGCTTCCCCGCGCCCGCTCCAGCCGAGACCCCGCCAAATGACCGCAACCCAAGCTGGCGCCGTGACCGCCCGCATCCTCAGCGCCGTGGTCGGCGGCTACGCCCTGGCCTACACAGCCACCGCCTTCCTCAGCGTCTACCTGCCGATGTCGCGCCCGGACCGGGTATCGCTCTCCAGCCTGGCCTGCTTCATCGTCTGGGTCGCTGCGATCATTTATGCCTTCGGCGCGAAGAGCCCTTGGCGCGCAATCTGGCTGCCGGTGGCTCTCAGCGTGGTGCTGGGGGTGGCAGCGTTCCTGCCGACCAGCTACGGGGTACGCCCATGAGCCTGCGTCAATCCATGTCCGGCCTGCATACCTGGGCAGGGCTGCTGGTCAGCTGGATTCTCTTCGTGGTGCTGTTCTCCGGCACCGTCGCGGTGTTCGACAAGGAACTCACGCGCTGGATGATCCCGCAGCTGCACAAGCTGGAGGAGGTCAGCGTCGGCGCCGACCAGATTCGCGAGCTGCTCGTCGAGCGCGCGCCCAAGGCCCACGGCTACTGGATGCATCCGCCCAGCGAGCGCATGCCGTACTGGACCGCTGGCTGGGAGCCGGCGGACTTCAGCCCGTTCCAGTCCTTCCTGGTCGACGCGCAGAGCGGCGAAGTGCTGCCCAGGACCGTCGGCGGCAACTTCTTCCTCGAACTGCACTACGAACTCCACGGCGGCATCCTCGGCCTCTACGTGGTCGGCGTGGCCGGCGTGTTCATGCTGGTGGCGCTGGTCAGCGGGGTGATCGTCCACCGGCGCATCTTCAAGGACTTCTTCACCCTGCGACCGAAGGCGGCGAAGCAGCGTGCCTGGCTGGATGCGCACAACGTGCTGGGTGTGCTCGGCCTGCCGTTCCACCTGCTGATGGCCTACACCGGCCTGGCGATCTTCATCACCTTCTACATGACCGCCGGCATCAAGGTGGCCTACAAGAACGACATGGAGCATTTCTTCCATGACGTGCAGGGCGCCTTCGAGCGCGAGGCGCTGGGCAAGCCGGCCAAGGCGACCAAGTCCATCGACAACATGATCCTCAAGGCCCGCGAGGCCTGGGGCGACGACAGCCAGGTGGGCTGGATCAACATCGAGAACCCCGGCGATGCGGCGGCGATGGTGCAGATCCGCAAGGCCGTGGACAAGAGCATGGTCAACGACCAGCGCACCGTGTCCTTCGACTCCGGCAGCGGCGCGCTGATCCACCTGCAGAAGCCCTACAAGCCGGGCTACAAGACCTACGCCTGGCTGACCGGCCTGCACATGGCGCAGTTCGGCAACGAGCTGCTGCGGGTGATGTATTTCGCCCTCGGCCTGGTGGGCTGCGTGATGGTCTTCGGCGGCCTGCAGGTGTGGGTCAGCAAGCGCGAGACCCGCGGCCATCGCGGCGTGACGCTGGTGCGCACGCTCAATGGCGCAGTGTGCGGCGGGCTGCCGATTGCCTCGCTGGGCCTGCTGGCGGCGTCGCGCCTGCTGCCGGCCGACATGCTCCAGCGTACCCGCTGGGAAGCCACTGCCTTCGTGGTGATCTGGCTGCTGGCGCTGGCCCACGCGCTGCTGCGCCGTGGCAGCCGCGCCATGGCTCGCGAGCAGTTTGTCGCCCTGGCCGCATTGGCTCTGCTGCTGCCGGTGCTGAGCCTGTTCGGCCCCGAGCCGGGGCGGGTGACCACGCACTTCGCCAATGGCGACTGGATGATGGTCGGCATCGATCTCGGCCTGCTGCTGATCGGCGGGCTGTGCGCCTTCCTCGGCTGGCGGCTGGGCCAGGAACGCGCCGAACCTGCCCGTGCGCGCCGTGCCCGTAACGAGGAGTACGCCTGATGCTGCTGGTGTTCGGTCTCAACCTGCTGGCGCTGGCGGCGGCCTGCCTGTCGCTGTCCCGACATCATCGCGACCTGTTCGGCAGCGCGCCCTCCGAGTCGCGCGTGCGGCTGTTGCGCATTGCGGCGCTGGTGGATGGCGCGCTGGCGCTGGCCTATTCGATTCACTGCATGGGCGTCGAACTGGGCATCGTCTACTGGGCGTGTCTATTGATGATCGCTGGCGCGGTGCTGGTCCTGCTGCTGGCCTGGCGGCCACGCTGGGCGTTGCCGACGGCGGCAGCCATGCCGGTGATTGGTGGCGTGCTGGCCGTGCTGGGCTGAGGCTTCTGCGCACGAACCGGCCTAGCGCAGGAGTTTCTGCTGTCGTAGGAGCGGACTTTGTCCGCGATGTCCTGCGCGGCGGGCTCCATTCTTTCCTGTGAACACTGCGGTGCAGCGCCCCTTGTAGCGGCGGGCTGTACCCGAGACTCGTCGGCAGTGCCTGCGCTTCCTTTTGCTCTGGCGTTGCAGGTTTGTTGCTTTGGCATGGGTATTTCTGCGTCGCTTCGGCGTGCGCGCCGGCTTCGTGTTTCGCCCCCTCGGGCGAGTCCCTTTTGGCAAACGCCCCAAAAGGAACCAAAAGGTCTCGCCCCGGACATCCGGTTTTTCGCTTAGGCGAAAAATTCCCTCGTTGAAGCGGAGTTTCAGGGGCACGAACTAGGCGTCCCCCCACGAAGGGCCGTCCCTGGCCCATCGCGGCTCTCGCGGCATCCATGCCGCTCAACCCCTGAAACTCCGCTTCAACGAGGCCTCCTGAACGGGGCGTTCGGAGTGTGGGGATACTCCTCTGGAAGTCCTCAAGAGCCAAAGCCCGACCGGTGTGGAGTGGGCTCTTCGTAGGAGCGAGCTTGCTCGCGAACCAGCCCCGCGCCGGCGTAACCGCTTTTCGTAGGAGCGGACCTTGTCCGCGATTGGAATTTCCATCCCTACCGAGCCCACGGCGAAGCACAAACGTAGGATGGCGTGGAGCGCAGCGATACCCATCGATTCCCCGTGCATCGGCAGCATGGGTATGGGCGGTTTTCTGCGGAGAGGGCGGCAGAGTGCGGTTCGCGAGCAAGCTCGCTCCTACGGTGCCGGCGTAATACCTGCGACAGAACCAGGGATGCAGGCAGCCCGCCGCGGAGGATTTCGCGGACAAGGTCCGCTCCTACGCGAAGCGCGTCCGGCCGAAACCTTACTCCTCGAACGCCTGCCGATATTCCCCCGGCGTGCCGCCCACCACCGAGCGGAAGCGGTTGGCGAAATGGCTGGCGCTGGAGAACCCGCAGGCCAGGGCAACCTGGCTGAGTGGCTGGCGGGTGTCGCGCAGCAGGCGTTGCGCCAGGGCCACGCGGCGGGCCAGTACATACTGGTGCGGCGGCATGCCAAAGCTTTCGCGAAACATCCGCGCGAAGTGGTATTCCGAGAGGGCCGTCTGCATCGCCAGTTCACCGAGGGACAGCGGCTGGTCCAGGCGCTGTTCGATGTACTCGGCGACGCGCCGGCGCATGGTCGGGGCCAGCCCGCCCTTGAGCTTCAGGCCTTCGCGCAGGCCGACCTGGTTCAGCAGCAGGTGATCGATGAGGTCATGGGCCAGGGTGCTGGTGCGGATGCGTTCGCCCGGCTCTTGCCAGTCCAGCTTCACCAACTGGCGGAAGCGTGCGGCCTGCTGCGGGTCGTCGAGGAAAGTGCGTTCGTGCAACTGCAGCTCGCGCGGCTCGCGGTCGAGCAGGCGGATGCAGCCGAGGGCGAACTGTTCCTGGCCGATGTACAGGTGCGCCAGGCGGATGTCGCCGTTGACGATCCACGCCGATTCGGCGCCGGCCGGCATCACGCAGAGCTTGTCCGGCGCGCCGGTGGTGCCGGGCGCGCCACGGCGGAAGGTGCCGGTGCCGTCGTTGAGGTAGCAGGACAGCGTGTGATGGCTCGGCGCGTGGTAGTCGCGAGCGTCGTGGCTGTTGCTCCAGATCGCCGCAGACAACCCGTCGCCCAGCTCCGCGCAACGCTCCAGGCGGGCGTTGGGCGAGGCGTTCATCGACTGGAAGACTTCGAGCTGCGAAATGGCTGACATGGGTGTTCCTCTGTTGCCATCACTCTACCCGCGCGGGCGCGCCTTGCCAGCCCGGTTGTCGCAATAAGCGCAAGAATCTGCAAGCCGGCGCCAGGGCTGGGCGAGAGACTGTTTCGGCAAGAACTCGGAGACCGCCATGAACCTCTCGCTCTACCTGCTCACCGTACTCATCTGGGGCACCACCTGGATCGCCATCAAGCTGCAGGTCGGCGTGGTCGCCATTCCGCTGTCCATCGCTTACCGCTTCAGCCTGGCGGCGCTGGTGCTGTTCGCCCTGCTGCTGGTCTCGCGGCGGTTGCAGCCGCTGGGACGGCGCGGGCAGGCGATCTGCTTTGCCCAGGGCTTGTGTCTGTTCTGCGTGAACTTCCTGTGCTTCTACACCGCCAGCCAGTGGATCCCCAGCGGGCTGGTCGCCGTGGTGTTCTCCACCGCGACACTGTGGAATGCGCTGAACGCGCGGATCTTCTTCGGCCAGCGCATCGCGCCCAACGTGCTGGGCGGCGGCGCATTCGGTCTGGCGGGGCTGGCGCTACTGTTCTGGCCGGAGCTGTCCGGGCACCAGGCCACGCCGGAAACGTTCTACGGACTGGGTCTGGCGTTGCTCGGCACGCTGTGCTTCTCGGCGGGCAACCTGCTGTCGAGCCTGCAACAGAAGGCCGGGCTGCGGCCGCTGTCGACCAACGCCTGGGGCATGTTCTATGGCTCGCTGATCCTGCTGGCGATCTGCGTGGTGCAAGGCGTACCGCTGACCTTCGACAGCAGCCCGCAGTACGTCTGGTCCCTGCTGTACCTGGCGATTCCCGGATCGGTGATCGGCTTTACCGCCTACCTGACCCTGGTCGGGCGCATGGGGCCGGAGCGCGCGGCCTACTGCACCGTGCTGTTCCCGGTAGTGGCGCTGAATGTCTCGGCCTTTGCCGAGGGCTACCAGTGGAGCCTGCCGGCCCTGGCCGGGCTGGGGCTGGTGATGGTGGGTAACGTGCTGGTGTTCCGTAAGCCCCGGCCAGTGTTGCAGCCAGCCCGGGCTTAATGGCCAATGTAGGAGCGAGCTTGCTCGCGAATCGCCACTTAGCGGAGTTGGTTCGCGAGCAAGCTCGCTCCTACGAAAAGCATCTCGCGATCAGGCCTTCCAGGCCTGCGGGTTGACCAGGTTCTTCGGCCGCTCGCCGCGCAGGGCGGCTTCGAAGTTGTCCAGCGCGCACTCGGCCATGGCCTGGCGGGTTTCGTGGGTGGCCGAGCCGATGTGCGGCAGGGTCACGGCGTTGGGCAGGGCGAACAGCGGCGACTCGGCCAGCGGTTCTTTCTCGTAGACGTCCAGGCCGGCGGCGAGGATGCGCTTCTCCTGCAGCGCTTCCACCAGCGCGGCCTCGTCGATCACCTGGCCGCGGGCGATGTTCACCAGGATGGCGCTGGGCTTCATCAGCTCCAGTTCGCGCTTGCCGATCAGCTTGCGGGTCTTGTCCGACAGCGGCACTACCACGCAGACGAAATCCGCCTCGCCCAGCAGCTCCTCGAAGCCGCAGAAGCGCGCGCCGAACTCCTGTTCCAGTTCCGGCTTGCGGCTGTTGCCGTGGTAAAGGATGTCCATGTTGAAGCCGAAGCGACCACGGCGGGCGATGGCCGCGCCGATGCGCCCCAGGCCGAGGATGCCGAGCTTCTTGCCGTGCACGTCGACGCCGAAGTGCTGGGCGTCCACGGTGCGTTTCCACTCGCCGGCCTTGGTCCAGGCGTCCAGCTCGGCGGTGCGCCGGGCGGCGGCCATGATCAGGGCGAAGCCGAGGTCGGCGGTGGTTTCGGTCAGCACATCCGGGGTGTTGGTCAGCGGGATGCCGCGCTGGTTCAGGTAGTTCAGGTCGTAGTTGTCGTAGCCCACCGAGACGCTGGAGATGACTTCCAGCTGGGTGGCCTGGGCCAGTTGCTTCTCGCCCAGCGGGCGGCCGACGCCGATCATGCCGTGGGTGGTTGGCAGGGCGGCGGCCAATTGCGCATCGACATCGCCCAGTTTCGGGTCGAGCACGGTGACGTTGAACTGGCTGCGCAGGCGGTCGAGGTGTTCCGCGGCAAGGCGGCTGAAGACGAAGACGTTCTTTTTCATGGCTCTCGGACGGCGGGGAGGCGGAGGGGGCTTAACCCTACCACTGCCGAACCAGAGCGGCGCAAGGCTTGCGTGCGCGCCGGGCGATTATCGAACGTCGGTTTCTAGCGATGCACCAGCGTGTCGACGAAACCGCAGATGCCCTGCAGGGCCGCGGAGTGCAGCAGGTCGCCGTGGTCGCTGACGAAGGTCGGGCAGGTGTTCTGGTAGGTCCCGTACAGGGTCACCGTAACGAGCAGGCAGAGCCCGAGCAGGATCCAGTTCTTCATCGATTTCTCCCGGTTGGACAAAGGGGGAGAATCTGAGGCTTGCGGGAGAAAGCGGTAAGCGGAGGATCGTTAAGCGCAGGTGGGAATCAGGCGCTTGAGCGGTAGGGAAATTCCGCGGGGAGGTGCTGCGAGGGGAGGGTTCGCGGGCAAGCTCACTGAACACCGGGGTAGGGAGTTACACAGTGAGCTTGCCCGCGAAACACGGCAAAACGATGGTCAGGGTCCCACATCGGCGAGCCCGGCGCCATCCGCCTGGAGCACACCGGGCAGGTTTTCGCGCAGATACGCGACCCAGGTCTTGATCTTCGCGTCCAGGTACTGGCGCGACGGATACAGCGCATAGACGTTGAGAATCTGCAGCTTGTAGTGCGGCAGCACGCGCACCAGCGAGCCGTCGCGCAGGCCGTCGATGGCCGAGTAGACGGGCAGGGCGCTGATGCCCATGCCCGAGCCGATGGCCTCGGTCATGGCGTCGCCGACGTTCACCTGGAAGGGCGACGGGCCGAGGGTGATCATTTCCTGGCCGTTGGGGCCGTCGAACAGCCACTTGTCCAGCGGCAACACTGGGCTGATCAGGCGCAGGCAATCGTGCTCCATCAGCTCGGTCGGGGTTTTCGGCGTGCCGCGCCGGGCCAGGTAGTCGGGCGAGGCGCAGAGGATGCTGTAGGTCTCGCCGATGCGCTGGGACACCAGTCCCGAGTCGGGCAGTTCCGAAGCGACCACGATGGCCACGTCGAAGCCTTCGTCGAGCAGGTCCGGCACGCGGTTGGCCATGGTCAGCTCGAAGGTCACATCCGGGTGCAGCTGGCGGTAGTTGGCGATGGCGCGGATCACATAGTGCTGGCCGATACCGGTCATCGAATGCACGCGCAGGCGGCCGGCGGGGCGGGCGTGGGCGTCGCTGGCCTCGGCTTCGGCTTCCTCGACATAGGCGAGGATCTGCTCGCAGCGCAGCAGGTAACGCTGGCCGGCCTCGGTGAGGGCGATCCGCCGGGTGGTGCGGTTGAGCAGGCGGGTCCGCAGGTGGGACTCCAGATTGGCGACCGCGCGGGATACGTAGGCGGTGGTGGTGTTCAGCTGCTGCGCGGCGGCGGTGAAACTGCCGGTTTCCGCGACACAGGCGAACGCACGCATGGTCTGCAGTGTGTCCATTGGGGCCTCGTGAGTGGGGCGTCTGTCCTGGTTGGTGACGTCGGTGGAGCGTTACCGGGTCGCCGGTGGCATGTCCTTGATGGGTGGCAATGCGCGGAGCAGAGCGGGGGCGGCCTATTGTCACATGGATGGCGACACACATTGTTTCATTATCGGTAATAAACAATCACAAATCAGCCGGCTTATCCGTTCCCTTCCCCATCCCTAGAATTCAATCGCCGTCATTGGCTTTGCCGGCATCTCCACGCTTAAAAGCCCCACGCTGAAAAGCTAGACCACTTCCAGGACCTCCATCGTGTCGCGTCACCTCATGAAAGGACTGACGTTCGTCGGCTCCTTTGTCATTTTTTCAACAATCGCCGGATGTATCAGCACCAACGGCATCGCCCCGCAGGAACAACGCCTGGGTGACACCGAGCTGGCCACCGACGCCGCCATCGCGCACGCCAACCAGGAAGCTGGCTGGCCGGCCGAACAGTGGTGGCGCGCCTATGGCGATCCGCAGTTGAATGCCTGGGTGCAGACCGCGCTGGAGGGCAGCCCGACCCTGGCCCAGGCCGAGGCGCGGGTGCGCATGGCCATGGCCATGGCCGGCATCGCCGAGTCCGCCGAGTCGCCGCAGATTAGCGGGGACGCCTCGCTGACCCGCCACCGCTGGCCGACCGACTACTTCTACGGCCCCGGCGACCTGGCCGACACCACCACCTGGAACAACAACGCGGCCATCGGCCTGAGCTATTCGCTCGACCTCTGGGGCCGCGAGCGCAGCAACACCGAACGCTACCTGGACATCGCCAAGATGACCGCCGCCGAGGCGCGCGTCGCCCAGCTGGAGCTGGAGAGCAACATCGTCCGCGCCTACATCCAGCTGTCGCTGCAGTACGCCAAGCTGGACATCGGCAAGGCCATGCTGGCGCAGCAGCAGGGCATCCTGGCCCTGGCCCAGCGTCGTCTCGATGGCGGCATCGGCACGCATTTCGAAGTCAGCCAGGCGGAAGTCCCGTTGCCGGAAACCGAGCGCAAGATCGAAGCGGTGGACGAGGAAATCCAGCTGACCCGCAACCAGATCGCCGCCCTGGCCGGCAAAGGCCCCGGCGCCGGCGTGTCGATCCAGCGCCCGACCCTGAAGCTCGCCGCCGGCCCCGGCCTGCCCAGCAAGCTGCCGATGGAGCTGCTCGGCCACCGCCCCGACGTGGTTGCCAGCCGCTGGAAGGTCGCAGCCCAGGCCAAGGGCGTGGACGTCGCCCGCGCCGAGTTCTACCCCAACGTCGACCTGGTCGCGAGCATCGGCTACAGCGCGGTCGGCGGCGGCATGCTGGAATTCCTCAACGCCGAGAAATTCACCTATGGCGTCGGACCGGCGATCTCCCTGCCGATCTTCGATGGCGGCCGCCGCCGCTCGCAGTTGAGCCAGGAATCCGCCGGCTACGACGCCGCCGTGGCGCAGTACAACCAGACGCTGATCAACGCGCTCAAGGGCATCTCCGACCAACTGATCCGCATGCACTCCATGGAGCTGCAGGAAGGCTTCGCTGCCAAGTCCGTGGCCTCGGCCCAGCGCACCTACGACATCGCCACCAAGGCCTACCGTGGCGGCCTGACCGACTACCTCAACGTGCTCAACGCGCAGTCCCGCCTGTTCCAGCAGCAGCTGGTCGAGCAGCAGGTGCGCGCCTCGCGCCTGGCCATCCATGCTGGCCTGGTCGTCGCCCTGGGCGGCGGCATGATGGACAAGCAGGAAGGCCCGAAAGAGACGAAGATGGTCCCCGAGACCGTCGGCGTCCGCGCGGTCGGCGAGCGCTGAGATGGCCGGCGATTCCTACAACGGCAGCACCGCCACCCGCCAGCTGGCGCCGCTGGACGCCCTGCGTCGCGCGCTGCTGGAGTGGGGCCGCAGTGACGGCATCACCTGGATCTACATCGCCAAGGTGCTGCTCGCCGCGCTGCTGACCCTGTGGCTGGCCATGCGCCTGGAACTGCCGCAGCCGAGCACGGCGACCATCACCGTGTTCATCGTCATGCAGCCGCAGAGCGGCCAGGTTTTCGCCAAGAGCTTCTACCGGATTCTCGGCAGCGTGGTCGGGCTGACCGTGATGGTCGCGCTGATCGCCATCTTCGCCCAGCAGCGCGAGCTGTTCCTGCTGGTCTCGGCGCTGTGGATCGGCCTGTGCACCGTCGGCGCCGCGCGCTACCGCGACTTTCGTTCCTATGCCTGCGTGCTCGCCGGCTACACCGCCACGCTGATCGGCCTGCCTGCCACCCTGCACCCGGAAGCCGCGTTCATGTCGGCGATCTGGCGCGTGCTGGAAATCAGCCTGGGCATCCTCTGCTCCATGGTGGTCAGCGCCACGCTGTTCCCGCAGACCTCCAGCACCGCCATGCGCAACGCGCTGTACCAGCGTTTCGGCGCCTTCGCCGGCTTCGTCCTGGACAACCTCGGCGGCGGCGAGCGGCCGAAGTTCGAGGCCGCCAACGTGGCCTTCGCCTCCCAGGCCGTGGGCCTGGAAGCGCTGCGCAGCGTCACCCGTTTCGAAGACCCGCACATGCGCCTGCGTTCCGGCCGCCTGTCGCGCCTGAACAACGAGTTCATGGTCCTCACCACCCGCTACCACGCGCTGCACCAGTTGCTCTCGCGCCTGCGTGCGCAGGAAGCCGAAGCCGTGCTGCGCGCCCTGCAGCCGTGCCTGGACGAACTGGCCCAGGTGCTCGCCCCGTGGCGTGGCCAGTCGGTCACCGACCGTGACGCCGAGCGCCTCGCCGCGCAGCTGGAAAGCCACCGTACGCGGATGATGCAACGCATCCGTGCTGGCCGCGCGCAACTGCTCGCCGAGCAGGATGAGCCGGCCGCGCTGATGGACTACAACACCGCCGGCGAACTGCTCTACCGCCTCGCCGACGACCTCTACAACTACGCCCTGACCCATGCCTCCCTGGCCGCGCACAAGCACGAGCGGGAGAACTGGAAGCACGGCTTCTCGCCCAAGGCCAACCTGGTCGCCTCGCTGGTGGCCGGCGGTCGTACCGCGCTGATGGTGCTGGTGTTCGGCATCTTCTGGATCGAGACCGCCTGGCCCAGCGGCAGCACCTTCGTGCTCAACGCCGCCGCCGTTGCTGCGCTGGTCTCGGCCGCGCCGGACCCGGCGAAAATGGCCATGCAGATGGCCGTGGGTACCTTCATCGCGGCGATCCTCGGCTTCAGCGAAACCTTCTTCGTCTTCCCGCACCTGGACGGCTTCGCCCTGCTGGCCTTCGCCCTGGCGCCGGTGTTCGCGGTGGGTGCGTTCTTCTCCATCAAGCCGCAGTACGCCGGCTACGGCCTGGGCCTGCTGGTGTTCTTCAGCTTTGGTGCGATCCCGGCGAACCTCACCGTCTACGATCCGGGCCGCATGCTCAACGAGTACATCGCCCTGGTGATCTCGCAGAGCTTGGCCGCGGTGGTCGCCGCGGTGATCATGCCGCCGACCAGCGCCTGGCTGTGGCGCCGCCTGGAGAAGGACCTGCGCCTGCGCGTGGTGGAAGCCATCAGCGGCAAGCTCGACGGCCTGGTCTCGTCCTTCGAGAGCGGCACCCGCGACCTGCTCAACCAGGCCTACGGCGTCGCCGCACGCAGCCCGCAGATGCAGCGTCGCCTGCTGCGCTGGACCTTCGTGGTGCTGGAGATCGGCCATTCGATCATCGAACTGCGCGTCGAGCAGGAAAACCTGCCGAGCGAGCCCTGCTACGCCGAGTCGACGCCCTGGCGGCAGTCGATCCGTGCCATGGGGCGTGCGCTGATCCGTCTGTTCGTCAAACCTTGCGCGGCCAACCGCGAGCGCGCCCTGGCCGCCGTCGAGCAGGCCATCGATTGCGTGAAGACCACCGACGAGCCGCGCGCGCCGGACTTCGAAAGCTCGCCGCTGCGCCGCGTGCTCAGCTACCTGCACTTCATCCGCAGCAGCCTGCTCGATGCGCAGTCGCCGCTGCGCGACGGCGAAACCTCTTCTGGAAAATCGACCCATGTTGCCTGACCTGCCCCGCGAGATCGCGTTCCACGGGGTCTACATGCCGACCCTGACCCTGATGTTCCTGGTCGCCGCAGTGCTCTGCTGGGGCATCGACCGCATCTTCGCCTCCATCGGCCTGTACCGCTACACCTGGCACCCGGCGCTGTTCCGCGTGTGCCTGTTCGCCTGCCTGTTCGGCGGCCTGTCTCTCACTATCTACAAGTAACGAGCGTGCACCCATGACTCTCAAATCCATCATCAGCCTGCTGGCGACCCTGATCATCCTGGCAGTCGCCGCGCTGATCGGCCGCGCCCTCTGGGTGAACTACATGGATACGCCCTGGACCCGCGACGGCCGGGTGCGCGCCGACATCATCAATGTCGCCGCCGACGTCTCCGGCGTGGTGGTCGACGTGCCGGTGCGCGACAACCAGCAGGTGAGGAAGGGCGACCTGCTGATGCAGATCGACCCGGACCACTACCAGATCGCCGTGAAGCAGGCCCAGGCCCTGGTCGATTCGCGCAAGGCCACCCTGCAGATGCGTTTGCTCAACGCCAAGCGCCGCCGCGCCATGGACGAGGAAGTCGTCTCCCGCGAGAGCCTGGACGACGCCAGCAACACTGCCGCTGCTTCCGAAGCCGACTACCAGCAGGCCCTCGCCGCGCTGGACGCCGCCAAGCTGAACCTGGAGCGCACCCAGGTGCGCGCCTCGGTGGACGGCTACGTGACCAACCTCAACGTCCACCGTGGCGACTACGCCCGCGTCGGCGAGGCGAAGATGGCCGTGGTCGACGAGAACTCCTACTGGGTCTACGGCTACTTCGAAGAAACCAAGCTGCCGCACATCCGCGTCGGCGACCCGGCCGAGCTGCAACTGATGAGCGGCGAGCGCCTGAAGGGCCACGTCGAAAGCATCGCCCGCGCCATCTACGACCGCGACAACCCGGAAAGCCGCGAGCTGGTGGCCGACGTCAACCCGACCTTCAACTGGGTGCGCCTGGCCCAGCGCGTGCCGGTGCGCATCCATATCGACGACGTGCCGGACGGCGTGCTGCTGGCGGCGGGCATCACCGCCACCGTGATCGTCAACCCGGAGAGCCGCGATGCGGAACACTCCGACGGCGCGGCTACGGCGGCGCAGTGATCTGAGCGGGTGAATGAAAACGGGAGCTGCGGCTCCCGTTTTCTTTTGCGGTCGAAACGCGGCGCCATACCGGCATCCGCGTAGGGCGAATAACGCCGCAGGCGTTATCCGCCGATATTGGCGGATAACACGTTCCGGGTTATGCGCCCTACGGGCCGCTGAAATTCTGCTCTTGTAGGAGCGGAGCTTCTCCGCGATCACCGCGGTAGCGGTGTATTTCCTGAACCGCCCAGTTGCTGGTGGGATTCGCGGATAAGATCCGCTCCTACAAAAGGCTGGTATCCGCGCAGGGGTGGGGCTCTTCGTAGGAGCGAGCTTGCTCGCGATCAGCCCAGCGCTGGTGCCATGCGGTTCGCGAGCAAGAACTAGGCGTCCCCCTCGCTCCTACGAAAAACGGCTCAGCGGCCGGCGCGTTCGCGCTGGCGGTTCTTGTAGCTGCCGCGGATGTTCATCGCTGCCAGGCACAGCTGCAACAGCACCAGTGCATAGGCCTTGGCCGGGATGCCCCAGGCGATCCACAGCGCGTTGCTGGCGAGGAAGACCCAGAAGCCGATCTCGCGCCGTTTGCGTTCGCGGGAGCCGACCAGCCAGGCGGCAAGGACGGTGACCAGCATGGCTGGCCATTGCAGCAGGTCGATCAGCTCGTTCATCGGTGCTCGGGCTCAGGCAGGTGTCCTGAGTTCAGACCAGCCCCGGCGCGGCAAAGTGCGGACGAACCGGGTAGCCATCGAGCAGTGCGTTGGTCTTCTCCGGGTCCAGCTCGCCGTTGAACGGCACGCCCAGAGCCTGGCGGTGGATGCCAGTGGAGGCCAGCCAGAGAGTGTCGATGCGTGCGGCCAGCGCGCCGGGTACGTCGGTCACCAGCGAGTCGCCGACGAACAGGATGCGCTTGGCGCCGCGTGCCTCCAGCTGCCGCTCGGCGATGCGAAAGGCCGAGGGATCGGGCTTGCCGTACCAGAACACGCGGCCGCCTTCCTCGGCGAAGGCTTCGGCCAGGCGGCCGGCACCGAACACCGTCTTGCCACCGGAGACCACCACGCGGTCGGGGTTGGCACAGAGGAAGGGCTTGTCGGTGGCGCCGCGCAGTGGGGCGAAGCGTTCCTCCAGTTCGTCCTGGGGAAAGCTGCCGACGCCGAGGATCAGTGATGCGGCATGGATGTCGTCGCAGAAGCGCTCGCGGATTTCCGCCGGCCAGGTGGTCAGCGCATCGCCGACGCCGACGGTGTAGATGCCGCCGCGCTGGAATTCCCGCTCATGGGTGAAGGCGTCGATGGCCAACTGGCCGGAGGTGGTGATGCCGGCGAACAGCTCGCGGGAAACGCCCAGGCGCACCAGGGTGTCGGCCATTTCCGGGACGCTGCGCGAGGCGTTGCTGAGGAACCACACCGGCTTGCCTTCGGTGGCGCGGCGGGCGAGCCAGTCGAGGGCGCCGGGGAACACCTCGACACCGTCGATCAGCACGCCCCAGAGGTCGAGCAGGAAACCGTCGTAGTCGGCGCAGAAGGCATCCAGGCCGGCGTGGTCGATGTAGCGGGTGTGGGTGACGGCGCTGAAGCGGGAACTGGTCATGGCGTGCCTGTGAAACGCTAAGAGTGCGCTCAAGTTAGCGCACTCTCGCCATACCGGTGTGACAGATGTGCCGATCAGTGCGCTGGACGCAGCGGGCGCTCCTCGCCGAAGGTGTCCGCCAGCCAGCCCTTGAGCTGGCAGCCGGCGAAGGCCGAGGTGCTGCATTGGCCGCTGGCCAGGGCCTGCTGCAGCTTGGCGATGTCGGCCTTCTTCACGTAGGCGACGGCGTCGGTCATGTCGTCCTCGGTGCCGAAGCCGCCCTGGACCATTTCCTTGAGCGCGTCTTCCTTGCTCCAGCCCTGGATCACCGTGCGGTACATGGCGGCGAACAGGCCGGTGCGGTCGCGCCCGTGCTTGCAGTGCATCAGCACCGGGCCGTTCTGCTCGGCGCTTTGCAGGATGCGCAGGACCTTCAGCACGTCGGCGTCATCGACGCGGTCGGCGTGGGTCGGGAAGCTCACGGCGTCGATGTCCTGCTGGCCGATCCACTCGCGGTCGTCGTCCTTGATGAAGCTGACCACGGTCTTCACCTGCAGGCGCTGCAACTCGGGTAGGTCGGCGCTACCGGGCAGGGCGCTGCGGTAGAGGGTCGGTGACATCTGGTAGAGGTTGAACGACTTGTCCACAGGCCTGGCCCAGTCGGCCGGGGTCTCGCCAGCGGCCAGGGCGAGAGGGCTGATGCTCTGCAGGGCGGTGCTCAGGAGGGCGGCGGCGACAGCGCCACGGAGAATCGAAGGCAGGGACATGGTGACTCCTCAAAGGACCGCGCCACGATAGGCGGCGAGGAGTCGAGCGCCGATGAAATTGAGGTGAAGAAAACGTCAATGGCCGTCAGCGTGCTCCGCTTGGCAGGAAACGCACGAGCACGCCGGGGCGGAAGAACCACCAGACGCACAGCGGATAGCACAGGTAGTTGAGGAAGTAGAGCAGCAGCGCCGCCGGGCTCGGTGTGTTCTTCCAGGCGGCCAGGCCGACGAGGATGGCGTAGAGCACCGCGAGACCGGCGCCGTACAGCGCGGTCAGGCGCCAGCGCTCGCCGGTTTGTGCCAGGCGCTTGTGCCGACGGGCGAACCACAAGGCCATGGCTGCGGCGATCACCGCGGCCACCAGCAAGGTCGCCGGCACACCGCCGACCCGCAGCAGCCCGCGCGCCACTACGTTGAGGAAGAACGCGGCGAGGATGCCGGCGAGGGCGAGGTAGCGGATCGGGTAAGTCATCAGAACCCCTTCAGCCAGTAGGCACCGGCAAATAGCAGCGCGCTGCTGGCCATCAGGGCGCTGGCGAAGGCGCGGCCATCGGCGAGATCCGCCATCAGACCGTGCCACAGGCGATTCGAGGTGGCGGCGGCGCTCATCACCTCGCGATTGCGCAGCAGGCCGGCACTGTCGTTGGCGCCCTTGAACATCAGCGCGGCCAACGCGCAACAGGCGAAGCCGACGTAGATCGTTGTCTCGCACAGGGCTGCTGCGCTCAGCTCGCCCCGGTAGGCCGTTACGCCTATGGCCACGGCCAGTTGCAGCACCAGGAACGGCAGGAGGATGCGAGCGATGCGGAAGAGGAAGTGCTTCATAGCGAGCCGTCGAGGCCGAAGCGTTTCTTCAGCACCTTGTCCAGCAGGCCGCTGGGTACCCAGCGCGAGAGCAGCGGCAGGGCGCGGCTGCCATTGCCGATTCGTACCAGGCGCGGGCGTGGAGACTTCTGCGCGGCGGCCAGCAGCTCGCGGGCGAAGTCGGTGGCCGGCGTGGGCTTGTCCTGGGAGGCGGCGGCACGCGCCTGGATGAACTTACGCAATGGCCACCAGGCCGAATCCTCGCTGACCACCGCGGTCATTTCGCGGCTGGCGTTGGAGGCGAAATTGGAGGCGATGGCGCCGGGCTGCACTTCCATCACTTCGATGCCGAAGGGCGCCAGCTCCAGGCGCAGGGCGTCGTTCAGCGCGTGTACTGCGGCTTTCGACGCGCAGTAGGCACCGGCGAAGGGGGTGACCAGCACGCCGGAAACGCTGCCGATGTTCACCACCAGCCCACGCCGCGCCCGTAGCGCCGGGAACAGTGCGCGGGTGACGCCGACCACGGCGAACACGTTAGTTTCGAACTGCCGGCGGATCGCCTGGCTGCCGCCGTCCAGCAGCGGGCCCATGGCGCCGTAGCCGGCGTTGTTGATCAGCACGTCAAGGCCACCGGTTTCGTTGTTCAGGAGTTCGGCGAGGCGCTGGACGGCGGGGTCGTCGTTCACATCCAGCAGCACGCCACGGAATCCCGCCTGGTCGAGGGCGGCGACGTCTTCATCGCGGCGCGCGGTGGCCCAGACCTGGTAGCCGGCGCCCTGGAAGGCGTCGGCGAGGGCGCGGCCGATACCGCTGGAGCAACCGGTGATGAGGGCGACGGGCTGGGGCATGGTGGGGCAGTCCTTTGGGCTGTTGGCGCGGACTACCGTACCGGAATGTGCGGGGCAGGTGAATCAGTTGCCGAAGCGGGCGTTTACGCGCTCGGCGCGGAATTCCAGGGTGCTGGCGCGGTAACCGGGGCGCAGCGGCGGCAGCGGCAGGCAGTCGCTCCAGCTGTCGCCGGCGAGCAGCGCGCCGGGGCCACGATAGCGCGGGGCTTCGTAGAGGTTTTCGGCGAGGTCGGTGGTGTCGCCGGGGCGGTAGGCGGCGACCTTCCAGCGCAGTTCCAGCAGCGGGCGCGAGGCGCCGTTCTTCAGGCTGACGGCCAGCGGGCGGCCGGGCTGGCACTGGTCGGGCTGGTAGGCGATGCGCAGCTCCAGGTGCTGCAACTGACGGGCGTCGCTGTTGTCCTGCCAGATGGCGATGGTGATGACCGCGGCCAGCCCGACCAGCCCGGCACCGGAGATCGGCAGGGCGCGGGAGGGGTAGCGGATCAGCAGGATGATCCAGGTGACGATCAGCAGGATGCCGTACAGCATGGAAAGCTCCGCGGGGGTATGGGGCATTACCTTAGCAGGCAGCGGGGTGGGGCGGGTTGATGTGGTGCGGGGTTGGCTCCCTGTAGGAGCGAGCTTGCTCGCGAACGTGCCCCGTGCCGGTGCATCCTGTTTCGTAGGAGCGGACTTTGTCCGCGATGTCCTGCGCGGCGGGCTTCTGTGTTACCAGGACGCTCTGCAATACGGTGCCTCTTGTCGGGGTGATCGATGCTTTTAGTTAGGTGTTCCAGCGTCGCTTCGGCGTGCGCGTGGACTCCGTGTTTCGCCCCCTCGGGCGAGTCCCTTTTGGCAAACGTCGGATAGCCGCCCTCCCAAAAGGAACCAAAAGGTCTTGCCCCGGACATCCGGTTTTTCGCTTAGGCGAAAAATTCCCTCGTTGAAGCGAAGTTTCAGGGGCACGCTGCGAAGGGCCGTCCCTGGCCCATCGCAGCTCTCGCGACATCCATGTCGCTCAACCCCTGAAACTCCGCTTCAACGAGGCCTCCTGAACGGGGCAGTCGGAGTGTGCGGAGGTTTCTCTGGAAGTCTCTAAGAGCCAAAGCCAAAGCCAAAGCCAAAGCCAAAGCCAAAGCGGGGCATAGGCTCTTCGTAGGAGCGAGCTTGCTCGCGAACAGACCGTAGGGCGGATAACGCGTCAGCGTTATCCGCCGTTGTCGTATCGGCGGATAACCCATTCCGGGTTATGCGCCCTACGTAAACACCGCCTCTCGCTTTTGCTCTTGAGGTCTTCCAGAGAAACCTCCGCACACTCCGACTGCCCCGTTCAGGAGGCCGAAGGTGATCGGAGTTTCAGGGGCCGAGCGACATGGATGTCGCGAGAGCGTTGCCGGGCCAGGGATGGCCCGTCAACGCGGGCCCCTGAAACTCCGAGGAACCGAGGGTACTTTTCGCGAAGCGAAAAGCCGGATGGCAGGGGCGAGACTTTTGCCTACTTTGGGGCGTTTGCCAAAGTAGGTCGCCCGAGGGGGCGAAACACAGAGTTCGCGCGTACGCAGATGCGGCGCTGGAATACCCAACTAGAGGCAGGAAAATCGCGGGTATGGCTCGCTCCTGCACGGAGTGCCCAGTCCGATCGCCGGGCTCGCGGGGCAGCATGGGTATCGCAAGCTCCCCCATCCTACGCAAGCGTTTGCCGGGTAGGGCGGCAGAGTGCGGTTCGCGAGCAAGCTCGCTCCTACGAAGAGCGTATAGGGCGGATCCCTCGGCAAGCGCCCATAAAAAAGCCCCCGCACCGGAAGGTGCGGGGGCATTGGCGCCGATGGGGGGAAGCGCCAGGTCCCGGGGCTTAGCGAACTACAGCCTGGACTTCCACGTTCTCCGTGGTGCGGCCGTAGACGTCTTCCAGACGCTCGATGTCGTCTTCGCCCAGGTAGCTGCCTGATTGCACTTCGATGATCTCCAGCGGGATCTTGCCCGGGTTGGCCAGGCGGTGGACCGAAGCGATCGGGATGTAGGTGGACTGGTTCTCGGTGAGCAGGAAGGTCTTGTCGTCACAGGTCACCTGGGCGGTGCCGGAAACGACGATCCAGTGCTCGGCGCGGTGGTGGTGCATCTGCAGGGACAGGCGCGCGCCGGGCTTGACGCTGATGTGCTTGACCTGGAAACGGCCGCCCATGTCCACCGAGTCGTAGGAGCCCCACGGACGGTAGACCTGGCAGTGGTTCTGGGTTTCGCTACGGCCGGCGGCGTCGAGTTCGTTGACCACCTTCTTGACGTCCTGCACGCGGTCCTTGTGGGCGATCATCATGGCGTCCTTGGTTTCGACCACCACGATGTCTTCCAGGCCGACCACCGAGACCAGCTTGCCGTTGCCGTGCACCAGGCAGTTGTGGCTGTCATGCACGACCACGTCGCCCATGGTGACGTTGCCGTCGGCGTCCTTGTCGTGGACTTCCCAGATCGACGACCAGCTGCCGACGTCGTTCCAGCCGGCCGCCAGCGGTACCACGCAGGCGCGGCGGGTCTTTTCCATCACGGCGTAGTCGATGGAGTTGTCCGGGCAGCACTCGAAGGTGGCTGCGTCGATGTTGATCAGGTCGCCGTCGTGCTGGCTGCGCTCCAGGGCCAGCAGGCAGGTGTCATAGATGTCGGCGTCGTGCTTCTTCAGTTCTTCCAGGAAGCGGCTGGCGCGGAACAGGAACATGCCGCTGTTCCAGAAGTAGCCGCCTTCCTCGACGAACTGCTGGGCGCGGGCTTCATCGGGTTTTTCGACGAAGCGCTCGACGCGGATGACGCCGTCCGGCAGGCCGCGCTCGTCGCCGGACTTGATGTAGCCATAGCCGGTTTCCGGGCGGTCGGCGGGGACGCCGAAGAGCACCATCTCGCCCTTTTCGGCGGCGTTGGTGGCCAGTGCCAGGGCACGCTGGAAGGCACGCTGGTCGTCGATCACGTGGTCGGCGGGGAGGATCAGCAGCAGTTCATCGCGGCCTTCGGCGAGCAGCTTCATGGCGGCGATGGCGACCGCCGGGGCGGTGTTGCGGCCGAAGGGTTCGAGAAGGATCGACTGGGTCTTCAGGTTCAGCGCTTCGAGCTGCTCCTGGACGATGAAGCGGTGTTCGAGGTTGCTCACCACCACCGGCGGTTCCATGCCTTCGAAGACCAGGCGTTCCAGGGTCTGCTGGAACAGGGTGTGGTCGCCGGTCAGGGCGAGGAACTGCTTGGGATACTGTTTGCGCGAAAGAGGCCAGAGTCGCGAGCCGCTGCCACCGGAAAGAATTACTGGAATCATCGGGTTTCTCCTTAAGCGTTTGCGTTCTGTCGGCCGAGCCGCGTCATGCGGGCCGGCGTGCCGTTTGGGTGACCTCTCCTGTGCAGGCCGTCTTTGCGGCGCACTGGTTTTTCTGCCGGTGTGGGGCCGGTCTTGTTGTTTTGCATATCTGTTTGGGAGTGAGGTGTAGCACCCTCTCCCCAGCCCTCTCCCTGAAGGGAGAGGGAGTTGTTCGTGCCGGCTGACGCCATGGTTTCCACCTGCGCCCATCCAGTCCCCTCTCCCTTCAGGGAGAGGGTTAGGGAGAGGGCGAGTGGTGCGCGTTGGCAGGTCATCGCCGACTGACTCAGTCCGCCTTCACCGGACGCTTGACCCACACCGGGTTCAGCTTGCTGTCGCCGGTGACGTAGAGGCAGACCACTTCGCCGCGCTCCAGGGTGACGGGCTTGAGGTCGCTGACCTTCTTCGCGCCATCGAACAGCGCCAGGTTCACTTTCACCGGGTTGATCTCGCGGTCGCCGTGGCTCTGCGGGGCGACGTTGCTGACCACTTCGGTCTTGCCGTCAGCGGTCTTCAGGGTGAGGGCCTTGCCGCTGAGGTTCTGTACGCGGACCAGGGCCTTCTGCTTGTTCTTGAACGGCGGCTCGGGCACCAGGCGCGGCTGGCCGCCGGGCTGGCTGACGAGGGTGTAGTAGGCGTCCGGGTCGAGTTTCACCGGCAGGCTCTGGCTACCGACCTTGGCGGTGTAGTTGCCCGGCGGGAGGAACTTGAAGTCGCTGGAGCCCAGCGGCGAGACGTCGTTCAGGGTGGCGTTGCCGACCGCGACGTTGAGCTCGGCGCTGCCGGCGTTGTAGGCCCGCACGAAGGACGAGCCCTTGGGAGCCTGCGGGCCGTACAGCGCGCCTTCACCGCCGGCGAAGGCGCCGAAGGAGGCGGCGCCCAGGGCGATGGCCAGGGCGGACGATTGCAGGGTGCGGATGCTCATGCGGTTAAAGGTCAGTCGGTTCATGGGGTGTACCTCCGTCTACTTTTTCTCGTCTGGGCACGGGTGGTGCCCTGTTCCGGCGCTCGATGCGCCGTGGATGGTTCTGCTCAGTGAGCCGGGGCCTGGTTGGAGGCCAGGCGTTCGTCGCGGTTACCCGCCGCACGCAATTGCGCCACCCAGTCCTGGTTGAACTGGCTCAGGTCGCTGTGCATCGGCAGGTAGCGTTCGGGGAATTCCCAGACCAGCAGTTGCGCCGGCTTCTGCTTGAAGCCTTCGTCCTGCAGGAGTTCGAGCATCGGTTCCAGGGGGCCCTTGCCCTCCTTGGCGTAGTTGATGACGTCCGCCGAGAGCGCCTGCTTGAGGGCGCCGGCGAAGTTCCAGCGCGGGTTGGCGCTGTAGCTGGTGCCGACCAGGGCGACCTGCGGCTGGGCGCTGTCGCCGAACAGGTCGCCGCCACCGCTGCTGTCGCCGGAGCCGGCTGCGGCTTCCTCGACCGGGTGGGTCTGGCGCTGCTGCAGCTGGTCTTCTTCGGGCAGCAGGCTGGTGAACAGCGGGTCCAGCGGCAGGAAGGTCAGCAGGTCGCCCTTGTGCGCGCCGCTCTTGCCGGCTTCGGTGACGAAGCTCTGGCTCGGCAGGTCGGCGCCGGCACCGGCGCGGATGCTTTCGCCCAGGCGCTGGGCCACGGCTTCGGCGCCCAACGGGGTCCAGTGGGTGTCGGTGCGCAGGAACACCTGGCCGTTGTCCTTGGCCTTCTCCAACGTGCCGAGCAGCTCCGGAGCGGCCATGCCGGCCTGGCGGGCGCGCTGCAGGAAGTCGTTGTAGAGCGAGGCGTGCATCGCCGCCGGTTGCTCCTTGCCGACGTACTCGGGGTAGAGACGGGTCTTGGCCGGGATGATCGCCAGCACCAGCTTCACGCCGCGGCGTTCCAGCTCCTGCTGCACGCCGCGCACCAGCGCCCAGTTGTCGTCGAGCTGCTGCTGGGTGGGGGCGGGCTTGAACTCTTCATCGGTGAACAGCCAGCCGTCCTTGCCGATCACCACGCCGGGGCGGCCTTCGTCGAAGACGGTGTAGTCCAGCGCAGCCCAGAGGTTGGTGCCCAGGCGCTTGATGGGGAATTCGCCGTCGTAGTGGCCTTCGAAGGCGTGGGCCAGCTTGCCGTTGAGCACAGTGGTGCCTTCGGCGGCGGAGAAGCTGGGGAAGGCCTTCAGCGACCAGCCGGCGAGGCCCAGCAGCATCCCGCCGAAGGCGGCGATGTAGGCGTACTGGAGGGGTTTGGCGATAGTCCTGATTGCTTCTGTCATGGTCTGGCCTCGCTCAGAACTGGAAGTAGAGGAACGGCGAGTAGCTCTGCGCCGAGAGCTTGAGCACCGAGGCGGCGAACAGCAGGAGCAGGGCGACGCGGGTAGCCAGGACCGGCAGCTGGGTCATCCAGTGCGGCTGGTAGACGGCCGCGCCGCTGGGCGAATAGGCGATTGCCGCGGGGTCCTGCTGGGCCATGGCCGGGGTGCGCGGCTGGGCGCTGGCCGGGCCGTCGGCGTCGACCTGTTCGGTCTTCGCGGCGGCCTTCGGTGCCTTGCTCTGCATCGGCTGGTTGTAGAACTGGCGCAGGCCGAAGAAGGCGAGCACGAGGTAGGCGACCACCAGGGTGCCGACCTGCAGGCCGGTGAGGCTGGCGCGGTTGAGCTCGGAGAGGTGCCAGTCGCCGAAGCTGAACATGGCGGCGTACATGCGCCAGGCCACGTGCAGGTTCTCGGCGCGGAAGATCACCCAGCCGACGATCACCAGCAGGAAGGTGAACACCCACTTCAGCGGATTGAGCACACGCGGCGCGGCGTTCACGCCCAGGGCGCGTTCGATGGCCAGCCACACGCCATGCCAGGCGCCCCAGATGATGTAGGTGACGTTGGCGCCGTGCCACAGGCCGCCCAGCAGCATGGTGAGGATCAGGTTGCGGTAGGTCTGGAACGTGGTGCCGCGGTTGCCGCCCAGGCTGATGTACAGGTAGTCGCGCAGCCAGGTGGAGAGGCTGATGTGCCAGCGCCGCCAGAACTCGGTGATGGACTGGCTGATGTAGGGCTGGTTGAAGTTCTCCATGAAGCGGAAGCCCATCATCAGGCCGAGGCCGATGGCCATGTCGCTGTAGCCGGAGAAGTCGAAGTACAGCTGCGCGGTGTAGGCCAGCGCGCCGAGCCAGGCATCGCCGGTGGTTGGGGCCTGCAGGGCGAAGCAGTGGTCGGCCACCGCCGCCAGGGTGTCGGCGATGAACACCTTCTTGACGAAGCCCTGCATGAAGCGGGTGCAGCCTTCGGCGAACTTGTCGACGGTGTGGGTGCGGTGGTTGAACTGGTCGACCAGGTCCTTGAAGCGCAGCACGGGGCCGGCGATCAGGTGCGGGAAGATCGCCACGAACGCCGCGAAGTCGATCAGGTTGTGCGTGGCCGGGGTGTCGCCGCGGTACACGTCGATGATGTAGCTGATCGATTCGAAGGTGTAGAAGCTGATGCCGATGGGCAGCAGGATGTGGGTCAGCACGAAGGGCTGCATGCCCATCGAGGTGATGATCTCGTTGAGGCTCTCGACGCCGAAGTTGGCGTACTTGAAGTAGCCCAGCACGCACAGGTCGACCACCACGCCGAGCAGCAGCCAGCGTTGGGCAGCCTTGGTGCGAACGCCGGCGGCGCCGATACGCAGGCCGATCCAGTAGTTGAACAGGGTGACGCCGGCGAACAGCAGGAGGAAGTCCACCCGCCACCAGGCGTAGAAGATGTAGCTGGCGACCAGCAACAGGAGGTTCCGGTAGCGGTTCCCGCTCAGGTAGTACAGGCCGAGGAAGACCGGCAGGAACAGGAACAGGAACACGTTGGAAGAAAAGACCATTCCGCGTCTCTCTCTGGAGCTTCAAACCTTGAGTGGCTCCGGACCTTCCGGCGTCTTCGCGACGCCTTGAGGAAAGGCCGGGGCTACCCGCCAATTCCTCCCCATGTGGTGCTCAATCTGTTGCGCCCGCCCGCGTCTTTATTGCGTGGGTCGGGTGGTGTTGCCGTGCCCCGCGTGTGCGGGATGGGCAGCTCTTCGTAGGAACGAGCTTGCTCGCGAACTGCCCGGCGCTGGAGCTCCCGGAGACACTGTTCGCGAGCAAGCTCGCTCCTACAGGTCCCGGCCGGATGACGCGAAGCGTTATCCGCCCGACGGGAATTCCGCCTTCAAGGAGACGGGCGCTGCTTCAGCTCCCCGCCCCCTGACGGTTGAAAACCTTGGTCACTTCACCCCCCAGGCGGAAACTGTTGAACGGCTCCATCTTCTTCTTCCAGTCCTGGGTCTTCGGCGCGCAGCTGTAGAGCGCGCAGTAGGGTTCCAGCCAGGCGAACTTGCTGTTCTCCTTCAGGTCGGCCATGTCCTGGTCGTTACCGGTCTTCTCGTCGAACGCGTCCTGGTCGTCCACGCCTTGCATCACGCGGTTGGCCAGGCGCTGCAGGGCGCCGTTGTTTTCCTGGCGCAGGTCGACGCCGTTCACCTGGGCGAAGGCGGCGATCATGGTCAGCGGCGGCAGCGAGTAGTTGTGGTAGGACAGGGCGCGCTGGCGGCGCTTGAGTTCGTTGGGCAGGTAGCCGTCGTTGTCCACCTGGTTGGCGGCGACCTTGAATTCCTGCACCGACCAGTCGAACAGGTCGCGGCGGTTGGTCACCACGGCGGTGGACATCACCGACCAGGCGGCCCAGTAGGAGTGGTTGTTGATCTTCTTCAGCGGCAGGTCGCTCCAGTCGCGCACCACCTGGCTGCCCAGGGTGCTGAACCAGTTCTCGATCTCTTTCGACTGCTCGCCATAGGCGGCCAGCGGACGGCTGCTGGAGAACTTCAGGCGCATGTAGGAGGACGACAGGCTGCCCAGCGCCCATTTGCGCATGGACTTGCCGGTGTGGTTGTAGTCGCTGCTTTCGAGCGCACCGGCCTTCGCCCAGCTATCCAGCCAGTTCATCGCGCAGTCCAGGTCGCCCTTGTTGCCGCTGCGCATGTACTGAGTGATGAGCTTGGTGGCGCCGCGCTCCATGTCGGTGATGTCCTTGATCTGGCTGCGGAACTCCTTGTCGGCATCGGCGTTGAAGGTTGCCCGCGCCGAGTCCGAGCCCTTGTACTTGCTGGTGAACTGCAGGCTGCCGGTGTAGGGCGTGGGCGCAGTGGGGCAGCTGTCGGCGTCCTTCTTGCTGCCCTTGTCGCCGACGGCGGAGAAGTAGCCCGGCGGCGGCATCAGGTCGGCGGCATGGGTGGTCTCGCCGCCGAACAGGGCGCCGAGCACCGCGACGGTCAGGCCGATGCGGGCGACCACGGGGGTCTTGATCTTGCGTAGGCTGGGCATGGTGTTCATCCCTCGCTTCAGTTGGCGGCCACGTCGGCCGACTTGGCTTTGGGCGTCTGACAGAGCTTGGCCTCGACTTCCAGGCCCGCCGGCATGTCGTCCGGCGCCTCGATCTCCAGGGAGAGGAACTGCTGGTTCGACCAGTCTTCGTCGTTGCGCAGTTCGAAGACGTAGCGTCCGCCGGTATCCACGGCCTTGGACTGTTCGATCTTCAGCTGCTCGCGACGACCGTTCATGTACCAGATGGTGTTCTTGAGTTCGTGCACGCCGGGGTCGGAGTAGGTGACGTCGGCGGTGTAGCTGCCCGAGCGGATCGGCAGGGCGCCGCTGTTGATCAGCACCTCGTTGCTGCCCGCGTGCAGCTTGACCTTGCGGCTGATGGCCGGCTTGCCGTCGGCGCAGCCGTTGTCCACCAGCGGCATGGCCTGGCGGTAGAAGCTCTTCTGCGCCATGTCGTAGTGGGTGGCGAATTCCCAGATGAGGATCTTCGGCGGCTTGTCGTGGAATTCCTTGCTGGTCATGTAGGCCAGCAGGGAGCTGTCGAAGCCGCCGCCGGACACGGCGTTGTTGAGGATGTCGACCTTGCCGTACTGCTCCAGGAAGCCGGCGAAGTTGTATGCCGGGCCACTGTTGGAGGTGCCGACCAGCGCCACCTGGGCATCACCGCCCTCGCCGAACAGGTCGCCGCCACCGGTGTCGCCCACCGGCTCGGTCTCGAAGCGGTCGACGTACTGCGGCGCGTAGCTGCTGCCGCAGAGTTGCGCGGCGGCCTTGTGGAAGGTGCCCAGCTTGGACAGCAGKCCCACGCGCTTGCTCTCGAATTCCTTCTTCGGAATGTCGTTGTAGGCGGGGATTTCCTTCAGCGTCTCGGCGACGATCTTCGCGCTGCGCATCGAGCCGTACGGGGTCCAGTGGTGGTCGCCCTTGAAGTAGTACGGGTGCTCTTCCTTCTCGTCGAACAGCGGCGAGAAGTCCGGGGTGTAGATGCCGGCCTTGCGGAACTGGGCGATGGTCGCCTGGTAGTTCTGCTTGGCCAGGTCGTAGTTGAAGCTGGCCTTCTCCTGCGGGTTGAGCTTCTCGCGGTTCACCAGGCCACGGGTGGGCTGGTAGACCACGACCAGGTCGATGCCCTTGCGCTTGAGTTCGTCGCGCAGTTGCTTGAGCTCGCGCCACCCTTCGGCGCTGGTGCCGAAATCGGTGCGCAGGTCGTAGGTGGTACGGAACAGCCAGTCTTCCTGGGCCGGTACCAGGTGGGTGAAGAAGCCCAGGTACTTGGTGTTGTACGCCGCGTTGTTCGAGGCGGTGGGGCAGAGGCCGGCGGACGGCTGCGCGGAGTAGCTCGGCGCGTCGGCAGCGCTGGCCTGGTGGGCGAGCAGCAGGGCGGCGGTGAGGCCCGACAGGCGCAGCAGGTTGATGGTCAGTCTGTTCATGATTGTCGGATCCTCAGTTCTGCAGTTCGGCCTGGCTTTCGACGGGGTCGATCAGCACAGCGCGTTGCTGGCGCACCAGCAGGTCCAGGATCTGGTCCTGCTTCTGGCCGAGCACGCCGTTGAAGGAGATGCCGGAAGATTTGGTCGGGCCGAGCATGGCCACCTTGTACAGCTCCAGCGACAGCGGCGAGTCCACCGACAGCGGGCCGGAGCCGTTGCCGGCGAGCTTGCCGCCGACCACGATCAGCGAGACCTTGGTGTCGAAGGGGTCGAGGTCGATGTTGCGGTCGGTGTCGGTAAGGTCCTTGATGTGGCCGTAGACGCCGATCAGCTTGTTGCCGGCCGCGAGGTTCTCGTACAGGCGGATGTTCACGCTGTTGCGCACGCGGATGCCGTGGCGCAGGTTGGCCAGCACCTGGTTGCCGTAGATGAGGTTGTCGCCCGACTCGTAGAGGGTGATGCCGTCGGAGTGGTTGCGGTACACCTCGTTGTAGGCCACCAGGTTGCGCTCGGAATTACGGTCGAGGACGATCCCGGAGAGGTGGTTGTCGTAGGTCTTGTTGTGGATGATCCAGCTGTCGTTGACCTCACGGGAGACGATGATGCCGTGCTTCTTCTTGGTCCCGTAGATGGTGTTCTCGGCGATGATCAGGCGGTGCGAACGGTCATGCGGGTCGATGCCGTAGACGATGTTGTTCTTGTAGGTGTTGCCGCGCACCACCAGGTCGTCGGCCTCGTAGCAGTAGAAGCCGTACCAGGCGTCCTCGAAGGTCGAGCCGATCACCCAGCCCTTGGGCCGCGGGCGCTTCATGGTCTTGTCCATGCCCGGGCTGTACTGCGAGATGGAGATGCCGTAGGCCTTGGAGGCGTTGTAGCCGAAACTGGTGAAGTGGCTGTTCACCAGGTAGGCCTCGGCGCCGCCCCAGGAGATCAGGAACGGGCGGAACTCGTTGGGCGTCTTGAACCAGGCCGGCTCCTTCTTCGCCTCGTTCCAGGCGGTGACCTTGGTATCGCGGACGAACAGCTTGCCGTCGTTGACCAGGAACGCGCCGCGGTCCTGGGACAGGCGCAGCTCCTTGACCTTGCCGTCGATTTCCAGGGTCGCGCCCTGGCTCACCACGATGGGCAGGCGGGCGATGTAGACGCCCGGCTCGGTCTGCTCCAGGGCGGTTTTCGGCAGCTTGCCGACGAGGTCCGCGAGGTTGACGTAGCCGCCGTCGATGAAGATCGCCTGGGGCATCTGGCGCTGGCGCTTCACCCATTCGGCGAGGCGGTTCTTGCCGCCGGTGAATTCCTTCAGCGGCTGCTGCTGGACCATGCGCTGGACCTGCGCCTTGCCGCGCTTGTTGCGCTCGATCTTCTTCTCCACCGCCTCGGCGGTGTAGCCGCTGAGGTCAGGGAGCTTGGGCGGGTCGAGCTTGAGCGGTTCGCTGGGGGCGGCGGTGACGGTGTAGTTGCCGGATTCCTTCAGCGTCTGGGTGTGGCCGGGTTCTTCCTGGCCTGGCTTGTCGGCGTCCTGCCCTGGCTTGTCGCCGTCCTGCTGGGCTTTCGCGGCATTTGCATCCTTGTGCGCGGCAGCGCTCGCCGGGGCCTTGGCCGCGGGCTGCGCCGCCCAGGCCGGAGTGCTGGCCAGCAGTACGCTGCCCAGCAGCAGGGTGGACCACTGCACGGCGCCGGGCTTGCGCTGGCCTTGCGGCCCCCTCACCCCAACCCTCTCCCGGAGGGAGAGGGGGCTGTTCGGAGCGATCGGCTGGCACGGCACGCAACCCAACGCCAGGGCGCCCCCTCTCCCCCTGGGAGAGGGCTGGGGTGAGGGTGTTGGAGCGGGGAAGGGTGCTCGGATAGTCATCGCTACAGTCCTCAGAAGCGCCAGATCACGTCGACGAAGGCGTGGTGCATGGTCGAGTCGACGTGGCTGCCGTAGGCGTCGCCGGGCTTGAACACGCCGCCGCGGAAGCGGATCAGCGCCGACGGCTCGTCGATCGCCTGGCTCATGGAGGCCGGCAGCAGGCCCTGCTTGAAGTACTTGGTGACGACCAGGTCGACTTCCTGGCCGACGTCCTTGGAGTTGTTCACCATCGGTGCGCTGATGCCGCTGTTGCCGATGTCCGAGTCGCCGTCCACGCGCCAGAACTTGTGGTACACGAGGCTTGCGTCGTAGTCGTCGCGCAGCTGCCAGGCACCGAAGACGGTGGCGTCCTGGAGGTTGGAGAGTTCGCCGCGGAAGGCCTCGCCGAAGCGGTGCACGCGCGAGCGGGTGCCGGTGAAGTTGGAGCGGTTGCTCTCAAGGCCGGTCTGCTGGAACTGGTCCTCGCCGTCCTTGCCGCCGCCGCTGCCGCGGGCGTAGCCGATACCGGTCTTCCACTGCTCGTCGATGTTCCAGCGCAGGCCGAGGTCGACGCCGTAGGCGTTGACGTCGCCGCTCTGCTTGCCGGTGGCGATGCGGTCGTTGCCGATGGTGGTGCTGCTCAGGCGGTCGCGGTTACCGGTCAGCCAGGTGGCGCTCGCCCAGTAGTTGAGCGGCATCTGCGAGCGGTAGTTGTAGCCGTCGCCGTTGGCCTCGATGCCGACCCAGGTGAGGTCGCCGGTGTAGGTCTTGTCGAGGGAGTCGACTTCCTCGCCCGGGTCCTTCAGGTTTCCGCTGTCATCGGCGTGGTGCAGGCGCAGGCCGACCCAGTGGTTGGGCAGCCACTGCGTGGAGATGTCGCCGAAGAAGTGGGTGCGGTCCTTGTCTTCGGGGGCCAGTTCGGTGAGGTCGGTGCGGTATTCGGAGAAGCGCTGGGCGACGCCGGCGTGGGCGCGCAGCAGGGTGGTGTCGAAGGTCCAGTTCAGCGCTTCGATGTTGGTGTCCTGCCACATGCCGCTGTCGTCGCGCAGGCGCTGGCGACCGAAGCGCAGGTGCTCGCCGGGGTACTGGGTAAGGCCGGCGTAGTCGACCCAGAATTCGCGCAGGGCGAGGTAGCTGTCGTCGCGCTCGCGGCCGTCGTCCTGGTTGTCGGAATCGTTGGAGGCGCTGTTGTCCTCCTGCAGGGTGTCGGTCTGGATGGTGTCGGTGGCGGTCACCGCCTGGCCCATGGTGTAGGCGCTCCAGTCGCCCCACTGGCCGAACGCCCAGGGGCGCAGGTCGAGGCCGATGCCGTTGAGGTCGCCGCCGTGGGCGGTGCCCAGGTCGCGGTCGTCCTCGGATTCGGCGGTCACCTTGATGTCGAGGCCGAAGTTCTTCGGTGGCTCTTCCGCCGCGTGGGCGAGGCTGCCGAAGAGGGTGCCGGCCAGGCTCAGGCCGGCACCGAACATGATCGGGAACAGACGGGCGCGGCGGACAGCGGAAGCCAGAGCGCGCGGCTGAACTCCATCGACGAGAGCAAACAGCGGGGTGGACATCGGGTCGGTGCGCTTCATAGATTTTCTTGTTCCTGGTTGTTCTGCAGAAGGCTGACGGTGGCTTGCCAGTTGGCGCCGCGAGCCTGTTCTTCACGCTTGAGCAACTGCTGGGCCGCGCTGCGGTCGGCCGGCTGGATCTGCGGTTCGATCTGCGCCATCAGGTCGCTGGCGGTGGGCACCTGCTGGCGCTGGGCGAGCTCGCCGAAGACATAGGCGTTGACCAGGTTGGGGCGGATGCCGCGGCCCTGCGAATAGAGCTGGGCGAGGGCCATGTCGGCGCTGGCCTGGCCGGCACGGGCGGCGATGATCAGGTGGTCCACGGCCTTCTGCGGGTAGACCTGGCCGAGGAAGCCACGGCGGTAGATCTGCCCCAGGTAGTAGTGCGCCTGCGGCTCGGTAGCGGCGGCCTTGAGCAGGTGCTGCTCGGCCTTCTGCGGTTCCTGCGGTGCCCACTTGCCGTCGTAGTAGAGGCGCCCGAGCAGCAGCTCGGCGCGGGGCTGGGCGGCGTCCTGGGCCTTCTTCAGGTAGTCGAGCATCTGGTCGAGGTCGCCCAGGTCGGGGTTGTCGTACTGCAGCTTGGCCAGGCTGACCCAGGCGGCCGGGTAGGTCGGGGCGATCTCGGTGAGCAGCGCCTGGGCGGCCTGCGGGTCGGCGGTGCCGATGTTCGGGTCGGCCAGCACGCCGGCCACCGACTCGACGCGCTCGGACGGCACGCGGCCGGCCTTCCAGCCTGCCTTGAGCGCTTCGATGTGGGCCTTCTGCTTATCCGCATTGCCCTGCTTCTGGTACACGGTGGCCAGTTCCATCCAGCACACGTCCATGCGGTTCAGCCAGCGCTGGCAGACCTGTTCGACTTCGCCCAGATGCTGGTCGTAGGTGCCCTGGGTGCGGTACAGGATGATCTGCGCCAGGTCCGCCTGCGGCAGGCCCTGGGCGCGCCACTGGTCGATGCGCTGCTGCGGGTTCACGTTCGGCCAGGCCTGCGGGTACTGCAGGTAGAGGACGATCAGCGGCACCAGTGCGCTGTCCTCGCCTTCGTCGAAGGCGCGGGTCAGCAGTTGTTCGGCTTCGCGGTGCTCGGCATCGCTGCCGCCGGGCTTGGCTGCCAGCCACTTGCCGAGGCGGGCGCGGGCACGCGGCGAGCTTTCCGCCGCTTCGCGGTAGAGCTTCTCGGCGCGGGCCTGTTCGTCGGGGTCGCCGGTGGCGGCCTGCATGTCGGCCAGTCCGACCTGTGCGTCGGCGTAACCCATGGTGGCCAGGGCCTGGAAGTTGGCCTGGGCGGTGGCGATGTCGCCGCGCTCCAGCGCCTCCTGGGCCAGACGCTGGTCGGGCAGGCCGGCGCAACCGGCGGCCGCGGCGATGGCCAGGGCCAATCCAATATGTCGGCCGAGGTGCGGGGCGTATCGCAGGACAGGTCGATTCATGCGGGCGGTCCTCTTAGCGGGCGGTGGCCAGGGCCATCGCCTTGTTCAGCAGGGTGCGGCCCGGCAGGCCGCCGATGCTGACTTCAGTCGGGCGGCCAGCCATCTGGCTGTCGAGCGGCTGGTCGGGGGTGATCTGCACGCGGATTTCCGAGGACAGGTCACCGTCCACCGGCGCGGTGCGCTGGATGCGGCCGCCGCGCACTTCGCTGTCGCCGGCGACCTGGAAGTTCACGTGGGTGCCGGGGGAGAGTTCGGCGGCATTGCGGTAGGGGAAGCGCGCTTCCACGCTGGCCAGGCTGTCGCGCGGGGTCAGGGTGAAGATCACGTCGCCCTTGTTGGCGAACTGGCCGTTGGCGACGCGCTGTTCCACCACGATGCAATCGCAGGGGCTGGTCAGGGTGCCCTTCATCTGGTGGCCGAAGAGCTTCTCGATGTTGCTCGGGTTGAGCTGTTCTTCGGTCAGGTTGCCCTTGAGCAGGTCCAGCAGGTTGGCGGAGAAGGAGGCGATCGGTGCGCCCTTGGCGACCTGGGCGCCGGGCTCCACCAGGCTTTCCACGGTGCCCTCGCGGGGCATGGTGATCTGCTGGTTGGCGACGCTGACCACGCCGGAATCGGCATGGGTGACGAAGTACAGGTTGTAGATCTGGTTGAGGATCACCGCGAAGGCGCCGACGCCGACGACGAAGATCGCGGTGCTCACGGTGACCGCGCGGAAGCGGCCGAAGAAGCCCATGCCGCCCGAGCCAGCGCCGTGCTTGCGGGCCTTGGTGAAGTTCTCGCGTTGCAGGGTGTTGAGCATATCGCCGACGCTGACCACTTCACCGGCCAGGTAGGAGGTGATCAGGTAGCGCAGGGCAGCGATCTCGCGCGGCTTCAGGTGCTGGAATTCGCAGCCGACGCGGGCACTTTCGCGGTCATAGGAGCGCACCTGGAATTCCACTTCCAGGGAGAAGCTGATGCTGTCGATCTGGAACAGCAGCTTGCCCTTGTGCAGGTCGCCGACCTGTACCGGGGTGTTGTTCGCCGAGGTGAAGGCGAAGCCGCCGGCGGACAGGTCCAGCAGGCGGGCGTCTGCGCCTTCTCGATTGGTGGCGATGTAGCGGATACGAGCCGGCAGCTTGACCCGGGCGTGCTGGCGCTGGGCTTCGGATTCATGCACGACATTGACGTTGACGGCGGTATTCATGAGGTCGAGTCCTGTTCGTAGATAGAAGTCGGGTCAGACGATGGTCAGCAGTACGGCGACGAAGACGCTGGCCGCGGAAAAGGTCATGGCTCGCGAGGACCAGGTGTTGAACCAGCGCTGGAAGCTGGCCAGGCCGCGGTCGAGCTTGGTGTTCTGGCGGGTCCACGACTGCTGGTCGAGGCGGAAGAACACGTAGATCTTCACCAGCGCGCCGACGATCTGGTTGTAATAGAGGATCGCCGGGTAGGCCGGGCCGATGTGGTGGCCCGACAGCGACAGCAGCAGGGTCAGCACGAAGCGGGTGATGCCGATCCACAGCAGGTAGATGAGCAGGAAGGCGATGCTGTACTTGATGCTGGCGATGATCGCGGCGACCAGGCCGAGCAGGCAGGTCCACATCGACAGGCGCTGGTCGAACAGCACCACGCTGGTGAACCAGCCCAGGCGTTGTGGGCCGAGGGCCAGGGCGCGGGAGTTCTGCCGCAGGTTGTTGCCGTACCAGCGGAACATCAGCTTGCGGCTGGCCTTGATGAAGCTCTTCTCCGGCGGGTGTTCGACCGTGTTGATCGCTGCGTCCGGCACGTAGAAGGTGTCGTAGCCCAGGCGCATCAGGCTGTACCAGCTGGACTTGTCGTCGCCGGTGAGGAACTGGAAGCGACCCAGGCGCCAGTGGTCCAGGTGATCGCTTTCCACGTCAGTGATGAAGTCCGGGTCGGTGACCACGGCGGCGCGGAACACCGACATGCGCCCGGTCATGGTCAGCACGCGCTTGGACAGGGCCATGGAGCACATGTTGATGTGGCGCTGGGCGAAGCGCAGCTTGTGCCACTCGCTCATCACGTAGCTGCCCTGCACTTCGCAGAATTCGTTGGTGGTCAGGCCGCCGACGTTGGGGAAGAGCTTGAACCAGGGCACGGTCTTCTTCACCACGCCGGGCTCGAGCACGGTGTCGCCGTCGATCACCGCGACCACCGCATCTTCGTCCGGCAGGTGGCGGGAGATGGCGCGGAAGCCGTGGGCCAGGCCGTCACGCTTGCCGGTGCCGGGGATGCGCACGAAGTCGAGTTGCACGTGGTCCGGCGGGTTGAGCTTCTGCCACTGCTGCTTGATCAGCACCTCGTCGGACATCTCGACGATGGAGCACACCACGGTGGTGGGGTAGCCGCAGGCAATGGCTTCTTCGATGACCGAGCGATAGACCATCGAGGTGGTCAGCGCATCGATACGGAAACTGGTGACCATCAGGTACACGTGGGACGGGTCGGCCGCCTCGCCGAGCTTGCGCATCTTGCGGCGGTAGTGCGGGTAGACCACGTAGAGGAACAACATGCCGCGCAGGAAATGCAGGCCGCCCATGGAGTAGCGCCAGATGCCGACTGCGCCGATCAGCAGCAGGAAGTCCTTGGAGTCGGCGTCGAACACCGTCGGCGGCACCAGCAGCGCCAGCAGCATCAGCAGGCCGAGAAAGACCAGCCAGCCGGTGGCTTCACCGATTACTCGTTTGTAGGTTTCCATCGTCGAAATCCGTCTGTCGCTTCTGGGGAGGAGGGGCTCCTGTCGGAGCGAACCTGTTCGCGAACCCGCTGGGCACGGTGGTGCGGCGGAGAGCGTTCGCGAGCAAGCTCGCTCCTACGAAGAGCGGCGCGTTACCAGCAGATGCCTTCGGCGCGGTCGTCAGTGGTGCTCGGCATGAAGCCGATCAGGTCGACGACCTTCTTGCCTTCGGGCGCTTGCTTCACCACGTCGACGAACAGCTCGTCACCGTTGCCCAGTACCAGCACGTCGGAGGACTTCACGACCGCGTCCAGGTCCGAAACCAGCAGCGAGGAGACGTGCGGGATCTTCGATTCGATGTACTCCTTGTTCGCGCCATGGACGCGGGCGTACTCGACGTTGCGGTCGAAGATCTGCAGCTCGTAGCCCTTGCCGATGAGCATCTCGGCCAGTTCCACCAGCGGGCTTTCGCGCAGGTCGTCGGTGCCCGACTTGAACGACAGGCCGAGCAGGCCGACCTTGCGGCTGCCGTGGGCGGCGATGATGTCGAAGGCCTTCTGCACCTGGTGCTGGTTGCTGCGCATGATCGAGCCGAGCATCGGGTGCTCGATGTCCAGCTGGCTGGCGCGGTAGGTGAGGGCGCGCACGTCCTTGGGCAGGCAGGAGCCGCCGAAGGCGAAGCCGGGCTTCATGTAGTAGCGCGACAGGTTCAGCTTGCGGTCCTGGCAGATCACATCCATCACCTCGCGGCCGTCGACGCCGACGGCCTTGGCGATGTTGCCGATCTCGTTGGCGAAGGTGACCTTGGCCGCGTGCCAGACGTTGCAGGTGTACTTGATCATCTCGGCGACCTCGATGGTCTTGCGGATGATCGGCGCGTCCAGCTCACGGTAGATTTCTTCGAGCAGGTCGCCGGTCTGGCTGTCCAGCTCGCCGATGACGGTCATGGGCGGGAAGTCGTAGTCCTTGATCGCGGTGGATTCGCGGAGGAACTCCGGGTTGGTGCCCACGCCGAAGTCGGCGCCGGCTTTCTTGCCCGCGCAGTCCTCGATGATCGGGATCACCACGTTGTTCACGGTGCCCGGCAGCACGGTGCTGCGCACGACCACGGTGTGGCGCTCCTTCTTCTCGCGGATGGCGTAGCCGATCTCGCGGCAGACGGACTCGATGTAGCCAAGGTCCAGGTCGCCGTTCTTCTTGCTCGGGGTGCCGACGCAGATGAACGACACGTCGGTGTCCAGGACGGCCTTCTTGAAGTCGGTGGTGCCCGACAGGCGACCGGTGCGGATGCCCTGCTCCAGCAGGGGCTCCAGGCCCGGCTCGACGATGGGCGACTTTCCGTTGTTGATCAGATCGATCTTGGTGGTGGAAACATCCACCCCAACGACTTCATGGCCTCGTGCGGACAGGCAGCCGGCACATACTGCGCCAACATACCCAAGACCAAAGATGCTGATACGCATCGCATTCACCTCTTCAATGGTCGAACTGTTTAAAGTTGCCCGGTAGGGCGCTTTTTAAAGGGTGCAAGAACCCCTGGAGTTCACTGTTGGAGTGTTCTCCGTATTTCCTTCCAGGCAGGCATGGGAATCGAGTGCTAAACTTTCGAGCACAGTATTGGGGCGAACTTTCGATAGTTGCCCTGTTATGTTTCAGGCAGATTGCAAAGTTGGTGCAGTGTCTGCCTGGCGTGCTCTAGTCTGGTTAGATGATTGCCTCGTCATCTGAAAAGTTCAGTGATTTCATTGGGTTGCAGTTTGAAGGTAAGTCGTCGATAGCCGATCGAAATAACCTTGTAACTGAACAAGCCAATTTCCACCGGGGCATTTCTGTTTTGCCAACGATGGTCGTTGCGCAAATAGGATTTATCTCAAATGCGGTTAGTTCCTTCCGCTCATCCCGCCTGCGAAATGATTTGAAATATCCAATTGCTATCAGCTGATGCCGAGTTAATGGCCAATTGCACGGCGCTTTGCCCAGTGCAATGTGCATGGTTGGGGAAAGTTCCATTGAAAAATTCGTTGAAAACGACCCTGTATCGTCGTTAAGACATTCGTTCAGCTGCCGTTCAGCTTTGCCTCTTGCAAAGTGCAATCGTGAAATGCATGTCATGGCCAAGGGCTGGTAATGGCCAATGGATTACAAGGCAGGGAGCGAATCAGGATGATTTCCATCCAATCGACCTGTCCGGCGGGTCGAAAAATTTTCTCACTATTAATCCTGAAGCGGACGAACGGTCGTTTTGACCATTGGGTGTGTGTGGTCTTCAGGGGGTGTTTTGGGTAGTAAACGTACAGATTGGGTATGGGTGACCGGGTGGTCGTATGGTCAATGGCTTACAGGCCAGTTGGAATCAGGGGCGATTCGGGGGGCGAAATAGACCGGAAGCGGGGCGGCAGTGGCGAGTGATTTTCTGCAGAAACGGGCCGTGCCCGCGAGCCGTCGGCAGGCCTGACGTTTGCCTTTGCTTAAGTGGTGCCGGTTTTTGCTGCTTCTGCTGAGGTGTTCTGCGCCGCCTCGGCGTGAGCGCGGGCCTTGTGTTTCGCCCCCTCGGGCGAGTCCCTTTTGGCAAACGCCCCAAAAGGAACCAAAAGGTCTTGCCCCTGCATCCGGCTTTTCGCTTCGCGAAAAGTACCCTCGGTTCTTCGGAGTTTCAGGGGCCCGAACTAGGCGTCCCCCCACGAAGGGCCATCCCTGGCCCATCGCGGCTCTCGCGACATCCATGTCGCTCAACCCCTGAAACTCCGATCACCTTCGGCCTCCTGAAAGGGGCGTTCGGCGCGTGCGGAAATTTCACTGGAAGCCTTCAGAACCAGAACCAGAACCAGAACCAGAACCAGAGCCAGAGCCAGAGCGGCGCATTGGCTTTTCGTAGGAGCGAGCTTGCTCGCGAACCGCGCAGCACCGACGTTTCCGCTTAAGTACGTAGGGCGCATAACCCGGAACGGGTTATCCGCCGCTGCCACCACGGCGGATAACGCTGGCGCGTTATGCGCCCTACGAACTGCTCCGAATATCCCTGTAGGAGCGGACCTAGTCCGCGAAATCCTCCGCGGCGGGCTGTGCCTATCCCAGGACCTGCCTCCGATTGGCGCCAGCACTGTAGGAGCGAGCTTGCTCGCGAACCGCCCAACACCGATGTTTCCCGGTAGGCGCTACATGCCCGCAATCATGCCCGTAGGGCGCTGCAACAGGCCTCGCGCTCGCAAACAAAAACGGGAGCCCTAAGGGCTCCCGTCTGGTACTGCAGCAATGGCAGATCAATCGTCAGCGTGGTCGCGCAGGAACACCAGCTGGTCTGCCTTGGAATGCTCGGCGCTGTAGGCGTAGCCCGCGTAGTTGAAGTCCTTCAGGCCTTCGGGGTTGGTCAGGCGTTCCTTGATCACGTAGCGCGCCATCATCCCGCGGGCTTTCTTGGCGTAGAAGCTGATGATCTTGTACTGGCCGTTCTTCAGGTCCTTGAACTCGGTGTCGATCACCCGCGCGTTCAGGGCCTTGCGCTTCACCGCGCCGAAGTACTCGTTGGAGGCCAGGTTGAGCAGCACGTCGTCGCCCTGTTCGGCGAGGGAGTCGTTCAGCCAGCCGCTGATGCGCTCGCCCCAGAAGGCGTAGAGGTCCTTGCCGCGGGCGTTGGCCAGTTTGGTGCCCATTTCCAGGCGGTACGGCTGCATCAGGTCCAGCGGACGCAGCACGCCGTAGAGGCCGGAAAGCATGCGCAGGTGGCGCTGGGCGAAATCGAAGTCGGCTTCGCTGAAGTCCTCGGCCTGCATGCCGGTATAGACGTCACCCTTGAACGCCAGCAGCGCCTGCTTGGCGTTGGCCTGGGTGAACTCCGGGTGCCAGCTGCCGAAGCGCGCGGCATTCAGGCCGGCCAGCTTGTCCGACAGGTGCATCAGCTCGGCGATCTGCGCCGGGGTCAGCTCCCGCAGGATGCCGATCAGCTCCTGGGCATCGTCCAGGTGCTCGGGCAGGGTGAAACGCTGCGTCACCGGAGCGGTGTCGTAGTCCAGGGTCTTGGCGGGGGAAATCACCATCAGCATCGTGCGGTCTCCTACAAGCGCGCTCCTGCAATCGAGGCGCGATTGTAAGGAGTTGCAGCCGCTGGCTCCACCTATGGGGACGATTAGCATCCGGCGCGCGGGCGCGGCGACATCTATATAGGCAGGGCGCAGGAGTGCTGAGGGGCGGTGCGTGGCGCAAGGCGCCGGGCTAGACCGGGTGCAGGGGCTAAGGGACTGATCCGTCGAAGGAACGGCGACGTTTTGCGGCAGGTGGGACCCCTAAAACTAGCGCTGTCCGAGGTCGCCGCCAAGGTATTTCGTCGTACGACGAAAAAAACCTTCTTAGGAAGGAAAAAGACTTTTTATCGTCATGTTTTTTCCTGTATTTGTTGAGACGTAGACCGCCGAACCCTGCAGACAGGTGGCGGCCCCGGCCCGGCCCGTCTCTTCTTGCAGTACTCCGGAACCTGCCCTGAATCCAGGAACCGGAGACGGTGGCTCACCGCACGGCGGAGCGCTGTAAAGGCATTCCGTCGTAACGCTCCTACAAGAGGTGACCTGCGTATGGATGACCACGGACGCTCCCGCCCCACCCAGCCCACCCTGTACGTCCTCGACACCAACGTCCTGATCCACGATCCCAACGCCTTGCTGAATTTCCAGGAGCACCATGTCGCCATCCCGATGACGGTGCTGGAGGAACTGGACAAGCTCAAGACCGGCAAACACACCGTGGCCGCCGAATGTCGCCAGGCGATCCGCCTGATCGACTCGGTACTGGGCGAAGCCTCGCCCGAGCAAGTGGAGACCGGCGTACCCATCCAGCGCGGCAAGAGCGGGCCGTGCGGCAGCCTGTCGATCCTCATGAGCAAGCGCGCGGAGCCGATCACCTGGCTGCCCGAGCACCTCAACGACAACAAGATCATCAACCAGCTGGTGGAACTGAAGAGCCGCCACAGCAGCAAGCGCGTGGTGCTGGTCACCAAGGACATCAACATGCGCCTGAAGGCGCGTGCCTGCGGGGTGTTCGCCGAGGATTACCACACCGACCAGTTGGTCGACGACATCAACCTGCTGTCGCGTGGCTACCACTCCCTCAGCGGCTCGTTCTGGGACCGCGTGAGCAAGGTGGAGACCCGCCAGGACCACGGGCGCACCTGGCATCGCGTGCAACTCACCGACAACCTGCCGGCGGTGCACATCAACGAGTTCATCGTCGATGAACAGGGTTTCGTCGGCTGGATCAAGGGCATCCACCAGGACGAGCTGACCATCCTCGACCTGCACCAGGAGCCGCTGCTGCACCAGGAGGCCTGGGGCCTGCGCCCGCGTGACGTGTACCAGTCGCTGGCGCTGTACGCGCTGCTCGACCCGGACATCCATCTGGTCAACCTGTCCGGTGCGGCGGGCTCGGGCAAGACCATCCTCGCCCTGGCGGCTTCCATCGAGCAGACCATGGTCACCAAGCGCTACAAGCGCATCATCGCCACCCGCAGCGTGCAGGGGCTGGACGAGGACATCGGCTTCCTGCCCGGCACCGAGGCGGAGAAGATGGAGCCCTGGCTCGGCGCGATCACCGACAACCTCGAAGCCCTGCATTCGGACGACGAGTGCACCCACGGCAGCGTCGACTACATCCTCAGCAAGGTGCCGCTGCAGTTCAAGTCGCTGAACTACATCCGCGGCCGCAGCTTCCAGCAGAGCCTGATCCTGATCGACGAATGCCAGAACCTCACCCCGCACCAGATGAAGACCATCATCACTCGCGCGGGCAACGGTTCGAAGGTGATCTGCCTGGGCAACCTGGCGCAGATCGACACCCCCTACCTGTCGGCCACCAGCTCCGGCCTGACCTACCTGACCGAACGCTTCAAGGACTTCCCCCACGGCGTGCACGTGACCCTGCAAGGGGTACCGCGCTCGGTGCTGGCGGAGTTTGCCGAGGCACATCTGTAGTCGGCATGCGGTAACCGGCTTCTGCTGACTTCCTCCCTTGCTCCAGATAACCCCCTCTCCCTTCAGGGAGAGGGCTGGGGAGAGGGGCGGCGTTCAGCCATGCCTCAGCGTTGGGGCAACTTCCGCTCCCTCTCCCTGACCCTCCCCCGCAAGTGGTCGAGGGGATCGTTGGGCAGTGTCGGCAGTCGAGCAGTCAGCCGGGTAGCCTGTTCGCGAGCAAGCTCGCTCCTACAGTTCAGGCGGCGTGCCAATGGGCTTTTCGTAGGAGCGAGCTTGCTCGCGAACCCGCCCAGCTCCCGCTACATCGGCCAAGCCGCGCATACCTATTCTTGTATACAATCCTCCCCCCAACGCGCCGTCCGCCGTTCCGCCGGCCGCGCACACGGGGAGTACACTGTTCCCCTGATCCCCCGGAGAGTTCCCAGCCGTGCTGACCCATCTCGATTCCCAGGGCCGCGCCAACATGGTCGATGTCACCGAGAAAGCCGTGACGTCCCGTGAGGCCGTGGCCGAAGCCCGGGTGCGCATGCTCCCGTCGACCCTGCAACTGATCCAGGACGGCGGCCATCCCAAGGGCGACGTGTTCGCCGTGGCGCGTATCGCCGGCATCCAGGCGGCCAAGCGCACCCACGAACTGATCCCGCTGTGCCACCCGCTGCTGCTCACCAGCGTCAAGGTCGAACTGGCCGCCGAGGGTGAGGACACCGTGCACATCGTCGCCCGCTGCAAGCTGGCCGGGCAGACCGGCGTGGAGATGGAAGCGCTGACCGCCGCCAGTGTCGCCGCGCTGACCATCTATGACATGTGCAAGGCCGTTGACCGCGGCATGACCATCGACAGCGTTCGTGTGCTGGAGAAGCTCGGCGGTAAAAGCGGCCACTACGTTGCTACAGAAAGCGCAGCAGGAGACACCCCATGATCCGCGTGCAGTACTTCGCCCGCTACCGTGAAGCCCTCGGCCTGGACGGCGAGCAGCTGAACTGGAGCGACAACCTGGCCAACCTCGACGACCTGCGGCGCCTGCTGCTGGAGCGTGGCGGCGTCTGGGAAGTGCTCGGCGAGCAGAACCTGATGTGCGCGCGCAACCAGGAGCTGTGCTCCCTGGACGAGCCCCTCGCCGACGGCGACGAGGTGGCGTTCTTCCCCACCGTTACCGGAGGCTGAAGCCATGGCGATCCGCGTCCAGCCGGCGGCGTTCGATCCGGGCGCCGAACTCAACGCGATGCATGCCGCCAACGTCGGCGTCGGCGCGGTGGTCGGCTTCGTTGGCTACGTGCGTGATTTCAATGATGGCCGCGAGGTTGCCGGCCTGTTCCTCGAACACTACGCCGGCATGACCGAGAAGGCGCTGGCGAAAATCGAGATCGAGGCCAACCAGCGCTGGCCGCTGCTGCGCCTGGAAATCCTCCACCGCATCGGCCGTCTGGAACCGGGCGAGCCCATCGTCTTCGTCGGTGCTGCCAGCGCCCACCGCCAGGCGGCCTTCGACGCCTGCAACTTCGTCATGGATTACCTCAAGACCCGCGCGCCGTTCTGGAAGAAGGAAGACACCAGCGACGGCCCGCGCTGGGTCGAAGGCCGCTGCAGCGACAAGTCCGCTGCCGAGCGCTGGGAGGGCTGAGCCGGCAGGCACCAGCGTCAGCGCTTTTGTAGGAGCAACTGTCTTCTTCTGATAGATCGTGCCTTGGATTTCCCCTCTCCCTAACCCTCTCCCTGAAGGGAGAGGGGACTGGCTCGGTGCCGACTGAAACCGCAGTGTCAGCCGGCACTGATAGCTCCCTCTCCCTTCAGGGAGAGGGCGGGGGAGAGGGCTGCTCCTGCGCAGAACTTCACGCAGGAGCGGACCTTGTCCGCGATGGGAGGTCCCCTCCACACCGACATCAGGGCGGAGCACAAACGTAGGATGGCGTGGAGCGCAGCGATACCCATCGACTCCCCTGCGCCGCCAGCATGAGTGTTCTGCCGTGGAGGGTGGCAGAGTGCGGTTCGCGAGCAAGCTCGCTCCTACAAGTGCCGTCCGTGCGATGAGGGCGATGCCCCGCACGAGCCGGGGCAGTACCTCCTAGGAGGAATGGGCGCTGGAGGGGAAGGGGCGCAGGCTGGCAGCAGCCCTTTTTGCTCCGTCCCGGAGAGCCCCTCATGAGCCATCTCAGCACCGCGGAATTCCAGCCGCTCCAGATCGCCGTCCTCACCGTCAGCGATACCCGCAACCTGCACAACGACACCTCCGGCCAGGCCCTGGTCACCTCCCTGCAGCGCGCCGGCCACGTCCTCGCCGAACGCCGCCTGGTGATCGACGATATCTACCAGATTCGCGCCGTGGTCTCGGCCTGGATTGCCGATGCGAAAATCCAGGTCGGCCTGATCACCGGCGGTACCGGTTTCACCGCCCGCGACAACACCCCGCAAGCCGTCGCCCCGCTGCTCGAACGCACGGCGGACGGTTTCGGCGAGCTGTTCCGGCAGATTTCCCGCGAGGAAATCGGCACCTCCACCCTGCAGTCCCGCGCCCTCGCTGGCGTCACCAATGGCACCCTGGTCTGCTGCCTGCCGGGCTCCACCGGCGCCTGCCTGACCGCCTGGGAAAAGATCCTCGTGCACCAGCTCGACAGCCGCACCAAGCCCTGCAATTTCGTCCCCCACCTCAAGCGCCAGCCCGAGCGCCCGGCAATGGCCTGCGGTACACGGTCATGAGTGGCTGTGGCTGTTCCGGCGCCGGCCTGCGTCCAGTGGACGAGGCCATCGCCGCGCTGATGGAGTTCGTGCCGAAGACGCCACCCATTGTGCAGGTCGACCTGGAGAGTGCACTGGGCCGGGTCCTGGCCGAGGACGTGCAAGCGCCCATCGACCTGCCGCTGTGGGACAACAGCGCAATGGACGGCTACGCCCTGCGTAGCGCCGATAGCGGCGCATCCGGTGCACGACTGAAGATCGCCGGCTACATCGCCGCCGGCGACGCCGCCCAGGTCGAGCTGCAGCCCGGCGAGGCCATGCGCATCTTCACCGGCGCGCCGTTGCCGCCGGGAGCCGACAGCGTGATCGCCCAGGAAGATTGCCAGGCTGACGGCGACTACCTGCAGGTGCCGGCTGTCGAGCACGGCAGCCATGTGCGCCGTCGCGGTGAAGAACTCCGCGCAGGCGACGCCCTGCTGAGCGCCGGGCAGAAACTGCGCGCCCAGGACCTCGGCCTGCTGGCCAGCGTCGGCCTGGACCGCATCAGCGTGTACCGCCCGCTGCGCGTCTGCCTGTTGAGCAGCGGCGACGAGCTGCGTGAGCCGGGTGAGCCACTGGCACCAGGGCAGATCTACAACGCCAACCGCTTCAGCATCGGCGCGCTGCTGCGCGGCTGGGGCATGGAAGTACACGACTACGGCGTGCTCGCCGACACCCTGGCGGCCAGCCGCGATGCGCTGAGCCTCGCCGCTTCCGAATGGGACGTGCTGATCACCAGCGGCGGGGTGTCGGTGGGCGACCGCGACTACCTCAAGCAGGCGATCCGCGAACTGGGCGAACTGCACCTGTGGAAGCTGAAGATGCAGCCGGGCAAACCGCTGGCGTTCGGCAGCATTTCCGGCAAGCCGTGGATCGGCCTGCCGGGCAACCCGGCCGCTGCGCTGGTCACCGCACTGGTGGTGGCGCGGCCGTTCCTCTGGCGTGCCCAGGGGCGTTGCGCAATCGATACCTTGCCGGTGACGCTGCCGGCGGGCTTCGACTGGCCCACGGCCAACTCGCGCCGCCAATACCTGCGCGCGCGCCTGGAACTGGACAGCCGCGGTGTGGCCCGTATCTGCCTGCATCCGCAGCAGGGCTCGGCCATGCTGCGCGCGGCGAGCTGGGCCGATGGCCTGGCGATAGTGGAGGCCGGACGCATCCTGCACGCCGGCGAGCCGCTGCCCTTCCTGTCCTTCAGCGAACTCGGCGCCTGACGCCGTTCCCGGCTGCCGGCGGGGGCCGGCGGCCTCCGCATTGCCCGGGGGAAACATGCAACTGGTCTGCCCGGCGGGGAGTCTGCCCGCCCTGAAATCGGCCCTGCGCGAGGGCGCCGACGCGGTCTACGTCGGCTTTCGCGACGACACCAACGCCCGCCATTTCGCCGGCCTCAACCTCGATGACCGCCAGCTGCGCCAGGGCGTGGAGCTGATCCACAGCGCCGGCAAGCAGATGTACGTGGCGGTCAACACCTATCCCGGCGCAGCCGGCTGGGCCCGCTGGCAACGCGCGGTGGACCACGCCGCCGATCTGGGCGTGGATGCGCTGATCGCCGCCGACTGCGCGGTGCTCGGCTATGCCGCCAAACGCCACCCGAACCTCGCGCTGCATCTCTCGGTGCAGGGCTCGGCCACCAATGTGGCGGCGCTGGCGTTCTACCACGAGCGCTACGGCATCCGCCGCGCCGTGCTGCCGCGCGTGCTGTCGCTGGCGCAGGTGCGCCAGGTGGCGGCGAACAGCCCGGTGCCCATCGAAGTCTTCGCCTTCGGCAGCCTGTGCATCATGGCCGAGGGGCGCTGCCACCTGTCGTCCTACGTCACTGGCGAATCGCCGAATCTCTGTGGCGTCTGCTCGCCGGCCAAGGCGGTGCGCTGGAGCGAGGAGCCCGAGGGGCTGACCTCGCGTCTCAACGACGTGCTGATCGACCGCTACGCGCCGGACGAGCCGGCGGGCTACCCGACCCTGTGCAAAGGCCGTTTCGTGGTCAACGGCGAGCGTTTCCACGCCCTGGAAGAACCCACCAGCCTGAACACCATCGACCTGATTCCGCAGCTGGCGGAGATCGGCGTGGCAGCGGTGAAGATTGAGGGCCGGCAACGCAGCCCGGCCTATGTCGAGCAGGTCACCCGCGTCTGGCGCCAGGCGCTGGATGCGTGGCAGCGCGCGCCGGAGAACTACCGTGCGCTGACGCAGTGGCAGGACGCCCTGGACAAGCTTTCCGAAGGCCACCAGACGACCCTGGGCGCCTACCATCGCTCCTGGCAGTGAGGACCTCGTGATGAAACTCAGCCTGGGACCGGTGCTGTTCTACTGGGACCGCCGGACACTCCTGGATTTTTATGCGCAGATGGCCGAACAGCCGCTGGACGCCATCTACATCGGCGAAACCGTCTGCTCCAAACGCCGCGCCATGTCGCTCGACAATTGGCTGGGGCTGGGACGGGAACTGCAACAGCAGAGCGGGGCGGAAATCCTCATCTCGGGGCTCGCGCTGATCGAGGCGGCTTCCGAGCTGTCATCGCTGCGCCGGCTGTGCGCCAACGGCGAATTGCGCGTCGAGGCCTGCGACATGGGCGCGGTGCAGATTCTCTCCGGCCTGGGCGTCGAGTTCGTCGGCGGCCCGGCGCTCAACGTCTACAACGGCCACACGCTGGCTGAGTTGCACGCTGCTGGCCTGCGCCGCTGGGTGCCGCCGGTGGAGTGCTCCGGCGAGCAGATTCACGCGGTGATCGAGCAGGCCCACGAACTGGGCATCAACGATGTAGAGACCGAGGTGTTCGCCTACGGCCATCTGCCGCTGGCCTATTCGGCGCGCTGCTTCACCGCGCGGGCAGAGAACCGGCCCAAGGACGACTGCCAGTTCTGCTGCCTGAACTATCCGGAGGGCATGTCGATGCTCAGCCAGGAGGGCATGCCGCTGTTCACCCTCAACGGCATCCAGACCATGTCTGGCGAGTCCAGCAACCTGCTGGCGGACTATGCCTCGCTGCGTGACAGCGGCGCCGACCTGCTGCGCCTGAGCCCCCGTGCCGAAGGCATGCTGGAAGTGGTGCAGGCCTTCGACCGCGTGCGCAAGGGCGCCACGCCGCCGCTGGCGGTGGAGGGTTGCAACGGATACTGGCATGGCCGACCGGGCATGCTGCGCAGCGATGAGGTGAACCTGTGCTGACTCTGGAAACCGGCGCCCTGCGCGCTGCCGATCGCCTTCTGCCGCTGGCTGCACGAGTCCCTTCGGGGCTGCAGCGCCTGGTGCTGCAACGAGCCGCCAACCGCCTCTTTGCCGAGCCATTAGCGGACGGTGCCTTCGACATCCTCGACGGGCACTGGCTGCGTCTGGAAGTGAGCGATCTCGGTCTGGCCTGGAGCTTCACCCACGACCGTAAAGGCCTGCGTTTCGCCGACGCCTGCGCGCCCAGCGTGACCATCCGTGGCAGCTGGCGCGACTTCCTGTTGCTTGCGGGCCGGCAGGAAGACCCGGACACGCTGTTCTTCCGCCGTCGCCTGGTGATCGAGGGCGATACCGAGCTGGGGCTGGCAGTGAAGAACCTGATCGACAGCCTCGACCCGGATAGCCTGCCGAGCTGGCTGTGGAGCGCCATGCGCCGCGCCAGTCGGGTGGTGCAGGAGAACGCCTGAGTCGTGCTCCCCGTAGGATGGCGTGGAGCGCAGCGATCCCCATCGATTGCCGTGCCGGGACAGCATGGGTATCGCAAGCTCCACCCATCCTACGTCTGAGTTCGTGCTGCGAGCTTGTGCTTGATCTGGATGGGGCGGCTCAGGGTTGAGCACGCACGAGAAACTGCAGTTCCTCGTAGAGCATCTCGAAGTCCTGTACCGGTGCGTCCTGGCCGTAGCGTTTCTTCAGGCCGTATTCGGTCAGGGTGATTTCGTGCGCGGCTTTCACCCCGTGGCGCGCCAGGCAGTTCTGCACGCAGTGCAGGTGGCAGCCGTCCACGGCGATGATCGGCCGGCCGGAGCAGGCCTTCTTCACCAGCGCCGGCACGTCGCCGCCGACTCCCGCGATGCAGGACATCTCCGCCAGGCCGTCACGGTCCAGGCGCAGGGCGAGGTCATTGGCCAACTGCGCGAGGTTGGAGCAGCCGGAACAGGAATACACGAGGGGCAGGTGCGGCGAGGGTGGCATGGGGACCTCCGGGGCGAGTCCCGCAGTGTCCTGCCGCTGTGGGCTGGTGCGACATGATCTGAATCAAGCCGGCGGGCGGACTACTACCTGTTGGGTAGGGCGAATAAAGCGGAACGCTTTATCCGCCGTCGTGCGGGTTGCTGGCGGATAACGCCTGGGGCGTTATGCACCCTACGTGCAGGATCAGCTCTTCGTAGGAGCGGACCTTGTCCGCGAAATCCATCGCGGATGGAGGCGATTTCGACGGTAAACACCGATGTGCGACGCCTGACGCAGGAGCGCGCGATGCGCTAGCGCGGGCATGGCCCGCTCCTACAGGGCGCGCGGTGGGGACGGTCAGACGAGGTGGTTCTCCACCGCCCAGACCGCCGCCTCCACGCGCGAGCGCATGCCCAGCTTGTGCAGCACACGCTTCACATGGACCTTCACCGTGCCTTCGGTGATGTCGAGTTTGCGCGCGATCATCTTGTTGCTGTAGCCGTGGGCGAGCTGGCGGAGGATCTGCCGTTCGCGGTCGGTGAGTTCCTCGATGCCCTTGGGCCGGTCGTCGCCGCGCAGGGCCTGGGCCAGTACCTGGGTCAGCTGCGGGCTGATGGTGAGCTGGCCGGTGGCGGCCTGGCGGATGTGCTCCAGCAGGCGCTCGGGTTCCATGTCCTTGAGCAGGTAGCCGTCGGCGCCGGCGCGCAGCACGTTGATCACGTCGTTGCGATCATCGGAGACGGTGAACACCACGATGCGCGCGACCTCGCCGTTCTCGCGCATGGCGCGCAGGGTGTCGAGGCCGGTCATGCCCTTCATGTTGAGGTCGAGCAGGATCATGTCCGGCTCAAGCTCCGCGGCCATGCGCAGGGCTTCCTCGCCGCTGCCGGCTTCGCCCACCACCTCCAGGTCGTCCTCGAACTCCAGCAGCTGGATCACGCCCTTGCGCATCATCGGGTGGTCGTCGACCAGCAGGATGCGTGCACGCTCTTCGGTGGTGGTGGCCGTCATGGGGTGGTCTCCGGGTACTGCGCGAGGGGTTTGTGGGTGAAGCGCACGCTGACGCGGGTGCCTTTCGGCTCGCGCGGGGCGATGTCGAAGCTGGCTTCAAGGGTGTGGCTGCGCTCACGCATGATACTAAGCCCATAGTGCCCGGTACGGCTCTGCCCTGGGTCAAAGCCGACGCCATCGTCGTCCACGGTGATGCACACGTCGCCGCCGGCATCCTCGGCCAGGCTGACTGTCGCGTGGCTGGCCTGGGCGTGGCGGACCACGTTGGACAGCGCTTCGCGGACGATCTGCAGGATGTGGATTTCCTCGTTGGGGTTGAGCGGGATGTGTGCCAGGCGGTTGTCCAGTTCGATGGAGAGGCCGCCGCGCTCGCCGAACTCTTCCACGGTCTTCACCAGCGCCGCCTCCAGGCTGGACTGCTCAAGGCTCAGGCGGAAGGTGGTGAGCAGCTCGCGCAGTTGGCGATAGGCGCTGTTGAGGCCTTCGCGCAGTTCGCCCAAGGTCTCGTCGATCTTCTCCGGCGGCACGTCGCGCTTGAGCAGGGTGGCCAGGCGGCTGACCTGGATCTTCAGGTAGGACAGCGACTGCGCCAGCGAATCATGCAGCTCGCGGGCGATGGTGCTGCGCTCGGCGAACAGCGCCAGGCGGTTCTCCTGCTCCTGTTGCAGGGACAGCGCGAAGGTGCGCGCGATGTTGTCGCAGAAGCCTTCGACGAACTGCTGCTGCCAGTCTTCCAGGTGGCCGTCGGGGGTCTCGATGAACAGCTCGCCGAAGCGGTGTTCGCCGATGGATAGCGGCTGCATCAGCAACGGGTTGATGCCGCGGATCGGGTTGTTGCAGTTGTCCGCCTGGGCGCGGCAGTCACCGCAATTGCCCTGCAGGCAGAAGCCGCCGCTGATGCCGTCGGTGGTCAGCGAGGTGTAGGCGCGCTCGACGCCGTCCTTGTTCAGGCACAGGGTCACCTTGCCGGCCTGCAGCACGCGCTCCAGCTGGTTCAGCAGCGGTTGCAGCGAGCGTTCGTCGTAGGGGTCCTGGCCGAGGCGGCGGGCACTGTCGTAGAGCAGTTCGAGGCGCTGGTGGCTGTTGGACAGGTCGCGGGTCTTGTCCTCCACCCGTGCTTCCAGCTCGCGGTAGCTGGCCTGCAGTTCCTCGGCCATCTGGTTGAAGCGCTCGCCCAGCTGGCTGAGTTCGTCTTCGCCGCTGCTGCTGACCCGCGCTTCGAGGTCGCCTTCGCCCAGGCGCCGGGCCGTGGTGGTCAGTTCGCGAAGCGGGCCGACCACGTGGTAGCTCAGGTCATAGAGGCTGATGAATACCACCAGCAGGCTGAGGAACAGGCACAGGCCCTGCACCGTGCTGAGCATCTGCGAGCGGTACTCGGCATTGCGCTGCAGGGTGCCGACGAAGCCGTCGATGTGACTGACGAAGGTGTCCAGGGTGGCTAGCGCCGGGGCTTCGGAGAGGTCGAGGTTCTGCAGTTCCTCGCGCAGCTGGTCGTGCTGCTGGCGAATCGGCGCGTCGGCACCGGAGCGGCGCAGCAGGCGGGTGATCTCATCGTTGTCCAGGCGCGCGGCGAGGGTCGATTGCAGGGCCTGGCGGTTGATCGGCGAAGGGTCCAGCGCCAGGCGGTAGGTGAGCATGCGCAGCGAGCCGGCCTGGTTGATCACCGCCGCGTCCTGGTGCGAGTAGTCGGCGAACAGCAGGGCGCTGAACATCCCGGCCAGGGCCAGGGACACCAGCAGGGTGAGGTAGCAACCGAAGCGCACGACGATGGATTTGCGCAGGGACGTGCGTCCGGCGGGGGGACTACCCACAAAGAGTCGGTCGCTGGGAGAGGGCGCGGCGGGGTGTTCGGTTTTCATTACAAAAGCCTTTAAAAACAATGCCTTAAGCATTCATCTCGGGGATACCCACTAGGAGGTAGCGGCGCGCATCTGCTCATGAATCGCCCGTTGGCTCATTGATGGCGATCAAGAGAAGGCGACTCCTCCTTACCTAACGTGCGTGCAAAGAACGTTTGGAAGTGAGCTTAGCCATGTTGTCCCACCGTCAGAAACAGTACTCCGTGCTCGGCATGAGCACACTGGCGTTCGCCGTGAACTTCGCGGTCTGGACGATGTTTTCGATCATCGGTATCCGCATCAAGGAAGAGCTGGGGCTGTCCGAGGCGCAGTTCGGCCTGATGGTGGCACTGCCGATCCTCACTGGCTCGCTGGTACGCCTGCCCCTTGGGCTGATCACCGACCGCTTCGGCGGGCGCATCGTGTTTTTCATCCACATGCTGCTGGTGGCTATCCCGATCTACGGCCTGGCCTTCGCCACGCTGTACTGGCACTACCTGGTGCTGGGCCTGTTCGTCGGCCTGGCCGGCGGCTCCTTCGCGGTGGGCATCGCCTACACCTCCTCGTGGTTCGAGAAGGATCGCCAGGGCACCGCCATGGGCATCTTCGGTGCCGGCAACGCCGGTGCTGCGATCACCAACCTGGTGGCGCCGATGATCGTGGTCGCCTTCGGCTGGCGCATGGTTCCGCAGATCTACTCGGTGGCCATGCTGGTGACCGCGCTGCTGTTCTGGTTCTGCACCTGGACCGATCCGGCCCACACCAAGGGTGGCGAAGCCGACTYGAGCCGTCCGCGGCCGACCCTGGCCAAGCAGCTGGCGCCGCTGGGTGAGCTGCGCGTCTGGCGCTTCGGCCTCTACTACTTCTTCGTCTTCGGCGGCTTCGTCGCCCTGGCCCTGTGGCTGCCCAAGTACTACATCGCCGAGTACGGCCTGGACCTGCGCACCGCTTCCTTCATCACCATGCTGTTCACCCTGCCGTCGGGCCTGATCCGCGCCCTGGGCGGCTGGTTCAGCGACAACTACGGCGCCCGCGCGGTGAACTGGGGCGTGTTCTGGATCTGCCTGGTCTGCCTGTTCTTCCTCTCGTACCCGCCGACCACCATGACCATCCACGGCATCAAGGGTGACGTCAGCCTCGGCATCGGCCTGAACGTCTGGCTGTTCACCTTCCTGGTGTTCGTCGTCGGCATCGCCCAGGGCTTCGGCAAGGCCAGCGTGTACCGGATCATCCACGACTACTACCCGCAGAACATGGGCACCGTCGGCGGCATGGTCGGGGTCATCGGCGGCCTCGGCGGCTTCTGCCTGCCGATCCTGTTCGGCTACGCCGCCGACCGCATCGGCGTGCGCTCCTCCTGCTTCATGTTGCTGTTCGGCCTGACCGTGATCTGCATGGTCTGGATGCACTACGCGATCAAACAGCAGCAACGCCTCGATGGCCAGGCCCGGGCGGCCGACGTCGACGCTACCCCCATTCCTTCCAGCCACTCCTGAGGTAGTGCCGTCATGGGCATGATCAACACTCAACTCAAAGCCGCCAGCGGTCCGCTGCTGATCGACTGGCGCCCGGAGGACCCCGAGTTCTGGGCGCGGTCCGGCAAGCGCATCGCCGCGCGCAACCTGTGGATCTCGATCCCCGCGCTGCTGCTGGCCTTCGCCGTATGGATGATCTGGAGCACCGTCACCGTGCGCCTGAACGCCGCCGGCTTCAGCTTCAGCAACGAACAGCTGTTCATGCTCGCCGCGCTGCCGTCGATCTCCGGCGCCACCCTGCGGGTGTTCTACTCCTTCATGGTGCCGGTGTTCGGCGGCCGCCGCTGGACCGCACTGTCCACCGCCTCGCTGCTGATCCCCTGCCTGTGGCTGGGCTTCGCCGTGCAGGACCCGACCACCCCGTACTGGGTGTTCGCGACCATCGCCCTGCTGTGCGGCTTCGGCGGCGGCAACTTCGCCTCCAGCATGTCCAACATCAGTTTCTTCTATCCGAAGAATTCGCAAGGCACCGCCCTGGGCCTGAACGCCGGCCTGGGCAACCTGGGCGTCTCGGTGATGCAGTTCGCCGTACCCCTGGCGGTGGCCGGTGGCCTGTTCGGCGCCTTCGGTGGCGAGCCGCAGCAGCTGTCCGACGGTGGCCGCCTGTTCCTGCAGAACGCCGGCTGGATCTGGGTGCCCTTCATCGCCGTGGTGGCCGTGGCTGCCTGGTTCGGCATGAACGACATCGCTGATGCCAAGGCTTCGGTCCGCGACCAGGCAGTGATCTTCAAGCGCAAGCACAACTGGCTGATGTGCTGGCTGTACGTGGCCACCTTCGGCTCGTTCATCGGCTTCTCCGCCGGCTTCGCCATGCTCAGCAAGACCCAGTTCCCGGACATCAACCCGCTGCAATACGCCTTCCTCGGCCCGCTGGTCGGCGCCCTGAGCCGCCCGCTGGGTGGCTGGCTGGCGGACAAGTTCGGCGGCGCACGCATCACCCTGTGGAACTACGCGGCCATGGTTGCCGGCGTGTTCGCAGTGATCAGCTTCCTGCCGGGCGCCAACGGGGCGGGCAGCTTCTTCGGCTTCCTCGGCTCCTTCATCGGGCTGTTCTTCTTCGCCGGCATCGGCAACGGCAGCACCTTCCGCATGATCCCGGTGATCTTCCGCAACGAGTGGGCCGCACGCCTGAAGCAGGGCGGCTGCACCGAGGCCCAGGCGGCCAAGAGCGCCAGCATGGAATCGGCCGCGGTGATCGGTTTCTCCGCTGCCATCGGCGCGTTCGGCGGCTTCTTCATTCCCAAGGCGTTCGGCACCTCGCTGGCCATGACCGGCAGCGCCGAGGGCGCCCTCTATGTGTTCGTCGCGTACTACGTGAGCTGCATCGTCGCCACCTGGTGGTGGTACGCGCGCAAGGGTGCCGAGAGCCCCTGCTGATTGCCGTGGCGGGCGCACCGTGCGCCCGCCATCCCACCGTTCCGCAAGCTTGATTAGCGTTTGAACGCCCGGCGCAGACCGGGTGAGGAGATACAGATGAGTTACCTACTCGACCGCCTGCAATTCTTCAAGAAGAAGCAGGGTGAATTCGCCGATGGTCATGGCGAAGTCACCAACGAAAGCCGTGCCTGGGAAAACAGCTACCGGCAGCGCTGGCAGCACGACAAGATCGTTCGCTCTACCCACGGGGTGAACTGCACCGGCTCGTGCTCCTGGAAGATCTACGTGAAGAACGGCCTGATCACCTGGGAAACCCAGCAGACCGACTACCCGCGTACCCGCCCGGACCTGCCCAACCACGAGCCGCGCGGCTGCCCCCGTGGCGCCAGCTACTCCTGGTACATGTACAGCGCCAACCGCCTGAAATACCCCAAGGTGCGCAAGCCGCTGCTCAAGCTCTGGCGTGAAGCCCGCGCTGCGCACAACGACCCGGTGGACGCCTGGGCCAGCATCGTCGAGGACAAGGTCAAGGCGAAGAGCTACAAGAGCGAACGCGGCCTGGGTGGCTTCATTCGTTCGAGCTGGAGCGAGGTCACCGAGATCATCGCCGCCGCCAACGTCTACACCGCCAAGGCCTACGGTCCGGACCGCGTGGTCGGCTTCTCGCCGATCCCGGCCATGTCCATGGTCAGCTACGCCGCGGGTGCCCGTTACCTGTCGCTGATCGGCGGCGTGTGCCTGTCGTTCTACGACTGGTACTGCGACCTGCCGCCGGCCAGCCCGCAGATCTGGGGCGAGCAGACCGACGTGCCGGAATCGGCCGACTGGTACAACTCCAGCTACATCATCGCCTGGGGCTCCAACGTCCCGCAGACCCGTACCCCCGACGCGCACTTCTTCACCGAAGTCCGCTACAAGGGCACCAAGACCGTGGCCGTCACCCCGGACTACTCCGAAGTGGCCAAGCTCACCGACCTCTGGCTCAACCCCAAGCAGGGCACCGACGCTGCACTGGGCATGGCTTTTGGTCACGTCATCCTCAAGGAATTCCACCTCGAGAAACCCAGCGCCTACTTCGTCGACTACTGCCGCCAGTACACCGACATGCCGATGCTGGTGCTGCTCGAACCGCACACCGACGGCGTGCTCAAGCCGACCCGCTACCTGCGCGCGGCAGACCTGGCGAACAACCTCGGCCAGGAAAACAACCCCGAGTGGAAGACCATCGGCCTGGACGAAATCTCCGGCCAGCTGGTTTCGCCCACCGGTGCCATCGGCTACCGCTGGGGCGAGTCGGGCAAGTGGAACATCGAGGAAACCGAAGGCGGCGCGAAGCATGAAACCCGCCTGGCGCTGACCCTGATCGACGGCCCGGAAAAGGCCTGCGACGTCGGCTTCCCGTACTTCGCCGGCCAGGAGCACCCGCACTTCAAGGGCGTGGAAAACGACGAGGTGCTGGTGCGCCGCGTACCGTTCCGCGAAGTCACCGGCGCCGACGGCCAGACCCTGCGCGTCGCCACCGTGTATGACCTGCAGATGGCCAACTACAGCGTCGACCGTGGCCTGGGCGGCGGCAACGTGGCCGCTTCCTACACCGACGCCGACGTGCCCTACACCCCGGCCTGGCAGGCCCGCATCACCGGCGTACCGGCTGCCCGCGCCATCCAGGTGGCCCGCGAGTTCGCTGACAGCGCCGACAAGACCCACGGCAAGGCCATGGTCATCATCGGCGCCGCGATGAACCACTGGTACCACATGGACATGAACTACCGCGCAGTCATCAACATGCTGATGATGTGCGGCTGCATCGGCCAGAGCGGTGGTGGCTGGGCGCACTACGTCGGCCAGGAAAAACTCCGCCCGCAGACCGGCTGGGTCCCGCTGGCCTTCGGCACCGACTGGAGCCGTCCGCCGCGGCAGATGAACGGCACCAGCTTCTTCTACCTGCACAGCTCGCAATGGCGCCACGAGAAGATTTCCATGCACGAAGTCCTCTCGCCGCTGGCCGACACCAAGCAGTTCCCCGAGCACGCGCTGGACTACAACATCCGCGCCGAACGCATGGGCTGGCTGCCGTCCGCCCCGCAGCTCAACCGCAACCCGCTGCATATCGCCGCCGACGCCGAGCGTGCCGGCATCCCGGTGCAGGACTACGTGGTCCGCGAACTCAAGTCCGGCAACCTGCGCGTGGCAAGCGAAGCCCCGGATGATCCGCAGAACTTCCCGCGCAACATGTTCATCTGGCGCTCCAACCTGCTCGGCTCCTCGGGCAAGGGCCACGAGTACATGCTCAAGTACCTGCTGGGCGCGAAGAACGGCGTGATGAACGCCGACCTCGGCAAGGACGGCGGTCCGTGCCCGGGCGAAGTGGATTGGGTCGACGAAGGCGCCGAAGGCAAGCTGGACCTGGTCACCACCCTGGACTTCCGCATGTCCTCCACCTGCATGTACTCGGACATCGTCCTGCCGACCGCGACCTGGTACGAGAAGGACGACCTCAACACCTCCGACATGCACCCCTTCATCCACCCGCTGTCTGCCGCCACCGACCCGGCCTGGGAAGCCAAGAGCGACTGGGAGATCTACAAGGCGATTGCCAAGAAGTTCTCCGAGGTCTCCGTCGGCCACCTGGGCGTGGAGAAGGACCTGGTGACCGTGCCGCTGCTGCACGACACCGCCAACGAACTCGCGCAGCCGTTCGGCGGCAGCGACTGGAAGAAGGGCGAGTGCGAACCGGTCCCCGGCCGCACCATGCCGACCCTGCACGTGGTCGAGCGTGACTACCCCAACACCTACAAGAAGTTCACCTCCCTCGGCCCGCTGCTGGACAAGCTCGGCAACGGCGGCAAGGGCATCGGCTGGAACACCGACAAGGAAATCAAGCTGCTCGGCGAACTGAACCACAAGGTCACCGAGACCGGCATCAGCGAAGGCCGTCCGCGCATCGAAAGCGCCATCGACGCCGCCGAGGTGATCCTCGCCCTGGCGCCGGAAACCAACGGCCAGGTCGCCGTGAAGGCCTGGGAAGCACTGTCGGTCTTCACCGGCCGCGAGCACGCCCACCTGGCGCTGCCCAAGGAAGAAGAGAAGATCCGCTTCCGCGACGTCCAGGCGCAGCCGCGCAAGATCATCTCCAGCCCTACCTGGTCGGGCCTGGAAGATGAACACGTGAGCTACAACGCCGGCTACACCAACGTCCACGAGATGATCCCGTGGCGCACCATCACCGGTCGCCAGCAGTTCTACCAGGATCATCCCTGGATGCAGGCCTTCGGCGAAGGCTTCGTCAGCTACCGGCCGCCGGTCAACACCCGCAGCACCGACAAGCTGTTCAACAAGAAGCCCAACGGTCACGCCGAGATCACCCTGAACTGGATCACCCCGCACCAGAAGTGGGGCATCCACTCCACCTACAGCGACAACCTGCTGATGCTCACCCTGTCGCGCGGTGGCCCGATCATCTGGATGAGCGAGCACGACGCGCAAAGCGTGGGCATCGAGGACAACGACTGGGTCGAGGTCTTCAACGCCAACGGCGCCGCGACCTGCCGCGCCGTGGTCAGCCAGCGCGTGAAGGACGGCATGGTGATGATGTACCACGCCCAGGAGCGCATCGTGAACCTGCCCGGCAGCGAAACCACCGGCACCCGCGGCGGCCACCACAACTCGGTGACCCGCGTGGTCCTCAAGCCTACCCACATGATCGGCGGCTACGCCCAGCAGGCGTGGGGCTTCAACTACTACGGCACGGTCGGCTGCAACCGCGACGAATTCGTCGTGGTGCGCAAGATGAACAAGGTCGACTGGCTCGACGAGCCGGAGCACGGCGGACTGGGCGGTGACGCTCTGCCGCAACCGCTGCCCCAGGACATTTGAGGATTACTGCCATGAAAATTCGTTCGCAAGTCGGCATGGTGCTGAACCTCGACAAATGCATCGGTTGCCACACCTGCTCCATCACCTGCAAGAACGTCTGGACCAGCCGCGAAGGCGTCGAGTACGCCTGGTTCAACAACGTCGAAACCAAGCCCGGCATCGGTTACCCGAAAGAATGGGAGAACCAGGAGAAGTGGAAGGGCGGCTGGAAGCGTAATGCCGACGGCTCCATCGTCCCGCGCATCGGCGGCAAGTTCCGCGTGCTGGCGAACATCTTCGCCAACCCGGACCTGCCGGAAATCGATGACTACTACGAGCCCTTCGACTTCGACTACCAGCACCTGCACACCGCGCCCAAGGCCCAGCACCAGCCGGTTGCCCGTCCGCGCTCGCTGGTCTCCGGCCAGCGCATGGACAAGATCGAATGGGGCCCCAACTGGGAAGAAATCCTCGGCACCGAGTTCGCCAAGCGCCGCAAGGACAAGAACTTCGACCAGGTTCAGGCGGACATCTACGGTGAGTACGAAAACACCTTCATGATGTACCTGCCGCGCCTGTGCGAGCACTGCCTGAACCCGGCGTGCGTGGCCTCGTGCCCGAGCGGCGCGATCTACAAGCGCGAGGAAGACGGCATCGTCCTCATCGACCAGGACAAGTGCCGCGGCTGGCGCATGTGCATCAGCGGCTGCCCGTACAAGAAGATCTACTTCAACTGGAAGAGCGGCAAATCCGAGAAGTGCATCTTCTGCTACCCGCGCATCGAGGCCGGCCAGCCGACCGTCTGCTCGGAAACCTGCGTGGGCCGCATCCGCTACCTCGGCGTGCTGCTGTATGACGCCGACCGCATCCACGAAGTGGCCACCTGCGAGAACGAGCGCGACCTGTACCAGAAGCAGCTGGAAATCTTCCTCGATCCGTTCGACCCGAAAGTGATCGAGCAGGCGCGCAAGGACGGCGTACCGGACAGCGTCATCGAGTCCGCGCAGAAGTCGCCGGTGTACAAGCTGGCCATGGACTGGAAACTGGCCCTGCCGCTGCACCCGGAATACCGCACGCTGCCGATGGTGTGGTACGTGCCGCCGCTGTCGCCGATCCAGAACGCCGCCTCCGAAGGCCACATCGGCAGCGACGGGGTGATCCCGGACGTCGAGTCCCTGCGCATCCCCGTGCAGTACCTGGCCAACCTGCTGACCGCCGGCGACACCGCTCCGGTGCTGCTGGCCCTCAAGCGCCTGCTGGCCATGCGCGCCTACAAGCGTTCCGAGCACGTGGAAGGCAAGCAGGACCTGGAAGTGCTGAAGAAGGTCGGCCTGACCGTGAACCAGGTGGAAGAGATGTACCGCTACCTGGCGATCGCCAACTACGAAGACCGCTTCGTCATTCCGACTGCCCACCGCGAGGAAGCGCTGTCGGATGCCTTCGCCGAGCGTTCGGGTTGCGGCTTCAGCTTCGGCAACGGTTGCTCCAGCAACTCCGGCGTGAACCTGTTCGGCGGCAAGGCCGTGGACAAGCGCAACGTCATCCAGACCGTGCAGATACAGGAGTGACAGTGATGGACACTCATAGCCAACTGCTCAAGCTCAGCGCGCTGATGCTCGACTACCCGCGCGTCGAACTGCGCGAGGAAAGCCTGGCGCTGCACGCCCTGATCCGCACCTGCGACCTCTCGGAAAAACAGCGCGACGGCCTCGCCGCGCTGCTCAACGAGCTGTGCAAGGGCGACATCCTCGACGTCCAGGCCCGTTACGACGGGCTGTTCGAGCGCGGTCGCTCGGTCTCCCTGCTGCTGTTCGAACACGTGCACGGCGAAAGCCGTGACCGTGGCCAGGCGATGGTCGACCTGATGGACCGCTACACCCAGGCGGGCCTGGTGATCGACGTCAACGAGCTGCCGGACTACCTGCCGCTGTACCTGGAGTTCCTCGCCCTGCAGGACGCCGAGTCGGCCCGCGTGGGCCTGGCTGAAGTCGCCCACATCCTCGCGCTGATTGCCCTGCGCCTGGAAGAGCGCGGCAGCGCCTACGCGGCGATCTTCAACAGCCTGCTGGAGCTGTCCGGCGAGCAGCCTGACCTCGGCGCGCTCAAGCGCGACCGCGAGCAGGAAGTGCGCGACGACAGCCTGGAAGCCATCGACAAGGCCTGGGAGGAAACCCCGGTGAGCTTTACCGAGCCCGCCGCCGGTTGCCCGTCCACCAGCGCCCGGCGCGTCTCCAACGCCGCCGAACAACCCATGCAGTGGGTCGCCCAGCCGGTGCCGCAAGTGCAGTACCGGGCGGCCAGAGAAGGAGTCTGAACATGTCCCTCGATCTTCTAGCGTTCGGGATCTATCCCTACGTCGCGCTGGCCATCTGCCTGATCGGCAGCTGGGCGCGCTTCGACCTCTCGCAATACACCTGGAAAGCCGGCTCCAGCCAGATGCTGAGCAAGAAGGGCATGCGCGTCTACAGCAACCTGTTCCACGTCGGTGTGCTGTTCATCCTCGCCGGTCACTTCGTCGGCCTGCTGACTCCGCACGCGGTCTACGAGCACCTGATCAGCACCGAGCAGAAGCAACTGCTGGCGATGGTTTCCGGCGGCTTCTTCGGCATCCTCTGCTTCATCGGCCTGACCGGCCTGATCCTGCGCCGCCTGACCAATGAGCGCGTACGCGCCACCGGCAACGCGTCGGACCTGATGATCCTGCTGGTGCTCTACGCCCAGCTGATCCTCGGCCTGTCCACCATCGTCGCCTCCACCCATCACCTGGATGGTTCGGTGATGGTCATGCTGGCCAACTGGGCGCAGTCCATCGTCACCTTCCAGCCGCTGGCTGCCGCCGAGGCCATCGCCCCGGTATCGCTGGTCTACAAGCTGCACGTGACCCTCGGCCTGACCCTGTTCGTGCTGTTCCCCTTCACCCGTCTGGTGCACATCGTCAGCGCCCCGGTGTGGTACTTCGGCCGCCGCTACCAGGTGGTCCGTACCAAACGTCGCGCAGCGTGAAGAAGCGGCGGATGACGCTGGTGCGTCGTCCGCCCCACCTGAAGCTCTTCCCCCTCTCCCTTCAGGGAGAGGGCAGGGGAGAGGGTTACCGGAGGTAAGCGAAATGAGTTGCTCCCACTACGAAGCCAAGGTCGATCACGTCGACCTGCCGAAAATCGAAGTCAACGGCGTTGCCATTGCCGAGGACGAACTGGCCCGCGAGCTGCAATACCACCCGGCCGCCAGCCACGCCGAAGCCCTGTACTCCGCCTGTCGCGCGCTGGTGGTACGCCAGCTGCTGGTGCAGCGCGCTGACGCGCTGGGCCTTGAGGCTGAAGCGGAAGAGGGCGAGGCGCTGGAAGAAGCGCGCATTCGCGCCCTGATCGACCGCGAAGTCGGCGTGCCCGAAGCCGACGAAGCCAGCTGCCGCCAATGGTACGCAGCCAACCCCACCCGCCTGACCGCGCCCTGGCGCATGAGTCTGCGCCACGTGCTGCTGGGCTGCGCACCGGACGACCTGGAAGGCCGCGCCAAGGCCCGCGAACAGGCCGAGGAACTGCTGGCTGAACTGCGTGAACACCCCGAGCGTTTCGCCGAAAAGGCGATGCGTTTCTCCGACTGCCCGTCCAGGGACGACGGCGGTGACCTGGGCTGGATCGAACCGGGGCAGACCGTCCCCGAGTTCGAGAAACGCCTGCTGCAACAGCAACCCGGCCTACTCGGCCATCCGCTGGAAAGTCGCTACGGCCTGCATGTGGTCGAGCTGATTGAGCGCGAGGGTGGCGAGCCGCTGGACTTCGCCGAAGCGCGCCCGCGCATCGCCGGCTACCTGCGCGCCCAGGTGCTGCAGCGTGCGGTCAGCCAGTACATCAGCGTGCTGGCCGGCGAAGCGCAGATCGACGGCTTCGTCTTCGACGGAGCAGAGTCGCCGCTGGTGCAGTGAACCGGTTCCGGGCCCCTCTCTCCCAATTCCTCCCCCAGCGGGGAGAGGGGCTTCGGAAACGGCCATGAATTTCGGCTTTCACCCTGGGTAGTGAAGGCCGGCCGGAGTGAAACACCATGTCCGAATGGATCGACGGCCAGGGTCGCAAGATCGACTACCTGCGCCTGTCCGTAACCGACCGCTGCGACTTCCGCTGCGTCTACTGCATGTCGGAAAACATGCGCTTCCTGCCGCGCCAGCAGGTGCTGACCCTGGAAGAGATCGAGCGGGTCGCACGCATTTTCGTCGAGCGCGGCGTGAAGAAGCTGCGTCTTACCGGCGGCGAACCGCTGGTGCGCCCCGGTATCGTCCACCTCTGCGAACGCCTTGCGGCGCTGCCCGGCCTGCGCGAACTGTGCATGACCAGCAACGGCTCGCAGCTCGGCAAGCTGGCCGGTGACCTGCACGCAGCGGGCCTGACGCGCCTGAACATCAGCCTCGACACCCTGGATGCACAACGCTTTGCCGCCATTACCCGCACCGGGCGCCTGGAACAAGTACTGCGTGGCATCGACGCCGCCCAGCAGGCCGGCTTCGAGCACATCAAGCTGAACTGCGTGGTGATGAAGGGCCGCAATGCCGACGAAGTGCCGGCACTGGTGGACTACGCCATCGCCCACGGGCTGGACATCAGCTTCATCGAGGAGATGCCGCTGGGCCAGGTCGGCCGCGAGCGTGAAGAAAGCTTCTGCTCCAGCGACGAGGTCCGCGCGCTGATCGCCGAGCACCACGAGCTGCTGGACAGCGCCGAACACAGCGGCGGCCCGGCACGCTACGTGCGCCTGGCGCAGCATCCGGGTACGCGCATCGGCTTCATCTCGCCGCATTCGCACAACTTCTGCGCCACCTGCAACCGCCTGCGCCTGACCGCCGAAGGCCGCCTGCTGCTGTGCCTGGGCCACGAGAACTCCCTGGACCTGCGCGGCCTGTTGCGCCGCCATCCGATCCACGACGAGCCGATCCTCGAAGCCCTGCGCGGCGCCCTGCAGCGCAAGCCGGCACGCCACGAATTCACCGTGGGTGACGTGCAGGTGCTGCGCTTCATGAACCTCAGCGGCGGCTGAAACCGACCTCCCTCGGCGGGCAGGATGCCTGCCGCGTGCCTTGCGTTCCTGAATAGAAAAACTCCACCCATGGAGTTCCGTGCCGACCGACTTCTGTAGGAGCGAGCTTGCTCGCGAACGCCTTCTGCCGGGGATTCCGGTGCCGTGCGATTCGCGAGCAAGCTCGCTCCTACCCCAAACCCAACCTTGGTAGCAGACATAAAAAAGCCCCGGCGACATGAGCGTATCGCGGGGCTCTGGGCATCAGCCAAAAATAACCATGGAAGCTCTGGTGAATCATGCGAAAGCGTCGGTCCGAATCCTCCTCGGATTGCTGTGGAACGCCTCCAGACTACGGTTGCAGCGCAGTCCTCTACATCCCTCCGAAGGAGTAGCAGCCCGGCCGCAAAGGAGAGTGCGCCGCCCTGCCGCAGTACACCTCGCACACCGTAGGGCGCATAAAGCGGAACGCTTTATCCGCCGTCCCGGCCTCCATGGCCAAGGCCGGCGGATAACGCCTGGGGCGTTATGCGCCCTACGGTCGCGGCCGCAGCGCGGGCGATTGACGTTGTGTACTTTTTAGTCCAGATTGGATTTTATGTTTACGCGCGCCTGCGCGTGAACGCATCAGAAGAAGAAATCGTTCGCCTGGGTGAGGGCAAGGCAATGCCGCTGCGAGCTTGTGCATCGCGCCCCTGGACGAAGCTGCCACTGCCGATACCCATTGCCATGGCCGGTGCCAGTCCGGCGACCACACAACGGAGTTCATCGATGAATCGCAAAGCCCTGCTGGGCGGCCTGATGCTGGCCGCCTTCGCCACCTTCTCCCATGCCGACGACAAGCCGCTGCGCATCGGCATCGAGGCGGCCTACCCGCCCTTCGCCTACAAGACCCCGGAAGGCGGCATCGCCGGCTTCGACTACGACATCGGCAACGCGCTGTGCGAAGAGATGAAGCGCAAGTGCCAGTGGGTCGAGCAGGAATACGACGGCCTGATCCCGTCGCTGAAGGTGCGCAAGATCGACGCCGCGCTGTCCTCCATCACCATCACCGAAGAGCGCAAGCACTCGGTGGACTTCACCCACAAGTACTACTTCACCCCGGGCCGCCTGGTGATGAAGGAAGGCTCGCAGCTGGACGAGCAGTTCAGCCAGCTCAAGGGCAAGAACATCGGCGTGCAGCGCGGCTCCACCGCCGACCGTTTCGCCACCGAGATACTGGGCAAGGCCGGCGCCAACGTGGTGCGCTACACCAGCCAGGACGAGATCTACCTGGACCTGCTGGCGGGGCGCCTGGACGGCACCTTCGCCGACTCCATCCCGCTGGAGATCGGCTTCCTGGAAACCCCGCGCGGCAAGGGCTTCGCCTTTATCGGGCCGGAGTTCAAGGACCCGAAATACTTCGGCGAGGGCGCCGGTATTGCGGTGCGCAAGGGCAGTACCGAGCTGGTCGGCCAGCTCAACGCCGCCATCGACGCACTGCGCGCCAATGGCAAGTACAAGGAAATCGAAGGCAAGTACTTCAAGAGCGATATCTACGGGGACTGATCTTTCCGTCTCGCTGTTGCAAAGGCCGCCTTCGGGCGGCCTTCTGCTTTGCGCCTGCGCGAGCTTGCTCGCGAACCGCTTGGCACGGGATTTCCCCGTAGGAGCGGACCTTGTCCGCGAAATCTTCCGCGGCCAACTCCTTGCTTACCAGGACATTCTGCAATACGACGCCCCTTGTAGGGGCGGACCATGTCCGTGATTTTCCTGCTTCCGGTTGGGTGTTCCAGCGTTGCTTCGGTTTGTGCACGGACTCTGTGTTTCGCCCCCTCGGGCGAGTCCCTTTTGGCAAACGCCCCAAAAGGAACCAAAAGGTCTTGCCCCGGACATCCGGTTTTTCGCTTAGGCGAAAAATTCCCTCGTTGAATCGAAGTTTCAGGGGCACGCCGCGAAGGGCCATCCCTGGCCCATCGCGGCTCTCGCGACATCCATGTCGCTCAACCCCCGAAACTCCGCTTCAACGAGGCCTCCTGAACGGGGCGTTCGGAGTGCGCGGACATTTCTCTGGAACCCTTTCAGAGCAGGAGCCAGAGCGGCGCATGAGCTTTTCGTAGGAGCGAGCTTGCTCGCGAACCATCCCCGCGCCGACGTACCCGCTTTCCGTAGGAGCGGACCTTGTCCGCGAATCCACCCACCTGCACGGCGGAAATAGGAAAACCTCGCCGTAGGATGGCGTGGAGCGAAGCGATACCCATCGATCCTGACGCGCCGGCCCCAAGGGATTGCAAGCATTCGCCGGTGACGGCGGCAGTGTGCAGTTCGCGAGCAAGCTCGCTCCTACGGTGTCGGCGCCAACCTGCGGTGGGCCATGGGAGGGGCGCGTTCCGCCGCGGGGGATTTCGCGGACAAGGTCCGCTCCTACAGGTGGAGGCAGGCGAGGGAGGAAGGAATCAGACCTCCTCCTTCAACTCCTTCAGGTGCTTGTACACCGTCGCCCGGCCCATGTTCAGCACGTTGGCCACATAGTTGGCCGCGCTCTTGCCCTTGAACGCGCCCTCGGCATGCAGGGCCAGGACTAGTTCGCGCTTGTGGTCGCGGCTGAGGGTGGAGAGGCTCAGTTGGCGTTGCTGCAGCCAGCCATGCAGGAAGGTGTTGATGCGCTCCTGCCAGTCATCGCGGAACAGCGCGTCCGGCTGCGGGATGATCTTGCTGGAGGAGAGGAACAGGTCGAGTGCCGCCTTGGCGGTCTCGAACAGGGTGATGTTGAGGTTGATGCACAGCACCGCCAGCGGCTCGCCCTTGGCGTCGCGCAGGACGGTGCTGATGGAGCGGATCTTCTGGCCGTCCCAGTTGAGCTTCTCGTAGGGGCCGATGTTGCGTTCGTCGTGACCGCCTTCGAGCATGTCTTCCAGCGCCGAGTCGTCGCCGATCTCGCGCTTGGAGATGTTGTTCGCCAGGTAGGCCACGCGCTGGTTGCGCAGGTCGTGGATGACCACTTCGGCATGGGGGAAGAACAGCGCGGCGATGGCGTCGGCAATGGCCTTGTAGTTGTCCAGCGGATCAGCGGCGGTCATGGGCAAGGCTTCCGGTGCGGTGAGACGGGCGGTGGAGCGGGCGCTGGCGAGTGTGCCGCAAGCGCCCGCGGGCTGTCACGGGCGGCGGCTCACTCGGCCAGCAGGCGTGCCGGGGAGAGCATTTCTGCGCTCAGGCCATGGTGCGTCAGGTGCTCGGGCAGGGCCTCGTGGCGGATCAGCGCAGCGCTGGCCTCGCCCATCGCCGCCGAGGTCTGGATGCCGTAGCCGCCTTGCCCGGCAACCCAGTACAGGCCGGGGGTGGCCGGGTCGTAGCCGGAGACCAGGTCGCCATCGGCGAAGAACGAGCGCAGGCCGGCCCAGGTGTGGCTGGGGCGGCGGATGCTGAGGGTGGTGTGTTCCTCGATCTGGTAGATGCCCAGGGCGATGTCCAGCTCTTCGGGCTGCACGTCGTGGGGCTCCACCGGGTCGGCGTTGGCCGGCGAGCCGAGCAGCATGCCGGCGTCGGGCTTGAAGTAGAAGGATTCGTCCAGGCTCACCAGCACCGGCCAGGCATGGCTGTCGACACCTTCCGGGGGGCTGAACAGGAACGCCGCGCGACGCTTGGGCGTGAGGCCCAGGGGAGCCGCGCCGGCCAGTTCGGCGACCTTGTCGGACCAGCTGCCAGCGGCGTTGACCAGCACCGGCGCACGGTAGGCCTGCTGCGCACAGCGCACTTCCCAGGCGCCGTCGATGTAATTGATCTCCAGGGCTTCGCTGTCCAGTTGCACGCTACCGCCGTTGCGGCGGATACCGCGCAGATAGCCCTGCAGCAGGCCGTCGGTGTCGATGTCGGCGGCGCTGGGGTCGAGCATTGCGCCATGGACTTTCTCGCGGCGCAGCACCGGGACGATGGCGCAGGCTTCGTCGGCATCGAGCAGGCGCATCTCCGGCACGCTGTCACGGGCGCTGGCGAACTGGCGCTGCAGTTCTTCCGGGTTGCCTTCGAAGTCCACGGTCATCTCCCCGCGCGGGGTGAGGATCGGGTGTTCGGCGAAGCCCTCGGGCGGGCTGTCGAAGAAGGCGCGGCTGGCGGCGGTCAGGGCGCGCACCTGCGGCGTGCCATAGGCGACGGTGTACAGCGCTGCCGAGCGGCCGGTGGAGTGATAGCCGGCGTGGGACTCGCGCTCCAGCACGGCAACCTTGCCGTGGCGAGAGAGGAAGTAGCCGGTGGAGGCGCCGGCAATGCCGCCGCCGATGATGAGGAAGTCGACTTCGATCATGTGGGTCTCCGGCTCAGGCGTTCTTCAGCTGCAGATGGTAGAGCGCATTGGCCAGAGCGACGTCTTCCAGGCCCAGGCCGATGGAGCGGAAGAAGGCGTGGCGCTGGTAGTCCGGCTTGGCGGCCTGGCCGCTGACCAGTTCCGGCAGGTCGCCTCGGATGGCGCCATCCCAGCCGTGCTCGTCGCGGGCCAGGCGCATCTCGCCGGCGGACGCCGGGGTGGTGGCGCGGTAGTCACAGTACACGTGCATCTGTGCCAGCGACTGCGGTGGCACTTCGTGGGCGCGGGCGACGTTGGTGCTGATGGAGGTGATCAGAGCCGGTTTGCTCAGGATCGCCGGGTCGAGCACCGGAGTGCCGGAGGAGGTGCACAGCAGTACCACGTCGGCGTCGGCCACGGCGGCTTCGACACTGGTGGCCGGTTCGGCGCGGGCATCGATGGCGCCGAACTGGGCCAGCACGCCAGCGCTGAGGTTCGGCGAGTAGACGCGGATGCTCTGCCAGTCACGCAGGCCGGCTGCGTAGCGCAGGTGCGCGCGGGCCACCGGGCCGCTGCCGACAATGGCCAGGCGCTTGGCGTCCGGGCGGGCCAGCTCCTGCACCGCCAGGGCAGTGGTGGCGGCGGTGCGCGCGGTGGTCAGGCTGCCGGCGTCGCACAGCAGCAGCGGCTGGCCGCTGTCCATGGACATCAGCAGGCTCCACGCGGTGACCAGCGACTTGGGCTGGCGCACGATGTACGGCGAGGTCTTCACGCCGTAGACCTGCTGCGAGGCCAGCACGCCCAGGTAGTTGATGAAGTCGCCGCCGCCGTTGGGGAATTCCACCAGCTGCTGCGCGGGCTGCACGGCGCTGCCGGCGGCCAGCTCGACGAACATGCCGCGCATCGCCTGGAGCACGTCGACCTGTTCCAGCAGGCGTTCGGCGTCAGCCTGGTTGAGGGTGAAAGGCGTGGCGGCGGACATGGCGAGACTCCAGGTATGGATTTATTTTTCCATTCTGGACTCTGCTGTCTTTGTCGGCAAGGGCGGGTGGTCGGGTGGGGCTCCTCGTAGGAGCGGACCCTGTCCGCGATCACCGCGATAGCGGTGCATTGGCTTGAATGCCGGCCTGGCGGCCGGATCGCGGAGAAGCTCCGCTCCTACAAAAGCGTTCAGCCCCGCAGTGGGGCTGAGGTCAGAGCTTGAACTGCGCCACCAGCTCTTCCTGGCTGCCGGCCACGCGACGCAGGTGTTCGCCGCAGTCGCGGGTGTGCGCGGCGGTCTTGCGGTTCTCCACGGTCATGTCGCTCAGGCGGTGCATGTGCTGGTTCACCTCCTGGGTGGTGGCGGCCTGCTCCTCGGCAGCGGCGGCGATCTGGAAGGCCATGGCGTGGACGCCCTGCAGGGACTCGTCGAGGGCGCCGAGCGCTTGCAGCACGGCCTGGGTGTCGTGCTCCAGGGTGTGCGCCTGCTCGCTCGCGCCGCTCATGCTCGACTGCGCCTGCACGGAGGAATCGCCCAGGCTGCCGACGATGGCGACGATCTCGTCGGTGGCGCTGCGGGTGCGCTGGGCGAGGCTGCGTACTTCATCGGCGACCACGGCGAAGCCGCGGCCCGCCTCACCGGCGCGGGCGGCTTCGATGGCGGCGTTGAGGGCGAGCAGGTTGGTCTGCTCGGCGATGGAGCGGATCACGTCCAGCACCGAGCCGATCTGCTGGCTCTCGCCGGCCAGGGTCTGCACCACGCCGTCGGCCTGGCGCAGGCCGACCAGCAACTGGTCCTGGCGGCCGATCATGTGCTGCAGGGTGCCCTGCATGGCGGTGAAGGCTTGCCGCGCGGCGGCGCTGCCATCGGCACTGCGGCTGGCGCTGCCGGCGATCTCCTGCACGGTGGCGGCCATCTGGTCGACGGCGCTCACCACCATCTCCAGCGCTTCCTGCTGCTGGTCGAGGTGGTTGCTGGTGCGCCCGGCGGCATCGAGGATGTCGCCGCTGGCGTCGCCCACGGCCTCGCTGGCCTGGCGCAGGCGCTCGACCACCTGGCGCCAGGCCGTGGTCATCTCGCGCAGGGCCTGCATCAGGCCGCTGCTGGCGCTGGCGTCATCGCTCAGGCGCAGCTCGCCGCTGGCCAGGCGCTGGGCCAGTGCGGCCATGCTCGCCGGCTCGCCGCCCAGCGGGCGCATCACGCTGCGGCTGACCAGCCAGGTTCCGGCTGCGACGCCCAGCAGGGTGAGTACGCCGAGCACGAGGATCTGCCACATCAGCTTGCGCACCGGGGCGAAGGCCTGGGCCTGGTCCATCTCGGCTACCAGTGCCCAGTGCAGGCCGTCGAGGTTCAGCGGGACGAAGGATTTCAGCGCCGTCTCGTTGCTCAGGCCGGGCTCGGCGAGGCGGCCATGTTCGCCGGCCAGGGCTTTCTCGATGGCCTGGCCGGGCAGGGCGACCGGCGCTTCCTTGTCGCGGCGCACGTGGTGCTCGGTGAAGCGCGCGGAATCCGAGCGCAGGCTGCCGTCGCCGCCCACCAGGTAGGTTTCCCCGGCTTCGCCCAGGCCCTGGCGGTTCTGCATCACTTCGTTGATCGCGGTTAGCGGCAGTTCCAGCACCAGCAGCAGTTGCAGCTTGCCGTTGTCCTTGATCGGCGCGGCCAGCCACTGCACCGGCTGCGGATCGTCGAGGGCGGTTTCCAGATCGCTGATGCTCGGCTTGCCGCTGCTCAGCGCGCCGTGGATGAACTTGCCGAACGGCGTGTCGCGCCATTTCGGTGCGTCCATGCTCTGCTGGTAGTCGACGCCGCGGCCGAGGCTGAAGACCACGGTGCCGTCGCCGGCGACCAGGCGCAGCTCGCGGTAGCCGAAAGTCTTGATGAAGTTCTCGAACACCGGCCGGTCGTAGTTGGCGGTGGTGACCAGGGACTCGCTGTCCAGCCCGGCGTAGTTGCTGCCCAGGTTGGTGGCGAGGCTGCTGAGCTGGTCGTTGCGAGATTTCCAGGCATCCATCAGCTGCCGCTGCTTGATGCTGGCGACCGCCTCCAGGGCGTTCAGGCTTTGTTCTTCGAGGGCCCGGCTGGCCTGCAGGTAGACCACGATGGCCATCACCAGCACAGGAATCAGGCCGACCGAGAGGAAACTCAGAGCAAGTTTGGCGCGCAAGGGCATGGGAGGATTCCGACGAGTTCTTGGAATTGTTCTCGCGTGCTTTGCAAGAAGCGTGCGAATTTTTTTACGTCTGTAAATAAAACTGAGCGGGAAGGTGCCGGGGCGGGGCTGGTTTCCCTTGGGAGATGGCGCGGTGCCATTGTTTGCGGGGGAACGCCGTACGGTCGTCCCAGCGGGTCCGGCGGGAATAACGCGGGGCTCTAGGGCGGGGATGAACGCTGATGCGGGAGAAAGCGAAGGGCGGGCGTCACCGGACGTAACGCTGGCGGAAACAAAAAAGGCGAAGCTGGGTGGCTTCGCCTTTTTCACTGTTGCGCAGTATCAGTGCTTGCGCGGGACCGGTTTGAGCAATTCGGTCGGCGGCATTTCGCAGTTGATCTTGCGGCCCAGCAGTTCCTCGATCGGCGGCAGGGCGAAGGCATCGTCCTCGCCGGCGAAGCTGATGGAGGTACCGGTGCTGCCGGCACGGCCGGTACGGCCGATGCGGTGCACGTAGTCGTCCGGGTCTTCCGGCAGGGTGAAGTTGATCACGTGGCTGATGCCGTCGACGTGGATGCCACGGCCGGCAACGTCGGTGGCGACCAGGACGCGGATCTTGCCTTCACGGAAGCCTTCCAGGACCTTGATGCGCTTGTGCTGCGGAACGTCACCGGACATCTGGGCGGCGCTGATGCCGTCCTTGGTCAGACGTTCCTCGATGCGCCGCACTTCGTCCTTGCGGTTGGCGAAGACCATCACGCGGGTCCAGTCGTTCTGGGCGATCAGGTTGTACAGCAGCTTGTACTTGTCGCTGCCGGCAACGGCATAGACGTGCTGCTCGACGGTATCGCTGGCGACGTTTTCCGGCTCGATCTCGACGATGGCGGGGTCGACGGTCCACTGCTTGGCCAGGTTCATCACGTCGTCGGTGAAGGTGGCGGAGAACAGCAGGGTCTGGCGCTCGCCCTTGTACGGGGTCTGGCGGATGATCTGGCGGACCTGGGGAATGAAGCCCATGTCGAGCATGCGGTCGGCTTCGTCCAGCACCATCACCTCGACCATGTCCAGGTGCACCTCGCCGCGCTGGTTGAAGTCCAGCAGGCGGCCGGGGGTGGCGACCAGGATGTCGCAGAAGCGCGATTCCAGGGTGCGCAGCTGCTTGTCGAAGTCCATGCCGCCGACGAAGCTCATGACGTTCAGGCCGGTGTACTTGGCCAGGCCGATGGCGTCGTTGGCGATCTGCACCACCAGCTCGCGGGTCGGCGCGATGATCAGCGCACGCGGCTCGCCCATGTAGCGCTCTTTCGGCGGCGGGGTCTGCAGCAGCTGGGTGATGATCGAGATGAGGAACGCGGCGGTCTTGCCGGTGCCGGTCTGGGCGCGGCCGATGGCGTCCTGGCCGCGCAGGGTGAAGCCCAGAACCTGCGCCTGGATCGGCGTGCAGTAGGGGAAGCCCAGGTCATGGATGGCATGCATCAGACGCGGGTCGAGCTTGAAGTCGTGGAAGCGGGTCTTGCCTTCGGCAGGCTCCACTACGAAGTCTTCCAGCTTCCAGTTGTCCACCACCGGCGGGCGCGGCTTGCGCTCGCGGCGCGGTTTCGGCTCGCGGGGCTTGTCGGCGCCTTCGGCCTTGGCCTGCTCCTGCTTGGGAGCATGCTCGCGTTTCTCGCCGCGTTCGCCCTTGTCGGAACGCTCGGCGCGGGGTTTGTCACTCTTCGGACCGCGGGCCGGCTTCTCGGCGCCGTCGGTGGTCGCGGCTGCATCGCGGGGTGGGCGCGGATTACGCGGTTTGCGAGGACGCTTTTCGCCGCTCGGGGCGGGCTCGGAGGCAGCGGGTGCGGGGGCTGCCGGCGTGGTGACGGGCTGCTCGCCATCACCCTTGCTGAAGATTTTCTTGAGTGCTTTGAGCACGTTGGTCTCGTACTGGTTAAGGAATGAACGGCCGCCAGTGTAATGCAAGATGCCCGCAGGGCGAAGTGCCACGGGCATTCTGCCTATTGACTTGGCCTACGGAAGGTTCTCCAGCAGCAGCCGGCGGACGTTTCCGCCCATGATTGCGGCAATGTCCTGCTCGCTGAAACCGGCTTTCTCCAGGCCTTGAGTCAGTTGCGCGAGGCCGGTGGTGTCGAAGGGGGCATTCACCGCGCCGTCGAAGTCCGAGCCCAGCGCCACGTGTTCTACACCGACCTTGTCGGCGGCGTAGCGCATGGCCTTGACGATGGCCTCCACGGAGGTTTCGCAGACCGCACCGTCCCAGTAGCCGATGCCGATCACCCCGCCGGTGCGGGCAATGCCGCGCAGATGGGCGTCGGTGAGGTTGCGCGGGCCGGGGCAGGTGCCGGCAACGCCGGTGTGGGAGACGATCACCGGGCGCTTGGCGATGGCCAGCACGTCGTCGATCAGCGGGCGCGAGGCGTGGGCCAGGTCGATCAGCATCTTCCTGTCTTCCAGGCGCGGGATCACTTCGCGGCCGAACTCGGTCAGGCCGCCTTTCTTCAGGCCGTGGGCGGAGCCGCCGACTTCGTTATCGAAGAAGTGGGTCAGGCCCATGATGCGGAAGCCCGCGTCGTACATGCGGTCGATGTTCTCCAGCTTGCCTTCCAGAGGATGCAGGCCCTCGGTGGCGAGCACGCCAGCAAGTTGTTTGGGGTCCTTCTGCCAGGCGGCGAGGTAGCGAGTGAGGTCGTCGCGGCTGCGGATCAGGGTGAGCCGGCCATTGCTGTCGGCGGCGGCCTTGTCCAGCAGTTCGCCCTGGTACAGCGCGCGCTCCAGCAGGCTGTTCCAGGTGCGCGCCGGCCAGCGCTGGGCGATCACCAGCGGGGTGATGTTGTCGCTGTCGTCGCCATTGCTGTCGTAGTTCAGGCCGCGCGGGGTCTTGGTGACGGTGGAGAACACCTGCAGGCCGACGTGGCCTTCGAGCAGGCGCGGCAGGTCGGTGTGGCCATGGTCGTGGCGGTCCAGCAGGTTGCGGTCCCAGAGCAGGACGTCGTCGTGCAGGTCGGCGACGAACAGGCTCTGGTGCAGCGCCTGGGCCTGCGGCGAGGCGGGGTAGGGTGGCGGGCTGGCCACGGTGTTCATCTTGCGGTCCATGTAGCCCGGCAGGTTGAAGAAGATCCCCAGGCCGACGACCAGCAGGACCAGCAGGATGATCAGGAGTTTGCGCATGTCAGCTTCCCGGCTTTGTTGTTATGGGTGCTCTTGTCTGAGCTTGGCTGGGGCGCAATCTAGCAGAAGGGCGGGCGCAGGTGAGCAGGCTCAACCGCAGAGGCAGTTGCGGCCCTTCTGCTTGGCCTCGTAGAGGGCACCGTCGGCGCGCTGGATGAGGCTTGGCAGGTTTTCCTGGAAGTCCATCTGGGCCAGGCCCAGGGACACGGTGACGCCGGGCAGGATGCCCACCGGGGAATAGAAGGAGGCGACCTGTTCCAGGCTCTGGCGCAGGCGGTTGCCGATGCGGCGGGCTTCCTCGATGGCGATTTCCGGCAGGAGGATGACGAACTCCTCGCCGCCGTAACGCGCCATGCTGTCCTTGGGCCGCAGCTGGCTGCGCAGGGTGTGGGCGACCAGGCAGAGCGCGTAGTCGCCGGACAGGTGGCCGTGCTCGTCGTTGTAGTTCTTGAAGTGGTCGACATCGAGCATGAGCATGCACAGCGGCTGCTCGTTGAAGGCGCAGCGGGTGCTCTCGCGGTCGTAGATGTGCTCCAGCCAGCGCCGGTTGAACAGCCCGGTGAGGGTGTCGATGTTGGCGTTCTGCTCGGTGTCGAGGATGATCCGGTTGCCCTGGCGCACCCGCTCGCAGAGGACCGAGAGGAGGTTCTGCATGATCTGCGGGGATTGCTCGAACAGGCCGATCAGCGCCTCGCGGTGCAGGCGCAGCACGGTGGTCGGCTCGCTGGCGACCACGTAGGCAGAAGGGTGGTCGCTGTCGATGAAGCTGATCTCGCCGGCGCATTCACCGGGGCGCAGGGTGGTCACCGGCTGGTTGTCCAGCGAGCCCAGGTACACGGCCAGGTGCCCGGAGAGCACCATATAAAGGAAATGGTTGCGGTTGAACGGCGACAGCAGGATTTCCCCGCGCTCCAGTTCACAGGCACGGAAYTCCTTGAGCAGCGTTTCCAGGTTGGCCGCGGCCACGTTCTGGAACAGGCGCAAATGCTGGAGTTGGCGGACGTCCTCGTTCCACTGCGCGGCTTTCATGGCGCAGCGGTGGGCGGACGGAGGCTGAAGATGCGCACGACTGACTCTCCCTGTAGTCCATTTCGCACATTGAGCCCTGAGTATCGGCGAGATTCGGGTACTGGCAATTCGCACTCAGACCCGGCCGACCGGCGGTCGGCCGGGTGTTTCATCAGCTTTCCAGCAGCTCCATGTGTACCGCGTAACCGCCCAGGCGATCGGCCAGTGCGGCGCGCAAGTCTGGGGCGAGGGCGCCGACGAACAGGCGGGCTTTCTGCCCATGGCGGTCATCGGCGACCACCTCGATGCGCGGTGCCGGGGACAGGTGTCGGGTCTCGTCTTCCAGTACGCGACGAATGGCGTCCAGGCGCAGCGCCGGCTTGAAGGTCTTGCCCACCGCGGTGACCGGAATGGCGTCCAGCAGCCAGACGTCCTTGGGCACCGCCGCGCGCTCGGGCACATGCCGGGCGGCATGTTCCAGCAGCTCGGCTTCGCTGGCCTGCGCGCCGGGCTTGAGCTGGATGTAAACCACCGGCAGTTCGCCGGCCTTCAGGCAAGGCTTGCCGACGGCGGCGGCCATGGCCACGGCGGGGTGGCGATGCAGGGCTTCCTCGATCATCTGCGGGTCGATGTTGTGCCCGCCGCGGATGATCAGGTCCTTGCTGCGGCCGGTGAGCCAGATGTAGCCGTCAGCGTCGATGCGGCCCAGGTCGCCGGTGTTGAACCAGTCGCCGTCGACCCAGATGTCCTTGTTCTTGCTGGCCTGCAGGTAACCCTTGAAGATGGTCGGGCCGCGCAGGCAGATGTTGCCGATCTCGTCCACGGCGGCGTCACGCAGGTACTGGCCGTCGCCGTCGAGGACCACCGACTTCAGCTCGCAGTAGGGCAGGCGCAGGCCGATGGAGCCGGGCCGGCGCTCGCCGCCACGGGGGTTGCAGCTGGTGCCGCAGGTACCTTCGGTCATGCCGTAGCCTTCGATGACCTTGAGGCCGGTCTTGGCTTCGAACTGGCGGATCAGCTCCACTGGCATGGGCGCTGCGCCGCACAGGGCGAAGCGCAGGCTGGAGAGGTCGCGGCCCTCGCTGGGCACTTGCAGCAGGGCGGCATAGATGGTCGGCACACCGCTGAAGCTGGTGACCTTGTAGCGTTCCACCAGCTTCCAGAAGTCCTGGATCAGCGTCGGGTTGCGGTAGCCCTGGGGGCCGGCCAGCAGCACTTCGCCGCCGCGCATGAAGGGCGCGAGGCCGCTGACCATCACGCCGTTGACGTGGAACAGCGGCAGGCCGCAGAGCAGCACGTCGTGGCCGTCGTAGTCGGAGTTCAGGCCCATGATCTCGGCCATCGCCACTTCGTTGAAATGGCTGTGCGGCGCGAGCTTGGGCGTGCCGGTGGTGCCGCCGGTGTGGAAATAGGAGGCGACTTCGTCCGGGCCGATCACCCGGCCGCTTTCCAGGTGGTCCGCCGGGCACTGGGCGAGCAGTTCGTCGAAGTCCAGCACGCCCTCGGGCAGTGCGCCGCGGGCGGCCTTGATCGCCGAGCGCTGCGGTTCGGGCAGCAGGTTGGCGAAGTCGACGGTGACGATGGCGTTGAGCTCCGGCAGGTGCTCGCGCAGGCCGGCGACCTTGTCCCACAGCTCGGTGCCGGGGAAGGGCGCCAGGGTCACCAGCACCCGCGAATCAGCGGCGCGGATCAGTTCGGCGATGTGCTCGGGGTCGAGCAGCGGGTTGATCGCGTTGACGATCCCCGCCGCTTCGCCGCCCCAGATCACGTAGTGGGTCTGCGGCAGGTTGGGCAGCAGGAACGACACCGAGGTGCCCGGCCGTACGCCGAGGCGGTGGAAGGCGTTGGCCGCCTGGGTGACGCGGGCGAACAGCTCCGCGTAGCTCACCCGCACCGGCTCCTCGGCCGCCGAGCCCTGCAGCAGGCAGGTCAGGGCAGTGGACGGGCCGAACTGCTCGGCCGAGCGGCGCAGCAGTTCATAGGTATTGGGCGGCAGGTCGCGGTCTTGCAGGGGGACCTGTTCCAGGGCTTCGACGTCACGCAGGCTGCTGATCGGGGCGTTCATGCTTCTTCTTGTTCTCCGCAGGGTCAGGGGATCACAGGCGCTCCCGCAGCCAGGCGCCGATATCGCCGAGTTCCTCGTTGCTCACTTCGTGGCTCATCGGGTAGGTGCGCCACTGGGCGGGCACCTCGTTGGCCTGCAGGAAGTCGTATGCGGCGCGGCCCATGGCCGGCGCCACCACGTCATCGAAAGTGCCATGCAGGCAGAGCGCGGACAGTTGTCTTTTTGTAGCCGGCAGGCTTATGCCTTCGCTGAATGTCGGGCCATAGGTGGACAGCGCCATGACCCCGCCCAGTTCGCCGTCCCAGCGCAGGTAGCCGGTGTGCAGCACCACGGCACCGCCCTGGGAGAAACCGGCGAGGATGATGCGTTTGGCTTCAATGCCCTGGTCGATCTGCCCCTGGATCAGCCCGATCACGCTGTCGGCCGAGGCCTCCAGCTGCGCTTCGTCGATGGCGCGGGCCGGGGCCATGGCGAGGATGTCGTACCAGCTGGGCGCCGGCATGCCGTTGAACACGGTCACCGGGCGGGTCGGCGCCTGCGGGAGGATGAAGCGCGTGCGGGTGAAGCTGCGCTGCAGCATTTGTGCTACCGGCTCGAAGTCGTAACGGTCGGCACCCAGGCCGTGCAACCAAATGACGCAGGAGTCGGCTGGTTGGGACGGGTCGAGGATCAGGGGCTGGGTCATGTTCGCTCCAGGATGGGGCAGCCGCTCTGGGATGGGGCGCTGCGGGTAGGATCGGGCAGGATCGGGTAGGTCGGCCATGCAAGAAGATGTCGCATCGCCATAACTTGTGGGACTTGACTGCACGAATTTGCGTGAAGGTTCCGAGGCTGGTACGCGCCTTGCTATCACTCACGGCAGGTCGTGCGGCCCCACTTCCGGTAACACTCTACCGACCCCATCCGGAAAGCTGTACCGGAAGTGGCGCCACCCAGGCCTTGGGCTGCTTCATTGCCCGCCGCGCCGGCTGCGGTCAACAGCCGGCGCGGCGGGCCTTCGCCTTCACACGCAATGATCCCTTGATGACCCGTTCCAGCGCGCAGGACCTGCGCGCTCGGAGGTGTGTTCGCGGCTTGGCGAAGGAATTTTCCCAAGCCGTCTAGACTCACCTCCAGGTCTCCATCCCGTTTGATGTCTTGCTTGTGCCTCACGAGGGTACGGCGGTGGAACCGGGACTCCAAAACACTAAAAAAGCAACGGAGAAGATCGATGAAGATGGTGAAATCCACCCTGGCAGTGCTGACCGTCGCCACCGTGTTCGGCGTCAGCGGCCTCGCTCACGCGGGCGCCACCCTGGATGCTGTGAAGAAGAAAGGCTACGTGCAGTGCGGTATCAGTGACGGTCTTCCGGGCTTCTCCTACGCGGACGCCAAGGGCCAGTACAAGGGCATCGACGTGGATGTCTGCCGTGCCGTGGCCGCCGCCGTGTTCGGCGACGCGAGCAAGGTCAAGTACAGCCCGCTGACCGCCAAGGAGCGCTTCACCGCGCTGCAGTCCGGCGAAATCGACATCCTCTCGCGCAACACCACCTGGACCAGCTCCCGCGACAGCGCCATGGGCCTGAACTTCGTCGGCGTGACCTACTACGACGGCCAGGGCTTCCTGGTGAACAAGAAGCTTGGCGTTTCCAGCGCCAAGGCCCTGGACGGCGCCACCGTGTGCATCCAGGCCGGCACCACCACCGAGCTCAACCTGTCCGACTACTTCCGTTCCAACAACCTCAAGTACACCCCCATCACCTACGACACCTCCGACGAGAGCGCCAAGTCGCTGGAGTCCGGCCGTTGCGACGTGCTGACCTCCGACCAGTCGCAGCTCTACGCCCAGCGCATCAAGCTGGCGGCGCCGGACGATTACGTAGTGCTGCCCGAAGTGATCTCCAAGGAGCCCCTCGGCCCGGCCGTGCGCCAGGGTGACGAGGAGTGGTTCGACATCGCCCGCTGGACCCTCTTCGCGATGCTCAACGCCGAGGAGCTGGGCATCGACTCGAAGAACGTCGAGGAACAGGCCAAGAGCACCAAGAACCCGGATGTCGCGCGTCTGCTCGGCGCCGAGGGTGACTACGGCAAGGACCTCAAGCTGCCCAAGGACTGGGCGGTGCAGATCGTCAAGCAAGTGGGTAACTACGCCGAGATCTTCGACCGCAACGTCGGCGACGGCAGCGAGCTGAAGATCAAGCGTGGCCTCAACGCCCAGTGGAACAAGGGTGGTCTGCAATACGCACCGCCGGTGCGCTGACCTGACCCAAGCCGGCGCCCGGAGTGTGGGCGCCGGTCTGTTTCGATCGACGTGAAGCCTTCCGGGCGATCGCGGGCGTAGCCCCGTGGTCGCCCGGCGGCCTTCCGAGAGGGCTTACATGCAGAATTCCATCAAGGCCCAGCGCCCGCGGGGGGTATCGATCAACGATCCCGTCGTGCGTGGCTGGGCATTCCAGATCATCGCCGTCATCGCTGTCCTGGCGGTCGGCTGGTTCCTCTTCGACAACACCCAGACCAACCTCGCCCACCGCGGCATCCAGTCCGGTTTCGGCTTTCTCGACCACAGCGCCGGCTTCGGCATCTCCCAGCACCTGATCGACTACAGCGAAAGCGACACCTACGGACGGGTGTTCATGGTCGGCCTGCTGAACACGCTGCTGGTCACCGTGGTGGGGATCTTCTTCGCCACCGTCATCGGCTTCATCCTCGGTGTGGCGCGGCTGTCGCCCAACTGGCTGATTCGCAAGCTGGCGACCCTGTACATCGAGACCTTCCGCAACATCCCGCCGCTGCTGCAGATCTTCTTCTGGTACTTCGCCGTGCTCGGCCCGCTGCCGGGCCCGCGGCAGAGCATCAGCTTCGGCGACCTGTTCTTCGTCAACAACCGAGGCCTGCAGATGCCTGCGCCGATCGCCGCCGACGGCCTCGGCCCGTTCATCGTCGCGGTGATCCTGGCCATCGTCGGCTGGGCGGTGATCTGGAAGTGGGCCAAGGCCCGCCGCCATGCCACCGGCAAGGCCTTCCCGGTATTCCTCAGCGGCCTGGCGCTGCTGATCCTGATACCCGGACTGGTGTCGCTGGTGGCTGGTGCGCCGTTCCACTGGGACGTGCCGGTGCTGCAGGGCTTCAACTTCCGCGGCGGCTGGGTGGTGATCCCGGAACTGGTGTCCATCGTGCTGGCGCTGTCGGTCTACACCGCCGCCTTCATCGGCGAGACGGTGCGCGCCGGCATCCAGGCGGTCAGCCATGGCCAGACCGAAGCCGCCGGCTCCCTCGGCCTGCGCCCGGGGCAGACCCTGCGCCTGGTGATCATCCCGCAGGCGCTGCGGGTGATCATCCCGCCGCTGACCAGCCAGTACCTGAACCTGGCGAAGAACTCCTCGCTGGCGGCCGCCATCGGCTACCCGGACATGGTCTCGCTGTTCGCCGGCACGGTGCTCAACCAGACCGGCCAGGCCATCGAAACCATGGCCATCACCATGAGCGTGTACCTGGCCATCAGCATCAGCATTTCGCTGCTGATGAACTGGTACAACAAGCGCATCGCGCTGGTCGAGAGGTAAGCAGAAGATGGCAACTCATACCTTCAAGCCCGACCTGCCGCCACCGGCGATGAGCGTGGGCGTCCTCGGCTGGCTGCGCGCCAACCTGTTCTCCAGCTGGCTGAACACCCTGCTGACCCTGGTCGGCCTGTACCTGGTCTACCTGATCCTGCCGCCGCTGCTGGAGTGGGCGATCATCAAGGCCGACTGGACCGGCACAACCCGCGCCGACTGCTCCCGCGAGGGCGCCTGCTGGGTGTTCATCGGCTCGCGCTTCGGCCAGTTCATGTACGGCTTCTACCCCGAGGAGCTGCGCTGGCGCGTGGACCTCACCGTACTGTTCGTGGTGTTCGGCGCGGCGCCGCTGTTCCTCAAGCGCTTCCTGCATAAGGCCAAGTACGGCCTGGGCTTCCTGGTGGCGCTGCCGATCGTCGCCTACTGGCTGCTGCATGGCGGCTTTCTGGGCCTGGAAACTGTGCCGACCAGTTCCTGGGGCGGGCTGATGCTCACCGTGGTGATCGCTGCGGTCGGCATCTGCGGGGCGATGCCGCTGGGCATCCTGCTGGCGCTCGGGCGGCGCTCGAAGATGCCGGCGATCAAGGTCATCTGCGTCACTACCATCGAGTTCTGGCGCGGCGTGCCGCTGATCACCGTGCTGTTCATGTCCTCGGTGATGCTGCCGCTGTTCCTGCCCGAGGGCATGAACCTGGACAAGCTGCTGCGGGCGATGGTGATGGTGGTGCTGTTCGAGGCCGCCTACATCGCCGAGGTGGTGCGCGGCGGCATGCAGGCCATTCCCAAGGGTCAGTACGAAGCCGCGGCCGCCATGGGCCTGGGCTACTGGCGGACCATGGGCCTGGTGATCCTGCCGCAGGCGCTCAAGCTGGTCATCCCCGGCATCGTCAACACCTTCATCGCACTGTTCAAGGACACCAGCCTGGTGATCATCATCGGCCTGTTCGACTTCCTGAATAGCATCAAGCGCGCCACCGCGGACCCGGCCTGGCTGGGCATGGCCACCGAAGGCTATGTGTTCGCTGCGGTCGTCTACTGGATCTTCTGTTTCGGCATGTCCCGCTACTCCATGCACCTGGAGCACAAGCTGGACACCGGCCACAAGCGTTAGGAGTGAATCGTCATGTCTGAAGCCACCCAAAAGACCGCACAGCCGGCCGTCGGCGATCATGTGATGATCACCATGAAGGGCGTGAACAAGTGGTACGGCCAGTTCCACGTGCTCAAGGACATCAACCTGGAGGTCAAGCAGGGCGAGCGCATCGTACTCTGCGGGCCGTCCGGCTCCGGCAAGTCCACCACCATCCGCTGCATCAACCGCCTGGAGGAACACCAGCAGGGCAGCATCGTGGTCGACGGCACCGAGCTGACCAACGACCTCAAGCAGATCGAGGCGATCCGCAGCGAAGTCGGCATGGTGTTCCAGCACTTCAACCTGTTCCCGCACCTGACCGTGCTGCAGAACTGCATCCTGGCGCCGATGTGGGTGCGCAAGATGCCCAAGCGCCAGGCCGAGGAAGTCGCCATGCATTACCTGGAGCGCGTGCGCATCCCGGAGCAGGCGCACAAGTTCCCCGGCCAGCTCTCCGGCGGCCAGCAGCAGCGCGTGGCGATTGCCCGCGCGCTGTGCATGAAGCCGAAGATCATGCTGTTCGACGAACCCACCTCGGCGCTCGACCCGGAAATGGTCAAGGAAGTGCTCGATACCATGATCGGCCTGGCGCAGAGCGGCATGACCATGCTCTGCGTAACCCACGAGATGGGCTTCGCCCGCACCGTGGCGAACCGGGTGATCTTCATGGACAAGGGCGAGATCGTCGAACAGGCGCCGCCGGACCAGTTCTTCGACAACCCGCAGTCGGACCGCACCAAGCTGTTCCTCAGTCAGATCCTGCACTGACAGCGGGCTTTTCGTAGGAGCGAGCTTGCTCGCGAACGGATTCCCCGGCGGCACCTTCGTTGGGCGGTTCGCGAGCAAGCTCGCTCCTACAGCGCTTTCCTCGCGTTATCAGATCAGCCCGTCACGCTCGTCTCCCCCGATGGCAAGCCCCCGCCGCAACGGCGTATGCTGCCGGTTCCACCGCAGCAAGGTGCGCATCGGGAAAACCGGCTGAACTCGGCCGCCCCATCGGTGTTCCCATGTGCAGTGGTTTGTCAGGGATGGGCTACCGTTTCAGATAGCTCCCCTGCATCCGCCGTCCAAAGGAAGAGAGCCGACGTGAACCTGATCCTATCGCCATTGAACCTCAGCAAAGCCAAGGCCTGGGGCGCCCACGCGGTGACCTCCAGCGGTGTCATCCTCGCGCTGCTGGCGCTCCTCGCGCTGGTCGACAACAAGCCCCAGGCCTGCCTGCTCTGGCTGGGTGCGGCGCTGCTGGTGGACGGCCTGGACGGCACCCTGGCGCGCAAGTTCGACGTCAAGGCGGTCCTGCCGCACTTCGATGGCTCGACCTTGGACCTGGTGATCGACTACCTGACCTACGTCTTCATCCCCGCGATCTTCATCTACCGCTACGTGCCGCTGCCGGTGCACACCGAGTTGCTGGCGGTGGGGCTGATCCTGGTGTCCTCGTTGTTCTGCTTCTGCAACGTCAACATGAAGAGCAAGGACAACTACTTCGTCGGCTTCCCGGCCGCGTGGAACGTGGTCGCGGTGTACTTCTTCGTGCTCGACCTGAACCCCTGGGTGAGCTTCGTCACCGTGCTGGTTCTGGCTGCGCTGACCCTGACCCGCATGAAGTTCCTGCACCCCTTCCGCGTACGCCAGTTCATGCCGCTGAACATCGCCGTGACCTTCGTCTGGATGCTCAGCAGCGCGCTGCTGATCCTCCAGCATCCGGTGGACCAGTCCTGGCTGCTGGGCTTGTGGTTCGCGGCTTCTGCGTACTTCGTCGGCGTCTGCGTATGGCGCACGGCGATGGAGTGGTTCCACTGATCAGCTCTTCGTAGGAGCGAGCTTGCTCGCGAACCGCCCAGCGCAGGTGTGGCCGGGAAATGGTTGGCGAGCAAGAACTAGGCGTCCCCCACGCTCCTACAGCGTTTCAGGGTGAAGTCGGGCGTTAAGCCTGCCGCCCCATCAGTCTCTGCCGGAAGGCTCCTGGCGTCTCCCCGCACACCTGCTTGAACAGCCGCGCAAAGCTCGCCCGGTCGGCGTAGCCGACATCGCTGGCGATGCGCTCCAGGGAACGGCCCGGATCACCCAGCGCCTCCTGCGCCGAAGCAATGCGCAGGCGTTGCACGTAATCGTTCGGCGACATCCCCACCTGCTCGCGAAAGCGCCGCAACAGCGTGCGCGTGGAGCAGTGCACGCGCTGCGCCAGGCTGGCCAGGTCGAAGGGCTGCGCGTAGTTGTCTTCCAGCCAGGCCAGCAGCGGCTCCAGCGGCGAGCCGGGCGGTAGCGGGTCGGGCAGCAGCGGGGTGAAGCGCCGCTGGCGGCCGCGGCCATGCTCGAACACCAGGGTCGCCGCTGCGCGCCGCGCCAGTGCCGCGCCGGCGTGGCGCTCGATCAGGTACAGGCACAGGTCCAGCCCAGCCTGGGCGCCGCCGGAGCAGAGGCGGCCGTGGTCGTCGGTGCACAGGGCGTCGATATCCAGGCGCACCAGGGGATAACGTTCGCGGAACGCCGCTTCCAGCGCCCAGTGCGTGGTGGCGCGGCGGCCGTCCAGCACGCCGGCTTCGGCCAGCAGGAAGGCGCTGCTGCACAGGCTGCCCAGTTGCACGCTGGCCGGCGCCTGGCGCATCCAGGCAAGCAGCGGCTGGTTGGCAGCGAAGGTGGTGGTGATGTCCGCGCCGGTCGCCGGGATCAGCAGCAGGTCGCAGCGGGCGGCCAGCTCCAGGCCGCCCTCGACTTCCACGCGACCGAAGGGCAGTGACACCGGCGCGCCGTCGGCGCTGACCCGCAGCACCTCGAAGCGGCGCTCACCGGCCAGGCGGTTGGCCAGGTGGAAACTGTCCATGGCCAGGCCAAGGCTGGAACACAGGGTTTGCGGGCAGACGAACAGGGCTATCCTGAACATGGCGTCTCGCTCTGCAGTGGCGGGATAGAGTGGCGTTATTGATCATAATGTTGTCGATATTGCCAATGGTGTCCAGTCGCCTCCCGCGTGAAACTCTGCCCATCCCCTCTGCTGCGAGTCCGCCATGGCCCACCCCAACGCCCAGTTGATCGAACGCTTCTACCAGGCCTTCCAGCGCCGCGATGGCGATGCCATGGCCGCGTGCTACAGCGCCGACGTGCAGTTCAGCGACCCGGTATTCACCGRCCTGCACGGCGCCGAGGCCGGCGACATGTGGCGCATGCTCACCGCCCGCGCCGAGGATTTCTCGCTCACCTATGAGGGCGTGGAAGCAGATGACACGCGTGGTTCCGCACGCTGGGTGGCGTCCTATACCTTCAGCCAGACCGGTCGCCGTGTGGTCAATCGCATCCAGGCGCGCTTCGAATTCCGCGACGGGAAGATCTGCCGACACGTCGACACTTTCGACCTCTGGCGCTGGTCGCGGCAGGCCCTCGGCGCCAAGGGAGCCCTACTGGGCTGGGCGTCTCCGGTACAGGCGGCGATCCGCAAACAGGCCGCCAAAGGGCTCGCGCTGTACCGCCAGCGCCAGCCGGCGAAGGCCTGAAGCGGGCCGCAAGGCTCGCCCGTGGCGGCGGGATAGGCTTAAATGACAGGCGACTGAAAGCCGGACGCCGCCATGATCACACTTTTCCAGTTCCCGCCCGCCTTCAACGTACCCAACGTCAGCCCCTTCTGCCTGAAGCTGGAGACCTTCCTCCGCCTCGCCGGGCTGGAGTACCAGATCAAGCACGTGATGGACCCGCGCAAGGGCCCCAAGGGCAAGTTGCCCTTCATCACCCTGGACGGGAAGTCGATCGCCGACACGGCGATCATCATGCGCACCCTGCAGCAGTACTACGAATTCGACCTCGACGCCGGCCTCGACGCCCGCGGCCGTGGCTGGGCGGTGTCGATCACCCGCCTGTGCGACGAGCACCTGGTGCCGTTGCTGGTGTACTTCCGCTGGCTCGACGAGCAGGGCTTCCGCCAGGTGAAAGATGTGATGTTCCGTGGCGTGCCCGCACCGCTGCGGCCAGTGGTGGGCGCCATGTTGCAACGCAAGATCCGCGGCGACCTCAAGGGCCGCGGCCTGCTGCGCCACAGCCGCGAGGAACTGCTGGGCTTTGCCCGCGATGACCTCGAAGCCCTCGACGGCATGCTCGGTGACCTGCCGTACTTCGGCGGCGCCAAGCCGTGCAGCGCTGATGCCGCCACCTACGGCGTGCTGGCCAACCTAATCCTCAGCACCCTGGAAACCCCGCTCAACGACATGGCGCGCAGCTACGAGCGCCTGGTCGCCTACTGCGACCGCATGCAGGCGCGGGTCTGGGCGTCGTGACCGTCGCCGCACCCAAACCCTGGTTCGTCTACCTGGTGCGCGCCGAGAACGGCGCGCTCTATTGCGGCATCAGCGATGACGCCCAGCGCCGCTTCGAAACCCACCGCACCGGCAAGGGCGCGCGCTTCTTCCACTCCAGCCCGGCCCAGGCGCTGGTCTACGTAGAGGCCTGCCCCGGCAAGGGCGACGCCCTGCGCCGCGAGCGGGCGATCAAGGCGCTGACCAAGAAGGCCAAGGAGGCGCTGGTCATCGCCCAGCCTCCAGCACTGGTGGCAGCGGAACCTGCCGTCTGCTGAGTCGTTCCTGGTTGTAGGACGTTCCGGTCGTTATCTGTGGGATTTTTCTCTTCAGCACGCTAGGCTGCCGGCTTCCCGCCGCGGGCGCTACGCCCCGGATATAGCTGATTCGCCCGCCCATGGCGCTCCCGAGCGTGGCGGGCCTGCCTTGAGGTCGTTCGTGAAGTCGCTGAAGAACCATTGGTGGAAGCGCTGGATTCGCCGCCATGGCTGCAAGCTCGCCGAAGGGCCGGCGGGCTTGGGCAGCCGGACCACGCTGGTGATGGAAGAGCGCGTCGAAATCGGCGCCCTGCGCATTACGCCGGCGCGCCTGGAAATCGGTGCGCACTCCTACGTGCGCAGCGGTGGCCACCTGAACCTGGTCAGCTCCATCGGCCGCTTCTGCTCCATCGGTTCGGACTGCTACATCGGCCAGGAAAAGAACACTCATCCCAGCGACTGGGTGAGCACCCATCCGTTCCAGCACGAGGTTGCGGCGCTGCGGTACGACCCACCGCAGACCCTTACCGAGATCGGCCACGACGTCTGGATCGGCCATAGCGCCATGATCATGGAGGGCGTGAAGGTCGGCACCGGGGCCATAGTCGGCACCCGCGCGCTGGTCACCCAGGACGTGCCGCCCTATGCCGTGGTGGTGGGCACTCCGGCCAGGGTGGTGCGCTACCGCCATTCGCCGCAGATCATCGAGCGCCTGCTGGCGTCGCGCTGGTGGGAGCTGGAGACCGCCTTCCTCACCAGCCTGCCGATGGACCGCCCGGAGGCCTTCCTCGACGCACTCGAAGGGCAGAACGCGCCGCAGGCGCAGTACCGCAGGATCATCGTCCGCCGCAGCGGCTGCCAGGAAGCCTGATACCCCATCATTCATGGGGAGCGCTGTGAGGGGCCGGGGCGAGCGGTTAAGCTGGGCGGCGAAGCCATCCAAGAGCCCCCCAGGAGCCACCCATGTCCGAGCTGATCCTGCACCACTACCCGACCTCGCCCTTCGCCGAGAAGGCGCGTCTGATGCTGGGCTACAAGCAGCTGTCCTGGCGCTCGGTGCACATCCCGCCGCTGATGCCCAAGCCGGACCTGATGCCGCTCACCGGCGGCTATCGCAAGACCCCGGTGCTGCAGGTCGGCGCCGACATCTATTGCGACACCGCGCTGATTGCCCGCCGCCTGGAGCAGGAGAAGGCCGTGCCGGCTCTGTTCCCGGAAGGCCATGAATTCACCAGCGCGAGCTTCGCCCTGTGGGTCGACTCGGTGATCTTCCAGCATGCCGTCAGCCTGGTGTTCCAGCCCGAATCCATCGCCATGCGCTTCGGCAAGCTGCCGCCGGAATTCCTCAAGGCCTTCGTCGCCGACCGCAGCCAGCTGTTCAGCGGCGGCACGGCGAGCAAGCTGTCGGCTGAACAGGCCAAGCACCAGTGGCCGGCGTTCATGGCGCGTATCGAGGAGCAGCTGTCCCGCGAAGAGGGCGACTTCCTCTTCGGCGAGCCCTCCATCGCCGACTTCTCCCTGGCCCACTGCCTGTGGTTCGTCAAGGCCACGCCGGTGACCTCGCCGCTGGTGGACGCCTACCCGGCGGTCAGTGCCTGGCTCGGCCGCGTGCTCGGCTTCGGCCATGGCTCGCCCAGTGAGATGAGCGCCGAGGAGGCCATCAATGTAGCCCGCGACAGCCAGCCGGCGGCGTTGCCGCAGGACGGCTTCGTCGATCCCAACGGCTTGCAGATCGGCCAGCGTGTGGCCATCGCCGCCACCGACTACGGCTGCGACCCGGTGGAAGGCGAGCTGGTGCATGCCGGACTGGAAAGCCTGGTGCTGCGCCGCGAGGACCCGCGCGCCGGCACCGTCCACGTGCACTTCCCGCGCATCGGCTTCGCCATCCGCGCACTCTGATCCAGCCTGGGCGCCGCCGCACTGGCGGTGCCCACCCGGCCGGGAGGACTGTGCGCTGGTCGCTTGAGGTGCCTGCAACGGGCGTCTAAGGTGCATCTCTCATTGCACGACAAAGGACGCCGCGCATGCACGCCTACGATCTCGAACTGCTGAAACACTCCACCCCCGCCGCCGGAGAGGAACTCCAAGGCTGGTGCTTCGGCCTGCCGCCGGGCATCACGCCCGAGCAGTGGCCGCTGGACCCGGACACCGGCTACCCGCTGATGCACGGCTTCACCCTGCGCCTGCCCGAGGACTACCGGGTGCATGGGCCGGAGATCGTCGCGCTGAGCTTCTTCTCGCTCTCTCCGGACCAGAACGACGGCGGCCCGAACAGCGTGGATGGCATTGCCGAACAGATCGTCTCGCCGGGCGAGCAGGCTCCGACTGATGCGCAGCTGCTGCCGTTCTGGCAGGCCGGCCGCGCCAGCCACCCGCGCCTGCACCGCATGGAAGACATCCTCGGTGGCGCTTACGCAGTGATCCTGCTGACCGAGGCCGAATTCAACGGTGCGCCCTGCCAGCCGCCGCAACTGCCGGCGGGCAACGCCCTGCTGGCGGAAACCGAAGCGCCCCTGTGGCTCAAGGGCGGCTCAGCCAGCAGCTTCACCGAGCACGTGCGCGAAGGGGATTTCCTCCACCGGCTGTTCGGCGGCATCCCCCAGCCGGGCCTGGACGTCCGCTACCTGCTGCGTTGGACCCCACGCGCCAGCGACCCGAATGCCGGGATCAAGCCCGACGAATACGGCGAGACCGACTACCAGCAGTTCTACTACTGGGAAAACAACGACATCCACCGCGACAATTACCGCGAACACCCCTGGAGCCAGGGCCACCAGCCCAACCACATCGGCGGCACCATGCGCCCGGTGCAGGGCATGCCGGATGTCAGCGCCTTCTACATCGGCTTCGAGGAATACCTGGGCGGCTACAACTTCGGCAGCGGCAACGCCCAGCTGGATTTTCGCGACATGAAAATCGACTGGGCCTGCTGAGTCCTCTGCAATGCGGGTTCGCGAGCAAGCTCGCTCCTACAGGTAGGCATCGGCGTGCTTTTCGTAGGAGCGAGCTTGCTCGCGAACCGCCCAGCGATAAATCGTCAGGCACAAAAAAGCCCATCGCGAGATGGGCTTTTTCGTCAGCGCACGGACCTCAGTCCTTGCGACGCTTGAGCTGGTCCTGCAACTGGGTCGGCAGGCCGCGGATGATCAGCATGTCGCGGGCCTCGTCGTACTCCACCTTGCTGCCCAGCAGGTGCGCCTCGAAGCTGATCGACAGCCCCTCGGCACGGCCGGTGAAGCGGCGGAACTGGTTGAGGGTGCGCTTGTCCGCCGGGATTTCCGGCGACAGGCCGTAGTCCTTGTTGCGGATGTAGTCGTAGAAGGCGCGCGGCGCCTGGTCGTCCATCAGCTCGGAGAGCGCGTCCAGGGCCATCGGCTCGCCGATCTTGGCCTGGCTGGTGGCGTAGTCCACCAGCACGTCGGTCTTCTCGCGGGCCTGTTCTTCGGGCAGGTCTTCGCTTTCCACGAAGTCGCTGAAGGCCTTGAGCAGGGTACGCGTCTCGCTCGGGCCGTCGACGCCCTCGGTGCAACCGATGAAGTCGCGGAAGTAGTCCGAGACCTTCTTGCCGCCCTTGCCCTTGATGAACGAGATGTACTGCTTGGACGTCTTGTTGTTCTGCCACTCGGAGATGTTGATCCGCGCGGCCATGTGCAGCTGGCCCAGGTCCAGGTGGCGCGACGGGGTCACTTCCAGCGCGTCGGTCACCGCCACGCCTTCGCTGTGGTGCAGCAGGGCGATGGACAGGTAGTCGGTCATGCCCTGCTGGTAATGGCAGAACAGCACGTGGCCACCGGTGGAGAGGTTGGATTCTTCCATCAGCGTCTTCAGGTGCTCCACCGCCTGCTTGGAGAAGGCGACGAAGTCCTTGCCGCTGTCCAGGTACTCGCTCAGCCAGCCGCTGAACGGGTAGGCGCCGGACTCGCTCTGGAACAGACCCCAGGCCTTGTTCGGCTTGGCGTTGTAGCTCTCGTTGAGGTCGGCCATCAGGTTCTCGATGGCCTGGGAGTCGCCCAGCTCGGCGTCGCGCGCGTGCAGCGTCGCGGGGTTGCCGTCGGGCTTCTTGTCGATCAGGTGGACGATGGCGTGACGAATCGGCATGGCGGACCCGGATGTTCAGTGCCGGCGGCGCCGCGCGCATCGAAGCGGCGGCGGGGCGGGCGGATTGGAAAACGCCAGAGTTTACCCGACCCGGCGGCGGGATGCGCGACGCTTACCAGCGAACCGGTGGCAGGCGGCGGGTATGGAAGATGTGCAGCACCTGCAAGCGGCCCCCGCGAATACGGTAGGGGATCAGGTAGGGATGACCACTCATCGCCCATTCGCGGGTGCCGGGCACACGGCCTTCGCGCCCGGCTGCAGGGTTGGCTGCGAGCAGTTCGACGTCGGCCAGTACGGCACTGACGAAGGCCCGCGCTGCTGCGGGGTTGTCCTGGGCGATATAGCTGGCTTCGCTGTCGAGGTTGCGCAGGGCGTTGCGCAGCCACTCAATCCGCATCGCGCGCCCACTTGTTGAGAATGGCCTTTACCTCGGCGTCGCTGGCGAAGTCGCCGGCATCCGCCTCGGCTATTGCCTGCTGGATTTCGCCGATCTGCCAGGATTCGCGGGCCAGGTATTCCTCCAGCGCCTGGGCGGCAAGGAAGTTCTTGCTGCGACCGGTGGCCTCGGCCAGCTTGGCGAGGGTTTCGGACTGGTCGTCCGACAGGCGCAGGGACATGACGGGCATGGAGCACCTCGGGTGTAGTGGCATGGGGTGTAGTGGCTATTACTACAAGATACTACAACCTACTACAGGTGCTGCATGCGTCCATCGGCTGCAGTGGATTCCCATGCCGCTGTCGGCTCAATCCGCCGGCACCAGCCCCTCGTCGCGCTCGCGGCGGTTGCGGCGCAGCTGGCGCAAACGGCGGATCACGTAGTTCAGGTGCAGGTGCAGCTCGTAAAGCTCGTTGTAGTAGGACAGCGGCACCTCGACCTTGGCCAGCTCGGCCTCCAGCTGCTCCAGGCGTTCGATCTCGGTGCTCAGCTCGGCGCTGCCGGTGCGTTCGTCGAGACGCCGGTCGATCTCGCGCAGGTAGCGGTACCAGCGGTAGATGCGCGCGCGGATGCGCCAGCGGTACAGCGGGCCGATGGACTTGAGCAGCGGGATGAGAATGGCGATGAAGGGAATCAGCAGGATGATGTAGCGGTCCGCCAGGGAGGCGATGCGGAACGGCAGGAAGCGCTGCAGCAGCGGCGGCCCACTCTTGTAGTAGCGCTCGGCGTCTTCCTGCAGGGCCAGGGTGCGCGGCTCGGCGCTGGGGAAGGCGCCGGCCGGGTCGAGCAGGGTGCCGCTCTTCATCACCGTGCGTGCCGCTTCGAGGATCAGCGGAGTGAGCGCCGGGTGGAAGTCGCCGTTGACCACCAGGGTGGCGACCGGCGAGAGGGTGGCCAGGTCCTGGTCCGGTACGTTCTGCGCCAGGTTCAGTAGCCCCTCGCTGACGTCGACGCGCTTGAGGAAGGGAATCCGCGCCTCGTACGCGTGGGCACGGCGAAAGCCGGTCAGCTTGAGCTCGGGGCTGGCGGCCAGGCGCTGCACCAGCGGGTTCTCCGCCGGGCCGACGAAGAAGGCCGCGTCCAGCTCGCCGGCCAGCAACTGGTTGGCCACGGCGTTGCCGCCGTGGGCCTGCCAGCCGGCGGGCAGCGGGTCGGTGGGAATCTCGTTGGCCTTGAGGATGGCCTCGGTCACCGCTTCGGTGCCGCTGCCGGCGCTGCCGATGGCCACGCGCAGGTTGAGCAGGTCGGCCAGGCGGTCGATCTTCGCTTCGCGGCGCTGGAACAGCCACAGTGGCTCCTGGAACATCGCACCGAGGGTCTGCAGATGCGCGCGCTGCTTGGCTTCGAGCTGCTGCTCCTGGCCGCTCTGCACCAGCGCCAGGTCCACGCCGCTTTTGCCATCCAGCAGCTTGCCGAGGTTGTCCCGCGAGCCTGCGGTGCGCACCAGTTGCAGGTCGAAGCCCTGCTTGGCCAGTTCTTCCTTCAGCCGCTGGCCGAACACTGCGTAGCCGCCGCCCGGCGCGCCAGTGGCCAGGGTGGCGCTCATCGGTGGCGGTGGGGCGACGAAGTAGAAGACCGCAGCGACCAGCGCGGCCAGCACCGGCACCAGCCAGAGGTTGGCGCGCACCAGGATGGCGAGGTCCTTGAGCATGTTCAGAAGGCGTTGCATGGAAAGTCCTTGTGGCGAGGTGCTGTCCTGAAAAGATAGCCAGCCTGGGCGAGGGCGGCCGGCGAATCCGCCATGGCGAAGGCGGAAGCCGCTATCATCGCAAGCCTCGAAATACGGCTGCGGACTTCACGGCATGCGCATTCTCCACACCTCCGACTGGCACCTGGGCCAGCATTTCATGGGCAAGAGCCGCGAGGCCGAGCACCAGGCGTTCTGCGCCTGGCTGGTCGAACAGGTGCGCGAGCAGGCCGTGGATGCGGTGATCATCGCCGGCGACGTGTTCGACACCGGCGCGCCGCCCAGCTATGCCCGCGAGCAGTACAACCGCTTCATCGTCGAGCTGCGCGATACCGGCGCGCGCCTGGTGGTGCTGGGTGGCAACCACGACTCGGTGGCGATGCTGGAAGAGTCCCGCGACCTGCTGGCCTGCCTCGATACCCAGGTGATCGCCGCCGTCGGCACCGACCTCGACCGCCAGTTGCTGGTGCTGCCGCAACGTGACGGCCAGCCCGGTGCCATCCTCTGCGCGATCCCCTTCATCCGCCCGCGCGACGTGCTCACCAGCCAGGCCGGGCAGAGTGCGCAGGACAAGCAGCTGGCCCTGCAACAGGCGATCCAGATGCACTACCGCGAGCTGTTCGAGTGCGCCGAGGCCGAGCGGGAAAAGCTCGGCCGGCACCTGCCGATCATTGCCACCGGCCACCTCACCACGGTCGGTGCCAGCGCCAGCGAATCGGTGCGGGAAATCTACGTCGGCACCCTGGAGGCCTTCCCCACCAGCGCCTTCCCGGCGGCGGACTACATTGCCCTCGGCCACATCCACCGGCCGCAGAAGGTCGGCGGCCTGGAGCACATCCGCTACTGCGGCTCGCCCATCGCGCTGAGCTTCGACGAGGCGACCCAGGGCAAGGAAGTGCTGCTGGTGGACCTGGATGACAGCGGCCTGCAAAGCGTCACTGTGCTGCCGGTGCCGCGCTTCCAGCCGCTGAAGTCGGTGTCCGGCAGCCTTGCCGAGCTGCCCGCCGAACTGGCCCGCGTCGCCCGCGAAGGCAGCGCGGAGCAGCCGGTCTGGCTGGAAGTGATGGTGCACACCGACGACTACCTGACCGACATCCAGCTGCGCGTCGAGAAGCTCTGCGAGGAGCTGCCGGTGATCGTCCTGCGCACCCGCCGCGAGCGCGGTACTTCACAGGCGACGCTGTTCAGCGAGGCCAAGGAAACCCTCGACGAACTCAGCCCCGAAGACGTGTTCCGCCAGCGCCTGGACGCCGAGGACCTGGAGGCGCCGTTGCGCGAGCGTCTGACCGGGCTCTACCGGGAAGTCGTCGCCGAACTGCAGGAGGAGCGCCCGTGAGAATCCTCAGCCTGCGCCTGAAGAACCTCAACTCGCTGAAGGGCGAATGGAAGATCGACTTCAGCGCCGAGCCCTTCGCCGGCAACGGCCTGTTCGCCATCACCGGGCCGACCGGGGCGGGCAAGACCACGCTGCTCGATGCCATCTGCCTCGCCCTTTACCACCGTACGCCGCGCATGAGCGTGCTGTCGCAGAGCGGCAACGAGCTGATGACCCGGCACACCGCCGACTGCCTCGCCGAGGTGGAATTCGAGGTGAAGGGTCAGCCTTACCGCGCCTTCTGGAGCCAGCGCCGCGCCCGTGACAAGGCCGAAGGCGCGCTGCAGGCGCCGAAGGTGGAGCTGGTGCGCATCGACCGCGCCACTGGCGAGGGGCAGATCCTCACCGACAAGATCAACGACAAGCTGAAGCAGACCGAGACGCTGACCGGCCTCGACTTCGAGCGCTTCACCAAATCCATGCTGCTGGCCCAGGGCGGTTTCGCCGCCTTCCTCGAAGCCAACGCCAACCAGCGCGCGGAGCTGCTGGAGGAACTCACCGGCACGGAAATCTATGGGCTGATTTCCAAGCGCGTATTTGATCGAACTCGTGAGATGCGAGCTGCGCTGGACCAACTTAAAGCTCGATCCGATGGCTTCGAACTGCTGAGCGCTGAACAGCGCAGCGAACTGGAGCAGCAGGGCCGCGATGCCGCCGTGCAGGAAACCGCCTTGCAGGCCCAGCACGCAGCCCTCCAGGCACAGCGTCGCTGGCGCGAGGACCTGACCCGCGCGCAGCAACAGGTCGAGCAGGCCGGCGCGAAGGAGATCGGCGCACGCCAGGCGCTGGAGCAGGCGCAGCCCGATCTGCAACGGCTGGCGGACAGTGAGCCCGCCGCCCGCTTGCAGCCGTTGCACCAGGCTTGGCGCAGCAGCCACGAGAGCGTCGAACAGGGCCGCGCGGCGCTGGAGGACAATCGCACACAGCAGGCAACCAACCGCGAAGCGGTTGCCCAGGCCCTCTGGGCAGCCAGCCAATACGCGCAGCAGGCGCAGGGTGCGCGTGAGCTTGAGTACAAGGCCGTCAGCGAGCAGCGCCAGGAACTCCAGGTGCGACTCGCCCAGCATCCGCAGCGCGCGAAACTGGGCGAGCTGCTCGGCGGCTGGCGCGCGCAGTTCGCCCAGCGCTCGCGCCTGGCCCAGGCCATCGACGACTTGCAGCGGCAGGCGCAGGCGGCCGATCAGGCATTGCAGGCAGCGACTGCGCAGCGGCAGACGCTACAGGGCAACGTCGCCTTCATGCAGGAGCAGTTCGACGCGGCCGGCACGCAGGAGAAGCTGCATCAGCAGCAGCTCGATGCCTTGCTCGGTGGTGCCACGGAAGCGGACCTGCGTGAGCATCTGCAACAGGCGCAGCTGCAAAGCCGTGGGCTCGACCGTCTGGAACAACTGGCCCAGACCCGCGCCCAGGCCGCCGCGCAAGTTGCGCGCTGGCAGCCCGAGCTGGATGCGCTGCGCCAGAAAAAGACCGAGCGCGACACGGCCATCGTCGCGCTGCGCGAGCGTTATCAGGCGACCAAGCAGCAGCTCGCCGACAAGGAAAAACTCCTGCAGCAGGAGCAGCGCATCCATCAGCTGGAACACCTGCGCACGCAGTTGCAGCCCGGTGAAGCCTGCCCGCTGTGCGGCTCGCATGAACACCCGGCGGTGGCGGCTTACCAGGCGCTGGATGTGTCCTCTACGCAGAAGGCGCTGGAGCAGGCGCGCCAACAGCTGGCCGAACTGGAAAGCCAGGGCATCGCCCTGCGCGGCGAGTTGGCCGAGCTGGATGCGCAATTGCAGCAAGGCCAGCGCCAAATGGATGAAGCCCAGGCAGCGCTGGTGCAGCACCAGCAAGCGTGGCAGCAACAATGTGAAGCGCAGGGTCTCGCGCTGCCGGACGACCAGCAGCTCGGCGCTGAACGTGCGCGCCATGAGGCGTCGCTGGCCGCCCTGCAGCAGCAACTGAAAACGCTGGAAGGGCAGCGTGTCCAGCTCCAACAGGCGCAACATCAACGCCAGCGCGCCGAGCGCGACCACGCCGAGGCAGCGCAGCAACTGGCGCTGTTCGACCAGCAGCAGACCCACGAACGCCAGCGCCAGGAAGAGCGTGCGCAGCAACTCGCGGTTCAACGCACGGACCTGCAACAGCAGGACCAGTCACTGGCAACCGCGCTGGGTGAGCTCGGCTACGACGTGCCGGAAGACGGCGAGCAGTGGTTGGCCGAGCGCACGGCGGAATGGCAGCAATGGCAGCGGGATCAGCAGCGCAGCCAGGAACTGGCCACGGCCGAGCGTGATGCCGAGCAGGCTGCCCATGCGGCGCAACAGCTCGCCGCACAATGGCAGCAGCGCTGGCAGACCGCAGGCTTCGATGCGCGCCAGCCACTGGCAACCCATGCCGCGCCGCAGCAGGCACTGGCGCACGCCGAGGAGCAACTGGCTGCCGCCCAGCGCCAGGCCGACGCCTTGCAGGGCCGCGAGCAATCGCTGGCAGAACGGATGGAACAGGAGCAGGCGCGCCTGGCCGAGCGTCTGGCGAGCTGGCAGCAGGCACTGGCGACGAGTCCCTTTGCCGATGAATCGGCTTACCTCGCCGCGCTGCTGGATGATGCCCAGCGCAGCGAACTCAGCCAGCTGCGTCAGCGTCTGGAAACCGCCATCACCGAAGCCGTCACCCTGCGTGCTGCCGCGACTCAGGACGTCGAACGCCTGCAGGCCGAGCCCCACGGCGAACTGCCGCTGGAAGAGCTCGACCAGCAGTTGCAGGCACTCGCCACGCAGCTGCGTGAACTCGGCCAGCGCCAGGGCGAGATTCGCGCCCAGCTTCAGGGTGACGACAACCGCCGCGCCAGCCAGCAGAGCCTGTTCGCCGCAATCGCCCGGCAGGAGGAGGAGCACGACCTCTGGCAGCGCCTCAACAGCCTGATCGGCGCCTCCGATGGCGCGCGTTACCGGCGCTTCGCCCAGGGCCTGACCCTCGATCATCTGGTGCACCTCGCCAACCGCCAGCTGCAGCGCCTGCACGGCCGTTACCAGTTGGCGCGGCGCAGCGACGGTGAGCTGGAGCTGGAGGTGGTGGACACCTGGCAGGGCGACACCGCGCGCGACTGCAAGACGCTGTCCGGCGGCGAGAGCTTCCTGGTCAGCCTGGCGCTGGCGCTGGCGCTGTCCGACCTGGTCAGCCACAAGACCAGCATCGATTCGCTGTTCCTCGACGAAGGCTTCGGCACCCTCGACGGCGAGACCCTGGAGGTCGCACTGGATGCCCTCGACAGCCTCAACGCCAGCGGCAAGACCATCGGCGTGATCAGCCACGTCGAGGCGCTGAAGGAGCGCATCCCGGTGCAGCTCAAGGTGCACAAGGGCGTCGGCATGGGCTACAGCCAGCTCGACGCGCGCTTCCGGTACAACCCGGAGCGAATCGAGTCGGAGAAAGCCTGATGGACATGTCGGTGCGCCATTGCGACGAGAACGATCTCGCCGACTGGATCGACCTGCGCCTGCAACTCTGGCCGGGCGATCACGCCGAGGAATTCTTCGAAGAGGCGCGCGACATTCTCGCGCAGCCGCAACGCTTCGGCGCCTGGTTGCTCCGCGATGAGCAGGGCAGGGCGCTTGGGTTGGCGGAAGCCTCGGTGCGCAGCGATTACGTGAATGGCACGGACGGCTCGCCGGTGCTCTTCCTCGAAGGTATCTACGTCCGTGAAGACGCCCGCCGGCAAGGCGTGGCGCGGGCTCTGGTGCGGGTGGTGCAGGCCTGGGGCCGCGCGCAAGGCTGCGTGGGTTTCGCTTCCGACGCGGCCCTCGACAACACCGCCAGCCATGCCTTGCATCGTGCCCTGGGGTTCATCGAAACCGAGCGCGTCGTGTACTTCCGCAAGCCGATCCACGATTGAGCCACATCCGTCGGAACGCGTGCGGCGCAGTGCTGTCAACTTGCAATCGACGCAGGGCGAGATAGGCTCAAGACCGCGCAACGCAGCCGTATCTGCCCAAGTCGGCATTCACGTGATCTTTCGTAGAGGTGATTTGTGATGAAGCAATCCGCATCGGCTCCGAAGAAACCCGCAGCGGCTAAACCCGCCGCGAAGCCGGCTGCGAAAGCGGCCAGCAAACCGGCAGCCAAACCTGCCGCCGCCAAGCCTTCCACCGCAAAACCTGCGGCCAGCAAGCCGGCCGCCAAGACTGCAGCAGCCAAGCCCGCTGCGGCAAAGGCTGCTGCTGCGAAGCCTGCCGCTGCCAAGCCAGCCGCCAAACCGGCTGCCGCCAAGGTTGTGCCGCGCCGTGCTCCGGCGCTGGCCACGCCGTCGGACCTGAGCAAACTCGCCACCCGCGATCTATCCGCCGCGCTCAACCGCCTGCTGGCGGACGTGTTCGCCCTGTACCTGAAGACCAAGAACTTCCACTGGCACGTCAGCGGTCCGCACTTCCGCGACTACCACCTGCTGCTGGACGACCACGCCACCGAAATCTTCGCGATGACCGATGCGATTGCCGAGCGCAACCGCAAGATAGGCGGCAACACCATTCGCTCCATCGGCCACATCGCGCGGCTCAAGCGCATCCTCGACAACGATGCCGAGTTCGTCCAGCCGCTGGACATGCTGGCCGAGCTGCAGGAGGACAATAAATCGCTGACCTCCTACATGCGCGAGGTCCATGACCTGTGCGACGAGTACCATGACATCGCCACCGCCAGCCTGATCGAGAACTGGATCGACGAGACCGAACAGCGCACCTGGTTCCTGTTCGAGACCAGTCGCCGTGGGGATAACACCGGGCACTGAGCCTTGAGCTGTTAGAAAGAACGCCGTGCTCCTGCCAGGGACACGGCGTTTTTTATGGCTGCCGGAATGGGAAAGACCGAGGCACGCCGGACACCTATCGCGGACGGAGTTCGCTCCTACCGGGCCGGGTTGCTCTGCCAGAAGGTGGAGAACTCCTCGAACGGATAGCGCGTGCCGTCGTAGCTGACGGTCTTGCGCACGGTCTTCGGCGCGCCGACGTCTTCGCCGTCCTGCTCGCGCTGCACCTTCGAGGTCACGATCAGGTCGGCGAATCCATGGTGACTGGCCTTGCCCATGTCCAGGGTCAGTTGCGAGCGTTCGGTAACCAGCTTGCTGTCGCTGCCGCAGACCACACCTTCGAGCGTCGTCCATTGCCGCAGGTAGGTGCGGAATACTGGCTTGAACTGGTCGCCCTGCGGCGCGTAGAGGCTGAAGTCGTCGTAGGACCAAGCGTCCGGGCAGCTCGCGCCGCGCGCCACGCTGCCGATGATCAGGCCGAAGCCGCGCACCTCCGGTGCCAGGCGATAACGCGCAGTGTCGAGCCAGAGGCTCGATCTGTCGATCTCCACCATGGCGTCCTCTTCGATGCTGTCATCGTTGCGCGTCACCAGCTTGCCGTTGCCGGTATCGAGCTGGCCGACCAGCAGGTTGAGGCTGCGCTCGCCCGACTCGGTGTTGTCGCCTGCCTTGCTGTAGGCGACGGCCACCACTTCGAGTTTCGGATCGTCCGGCCAGGGCTTGCAGGCAGCCGCCACTACCGGCGTGCTGGCGTCCGGCCCGGGCACTTGCCAGCCCTGCTGGCCGAGCAGGCCGGCCAGGGTCTGCAGGGTGGCGTCGGTGCAGGGTTGCGCGCTGCGCTCCGCCGCACCGGCGCTGCCGGCAATTGCCAGCAGTGCGGCGCAGGTCCATTTCCCTATGCTGTGCATCAGGTGCTCCTTGGGTTCATCGAGGAGGCTCAGCGGCCTTCGCTGTCCTTCCATTTGCTCATCAGGGTATTGGATTCCAGGCTCTCGTCGAGCAGCTTCTTCGCCGTCTCCACGCCGGCCACCGGCAGGCCGGCGGGGTCGAGCAGGCCGATCTGCACCAGCACGCTGGCCTGGTCCCAGTAGATGTGTTCGTGGCACAGCTTGTCGCCACGGAAGCGGATCACGCCGAGCATGGGGATTTCCACGTACTTGCCGGTGGGCGCCACGCCGGGGAGCATCCAGTCGATCTCGCTGGTGTGGGTGAAGCACATGACGAATTCGTCCACCACCTGCAGCGCGCCGACGGTGCGGGAGATCGGCACCAGCTTCATGTCCGGCGGGTTGCCGTGGACGAAGTGGTTGCGATAGAAGCGCGCCAGTTCGTCCTGGCCGACGCCGCCGGTCATGGTCGGGATGTGGTTGACATAGGGCTGGGCGACCATGGTCGCCATGGTGGCGGGCACGTCGCGGGCGGCGAATTCGTGGTGGATGTGGTCTTCCCACAGCTGCGACAGGTCGAAGTCCGGACCGATCTCGCGCTTCAGTGCGCCGATGCTGCGCTCGTGGGCCATCAGCGCGGCGGGCTTGTCGAAGTGCATGCCGCCCGGGCGGGCGAAGGCGTGGTCGACGCCGGGGTAGCTGTAGATTTCCGCCTTCGGCAGTTTGCCGAGGACTTCGCCGATGGCGGCGCGGGCGCTGGCGTCGCAGTACACGTCCTGCTCGGCGAAGTGCAGCACCAGGCGGCCCTGGATGTTCTGCGCCTCGTCGAGCATCTGCTCGATGCCCATGCCGTAGTAGCCCACCGAGCAGGCAGCGTCGGTGCGCGTGGCGGTGAGGTAGGCGAGCTTGCCGCCCAGGCAGAAGCCGACGTAGCCGATGCCACGGTCCGCGACCTCCGGCAGGGCACGCAGGGCGTCCATGGCGGCGGCGATGTCGTCCACGCCCTTGTCCACGTCGAAGCGCTGGAACAGGCCGATGGCCTGGCCGAACTCGGCCTCGCTGTAGCCCAGCTCCAGGTTCGGCTGCAGGCGCCAGAACAGGTCAGGGACCAGGGCGACATAGCCTTCTTCGGCATAGCTGTCGGCGATGCTGCGCATGTTGGCGTTGACGCCAAAAATCTCCTGGCCGATCACCACGCCGGGGCCGTGCCCGCTGGCCGGTACCGCGAGATAACCGCTGAAGCTGCCGCTGCCGTCACGCGCGGCGATGCTGATGCTCTTGCCCATGTTCCCTTGTCTCCCAGGCTCGTTGTTGTGTTGTTCTGGCGCCGCATAGGGTGCGTGCTTGAGCGGCGCCTGCCAAGGGGCAACGCGGCTTGTGAGGCAAAGCAGCGCGGGGCTACCATCGCGCCCCTGACGAAAAAGGACTTTCAGGAGCGAAGCATATGGACACAACGACTGGCATCGGGCGCCTCGCCTTGCTGCTGGCAGCGGCGGCGCTGAGCGCCTGCAGCAGCGCGCCGAAGGACGAGACGCCGCGCCTGGTGCCGCGCTACATGGCTGCGCCGGAATACCCGCAGCAGTTCCAGCCGCGCGGCATCGATGGCCGGGTGAAGACCAGCTTCGAGATCGAGGTCAGCGGCGAGGTCGCCAACGTGCAGATCGTCGAGTCGAGCAACCCTGCGCTGGCCGAAGCCGTGCGCGAACGTGTCTCCCAATGGCGCTTCGAGCCCTGGCAGCCGACCGTCAAATATCCCGCGCCACGGCAGGTGGTGAAGACCTTCGAGTTCAAGCAGGCCGAAGCCGGCACGCCGATGCTGCCTTCGGACAAGGCCGCGGGGAACCCCGAGGAGAGCCTGGCGAACACTGTGCGCGAACTCCTCGCCCAGCCCTGTAGCGCCATCAGCAGCCAGTACGCGGAGTTCCACCAGGCCTACCCCGATCGGCCGCTGGATCAACTGGCGACCTTCCGCATGACCAGCGGCGCGCTGCTGCTCGCCCAGCTCAGCGGCAAGCTGGATGTGGAGAAGAACCGGCTGATCGGCAAGCGCTTCGACGCCGCTCTGCCGCAGGTGCTGGAGCGCTGCCAGCAGCAGCCTGACGCGGTCTATTCCGATGTGCTCGCCGAGGAGATGCGCCGCGTACAGGTTGACAGCACCGGCTCCTGAGTCGAAAACACAGGCTCGACCTGCGAGGAGCCTTGCCATGCTGATGCGCGCGCCAACCGCCTGCCTGCTGATCATCGACATCCAGGAACGCCTGTTCCCGGCCATCCACGACAACGAGACGGTGCTCGAACACAGCGCCTGGCTGCTGGCCGTCGCGCGGCGGCTGGGCGTGCCGGTGCTGGCCACCGAGCAGTACCCCAAGGGCCTCGGCCCGACGCTGCCGGCGCTGCGCGACGAGCTGGCCGAGGGCGAGGTGCTGGAGAAGATCGCCTTCTCCGCCGTCACCGATCCCGGCCTGTTGCAGAGGCCCGGCGGCGAGCGCCGGCAGTTCGTGGTGTGTGGCACCGAGGCGCACGTCTGTGTGCTGCAGACGGTGCTCGGCCTGCTGGCGGAAGACCGTGAGGTGTTCGTGGTGGCGGAGGCCGTCGGCTCGCGCCGCCCGCAGGACAAGGCGCTGGCCCTGGAGCGGATGCGTCAGGCCGGCGCGGTGATCGTCTCGCGGGAAATGGTCGCCTTCGAGTGGCTGGAGCGCGCGGGGACGGAAGTCTTCCGCGAGATCAGCAGGCAGTTCATCCGCTGAGCTGACTGTGGGCCCACTCTCAACGGGTGACGAACAGGCGGTCGCCGAGAAAGTCGAGGAACACCCGCAGCTTCAGCGGCATGCGCCGGCCCGCGGGCCACAGCGCGTGGAAACTGCCCAGGTGCGTGGTGTGCTCGGCTAGTACCTGCACCAGCTTGCCTTCGGCCAGTGCGCCGCGCACGGCGAAGTCGGGCAGGCAGGCGATGCCCATGCCCTGGCTGGCGACGTTGATCAGCATGTCGGCGGTGTTGCAGATCAGCCCGCCGTCCAGGCTTGGCTCCGCTTCTCCGGGGGCGAGCTGCAGCGGCCAGCGTTGCACCAGCCCGCTGCTCGGGTAGCGGTAGTGCAGGCACAGGTGCTGGTTGAGGTCCGCTGGCCGCCGCGGCGTGCCGTACTGGCGCAGGTAGCCGGGCGAGGCCACCAGCATGAGGCTGAAGTCGCCCAGCTTGCGCGCCTTGAGCCGCGAGTCGCGCAGTTCGCCGCCGCGCACCACGAGGTCGAAACCCTCCTCGATGACGTCCACCAGGCGGTCGGTGAAGTCGATGTCCAGCTGGATGCGCGGGTAGCAGCGGAGGAATTCCGGCAGCACCTGCGGCAGCAGCCCGGCCACCAGCGGCATGCTGATCTTCAGGCGGCCGCGGGCCTGCTGGGTGGACAGCGCCAGTTCCTGCTCCGCCGCTTCCAGCTCGTCGAGGATGCGCCGGCAGCGTTCGAGGAACAGCTGGCCTTCGTTGGAGAGGCTCAGGCTGCGTGTGCTGCGGTGGAACAGGCGTACGCCCAGCCGTTCTTCGAGGCGCGCAATGCTCTTGCCCACCGCCGAGGCGGAGAGACCGAGCAGGCGCGCGGCCTGGGCGAAGCTCAGGGAGTCGGCGACCTGGAGGAACACGCGCAGGCCGTTGAGGCTGTCCATGGTTGGGATTCCGTGCGGGCGGGCCGCCATTGTGCCGCGCGATGAGAGATCGATTGCGGACATTTATGTCCGTTTTGTTCGGAATCCTAGCCTGTTTTTCCGCAATACCGGGTTGATTAGCTTTGGGCCGGTCTTCCTCGATTGATTGCGGACCCACCATGAACCCTTCCCACGACACCCCTGAAAACCGCTCCGAGGCCTCGCGCTGGCTGCTGTTGCTCGCCGCCAGCCTGACGGCGGTGCTGATTCCCCTGTGCTTCACCGGCCCGGCCGTGGTGCTGCCGGCCATTGCCCACGAGCTCGGCGGTTCGGCGGTGGCGCTGAACTGGATCGTCAACGGCTACGTGCTGGCCTACGGCGCGGCGATGATGGCGGCCGGAAGCCTGGCCGACGTTTACGGGCGCAAGCGCATCTGGTTGATCGGCCTGGCGCTGTTCTGCGTGACCACCCTGGCGATCCCGCTGGCCGGTTCGGTGGCGGCCATCGACGTATTGCGCCTGGTGCAGGGCGCGGGCGGTTCGGCGGCCTTCGCCGCCGCCATGGCAGCGTTGGCGCAGGAGTTCGACGGGCCGATCCGTACGCGGGTGTTCAGTCTGCTGGGCACCACCTTCGGCGTCGGCCTGGCCTTCGGCCCGCTGCTTGCCGGCTGGCTCACCGATGGGCCGGGCTGGCGCTGGGTGTTCCTGGTGCCGGCGGTGTGCGCGCTGGCCTCGGTGCCGGTGGTCGTGCGCTTCTGCCGCGAAACCCGCGACCCGCAGGCGCATGGCCTGGACTGGCCCGGCGCGCTGAGCTTCACCGCCGCACTCAGCCTGTTCACCTATGGCCTGCTGCTGGCGCCGGAGCAGGGCTGGGCTAGCTTCGCGGTGATCGCCACGCTGGTGTTGAGCGGCGTATTGCTGGTCGTGTTCGTTGCCGTCGAGCGCCGTGTGCAGCGGCCGTTGCTGGACTTGTCGCTGTTCAGCCAATGGCGTTTCGTTGGCGTGCAACTGCTGGGTGCGTCGCCAGCGTTCGCCTACGTGGTGCTGATCGTGCTGCTGCCGGGGCGCTTCATCGGCATCGAAGGGCAGGGTGCGTTGCAGGCCGGCTGGACCATGCTGGCGCTGTCGGCGCCGCTGCTGGTGGTGCCTTTTCTGGCGGCGCTGCTGGCGAAGCACTTCAGCGCTGGCAGCCTCTCGGCGTTCGGCCTGCTGATCGTTTCAGGCGGGCTGCTGTGGTTGGCGCGCAACCTGGCGACGGGTGCCGCGCCGGATATGCCGTTGTTGCTGATCGGCATTGGTATCGGTCTGCCCTGGGGGCTGATGGACGGCCTGGCGGTGAGCGTGGTCGAGCGTGAGCGAGCCGGAATGGCGACAGGCATCTTCAACACCGTGCGGGTCTCCGCCGATGCGGTGGCCATCGCCGTGGTTGGCGCCTTGCTGGCGACCCTGATCGCGGCGCAACTAGAGCCACTGGGCCTGGCCACGACGGAGCGACTGATGAGCGCCAACCAGCTGGCCATCGGCAACCTGGCGGCGGTGGTCGAGCAGTTGCCCCAGCTGGCACCCGAGCAACTGCGCAGCGATTACGTCGCGGTGTTCAGCCGGGTGCTGGAAGTGCTGGCGGGCGTGACCCTGATCGTTGCCGGGCTGGTATTCGTGCTGCTGGGGCGGGAGCGGGCTCCGGCACTCGTCGCTGAGGCGTAGGGCGAATCACCGTTTGCGGTTATCCGCTGGTCCATACGCGGTGGTTGACGGCGGATAACGCGTGCCGCGTTATGCGCCCTACGGTTGTGCTCGGGGGCTTTGCTTCGGGGACGTGGGGCGCTGGCGGTATGAGTCAGTAGCGGCGATGTTCCGGTTCGAGGAAGGTCCAGGCCACGAAGCGGCTCTGTTTCTGCCCCTGGGCCATGTCCACAGTGCGAATGGAAATGGCGCCGGCCTTCTTCAGCGCGCGACGGAAGTCGTCGAGGTTGCCGGCCTTGGACACCAGCGAGCTGAACCAGCGCACCTGCTGGCCGACCTCGGCGCTTTCCGCTGCCAGCTTGCGCAGGAAGGCGATCTCGCCGCCTTCGCACCACAGCTCGTTGCTCTGCCCGCCGAAGTTCAGCTTGGGCAGCTGGCGCGAGGGGTCGAGCTTGCCGAGGTTCTTCCATTTGCGCCGGCTGCCGCTGCTGGCCTCTTCCGGCGAGGAGTGGAAGGGCGGGTTGCACAGGGTCGCGTCGAAGCGCTCATCGGCGCCGAGCAGGCCGCGGAAGATGTGCTTGGGGTCGTGCTGTTGGCGCAACTCGATAGCCTCGGCAAGGCCCGGATTGCCGCTGACGATGGCGTGGGCTGATGCGAGGGCGGCCGCTTCGATGTCCGAGCCGAGGAAGCGCCAGCCGTAGTCGCGGTGGCCGATCAGCGGGTAGATGCAGTTGGCGCCGACGCCGATGTCCAGCACGCGCACTTCAGGACCGCGTGGCACGTTGCCGCCGTTTTCCTCGGCGAGCAGGTCGGCCAGGTAGTGCACGTAGTCTGCGCGGCCAGGGATCGGCGGGCAGAGGAAGCCGGCAGGAATGTCCCACTGGCCGATGCCGTATTGTGCCTTCAGCAGCGCGCGGTTGAACACGCGCACGGCCTCGGGACTGGCGAAGTCGATGCTCGGCTTGCCATAGGGGTTGGTGATGACGAAGCGGCCCAGCTCCGGGCAGCCCTCGATCAGCGCCGGGAAGTCGTAGTGCCCCTGGTGGCGGTTGCGCGGATGCAGCAGGTTCGGCCGCTTGGTGGCGGGGTCGCGCAGGGGCTGGGCAGGCTTGGCCGGGGCGGCGGGGCGTTTGGGCGATCTGGGTGCTTTCGACATGAGGGCGCGCGGGGCAGGGAAGCGGAGGGCGATTTTCCCACAGATGCGCGCTTCAGCCGAGCAGCACGTTGCCCAGGCGGTCGAACAGCAGGCAGCAGAGCAGCAGCGGGATCGGCAGGCCGAGCAGGGTGCCGAGCATGTAGGGCCAGAAGCCGATGCCTGATAGCGCCAGGCTGTAGTTCAGCGTCGGCGAGGTGATGAAGGCGTGGCGCAACAGGAACACGCTGGTCGCCGGGCGCTGGTCGAGGTGGCGGAACACCGCGCGGGTGACCTTGTTGTTCAGCAGGCGCAGGCCGTTGCCGCCCACGGCGCGGATGATCAGGAAGGTGAAGCCGCAGGAGAACACCGCCGCGCAATAGGTGATCAGCCCGCCCCAGAGCTTGCCCATGGCCAGCACCGCGGCGGCGAGGAACAGCAGGCCGGGGATGTGCAGCAGGTTGCCCAGCGCGAACAGGCCGACGAACAGCAGCAGGCCGCGCAGGCGGTTGTCGGTCAGCTCGCTGCGCAGGTAGTCGAGGCTGAATTCCTCGTGCAGCCCGCTGGCCCGGTAGAGCAGGACCAGCACCAGGGCGAAGGCGAGCAGCAGGATCAGTCGGCGCAAGCGCCAGAGGGCGGGGGGGACGGCAAGCATGCGGGCGGGCTCAGGGATACTGCAGGATGTCCTTGATCCGCGGCAGGTGCGCGGCGATCCAGCGTGGATCGATGGCGCCCCAGTCGCGGATGCGGTAGTGGCCGGCGTTGTTGCGCTCGCCGTCGTGCTGTTCGAAGGCGCAGTCGATGTCCAGGTCGGCCAGCGCGGCCAGGGTGTCCTGGGCGGTGCGCCGGGGCATGCCGGTGGCCTCCATCAGCGCCGGGACGCTGGTGGCGGTGCCGCTGTCGATCAGCCAGGCCACGTAGAGGCGGCGGTAGAAACTGCTTTTGGTCTTGCTCACTTCCATCGAGACGAATCCTTGGCGATCTTTAAATGGACGGCTACAGCGGCAGCAGCCAGGGTACCAGCACAACGCTGATGATCATCACCAGAATCGTGAAGGGTACGCCAACCTTGACGAAATCGCCGAAGCGATAGCGCCCCGGGCCCAGCACCAGGGTGTTCACCGGCGAGGAAATCGGCGTCATGAAGGCGGCCGAAGCGGCCAGTGCGACGATCATCGCGAAGGCTTCCGGGGAGGCGCCCAGAGCCTTGGCCGTGGCGATCGCCACCGGCGCCATGAGCACGGCGGTGGCGGTGTTGGAGATGAACAGGCCGATCACCGCAGTGAGCACGAACAGGCTGGCGAGGATGGCGTAGGGCCCGGCGCCGCCTAGGGCGCCGACCAGCCCATTCACCGCCAGGGTGATGCCGCCGGTCTTCTGCAGCGCCAGGGCGAAGGGCAGCATGCCGACGATCAGCAGCAGGCTCTGCCAGTGGATGGCGCGGTAGGCGCTGTCCATGTCGATGCAGCGGAACGAGCCCATCAGCAGGCAGGCGATCAGCGCCGCCATGACGTTGGGCACCAGCCCGCTGACCATAAGGATCACCATCACCGCCAGGCTGAACAGCGCGTGGGGCGCCTGGCTGGCCGCGGGGGCGGCTTCGTCCACCTCGGCTGGCAGGCTGAGCACCAGGAAGTCGCGGGCGCGCGCCTGCAGCTGGCGGATTTCCTTCCAGCCGCCGATCACCAGCAGGGTGTCGCCGACCTTCAGCTTGGCGTCCAGTAGGCCTTCCACCAGCGCCTCGCGGTTGCGTCGCAGGCCGACCACGTTGAGGCCGAACTGGCTGCGGAACTCCAGGTCCAGCACGCTCTTGCCCAGCAGCACGGATTCCGGCGGCATGGTTACCTCGGCCATGCCCACCTCATGGGCGCGCTCGGTGAAGTAGTCGCCCTGCAGGCTCAGTGGCTCCAGGCCGAACTCGTGGTACATGCCGAGCAGGTCGTTGCGCTCGCCGTAGATGTCCACCAGCAGCACGTCGCCGGCGTGCAGCACGATGTTGGCGCTGGGGCTGAGGATCTTCAGGCGGAAGTGCACCATGCGCTCGATGGCCACCACGTTGGTGCCGGCGCGGGCGCGCAGTTCGATGTCGCCCAGGCTCCTGCCCACCAGCTGCGAATCGGGGCGGATGCGCAGGCGGCGCTCGCGGCCGGCGAGCTGGTAGTCGCGAATCAGGTCGCCGAGGGTGCGGCGCTTGACGCTCTGCCCGTCGTCGCCGGTGTCATCGCCCAGCCAGCGCCGCGCCACCAGCATGTAGCCGACGCCGAACACCAGTACGACCAGACCGAACGGCGTGAAGCTGAAGAAGCCGAAACCCTTCGAGCCCTCGCGCACCAGCTCGCTGTGCACCACCACGTTGGGCGCGGTGGCGACCAGGGTGAGCATGCCGCTGATCAGCCCGGCGAAGCTCAGCGGCATCATCAGCCGGCGCGGCGATACGTGCAGGCGCGCGGCGATGCTCAGCACCACCGGGATGAAGATGGCGACCACGCCGGTGGAACTCATCACCGAGCCGAGCCCGGCCACGGCGAGCATCAGCAGCACCAGCAGGCGCGTCTCGCTGGCGCCGGCGCGGCGGGTCAGCCATTCGCCGATGCGGTAGGCCACACCGGTGCGCACCAGCCCCTCGCCGATAACGAACAGCGCGGCGATCAGGATGACGTTGGGATCGGCGAAGCCGGCCAGTGACTCCTGCACGCTGAGCACGCCGGACAGCGGCAGGGCGACCATCACCAGCAGGGCGACCACGTCCATGCGCGGGCGGTTGATGACGAACAGCCCGACGGCGGTGGCGAGCAGGGCGAGGACCCAGATCAGTTGCAGACTCATGCGCTTCCCTTGCGGATATCCGGCGCCATTGTGCCCGCTGGCGCGGGCGCAATGCCTTGATCCGGTGCAGCTTAGCGAAGCCTGCGGCGCTGCGGGTGAAGCGAAAGGCCCTTATGGCAGTCGAGCGACTGGAGTGATCTGCTGCGGATCGGTGCGCAGTTCGATCAGCGCGGGCTTGCCGCTGGCCTGGGCGCGCTCGTAGGCGGCGGCGAAATCCTCAGTGCGCTCGACCCGTTCGCCATGGGCACCGAAGGCCTGGGCGAGGGCGACGAAATCGGGGTTGCGCAGCTCGGTGGCGCTGATGCGGCCAGGGTATTCGCGCTCCTGGTGCATGCGGATGGTGCCGAGCATGCCGTTGTTGACCACGATGACGGTCAGCGCCGCGCCATACTGCGCGGCGGTGGCCAGCTCCTGCGGGTACATCATGAAGCAGCCGTCGCCGGCGAAGCACACCACGCTGCGCTGCGGATCGCGCAGCTTGGCGGCGATGGCGGCGGGGAAGCCGTAGCCCATGGCGCCATTGGTGGGAGCGAGCTGGCTGCGTGGCGAGCGATAGCGGTAGAAGCGATACACCCAGACGGCATAGTTGCCGGCGCCGTTGCTGATCACGGCATCATCCGGCAGCGTCTCGTTCAGGTACTGGACGACCTGGGTGAGGTCCACGCCCTGCGGCGGTTCTGCGTTCTGCGGCGGGGTGATGTAGTTGAGGTAGTCGGCGCGGGCAGCGGCGGTCCATTCGGCCCAGGGCGCGTCGGCAATGGGCGCGAGGCCGGCGAGGGCGGCGGCGATCTCCGGCATGCCGGCCTGGATGCCCTGGTCCGCCTGGTAGACGCGGCCCAGTTCGCTGGCGTCGGCGTAGACATGGATCATCTCCTGCTGCGGGCGCGGGCTCTGGATCAGGGTGTAGCCGGCGCTGGGCGTTTCGCTCAGGCGCGAGCCCAGCACCAGCAGCAGGTCGGCCTCCTGCACACGTGCAGTGAGCTTGGGCGAGGCGCCGAAGCCGAGTTGGCCGGCGTACTGTTCGTCGCGGTTGTCGATCAGGTCCTGGCGGCGGAACGAGGCCACCAGCGGCAGGCGATTGGCGCGGGCAAAGGCACGCACCTGCTCGCAGGCCTCCGGTGTCCAGCCGGTGCCGCCGACGATCAGCAGCGGGCGCCGGGCCTTGCTCAGACGTTCGCGCAGTTCGGCCATGGCTGCGACGTCGGGCGCCGGGCGGGTGATGGGTGTCGGCTGCACATCGGCCACCTGCGCCGCGCCGAACAGCACTTCCTCCGGCAGGCCGATCACCACCGGGCCGGGCCGCCCGGACTGCGCCTCGCGGAAGGCGCGGGCGACGATCTCGGGGAGGCGGCGGATGTCATCGATCTCGGTGGCCCACTTGGCCAGGCCGCCGAACATCTGCCGGTAGTCCACTTCCTGGAATGCTTCGCGGCCCTTGAAGGCGCTTTCCACCTGACCGATGAAGAGGATCATCGGCGTCGAGTCCTGCATCGCCGTGTGCACGCCATTGGCGGCGTGGGTCGCGCCCGGTCCACGGGTGACGAAGCAGATGCCGGGGCGGCCGGTGAGCTTGCCGTAGGCGTCGGCCATGTTCGAGGCAGCGCCTTCGTGGCGGGTGACGATGGTCTGGATGCTGGACGCGTCGTGCAGGGCATCGAGCACCGGCAGGTAGCTTTCGCCGGGGATGCAGTAGACGGTATCCACCGCGTGGCGCAGCAGGGCATCGACGAGGATCTGGCCGCCGTTGCGGGCCGAAGTATCGGACATGGGCTCGGGGTTCCTTGGCTGGAGAGCAGGGCGCAGCTGTGTCCCGATCTTCGGCGAAGCGGCGCGGTGATCCAAGCGAGCATTCTTCGCAAGGTCATTCCGCTGAGGAATGCTTCGGCGGCAGCCCGCTATCGATGCCCAGGCTGTTGCTGGCGTAGCTCTCGCAACTGGGCGAGGAGCGTCGGGACCTCGTCGCGGACGATGCTCCACAAGGTGTCGTTGTCGATGCCCAGGTAGCCGTGGATGAGCCGGTTGCGGGTCGCGACCAACATCCGCCACGGCACTTGTGCAAATGCCTGGCGGACATCATCGGGAATGCGCGTCGCCGCTTCGCCGATGATCTCCAGGTTGCGCAAGGTTGCGTCATACACCAGCGGGTTATCGACGAAGGCCGGCTTGTCCAGACCCTGGCAGTAGGTGAGGACCTTCTCCGCACAGGTAATCATGTCATCGACATAGAAGTACCAGACTCGCTCGGGACGTTCAGACATTCACCGCCTCCGCTTCGATGAAGGGGCGTAGCTCCGGGCGCAGCGCCTTTTCGGTTACCAGGTCGACCCTGTTGCCCAGCAAGTCTTCCAGGTAGAACTGCACGCCGAAGTAGCGCTCCGAGGTCGCAGGGCCGTCGAAGCTGACCAGAATATCCACATCGCTGTCCGGTCCTGCGTTGTCGCGAGCGGTCGAGCCGAACAGAGCCAGCCTGACCACACCGAAGCGGTTGGCCAGTTCTGGCTTGCAGCTTTCCAGCAGGGTCAGAGTGTGGTGGCGGTCCATGTTGGTTACCGGATCAGGGAATACGCCTGAAGGTAGCACAAGCAAAAAGCACAAGGCCCGCATTGGCGGGCCTTGTGCTGACGCTTACAGACTGGCGATCTTCTCGCGCTGCTGGACCAGATTGGTCACGGCCTGTTCGGCCTCGGCCAGCTTGGCGCGTTCCTTCTCGATCACTTCCGGCGGGGCCTTGGCGACGAAGCCTTCGTTGGACAGCTTGCCGCCCACGCGTTTGACTTCGCCTTCCAGGCGCTGGATTTCCTTGTCCAGGCGCGCCATCTCGGCAGCCTTGTCGATCAGCCCGGCCATCGGTACCAGTACCTGCAGGTCGCCGACCAGCGCAGTGGCGGACATCGGTGGCTCTTTGCCTTCGTCCAGCACGCGGATGGTCTCGAGCTTGGCCAGCTTCATCAGCAGCGGCTCGTTGTCGGCCAGGCGGCGGTGGTCCTCGGGCGATGCGTTGTTCAGCACCAGGTCGATGCGCTTGGCCATGGAGATGTTCATCTCGCCACGGATCTGGCGGATGCCCAGCATCAGGGCCTTGACCCACTCGATGTCGCCTTCGGCGGCGGCGTCGATCTTCGCTTCGTCGGCGATCGGCCAGGGTTGCAGCATCAGGGTGTCACCGCTCTTGCCAGCGGCGGTCTTGATGCGCTGCCAGATTTCCTCGGTGATGAACGGCATGAACGGGTGCGCCAGGCGCAGTGCGGTTTCCAGCACGCGCGCCAGGGTGCGACGGGTGCCGCGCTGGCGTTCGATCGGCGCGTTCTCGTCCCACAGCACCGGCTTGACCAGCTCGAGGTACCAGGCGCAGTACTCGTCCCAGATGAACTCGTAGAGGGCCTGGGTGGCCAGGTCGAAGCGGAAGGCGTCGAGCTGACGGGCGACTTCGATCTCGGTGCGCTGCAGGGCGGAGATGATCCAGCGGTCCACCGAGGACAGCTCGACCGGCTCGCCATTGACGCCGGTGTCCTTGCCATCGGTGTTCTCGATGACGAAGTTGGCGGCGTTCCACAGCTTGTTGCAGAAGTTGCGGTAGCCCTCGACGCGGCCCATGTCGAACTTGATGTCACGACCGGTGGAAGCCAGCGAGCAGAAGGTGAAGCGCAGGGCGTCGGTGCCGTAGCTGGCGATGCCTTCGGGGAACTCGGCCTTGGTCTGCTTGGCGATCTTCTCGGCGAGCTTGGGCTGCATCATGCCGCTGGTGCGTTTCTCCAGCAGCGCGTCGAGGGTGATGCCGTCGACGATGTCCAGCGGGTCGAGCACGTTGCCCTTGGACTTGGACATCTTCTGGCCCTGGCCGTCGCGCACCAGACCGTGGACGTAGACGGTCTTGAACGGGATCTGCGCGCTGCCATCGCCATTCTTGATCAGGTGCATGGTCAGCATGATCATGCGCGCAACCCAGAAGAAGATGATGTCGAAGCCGGTCACCAGCACGTCGGTGGGGTGGAAGGTCTTCAGGTATTCGGTCTGTTCCGGCCAGCCGAGGGTGGAGAAGGTCCACAGGCCCGAGCTGAACCAGGTGTCGAGGACGTCTTCGTCCTGGCGCAGGTTGGCGTCGCCCAGGTTGTGCTTGGCGCGCACTTCGGCCTCGTTGCGGCCGACGTAGACGTTGCCGGCGTCGTCGTACCAGGCCGGAATGCGGTGGCCCCACCACAGCTGACGGCTGATGCACCAGTCCTGGATGTCGCGCATCCAGCTGAAGTACATGTTCTCGTACTGCTTGGGCACGAACTGGATGCTGCCGTCTTCCACGGCGGCGATGGCAGGTTCCGCCAGCGGCTTGGTGGAGACGTACCACTGGTCGGTCAGCCACGGCTCGATGACGGTGCCGGAGCGGTCGCCCTTGGGCACTTTCAGCGCGTGGTCGTCGATCTTCTCGAGCAGGCCGGCGGCTTCGAAGTCGGCAACGATCTGCTTGCGCGCGACGAAGCGGTCGAGACCGGCGTAGGCGGCGGGCAGGCTGGCGTCGAGGTCGGGGTTGACGCTGCCGTCGAGCTTGAACACCTGGGCGACGGCGAGGACGGCGGCGTCCTTGTCGAAGATGTTGATCAGCGGCAGGTCGTGGCGCTTGCCGACTTCATAGTCGTTGAAGTCGTGGGCTGGGGTGATCTTCACGCAGCCGGTGCCGAACTCGCGGTCGACGTAGTCGTCGGCGATGATCGGGATGCGGCGGCCCACCAGCGGCAGGTCGATGAAGGTGCCGATCAGGGCGGCGTAGCGCTCGTCTTCCGGGTGAACGGCGACGGCGCTGTCACCCAGCACGGTTTCCGGACGGGTGGTGGCGACGACCAGGTGGTCCTTGCCGTCGGCGGTCTTGTTGCCGTCGGCCAGCGGGTAGCGCAGGTGCCAGAGGTGGCCCTTCTCGTCGTGGTTCTCCACTTCGAGGTCGGAAATGGCGGTGTGGAACTTGGTGTCCCAGTTGACCAGGCGCTTGCCACGGTAGATCAGGCCGTCCTCGTGCAGGCGCACGAAGGCTTCCTTCACGGCGTTGGACAGGCCTTCGTCCATGGTGAAGCGCTCGCGCGACCAGTCCACGGAGGAACCCAGGCGGCGAATCTGGCGGGTGATAGTGCCGCCGGACTGGTCCTTCCATTCCCAGACCTTCTCCAGGAACTTCTCGCGGCCCAGGTCGTGACGGGCGATGCCCTGCGCAGCCAGCTGGCGCTCCACCACCATCTGGGTGGCGATGCCGGCGTGGTCGGTGCCCGGCTGCCACAGGGTGTTGCGGCCCTGCATGCGGCGGTAGCGGATCAGCGCGTCCATGATGGCGTTGTTGAAGCCGTGGCCCATGTGCAGGCTGCCGGTGACGTTCGGCGGCGGGATCATGATGGTGTACGGCTCGCCGGAACCTTGCGGGGCGAAGTAGTTCTCTTTTTCCCAGAGGGGGTACCAGTGGGATTCGATGGCGTGGGGCTGGTAGGTCTTGTCCATGAGCGCGGCGGGACCCTGATAAGGCTAGACGGAAAACCGCTGAGTATAGCGGGAGGCGGGGAGATGAGGCCACCGGTGTGGGTGGAGGCGTGCCCGCTGCACCATCGTTCTAATGGGCGTAGGAGCGGATTCCGTCCGCGATTGGCCCGTGGCGGCTCGTAGGGTGGGAAGGGGCGGGCCTGCCCTGCCCGCGATCGTCGGCAGGCTGGCTTGGGCTTTTGGGCTTTTGGGCTTTTGTAGGAGCGGAGCTTCTCCGCGATGCTTTTGCTCTGGGTGTTCGGCGTCGCTTCGGCGTCGCTTCGGCGTGCGCGTGAGCATCTTGTTTCGCCCCCTCGGGCGAGTCCCTTTTGGCAAACGCCCCAAAAGGAACCAAAAGGTCTTGCCCCTCCATCCGGTTTTTCGCCTAGGCGAAAAATACCCTCGTTGAAGCGAAGTTTCAGGGGCACGCCGCGAAGGGCCATCCCTGGCCCATCGCGGCTCTCGCGGCATCCATGCCGCTCAACCCCTGAAACTCCACTTCAACGAGGCCTCCTGAAAGGGGCATTCCGGAGCGTGCGGATGTTTCTCTGGAAGCCTTTAAAAGCCAGAGCCAGAGCCAGAGCCAGAGCTTGTGCGGATGAACTTTTCGTAGGAGCGAGCTTGCTCGCGAACAAACCCCCGCTGCGAAGCCCGGTTCGCGAGCAATAACGATGGCGTCCCCCTCGCCCCTACAGGCAAAGGGTGCGTAGGAGCGGACTCTGTCCGCGATGGGTGCGAGGCCGTGCGGAGGCTGGGGCGAACCGTATAGAGCCGTCAGCTTTTGCGCTGAGCCAGCAGGCGCTGCATGCGCGCTTCCAGGCGGCGCTGCAGCTCGGCTTCGATCTGCGGGGCGAAGTCGTCGAGGACGTCCTGCAGGATCAGCTGGGCCGCGGCGCGCAATTCCAGGTCGAGGCGGTGCAGTTCGCTGGCGGCCGGCGAGGCCTTCGGGGCCTCGGGCTGAGAGGCTGCGGGCTCAGGCGCCTGCGGGGCGGGCGTGACGATGTCGGAGAGCAGCGGGATGTTGTCCGGCTCGAAGGATTCGGTGAGCAGTGGCGGCTCGGCGCCCGACTCGTCCAGCAGGTCCTGGATCTTCTTCAGGTCTTCCAGCAGATGGTCGGGGTCGTGCGGGGGCTTGCGGTTGTCCATGGTCTTGGCGGAGACGCTCTCAAGGGCGCGGCAGACGGTGATCCTGCAAAGGATAGCCCTGCTCGCGGTAGCGACGGAAATTCTCCCGCGCGGCCTGACGAATCGCCGGTTCCTCGATCACCAGTTCGGCGACCCGGTTGAAGCGGTCGACGAAGGCGGGAATGGCCAGGGTCAGGTTGATCAGCAGGTCCCGGTGGCTCTCCGGCGGCTCGCCGAGGGCGAGCACGATCGGCGAGTCGGCGTCTTCTTCCACCGCATTGTGTGGGATGAAGGTTTCGCCGCGGAAGTTCCACAGCCGGGCATCCAGCGCATCGCGCTGGGCCTCGTCGCTGCACAGCACGAAGATGCGCATGCCTTGCCGCCAGGCCTTTTCGGCGAGGCGGCAGGCGATGGTCAGGCGTGCGTCGGGATCGGCACTGGGAATGACGTAGAAATCCACACGCGTCATGCGTTCGATCCCATCGGCAGGTTGCACTGTGCCATTACTTGGCGCGGTCCAGCAGGTACTGGGTCAGCAGCGGCACCGGGCGGCCAGTGGCGCCCTTGTCCTTGCCACCGCTGATCCAGGCGGTGCCGGCGATGTCCAGGTGCGCCCAGTGGAACTTCTTGGCGAAGCGCGACAGGAAGCAGCCGGCAGTGATGGTGCCGGCCTTCAGCCCACCGATGTTGGCGATGTCGGCGAAGGGGCTGTCGAGCTGCTCCTGGTACTCGTCGAACAGCGGCAGCTGCCAGGCGCGGTCGTCGGCGACTTCACCGGCCTTGAGCAGTTGCTTGACCAGTGCGTCGTTGTTGCCCATCAGGCCCGTGGTGTTGGAGCCCAGGGCGACGATGCAGGCGCCGGTGAGGGTGGCGATGTCCACCACCGACTGCGGCTTGAAGCGCTCGACGTAGGTCAGCGCGTCGCACAGCACCAGGCGGCCTTCGGCGTCGGTGTTGAGGATTTCGACGGTCTGGCCGCTCATGGTGGTGACGATGTCGCCCGGACGGGTAGCGCCGCCGCTGGGCATGTTCTCGGCGCAGGCCATGACGCCCACGAGGTTGATCGGCAGCTGCAGCTCCAGCACGGCGCGGAAGGTGCCGAACACGGAGGCGGCGCCGCACATGTCGAACTTCATCTCGTCCATGCCCAGGCCGGGCTTGAGGCTGATGCCGCCGGTGTCGAAGGTGATGCCCTTGCCGACCAGCACATGCGGGGCCTCGTCCTTCTTCTTCGCGCCGTTGTACTGCAGCACGATCAGGCGCGGCGGCTGGTCGCTGCCCTGGGCGACGGCGAGGAAGGAGCCCATGCCCAGTTCGCGCAGTTTCTTCTCGTCGAGGACCTCGACCTTCAGGCCCTTGTACTCCTTGCCCAGCGCCTTGGCCTGTTCGCCGAGGAAGGTCGGGTGGCAGAGGTTCGGCGGCAGGTTGCCCAGGTCGCGGGTCAGGGCCATGCCGTTGGCGATGGCCTGGGCTTCCTTGGCGCCCAGCTCGACGGCTGCGGCGTCGGCCTTGGCGGCGAGCAGGGTGATCTTTTTCAGCTTCGGCGCTTCGGCCTTCTGGCTCTTGAAGCGGTCGAAGACGTAGGTGCCGTCGGCCAGGGTTTCCACCTGCAGGCGGGCCTTGCCGTGGGCATTGCGGCCTTTCACGGCCAGGTCGCCCAGGGTCAGGACGGCGTCGGCGCCACCCAGGTTCTTCAGATTGTTGAGGACGGCGGAAACCAGTTTGCGGTAGGCGCGGTCGGAGAGTTCGCGCTCCTTGCCGGCGCCGACCAGCAGGACGCGCTCGGCCTTAAGGTTGGGTAAATCTTGCAGGAGTAGCGTCTGGCCGACCTTGCCCGCCAGGTCGCCACGCTTGAGCAGATTGGCGATGGCACCGCCGGTGGCATCGTCGACGGCCTTGGCAGTAGCGCCGAGCTTGCGGCCTTCGCCTACGGCGATGACCAGGGTGGCGGTCTTGAGAGTTTCCGGACCTACGCTTTTTACAAGGAATTCCATGACTGAGTGTCCCCGGGACAAAGAGCAGAATGGTCTGCGAATGAAGGTGGACTGCGCAGTGACAGGCCTGGCGAATCGCAGGATAATGCCGGCTATTTGCGCTGGGTCGCGTCCGCGCGCACCCGGCAATGCTTCACGGCGGCTAGTTTGAGCGTAGCCGCCTGAGCGTGACAACCCTGGAGTGTCCGGTTTGATTGTCTTCCGTTACCTGTCCCGTGAAGTGCTGATCACCATGAGTGCGGTAAGCGCCGTGCTGCTGGTCATCATCATGAGCGGCCGTTTCATCAAGTACCTGGCGCAGGCGGCCCAAGGGCTGCTCGATCCGGGTTCGCTGTTCATGATCATGGGCGTGCGCCTGCCGGGCTTCCTGCAGCTGATCCTGCCGCTGGGCCTGTTCCTCGGCATCCTGCTGGCCTATGGCCGCCTGTACCTGGACAGCGAGATGACCGTGCTCACCGCCACCGGCATGAGCCAGCAGCGCCTGCTGGCCATCACCCTGGCGCCGGCGCTGTTCATCGCCCTGCTGGTGGCCTGGCTGAGCTTCTGGCTGGCGCCCCAGGGCATCACCCAGATGCAGCTGCTGCTGAACAAGCAGGACGCCATGACCGAATTCGACACCCTGGCGCCGGGGCGCTTCCAGTCGATGCGCGACGGCACGCGGGTGACCTACACCGAGACGTTGGCCAACGAGCGGACCGAGCTGGGCGGGGTGTTCATCTCCGACAAGAACCGCCCGCGCAACGGCAAGGACGGCGGCACCTCGGTGCTGGTCGGACAAACCGGCGTGCAGGAAATCCATCCGGATGGCAGCCGCTACCTGATCCTCAAGGACGGCTACCGCTATGACGGTACGCCGGGCCAGGCGGACTACCGCGAAATCAAGTACGACACCTATGGCGTGCTGCTGCCCAAGCCGGAAGTGAGCAGCGAGATCGACGATCGTGACGCCATTCCCACCTCTGAGCTGATCGGCAGCAAGGACCCGCGCATGCAGTCGGAGCTGCAGTGGCGCATCTCCATTCCGCTGCTGGTGTTCGTGGTGACCTTCCTCGCCGTGCCGCTGTCGCGGGTCAACCCGCGCCAGGGGCGCTTCCTCAAGCTGCTGCCGGCCGTGTTGCTGTACATGGCCTACCTGGCCCTGCTGATCGCCGGTCGCGGCATGCTCGACAAGGGCAAGGTGCCCATGGCCCTTGGCCTGTGGTGGATCCACGGGATCTTCCTGGCCATCGGCCTGCTGTTGCTGTACTGGGAGCCGTTACGGCTGAAGCTGGCCGCCCGACGGGCTAAATCGGGCGGAGTGCCGAAGCATGCGTAAGCTGGACCGTTACATCGGCACTACCGTTTTCATCTCCATTCTTGCCGTGCTCGGGGTCATTCTCGGGTTGGCCGAGCTGTTCGCCTTCGTCGACCAGCTGGGGCAGCTCGACGACAGCTATACCCTGATGGAGGCGCTCAAGTTCGTCCTGCTGACCGCCCCGAGCCGCGGCTACGACATGCTGCCGATGGCCGCGCTGATCGGCTGCCTGGTCGGCCTTGGCACCCTGGCGAGCAACAGCGAGCTGACCATCATGCGCGCGGCGGGTGTTTCCCTGCAGCGCATTGTCTGGGCGGTGATGAAACCGATGCTGGTGCTGATGTTTGCCGGCATCCTGGTCGGTGAGTACGTGGTGCCGGTGACCGAGACCATGGCCCAGAGTGGCCGCGCTCTGGCCCAGAGCGGCAACGGCGCGCAGAGCTCCAAATCCGGCCTTTGGCATCGCCAGGGTCGCGAGTTCATCCATATCAACGTGGTGCGCCCGGACGGCGTGCTGCTGGGCGTGACCCGCTACGACTTCGACGACAGTCGTCGCCTGCAGACCGCCAGCTTCGCCCGCCAGGCCGTGTTCCAGGAAGGTCAGTGGGTCCTTCAGGATGTGACGACCACCGTGCTGCATAGTGCGGAAAAGCGCAGCGAAGTGGTTACTCAGGCCAGTGAGGCATGGAATATCCAGCTCACCCCGCAATTGCTCAATACCGTGGTGATGGAGCCCGACGCCCTGTCGATCACCGGTCTGTGGAGCTACATCCACTACCTGCAGGACCAGGGGCTGAGCTCCAACCGTTACTGGCTGGCGTTCTGGACCAAGATCCTGCAGCCGCTGGTGACCGCCGCGCTGGTGCTGATGGCGATCTCCTTCATCTTCGGCCCGCTGCGCAGCGTGACCCTCGGCCAGCGGGTGTTCACCGGCGTGCTGGTCGGCTTCACCTTCCGCATCGCCCAGGACCTGCTCGGCCCGTCCAGCCAGGTGTTCAACTTCCCGCCGCTGCTGGCGGTGGTGGTGCCGGCGGCGATCTGCGCGGTGCTCGGTATGTGGCTGTTGCGACGGGCGGGCTAGGGCCTGATCCGGATGGGTTCGCGAGCAAGCTCGCTCCTACTAAAAACAAAAAAGCCGGCAATCGCCGGCTTTTTTGTGCCTGGAACTCGGGAGTCAGCTCCGGCCCTGTGTCGCCTTGCGCACATCCTTGGGAATCTGCACCACCACACTCTCCGAGTAGCGGTCCTGCCAGGTGCGCTTGTCCTTGTCCCAGAGCATCCAGAGGAAGCCCAGTCCCAGGCAGGCCCAGGAGCCGATGGCGATGACGAAGCGCAGCAGTGCCTGCATCAGGCTGATGTGCGAGCCATTGGCGTTCTGCACGCGGATGCCCCAGACCTGCATGCCCAGGGTCTGGCCGTTGTGGGTCCAGAACTTGCCGAAAAAGGCGAACACGCTGATGAACAGCAGGCTCGACAGCAGCGGGTCGCCGATCAGCCCGCCCTGGTCGGCGAGCAGGCGCAGTTTCTCGCTACCGTAGATCAGGCGCAGCAGGCCCTGCTGGTAGACCAGGGTCACCACCATCATCAACGCCACGCAGAGCAGGAAGTCATAGAACATCGCGGCGAAACGGCGGATGAGCGTGGCGGGCGGGAAGTTTCCCGCGGGCTGGAGCTGCTGCGGCTTGGGCATGGGCTTCTTCTGTGGCGGACAGTTTCTGTGGCGGGTGGTTTCTGTAATGGGCGGAGCGATGGGGCGGGGATTATACGGATTCCGCACTTCGGGCGTGCCCCGGCGGACGCTGTTCTAAGCTGAAGGGGCCGGCTGCCCGCGGGGGAGTGGCAATGCGTCGCAGGTCGCGGCGCCCGTCGAGCAGGGATCAAGGATGCCGTTACGCAGTTATACCCGACGCCGGCTGTTGCCTCGCCTGGTGTTCGCGCTCTCCATGGCAGCACTGCCGCTGGTTCTGGGCAGCCTGATCATCTACTGGCAGGCCCTGCGCGCGCTGACTGCCGAAGCCCAGACAGCGTCCAACGAGGCTTTGCGGCTGTTCGACGTGATGCTCGACAACGCCCGTGGTGCCGCCCAGGTGGCGTTGCTGCACGCCGAGGAGCCTTGCGACCAGGCCACCCAGGTATTGCGCGAGCAGGTGGCGGTGGTGCCGTTCGTCCGCTCGGTCAACCTGACCCGTGACGACGACATCTATTGCACTTCCCTGTTCGGCGAGTTCGAGGAGCGGCTGGACCCGTCGCTTTACGCCGAGGGGCGGTTGCGGCTGATGGCCGGCAACAGCGTGACCCCGGATTCCGCGCTACTGGTGCTGCGTCGTGTGCTGGGCAACCATGCGGCGCTGGCGACGGTGGATGGCCGTTACCTGAGCAATACCCTGCAACTGGTCGACCAGCGCAGCGACCTGCAGTTGCAGGTAGGGCGACAGTGGATGGACGAGGAGGGCAGGGTCTTCGACGGCAAGCCGGCGGCACTGCCGCTGGGGCATGTCGAGGCCCATTCGCAGAAGTACCCCTATTCGGTGATAGGCGGCTTCCCGGCCGGCGCGCAGTGGCAGCACATCCGCGAGGACGCCTTGCCGCTGGTGGCGCTGATGCTGATGCTCGGCGGCGTCTCCGGCTACGCCTGCTTCTGGCTCTGGGGGCGTTCCGCCACGCCGAGCCTGGAGCTGGAGCGCGCGCTGCTCGCTGGCGAATTCGTGCCCTACCTGCAACCGCTGGTGGATGCGCTCGATGGCCACTGGATCGGCGCGGAAGTGCTGATGCGCTGGATACATCCGCGCGAAGGCATGGTCGGTCCGGACCTGTTCATCCCTCTGGCGGAGCGCTCCGGGCTGATCGTGCCGATGACCCGCGACCTGATGCACCAGGTCGCCGATGCGCTGGCCCCTCACGGTCAATTGCTCGGCGAGGGCTTCCACCTGGGCTTCAACATCAGCGCGCGGCATTGCGCCGAGCCGGGCCTGTTCGACGATTGCCGGGAATTCCAGGCGCGTTTCCTGCCGCATCGCCCGGAGCTGACCCTGGAGCTGACCGAACGCGAGCTGATCGACTCCAGCACCGTGACCGACGAACTGTTCGACAAGCTGCACTCGCTGGGCGTCTACCTGGCCATCGACGATTTCGGCACCGGCAATTCCAGCCTCGCCTACCTGCACCGCTTCCAGGTGGATGCGCTGAAGATCGACAAGAGCTTTGTCGCGATGATCGGCGTGGATGCCCTGTCCCTGCACATCCTCGACAGCATCGTCGAGCTGTGCGGAAAGCTGGAGCTGCGCATCGTTGCTGAGGGGGTGGAGACGCAGGAGCAGTGGGATTACCTGGCGCAGCGCGGGGTGGACGTGCTGCAGGGCTACCTGTTCGGCAGGCCGATGGCGTTGCCGGCCTTCATCGAGGCCCTGGCCGCCAGAAACGAAAAAGCCCGCTGAGCAGCGGGCTTTCAAGGTGGTCCTTCCGCATAGAAGAGGAAGGATGGTGCCCCGGGAGAGACTCGAACTCTCACTCTGTCGCCAGAAACGGATTTTGAATCCGCCGCGTCTACCATTCCGCCACCGAGGCAATGGCGCGGCAGTATAGGGAGGCGCTCTGCGCCGGTCAATCGGCTTGCATGGTCAGAAATCGGCATATCCAGTAAGATGTGCGCCCCTTCGAGAAAGCTCCCCCATGCGCGTCGCTGACTTTCATTTCGACCTGCCCGAGGCGCTGATCGCCCGCCATCCGCTACCTGAACGCAGCTCCAGCCGTCTGCTGGTGCTGGACGGTCCGAGCGGCGAGCTCAGCCATCGGCAATTCGCTGACATCCTCGGCTTCCTCAAGCCGGGTGACCTGATGGTGTTCAACAACACCCGGGTGATTCCTGCCCGCCTGTTCGGCCAGAAAGCTTCTGGCGGCAAGCTGGAAATCCTTGTGGAGCGTGTGCTGGACAGCCATCGCGTGCTGGCCCATGTGCGTTCCAGCAAGTCGCCCAAGCCGGGATCGAAGATCCTCATCGACGGTGGCGGCGAGGCCGAGATGCTGCAGCGCCACGATGCGCTGTTCGAGCTGGGCTTCAGCGAAGACGTGCTGCCGCTGCTGGAGCGCGTCGGCCACATGCCGCTGCCGCCCTATATAGATCGTCCGGATGAAGACGCCGACCGCGAGCGCTACCAGACCGTTTACGCCGAGCGTGCCGGCGCCGTGGCGGCACCGACCGCCGGGCTGCACTTCGACGAAGCGCTGCTGGAGTCGATCCGCGCCAAGGGCGTGGACACCGCCTTCGTCACCCTGCACGTCGGCGCCGGCACCTTCCAGCCGGTGCGCGTGGAGCGCATCGAAGACCACCACATGCACAACGAATGGCTGGAAGTCAGCCAGGACGTGGTCGACGCCGTGGCCGCCTGCAAGGCGCGCGGTGGCCGGGTGGTCGCCGTCGGCACCACCAGCGTGCGTTCGCTGGAAAGCGCCGCCCGCGATGGCGTGCTCAAGCCGTTCAGTGGCGACACCGACATCTTCATCTTCCCCGGGCGGCCGTTCCACGTGGTCGACGCCCTGGTCACCAACTTCCACCTGCCCGAATCCACGCTGCTGATGCTGGTTTCGGCCTTCGCCGGCTACCCGGAGACCATGGCTGCCTACGCGGCCGCGGTGGAGCAGGGCTATCGCTTCTTCAGTTACGGCGACGCCATGTTCATCACCCGCAATCCGGCACCGCGCGGCCCCGAGGACTGATCCATGAGCTTCATGAAATTCGAACTGCTGGCCACCGAAGGCAAGGCCCGTCGCGGCCGCCTGACCTTCCCCCGCGGCGTGGTGGAAACGCCGGCTTTCATGCCGGTGGGCACCTACGGCACGGTGAAGGGCATGCTCCCGCACGACATCGAGGGCATCGGCGCGCAGATCATCCTCGGCAACACCTTCCACCTGTGGCTGCGTCCGGGCACCGAAGTGATCCAGAAGCACGGCGACCTGCATGACTTCATGCAGTGGAAAGGACCGATCCTCACCGACTCGGGCGGCTTCCAGGTGTTCAGCCTGGGCGCGCTGCGCAAGATCAAGGAGGAGGGCGTGTACTTCGCCTCGCCGGTGGACGGCGCCAAGGTCTTCATGGGCCCGGAAGAGTCCATGGCCGTGCAGCGTGCGCTGGGCTCCGACATCGTGATGATCTTCGACGAGTGCACCCCGTACCCGGCGGAATTCGACGTGGCCAAGCGTTCCATGGAACTGTCGCTGCGCTGGGCCAAGCGCTCGAAGACCGCCCACGGCGACAGCCCGTCGGCGCTGTTTGGCATCGTCCAAGGCGGCATGCACGAAGAGCTGCGCATGCGCTCCCTCGAAGGCCTGCAGGAAATCGGCTTCGACGGCCTGGCCATTGGCGGCCTGTCGGTGGGCGAGCCCAAGGAAGAGATGATCCGCGTGCTGGACTTCCTGCCGCAGCACATGCCGGCTGACAAACCTCGTTACCTGATGGGTGTGGGCAAACCCGAAGACCTCGTGGAAGGTGTGCGCCGCGGCGTCGACATGTTCGACTGCGTCATGCCCACCCGAAACGCGCGCAATGGCCACCTTTTCGTTGACACCGGGGTGATCAAGATTCGCAACGCGGTGCACAAGCACGACGAGTCTCCGCTGGACCCGAGCTGCGATTGCTACACCTGCAAGCACTTCTCCCGCGCCTACCTCTACCACCTGGACAAGTGCGGCGAAATGCTCGGCAGCATGCTCAATACCATCCACAACTTGCGGCATTATCAGCGGCTTATGGCTGGTTTGCGCGAGGCAATCCAACAGGGTACATTGGCGAACTTTGTCGACGCCTTCTACGCCAAGCGCGGCCTTCCCGTGCCGCCGCTGGCGGACTGACCTTTCCTATCGAAAAAGCTTTGTGACAGGAGTTTCCAATGAGTTTTCTGATCCCCGCTGCCTACGCTGACGCCGCAGCCCCCGCCGCTGCTGCAGGCCCCGCCGGCACCGGTTTCGAGTGGATTTTCCTGGTCGGTTTCCTGGTCATCTTCTACCTGATGATCTGGCGTCCCCAGGCCAAGCGCTCGAAAGAGCACAAGAACCTGCTGTCCGGCCTGCAGAAGGGCGATGAAGTCGTCACTTCCGCCGGTATCGCCGGCAAGGTGACCAAGGTCGCCGAGGACTTCGTCGTCGTCGAGGTTTCCGACAACGTCGAGCTGAAGTTCCAGAAGGCCGCGATCGCCGCCACCCTGCCGAAAGGCACCCTGAAGGCGATCTGATCCTCCACCTAGAAACCCAACCGACGGGGCGCAAGATGCGCCCCGCGTCATAACGGGCGGTGTCATGCTCAACAAGTATCCCCTGTGGAAGTATCTGCTGATCCTGGCGGTCCTGGCCGTCGGTTTCATCTATTCCGCACCCAACCTCTATCCGGACGATCCGGCCGTCCAGATCAGCGGCGCGAGCACCGCGCTGCAGATTTCCCAGGCCGACGTCGACAAGGCCAGCAAGGCGCTGGCCGACGCGGGCATCGCCGTGAAGGCCGGCTCGCTGGGCAAGAACAGCGGCCTGATCCGCCTGGTGAAGCAGGAAGACCAGCTGCCGGCCAAGGACATCGTCCGCCGCGCGCTGGGTGACGACTACGTAGTCGCCCTGAACCTGGCCCAGACCACCCCGAACTGGCTGCGCAATATCGCTGCCCACCCGATGAAGCTGGGTCTCGACCTGTCCGGTGGTGTGCACTTCCTGTTGGAAGTGGACATGGACAAGGCCGTCGACGCCCGCATGAAGGTCTACGAAAGCGAGATCAAGAGCGCGCTGCGTAAAGAGCGCGTGCGCTACCGCAGCCTGCCGGTGCAGGAYGGCGGCATCCAGTTGGGCTTCACTGAAGAGGCCGACCTGGACAAGTCCAAGGCGATCATCGCCAAGGACTACCGCGATTTCGAGGTCAACCAGAGCGAGCGCAACGGCATGCAGGTCCTGCGCCTGACCATGACCGCGACCAAGCTGGCGGAAATCCGCGAATACTCGATCAAGCAGAACCTCACCACCGTCCGCAACCGCGTGAACGAGCTGGGCGTTTCCGAGCCGCTGGTGCAGCGCCAGGGCGCCAACCGCATCGTCGTCGAGCTGCCGGGCGTGCAGGACACCGCCGAAGCCAAGCGTATCCTCGGCAAGACCGCCAACCTGGAGTTCCGCCTGGCCGCCGAGCCGGACGCACTCAAGTCCACCACCGAAACCCTCGAGTTCCGTGAGCCGCGCCGTCCGCCGGCGATGCTGGAGCGTGGCGTGATCATCACCGGTGACCAGGTCACCGACGCCAGCGCCAGCTTCGACGAGAACGGCCGCCCGCAGGTGAACATCCGTCTGGATGGCCACGGCGGCGAGCTGATGAACCGTGCGACCCGCAACAACGTCGGCCGCAGCATGGCCGTGGTGTTCATCGAGCAGAAGCCGATCACCCGCTACGCCAAGCAGGTAGTCGATGGCGTCGAGCAGGAAGTCGCGGTTCCGGCGTTCAAGGAAGAGAAGCAGATCATCAGCCTGGCGACCATCCAGTCGCCGCTGGGCAACCAGTTCCGCATCACCGGCCTGGATGCTCCGGGCGAGTCCTCGGAACTGGCCCTGCTGCTGCGCGCCGGTGGTCTGGCCGCGCCGATGTACTTCGCCGAAGAGCGCACCATCGGCCCGAGCCTGGGTGCGGACAACATCGCCAAGGGTATCGATGCATCCCTGTGGGGCATGGTCTTCGTTTCCCTGTTCATCATCGTCATCTACCGCTTCTTCGGCGTGATCGCCACCGTCGCCCTGGCCTTCAACATGGTCATGCTGGTGGCGCTGATGTCGATCCTCGGTGCGACCCTGACCCTGCCGGGTATCGCGGGTATCGTACTGACCATGGGTATGGCGGTGGACGCCAACGTGCTGATCTTCTCCCGAATAAGGGAAGAGCTGGCATCAGGCATGTCGACCCAGCGCGCGATCCACGAAGGCTTCAACCGCGCCTTCACCGCGATCATTGACGCCAACCTGACCTCGCTGCTGGTCGGCGGCATCCTTTACGCCATGGGCACCGGCCCGGTGAAGGGCTTCGCCGTGACCATGTCCCTGGGTATTCTCACCTCGATGTTCACCGCCATCATGGTCACCCGCGCAATGGTGAACCTGATCTACGGCGGTCGCGACGTGAAGAAGCTGTGGATCTAAGGGGCCAGAGATGAATATCAAGATCGGTACTATCAACTTCATGGGCGTTCGCAATATTGCGTTCGCCGCCACCCTGATCCTGACCCTGATCGCCCTCGGCAGCTGGTTCGTCAAGGGCATCAACTTCGGCCTCGACTTCACCGGCGGTACGTCGATCAAGCTGAGCTACGAGCAGCCTGCGGACCTGGCCAAGGTACGCGAGCAACTGGTCGCTGCCGGCTACCACGAAGCCGTGGTGCAGAGCTTCGGTGATACGAAGGATGTGCTGGTGCGTATGCCCAGCGAAGACCCGGAGCTGGGCAAGAAGGTCGCTGCTGCGCTGCAGAAGGCCGACACTTCCAACCCGGCCAAGGTCAATGGCGTCGAGTACGTCGGCCCGCAGGTGGGTGAAGAGCTGCGCGACCAGGGCGGCCTCGGCATGCTCCTGGCGCTGGGCGGCATCCTCCTGTACGTCGGCTTCCGCTTCCAGTGGAAGTTCGCCCTGGGGGCGATCCTCTCGCTGATCCACGATGCCATCATCGTGATGGGCGTGCTGTCGTTCTTCCAGATCACCTTCGACCTGACCGTGCTTGCTGCGGTGCTGGCGGTGGTGGGCTACTCGCTGAACGACACCATCGTGATCTTCGACCGGGTGCGCGAGAACTTCCGCGTGCTGCGCAAGGCCAGCCTGATCGACAACATCAACATCTCGACCAGCCAGACCCTGCTGCGGACCATCGCCACCTCGGTGTCGACCCTGCTGGCGATCGCTGCGCTGCTGTTCTTCGGCGGCGACAACCTGTTCGGCTTCTCCATCGCCCTGTTCGTCGGCGTGATGGCGGGTACCTACTCGTCGATCTACATCGCCAACGTGGTGCTGATCTGGCTGAACCTGTCCAGCGAGGACCTGATTCCTCCGCCGAGCAAGGAAGCCGACGAGCGCCCGTAATAGAGCGTTCGCAGCGTCCAGAGAAAACTCCCGCTTCGGCGGGAGTTTTCGTTTGTGTGATCTGTAGCGCGAAGTTGTGGGAACTTTCTGGAGAAATTCCCCTTCCAAGGCAGGGTAAAGGGCAAAGCCCGAATGAGAAGAAAGTCCAGGAGAGTCGTATGAACAAATCGTTGCTAATCGGTACCGTGCTGGGCGCTGTGGGCGTGACTGCCGGTGGCGCCGTGGCTACCTACAGTCTGGTGGATCGCGGGCCCGAATACGCCGAGGTGCTCGCTGTTCAGCCGGTCAAGGAAACCATCAAGAATCCGCGTCAGGTCTGCAAGGACGTGGCAGTGACCCACCAGCGTCCGGTCAAGGACACCCACCAGATCGCCGGTACCGCCATTGGCGCTATCGCTGGCGGCCTGCTGGGCAACCAGATCGGCGGCGGCAACGGCAAGAAGATCGCCACCGTGGCCGGCGCCATCGGCGGTGGCTACGCCGGCAACAAGGTGCAGGAAGGCATGCAGGAGCGTGACACCTACACCACCAACGAAACGCGCTGCAGCACCGTCAACGACACCAGCGAGAAGGTGGTCGGCTATGACGTGAAATACATGCTTGACGGCAAGGCCGGGCAGGTCCGCATGGATCGCGATCCGGGCTCGCAGATTCCGGTCGACAAGAGCGGCCGCCTGATCCTGGGTCAGAACTAAGCAGTCGCCAGGAGTGAATGGAAAAGGCGCCCAGTGGGCGCCTTTTTCTTTTGCTCTGAAGCTTTTCGTAGGAGCGAGCTTGCTCGCGAAGCTCTTCATCCTGGAGTCCCCCGCTCGGGCGGTTCGCGAGCAAGCTCGCTCCTACAAAGGGCGGGGCAGGGGGCTTTCTGGCAAGCACAAAAAAGCCCGGCATCGCCGGGCTTTTTCACAGGCTCAGGCTCAGCGCTTGAGCGAGGTCGGCAGGTGCGGCTGGATGCTGGTCAGCAGGGCCTTGAAGCACTTGGTGTTGCCGGCGACGATCTGGCCCTTCTCGAGGAATTCGTGGCTGCCGGTGAAATCGCTCACCAGGCCGCCCGCTTCCTGGATCAGCAGGGCGCCCGCTGCCATGTCCCACTCGGACAGGCCGAACTCCCAGAAGGCGTCGTAGCGACCGGCGGCGACGTAGGCCAGGTCCAGGCTGGCGGCACCGGCGCGGCGGATGCCGGCGGTCTGGCCGACCAGGCTGCGGAACATGCCCAGGTAAGCGTCCAGGTTGTCCATCTGGCTGTCGCGGAACGGGAAGCCGGTGCCGAGCAGGGCGCCTTCCAGGCTCTTGCGGTTGCTGACGCGCAGGCGGCGGCCGTTCAGGGCGGCGCCACGGCCACGGCTGGCGGTGAATTCTTCCTGGCGGATCGGGTCGAGGACCACGGCATGCTCGAGGCGGCCGCGGTATTTGCAGGCGATGCTGACGGCGTAGTGCGGAACGCCGTGGATGAAGTTGGTGGTGCCGTCCAGCGGATCGATGATCCACAGGTAATCGGCGCCTTCGCCGCTGCCTTCGAGCATGCCGCCTTCTTCGCCCATGATCCCGTGGTTCGGGTAGGCCTTGCGCAGGGCGGTGACGATGGAGAGTTCAGCGGCGCGATCGACTTCGGTGACGTAGTCGTTGGCTTCTTTCTCGTTGACCGACAGGGTATCCAGGCGTTCGATGGAGCGGAAGATCAGTTCACCGGCGCTGCGAGCGGCGCGCAGGGCGATATTCAGCATAGGCTGCATGGAGAGGTCACCTGGGTCGTTAAAGAAAGCCGAACATTCTAGCAGAAAGCCACGGCGTTCATAGAGCGCCTTGTCGCCTGCGTGGCGCAAGCCCCACTGCTGCGGTAGGATTCCCTCCCTTTTTCGCTTTTGTGTGGAGTCGCGCGTTGCTCGACAAAATTCGCGTGGTGCTGGTCAACACCAGCCATCCCGGCAATATCGGCGGTACCGCCCGTGCGATGAAGAACATGGGTCTGTCGCGCCTGGTGCTGGTCGATCCGATGGATTTCCCCAGCAGCGAGGCCCGCGCCCGCGCCTCCGGCGCCGATGACATCCTCGATGCCGCCGTGGTCGTGCCGACCCTGGAAGATGCCCTGGCCGGCTGCAGCCTGGTGCTCGGCACCAGCGCGCGCGACCGCCGCATCCCCTGGCCGCTGCTCGATCCCCGCGAGTGCGCCACCACCAGTCTGGAGCATGTCCAGCAGGGTGGTGAGGTCGCGCTGGTGTTCGGTCGTGAATACGCCGGCCTGACCAATGAAGAGCTGCAGCGATGTCAATTCCACGTGCACATCCCGGCCAATCCCGAGTTCAGCTCGCTGAACCTGGCGACGGCAGTGCAGGTGCTGGTCTACGAGGTACGCATGGCCTGGCTGGCCGTTCAGGGGCAGCCGACCAAGCAGGAGAAGGTCGAGTCGACCGCGATGCTCAACAGCGTTCCGGTGACCTCCGATGAGCTGGAGCGCTTCTATGCGCACCTGGAGGCGACCCTCGTCGATATCGACTTCCTCGACCCGCAGAAACCGCGCCACCTGATGTCGCGCCTGCGCCGCCTGTATGGCCGCAGCGGTATCAGCAAGCTGGAGATGAATATCCTGCGGGGTATTCTCACCGAGACACAGAAAGCTGCCCGCGGGGAGCTTTCCAAGCGGAGTGATGAAGATGTTTGAGCGTGTACGCGAAGACATTCAAAGCGTATTCCATCGAGATCCTGCGGCGCGCAACGCCTTCGAGGTGCTCACCTGCTATCCGGGCCTGCATGCCGTCTGGCTGCATCGCCTGGGGCATGCCCTGTGGACGTCCGGCTGGAAGTGGTTGGCGCGCATGGTGTCGAACTTCGGTCGCTGGATGACCGGTATCGAGATCCATCCGGGCGCGAAGATTGGCCGGCGTTTCTTCATCGATCACGGCCTGGGTATCGTCATCGGCGAGACCGCCGAGATCGGCGATGACGTGACCATCTACCAGGGCGTGACCCTGGGTGGCACCAGCTGGAACAAGGGCAAGCGCCACCCGACCCTCGCTGATGGTGTGGTGGTGGGGGCGGGTGCCAAGGTGCTCGGCCCGTTCACCGTGGGTGCCGGCGCCAAGGTCGGCTCCAACGCGGTGGTGACCAAGGAGGTACCGCCCGGTGCCACCGTTGTGGGTATCCCCGGTCGCATCATCGTCAAGGATGACGCGGATCAGGCCGCCAAGCGCCAGGCCATGGCAGAAAAGCTCGGGTTCGATGCCTATGGCGTCAGCCAGGACATGCCCGACCCGGTGGCTCGCGCCATCGGCCAACTGCTCGACCACCTGCAGGCGGTCGATGGTCGGCTGGAGGGCATGTGCAAGGCGCTGACAGCTCTGGGCAGTGATTACTGTGCGAAAGATCTTCCTGTTCTGCGGGAAGAGGACTTCGCCGGGGTCAAGGACGAAGAGAGCAGCAAGTCGGTGCAGTGATGCGCCGACGCCAGCATTGCTGCTAGAATACGGCGCCGCTCGCTGGCTAAATCCGACTAAAGTAATAGGTCTTATAGTTGACTTAAATAGTCGGAAAAGAGCATACTTCCGCCATACCAGCGATTCTTCCGGATGTTCCCATGCGATTGACCACCAAAGGCCGCTATGCCGTCACCGCCATGCTCGATCTGGCGTTGCACGCCCAGCGTGGCCCGGTTTCTCTCGCCGATATCTCCGAGCGCCAGGGTATCTCCCTGTCCTACCTGGAACAGCTGTTCGCCAAGTTGCGCCGTGGCAACCTGGTGGTCAGCGTGCGTGGTCCGGGCGGCGGCTACCAGCTGTCGCGCGACATGACCGGCATCCACGTCGCCCAGGTGATCGATGCGGTCAACGAGTCGGTCGACGCCACCCGCTGCCAGGGTCAGGGCGACTGCCACTCCGGCGATACCTGCCTGACCCACCACCTGTGGTGCGACCTCAGCCAGCAGATTCACGAGTTCCTCAGCGGCATCAGCCTGGCCGACCTGGTCGAGCGCCGCGAAGTTCAAGAGGTCGCCCAGCGCCAGGACGAGCGTCGCTGCTCGGGCAGCAAGCCGCTGCGCCTCGACAAGATTGAAGCGTCCGCCATCGACTGAGCGAACGCCCGCCTGTAGGAGTTACCTGATGAGATTGCCGATTTACCTCGACTACTCCGCCACCACCCCGGTGGATCCGCGTGTCGCTCAGAAAATGGCCGACTGCCTGCTGGTTGACGGCAACTTCGGCAACCCGGCCTCGCGCTCCCACCTCTTCGGCTGGAAGGCCGAGGAAGCGGCCGAGAACGCCCGTCGCCAGGTCGCCGAGCTGGTCAATGCCGACCCCCGCGAGATTGTCTGGACTTCCGGTGCCACCGAGTCCGACAACCTGGCCGTGAAGGGCGTCGCGCACTTCTACGCGACCAAGGGCAAGCACATCATCACCTCGAAGATCGAGCACAAGGCGGTCCTGGATACCTGCCGCCAGCTGGAGCGCGAAGGTTTCGAAGTGACCTACCTGGAACCGACCCCCGAGGGCATCATCACCCCGGCGATGGTCGAGGCCGCCCTGCGTGACGACACCATCCTGGTCTCGGTCATGCACGTGAACAACGAAGTCGGCAGCATCAACGACATCGCCGCCATCGGCGAGCTGACCCGCTCGCGCGGCATCCTGCTGCACGTCGACGCTGCACAGTCGGCCGGCAAGGTGGATATCGACCTGGAGAAACTCAAGGTCGACCTGATGTCCTTCTCTGCCCACAAGGTCTACGGTCCCAAGGGCATGGGCGCGCTGTACGTGCGCCGCAAGCCGCGTGTACGCCTGGAAGCCCAGATGCACGGTGGCGGCCACGAGCGCGGCATGCGTTCGGGCACCCTGGCGACCCACCAGATCGTCGGCATGGGCGAAGCCTTCCGCATCGCCAAGGAAGAAATGCACCAGGAAATGGCCCGCATCGAAGGCCTGCGCAAGCGCTTCTTTGATCAGGTACAGGACCTGGAAGAGCTGTACCTCAATGGCAGCCCGGTTTCCTACGCGCCGAACATCCTCAACGTCAGCTTCAACTACGTCGAAGGCGAGTCGCTGATGATGTCGCTCAAGGACCTGGCCGTCTCGTCCGGTTCCGCCTGCACCTCGGCCTCGCTGGAGCCGTCCTACGTGCTCCGCGCCCTGGGTCGCAACGACGAACTGGCGCACAGCTCCATCCGTTTCAGCTTCGGTCGCTTCACCACCGAAGAAGAGGTCGATTACGCCGCCAAGAAGGTGGTGGAAGCCGTTTCCAAGCTGCGTGAACTCTCGCCGCTGTGGGATATGTTCAAAGAGGGTGTCGACCTGTCCAAGGTCGAATGGCAGGCCCACTGACCCGCCCCGTAGAAGTGAGGATTAGCCATGGCTTACAGTGAAAAGGTCATCGACCACTACGAAAACCCGCGCAACGTCGGCAAGCTCAATGCCGAAGACCCGGACGTCGGCACCGGCATGGTCGGCGCGCCGGCCTGCGGCGACGTGATGCGCCTGCAGATCAAGGTCAACGAGCAGGGCGTCATCGAAGACGCCAAGTTCAAGACCTATGGTTGCGGTTCGGCCATCGCCTCCAGCTCCCTCGCCACCGAGTGGATGAAGGGCAAGACCCTGGACGAAGCCGAATCCATCAAGAACACCACTATCGCCGAAGAACTGGCCCTGCCGCCGGTGAAGATCCACTGCTCGGTACTCGCGGAGGACGCCATCAAGGCGGCCGTGCGCGACTACAAGCAGAAGAAAGGTCTGCTCTGAAGCGATTCGTTGAGTAAGGAGTTCCCATGGCCATCAGCATGACCGAAGCCGCCGCCAACCACGTTCGCCGCTCTCTCGACGGGCGCGGCAAGGGCGAGGGCATTCGTCTTGGTGTGCGTACCACCGGGTGTTCCGGGCTGGCCTACGTGCTGGAGTTCGTCGACGAACTGGCAGCCGAGGACCAGGTCTTCGAGAGCCACGGCGTGAAGGTCATCATCGACCCGAAAAGCCTGGTCTACCTCGACGGCACCGAGTTGGACTTCACCAAGGAAGGCCTCAACGAGGGCTTCAAGTTCAACAACCCGAACGTGCGCGGTGAGTGTGGCTGCGGCGAAAGCTTCAACGTCTGAGGCCGGGTGTGGGTAGTCCCTGTCACTTCGCGCTGTTCGACCTGCAGCCGGGCTTCCGGATCGATCTGGAAGCCCTCGGCAATCGCTACCGCGAGCTGGTGCGTACCGTCCACCCGGACCGTTTCGCCGATGCTTCCGAGCGCGAGCAGCGACTGGCGCAGGCCAAGGCCGCCGAGCTCAACGATGCCTACCAGACGCTGAAGAGCGTCCCGCGGCGTGCCCTGTACCTGCTGGCCCTGCGCGGTGACTCGCTGCCGCTGGAAGCCACGGTGCAGGACCCGGAGTTCCTCCTGCAGCAGATGCAGCTGCGCGAGGACCTGGAAGACCTGCAGGACAGCGCCGATCTCGATGGCGTGGCGCAGTTCAAGCGTCAGCTGAAGTCCGCCCAGCAGCAGCTGGAAGCGGATTTCGCCGATTGCTGGGATGATGCCGCCCGCCGCGAGCTGGCCGAACGCCTGGTGCGTCGCATGCAGTTCCTCGACAAGCTGGCGCAGGAAGTGCGGCAGCTGGAAGAGCGACTCGACGATTAATCCGCGTGGCAGCTGCCGCGCCCGATAGCCTGATTAGAAACCGCATGGCCCTACTGCAGATCGCCGAGCCCGGACAGACTCCCCAGCCACACCAGCGTCGCCTGGCCGTGGGGATCGACCTGGGCACCACGAATTCCCTGGTCGCTGCCGTGCGCAGCGGCGTCGCAGCACCCTTGCGGGATGAGCGCGGCGAAGTGATCCTGCCCTCGGCGGTGCGTTACCTCGCCGACCGCATCGAGGTAGGCGAGAGCGTTCGCGCCACCGCCGCGCAGGACCCGCTGAACTCCATCATCTCGGTCAAACGCTTCATGGGCCGTGGCCTGGAAGACGTGAAGCAACTGGGCGGCCAACTGCCGTACCGCTTCACCCAGGGCGAATCGCACATGCCCTTCATCGAGACTGTCCAGGGCGCCAAGAGCCCGGTGGAAGTCTCGGCAGAAATCCTCCGTGTCCTGCGCCAGCGCGCCGAATCCACCCTGGGTGGCGAGCTGGTGGGCGCGGTGATCACCGTTCCCGCCTATTTCGACGACGCCCAGCGCCAGGCCACCAAGGACGCTGCGCGTCTGGCCGGCCTGCATGTGCTGCGTCTGCTCAACGAGCCGACCGCCGCTGCCGTGGCCTACGGCCTGGACAAGGACGCCGAAGGCCTGGTCGCCATCTACGACCTGGGCGGCGGTACCTTCGATATTTCCATCCTGCGCCTGACTCGTGGCGTCTTCGAAGTTCTGGCCACCGGTGGCGATACCGCCCTGGGTGGTGACGATTTCGACCATGCCATCGCTGGCTGGATCATCGAGCAGGCCGGTATCTCGGCCGACCTCGACCCGGGTGCCCAGCGCCGCCTGCTGCAGACTGCCTGCGCGGCCAAGGAAGCCCTGACCGACAGCGCCAGCGCTGCCGTTGCCTACGACAGCTGGGCCGGCGAGCTGACCCGCGCGCAGCTGGAGGCCCTGATCGATCCGCTGATCCAGCGCAGCCTCAAGTCCTGCCGCCGCGCAGTGCGTGATTCCGGCGTCGAGCTGGAAGAGGTCAGTGCCGTGGTCATGGTTGGCGGTTCCACCCGCGTGCCGCGCGTGCGCGAGCTGGTGGGCGGCCTTTTCGGTCGCGAGCCGCTGACCGATATCGACCCGGATCAGGTAGTTGCCATCGGCGCTGCCATTCAAGCCGATGCCCTGGCCGGCAACCAGCGCGGTGAAGAGCTGCTGCTGCTGGACGTGATTCCCCTGTCGCTCGGCCTGGAAACCATGGGCGGGCTGATGGAGAAGGTGATTCCGCGCAACACCACCATTCCGGTGGCTCGCGCCCAGGAGTTCACCACCTACAAGGATGGCCAGACGGCCATGATGATTCACGTGCTGCAAGGCGAGCGTGAGCTGGTCAAGGACTGCCGGTCCCTGGCGCGCTTCGAGCTGCGCGGCATTCCGCCGATGGTGGCGGGCGCGGCGAAGATCCGCGTCAGCTTCCAGGTCGATGCCGACGGCCTGCTGGGCGTTTCCGCCCGCGAGCTGTCCTCGGGTGTCGAGGCGAGCATCCAGGTCAAGCCGTCCTACGGCCTGACCGATGGCGAAATCGCCCGCATGCTGCAGGATTCCTTCCAGTACGCCGGTGATGACATGGCCGCCCGTACCCTGCGCGAGCAGCAGGTCGAGGCCCAGCGTCTGCTGGAGGCCGTGCAGTCCGCGCTGGACGCCGACGGTGAGCGCCTGCTCGACGAAGACGAGCGCCTGGTTATCGATGCCGGCATGGACTCGCTGCGCGAGCTGGCCACCGGCAGCGATGCCACTGCCATCGAACTACAGATCAAGCGTCTGTCCCAGCTGACCGACGCCTTTGCCGCGCGCCGTATGGACGCCACCGTCAAAGCCGCACTGGCCGGTCGCCGGCTCAACGAAATCGAGGAATAAGCGAAGATGCCGCAGATTGTCTTTCTGCCCCACGCCGAACACTGCCCCGAAGGCGCGGTGATCGAAGCCCAGCCGGGCGAAACCATCATGAAGGCGGCGCTGCGCAACGGCATCGAGATCGAACATGCCTGCGAGATGTCCTGCGCCTGCACCACCTGCCACGTGGTGGTGCGCGAAGGCTTCAACTCCATGGAGGCCTCCGACGAGCTGGAAGACGACATGCTGGACAAGGCCTGGGGCCTGGAGCCGGATTCGCGCCTGTCCTGCCAGGCCGTGGTCGGTGACACCGATCTGGTGGTGGAAATCCCGAAATACACCATCAACCAGGTGTCCGAAGGTCACTGAAGCGGAGCGCTCGCATGAGTCTGAAATGGGTTGATGTGCTCGAAATCGCCATCCAGCTGACCGAAACCAAGCCGGACGTCGATCCGCGCTACGTGAATTTCGTCGATCTGCACCGCTGGGTGCTGGCATTGCCGGAGTTCAGCGACGATCCTTCCCGTGGTGGGGAAAAGGTCCTGGAGGCCATTCAGGCCGCCTGGATCGAAGAAGCCGACTGAGGGCGCGGCTCGCTAGAGCCGCGTACCCATTTGTCATGAACCCGCGTATAATTCGCGGGTTTTATCTTTAGGTGAGCTGTCGAAAATTTCCCCAGGGGAATTTTCCAGCCGTCGGCCCTGTCGCAGTCGGGCCGGTTTCGCGGCTTTCGTCCACCGTGGCGCAGCGCGGCAAACCCTAGAATCGCAGGAGCTCCTGGCCACGCCAGGGGCTTCTTGGCATTACCAACCTTGCTTTTCGGAGTTATTTCCATGGCCCTGCAACGTACCTTCTCCATCATCAAGCCCGACGCCGTTTCCAAGAACGTCATCGGCGAAATCCTGACCCGCTTCGAAAAAGCCGGCCTGCGCGTTGTCGCTTCGAAGATGGTTCAGCTGTCCGAGCGCGAAGCTGGCGGTTTCTACGCCGAGCACAAAGAGCGTCCCTTCTTCAAGGACCTGGTTTCCTTCATGACCTCCGGCCCGGTCGTTGTTCAGGTTCTGGAAGGCGAAGACGCCATCCTGCGCAACCGTGAACTGATGGGCGCCACCGATCCGAAGAAAGCCGACGCTGGCACCATCCGCGCCGACTTCGCCGTTTCCATCGACGAGAACGCCGTACACGGTTCCGACTCGGAAGCTTCGGCTGCCCGCGAAATCGCTTACTTCTTCTCCAGCACCGAGGTGTGCGAGCGCATTCGCTGATCCAGGCGAATGAGCGAGGGTGAATCCATGACTGATACCGCTGTAAAGGCCAACCTGCTGGGCATGACCAAGCCCCAGCTCGAGGAATTCTTCGAGTCCATCGGTGAAAAGCGCTTCCGCGCCGGCCAGGTGATGCAATGGATTCACCACTTTGGTGCCCTTGAATTCGGCGCCATGACGAACGTCGGCAAGGCCTTACGCGAAAAGCTCGAGGCCGTTGCCGAAATTCGTCCCCCGGAGATCGTCAGCCAGGACATCTCGGCTGACGGTACCCGCAAGTGGGTGGTGCGCGTGGCCTCGGGCAGTTGCGTCGAGACCGTGTACATCCCGCAGGGCGGCCGCGGCACCCTGTGCGTGTCGTCCCAGGCCGGTTGCGCGCTGGACTGCAGCTTCTGCTCCACCGGCAAGCAAGGCTTCAACAGCGACCTGACCTCCGCCGAGATCATCGGCCAGGTGTGGATCGCCAACCAGTCGTTCGGGACTATCCCGGGCAAGATCGACCGTGCCATCACCAACGTGGTGATGATGGGCATGGGCGAGCCGCTGCTGAACTTCGACAACGTCGTGAGCGCCATGAGCATCATGATGGAAGACCTCGGCTACGGTATTTCCAAGCGCAAGGTGACCCTGTCCACCTCCGGCGTGGTGCCGATGATCGACAAGCTCGCCGAGGTCACCGACGTGTCCCTGGCCCTGTCGCTGCACGCACCCAACGACGAACTGCGCAACAAGCTGGTACCGATCAACAAGAAGTACCCGCTCGAGATGCTGCTCGATTCCTGCTATCGCTACATCACGCGCCTGGGGAAGGAACGCGTGCTGACGATCGAGTACACCCTGCTGGCCGGCATCAACGACCAGCCCGAGCATGCTGAGCAACTGATCGCACTGCTCAAGGATTTCCCTTGCAAGATCAACCTGATTCCGTTTAATCCGTTCCCGCACTCCGGCTACGAGCGGCCGAGCAACAATGCCATCCGCCGTTTCCAGGACATGCTGCACAAGAGCGGCTTCAACGTGACCGTTCGTACCACCCGTGGCGACGATATCGACGCCGCCTGTGGTCAGCTGGTCGGCCAGGTGATGGACCGCACCCGCCGCAGCGAACGCTATATTGCCGTACGTCAGTTGGCCGCCGATGCCGATCAGGCCGCGCCCACTGGCAATCGAAACTGAACTAGGGAGGATTCCGATGACCCTGCGCGCCGCGCTGTTCGTACTGTTGGCAACCGTGCTGACGGGTTGCGTGACGACTGGTAAACAGGATCCCCTGAAGACCGACAAGGGCCGGAACGAGGCGCGTGACGCCTACATCCAGCTCGGCATCGGTTACCTGCAGATGGGCAACACCGAGCAGGCCAAGGTGCCGCTGCGCCAGGCGCTCGAACTGGATTCCTCCAGCGCCGACGCCCACGCCGCCCTGGCCGTGGTCTACCAGACCGAGATGGAGCCCAAGCTCGCCGAGAGCGAGTACCGCAAGGCGCTGTCCGCCCGTTCCGGCGATGCGCGCATCCTGAACAACTATGCCAGCTTCCTGTTCGAGCAGAAGCGCTATCAGGAAGCCTACGACACTTACATGAAGGCCACTGAAGACGGCCTTTACTCCGAGCGCTCGCGCATCTTCGAGAACCTCGGTCTGGTGAGCATGAAGCTCAACAATCGTGCCCAGGCCAAGGAATTCTTCGAGAAGGCCGTGCGTCTGAATCGCAATGCCCCGGTCGCGCTGATCGAGCTGGCTGACCTGAACTACCAGGATCGCGAATACGTACCGTCGCGCACCTTCTACGAGGAATACCTCAAGCAGGGCCCGCAGACCGCGCGCAGCCTGCTGCTGGGGATTCGACTGGCGAAGATCTTCGAAGACCGGGATACCGCAGCGAGCTTCGGCCTGCAGCTGAAGCGCCTGTATCCCGCTTCTCCCGAATACCAGGCATACCAGGCGGAAAAATGATGAATACGTCGCAGCCCGAGATCATCGGCACGACCCGCGCCAACCCTGGCGAAACGCTGCGCCAGGCGCGCGAGAACAAGGGCTGGAGCACCACGCAGGTCGCCGGCCAGCTGAACCTGACCGAGAACGCCCTGCGTTCGCTGGAGCAGGGTTCCTTCGAGCAGTTGCCGGGGCACACCTTCGCCCGCGGCTATATCCGCGCCTACGCCAAGCTGCTGGGCATGGACCAGGCCCAGATGGTCACCGCCTTCGACCAGTACACCGGCACCGACGCCAGTGGCAGCAATGTCCAGGCACTCGGCCGCGTGGTCGAGCCGGTACGCCTGTCGCGCAACTTGCTGCGCCTGTTCAGCCTGGTCCTGCTGGCCGTGCTGATGGGCTTTGGCTACTTCTGGTGGCAGGAGCGCGCTTCGCGCCCGGCCGAGACMGGCAGCCTGAACATGGAGCACGTCGAGGTCGAGAGCGCCGACGGCACCACCGAGATCCACACCCTCGACGAGCCGGAAGACCAGGCTGTCGCCGAGGACCAGGCCAACACCCYGGCCGTACCGTCCGAGCCGGTCGGTGATAACGCCGCTACCGAGGCGCCGGCCGAGGGTACTCCGCCTGCCGCCAGCAACCCGGCTGCGCCTGCTGTTCCGGGTGCTCCTGTCGTGGCCGAAACCGCTCCGACCCAGGCCCCTGCTGGCCAGCAACCGGCTGTGCAGCCGTCCGTGGCGCCTGCCGCTCCGGCAGCCCCGGTCGAGGCTCCGGCCGCTCCAGTGGTCGCTTCCGCCGGACAGGGCGTGGTCAAGGTTCAATTCGTCGCCGATTGCTGGACCCAGGTGACCGATGCCGATGGCAAGGTCGTGCTGGAGGGTCTCAAGCGCAAGGGTGATTCGCTGGAAGTCGCGGCCAAGGCGCCGGTCCAGCTGCGCCTGGGCTTCGCCCAGGGCGCCCAGGTCAGCTACAACGGCCAGCCCGTCGAAGTCACGCCGGCGCGCGGTGGTACCGCACGCCTGAAGTTGGGTGGACAGTAAGATGCATTGCGAGTCTCCGATCAAACGTCGCCTGTCCCGCAAGATCTGGGTCGGTAACGTGCCGGTGGGTGGGGATGCCCCCATCGCCGTGCAGAGCATGACCAACACCGATACCCTCGACGTGGCCGCCACCGTCGCGCAGATCCGTCGCCTGGAAGACGCCGGCGCCGACATCGTGCGCGTCTCCGTGCCGGACATGGACGCCGCCGAAGCCTTCGGCAAGATCAAGCAGCAGGTGAAAGTCCCGCTGGTGGCCGATATCCACTTCGACTACAAGATCGCCCTGCGCGTCGCCGAACTGGGCGTCGATTGCCTGCGTATCAACCCCGGCAACATCGGTCGCGAAGACCGCGTGAAGGCCGTGGTGGACGCCGCCCGCGAGCGCAATATCCCGATCCGCATCGGCGTCAACGCCGGCTCGCTGGAGAAGGACCTGCAGAAGAAGTACGGCGAGCCGACCCCCGAGGCCCTGCTGGAGTCGGCCATGCGCCACGTCGATCACCTCGACCGCCTGGACTTCCAGAACTTCAAGGTCAGTGTGAAGGCCTCCGACGTGTTCATGGCGGTGGCCGCCTACCGCCTGCTGGCCAAGCAGATCGAACAGCCTCTTCACCTGGGCATCACCGAAGCCGGAGGCCTGCGTTCGGGCACCGTGAAGTCGGCCGTGGGCTTAGGGATGCTGCTCGCCGAAGGCATCGGCGACACCATCCGCATCTCGCTGGCCGCCGACCCGGTGGAAGAGATCAAGGTCGGCTTCGACATCCTCAAGTCGCTGCGCCTGCGCTCCCGTGGCATCAACTTCATCGCCTGCCCGAGCTGCTCGCGGCAGAACTTCGATGTGGTGAAGACCATGAACGAGCTGGAAGGCCGCCTCGAAGACCTGCTGGTACCGCTGGACGTCGCCGTGATCGGCTGCGTGGTCAACGGTCCGGGCGAAGCCAAGGAGGCGCACATCGGCCTCACCGGCGGCTCCCCGAGCAACCTGATCTACATCGACGGCAAGCCGGCGCAGAAACTGCAGAACGATAACCTGGTGGATGAGCTGGAACGGCTGATCCGCGAAAAAGCGGCCGAGAAGGCCGAAGCCGACGCCGCATTGATCGTGCGCGGCTGACCGCAACAAGGATCCTAAGTGAGCAAGTCCCTGCAAGCCATCCGTGGCATGAACGACATCCTGCCGGACCAGACCCCGGCCTGGCGCTATCTGGAACGCACCTTCGCCGGCCTGCTGGACGGTTATGGCTACAGCGAGATCCGCCTGCCGATCCTCGAGTTCACCGAACTCTTCGCCCGTGGTATCGGCGAAGGCACCGACGTGGTCGACAAGGAGATGTACACCTTCCTCGACCGCAACGGCGAATCCCTGACCATGCGTCCGGAAGGCACCGCAGGTTGCGTGCGCGCCGTGCTGGAGCACGGTCTTTCCGGTGGCGGCCAGGTGCAGAAACTCTGGTACACCGGCCCGATGTTCCGCTACGAGAAGCCGCAGAAGGGCCGCTACCGCCAGTTCCACCAGATTGGCGTGGAAGTCTTCAACCTGCCCGGCCCGGACATCGACGCCGAGTTGATCATCCTCACCTGGCGCCTGTGGCAGAAGCTCGGCATGGCCGACGCCGTGACCCTGCAGCTGAACACCCTGGGCTCCAGCGAAGCGCGTGCGCGCTACCGTGACGACCTGGTGGCCTACCTGCAGGAGCGCTTCGACCAGCTGGACGAAGACAGCCAGCGCCGCATGACCACCAACCCGTTGCGCATCCTCGACAGCAAGGTAGAGGCTACCCAGGCCCTGCTGGTCGGCGCGCCGAGCCTGCACGACTACCTGGACGAAGAGTCGCTCGCCCACTTCGAGGGCCTGAAGGCTCGTCTGGATGCTGTCGGCCTGCGCTATGAGATCAACCAGAAGCTGGTGCGTGGCCTGGACTACTACTGCCGCACCGCTTTCGAATGGGTCACCGACAAGCTCGGCGCCCAGGGCACCGTCTGCGGCGGGGGCCGCTACGACGGCCTGGTCAGCCAGTTCGGCGGCAAGCCGACTCCGGGCGTGGGCTTCGCCATGGGCGTCGAACGCCTGGTGCTGCTGCTGGAAACCCTGGGTGTGGTGCCGGCCGAACTGAACCGCCCGGCCGACCTCTTCGTCTGTGCCTTCGGCGAGACCGCCGAGCTGGCCGCGCTGACCCTGGCCGAGCAGCTGCGCGAGGCCATTCCGGGCATTCGCCTGCTGGTCAACGCCGGCGCCGGCAGCTTCAAGAGTCAGTTCAAGAAGGCCGACAAGAGTGGCGCACAATTCGCCATGATTCTGGGTGACGACGAAGTGACCAACCGCGTGGTAGGTTTCAAACCCCTGCGTGGCGAGGGCGAACAACAGAATATCGCCTGGGATGCTCTGCCCGAGCACCTGGCTGCCTGCCTCAAGCAGGCCTGAATCGAGCGGATAGGAGTATTGGGGTGAGTAACCGTACCGAAGAAGAACAGATCGCCGACATCAAGGACTGGTGGCAGCGTAACGGCATGCCCCTGCTGACCGGTGCCGCTCTGGCGCTGATCGTGGTGTTTGGCTGGCAGGCCTGGAAGAAGTACCAGAACAACCAGTCCCAGGGTGCTTCCATCATTTACCAGGCCCTGCTGGAAACCGCACTGAACCCGGCCGGCCAGCCGGATACCGCCAAGGTAGCCGAGCTCGCCGGCAAGCTGACCAGCGAATACGCCGGCACCCCGTACGCCCAGTACGGCCGCCTGTTCGTCGCCAAGGTCGCGGTGGACAGCGGCAAGCTGGACGACGCCGCTCTCGAACTCAAGGCCATCGTCGACAAGCCGGTGGACGCCACCCTCGGTGAGCTGGCTCGCCAGCGCCTCGCCCGTGTCCTGGCTGCCCAGGGCAAGGCCGAAGACGGTCTGAAGCTGCTCGACGGCAATGTCGACAAGGCCTATGTGGCCACTCGCGAAGAACTGCGCGGCGACCTGCTGGTGCAGCTCAAGCGTGCCGACGATGCCCGTACCGCCTACGAAAAAGCCAAGGCTGCACTGCCCGAAGACGCCGCTGTCGGCGCCCTGCAGATGAAGCTCGACGACCTGGCCAAGGGAGACGCCTGAGATGTTGCGTTGGAAACACGTTGCACTGCTGGCACTGACCCTGTTGGCTGTGGGTTGCAGCAGCAATAGCAAGAAAGAACTGCCGCCGGCTGAACTCACCGATTTCAAGGAAGAGGTTCGCCTGGAGAAGCAGTGGAGCCGTTCGGTCGGTGATGGCCAGGGCGACCTGTACAACCTGCTCGAGCCCGCCGTGGATGGCCAGACCATCTACGCCGCGTCCGCCGAAGGCCGCGTCATGGCCATCCAGCGCGAAAGCGGCGAAGTGCTGTGGAAGAAAGACCTCGACCTGCCGGTCTCCGGCGCCGTTGGCGTGGGTAACGGCATGGTCCTGCTGGGCACCCTGCGTGGCGACGTGATCGCCCTGGACTCCGGCACCGGCGAGCAGAAGTGGCGTTCCAAGGTCAGCAGCGAAGTCCTCGCCGCCCCGGCCACCAACGGTGACGTGGTGGTGGTGCAGACCCAGGACGACAAGCTGATCGGCTTCGACGCCTCCTCCGGCAACCAGCGCTGGATCTACGAAGGCACCGTACCGGTACTGACCCTGCGCGGTACCGGCGCTCCGCTGATCGCCGGCCGCCTGGCGCTGGCCGGTCTGGCCAGCGGCAAGGTCGTTGCCGTGGACGTCGAGCGTGGTCTGCCGGCCTGGGAAACCCGCGTCGCCATTCCGCAAGGCCGTTCCGAACTGGATCGCGTGGTCGACATCGACGGCGGCCTGCTGCTGATCGACAACGTTCTCTATGTGGCCAGCTATCAGGGCCGCGCTGCCGCGCTGGACGTGAGCAGCGGTCGCGTGCTGTGGCAGCGTGAAGCTTCCAGCTACGTCGGCGTCGCCGAAGGTACTGGCAGCGTGTTCATCAGCCAGGCCAGCGGTACCGTGGAAAGCCTCGATTCCCGTGGTTCGTCCTCGCTGTGGAGCAACGACGCCCTGGCCCGCCGCCAGCTGTCCGCCCCGGCCGTGCTGTCGAGCAACGTGGTCGTCGGTGACCTGGAAGGTTACGTGCACCTGCTCAGCCAGGTGGACGGTCGCTTCGTTGGCCGCGAGAAGGTCGATGGCGATGGTGTACGGGTTCGCCCGCTGGTAGTCGGCAACTGGATGTACGTGTTCGGCAACAGCGGCAAGCTGGTCGCCTACACGCTCCGCTAAGCTGAGTGTTACTGCCGGCCGCTGCCGTGAAAAACGGCAGCGGCCGTCGTGTTTTCTGAAAATCAAATTTCCTGGAGAGCCTCATGGTTCCCGTTATAGCCCTGGTGGGCCGCCCGAACGTCGGCAAGTCCACCCTGTTCAACCGCCTGACCCGCACCCGCGACGCCATCGTCGCCGAGTACGCCGGGCTGACCCGAGACCGCCAGTACGGCGAGGCCAAGTGGCAGGGCAAGAAATTCATCGTCATCGATACCGGTGGTATCTCCGGTGACGAGGAAGGCATCGATGCGAAGATGGCGGAGCAGTCCCTGCAGGCCATCGAAGAAGCCGATGCCGTACTGTTCATGGTCGACTCCCGCGCCGGCCTGACCGCCGCCGACGAGATGATCGGCGAGCACCTGCGCAAGAAGAACAAGCGCACCTACCTGGTGGCGAACAAGGTCGATACCGTCGACCCGGACATCGCTCGCGCCGAGTTCAGCCCGCTGGCCCTGGGCCACGCGATCCCGATCGCCGCCGCCCACGGCCGTGGCATCACCCAGATGCTCCAGGAAGCCCTGGGCGAGATGTTCGCCCCCGAGCCGGAAGCGCCCGAAGACAACGACCTGCCCAGCGAGCTGGAAGAGGTCGCTGAAGGCGAGGAGGCCAAGCGCATCCCCGGCCCGAGCGAGAAGGATGGCATCAAGATCGCCATCATCGGTCGCCCCAACGTCGGCAAGTCCACGCTGGTGAACCGCATGCTCGGTGAAGAGCGGGTGATCGTCTACGATCAGGCCGGCACCACCCGCGACAGCATCTACATTCCCTTCGAGCGCAACGAAGAGAAGTACACCCTGATCGATACCGCCGGCGTGCGTCGCCGCGGCAAGATCTTCGAGGCGGTGGAAAAGTTCTCCGTGGTGAAGACCCTGCAGGCGATCCAGGACGCCAACGTGGTCATCTTCGTCATGGACGCCCGCGAAGGCGTGGTCGAGCACGACCTCAACCTGCTCGGCTTCGTGCTGGAGACCGGCCGCGCGCTGGTCATCGCGCTGAACAAGTGGGACGGCATGGAATCGGCCGAGCGCGACTACGTGAAGACCGAGCTGGAACGCCGGCTAATGTTCGCCGACTTCGCCGACATCCACTTCATTTCCGCGCTGCACGGCACCGGCGTCGGCCACCTGTACAAGTCGGTGCAGGACTCCTTCCGTTCCGCCGTGACCCGCTGGCCCACCAGCAAGCTCACGCAGATTCTCGAAGACGCCATCCAGGTCCACCAGCCGCCGATGGTCAATGGCCGTCGCATCAAGCTGCGCTACGCGCACCTGGGCGGGGCCAACCCGCCGCTGATCGTGATCCACGGCAACCAGGTGGACGCGGTGCCCAAGGCTTACACGCGCTATCTGGAGAAGACCTTCCGCCGTGTGCTGAAGCTGGTCGGTACGCCGATCCGCATCGAGTACAAGGGCGGTGACAACCCGTTCGAGGGCAAGAAGACCCAGCTCACCGATCGCCAGGTCAACAAGAAGCGCCGCCTGATGTCGCACCACAAGAAGGCCGAGAAGAAGAAGAAGGACAAGCGTAAATAACGTCTGTCAGGCTTTAGACCGCAAGCCGCAGGCGATAGAGTAGGGACTCCCTCTCATCGCCTGCAGCCTGTAGTCACGCCATGCTTACCAGCAAACTGCCGAATGTCGGCACCACCATCTTCACCCGCATGTCCCAGCTCGCCGCGCAAAGCGGAGCGCTGAATCTCTCCCAGGGCTTCCCGGACTTCCCCGGCCCGGCCCCGTTGCTCGAAGCCGTCGGTCGCCACGTGATGGCCGGGCACAACCAGTATTGTCCGATGACCGGCCTGCCGGCGCTGCGTGAACAGGTCGCGCTCAAGGTGGCCAGCCTGTATGGCCGCAATGTCAGTGCTGACGCCGAAGTGACCATCGTTCCCGGCGCCACCGAGGGCATCTTCTGTGCGGTGCAGGCGCTGATCCGCGCCGGCGACGAAGCCATCGTCCTCGACCCCTGCTACGACAGCTACGAGCCCTCGGTGGAGCTGGCCGGCGGCCGCTGCGTGCATGTCGCGCTGAGCCAGCCGGACTTCCGCATCGACTGGCAGCGCCTGGCCGACGCCATCACCCCGCGCACGCGGCTGATCTTCCTCAACAGCCCGCACAACCCCAGTGGCGCACTGATCGACCGCGCCGATCTGGATCGCCTCGCCGAGCTGATCCGCGACCGCGAGATCTACGTGATCAGCGACGAGGTCTACGAGCACCTGATCTACGACGGCGTACAGCACGCCAGCGTGCTGGCCCATGACGAGCTGTACCCGCGCGCCTTCGTCATCAGCTCCTTCGGCAAGACCTACCACGTCACCGGCTGGAAGACCGGCTACGTGGTGGCGCCGCCTGAGCTGTCGGCGGAGATGCGCAAGATTCACCAGTACGTGAACTTCTGCGGTGTGACCCCGCTGCAGTATGCGCTGGCTGACTTCATGGCCGCGCATCCCGAACACCTGCGCGAGCTGCCGGCGTTCTACCAGGCCAAGCGCGACCTGTTCTGCGACCTGCTGGAGGGCTCGCGCTTCACCTTCCAGCGCGCCTCCGGCACCTACTTCCAGGTGGTCGACTACTCGGCGATCCGCCCGGACCTCGATGACGTCGCCATGTCCGAATGGCTGACCACCGAGCACGGTGTGGCCGCCATTCCGGTCTCGGTCTTCTACCAGCAGCCGCCAGCGGACATGCGCCTGGTGCGCTTCTGCTTCGCCAAGAAAGAGGAGACGCTGCGTCAGGCAGCGGAACGACTATGCGCGATCTGAGCAAACTGGCCGACCTCAAGCTGGCACTCGTGCAGACCACCCTGGTCTGGCACGACGCCAAGGCCAACCGTGAGCGCTTCGACGCGCTGCTGGAAAGCGCCCGTGGCGCGGACGTGGTGATCCTGCCGGAGATGTTCACCACCGGCTTCTCCATGGATTCCGAAGCGCTGGCCGAAGCGGAGGAGGGCGCGACCTACGCCTGGCTGCGCGAGCAGGCGGCGAAACTGGATGCGGTCATCTGCGGCAGCGTGATCATCCGCACCGCCGATGGCAGCCACCGCAACCGCCTGCTCTGGGCGCGCCCGGACGGCGAGATGCAGCACTACGACAAGCGCCACCTGTTCCGCATGGCCGGCGAGCACAAGCACTACACGCCGGGCGAGCAGCAGGTTCTGCTGGAGTGGAAGGGTTGGCGGATTCGCCCGCTGGTCTGCTACGACCTGCGCTTCCCGGTGTGGAGCCGCGATGCCCAGGACACCGACCTGCTGCTCTACACCGCCAACTGGCCGGCCGCGCGCCGCCAGCACTGGAACCGCCTGCTGCCGGCGCGTGCCATCGAAAACCTCTGCTATGTCGCGGCGGTCAACCGCGTGGGCGAAGACGGCAAGGGCCACGCCTATTCCGGCGACAGCCAGGTGCTGGACTTCCAGGGCGACAACCTGCTGGCCGCCGGCAGCGCCGACGGCGTGTTCCAGATCGCCCTGAGCGCTACGGAGCTGGCGGCTTACCGCGAGCGCTTCCCGGCGAATCTCGACGCGGACGAGTTCAGCATCCAGCCCTGATGCACTCAGGGCGTGCCGAGGATCTGCTCGATTCGCTTGTGCAGGGCGCCCAGCGGGGTGAAGTGCGTGGCCAGGATGTGGTTGGAATTCTGTTCGAGCTGTACTAGCCGAACCCCTTCCGCATTCTGCCCGCGCAGGTCCTGGTAGATTTCAATGACGCTGATGGCCAATTCGCGCGAGTGCTCGGGTACTTCTTCCAGGGTGTAGTGCCTGACACGGGTTTGATCGTAGTACTCCGACGCATTGTCCAGGTCTGCCCCCAGCCATTCTCCGGTGCGCTGGAAAACCTCTTGGCCGATGTCTTCATGGAAGACGGCGGCGACATTGGGCAGGTTGCGCAGGAAGCGGATGTACAGCGCAATGACGTGCAGGAAACTCTTGAGCACGACTTCGTAGCTTTCCGCCTTGCTGCCCAGGAGCTCTGCCAGCCCTCGGGTCGACATGAGCACATCGATGGGATTGCGGAAAGTGAAGACGTAGTGCGAGCGGTAGAAGTGTCGGCAGTGGAATTCGAACAGCTCCTGGCAGGTCTGCCTGGCGTGCTCGGGATTCACCACGATCTTGCTGCCGACATAGCGATAGAGGGTCGCCAGCTGCGTGAGGTAGTCCTGCCACGTGCCGTCAGCGGTGAGCAGAGGCGGGCAGAAGCTGCTCTTGTTCTCCTGGTTGCCCCAGGACCTGTGCATGGCGTTGTAGCGTGCGGCGAAGTCTGCAGTACCGGGGTCCTTCTGCAGGACGGGCTCGCCGAGCAGAAAGATCTCCGATGAACTGTTCAGCGCATTCTGGAAGACCGTCGTGCCGCTTCTGGCGGCGCCAATGACGAACAATCCCTGTTGATCCAGAGCCACCATCGAGAGTGGTTGTTCCGATGGCTTTACCTGGTCCTGTTCTTGTTCTGTCCCGAGATTCTGCGGTCGCGGTTTCAGTGCCTGCCAAATGCGGCGCGGAGCGGATACGCTGCTACGTTCCATCTTTCCCCCATCCAGTTGTCCGGTAGCCGAAGATTAGGGGGGATCACTTCACGGGAGCAAGCAGCGCCGGCACGCGCTGCCCTCAAACAGGTAGGCTCATTCGCAGGATGGATGCAGCTGGCGTTGTCCTCGAGCCTGTGCGCCGGAAAGTCCGGCTACACCCATCCTTCAGGCGGTGTTCTCAGTAAGCGCTGGCTGTATTCAACCGCTGTATCGCCTCGTCACCGAGCTTCAACTCCACGGCCGCGATCAGGTCCGGCAACTGCTCCAGCTTCGACGCACTGGCAATCGGCGCGGTGATGCTCGGGCGGGCCATCAGCCAGGCCAGGGCGACCTGGGTCGGCGTGGCGCGCAGTTCGCCGGCCACTTCCTCCAGCGCGTCGAGGATGGCGAAGCCGCGCTCGTTCATGAAGTTCTTCACCTTGTAGCCGCGCACGCTGCTCTTGCCCAGGTCGTCCTCGCGGCGGTACTTGCCGGTGAGGAAGCCGGCGGCCAGGGAGTAGAAGTTGATCACCCCCAGGCCCAGTTGCTGCACCGTCGGTTCCAGCTGGGTCTCGTAGTTGGCGCGGTCATACAGGTTGTAGTTGGGCTGCAGGCTCTGGTACTGCGGCAGCTTCAGCCGGGTGCAGAGTTCATGGGCTTCGCGCAGGCGCTTGGCGTCGAAGTTGGAGGCGCCGATCACCCGTACCTTGCCGCGCTCCACGGCTTCGGCGAAGGCACCCATGGTTTCCTCCAGCGAGGTATGCGGGTCGTCGCAGTGGGACTGGTAGAGGTCGATGTAGTCGGTCTGCAGGCGCTTGAGCGAGCGCTCCAGGGCCTGTTCGATGTACACCGCCGACAGCCCCTTGTGGCCGTTGCCCATGTCCATGCCGACCTTGGTGGCGATGACCACCTGGTTGCGCTTGCCGCTCTTCTTCAGCCATTTGCCGATCAGGGTTTCCGACTCGCCGCCCTCGTGCCCCGGCGCCCAGCGCGAGTAGACGTCGGCGGTGTCGATGCAGTTGAGCCCGGCGTCCAGCAGCGCGTCCAGCAAGCGAAAGGAAGTGGCCTCGTCGGCAGACCAGCCGAACACATTGCCGCCGAACACCAGCGCGGGAATCTTCAGGCCTGAATGTCCGAGTTCGCGTGTACGCATCTGCTTTGACTCCTCAAGGGATGTACGGGTCAGGGAATGTACGGCTCAGGGGATGTGCGGGAACCCTCAGTGTAGACGGGCTGCCGCTTGCCGCGGGGCGGATTGGCCGGCAACCGCACGCCAGCTGGTCTATCATGGCGGCCTGCCCTATTGCCGAGTGCCCGTCATGACCACGACTCCCTACCTGCTGGACCAGCTGGAAACCGCCGACATGCTGTTGATCGACGGTCTGCACGCCTGGCAGTTCGAGCTCAACGAGGCACTGCTGGACCAGGCCGACGCCGCGGCCCACGCCGACCAGCCGTTCGCCAGCGAGGACGTGGTACTGCAGATCGAGTCCATCGACGGCCGCGATCGCCGGGAGTGGCGCTTCAGCTACAACCAGGTCATGGAGGCCAGCTACCAGGCCGACGACGAGACCTGGCTGCTCCAGGCCGGTGACCAGCAGCACCGGCTCTGCTGCCTTGGCGCAGTCGCCGCCAGCGGCGACGACGAGTAAGCGCCCCCTGACAACGAAGAAGGCCCCGCGAGGGGCCTTTTTCATTGCTCAGAACGCCAGCGGATAGCTGGTGATGAAACGCACCTCGTCGTAGTCGCTGGAGTAGCTGCTGCGGACCGTGGAGGTGCGCATCAGGAACGACAGTGTCTTCAGCGGCCCGCTCTGCACGGTGTAGCCGACATCGGTATCACGCTCGTATTCATGGCCGTCGCTCCGGCCTGGCCGCGAGATGTCGGTGCCCTTGGTGTAGCGCGTCATCAGGGTCAGGCCGGGCAGGCCGAGGCTGGCGAAGTCGTAGTCGTAGCGCAGCTGGTAGGAGCGCTCCTGCGCCCAGAAGAAGCCGCCATTGGTGACCCAGTTGACCAGGTACGGCTGCGGTGTGTTGCCCAGCAGCATGGGGAACATGTCCTCGCCGAGCATGCGCTGGTAGGTGGCCGATAGCGTGTGGCCGCCATGCTTGACGCCGAGCCGTGCGCCATAGGCGCGGTTGTCGATGCGCCCAGCCAGCGTCTGCCCGGATTCCTCGTTGTGGAAGTAGCTCAGGGTACCCAGCAGCGCGGTGTTCTCGCCCAGCGGCTGCTTGAAGTTGGCGCCGACGTAGTGCTGGTCGTAGATGTCTTCCAGCTGGGCGAAGTAGTAGCTGGTGGACAGGCCGGGCGTCCACTGCGCATCGACGCCGCCCAGGTTGAGCTTGTTGCTGTCCTGGCTGGCGGGACGGGTGGCCAGGTAGAACGACTCGCGGTCGCTGGAGGCGCGGGTACTGGTGTTCCACAGCTGCGCGGCGGTGAACTTGAAGCGCTCCGATTCCTTCGATTCCAGCATCACGCCCTGGAAGGTCTGCGGCAGCACGCGCACATCATCCTGGAATATCACCGGCAGGCGCGGTTCCAGCAGGCCGACCTTCAACGTCGTCTTCGAATAGCGCAGCTTGAGCGTGGCGCCGCCGCGGCTGAAGTCATCCATCGGCTCGCCGCTGCTGCGGTCATAGGGCAGGTTGCTGTCGTTGCTGGTGCCGGCGCCGCCGTCCAGCTTCAGGGCATAGAAGCCGGTGAAGTCCACGCCGACACCGATGGTGCCTTCGCTGAAGCCCGAACTGAACCTGGCCAGCACGGCCTGGGACCAGCTGCCGGCCTGGGATTGCGCGGCGTTGTCCTGGCGATAGTCGCGCAGCATGTAGAAGTTGCGCAGGGTGGTGTCCAGGCGGCTGTCGTCGATCAACTCGGCCTGGGCGCAGAGGGGCATCAGCGCGCCGCAGAGCAGCGCACCGGTGAAGCGAATACGGAACATCGTCATCTCCTGGCCAGCGTTCGCCGGGGCGCGGGGCGCCACGCCGGCGAACGGGCTTACGTCTTGTCGAGGCGGGCGGTCAGTTCGCGGTGGCGGTGTTGCTGCCAAGAGGCGCAGCGGCTTCGGGCGAGGCTTGCTGCTCCTCGCCCAGGCTGCGGCGGAAGTGCTTGCGCCCGTTGCCCAGCAGCCACAGGCAGAGCAGCCCGGCGAGGGTGACGATGATGCCGATGGACGAGCCGACGGCTTTCGGGTCCTTGAAGTACTGGTCGGTGAGCAGTGCCACCAGGGTGGTGCCGACGCCCAGGCCGATCAGGTTGGAGACCAGCAGGAACAGCGCCGAGACCTGCGCGCGCAGGCGGTTGGGCGTGAGCACCTGCATGGCGGCCGCCGAGGTGGAGATGCAGAACGCGCAGAAGAACATCGCCGGGCCCATCAGCAGCACCGACAGCTGCAGGCTGCCGGCCGTCACCGAGCCGATGACGAAGGGAATGGTGCAGGCCGCGCCGAGCATGCCGCTGATCATCGCGGCGTCGCTGCGCCCGCGCTTCTGCAGCACGTCCACCAGCCAGCCGGCGCAGAACACCCCGGCGGTATTGAGCACCAGCAGGATGCCACCGAGGATATAGCCGACCTCCAGCGGCGTCAGGCCGTACTGGCGGATGTACATGGCCGGCGCCCAGCCCATCAGCGCGTACTGGCACATGGCGAAGAAGGAGAAGCCCAGGTAGTGGCAGGTGAAGGTCGCGCGGTGGCGGCGCAGGAAGTGCAGGCCGTCGCCGATGGTTGCCTTGTGCTGCGGGTTCGCTTCCTTGCGCGCCGGGTCGCGGATGGTCAGCGCGATCAGCAGCGCCACCAGTACGCCGGGCAGGCCGACGATGAAGAAGGCGATCTGCCAGGAACGCACCTGGCCCAGCCAGCCCAGGTCGATGGCCGGCACGTCGCGCAGCGCCTCGATCACGTATCCGCCGACCAGGAAGGCCAGGCCACCGCCGAGGAAGGCGCCCATGGAGTACAGCCCGAGCGCGCGGCCGAGTTTCTCCCTGGGGAACAGGTCGGCGAGCATCGAGTAGGTCGCTGGCGTCAGCGCGGCCTCGCCGACGCCGACACTCATGCGCGCCAGGAACATCTGCAGGAAGTTCTTCGACAGCCCGCACGCGGCGGTGGCGATGCTCCAGAAGGCCACGCCGATGGCGATGATCTTCACCCGCGAGGAGCGGTCGGCGAGATAGGCGATGGGCAGGCCCATGAAGGCGTAGAACAGCGAGAAGGCCAGCCCGCTGAGCAGGCTGAACTGGGTATCGCTGATCTGCAGGTCGGCTTTGATCGGCTCGATCATCAGCGAGAGTATCTGCCGGTCAACGAAGGAGAAGATGTACGCCACCATGCACAGCACGACGACATACCAGGAATAACGCGAGGTCTGGACGGATTTCGGGTGGGATTGCGGGTTCACGGTTACTGGCTCCTGAAGCGGGTGACGGCAGATGGCCAAGCACGTCGAGCTCGTTGTTGTTGTAGGTAACCAGGCGCCTCTGTACGCAAGGCAGGGGCAGCCGAATGTGTCTGATTGCGTGACACGGTTTTTTGTTTGCCTGCCGCTTTCACGGCAGTGCACGCAAGACTAGGGAAGGGCAGAGGCAGGGGTAATCGGGGCGAGTACCAGCATTGCGGAGACTTCCCCCTAGCAACCTAGGGGGAATCTTTAGGCGGGAGGACGCAGCGGGATCAGGCGTGGCCGGTCAGGGCCAGCAGGAAGGCGACGGCGAAGACCAGGGCCATGATGACGATCAGGAACAGCAGGCTGACGCCGAAGGCGCGCCAGTTGGACAGGTAGCCGCCGCCGGCCGCGGCGTGGCGGTCGAGCGCGTCGCTGGTGTTCTGCTTGGCGTACTGGTGCATGGCGAAGACCGCGGCGATGTTGATCGGTGCGGCGGGGAAGTTGTCCGGCAGGAACCAGGCCAGGACGAAGATCAGCAGAGTGAGGCCGATGCCGACCATCCAGGCTTTCGGC
>NZ_JASMRU010000079.1 GCF_030462585.1 Pseudomonas sp. CAN1 | reverse complement strand
GAAGGCCGCGCAGCAGTTCGACGACCTGGCGCTGCACAGTGCGATCCAGTGCCGAGGTCGGTTCGTCCAGCAGGCGCACCTCGTCGGCGACCACGGCGAAACCGCGCCCGGCATCTCCGGCGCGCGCCGCTTCGATGGCGGCGTTGAGGGCCAGCAGGTTGGTCTGCGCGGCGATGCCGCAGATGACTTCGAGGATCGAGCCGATCTGCTCGTTGCTCGCCGCCAGTTGCTGCAATTCGGCCATGGCCTGGTTCATTCCCGCGGCCAGCAGGTCGATGCCGCTGTTGGTGGCGTCGAGGGTGCGGAAACCGTCGTCGCAGGCTTGTTCCGCCGTGCGCGCGGCGTCGGCGGCGCGGGCGGCGCTGCGGGCCGAATCCTGGGCAGTGGCGGACATTTCCTGGAGCGCCGTGGCGACCATGTCGATCTCGCGGAACTGCTGCTGCATGCCGTCGCTGGTCTGCCGGGCGATCTGCGCCGAGCGGTCGGCGGTGGAGTGCGCCTCGCGGGTTGCCGACTGTACGGCGGCGATGCTCGGTTGCAGCTTGTCGAGGAAGCGGTTGAAGGCGGTGGCCAGTCGGCCCAGTTCATCTCGGCGCGGGTAATCGAGGCGGCGGGTGAGGTCGCCTTCGCCGTCGGCGATGTCTTCGAGCATGCGCGCCAGGCGCAGGATCGGCCGGCTGATGCCGAGCGCGGTGAGCGCCACCAGCAGCATGCCGAGCAGGCCGGCGGCGATGCCGACGCCGGTCTCCAGCGCGGTGCTTTTCCAGCGCAGGTCGTCCAGCGTGCCCTTGAGGCGCTCCGCCGGGGCAAGCATCACCGTGCGCGGCACGCTGAGCAGGATGCCCCAGGGCGCGGCGTCCGCCACCGGGGCGAGGCTGTGCAGCACGCTGATGGATTCGCCGTCATCAAAGGACTGCGAGCGCCCGGCGGCGATCTCGGCGAGCACGCTCTTGTCGTCGAACTTCTGCCCCAGCTTCGAGGCATCGCCGCTGTCGCTGGCGACCAGGCCGTTGGGGCTGAGGATACGGATGCGGCCCTGGCCGTCGAACAGGCTGCGGCTGCCTTCCGCGCTGCTTTGCTGCAGGGCTGCCAGGTCGATGTCGAAGCCCACGGCGGCGATGGCCTTGCCACTCTCCAGCAGCGGCAGGGTGACGCTGGTGACCAGTCGGCGCTGGCCCGAGGCGTCGTCGAAATACGGGTCGAGCACGCAGGGGCGGGCGTGGCCGATGGAGCAGGTGAAGAAGGCGTTGTAGGGCTGACCGCTGGGGCCGGGAGTGGTGTCGCCGAGCACCTGCTCGGTGCCGATCACCCGCTGGGTGTCCTTGCCGTTCTGCAGCAGGTAGAGGGCGAAGCGGCCGGTCTCGTTGCTGCCGAGGTCTTCGCGGGCGGCGAACTGGTTGTCGGCGGCATCCAGCGCATCGGGCTGGAACACCAGGAACAGGCCGAGCAGTTCCGGGTGCGCCGCGAGGGTATCGGCCATCGAATGATTGAGTGCGGTGCGCAGGGCAGCAGCGTCGAGAACGCCCTGGTGCTGCTGTGCACGCAAGGTCTGCACGCTGCGCAGCAGGCCTTCGCCAAGCAGCAGGTTGTTCTGCAGGCGCTCGCGGATCAGCAGGGCCTGCACCTGGCCCTGGGTTTCCAGGTTATGCCGCGCGGCAACGGCGAACAGCTCGCCGCTGTCGTGCTGGATGGTGCGGCTGTCCTGCCGCGCCTGGTACAGCGAGAGGCCGATCAGGACGCTGGCGACGAGGATCAGGCAGAGGCCCGCCAGCCAGGTGATGCGGCCCTGGATGGAGGTCAGGAGGCTGGGCATGGCGGGCTCTTCCCTGGACTTCAGAACGTGGTGGAGAACAGCAGCTGGCTGTAGAGGTTGCTGTTGTCGTTGCCGATCTGGGTGCCGCCTTCGGCCGCGCTCTTCTTCGGCTGGTACAGGCCCACCAGCGGGATGATCACCAGGTGCTCGTTGATCGCCCATTCGGCGTAGAGGTCCAGCTCGCGGCCGTCGGTGTTGCCCAGGTCGGTGTCCAGGGTGTGGAAGTCGAAGAACTGCGCGCCGATGGACAGGTTCTCCAGCGGGGTGACCTTGGCGCCGACGTTGTGTACGCGGGTGTTGTTGTTGAACGGGCCGGAGTAGTTGCCCGCCACCTCGCCCTGGAACCAGGTGCCGAAGCCACGGCTGAAGCCGTAGAAGAGGGTGTCGTAGCCTTCGGAGAAACGGCTGAAGCGGTAGCTGACGTAGGGCTTCCAGGCGACATCGGAGAAGGTCCAGCCGGCCTCCAGGTACCAGGCATTCGCGGTGTCGTCGGTGTACTGGGCGTCGCGCTTGTCCTGCCAGGCGTATTCGCCGGAGAGGAACAGGTTCTCCACGCCGGCATTGCCGGTGCCGCGCAGGCTGTAGGTCTTCATGTCCTTGCGGTCGAGCTGGATGGGCGAGGCGTAGCGCTCGTCGACATCGGTGACGTCGATGTAGGTCAGGCCGAAGGTGGCTTCCGGGGCGACGTGTTCGAGAGTGGCGACGTACAGCTCGGAGTTGGCCTGGGCGCGGTTGTCGGACTTCAGGCGCATCAGGTCACCACGCCAGCCTTCCTTGCCGCCGATACGCAGCACGGCGGTTTCGTCGAAGTCCCGGCGCGCTGCCAGGTAGTAGCCGCCGCCACGGTTGTATTCGCCGTCGGCCAGGCCCTTGCCCATGTTCAAGGCGTCGCCGTCGATCAGGAAACCATCGCCGACCACGATGTTCTGGCGGCCGAAGGACAGGTCGATGCCATCCTCGCCCAGCACCGGGAACAGGCCGGCCGAACGCCAGCCGGCGTAGGCGTCTTCGATCTTGGTGGTGCGCTCGGAACCGTCGCTGAAGCCGGCGGCATCGCCATCGCCCCAGGTGCCGGAGCTGAGCAGGTTGAAGGCGCCGTAGGCGGTGCCCGCGCCGCCCAGCTTCTGGTCGCCGCTCAGACCGTACTTGATGAAGCCTTCCTGCCAGGACGACGAGCCTTCATCCAGGGTGCCGGTCATGTTGTAGCGTTCCTGGCTGTGGAACAGCCCGAAGGTCGCCGAGAGGTCGGCGTTCAGGTGCGTGTCGTCGGTCGCGTACAGCTCGTAGGCGCTGGCGGAACTGGCCCCGGCGATGAGCAGGGCGAGCAGGGTGGGGCGCAGCACGGCGGCGTGGGTCATGGTGAAGGCATCCGTTTCGTTATTGTCGATTGAGGGGATGTGACTTCTGCCGATGCTAAGTAAGGGCTGGCCCTGTGCCGTTGCTCCTGTCTGCCAAGTGATTGGGTGTGGTTGCCAGATCGGGCGCCGGGGTTTCTGTAGGAGCGAGCTTGCTCGCGAACCCGTTTGACGCGGGAGCTGCCGGGGGGTGTTCGCGAGCAAGCTCGCTCCTACGAAGAGCAAAAGCTCAGCGTGTGCGGGAGATGACGGAGGGTTGTTCCGCGTAGAGCCGCTTGTAGAGGGCCGAGAAATGACTGGAACTGGCAAACCCCAGGTCCAGCGCCAGGTGGGTGATGCTCTGCTGCGGCTCCTGCTTGAGCCGGCGGCGAGCCTCGGCCAGGCGCAGACTGAGGAAGAACTGTTGCGGCGTGCTCTGGCAGATCTGCCGGAAGCAGTACTGCAGGGTGCGCTGGCTGGTGTTCAGGCTCTGGCTCAGCTCCAGCAGCGACAGCGGTTCGGAAAGGTCGGCCTGCATGCGCTCGATGGCCGCCAGCACCAGGCGGCGATGCTGCTGCAGCGAGCGCGGCGCACCTTCGCGGTCGTTGCCGGGGAGGATTTCCTCCAGCGCCTGCAGTACGTGGCTAAGCACCAGGGCGACGGCATGCCCGGCCTGTTGCGGGTCGTCCACCCGCCACGGTTCGCTTTCGAAGCCAGCGAGGGCGTCGCACAGGCTGCGGCGCAGGCCGCCGGCGCCGGTAGGGGAAAGCTCCAGGCGTCGTTGCTGTAGCGCGCGCTCGAACAGCTCACGCTCCTCGGCGCCGAGCAGGCGTTCCAGCTGTGGCTGGCTGAAGGTCAGGCCGAGCATGTGGATCTCCCCGGCGGCGCAGATTTCCAGCTCGCGGCCGCCTTCGAGCACCAGCAGGGTGTCGTCGTGCAGGGCCTGGCCGT
>NZ_JASMRU010000078.1 GCF_030462585.1 Pseudomonas sp. CAN1 | reverse complement strand
AGCTGCTGGCACTGCTGATCCTGCCGCTGCTGGCGACCCTGATGGCGCGCGGCTTCGGGATGATTGGCTGAGGCGCATTCCTACAAGTAGACGGGAAGAGCCCGATTCAGGCGCCCTGCTGATCGGCGGATACTGGCCAGGCATGCAGGTGGAGCAGTTACTGGAGGAGAAGCTGATCCTGGTGCGCGCGCAGAACCCCGAGCCCTACGTCTACATCGACTGGGGCGAAGGCTTCCGCCAGCAGCACGACAGCGCGCTGCCGGAACTGGCCAAGGCGCCGGTGTCGTTCAACCTCGGCCCGCTGGCGTTGCAGTACATCCTGGAGAACGGCGGCTCGGGCTACTTCCGCACACGGGTGGTGCAGAGTTATCTGGATCGCAAGGTACTGCGCCGGGTGCCCAAGGCCCCGGAGTTCAGCTACCCGACCTATCTGGTGTATTCGCGGGACCGCGATTCGCAGGCGCTGCAGCAGGCCTTTGCGCTGCTGCGCGAGGTGGTGGCGCAGGACCCGGACTGGTCGCAGCGCTGGGACCCGATGATCTGATCCGGATCATCTGAGCCTGATCTGCTGGCCGCCGTAGGAGCGAGCCCACCCGCAAGCCCCGCCCGGATAACCATGGCAGGCAGGCTCGCCCCTACAGGTGCCACGCCTTGTCCTCCCCAGGTTCCCGGCCCTTCCCTGTCGGGGGAAGGAGGCGTATGCCGGGTGTTGCCATGCCCCATTGAATATCAGGCCATTGAATATCAGGCCTACGTAGGAGCGGACTCCGTCCGCGATCGATCCATCGTCGCTCCCTTTGGCCAGGGAGTTGGGCCACCCCATCGCGGACGGAGTCCGCTCCTACCCGGATACGTAGGGCGCATAACGCCAAAAGCCTTATCCGCCATTTCGGCGGATAACCCGTTCCGGGTTATCCGCCCTACGCGGCTGCTATGCGACGTTTCCTATCGATGGGTATCGCTTCGCTCCACGCCATCCTACGTTCAAACAATCCACGCTCCGGTGCGCGAGTTACATCAAACGCGCCTTGAGCAGCGGCCGCAGCAGGTAGTTCAGCACGCTGCGCTTGCCGCTGAGGATGTCCACTTCGGCAACCATGCCGGGGATGATCGGCAGCACCTCGCCGTTGCGCATCAGCTGGCTGCCGTCGGTCTTGATCAGCACCTGGTAGTAGTACTCCTTGCCGTGCACCGTATCTTCTTCGATCGTGTCGGCGCTGATCTGTTCCAGGGTGCCCTTCAGATCGCCGTAGATGCTGTAGTCGTAGGCGGTGATCTTGACCTTCGCCGGCATGCCCGGCACCAGGAAGGCGACGTCGCGCGGCTTGACCTTGGCCTCCACCAGCAGGCGTTCCTCCACCGGGATCACCTCCATGATCGGCTCGCCCGGCTGCACCACGCCGCCGCGGGTGCTGATCAGCACGGTGTTCACCCGTCCGCGCACCGGCGAGAGGATTTCCGTGCGGCGTAACTGGTCCTTGCGCTGCTGGACGATGGGCTCGATCTGCGCCAGCTGGGCCTTCTTCTCCTGGCGCTCGGTGTAGGCATCCTGGAAATAGGTGTTCTTCAGCTCGGTGAGCTTGCCGCTCAGGGTGGCGATGTCCTGGCTCAGCTTGAGCGCCTCCATCTGGCTCACCGCACGGCGCTCCACCAGCGGCTTGACCAGCGCCAGCTGGCTCTGCGACAGGCGAATCTGCTGCTGCAGCGAGCGGGTGTTCTCCTCCAGTTTTTCGCGCCGCGACTTGAACAGCTCGCGCTCGGAGCGTGCCACCGGGCCGTCGGCGGGCATGCCTGCGGGGAAGACGATATGGTCCTGGCCCATCACCTCGGCATCCAGCCTGGCGATGGCGGCGCCGAGCACCTCGGCCTGGTTGGCCGCCTCCTGCCAGGAGGTCTCGAAGTGGGTGCGGTCCAGCCGTACCAGCGGCTGGCCGACCTGCACCAGCTCGCCCTCCTGCACCAGCAGGCGGTCGAGGATGCCGCCCTCCAGGCTCTGGATCTTCTGCATGCGGCTGAACGGCACCACCCGGCCATCGCCACGGGTGACTTCGTCCAGCTGCGCAAAGGCGGCCCAGGCGACGGCGGCGATCAGGCTCAGCAGCAGCGCCCACAGCAGCGGCCGCGACACCGGGTGGCTGGCGGCCAGCAGCGGGTCCTGCAGCTCGCGGCGCAGGCGTTCGGCGGCGCGGGACTCACTGGCCATGGGAGGCTCCTTCCTGTCCGGGAATGTGTACCGTGCGATCCTTGACGATCTGGTCCAGCGCGCCGTCCATCACCACCTTGCCCTGGCTGAGCACCACGGCGCGAGTGGCCACGGCGAGCATGGTCTTCTTGTGCGTGGTCATGATCAGCGTGCGGCCTTCCAGCCAGCGCTGCAGGTAGCCGATGACGTGCAGCTCGGTGCTCTGGTCGAAGGTCGCGGTGGGCTCGTCGAGCAGCACCACGGGCGGGTCCTGCAGCAGCACGCGGGCCAGCCCGACGGCCTGGCGCTGGCCGCCGGACAGGCTACCGTTGCCCAGCAGCGGCAGGTCCAGGCCCAGCGGATGGGAGCGGACGAAGTCGCCGAGGCCGACGCCATCCAGCGCCTCGTACATTTCCTCGTCGCTGATTGCCGCGCCTTCCAGGTTGAGGTTGTCGCGCAGGGTGCCGTAGAACAGCGCGACGTCCTGGGGCAGGTAGCCCACGTGGCGGCGGCGGTCCGACGGGTCGATCTGCGCGATGGACACATCGTCCAGCAGCAGACGCCCCGAGTCAGCGTCGTAAAGCCCGGCCAGCAGGCGCAGCAGGGTCGACTTGCCCGCGCCATTGCCACCCAGCAGCGCGATGCGCTCACCGGGGCGAACCTCCAGGGCAGCAATGTCCACCGCCGGCGGGTTGTCCCCGTGGGCCAGCTTCAGGCCTTCCAGACGGTAATGCCCGAACAGCCGTTCCTTGCGCACGAAGCGCTTGTCCTGTGGGCGCTCCGTGGGCGCCTGCATCATCTGGTCGAGCCCTTCCATGGCTACCTTGGTGTGCTGCCAGCGGCCAAGAATGCCCGCCGCCTGGGACAGCGGCGCCACCGCGCGGGAAGCGAGGATCGAGCAGGCCACCAGGGCGCCGACGCTGAGCAGCCCTTCGCTGATGCGGTACACGCCGAACACCACCACGCCGACGTAACACAACTGCTGGACAATGCTCGCACCGTAGGACAGCGCGGTGGTCAGCGTGTGGGTGCGCATGGAGTTGCCGGCCAGCTGCGCGGTGAGGGTCTCCCACAGGTGCAGGCAACGGCCTTCGGCGCGGGTGGCCTTGACCGATTCGAGGTTCTCGATGGACTCCAGCAGGATGCCGTTCTTCACCGCGCCCTCGCGCAGGTTCTCCCGCGACAGGCGCGCCAGCTGGCGTTGGCAGAACAGCCCGGGCAACAGCATCAGCACCGCTGCCACCGCCGGCACCCAGACCAGATGGCCGCCGATCAGCGCGATGATCAGCAGGAACAGCAACACGAAAGGCAGGTCGCTGATCATCGCCGCGCTGGAGGCGGTGAAGAACTCGCGCACGCCCTCGAACTCGCGCACCTGGGTGCTGAAGGCGCCTACCGAACCGGGCTTGGCCGCCAGCCGGGTGTTGAGCACACGCTCGAACAGCAGCGTCGACAGCTGCAGGTCGATGCGCTTGCCCATGGTGGTCAGCAGATGCCCGCGCAGCCCGCGGATCACCCCTTCCAGGATGATGGCCAGGCCGACGCCGCTGGCGAGGATCCACAGCGTGTCCATCGCCGCGTTGGGCACCACGCGGTCGTACACCTGCATGGCGAACAGCGCCGAGGCGATGGCAAGCAGGTTGGCCATCATCGCCGCCATGGCCACTTCGAAGTAGGAGCGCCAGAGCTGCCGCAACGGGCCGAAGAACCAGTGCTGTGGCGCGCGCTTGGCGAAGTCGCCGACGCGGCCGTCCGGCCGGTAGCGGCACTTGGCGAAGATCGCCACGCCACTGTAGCGCTGCTGCAGTTCCGCCAGGGCGACGCGCTCGATGCCGATGGAGAAGTCGTTGCAGTTCTCGCGGCCGTCGAAGCGCGACACGCCGGCATGCCAGGCGCGCGAGTTGCACGAGACGAACTGGAACAGCGAACCGTCGCGCTCGATCAGGAAGTGCGCCGAGACAGTCAGGCTGCAGATGCTGGCGAAGTACGGATGCTCGTCGGCGTCGAGGCGGTTCTGGAAGAATTCCTGAACCTTGCAGG
>NZ_JASMRU010000077.1 GCF_030462585.1 Pseudomonas sp. CAN1 | reverse complement strand
GGGTTGAGCGACATGGATGTCGCGAGAGCCGCGATGGGCCAGGGATGGCCCTTCGCGGCGTGCCCCTGAAACTTCACTTCAACGAGGGAATTTTTCGCCTAAGCGAAAAACCGGATGTCCGGGGCAAGACCTTTTGGTTCCTTTTGGGTCGTTTGCCAAAAGGGACTCGCCCGAGGGGGCGAAACACAGAGTCTGCGCGCACACCGAAGCGGCGCTGAACACCCAACCACAAGCAAGCACATCGCGGACAGAGTCCGCTCCTACGTAAACGTAAACGCCAGCGCTGGGGCGGTTCGCGAGCAAGCTCGCTCCTACGAAAAGCTGCCCGTAGGGCGCATAACCCGGAACGGGTTATCCGCCAACCCCTCGGCGGCGGATAACGCTCACGCGTTACTCGCCCTACGGCCCGACGACCCGCACAGACGTCTTTGCGCATTTCTGATATCGCCCCACCCCGCACCCTTCGTACCTTCTCCCTGCCCGCCGCACCTGACGGCGGGCGCGTGCACTCCCGCATAAAACAACAAGAAGGGCCGCCCCATGACTCCACGCACCCAACCCTCGGCACTCGCCGAACACCTCCCTTGCCCGCTGCGCCCCGGCGCTCGCGGCTGACTGCCGCTCATCCATTCGACCAACCACAGGCAAGGGACAACCACCATGCTCAAACAAGGCGTACTCCGCTGGCCCCAGATCGCCGGGCTCGGCATTTCACTGGTCATCGCCGGGCAGTTCTCCGGCTGGAACTACGGCCTGGCCAGCAGCGGCTGGGCCAACATGCTCGTCGCCACCCTGCTGATGGCCGTGCTCTGCGGCGGCCTCGCGCTCTGCGTGTGCGAACTCTCTACCGCGCGGCCCCACGCCGGGGGCGTATTCGCCTACGCGCAGCTGGCCTTCGGGCCCTTCGTCGGCTATCTGGTCGGCGCCGCCTGCGCGCTGGCGCTGACCATCGGTACCGGCGCGGCCGCGAACTTCCTCGCCGCCTACATGGAATCGGTGTTCGGCTTCGGCGGCTGGCCGGTACGCATCGGCCTGTTCGCGGTGATCATCGGCATCCACATCATCGGCGTCGGTGAAGCCCTCGGGCTGACCCTGCTGGCCGGCGCCGTGGCGGCCATCGCCCTGCTGGCCTTCGGCGGCGCCATGCTGCCCCACGTGCACTGGGAAAACCTCCTGCCCAGCGCCACCAGCGCATTGCCAGGCGTGAGCGTCGGCGGCGTGTTCGCCTGCGTGCCCTTCGCCATCTGGATGTTCATCTGCCTGGAACAGGTCGCCTCCGCCGCCGAAGAAGCCGCTGAACCGGGCCGCAGCATGCCGCGCGGAATCATCGCCGCCGTCGGCACCTTGCTGCTGACGGCCCTGACCGTGGTGATCAGCGCACCGGGTGCGGCCGGTGTGGAAGTGGTTGGCAATGCGGGCGACCCGCTGTACGCAGCCATGACCCACGGCGGGCTCTACGGCGAGCGCGACTGGCTGCCGCTGCTGGTCGGTTCGGGCGCCGTGTGCGGCCTGCTGGCGACCTTCTTCTCGGTGGTGTTCTCCGCCTCCCGCCAGCTGTTCGCCCTGGCCCGTGACGGCTTCTTCCCCGCCGCGCTGGCCCGCACCAACCGCCGTGGCGCGCCCTATGTCGCCCTGCTGGTGCTGACCGTGATCGGCCTCCCATTGACCCTGGTGCCGCCGGAAAAACTCCTGCTGTGCATCGTCCTGCTGCTGGGCAGCTGCCACCTGGTGCTGTTCGCCGCTTACCTGCGCCTGCACCGCACCCAACCGGGTCTGGTTCGCCCCTTCCGCCTGCGCGGCGGCCCGGTCGTGGCCAGCGTCGGCATGCTGCTGACGCTGGTGGTGATCGCCGCCTGCTTCCAGCTGGAAGTGGCGATGCTCAGCGCCCTGGCCCTGGTGGTCGCCGCCCTCATCCTCAACTACCTGCTGCGCGCCGCCAGCCGCGCCGGCAAGCCTCTGGAGAATGCCGAGAATGTCTGAAGCAACCCTGCTGCAACGCCGCCACCAGGTCATGGGCGACGCCTCGCCGCTGTTCTACGACGAGCCGCTGGAGCTGGTGAAAGGCGAAGGCGTCTGGCTCATCGACGCCGCCGGCAAGCGCTACCTCGACTGCTACAACAACGTGCCCTGCGTCGGCCACTGCCATCCAAAGGTGGTGGCGGCCATGGCCGAGCAGGCAGCAACGCTGAACATCCACACCCGCTACCTCAACGAGCGCGTGGTGCGCTATGCCGAGAACCTCACCGCGACCTTCGCCGAACCGCTGGACAGCCTGATGTTCACCTGCACCGGCAGCGAGGCCAATGAGCTGGCCCTGCGCATGGCGCGCTTTGCCACCGGCAACAAGGGGGTGATCGTCAGCGACTACAACTACCACGGCAACACCACCACGCTGGCGGCGGTGACCACTGCCCTGCCCAGCTCCGAGCCGTTCTCCGCCCACGCGCGTGCCGTGCCGATCCCCTGCCTCTACCATGCCGACGGCACGCCCGAGCAGGTGGCCGAGCGCTACGTGGCCAAGGTCGCGCAAGCCATCGCCGAACTGCAGGCAGCCGGTGTCGGTCTCGCGGCCATGCTGATCGACACCCTGTTCGCCAACGAAGGCATCCCGCGCCTGCCGGCCGGCTACCTGGAGCGCGTGGCGAAGCTGGTGCGTGAGGCCGGCGGCCTGCTGATCACCGACGAGGTGCAATCGGGCTTCGCCCGCACCGGCGACCACATGTGGGGCCACCAGTCGCACCCGCTGCTGCCGGACATCGTCACCCTCGGCAAACCCATGGGCAACGGCTTCCCCCTGGCGGGCGTGGTGACCAACCGCGAGCGCGTCGAGACCTTCGGTCGCAGCAACATGTACTTCAACACCTTCGGCGGCTCGCCGGTGGCGGCGGCCGTCGGCCAGGCGGTGCTCGACGTGATCGCCGAAGAGGACCTGCAAGGCAATGCCCGGCGCCAGGGCGCAAAGCTCAGCGCTGAACTGCACCGCCTCGCCGAGCGCCACTCGATCATCGGCGACGTCCGTGGCCAGGGCCTGTTCTTCGCCGTGGAGCTGGTGCGCGACCGCACCAGCCGCGAGCCGGCCGGCCTCGAAGCGCGGCGCATCGTCAACAGCATGCGCCAGCGCGGCGTGCTGATCAGCAAGATCGGTGGCGACGACAACATCCTCAAGATCCGCCCGCCACTGGTGTTCGAGGCCGAGCACGGCGAGCACTTCATCGACACCCTGGACCAGGTCCTGAGCGAACTCTGAGGAGCCACCATGAACGACATTTCCAAGGCTGGTTTCGCAGAGCTTGATCACGACCAGCAGATCGCCTGCCTGCGCGACCTGGCGCTGGACGCCCTGCGCCACTGGGACGGCGACTTCGTCGGCTTGGAGCTGCTGAAATACCGCGAGAATGCGGTGTTCTGCGCCACCCGCAGCGACGGCACGCGCAGCGCCCTGCGCGTGCACCGCGGCGGCTACCACAGCGAAGCAGCGCTGCGCTCGGAGCTGACCTGGATGGAGCAACTGGCCGCCGGCGGCATCGGCGTGCCGAGCATCATCCGCACCCGCAGCGGCGAACACCTGGCCGAGGTGCGCAGCGCCGCCCTGGAGGAATCGCGCTTCGTCGACATGCTCGGCTGGCTGTCCGGCAGCACTTTGGGCTCCGCCGAGCAGGGCCTGAGCGCCGATGGCGACATCGAGGCGCTGTTCCATCAGGCCGGCGCCGTGGCCGCGCGCATCCACCTGAACTCGGCGCAGTGGCGCCAGCCCAACGAGTTCACCCGGCATGCCTGGGACGAAGAAGGCCTGGTGGGCGCCAACCCGTTCTGGGGGCGTTTCTGGGAGCTGGACCTACTCAGCGCCGAACAGCACGAACTGCTCCAGCGGGCGCGCCAGGAAGCGCGTCTGGACCTGCGCCAGTACGGCCGCAGCCTGGGCAACTTCGGCATGATCCACGCCGACCTGGTGCCGGAGAACCTGCTGCTCGAAGGCGGCGAACTGCAACTGATCGACTTCGACGATGCCGGCTTCGGCTGGCACATGTTCGAGCTGGCCACCGCGCTGTACTTCTGCCTCGACGACCCGCGCCTGGCGCAGATCCAGGCGGCACTGCTGGCCGGCTACGACTCGGTCAAGCCGCTGTCCGCCGCCGACCGCGCCGCCCTGCCGCTGTTCCTCGCCCTGCGCGGCACTACCTACCTGGGCTGGGTGCACACCCGGCGCAACAGCGAAACCGCTCGGGAACTGGCGCCCATGCTGATCGAACGCGCCTGTACACTGGCCGCCGCCTACCTCGCCGGCCGCTGAAACTGGCAGAGCGCCGCAACACCCTGGCGCGCAGGCACAAGCCTGCGCACCAGCGCTGACCGATACTCGGCCTACAACCGAGGTGAACCGCAATGACCGGCATCGCCCGCCACCAGGCAACCGACTCCGATGAACTGGCCTGCGCCCTCGCCGGCTGGAGCCAGGACTACACCCAGCTCGGCCACGGCCGCCTGCAGGCGGAGCTGCTGCATGTGCAGCTGCCCGCCGCCGCCCCCGCCGCCCTCGGCTTCCAGCGGTTCGTCCGACGATTCCTCCAGCAGTCCTTCGGACAGCTAC
>NZ_JASMRU010000076.1 GCF_030462585.1 Pseudomonas sp. CAN1 | reverse complement strand
CTCCAGCCTCTCCGCCGATACCGGCCAGCGCATGGTCGGCAAGGTCGGCGAGATCAACCAGGCGATCCTCGCCACCGTCACCGCCGCCGGGGAACTCTCCAGCCGCGAGGAGGAAAACCTGCGCTACCTGGACGACGTCACCGGCGACATCCTGCAGAACCTCTCGCGCAACCTCGAAGAGCTGGCCGCCAGCGCCGGCGAGCTGCAGCACGACACCCGCGTCACCCAGGGTGATATCCAGGAAATCATCGTCAGCCTGCAGTTCCAGGACCGCAGCGACCAGATCCTCGACCACCTGCAACTGGACATCGATCGCCTGCGCCAGGCCGTGGTCGCCCAGGACGCATCGCTGACCCAGCCGCAGCGCTGGCTCGGCGAGATGCGCAGCCAGTTCACCACCGACGAAGAACGCAGCGCTCGCCCGGCAGCTCGCGCGGCTTCGGCGGAAGTCACCTTCTTCTGATCTTCAATCGCCCATTTGCGGAGCCCACCATGGCCAAGACCATCCTCATCGTCGACGACTCCCTGTCCATGCGTCAGCTGGTGAAAATGACCCTCACCGGCGCCGGCCACCAGGTCATCGAGGCCGTCGACGGCCGCGATGCGCTGAGCAAGCTGTCCGGGCAGAAAGTCCACCTGATCATCAGCGACGTGAACATGCCCAACCTTGACGGCATCGGCCTGGTGAAGGAGGTCAAGGCCCGCGCCGAATACCGCTTCACGCCCATCGTCATGCTCACCACCGAAAGCGAGCAGGGCAAGAAGGCCGAAGGCCAGGCGGCCGGGGCCAAGGCCTGGATCGTCAAGCCGTTCCAGCCGGCGCAGCTGCTGTCCGCCGTCGACCGGTTGGTGGGTTGAGATGACGCCGCTCAGCCGTGACCCCGAAGGCCGCCTCGCCCTGGCCGGCAACCTGACCATCTACGAGATGGGCCACGCCAGCGCAGCCCTGCGCGAGGCGGTGCTCACCGCCCGCATCGAAGTGGCCGACCCGTGGCGGCTGGACCTTTCCGCCGTTGAGGAGATCGACACCGCCGGCGTGCAGCTGCTGCTGTCCCTGCGCAAGCAGCTGCAGCGCCACGGCGCGCACCTGACCCTGCTCAACCCCAGCGCGGCGGTGCGCCAGATCATCGACCTGCTGCGCCTGCACCTGGCGCTGCCCACCGAGGCCTGAAGCGATGCTCGACGGCGAACAATGGAGCCAGCTGTTGCGCGGCTTCATCGACGAAGCCCGCGACCTGGCGCGACAGGCCGAGGAATGCCTGCTGCAACTGGATGCCGAACCCGGCGATGGCGAAGCGATCACCCGGCTGTTCCGCGCCATGCATACGCTCAAGGGCTCGGCCGGGCTTTTCTCGCTGCTGCCGCTGGTGAACTTCACCCACCACCTGGAAAACCTGCTGATGGCGGTGCGCGACGGCGAGCGCGTGCTCACTGCCGAACTGGTGTCGCTGATGCTGCGCTGCCTGGACGAGATCAGCTCGATGATCGAGCTGATCGACCCGGCCAGCGGCGAACTGAATGTCGACCCGGAGCACCAGCAGGAGCTGCTCGACAGCCTCGCGCGCCTGCTCGGCGGCGAGCCGCTGCTGATTCCCGCGGTCGAGCTGGAGTGCGCCTCCCGCGGCCAGCTGGACGCCTGCGCCCAGTGCGACGCCCAGGGCGCCTGGCACATCTCGCTGCGCTTCGACGGCGAGCTGCTGCGCAACGGCTTCGACCCGGCGTCTTTCGTCCGCTACCTCGGCCGCCTGGGTGACGTGCTCTGCCTGACGCTGCTGGACGACGCCGTGCCTGCGCTGGAAGAGCTGGACGCCGAAACCTGCTACATCAGCCTGGAGATCGCCCTGTGCTCCTCGGCGAGCAAGGCCGAGATCGAGGACGTCTTCGAATTCATCCGCGACTTCTGCACCCTGCGCATCCTGCCGCCGGGCAGCCTGGTCGAGGACTACCTGGCGCTGATGCGCGAGCTGCCCGAAAGCGACGAACGCATCGGCGCCATCCTGGTTGCCAGCGGCCTGCTCACCGAGCACGAACTGGTCCAGGGGCTGGAGCTGCAGGCGCAGCAGACTGCCGAGAGCAAGCCGCTGGGCAGCGTGCTGGTGGAAGAGGGCATGGTGCCGCCGCAGGCGGTGACCGCTGCCCTGGCTCGCCAGCAGGCGGTGCGCGAGCGCGCGCCGGAAAGCCAGATCCGCGTCGCCGCGCACAAGCTCGATGAGCTGATCAATCTGGTCGGCGAGCTGGTGATCAGCGCCGCCGCCGCGCAACTGCACAGCCAGGACAACGGCGATGCCGCCAGCATCGAGAGCGCGCAGACGGTGAACCGCCACGTCGAGCTGATCCGCGAGGCGGCGCTGAAGCTGCGCATGATCGAGATCGGCGAGACCTTCTCGCGCTTCAACCGCGTGGTGCGCGATGTCAGCCAGCAGCTGGGCAAGAAGATCCGCCTGGATATCCAGGGCGCCGACACCGAGCTGGACAAGTCGGTGATCGACAAGCTCGCCGACCCGCTCACGCACCTGGTGCGCAATGCCATGGACCACGGCATCGAGTCCGCCGAGCAGCGCGTCGCGGCGGGCAAGCCGGCGGAAGGCCTGTTGCGCCTGAACGCCTTCCACGAGTCCGGCACCATCGTCATCGAGATCAGCGACGACGGGCGCGGGCTGGACACTGCGCGCATCCGCGACAAGGCCGTCGAGCGCGGGCTGATCGAGGCGGGCGCGGCATTGTCGGATGCCGATGTGCAGCGGCTGATCTTCGCCGCCGGCTTCTCCACCGCCGACAGCGTCTCCGATCTCTCCGGCCGTGGCGTCGGCATGGACGTGGTGCGCAGCGCCATCGAAGCCCTGCGCGGCAGCATCGAGATCGACTCCGTGCATGGCCAGGGCTGCACCTTCCGCATTCGCCTGCCGCTGACCCTGGCGATCATCGATGGCTTCCGCGTCGGCCTGGGCGAGGAGCAGTTCGTCGTGCCCCTGGGCCTGGTCACCGAATGCCTGGAGCTGCCGGCGCACAGCGTCGATGGCAGCAGCGGCTACATCGAGCTGCGCGGCAGGCCGCTGCCGTGCATCGACCTGGCCGCGCACTTCGGCCTGCCGGCCAGCGGCAGCCGGCGGCGCAACGTCGTCGTGGTCAACCACGCGCGGCAGCAGGCCGGGCTGATAGTCGACAGCCTGCACGGCGAGCTGCAGACCGTGATCAAGCCGCTCGGGCTGCTGTTCCAGCACCTGAAGGGCATCGCCGGTTCCACCATCCTCGGCTCCGGGCAGGTCGCCCTGATCCTCGATATCGCCACGCTTTTCGCCACCCTGAAAAACCCTTCCACCCCGGACAGCCATACGCGCACGGACACCGCCGCGCAGGAGCCCCACCATGAACTTCATCCGTAACCTGCGCATCGGCGTGCGTCTGCTCGCCGGCTTCACCCTGGTGGTGCTGCTGACCACTGCCGTCGGCGCGCTGGGCATCTTCAACCTGGGCAAGGTCAACGACCTCTCCGACCAGATGTACAACCGCGAGATGCTGGCGCTGGACGCTATGCAGAGCGCTAACCTGAACCTGGTCTACATCGGCCGCCACCTGCGCAGCTCGCTGCTGGCGACCACGGTGGAAGAGCGCGAGGCGCCCATCGCCCAGGTGCAGCAGGCGATCAAGGCGCTGCACGAGAGCCTGGAAACGGCGCGCCCAAGCTTCGTCAGCGACGAGGCCAAGGCGCGCCTGGCACAGCTCGACGAGCAACTGGCGGCCTACGAGAAGACCGCCCTGCACGTGCTCGAACTGAACAAGAGCAGTGGCCACCTCAACGAGGCCAGCGATGCCATCGCACTGCTGCCGCAACTGCGCCAGCTGAGCAACGCCGCCGACGACAACATGGGCAACCTGGTGCAGCAGAAGAAGACCCGTGCCCGCCAGGCCAACGATGACATCACCGCCATCTACCAGGGCTCGCGCCTGCAGATGATCGTGCTGGTGCTGATCGCCGCCGGCCTGGGCTTCCTCATTGGCATCCTGGTCACCCGCAGCATCACCCGTCCGCTGAACCGCGCGGTGAGCGTGGCCAACAGCCTCGCCGAGGGCGATCTCAGCGTGCAGGTGGAGGTCGACAGCCGCGACGAAACCGGTCGCCTGCTCGGCTCCATGGCGCACATGACCGAGCGCCTGCGCAGCGTCATGGGTGACGTGCGCAGCGCCGCCGATGCGCTGTCCTCGGCCTCCGAGGAGGTCAGCGCCACCTCGCAGTCCCTCAGCCAGGCCGCCACCGAGCAGGCCGCCAGCGTCGAGGAGACCACTGCGTCAGTGGAGCAGATGTCCGCCTCCATCGCGCAGAACACCGAGAGCGCGCAGATCACCGACGGCATCGCCGGCAAGGCCGCCAACGATGCCGTCGACGGCGGCCGCGCGGTGCGCGAGATGGTCCAGGCGATGAAACAGATCGCCGACAAAATCGGCATCATCGACGACATCGCCTACCAGACCAACCTGCTGGCGCTCAACGCCGCCATCGAGGCCGCCCGCGCCGGCGACCACGGCAAGGGCTTCGCGGTGGTTGCCGCGGAAGTGCGCAAGCTGGCCGAACGCAGCCAGGTGGCCGCGCAGGAAATCGGCGGCGTGGCGAGCAACAGCGTGGAGCTGGCCGAACAGGCCGGGCGCCTGCTCGACGAGATCGTGCCGAATATCCAGAAGACCTCCGACCTGGTGCAGGAAATCACCGCCGCCTCCCAGGAGCAGAGCAGCAGCGCCGGGCAGATCAACATCGCCATGGGCCAGATGAACCAGATCACCCAGCAGAACGCCTCGGCCTCCGAGGAGCTGGCCGCCACCGCCGAGGAGATGAACGCCCAGGCCAGCCAGTTGCAGGAGCTGATCGGCTACTTCCGCCTGGAGGAAGCCGCTGCTGCGCGCAGCACTCGTCGTGCTCCGGCACCGGCCGCCGTGCGTGAGCAACCGCTGCGCCATGCGCGCAAACCGGCGCCGGCGCTGATGGACGAAGGCCAGTTCGTCAGCTTCAACTGACGCGGAGGAGGGACCATGGACAACCTTCAGGACGCCGCCGTGCAGCACCTGTCGTTCCGCGTGCGCCAGGCGCGCTACGCGCTGCCCATCGAGCTGGTGCGGGAGATCATCGAGTACGGCCAGGTCACCGGCGTACCGATGATGCCCAGCTTCATCCACGGCGTGATCAACCTGCGCGGCAACGTGGTGCCGGTGCTCGACCTCGCGGCGCGCTTCGGCATGCCGCTGAGCGTGCCGGACAAGCGCACCTGCATCGTCATCATCGAACTGCCGCTGGCCGAGGCGCAGCAGCGCATCGGCCTGGTGGTGGACGCGGTGGACGCGGTGCTCGACATCGAGGCCGGGAGCATCGAGCCGGCGCCGCCGTTCGGTGCCGGCATCCGTACCGAGTTCATCGCCGGCATGGCACGCAACGACGCGGGCTGCACCATCATCCTCG
>NZ_JASMRU010000075.1 GCF_030462585.1 Pseudomonas sp. CAN1 | reverse complement strand
CTCTACGCCACCGAGACCCTGGGCAAGGCGTTGGACGAGATGGTCCAGCTGCATGGCGGCTACGGCTACATGCTCGAGTACCCGGTGGCCCGCGCCTTCGCCGATTCGCGGGTAACGCGGATCTACGGCGGCACCAGCGAAGTCATGCGCGAACTCATCTCGCGCAAGCTCTGACAACAAGGAAAACAACCATGAGCCAGAAAGTCCTGGTGGCGGGGGTCGGCATGGTCCCCTTCAGCAAGCCCGGCAGCAGCGAGCCCTACGACGTCATGGCGGAAAGCGCCGTACGCCAGGCACTGAGCGACGCCGGCATCGATTACAGATTGGTCCAGCAGGCCTACGCCGGCTACGTGTTCGGCGAATCCTGCTGCGGCCAGAAGGGTCTCTACCGGGTCGGCATGAGCGGCATCCCGGTGGTCAACGTCACCAACAACTGCGCCACCGGCAGCACCGCCCTGTTCCTCGCACGGCAGGCCGTGGCCAGCGGCGCGGTGGACTGCGCCCTGGCAGTCGGCTTCGAGGAGATGAACCCCGGCGCGCTGAAATCGGTATGGACCGACCGTGCCCCGGCGCTGGAACGCGCCAATGCGCTGGTGGACGAGCTGGTCGGGATGATCGGCACACCCAACGCCATCCGCCAGTTCGCCGGTGCCGGCCGCGCGCACATGGAGCGCTTCGGCACCAAGCTGGAAACCTTCGCCAAGATCCGCGCCAAGGCCAGCCTGCATGCCGCGCGAAACCCCCTGGCGCTGTTCCGCACGCCGATCAGCGCGCAGGAAGTGCTGGCCGCACCGGAGCTGGTGCCCGGCGTGCTCACCCGCCTGATGGCCTGCCCGCCCACCTGCGGCGCGGCGGCGGCCATCGTGGTTTCCGAGGCCTTCGCCCGCAAGCACGGCCTGCGCAGCGACGTGATGATCGCCGGGCAGGCGATGGTCACCGACACCCCGAGCACTTTCGACAGCCGCGACATGATCCGCGTGGTCGGCTTCGACATCACCCGCGAAGCCGCGCGCCAGGCCTACGAGCAGGCCGGCATCGGCCCGCAGGACGTCGACGTGGTCGAGCTGCACGACTGCTTCGCCCAGAACGAGCTGCTCAGCTACGAGGGCCTGGGCCTGTGTGCCGAAGGCGAAGGCGAGAAGCTGGTGGAAGACGGCGACAACACCTACGGCGGACGCTGGGTGGTCAACCCCTCCGGCGGCCTGCTCTCCAAGGGCCACCCGCTGGGCGCCACCGGTCTGGCCCAGTGCTTCGAGCTAACCCACCAGCTGCGCGGCAGCGCTGCCGATCGCCAGGTTGCCGGAGCACGCATCGCCGTGCAGCACAACCTCGGCCTGGGCGGCGCCGGGATCGTCACCGTACTCCAGAAGAACTGAGGCCCACCATGATCGACAAGAAACACATCGGCATGCAGTTGCCGACCTTCCTCGCCACCGCCGAAGCAGGCCAGCTGCGCTTCTTCGCCAAGGCCATCGGCGAAACCAACCCGATCTACTTCGACGAGCAGGCCGCGCGTGATGCCGGCCACCCTGCCCTGCCGCTGCCGCCGACCTTCCTGTTCTCCCTGGAGTTCCAGTTGCCTTCCAACAGCTGGCGCGACGAGATGGGGATCATCGGCTCGCGCATCCTCCACGGCGAGGAGTCCTTCACCTACCACCGCATGGCCTACGCCGGCGACACCCTGCGCTTCGAGATGCGCATCAGCGACATCTACGACAAGAAGAACGGTGCCCTGAGCTTCGTCGTCCGCGAATCCAGAGTGACCAACCAGCGCGGCGAGCACGTGGCCGACCTGCGCAGCGTCCTCGTCCATCGCAACATCTGAAGGAGCCCCCGATGAGCACAGTCAATCTCGCCGGCCTGCAGGTCGGTGACCAACTGCCCGAACTCACCCTGGAACCGATCGACCGCACCACCCTGGCACTGTTCGCCGGAGCGTCGGGCGATCACAACCGCATCCACATCGACATCGACTACGCGCGCAAGGCCGGCATGACCGACGTGTTTGCCCACGGCATGCTGTCCATGGCCTACCTCGGCCGCCTGCTGAGCAACTGGGTCGACCAGCGCCAGCTGCGCGGCTTCGGCGTGCGCTTCGTCGGCATCACCCACCTGGGCCACCGCATCACCTGCAGCGGCAAGGTCGTGGAGAAGTTCGAGGCCGACGGCGAGCAGCGCCTGAAGGTCGAACTGCAGACCGCCAGCCAGTACGGCGACGTCAAGATCCTCGGCGACGCCGTGATCGCCCTGTAAGCGGGAGAGTCGAGATGGATACTCCCGTGCCAACCATGCGGACCCGGCTCACCGAGCTGCTCGGCATCCGCTACCCCATCGTCGAGGGCGGCATGCAGTGGCTCGGCCGCGCGCGCCTGGCCGCGGCGGTGTCCAATGCCGGCGGGCTGGGCATGGTGACCGCGCGTACGCAGCCGACTCCGGATGACCTGCGCCGCGAGATCGACCTCACCCGCCAGCTCACCGACCAGCCCTTCGCCGTGAATCTCACGCTGTCCTATGCCACCCAGGGCGTGAGCTACGACGGCTGGATCGAGGCGATCCTCGGCAGCGGTATTCGCATCGTCGAGACCGCCGGCAACAACCCGCGGGCGGTGGTGGAGAAGTTCAAGGAAGCCGGCGTCACGGTGATCCACAAGTGCACCTCGGTGCGCCATGCACTGTCGGCGCAGCGTTACGGCGTCGATGTGATCTCCATCGACGGCTTCGAAGCCGCCGGCCACCCCGGCGAGGACGACGTGCCGGGGCTGATCCTGATCCCCGCCGCCGTGCGCCAGCTGGATATCCCGGTGATCGCTTCCGGCGGCATCGCCAACGGTCGCTCCATGGCCGCCGCCCTGGCGCTGGGCGCCGACGGCGTGAACATGGGTACGCGCTTCACCCTCACCGAAGAAGCCGAGATGCACGACGGCATCAAGCAGGCCCTGCTGGCGGCGGACGAGCGCAACACCGTGCTGATCAACCGCACGCTGAAGTACAGCGCGCGCTTCTTCAGCAACGCCATCACCCGGGAAATCCTCGCCCTGGAGCACCGCCCCGGCGGCGCCACCTTCGAGGATCTGCGCCCGCTGATGTCCGGCCAGCGCGGCCGCACCGGGCTGGTCAATGGCGAGATCGATGCCGGGCTGGTCTGCGCCAGCCCCGCCATCGGCCTGATCGACGACATCCCCAGCTGCGCCGAGCTGATCCAGCGCATGGTCCGCGAATGCCGCGAGGCGCTCAGCGAAGCCCAGAACAAATTCCTGCCGTGACCCGCGCGGCCCATCCAACGACAAGAACCCAAGGAGACACCCCATGGCAAAACTCGACGGCAAGGTAGCGCTGGTCACCGGTTCCGGCCGCGGCATCGGCCAGGCCATCGCACTCAAGCTCGCCAGCGAAGGCGCGCGTCTGGTCATCAACGACCTGGACGCCGACCCGGCCCAGGAAACCGCCGAGCTGATTCGCCAGGCCGGCGGCGAGGCCGTGGTCTGCGCCGGCAGCGTGACCGCCCCGGACTTCGCCGAACGCTACGTGAAGACCGCCGTGGATGCCTTCAAGGGCATCGACATCATCGTCAACAATGCCGGCTACACCTGGGACGACGTGGTCCAGCGCATGACCGACGAGCAGTGGTACGCCATCCTCGACTGCCACATGACCGCGCCCTTCCGCCTGATCCGCGCCGCTTACCCGGTGATCAAGGCGCAGGTGGCGAAAGAGACCGAAGCGGGCCAGGAAGTCTTCCGCAAGATCGTCAACGTCTCCTCCACCTCCGCGCTCAACGGCAACGCCGGGCAGATGAACTACTCCTCGGCCAAGGCCGGGGTGATCGGCATGACCCGCGCCTTGAGCCGCGAATGGGGCCGTCTGCACGTCAACGTCAACGCCGTGGCCTTCGGCCTGATCACCACGCGCATGACCAGCGCCAGCGCCGATGCCGGCTCCACCGTGAAGATCGAGGGCCGCGACATCCGCGTGGGGATCAACCCCGAGCTGCTCAAGACCCACGCCCAGCGCTGCCCACTGGGCCGTGCTGGCACCCCGGAGGAAGCCGCGGGGGCGGTCTACCTGTTCTGCTCGCCGGAATCCAACTACATCACCGGGCAGATCGTCGCCGTCGCCGGCGCGCCGCACTGATCCACTCCGAACCCCGGCCGCCGCGCCGGGGTTTCGCCTTCCGGTTCCAGACCAACAAGACCAGAACAACCTGGAGTCTCCATGAAACGCTCTTCCCTGTTCCTCCTTTCCGGCCTGTTCACCGCCCTGTTCGCTCACGCTGCCGACAGCCTCGACAGCAAACCCGCCAGCGACTTCACTGCGCAGAAGAACGAAGCCGTCCTCAAGGTCCTGCCCTTCAGCGACCGCACCGATTTCGACAGCGTCACCAAGGGCCTGATCGCGCCGTTCTCCGGCCAGATCAAGGACGCCGACGGCAAGGTGGTCTGGGATATCGATGCGTACCAGTTCCTCGATGCCGACAGCGCCCCGGCCAGCGTCAACCCGAGCCTGTGGCGCGTGGCGCAGCTGAACAAGAACGCCGGTCTGTACGAAGTCGCGCCGAAGATCTACCAGCTGCGCGGCATGGACGCAGCCAACATGACCATCATCGAGGGCGACGACGGCCTGCTGGTGATCGACCCGCTGACCGTCAGCGAAACCGCCCACGCCGCGCTGGAGCTGTACTACCAGCACCGGCCGAAGAAACCCATCGTGGCCGTCGCCTACAGCCACAGCCATGGCGACCACTTCGGTGGTGCACGCGGGGTGATCGACGAGGCGGATGTGAAGTCCGGCAAGATCAAGGTCTACGCGCCGGTCGGCTTCATGGAGCACGCCATCAGCGAGAACATCTACGCCGGCACCGCCATGAGCCGCCGCGCGCAGTTCCAGGTCGGTACCCTGTTGCCGCGTGGAGAGAAGGGCCAGGTCGATGCCGGCATGGGCAAGGCGCTGCCCAACGGCGGCACCGTCACCCTGATTCCGCCGACCGACCTGATCAGCAAGCCCATCGAGACCCGCACCATCGCCGGCATCGAGGTGGAGTTCCAGCTCACCCCAGGCACCGAAGCGCCGTCGGAGATGAACTTCTATTTCCCGCAGTTGCGCGCGCTGTGCATGTCTGAAAACAGCACGCAGATGATGCACAACATCCTCACCCCGCGCGGCGCCCTGGTGCGCGATGCCAAGGCCTGGTCGGAGTACCTGGACCAGAGCCTGGAACGCTACGGCGACAAGACCGACGTGATGTTCGTCGGGCACAACTGGCCGACCTGGGGCGGCGAGCGCATCCGCACGCTGATCGCCGACCAGCGCGACATGTACGCCTTCCTCAACGACCGCACATTGCACCTGGCGAACCAGGGGCTGACCCCGATGGAAATCGCCGAGAAGATGGACAAGCTGCCCGGCGACCTCAACCAGAAGTGGTACACCCGCGGCTACTACGGCTCGATCAGCCACAACTCGCGCGCCGTC
>NZ_JASMRU010000074.1 GCF_030462585.1 Pseudomonas sp. CAN1 | reverse complement strand
CGTCACCGGCAATGTTGGTGATGTCACCGGACAGGTTGCTCCTTCGGCCGCTACCCCTGGCACGGCGCGCTGGGCCGCGTCACCGCCGAGGACCGCCAGCAGATCGACCGCGCGCTGGACCTCACCGACACCCTCGCCTTCGCCGATCGCCCGGTGGACCTGCTCTCCGGCGGCGAACGCCAGCGCGTCTGGCTGGCCATGCTACTGGCGCAGAACAGCCGCTACCTGCTGCTGGACGAACCGACTTCGGCGCTGGACATCGCCCACCAGGTGGAAGTGCTCTCCCGCGTCCACGAACTCAGCCGCGAACTGGGCCTGGGCGTGCTGGTGGTGCTGCACGACATCAACATGGCGGCGCGCTACTGCGACCACCTGATCGCCCTGCACGGCGGCCGCCTGCTGGCTCAGGGCACGCCGGCGGAGCTGATGCGCGGGGAAACCCTGGAGGATATCTACGGGATTCCCATGGGTGTGCTGAACAACCCCGTGGATGGGTCGCCGATCAGCTATCTGCGCTGAGCTCCTATAGGGGCAAACCGCCTCCGTTCCCAGCGAGCACATTTGTAGGATGGGTGGAGCTTGCGATACCCATGCTGCTGCGGGTGCACGGGTATTGATGGGTATCGCTGCGCTCCACGCCATCCTACGTCCGTGCACCACCGTGATTCCGCTGCCATGCGGTTCGCGAGCAAGCTCGCTCCTACCGGTGGGATTACGTTGGTGTTTGCCAGCGACTGCACATTTCGCAGCGGGCCCGGGTCCGGCGGCTCTTTGTAGGAGCGAGCTTGCTCGCGAACAGAGGCTGCGCAGGCGCAGGACTCAAAGGTCGCTTGGCTCCGGCGGCGGCTCGTCGATCAGTGGACAGTTGTCGCAATGGCCGATGGTGCCCAGCCGATAACGGATGCAGCAGGTCCGCCGTTGCCGCCACAGGCCGTTGGCGCGCTGTTCGCAGGGCACCTCGACATACTGGATCGGCTGGTACAGCGGATTACGCGTGCCGTCCGGGCGGCGCTCGGTCTCCAGCATCTCGCGGCCGTGGCCGAGCAGCGGGGCCAGCGGCGGCAGCTTGGCCATCTCGCCGATGAACCATTCGAAGTAGTTGCCGGCGTTGCTCCAGAGCACCCTGGGTGACAGGCGCACCTCGGCGGCGAAGGTGTGGATGAAGGGTTGCAGGTGGTCTTCCAGCAGATGGGCGAAGCGCTGGAAGGCATCGCCCGGCGGCGCGGTAAAAGGTCCGCCCTCCCCTGGCAATTTGAACGCTTCGGGGATGCCCTGGGCATCCAGCACCACTTCCACGTCATCGAACGCCAGCGGCAGCGTGCGACCCAGCACCAGCGCGGCAGCGGCTACCGGCGGAATGAGGCGCACCAGGTACCACTTGGACCACTGCGAAGCCAGCGCGCGGCGGTCGCCATCGGCGTGGGGCGGGTCGAAGCGGCGCAGCACGCTGTCGAGCATCTCCCGCTGCAACAGCGCACGCGCGGGGATCGAAGGTCGGGGATCGTCACGGGTCACCAGCACCTCGCGGTAGCTGGCGAACTCGCCGAAATACAAAGGTGCGAGGGCTGCAATCACCGGCCGCCCTCAGGCACATGACGAATCGCTGTCAGCACAGGCCGCAACGCTCGAAGAAGGTTTCCCGGCTCTGCACCATCAGCGCGGCGCGCTTGTGCGGGAAGTTGAATTCCTTCTCGCGCCAGAAGCCCAGGCGTTGCATGTGGCCAATCATCTTCGCGTTGTCGGCGCGCGGCTCGGCGACGATGCGCTGGGTGCGCGGGTCGTCCAGCAGCAGGTAGTGCACCAGGGCGGTCATCCAGCTTTCCACCTTGTGCGGGCCGCGATGGCTTTCCTCGCCGACCAGCATGTGGATGCCGCGGTCGTAGTCGCCCACTTCATAGAACGGTGCGATGCGGTCTTCCTTGGCCCAGTAGGCTTCGTAGTAGGCGAAGGGTTCGTCGTCGATGCAGCCGATCAGGGTGGTGGTGTGCGGATCGGCGGCGGCTTTTTCCAGGTAGGCGCGGTGCTGCTCCAGGGTGCCGCCTTCCTGCCAGAACTCCAGCACGCGCGGGCTGTTCTGCCAGCAGCTGAAGCGTTCCAGGTCCAGCTCGATGTCCAGGGTGCGCAGGGAAATCCACTGGCCCAGCCTGGCGTCGAAGCGGCGATAGACCTCGCCCTGGGGCTTGGGCGCGCGCAACGGATGGCGGCGGCCGCCGCTCATGCGGTAGACCTGCGGGTAGTTGGCGCTGGCCGCGCCCTTGTGCCAGGCGGCAGGCAGTTGCCAGAAGGCGGCACGCTCGATCTGCAAACGCCCGCCAACCTCATCGAGGCTGACCAGGCCCTGCTCGAACGCTTGCACCGGGACATTGGCCGCCGCGAACTGCACGCGCTCGCTCTGCGCATCGCCGGCGAAGGTCCAGTAGGCCAGCGCCCACAGCCCTTCCACGGTCGGCACGGTACTCAGTTGCCAGCACTCGCCTTCGCGTTGCGCGGTGAACAGCGGCTGGCCATCCAGCAGCAGGGTCAGGCCATGGGTACCGAGGTCGGCGGAGAGCATGCGGCCATCGGGCAGCGGCAGGGAGAAACTGGGCGTCATGGTGGGTTCCCTTTTCGTGAATGCAACGACCCCGCTCGTATGACGAGCAGGGTCGGCAGGAATTTAGTCGGCGCGGAAATCAGCTCCGGCCGATGGGGGTCACGCGCTTTCCGCGGTCAGGGGGCGCGTCGGCTTCTGCGCGGTTTCGTGGGGCGGCAGGTGCTCGAACATCGACGCCGCGATTTCCTGGGCACGCATCGGCAACACCGACAGCAGCGTGTCGCTCAGGCCGTGGCTGTCCTGGGTGAAGCCCTGCAGATAGATGCCGGCGTGCAGGCGCTTGTCGGCCAGCACGCGGTAGTCACGGCCGACCTCGAAGTCGCCGAGATAATCCTGCAGCGGAGCGAGCAATTCGCGGTGCGACTTGCGCTCGTAGCCGGTGGCGAGGATCACCGCGTCGTAGCGATGGGTTTCCACCGCACCGGTGGCGCTGTCGCGCAGGGTCAGTTCGATACCGTCGGCGTCGGCCTTGGCGGCTTCGACGTTACGCCGGCAGAGGAAGGCGTGGCGATCCACGCCGGCCACTTTCTGCCGGTAGAAGATGCCGTAGATGCGCTCGATCAGGTCCAGGTCCACCACCGAGTAGTTGGTGTTGTGGAATTCCTGGATCAGCTTCTCGCGCTCGGCCTTGGGTTCGTTGAACACCAGGTCGGTGTAGCGCGGGGCGAAGATCTCGTTGACGAAGGGACTGTCGTCGGCCGGCTTGAGCACCGCCGCGCGCAGGACCATGTCGACCTGCACCGAGGGATAGCTGTCGTTGAGGTCGATGAAGGCTTCGGCCGCACTCTGGCCGCCACCGATCACCGCGATGCGCATCGGCTCGTTCTGGTTGCAGCGCTGTTTGGCCATGCATTCCAGGTAGCGGGCGTGGTGGAAGACGCGCGGATCGTCACGCAGATGGCTGAAGGCCGAGGGGAAGCGCGGCGTGCCGCCGGTGCTGACCACCACGCTGCGCGCCAGGCGGAAGCGCTCGTGGCCACGGGCGTCGGTGGACAGCACCTTGACCAGTTCGATGCCGTCCGGGCCCTGAACCGGCTCGACACGGCTGACCGTCTCGCCGCAGACGCGCTGCTCGGCAAACTGCTCGCTGACCCAGCGCAGGTAGTCGTTGTACTCCATGCGGCACGGGTAGAAGGTGCCCAGGTTGGTGAAATCGATCAGCCGGCCCATGGCGTGCAGGTAGTTGACGAAGCTGTACGGGCTGGTGGGGTTGCGCAGGGTCACCAGGTCCTTGAGGAAGGAAATCTGCAGCTCGCTCTGCGCCACCAGGGTGTTGCCGTGCCAGCGGTAGTCGGCCTGCTTGTCGAGGAACAGCGCGTGGTAATGGCGACCCTCGCGTCGCGCCTGCTCCTGCAGGGCGATCGCCAGCGCCAGGTTGGAGGGGCCGAAACCGATGCCGAGCACGTCGTAGGTCGGGGTGATCATCTGGGTCATGGTGCCAATGTCCTGTATCGCGATGGCCGTGGGGCGTGACCACGCGGGAGTCGGCGGCTTACTGCTCTGCCCGGAGCGCCCCGCCATCCGGCGGTCGGCGCTCGCTCCTGCGTGTCGCCCATGATTTGCGCTGTCGATAGCGCGTTATCTGGAGAGACGAGACAGGCCCGGTGAAATTTAGAATGATTCTCACTAAGTCATGAAAATTTCAGAATGACGACCAGTGATCGAGGGCGGGATCTTTCCCAGAAAACCCGCGCGGGCCGCGTGGGACTAAATCCCGCCGCTCGCCATGCGTCTATGTATGTAAATCCAGGGAGCGTAGGAGCGGACTCCGTCCGCGATAGGTCGAGCCCCGCTCAAGGGTCGAACGGAGCGGCGGTGAATCGATCGCGGACGGAGTCCGCTCCTGCGCGGCGTGAAGACTGGCTTCAGTCCTGCCCGCCCCAGGCCTTGAGGCGCAGCCGGCAATGCTTCATCGCATTGACGATGTGCTTCTCCACCATGTCGCGGGAAATGCCCATGGCTTGCGCAATCTCGACGTGGCTGCAGCCCTCGACCTTGCGCAGGACGAAGGCGCGGCGGCAGGCCTCGGGCAACTCGCCGAGGGCGCGCTGGAGCATCTGCAGTTGCTGCTGGTGGCTGGCTTGTTCCTGCGGGCAACGCTCGTCGAGACAGCCTTCGCGGTCGAGGCTGTCGAGTTCTTCGGTGCGGCGCACGCGGCCGCGCCGATGCAGGTCGATGCTCAGGTTCACCGCTGTACGGTAGAGAAACGCCCGCGGTTGTTCGATATGCTCCTCGCCCTTGCGGTCGAGCAGGCGCAGGAAGGTCTCCTGGGTGAGATCGGCAGCCGCCTGGCGATCGCCAAGGGTACGATTCAGGTACAGGACCAGTTCCTTGTAATAACGGATGAACGCGCTTTCCACCCCGTCGGGCATCCTATGAAAAACAGTCGAGGTTGCAGGCGCCTGCTGACAGTCCGAGTCAGGCTTATTTATAATCACTCGCATCAACGCGAAAAGAAAGTGTGATATCGGCCGCAATCGGCCTTACCGAGATCCCTGATGACCACCTCCCCCGCCCCGTTCGACGATGACCGCATCAGCGCCGAAGCTGCGCACTGGTGCGCGCGTCTGCACGATGCCGAGTGCAGCGCTGCCGAGCGCGCCGAATTCGCGCAATGGCTGGCTGCCGATGCGCGCCACGGGGAAGAGTACGAGGCGATGCTGGAAATCTGGCAGCTCTCCGAACTGCTGCCGCCCACTCCGCGCATCGAGCCGAATCTGGTCATCAGCCCGGCCCCGCGTCGCACCCACAGCCAGAACCAGCGCAGCCAACGTCGCCCGCGCAGCGGCAAGCGCATCGCCGCCGTGGCCGCTGGCGTGCTGGTGGCGATTGGCGCCGTGTGGTCTGCGGGCTGGTCCGCCGGATTCCTGCCGTCACGGGTCGGCTACTACGCTGCGCAGCCTGCGCCGCGCATGGTCGAGCTGGCCGATGGCTCGAAAGTCGAGCTGAACAGCAA
>NZ_JASMRU010000073.1 GCF_030462585.1 Pseudomonas sp. CAN1 | reverse complement strand
CCCGAACCGGAGGGGCCGATCAGGCAGACCACCTGGCCGCTTTCCACCGACAGGTCGATACCTTCGAGGACGCGGGTGCTGCCGTAGCTTTTGTGCAGCGACTGGATGCGGATCATGCTTTCTTCCTCGTGGCGATGCGCGCTTCGAGGCGGCGCAGGGCGAACGACAGCGGCAGGCTCAGGGCCAGGTAGAGCAAGGCCACCAGGCTGTAGACGGTCATGTTCTCGAAGGTCGACGAGGCGATCAGCTGGCCGGCGCGGGTCATCTCGGCCACGGTGATGGTGGACACCAGCGAGGAGTCCTTGAGCATCATCACCAGGGTGTTGCCATAGGGCGGCAGCGCGATGCGGAAGGCCTGCGGCAGCACCACCCGGCGCATGATCATCGGGCCGCGCATGCCGATGGATTCGGCGGCCTCGATCTGCCCCTGCTGGATGGCCTGGATGCCGGCGCGGAAGTTCTCCGCCTGGTACGCCGAGTAGGCGATGCCCAGGCCGATGATGCCGGCCTGCAGGGCGCTGAGCTGCACGCCGAAGTCCGGCAGCACGAAGTAGATGTAGAACAGCTGCACGATGATCGGCAGGCCGCGGATGATGTTCACCGCGGAGATGGCGAACAGCGCGACGGCGCGCACCTTCGACACCATCATCAGGGCGAAGGCCAGGCCGATGAGCGAGCTGAGCAGGAACGAGGCGACCGTGACCTGCACGGTGACCACCGCGCCATTCAGGAGAATGGGCAGGAAGTCCAGGGCATTCTGGAAAAACATGGGCATGTCCGTGGGCGTGATTCAGAGGCGGCCGTCACCCTTCACCGGGCGCGGAGCTTCGGCGAAAGGCGCGGGTAAGGCTTGGGAAAAGGCTTGGCGAAGGCGGACGTCAGTCCAGGTGCCACTTGCCGATGATGCCGACCAGGGTGCCGTCGGCCTTGATGCTGGCGATGCCCTTGTTGACCTGGGCGAGCAGCTGCGGGTCGCCCTGGCGCATGATCAAGCAGACCTCGCCCTTGATCTGCGGCTGGTAGCTGTCCACCAGGCGGACCTTCTTCAGGCTGCCCTTGGCCATCTGGTAGGCGAGGATCGGGTGGTCGCCGAAGCCGGCCTTGATGCGGCCCAGAGCCAGGTCGCGAGTGAGATCGGCAAGGGAGTCGTAGCCGCGCACTTCCTTGAAGATGCCGCGCTTGTTCAACTCGTCGATGAAGATGGTACCGACCTGGGCGCCGACGATCTCGCCCTTGAAGTCATCCATGCTGGTGTAGGCCTTGTCGTCGTCGGCACGCACCACCAGGCCTTCGCCGTACTCGAACACCGGGTCGGAGTACTGCACCACCTTCTCGCGCTCGGGGGTGCGCAGCATGGCGGCGGAGATCAGGTCGATCTTCTTCGCGGTGAGCGAGGGGATCAGCGCGGCGAAGGTGGTCTGGGCGATCTCCACGTCGAAGCCGCCGGCCTTGGCCACAGCCTGGGCGGAGTCGACCATCATGCCCTGGATGCTGTTGCTCTTGATGTCGAGGAAGGTGAACGGCACGCCGGTGGCGGTGGCGCCGACCTTCAGGGTTTCGGCCTGGGCGGCCAGGGATGCGGCGCAGCTGGCGACGAGCGCGAGAGCGCAGGAAAACACGCGGAGGCGAGGATGCATTGGTGAACTCCCATTTGACGCGGATTGTTGTCTTTATGCGTTATGGATAGCCTCGTATCGGCAGGAGGCGTTGATCGCAATATAAATGATTTACACGAATCGTAAAGAGATTTATAAATATCGCATATCGATACTACAAACCTGAATCAGCCTGAATCTGCTCCTCCAAGGACAAGACATGAGCGACAACGAAAACAGCCTGTTCAACCAGTCGCTGGAAAAGGGCCTGGCCGTGCTGCGCGCCTTCAACGCGCGCAACCGCACCATGAACCTGGCCGAGGTGGCCGAAGCCGCCGACATCACCAAGAGCTCGGCGCAGCGGATGATTCATACCCTCGAAGCGCTGGGGTATGTCAGCAAACACGCGCAGACCAAGCGCTTCCAGCTGACCCCGCAGGTCATGGAGATCGGCTACAACTACCTCGCCGCCGACACCCTGGTGGACGTCGCCAACCCCTTCCTCGCCGAACTGGCGCAGACCACCGGGGAGACCACCAACCTCACCGAACCGGTGCGCACCGACATGCTCTACGTGGCGCGCTTCGTCGGGCCGAAGTTCATCCCCATCCACCTGCCCATCGGCAGCCGCATCCCCATGTACTGCACCGCCTCGGGCCGCGCTTTCCTCAGTGCGCTGAGCGATGACGAGGTGCTGGAGCTGCTGCAGGGCAGCGACCTGAACAGCCACACCCAGTACACCCGCACGTCGCTGGAGGAAATCCTCGCGGAGATCGCCGAGATCCGCCGCAAGGGCTTTGCGATCAACAGCGAAGAGCTGTTCCTCGGCGACATGGCAGTGGCCGCCCCGGTGCGCAACAGCCAGGGTCGCCCGGTGGCCTCGGTGCACGTGGTGGCGCCCACCAGCCGCTGGAGCCGCGAGGATGCCGAGCGGCGCCTGGCGCCGGCAGCCATCGAGTGCGCGCGGGCGATCAGCACCTCGATCCGCACGCTGTGACACCGGCAGGGCCATGCGCCCTGCCTGCTGGATGGCTCAGCGCCCTGCCTGTCATCGGAATTTCGCCGCGGACAGGCACCATTGACCCTCTGAAAATACGGCCCGGCAGCTTACAATCGTGCCCTTTCACCGAATTTGCAGTACGGTCTGTTTTATGGCGCTTGATCCACCCACCATGTTGACCATCTCGGTCGCCCTCGCCGCGGCCGCGGCGCTGTACCTGGCCGTCGAGTGGCGCAGCGTACGCGAACGCTCGCTGCTGTTCTGGAGCGCGGGCTTCGCCACCATCACCGTCGGCTGCGTGCTCTCCCTGCTGCGCATGAGCGGCTACCTGCTGGTCGGCATCTGGTTCGCCAACGGCCTGCTGGTGCTGGCCCACTGGTTCTTCCTCACCGGCGTGGCGCGCTTCACCGAGGCACGGCTGTCCCGCGGCTGGCTGCTGATCCCGCTGTTCTGGGCCTCGTTGCTGCTGTTGCCCGACGACGGGCCGCTGTGGTCCAAGCTGATGCTGCTGGCCAATTCCTGGCTGGTCGCCCTGCTCTCCCTGCGCGCCAGCTACCTGCTGCGGCCCCACGGCAAGTCCCTCAGCGTCGGCGCGGTGCAGTTGCGCTACGTGCTGCTGGTGCACGGCGCCTTCTACCTGGCCAAGGGCATGACGGTAATCATCCCCGGCACGCTGATCGACCTGGCGGCCTTCCGCGGCGAGATCATCCAGATTTCCCTGGTCGAGGGCGCCATGGCGATCATGCTGATCGCCCTGTCGATGACCGGCACCGAGCGCTATCGCCGCGAGAAGCGCATGGCCCGCCTGGCCGCGCGCGACCCGCTGACCTCGCTGTACAACCGCCGCGCCCTGGAAGTCCGCGCGCCGCGCCTGTTCGAGGAGATCGCCGTGGGCCGGCCGGGCGCCCTGCTGCTGATCGACATCGACAACTTCAAGCTGGTCAACGACCTGCACGGGCACACCGCCGGCGACCGCCTGCTGGTGGCGCTCAGCGAGATGATCCGTTCGTTGTTGCCCGAGCGCGCCCTGGCGGCACGCCTGGGCGGCGACGAGTTCGTCATCCTGCTCGGCAACGTCGACGCCGAGGCCGTGCTGGAACTCAGCGGCAAGCTGCGCCAGCAGTTCCAGGGCATCGCCGCGCAGGATTTCGCCACGCCCCAGGCGGTCACCCTGAGCATCGGCGCCAGCCTGTTCGACCAGGCCCCGGCGAGCCTCGCCGCGCTCATCGAACAGGGCGACGCGGCGCTTTACCAGTCCAAGCGCGGCGGCCGCGACAGCATCCGCCTGATGGACCGCACCCAGGTCAGCAGCGCGCTCTGATACCTGAACGGCGCCTCAGCGCCCCGGCCGCACCGAATACAGCCCCGCCAGCAGGATCAGCAGCGCGCCGCTGATGGTCCAGGCGGTCGGCGCCTCGCCGAAAACGATCAGGCCGATCAGCGTGGCGAAGGCCAGCAGCGAGTAGTTGAACGGCTGCAGCGTCGAAGCCTGGGCGTACTTCAGCGCCTGGATCAGCAGCAACTGGGCGATCACCCCGGACACCGCGACGATGGACATCAGCATGGCCTCGTGGGGCGTCGGCGTGACCCAGGCGGGAATCCCCGCCGAGGTGGCCGCCACGGCGCCGACCACGGCCATGTACAGCGTGGTGGTGGCGAAGGAATCGGTCTGGCTGATACGCCGCGAGAGGATGTTGAAGAAGGCGAAGGTCAGCGCCGCCGCCAGCGGGATCAGCGCCGCGGGCTCGAACACGCCCATGCCGGGGCGCAGGATCAGCAGCGTGCCGCCAAAACCCACCGCCGCCGCCAGCCATTGCCGGCCGACCATCCGCTCGCCGAGGAAGATCCGTGCCAGACCCAGAGTCATCAGCGGGAAGACCGCATAGAGCGCATGGGTTTCCGCCAGCCCAAGGTAGCGCAAGGCCAGGCCGAAGATGGCGATCTCGCCGACGCCCAGCAGCGAGCGGACCACCTGCTGCCAGGGACTGGCGCTGCGGCTGGCCGCCCGCACGCCGCCCTGGGCGCGGCAGACGATCAGGGCGAACAGCACGAATACCCAGTAGCGCACCATCACCAGCTCGGCCACCGGCAGGTGGCGGACCAGCACCTTGGTGATGCCGTCCTGGCAGGCGAAAATCAGCATCGACAGCAGGCACAGGGCGATGCCCAGGCGCGGGTTAGCAGTGTCGGCCAGTGCGCTGGCCGTGGTCTTGCTGGTCATGGGGAAGGCTCGTCGGCAGTGGCGCCTCGCTGCGGGCGCCTCCAGCGCTTGTGCCGGAGTGGCCGGGGCGCGGTCAAGCGGCGAGGCGCTGGCAAGCACGCCGATGTCGCCCGCAAGCCCGCCGCGCTTCATTCCCGCGCCGCTTCCCACTACAGTCTGGCAACCGCCCTCAGGCCCACCCGGTGAACAATGGACAGGTTTCAGGAAATGACAGTGCTGCTGGCCGTGACCGAAGCCGGCAGTTTCGCCGCCGGCGCCCGCCAGCTGGGACTGTCGCCACCCAGCGTGACCCGCGCCATCGCCGCCCTGGAGCAACGCCTGGGCACCCTGCTGCTGGCCCGCAGCACCCGCAGCGTGCGCCTGACCGAAGCCGGCCAGCGATACGTCGAGGACTGCCGGCGCATTCTCCAGGAGCTGGAAGAAGCCGAGGAGCTGGCCTCCGGCAGCGCCCTGCGCCCGCGCGGCAATCTGACGGTCACCGCGCCGGTGCTGTTCGGCGAGCTGTACCTGGTGCCGCTGATCGCCAGCTACCTCCAAGCCCAGCCGGAAGTGACGGTCAACGCGCTGCTGGTGGACCGCGTGGTGAACATGCTCGACGAGGGCATCGACGTTGCCGTGCGCATCGGCCAGTTGCCCGAAGGCAGCCTGACCGCGCTGAAGGTCGGCGAGATTCGCCCGGTGGTCTGCGCCTCCCCGGCCTTCCTCGACCGCCACGGCCGCCCGCAGACCCCAGCCGACCTGCTCGACGCCCCGGTGATCATGGCCGCCACCAGCGCGCTGCTCACCGACTGGCAG
>NZ_JASMRU010000072.1 GCF_030462585.1 Pseudomonas sp. CAN1 | reverse complement strand
AATGGAGGTGCTGGTGTCCTGGACCTTCTTCAGCTGGGCGACCGAATCGTCCAGGACGTTGCGGTAAGCGTCGGTCTGCGCCTCGGCGCAGATGGCGCGGCCGTCAGCCAGGCCGACCTGGTGGCCCACCATCCAGGAGCCGACCGAGGTCAGCACCAGGAGCAGCACCAGGAGCAGGCCGAGGCGCCAGGTCACAGCACTTCCCGCACGGCGTTGCCGATCAGCTCGGCGCTGTAGGGCTGCTGGCCGTTTTCGTGGCGGATGATCGCGGTGACCAGGGCCGCCAGCGTCGGCTGATCCAGGTGAAGGCCAGCCTGCGGCGGGACGCCCAGCTCGCGGGCCACGGCAGCGGCATAGGCGCGGGTGTCGTTCTCATTGGACGGCGCCCAGCGTGCGATCAGGGATTCGACGGTGCGCAGGCCGTGGACCTTGCGGTAGTTCAGGAGCAGCTTTGCCAGGGCGCGAATGCCGTTTTGCGGGGTGTCGAAGCGGGAGAAGCGCGGCTCGACCTTCGGGTCGTGCGGGAGCTGTCCCTGCCAGTTGTTGCGAGCCGACCACACCACGTTGCCGGGGTTGTTGTTGCGAATGCCGCGAGGTTGCAGGGCCATTACTAGACCTCCAGTTTGCGTTTAACCCACTGGGCGAACACGCCCAGCCACGAATCACCGTCGCGCTCAAACAGGCGCAGCGCGGCGCCGATCAGCCACCAGGCCGGCAAGCCGGCAATGACCAGGAGCGGCGCGGAAACGAACAGCAGGCCCACGGCTGGGTCCAGCTGGTAGAGGCTGGCGACCACCCGCGCGGAGTCGAAAAGCTCGGGGCGGTTGGTGTGCAGGTAGACGACCAGGAGCGGGCCGAACACGCTGCTGGCGACGATGGTGCAGAACAGGCGGGCAAAGCCTTCCTTCATGGTCTTGGGCCACAGGACCAGGAAGCCCAGGGCGGCGGCCAAAGCCCCCGCGCCAATGTGGATGCCGAAGAGCTTGAGCAGCGCGGCGCTGCCGGCCGAGGTGGATGCGGGATCAGGCATTGGTTGCTTCCGTTGCGAGCGATGCCCGAATTGCGGATAGGTGGCCATTGCCAACCTCCGGTGCGGACTTGGTGAAGTTGGAAATGCGGTAGGAGGTATCGGTGACGCGGGGAGCAGGGATAGGGCCGCGTCGCATCGACTGGGCACGGCGGTCCATCATCTCGCGGTAGGCTTTGACCTTGGCGAAAGCATCCTCCACATGGGCGCGAACCAGCGGCCGCCACACTTCCGGGCAGGCTTGCAGCAGCTCATTGCGGCGCTCGCGGGTGCCTTCCGCCAGGATGGCGGCGGCATAGTCGCGGGGGCTGCGCGGTGGGTGCGGATGGCTGGATGTGCTCATGCCGCCATCGTGGCGACACGCGCGAGGCGGGATTAGCGGAAGGGGTTCAACGGCTGAGACAGGGCTGGCGAGAAGACGCCGGCCGGGGCGTTGCGCCCCGGCTTAGTGGAACAGGGTGGACTGCTGCGGCGAAGGCTCGCTTGGCCGGTTCACAACCTCCCAAATCCAGCGAGAGGACAGTGAGTACTCGCGCGCCAGATCGTTGAGCAGGCTACGGACGGTTTGCCCATCCCGCAAGCCCCGCTCGAAACGCTCGGTGATTTCCAGATCACGCCACCGCACCAGGGCCTTGTGGCAGCGGGCGACGTAGATTTCCTCGCCCTTGTAGTGGGCGTGGAGCTGCTCTTCAATCTCGCTGCCCACCAGCTCGGCCAGTGCTGCACGGCGGGCCTCGCCCCTGCGCGCCCGGCCTTCGGCGATGCGCCAGAGCGTCCCGCCGAGCTGCTCGACCACCACCAGGGTGGATGGCAGGCCGATACGGCCCGCCATGTCCCTGACGTTGTCCGGCAGCATGTCCTGGACCTGGCGCAGATCGATGTCAGTGGTGCTCATGCCGGCTCCTGTCGATGATCAGTGCTTGCATCAGGCGATACAGCTGGTCGTCGTCCAGCCACTCCACGCGCTCGCGCTGGAACATGCGCTTGGCCATCGCGTCGGCGTAGCTCCAAGGGCGCGATGCACTGGCCAGCAGTGCCTCGACCTTCTTCAGCACGACCTGGCGGTTTTGGGGCACTTTTGGCGTGGCGCGGCCCTGCTGTTTGCTCTCCGGTTTCCAGCCCAGGCGCTGGAACTCGGCCAGCACCTGGGCGACCTGGCGCGGCCCCAGCTCTTTGGCCGAGCGCACGCCCGCGACACGCCCCAGCAGCGCGCGATAGTCGTCATCGTCCAGGCCCAGCTGGGCCTTGGCGATGTGGATTTTGGCGAGGTTCACGTTGCGCAGGCTCATTGAACCCTCCGGCGACGTTCCTGGTGGTACTCGTTCACGCAGCAGCGACACCAGCTGTCGAGCTTGCCTTCAGCGCGCGGGCTGAAGAACTCGCCGTCAGCCGGCCAGTATTCGTCGCAGCGCGGGCAAAGCTTCTCCTGGCCCCAGGGCTCCAGCACCAGACGGGGCTTGGCGGCGGGTGTCAGCATCTTGCCGTTTTCCATGTCGTTCCCCTTATTCGATGCGCTGGATGCTGGTGTTGTTGGCGATGAGGTGCTTTTTCAGGCTGTTGAAGCTGGTCCAGTCCGCGTGGAACCACACATGCCGCTTAGCAGCCAGCTCGGTCGCCCGGCGTTTCCCAAAGGTTTTGCGATACGCCTCAATTTCCTTGGTGCTGAAGAAAGCCTTGCTCGACTTACGCAAGAACCTCCGGGCCTCTTCATGCTTGGGCTCGCCATTCTCATCGGCGAAGCTCCATGCGCCTTTGTAGTGGCCATCTACAAACACGTAGGTGACCCACTTGCGGCTAGCGGGTTTGGAGTGCTGGACCAGCGACACCTTGAACTGATCGCACTGCAGCTCCATCGAGCCGTAGGGCGTGTCCATCTGCGCCTGCAGGTCATCCCAATCTTTCTGTTCCATGTTTTCCTCGGCTGCTCATCAGTACCCAGCCACCACGCTGGGCAGACCGCCCCGGCCAGGCCGGGAGCGGTTTCGCTCAGTGGCGCGTTTCGCTGAATTGCTTCCGGTGCGGCGGAATGCTGGCCAGGCGAAGCTCGAAATTCGCCAGGTCATGGAGCTGCTCGCCCAGGCGCTGAGCCGGGCTCTGCCGGATCAGGTCGCGCATGTGCGTCGGGCGGTCGTTGCGGATATCCATGGAGACGCCGCCGAGGACGTCTTCCAGGATGATGGTTACCTTGGCCATGGAGCCCCCTTAGCGTTGGCGGTGGAATTTGATGTTGAAGTCCCGCATCAGCTGGCGGGCGTGCTTCGCGCTGATGCCCACGGCTTTGGCGGCCTGTTCCGGTGTGGCGTCAAGCGCCGCCTGAACCATCAGGCGAGCCGCCAGCGTGCGGCCGTCCAGCAGCGCGGCCGGAACCTTGCGCTCTGGCTTCGCCTGGGCGGTCAGCTCGCGCATCTCTGCCTTGGGCTGCTCCGGCACCGAAGGCACGGCCGGCACGAACAAGTGCGCATAGACCGGGGTCCGGCTGGGGTTCAGGACGAAGGTGTACTTGTCGCGCATCTGATGGCCGACCTGCTGAATCTCACCGCCCTGGGCGAGAAACTCGGCGGTCAGCTGCTGCAGGCGCTGACGCTCGGCTTCGTGGTACGGCGAGCGAAGCGGCAGCGGGTCGGTCTGCGTATCGTGATAGCGCTCCATTTCACGCCCCCTTCCCGACGCCCTGGAGCTTCGCCAGGTCGATGTCGTCCTTCACCAATGGGGCCAGGATCGGCGCGAGGATGTTGCAGACATCCCCGCGCTGATGCGGCTCGTGATAGTCGAACAAGGCGGCGTCGATCAGTTGCCACACCTGCAGGTATTTCGGGTGGGGCATGCGGGCGACGCGATCCCCCGGCACGTCGATCAGCGACGACCCACAGTCAGGACAGCCGCAGCCCGATTTAGGCCGCTGCATGGTTTCGCACTGTGCAGCTTGCTTCTCCAGGGCGCGGATACGGGTGCGCAGCTTCTTCTCGACGGTTGCCTGCAGGCCAAGCACTTCGAGGGCCGCGTGGCACTGTTCCAGGTCGAAGTCCTCAAGGGCGCGCAGCCGACTCTCGGTGTCTACCGCGCCGTAGTCCTTGCCTGGCGGGATGAACGGATTGGCTTTGGCCATCTCACACCCCCGCCAGATCAAGGCTGATCTGTTCGAACTGGTCGCTATCGCCGACGCGCTCATAGACGCGGATGTAGGACTTGGAACCGGCTGTCTGGCAGGCTTCGCCGATGGCCTTCATAGCTCGCTGCCATCGCTCGTCCTGGATGTCCAGGCGACGCAGAGACAGCACGCGGGCGGTGCGGATTTCGCCGTTGGTGTCGGTGCGGAATGCATCGCTGACTAGGGTCACCACTTCAGGGCGTGCGCCCTTGGTCCAGTCGCTCAGGCATTCGTCGATCAGCTCGCGCGCCGCCTGGATGCGTTCATCGAACTGGATGGTTTCCTGGATGGCTTTTTTGATCATGTAGCGACCGTCAAAGCTCAGCAGCGACACGTTGCCCTTTTTGCCGCCGCGCTTGACGCCGTACTGCTCGACGGACAGGTCGACAAAGGCGTCGACGTCGCCGAAGGCCGAAGCCTTGAAGCGGGACAGCTCTTCCTGGACGGCCTTGGCCTTGCCCACCAGCTCCATCACCAACTGGTCACGGGCGAGGTCCACGGGCTTGATCAGGGCTTCAGCTACCAGGCGCTTCTGAGCGTCTACGCGATAGCCTTCGGGGATGGTTACTTGGTTCATGTGATTGGCTCCTACGGATCAGAAGAAAGTGAGGTCAGCGGGTGCGCTGGGGCTTTTGGGGCTGCGGTAGTCGAGGTAGCTGATGGGTTCGGACCAGGTCACCTCTACGCCCTGGAACCGCGCCACATAGCGGGTACTGCCGGCCGTGCCGTGGCGTTGGTAGCCGACCAGGAGCTGCAGCGATTCCAGGCGGCGGCCGTCTTCGGGGCTAAGCGTCAGCCGGTTGTTGCTCGGGTCGATGCAGTGCAGGCGGATGCCCATGCGCTGCAGGGTTCGCGTGGCGTCGTTGAAGGTGTGCAGGCTCACGGCCAGCTCAGGCGTCAAGAACTTCAAGCGCGATGCGGGCTGATTCATGGCTTCGTTCCTCGCGGTTCACGGTGGCGGTGTGGGGGTTGCGCGGGCAGACGCGGCACGCCTTCCAGCAGCGCATGGCAACGGGGTTATTCAGCGGCGCGGGCCGCTGCAGGTAGTCAGTGCACTGGGTGGAGGTCACCAGCTCGCCCTGGGCCGGGCACTCGATGCGGCTGAGCGCGTCCAGGACGCGGCGCTCGACACGAATGGTCGAGGGCGACGGATAGCGGTTGGCCAGGATGGTGCTGACGGTGGAGCGGCTCATGCCGATGGCTTGGCCGGCCTTGGTCTGGCTGCTGCGGGCGACTTCAGCCGCGAGCAACTGCACGAACGCGGGCGGGTGCTCGCCCCAGGCGGACAGGTCGACCTGGTTCATGCGCACGCCCTCTTCATTGCTTCTTCCGCGATGAGGGCATCTAGTGCCGCATTGGTTTCCTCTGCCGTCTTGGTTACCGAGCAGGAGCCCGGCAGAGAGATGCCCATTCCCAGGACGTTGACGATGTGGCGATAGCGCTCTGCGTCTGCGCGATAGCAGGCGACGGTTGCCTGCAGCAGCTCCAACTGTTCCTGCAGCTGTTCGCGTTCGATGCGCAGCCAGGTCAGTTCCTGACACTCCGGCTGTGCCTCTTCCTCACCAGACACCCACACCACCTTGTCCAGGTTGGGGTCGTACACCTGGCGAATCTCGGTGCGCTGCACCATGGGCGGACGCGGCCCGGTGTAGCGCTTTGGCGTGAGGATGTAGTAGCGGCCGTCGCGCTCCAGGTATCCGGCGTTCTTCAGGTCGCGGAAGTAACGCTGCACGCTGGAGGCCAGCACCTTGGTCCCGGTGGCGGCGACCTGGGCGGCAATCTGCTCGGGGGTGGCACGGCCGAGGATGCGCAGGGTGCGCCACATGGCCTCGGCGACGTAGCCCTTGCGGGTGGGGAAGCCCCGCCCGCCACCGATTCAGGTGCCGGGTGTCAGTGCTGGACCAAAAACCGTCGGTCAGGAGTAATACATTTCCGTCGGGTGAATCACCCAACAGGCGGGTCAGGGCGGTTGCGCTGGCGGTTGCGCTG
>NZ_JASMRU010000071.1 GCF_030462585.1 Pseudomonas sp. CAN1 | reverse complement strand
AGCGCGCGGAAACCGAGCAGGAAAGCCGTTTCCAGCAGAACCAGGCGAAGATCCGCCTGCGCGACGAGTTCTTCGCGATGATGTCCCACGAGCTCAAGCACCCGCTGAATATCATCCAGCTCAATGCCGAGCTGATCGCGCGCCTGTCCGCCGTGCGCTCCCACGCCGTGGCTTCCCGCGCCATCGAGGGCATCCAGAGTTCGGTGCGCAGCCAGGCGCGGATCATCGATGACCTGCTCGACCTGTCGCGGGTCAACACCGGCAAGCTCAAGCTCAACCTGGCGCCGGTGATCCTGCAGAACGTCATCGAGGAAGTGGTTGGCGCGCTGGCCTCCGACGCCCGTGACAAGGACCTGGTCATCGACCTGCAGCTTCCGGCGCGCGGCAGCGACCCGCTGGTGGCGGAAGCCGATCCGGTACGCGTCGAGCAGATCGTCTGGAACCTGCTGAGCAACGCGGTGAAGTTCACCCCGGCCAGCGGCAACATCCAGGTCAGCCTTGACCAGGTCGACGGCATGCTGCGCATCCAGGTGCGGGATGACGGCCAGGGCATTCCCGTGGAGGAGCTGCCGCGCATCTTCGAGCTGTTCGGCCAGGGCGATGACCGCCAGCACACCCACAAGCCGGGCCTGGGCATCGGCCTGGCACTGGTACGCGAGCTGGTGGAAGCCCAGCACGGCCGCATCGAGGCTTCCTCGGCCGGGCGCGGGCAGGGCGCACTGTTCAGCGTGTGGCTGCCGCTGTACCTGCAGTTCGACCTGCCGGTGGACACCGAACAGGAGGACGGCGGGCCCTTCAGCGGCGCCCGGCTGCTGCTGGTGGACGATTCCCCGGACATTCGCCTGATCATGCAGCAACTGCTGGAAATGGAAGGCGCCCAGGTCACCACCGCCGAGGACGGCGCGGCGGCCCTGGCCTGCCTGGAGGGGGCGAGCTTCGACCTGATCCTCTCGGACATCGGCATGCCCGGCATGGACGGCTACGAGCTGATGCGCCGAGTTCGCCAGCTACCGCAGCACGCCGCAACCCCGGCGGTGGCCCTGACTGGCTACGGCGCGGCGGCGGATGCGGAGCTGGCCAGCCAGGCCGGCTACAACGAGCACGTCAGCAAGCCGGTATCCCTGGAGACCCTGCAACGGGTCGCCCGGGAGCTGGGAGTCAGCGCCAGGCGGCCATAACCCCCGATTGTGGCTTGCCCGTCCTGGCCGGCCCGTTCTGGCAGCGGCCCAGGACGGGCGGCTGTCGCCTGCGGTACCCTGGCCAAAAGCCACTTCCCACTTCGACTACCAATTCCAGACACCAACCTGATACTTGAAGTAGATAGCGGCCAGCGCACGACTCTCCTAGGATCATTCGGGACAGTCGGATCCCGCCTGGCCGGTCACGCTGACGAAATCGCCGGTTTGCACCTGGCCCCATTGCCCCTGGCACTGCGGAAATACCCCACAAGAAAGCCGATCCGCCTGTTCCCCAATTCTGCCTTTTCTAATTCCAACAATGACTTGCAGCTTTACAGGAGCGCAGCAATGAAGGCAAAAGCACTGGCCCTAGTGGCCTTGAGCGGGTTGGCCATGGCCAGCCAGGCGATGGCGGCTGACAGCGTGACCGTCATTTCCTACGGCGGCGCCAGCAAGGAGGCCCAGGTGGGGGCCTTCTACAAGCCGTTCGAGAAGGAAACCGGCACCAAGCTGATCGCCGGCGAGTGGAACGGCGAGATGGCCAAGGTCAAGGCCATGGTCGATACCAAGAGCGTCTCCTGGGATGTGCTGGACATCGAGGACACCGACATCGTCCGCGGTTGCGAGGACGGCCTGTTCGAGAAGCTCGACTACGAGCGCCTGGGCATCAAGGAGCCGCTGGTGGAAGGCGCCAAGTCCGAGTGCGGTGTGGGCATCTTCGTCTGGTCCAACGTGCTGGCCTACAACGCCGACAAGCTGAAAGTCGCGCCCACCGGCTGGAAGGACTTCTGGGACCTGAAGAAATTCCCCGGCAAGCGCAGCCTGCGCAAGTCCGCCCGTGGCGCCCTGGAGTTCGCGCTGATGGCCGATGGCGTTGCCCCCGGCGAGGTGTACAAGGTGCTGTCCACGCCGGCCGGCGTCGACCGTGCGTTCAAGAAACTCGACGAGATCAAGCCGAGCATCCAGTGGTGGGAAGCCGGCGCGCAGCCGCCGCAGTACCTGATGTCCGGTGACGTGGTGATGAGCTCGTCGTACAACGGCCGCATCCACGCCGCGCAGGAAAGTGGCGCCAACCTGAAGATCGTCTGGGACGGCAACCTCTACCAGTTCGATGACTGGGCCATCCTCAAGGGCACGCCGAACCTGGACGCCGCCTACAAGTTCATCTCCTTCGCCATGCGCCCGGAGCAGCAGAAGCTCTACACCGAGAAGATGGCCTACGGCCCGTCCAACACCGCCGCAGCCGCCTTGCTCGACAAGAAGCTGGCCAACGCGCTGCCGACCGCGCCGGAGAACATGAAGAACGCGCTGCAGATGGACGTGGACTTCTGGACCGAGAACGGCGAGGCGCTGGAGCAGCGCTTCATGTCCTGGGCCAGCCGTTAAGCCCGGTTAAGCGATGCAACCGATCAGCCATGGGCGCAGGCCCATGGCTGAGGCTTTTGATTCGACCCGCCGCTGTTCCGCCAGAACCCTCGCCACGAGGGTTTTGTCGCGACTGGCCGGCGGGCTTTCCGCATTCTGAAGGGGCCCCATGAAGCTCGACACCGCCATCGAGAATACGGTTCTGCGCCAGGCAACTGTCGTCGCCGGGCGCGGCGCGATGGATCGCGAGATCACCTGGGTGCACATCGTCGACCACCCCGAGATCACCAACTGGCTGAAACCCGGCGAACTGCTGCTGACCACCGGCTACAACTGGCCGGAGGACGACCAGGCCAGCCGCGAGATGGTGCGCAACCTGAGCCGCATCGGCCTGGCCGGCGTGGTGTTGGCGGTGCCGTATTTCCGCGAGCACTTCACCCAGGCGGCCATCGACGAGGCCAACCGCTGCGACCTGCCGCTGCTGGAGTTACCCTGGGAAATTCAGTTCAGCGAGATCACTCACGATGTGCTGGCGCGGATCATCAACGTGCAGGCGGAAATCATCCGCCGCTCCGACCTGATCCACCGCACGCTGACCGCAGCCGCTATCGATGCGAGCAACCTGGAAGGGGTGGCCATCGCCCTGAACCAGGCGCTGGAGAAGCCGGCCACGATCGTCTCCGCCGACGGCACCTTGCTGGGCACGTCGCGACCGGATTGTGCCGAGGCCGAGGAGCGCGCGCTGATCGGCCGGATCACCCAGCGCCAGTCGCTGTTCAACGCCTTCCACGGCAACGCCCCGACGCTGTTCGATGCCGCCCACGGGCTGGCCACTGCGCGCCTGGGCTGCCCGATCCGCGCCCATGACGAGGTCATCGGCATCGTCTGGCTGGAGAGTGCCGGCGGCGAGTTCGAGGAGCTGGATTCCCGCGCGCTGGAGCATGCGGCGGTGATCGCGGCCCTGCACCTGACCCACCAGCGCGAGCTGTCCAACCAGGAAACCCGCCTGGGCTACGCCTTCGTCGCCGGCCTGCTGGAGGGCAAGTTCTCGGCAACGCCCAGCGCCATCGAGCGGGCCAAGGCCTCCGGCTGGAGCGAGAACCGCGACTACCGGGTGTGCCTGCTGCTGCTCGACGAGCCGATCCCGCTGGCGCTGGACGGCTTCAACCGCCGGGCTCGCAGTGCCGAGCGCATCGCCCAGGTGATGCAGGGGCTGGAAGTGGCGCCGCTGATTTCCGTGTCGCTGAACCAGATCAGCTTCCTGCTGCCCGCCGAGGTCTCGGCGGATGGTGTCTGGAAGGCGATAAAGGAGGAGGGCGGGGCGCTGGCGGTAAGCCGCGTGCATCGCGGCGCTTCCGGCATGGCGCTGGGCGCCGAAGACGTGGCGGCGCTGATGCCGTTGCTGCGCCCGGGCAAGCTGCACAACTTCGACGAGGTGCTGTTCCCACGGGCGCTGATGGGCGATGAGGATGCCCGGCGCATGCTGCTGGAACGGCTGATCGCGCCGCTGGAGAACCCCAAACGTGGCAACTCGCTGGTGGATACCGCGCTGTGCCTGGCGAGCGAGGGCTTCCAATTGCTCAATACCGCCAAGGCGCTGGACATCCACATCAGCACGCTGCGCTACCGCGTGTCGCGGATGGAGACGATCCTCGGTATCTCGCTGGAGAGCCCGGATGATCGCTTCCGGCTGCAGGTCGCCGCGCAGATGTACCGGCTGATCCATGAACACGGCTAGCGGCGCCTGATCATTCCCCGGTCCGGCGCGGGATTTCCTGGCGCCGGACCTTCCTACTTTCCGCCCTAAGTTTTCCGTGGATTCTCCTTCCTGGCGCAGGTATCTGGCGCCGGGAGCGGTGGATAGGCTTTCCCCACTGTCCGCAAAGGTGAAGCCCATGTCCTCCAATCCGTATTCGTCTGTCGCCGCCCGCAACCAGCACGTCTCCACTGGTGTGGCGGTCGCGCACCCGGTCACCCTCAACCGCGCCGCCGGGGCTTATGTCTGGGACGACCAGGGCAAGAAGTACCTGGACTTCGTCGGCGGCATCGGCGTGCTCAACGTCGGCCACAACCACCCGCGCGTCGTCGAGGCGGTGCGCAAGCAGCTGGAGCTGTTCTCGCACATCTGTTTCCAGGTGGCGGCCTATGACCAGTACGTCGAGCTGGCGGCCAAGCTGAACCAGCTGGTCGGCGGTGAAGAGCACTACAAGTCGGTATTCCTCACCACCGGCGCCGAAGCGGTGGAGAACGCCATCAAGATCGCCCGTGGCCACACCAATCGCCCCGGCGTGATCGCCTTCCGTGGGGGCTTCCACGGCCGCACGCTGATGGGCATGAGCCTTACCGGCATGAGCCAGCCCTACCGGCAGAACTTCGGCCCGCTGGCGCCGGACGTCTACCACGTGCCGTACCCGAACGAGTACCGCGGGGTGAGCAGCGAAAAGGCCCTGGAGGCCCTGCAGGAAGTCTTCGACACGCAGATCGCCGCCGACCGCGTGGCCGCCATCATCATCGAGCCGGTGCAGGGCGACGGTGGTTTCGTCGCTGCGCCCGTGGAGTTCATGCGCGCACTGCGCAAGAAGACCGAGGAGCTGGGCATCGTGCTGATCTGCGATGAAATCCAGACCGGCTTCGGGCGCACCGGCAAGCTGTTCGGCTTCCAGCATTCGGGTATCCAGCCGGACCTGGTCACCGTAGCCAAGAGCCTGGCCGGCGGCCTGCCGATTTCCGGCGTGGTCGGCCGCGCGGCGATCATGGACGCACCGAAACCCGGCGGCCTGGGTGGCACCTACGGCGGCAACCCGCTGGGCTGCGCCGCGGCGCTGGAGGTGATCAAGATCTTCGAGAGCGAAAACCTGCTGGAGCGCAGCCAGGCCATCGGCGCGCAACTGCTCGAAGGCTTCCGCGCGCTGGAACCGCGCTTCCAGAGCATCGGTCAGGTACGCACCATCGGCGCCATGGCGGCGGTGGAGTTCGTCGCCGACCGCGACAGCAAGGCCCCGGATGCCGCCCTGGCGCAACGCATCATCGATGCCGCGCGGGAAGAAGGGCTGCTGGTGATCAAGTGCGGCGTGTACCGCAACGTGGTGCGCTTCCTCTGCCCGTTGGTGATCTCTGAACAGGACGTCGCCGAGGCACTGCGCATGTTCGAGCGTGCGCTGGTGGCGGCGAACGCATGACGCAGGCCCACATTCTTCGCTGGAGTGATGATTCGTGAATGATTCGATAACTGTTGCCCCCGGCGCCGACTGGGAGCTGCCGTCGCTGGCCGGTGGCCCCGCCGCAGGTGGCTTCTACGAAGTGATCAACCCCGCTTCCCAGGCGGTGTTCGCCCGCGTTCCCGACTGCGGCGCGGCAGACGCCGAGCGCCTGTTGGAGGCTGCCGTCAGCGCCTTCGACAGCTGGAAGCAGACAACCGCCTTCCACCGCAGCCAACTGCTGCGCAAGTGGTTTGACCGTATCGTCCGCGGCGCGGATGAAGTGGCTTCGGCGATCAGCCAGGAGATGGGCAAGCCGATCAAGGAAGCCCTCGGCGAGGTGATGTACGCCGCCGGTTTCGCCGAGTGGTACGCCGAGGAGGCCAAGCGCGTGTATGGCGAGACCTTCTCCAGCCAGCACGAGCACAAGCGCCTGTACGCCAGCCGGCAGCCGGTGGGCCCGGTGTTCGTGCCAGCTGACGCTACGACTTCAACCTGCACCGAACGGTCCCCTCTCCCTTCGGAGCGGGGCGCGCAGCCAGGGTTAGGGAGAGGGCAAGCGCACACGAATC
>NZ_JASMRU010000070.1 GCF_030462585.1 Pseudomonas sp. CAN1 | reverse complement strand
CTCGTCGATCTACACCCGCAACCTCAGCGCTGCACTCAAGGCCAGCCGCGAGCTGGACTTCGGCGAGACCTACATCAACCGCGAGAACTTCGAGGCGATGCAGGGCTTCCATGCCGGCACCCGCAAATCGGGCATCGGCGGCGCGGATGGCAAGCATGGGTTGTATGAGTACACGCATACGCATGTGGTTTATGCGCAGGAGTGACGTTACGGAGCCTCTTGCAGGCTGATGTGCCTGCCTGCAAGAGCCCCTCACCCTAACCCTGGCTGCGCGCCCCGCTCCGAAGGGAGAGGGGACTGGATCGGCGTGAGGCGCGACTTCGGTTTACTCCTGATCCTGACGTGTCAGGAGAGCACGGTCGGGGCGCCTCACTCGAATACTCCCTCTCCCTTCGGAGCGGGGCGCGCAGCCAGGGCTGGGGAGAGGGTGCCAGGGCGTGCACGGTGTTTCCTGGGAAACGGAATGCCGTATCACCGTTTTGCTTGGGCGGGCCTTCCTTGCCAGGTGAGGCTCGCTCCTTTTTCCCTGCGCCTGAAGTTGGGCTTTACGTAGGAGCGGACTCCGTCCGCGATAGGTCCGCATCGCGCCGGAGGCCATCGCGGACGGAGTCCGCTCCTACAACACAGCCTCAACGGACGCAGGGAAAAGGGAAACGATCAATACAACGCGTTGGGCTGCACGATGCCGTGCTTCTTCATCTTCCGATACAGGGTCGACCGGGCAATGCCGAACTGTTCCGCCACCGCACTGACGTTCCATTGCCGCTCGCGCAGCGCCGCCAGCAGGTGGCGCGCCTCGTCGTCGTCCAGGCGGGTGGCGAGGGCGGTGGCGGGTGCGTGGGTTTCGGCAGCGACGGCGGGAGCGGCCTGATGCAACTCCATCGGCAGACAGTCCAGATCGATGCGGCCGTCCTCGGCAAGGGCGGCGGCGTAGCGCAAACAGTTCAGCAACTGGCGGATGTTGCCCGGCCACGGATGGCCGCGCAGCCGCTCACGCACGGCGCTATCGAGATGCAGCTTGCCGCCCAGGCCGGCCAGCAGGCTGTCGATCAGTGCTTCGCGGTCAGTGCGCTCGCGCAGCGCCGGCAGTTGCAGGGTCATGCCGGCGAGGCGGTAGAACAGGTCCTCGCGGAAGCCCTTGGCGCGGATCATTTCGGCCAGGTTCTGGTGGGTTGCCGAGACCACCTGAACGTCCAGCGCTACCGGCGCTTCGGCGCCCAGCGGGAGGATTTCCCGTTCGGCCAGCACGCGCAGCAGGCGCGTCTGCAGGTGCGCGGGCATGTCGCCGATCTCGTCGAGGAACAGCGTGCCGCCGTTGGCCAGTTCCAGCTTGCCCTTCATGCCTTTCTTGCTGGCACCGGTGAAGCTGCCGCCGCGGTAGCCGAACAGTTCGCTCTCGATCAGGCTTTCCGGGATCGCTGCGCAGTTCAGCGCGACGAAGGGCCCGGCGTGGCGTGCGCTGGCCTGGTGGATGGCGCGAGCAAAGGCTTCCTTGCCGGTGCCGGTCTCGCCGGTGACGAGGATGGCGATGCCCTTGTCGAGCACCTTGCGCAGCTTGCGCACACCGTCCTGCAGGCGCGGGTCGGCGCCGGCGAGGCGGTCGAGGTCGGGATGCTCCGGGCTTTTCGACGCAGCAGCGGCTGGCGCTTGGCGCCGCGGCGGGCTGGCCGGGGTACGCAGGCCGACGTCCACCAGCGCGTGATCAGCCAGGGTGCGCAGGCGGATACCCCGCGCGCCGCCCTTGCTCAGGTCGAGCAGCTGGTCGACGTCCGCCTCCAGCAACTGCTCGATGCGGCTGCCCAGCAGTTCGCCGCGGAAGGCGTTGAAGGCAGCATGGTTGCCGCCAATCACCCGGCCCTGTTCGTCGAGGGCGATCAGCTGTTCGTTGGCCAGGTCCGACACCTCGTCGCGGGCCTTCAGCGACAGGGTCAGGCGGTCGCGGTAGCGCTGGCGGAAGCTGGCGTTCTCGATCAGCCGGGCATACAGGATCACCAGTTGCAGGGTCAGGTACTGCGCGTCCTTGGGCCCGTCGTTGTAAAGGCAGGTGGCGTTCAGGCAGCCGCGCAGATTGTGCTGGGCGTCGAAGATCGGCGCCACCGAGCAGCTCAGGCGGAAGTTGCTCACCAGGAAGTGTTCCTGGCGGTGGATGGTCAGCGCCTCGCCGGCGGCCAGCGCGGTGCCGATGCCGTTGGTGCCGGCGAGGGATTCGTCCCAGCGCGCGCCGACGATCAGCCCGGCCTGGGTGTAGCGGTCGCGCTCGCTGGGCAGGCGCGCATCGAGGGTGATGCCGCGCTCGTCGCTGAGCAGCACCGCGAAGCCTGCCGGCAGCACGCGCCGGGCGAGGCCGGTGACGCCCTGGCTGGCAATCGCCAGGTAGTCCTGGTGCAGGCTCTGGTGCTCGCGGATTTCCCCGGCGGTGAGGATGTGCTTTTCCGCCCGCGCGCGCGGGTCGAGATGGTGCTCCATCACGCTGCGGTACCAGGAGCGCGCAATGGCGCCCTCGGGCTGGATGTCACGTTCGCCGAAGTGATCGGCGATGAAGGCGGCAAGGTCGTTCGGGCAGTTTTCCAGGGATTGCGGGTGCATGGTCACTCCCGGCGGCCGTCAGCTGGACTGCGGCGCATTGTTTTTGTAGGGGACCGGCTCCGTGTAGGGCCGTTCCTCGGACTCGCGTTCACAAGGTCGGTCAGTTTAGACCGGCCGGTCACGGCCGACGAGCCCTTGAGCAAGCCTGTGAGCAAGGCCTGTGCCGAAACACTTCGCGCGGGGCGCCCAGCCCCGCGCCAGACGGCCCGCCGCCCAGGGCGCCGGGCGCAACCGGGCAACGGCTGTCGCAGCGATGGGACAGTTGTAGCGGCGGGGCGCGACAGCTGTCGCTGGCCCGCTACCAAATCAGGGGGGAATCTCCTTCGAAAGTATCATTCGGAGCGCCCGACCCTGGTGTTTTACTCGACTTGCCGGTCCTGCCGGCGCCTTCCAACAAGAAAGAGGACAGACCCATGTGGACCAAGCCTAGCTTCACCGACCTGCGCCTTGGCTTCGAAGTGACCCTGTACTTCGCCAACCGCTGATCCACTGCGCCCCGGTCCGCCGGGGCCCCTGCCCACGGGGCACTGTCATGCACATCCGAATTCTCGGGTCGGCCGCCGGTGGCGGCTTTCCCCAGTGGAACTGCAATTGCCGCAACTGTCGTGGTGTCCGCGACGGCAGCGTGATCGCGCAGCCACGCACGCAATCCTCCATTGCGCTGTCGGACGACGGCGAGAACTGGATTCTCTGCAACGCCTCACCCGACATCCGCGTCCAGCTGGCGTCCTTCCCGGCCTTGCAGCCGGCGCGGCGCCTGCGCGATTCGGCGATTGCCGCCATCGTCCTGCTGGACAGCCAGATCGACCACACCACCGGCCTGCTCAGCCTGCGCGAAGGCTGCCCCCACGAGGTCTGGTGCACGGAGATGGTCCACCAGGACCTGTCCACCGGCTTCCCGCTGTTCCCCATGCTGTCGCACTGGAACGGCGGGCTGCGGCACAACCTCATTGCGCTGGATGCCGAACCCTTCGTCATCCCTGCCTGCCCGAACCTGCGCCTCACCGCCATCGCCCTGCGCAGCAGCGCGCCGCCGTATTCGCCGCACCGCGGCAACCCGCATCCGGGGGACAACATCGGCCTGTTCATCGAGGACCTGTCCACCGGTGGCAAGCTGTTCTACGCACCGGGCCTGGGCCAGGTGGACGACGAGCTGCTGGGCTGGATGCGCCGTGCCGATTGCCTGCTGGTGGACGGCACGTTGTGGCGCGACGACGAGATGCGCGTCTGCGAAGTGGGCGACAAGCTCGGCAGCGAGATGGGCCACCTGGCCCAGAGCGGGCCGGGCGGGATGATCGAGGTGCTCGACGGCATCGACGGCCCGCGCAAGGTGCTCATCCACATCAACAACACCAATCCCATCCTCGACATCGCCTCGCCCGAACGCGCCGAACTGGACGCCCGTGGCATCGAGGTGGCCTTCGACGGCATGGGCATACAGCTATAAGACGCTGAAAGGAAAGCGCGATGATCCGTGAAGCCATGAGTCCTGCCGAGTTCGAACAGGCGCTGCGCGCCAAGGGCGCCTGCTACCACATCTACCACCCGTACCACGTGGCCATGTACGAAGGCCGCGCCAGCCGCGAGCAGATCCAGGGCTGGGTGGCCAACCGGTTCTACTACCAGCTGAACATCCCGCTGAAGGACGCGGCGATCCTCGCCAACTGCCCGGACCGCGAGGTGCGCCGCGAATGGCTGCAGCGCATCCTCGACCACGACGGCGCGCCCGGCGAGGAGGGCGGTATCGAAGCCTGGCTGCGCCTGGCGGAATCCGTCGGGCTGGACCGCGAGCAGGTGCTGTCGCAGGAGCTTGTGCTGCCCGGCGTGCGCTTCGCCGTGGACGCCTACGTCAACTTCGCCCGTCGCGCCAGCTGGCAGGAAGCCGCCAGCAGCTCGCTCACCGAGCTGTTCGCCCCGCAGATCCATCAGTCGCGCCTGGACAGCTGGCCGCAGCACTACCCGTGGATCGACGCCAGCGGTTACGACTACTTCCGCAAGCGCCTGTCCCAGGCGCGCCGCGATGTCGAGCACGGCCTGCGCATCACCCTGGAGCACTACCGCACCCGCGAGGCCCAGGAACGCATGCTGGAAGTCCTGCAGTTCAAGCTCGACGTGCTGTGGAGCATGCTCGACGCGATGAGCATGGCCTATGAACTGGAGCGCCCGCCGTACCACACGGTGACGAGCGAGCGCGTGTGGCACAGGGGTGTAGTGTGATGAGCCTGCCTTCGCTGGACAGCATCCCGGCGCTGCGCCGGGGGTTCCGCCTGCAGTTCGAGCCGGCCCAGGGCTGCCATGTGCTGCTCTATCCTGAAGGGATGGTGAAACTCAACGACAGCGCCGGGGCGATCCTCGACCGCGTCGATGGCCTGCGCGACGTCGCCGGCATCATCGATGGCCTGCGTGCCGATTTCCCCGGCGTGCCGGGTATCGACGAAGACATCCTGGCATTCCTCGAGGTGGCCCATGCGCAATTCTGGATCGAGCTGCGCTGAAGCGCCGGTAGGCCCGCCGCTGTGGCTGCTGGCCGAGCTGACCTACCGTTGCCCGCTGCAGTGCCCGTACTGCTCCAACCCGCTGGACTTCGCCAAGGGCGGCGAGGAGCTGAGCACCGCGCAGTGGATCGAGGTGTTCCGCCAGGCCCGCGAGATGGGCGCGGCGCAGCTGGGCTTCTCCGGCGGCGAGCCGCTGGTGCGCCAGGACCTTGCCGAACTGATCGCGGCGGCGCGCGGGCTGGGCTTCTACACCAACCTGATCACCTCCGGTATCGGCCTCAATGAGAAGCGCCTGAAGGAGTTCGCCGACGCCGGTCTCGACCATATCCAGATCAGCTTCCAGGCCGCCGACGAAGAGGTGAACAACCTGCTCGCCGGCTCGCGCAAGGCCTTCGCCCAGAAGCTCGCCATGGCCCGCGCGGTGAAGGCCCACGGCTACCCGATGGTGCTGAACTTCGTCACCCACCGGCACAACATCGACAGCATCGAGCGCATCATCGAGCTGTGCATCGAGCTGGAGGCGGACTTCGTCGAGCTCGCCACCTGCCAGTTCTACGGCTGGGCCGAGCTGAACCGTGCCGGCCTGCTGCCGACCCGCGAGCAGTTGCAACGTGCCGAGCGCATCACCGCCGAGTACCGCGAGCGCCTGGCCGCCGAGGGCAACCCGTGCAAGCTGATCTTCGTGGTGCCCGATTACTACGAGGAACGCCCCAAGGCCTGCATGGGCGGCTGGGGCAGCGTGTTCCTCGACGTCACCCCGGACGGCACCGCGCTACCGTGCCATAGCGCGCGACAACTGCCGGTGAAGTTTCCCAACGTGCGTGAGCACAGCCTGCAGCACATCTGGTACGAGTCGTTCGGCTTCAACCGCTTCCGTGGCGATGCCTGGATGCCCGAGCCGTGCCGTTCCTGCGACGAGAAGGAGCGCGACTTCGGTGGCTGCCGCTGCCAGGCGTTCATGCTCACCGGCGATGCCGAGGCCACCGACCCGGTGTGCGCCAAGTCGGCCCACCACGGCATCATCCTCGATGCCCGTCGCGAGGCAGAAACGGCCGCCGCGCCGCTCAGCGCGCTGACCCTGCGCAACGAGCGGGCCTCGCAACTGATCTGCAAGGCCTGAGCATGCAGCGCAGCGACTGGAGCGCCGAACGCGCGGTAGCCGCCGCCGGGGATTTCGCCGAGCTGCATGTGGCCCACGGCGGATTGCTGTGGGCGGCGTTCGACCCCACCAGCGCGCGCTGCCGGTTGTTCCTCCGCCGTGAAGGGCAGAGCGTCGAGCTGACGCCGCCCGGCGCTTCGGTGCGCAGCCGTGTCTACGAATACGGTGGCGGCTCCTGCTGCGCCACTGCCGACGGCGTGGCCTGGGTGGAAGAGGGCGACCAGCAGGTGTACTGGCTGCGCCTGGGCGGCGCGCCCCGGCCGCTCACCCACCGCGACGACTGCCGCTACGGCGACCTGCATTACGTGCCGGCGTGGAATGCGCTGCTGGCGGTTGAGGAAGAGAACGGCAGCGGCGGGGTGAACCACCGCATCGTCCGTCTCGACGCCGATGGCCGGCGCCGGGTGATCGCGTCGGGCGCC
>NZ_JASMRU010000007.1 GCF_030462585.1 Pseudomonas sp. CAN1 | reverse complement strand
CCGCCCTGCTGGTCGAGGAAGCCGCTGCCCATGGCGGATATCGCCCACCTGACCTTCCAGCGCGGCCTGGACTGGCCGGTGAGTTCGCGCTCGGTGACTCTCCCTTACATAGGCATTCCCTTCCCTGACGCGCCCGCCGCCGGGCGGCTGGTGGTGCAACTGCCACAGCGCTTCCTGCCCGGCGGCTTCACCTTCCTGCGCCAATCCATCAGCCACGCGCTGGTGCCGGCGATCCTCGCGCTGCTGCTGTGCGGGCTGATCTATCGGCGCCTGGTGCGCCCGCTGGGGCGCCTGCGCGAGCACGCCAACGCCCTGGAGGCGGACGATCTCGGCTCGGTCGCCGGCCCGGAACTGATCACCCGGCGCGACGAACTGGGCGAGCTGGGCCGCGCCCTGGACCACATGGCCGAGCGCTTGCGTGGCCACGTTGGCTTGCAACGCCAGCTGTTGCGCGACCTGTCCCATGAGCTGCGCACGCCGCTCAGCCGCCTGCGGGTGGCCGGCGAAAGCTCGATCAGCGAGACGGCCCTGCGCCAGCGTGTCGAGCGTGAGGTGGAAGTGATGCAGCGGCTGGTCGCCGACACCCTGGAGCTGGCCTGGCTGGACACCGAACGCCCGCGGCCGCCGCTGGAGGATATCGACCTGCGTTCGTTGTGGGACCTGCTGGTGGACGACGCACGCTTCGAGGCTGGCTGGAGCGCCGAGCGCTTCCTTTATCGGGTGCCGGCGGATTGCCGCGTACACGGCCATCTCAACGGCTTGGCCCAGGCTCTGGAAAACCTGCTGCGCAACGCCATTCGCCATTCTCCGGCCCAGGGGCGCATCCGCCTTAGCGGGCGGCGCGAGTCCGGCGGCTGGCACCTGTGGCTGGAGGATGACGGCCCCGGCGTGGCGGAAAGTGACCTGGAACGCATCTTCCTGCCGTTCACCCGGCTGTCCGATGCGCGCACCGGCGAGGGCTTCGGCCTGGGCCTGAGCATCGCCCGCAGCTCGCTGCGCCTGCAGGGCGGCGAACTCTGGGCGGACTGCGCCGAGGCCGGGCTGCGCGTGCACCTGCACCTGCCGGATGCCGCCGCAGCCTGACCTGCCTGGTGGTCGTAGCGGGCGGTCGCAAACACGGCTTGTTAGGAAGTTTCGTATGGCGCTGCGTTTTTTGCCGGTATCATAGGGAGCCCTGTTCCAGAACCGAGTGCCTCCATGACCGTGCAGTACCCGACTATCGCCGATTGCGTCGGCAATACCCCGCTGGTGCGCCTGCAGCGCCTGGCCGGGGAAACTTCCAACACCCTGCTGGTAAAGCTCGAAGGCAACAACCCGGCGGGTTCGGTGAAGGATCGTCCGGCGCTGTCGATGATCACCCGCGCCGAACTGCGCGGTGACATCAGGCCCGGCGACACGCTGATCGAGGCCACCTCCGGCAACACCGGCATCGCCCTGGCGATGGCCGCGGCGATCAAGGGTTACCGCATGATCCTGATCATGCCCGACAACTCCACCGCCGAACGCAAGGCCGCCATGACCGCCTACGGTGCCGAGCTGATCCTGGTGACCAGGGAGCAGGGCATGGAAGGCGCCCGCGACCTCGCCGACCAGATGGCGCGCGAAGGCCAGGGCAAGGTGCTCGACCAGTTCGCCAACGGCGACAACCCGGTTGCCCACTACCATTCCACCGGCCCGGAAATCTGGCAGCAGACCGGCGGTGAGATCACCCATTTCGTCAGTTCCATGGGCACCACCGGCACCATCATGGGCGTGTCGCGCTACCTCAAGGAGCAGAACCCCAACGTGCAGATCGTCGGCCTGCAGCCGATGGAAGGCTCGGCCATCCCCGGCATCCGCCGCTGGCCGCAGGAGTACCTGCCGAAGATCTTCGACGCCACCCGCGTCGACCGCGTCGTCGACATGCAGCAGACCGAGGCCGAGGACGTGATGCGGCGCCTGGCCCGTGAAGAAGGCATCTTCTGCGGCGTGTCCTCCGGCGGTGCGGTGGCGGCCATGCTGCGCCTGTCCCGCGAGCTGGAAAACGCGACCCTGGTGGCAATCATCTGCGACCGTGGCGACCGTTACCTGTCCTCGGGCGTGTTCGACTCCAACTGACATGGCCAAACAGAGATCCGGCCTGCGCTTCCAACCCAGTGGCGGAGCGCGCAGCCCTGCGGTACCGGTGGGCAAGAAGCAGCGCCTGAACATCGAGCGCCTGGCCCATGACGGCCGCGGCATTGCCCACCTCGACGGGCGCACCTGGTTCGTCGACAACGCGCTGCCCGGCGAGGCGGTGGAAGCCCGCGTGCTTTCGGCCCGTGCGCAGATCGTCGATGCGCGCAGCGAGCGCCTGTTCACCTCCGCTGCCAACCGCCGCAGCGAGCCCTGCCCGGTGGCCGGCACCTGCGGCGGCTGCAGCCTGCAGCACCTGTCCCACGCTGATCAGCTGGAACTCAAGCAGCGCACCCTGGCCGAGCAGCTGGAGCGTTTCTCCGGCGTGCGCCCGCAGGAGTGGGCCGCGCCGCTGGTCGGCCCCGAGTTCGGCTACCGCCGCCGCGCGCGCCTCGCCGTGCGCTGGGACGTGAAGGCCAAGCGCCTGGACGTCGGCTTCCGCGCGGCTGCCAGCCAGGCCATCGTCGCCTTCGATGACTGCCTGGTGCTGGTGCCCGAGCTGCAAGCCCTGGCCCGCGACCTGCCGGAAGTGCTCCGCGGTTTCAGCAAGCCCCAGGCGCTGGGCCATGTCGAGCTGTTCCACGGCACTGCCAGCGCAGTGCTGCTGCGGCATATCGAACCTTTGTCCGATGGCGACCGTGCGCGACTGCTGGAATTCTGTTCGGCACGGGATGTGCAGCTGTGGTTGCAGGGCGACGGCGAGCCGACGCTTTGCAGCAGCGCTGCAGAAAACAGCGGGAACCGCGAGCTGGGCTTCCGGCTCGAAGCCTGGGATCTGACCCTGGCCTACCGTCCCGGCGACTTCGTGCAGGTCAACGAGCCGGTGAACCAGGCGATGGTCGCCCAGGCGCTGGGCTGGCTGAAGCCGGGCAGCGACGAGCGTGTGCTGGACCTGTTCTGCGGCCTGGGCAACTTCGCCCTGCCGCTGGCGCGCCAGGTGCGCGAGGTGGTCGGTGTGGAAGGCGTGCAGAGCATGGTCGAGCGCGCCGCCGCCAATGCCCAGGCCAACGGCCTGACGAATACCCGGTTCCACCAGGCTGACCTGGCGAAACCACTTGCCGACGCCCCCTGGGCGGCGGAGGATTTCACCGCCGTGCTGCTCGACCCTCCGCGTGACGGAGCCTTCGAGCCGGCGCGGCAGATGCGTTCACTGGGCGCGGAGCGGGTGCTGTATGTGTCCTGCAATCCGGCGACCCTGGCGCGCGATGCTGGCGAGCTGGCCCGACAGGGCTATCGTCTGAAGCGCGCCGGAATCCTCGACATGTTCCCGCAGACGGCCCATGTCGAGGCCATGGCTTTGTTCGAGGCAGGCTAGGACGGCTTGCGCAATCCGACCGGCTCAAGCAAGAAAGGCCGGCGCAGTGAGCGGTGTGTTGTGGCGCACCGTGGGGAAGGGTAGACACGATGGTACAGGTGAGAGCGCATCAGCCGGTCAATACTGACGGCAGCATCAATCTCGAGGCCTGGCTGGACCATGTCCAGACCCTGGTCCCGGGCCTGGATCGCAAGGTCCTGCTGGAAGCCTGCGAGTTCGCTCGCGAGGTCGAGGATCGTGCGGTCAGCACGGCCGACAACTCCTGGGCCGACGGCACTTCCAGTTTCCAGACGGGACTGGAGATCGCCGAGATCCTGGCGGACCTGAAGCTCGACCAGGAGTCGCTGGTCGCCGCGGTGATCTACCGTGGCGTGCGCGAAGGCAAGGTCAAGCTGGAGGACGTCGCCCAGCGCTTCGGCCCGGTGGTCGCCAAGCTGATCGAAGGCGTGCTGCGCATGGCCGCGATCAGCACCAGCCTCAGCCCTCGACAGTCCCTGGTGCTCGGCACCCAGGCGCAGATCGAGAACCTGCGCAAGATGCTGGTGGCCATGGTCGACGACGTCCGCGTCGCGCTGATCAAGCTCGCCGAGCGCACCTGCGCGATCCGAGCGGTGAAGAACGGCGATGACGAGAAGCGCATGCGCGTCGCCCGCGAGGTGTTCGACATCTACGCCCCGCTGGCTCACCGCCTGGGCATCGGCCACATCAAGTGGGAGCTGGAGGACCTGTCCTTCCGCTACCTGGAACCCGACCAGTACAAGCAGATCGCCAAGCTGCTGCACGAGCGCCGGCTGGACCGCGAGCAGTACATCGCCACCGTCATGGGGCAGCTCAAGGAAGCCCTGGCCGCCACCGGCATCAAGGCCGACCTGTCCGGGCGCGCCAAGCACATCTATTCCATCTGGCGGAAGATGCAGCGCAAGGGCCTGGACTTCAGCCAGATCTACGACGTGCGCGCCGTGCGCGTGCTGGTGCCGGAAATGCGCGACTGCTACACCGCGCTGGGCATCGTGCACACCCTGTGGCGGCACATCCCCAAGGAATTCGACGACTATATCGCCAACCCCAAGGAAAACGGCTACCGCTCGCTGCATACCGCGGTGATCGGTCCCGAGGGCAAGGTGCTCGAGGTGCAGATCCGCACCCACTCCATGCACGAGGAAGCCGAGCTGGGCGTCTGTGCGCACTGGCGCTACAAGGGCACCGACGTCAAGGCCAGCTCCAACCACTACGAAGAGAAGATTTCCTGGCTGCGCCAGGTGCTGGAGTGGCACGAGGAACTGGGCGACATCGGCGGCCTGGCCGAGCAGCTGCGGGTGGATATCGAGCCCGACCGGGTCTACGTCTTCACCCCCGACGGCCACGCCATCGACCTGCCCAAGGGCTCCACGCCGCTGGACTTCGCTTACCGCGTGCACACCGAGGTCGGCCACAACTGCCGTGGCGCGAAGATCAACGGCCGTATCGTGCCGCTCAACTACAGCCTGCAGACCGGCGAGCAGGTGGAAATCATCACCGGCAAGCAGAGCGGGCCGAGCCGCGACTGGCTGAACCAGAACCTGGGCTACGTCACCACGTCGCGGGCGCGGGCGAAGATCGTCCACTGGTTCAAGCTGCAGGCGCGCGACCAGAACGTCGCCGCCGGCAAGGCCATGCTCGAACGCGAGCTGGGCCGCCTGGCGCTGCCTCCGGTGGACTTCGAGAAGCTCGCCGAGAAGGCCAACTACAAGACCGGCGAAGACCTGTTCGCCGCCCTGGGCGCTGGCGACCTGCGCCTGGCCCACGTGGTCAACTACGCGCAGCAGCTGGTGGAGCCCGAGCGCGGCACCGAGCAGCTCGAACTCATTCCGCGCAAGCCAAGCAAGATCGGCCACGGCAAGCGCGGCGACATCCAGATCCAGGGTGTCGGCAACCTGCTCACACAGATGGCCGGCTGCTGCCAGCCGCTGCCGGGCGACCCGATCGTCGGCTACATCACCCTCGGCCGCGGCGTCACCATCCACCGCCAGGACTGTGCCACCGCGCTGCAACTGGCCGGCCGCGAGCCGGAGCGGATCATCCAGGTCAGCTGGGGGCCGGTGCCGGTCAGCACCTACCCGGTGGATATCGTCATCCGTGCCTACGACCGTTCCGGCCTGCTGCGTGACGTCTCGCAGATGCTGCTCAACGAGCGCATCAACGTGCTGGCGGTGAACACCCGCTCGGACAAGGAAGACAACACCGCGGTCATGCGCCTGACCATCGAGATTCCTGGCCTCGATTCGCTGGGCCGCCTGCTGGCGCGCATCTCGCAGTTGCCCAACATCATCGAGGCGCGGCGTGATCGCGCAGGTGCCAAGGATGCATAAGCTCGACGACCTGCTCTATCTCATGGCCCGCCTGCGCGACCCGCAGAACGGCTGCCCGTGGGACATCAAGCAGAGCTACGCGACCATCGTCCCGTACACCCTCGAAGAGGCCTACGAAGTCGCCGATGCCATCGAGCGCGGTGACTTCGACCACCTGCGCGAGGAACTGGGCGACCTGCTCTTCCAGGTCGTCTACTACGCGCAGCTGGCGCGGGAAGAAGGGCGCTTCGAATTCGACGCGGTGGTCGATGGCATTACCAGCAAGCTGATCCGCCGCCATCCCCACGTGTTCCCCGATGGCGACCTGTACGGCGAGCCGGACCCGGCGAAGCTTGCGGAATCGGCGGTCAAGCAGCGCTGGGAAGAGCTGAAAGCCGAGGAGCGCGCCGCCAAGGCCGCCGAGCCGGTGCAGCTGTCCCTGCTGGACGACGTGCCCAACGCGCTGCCAGCGCTAAGCCGCGCCGCCAAGCTGCAGAAGCGGGCTTCCCAGGTCGGCTTCGACTGGGCCGACGCGCTGCCGGTGGTGGACAAGGTGCGTGAGGAGCTGGACGAGGTGCTCGAAGCCATGGCCGGTGGCGACACCGAGGCCCAGGCCGAGGAGGTTGGCGACCTGCTGTTCGTGGTGGTCAACCTGGCGCGCAAGCTCAAGGTCGACCCGGAAACCGCCCTGCGCGCTGCCAACGCCAAGTTCGAGCGACGCTTCCGCTACATCGAGACGGCCCTGCGCGACCAGGGGCGCACGCTGGAAGACAGCAACCTGGAAGAGATGGACGAGCTGTGGGGCGCCGCCAAGCGCGACGAGAAGAATCCGCTCAGCTGTGGATAAGTGCTGCCACCCTTGAGTTGGCGCCTAATAAAAAGCCCCGCAATCGCGGGGCTTTTTATTAGCTCTTCGTAGGATCGAGGGGGACGCCTAGTCCTTGCTCGCGAACACAGTCTCCGGCAGCGCCGGCATCAAGTGGTTCGCGAGCAAGCTCGCTCCTACAAAAAAGCGGTCAGCCGAACAACCAGCGCAGGACCAGCACCAGCAGCAACACGGCGAGGATCGGCCGGCCGATACGGTAGGCCTTGGGGTAGGCGCGCTTGAACACCTTCACCTTGCTGCCCACGGCGTCGCCCAGGCGGATCAGCACCGAGTAGGCCTGGTTGATCCCGCCGACGCGCTCGCCCTCGACGTTCTGCGGCGCGGTGGCGCGGCCGAGGAAGGCGCTGACGCGGCGGTTGAGGCGGGTCAGCAGCGAGGACTTGAGCGGGCGCTCGATGTCGCAGAAGAGGATCAGCCGCGATTCGTCGGTCTCGTTCTTCACCCAGTGGACGAAGGTCTCGTCGAACATCACGTCCTGGCCGTCGCGCCAGGCGTAGGGCTGGCCGTCGACGAAGATGCGGCAGTCGTCGGAGTTCGGCGTCGCCAGGCCCAGGTGATAGCGCAGCGAACCGGCATAGGGGTCGCGGTGCTTGTTCAGGTGGCTGCGCGGCGGCAGGCGGGTGAACATCGCGCCCTTGACGTTGGGGATGCTGCTCACCAGCTCCACGGTCTTCGGGCAGAGCTGCTGCGCCGAGGGCAGGGGGCCGTCGTACCAGGTCAGGTAGAAGCGGGTCCAGCCCTTCTTGAAGAAGGAGCCGAAGCCGGCCTCGTTGTTGTTCAGGGCGTCGCGGATGTAACCCTCGTCGAACAGCTGCTCGGCTTCCTCGCGGATCATCTGCCAGTTGTCGCGCAGCTTGTCGAGCTCGGGGAAGCGCTCGCGGTCCAGGTAGGGCTTGGACGGCACGCTGGAGTTCAGGTACATCAGCGAGTTGTACGGGGCGAACCAGGCGGAGTGGTTCACCACCTGGCGCAGAAACGGCAGGCGTACCTTGCCGCGCAGGTGTACGTAGAGAATGGCGAGGAGGAAAATCGCCAGGATCGCAAGAACGATGAGTTTCAGCATGGAGGTGGCAGGTCCGCTCCAGAGGTGTGAAATCGAGTCAGGCACTTGCACTGCGCTGGCTCAGGCCCGAGGATTATACCCCCTGTGGACAGTCCCGCCGAAGCTATGCGTTCGTCTGGGATTTGTCCTGCATCAACATGGGCTGTTGGAGAGCCTTAATCAATGAGCATGTCATTGCGTGATCAGCTGCTGAAAGCCGGGCTGGTCAACGAAAAGCAGGCCAAACAGGCCGGCAAGCAGAAGCAGAAACAGCAGCGCCTGGAGCACAAGAACCAGGTGGAGAAGGACGACAGCCAGCGTCAGGCGGCCCTGCAGGCCCAGGCCGAGAAGCAGGCCCGTGATGCCGAGCTGAACCGCCAGCAGCAGGAGAAGGCCGACAAGAAGGCCAAGGCTGCGCAGATCAAGCAACTGATCGAAGGCACCCGCCTGCCCAAGCTGGAGTCGGACGACTACTACAACTTCGTCGACAACAAGAAGGTCAAGCGCATCGCGGTCAACGACATGGTCCGCGACAAGCTCAGCCGCGGCAGCCTGGCCATTGTCAGCTACGACGGCCGCTACGAGATCGTCCCGCGTGATGCCGCGCTGCGCATCCAGGAGCGCGACGAGCGCCGCATCATCCTGCTCAGCGAGCCCAGCGGTGAGCCGGACGACGACGATCCCTACAAGGATTACGTGGTGCCCGACGACCTCATGTGGTGAGGTCGCCCCGGTCGGCCCCGCCGGCCGGGTTCAGTTCCACCCTGCCGAACAGTGCCTGCGCCGCCAGTGGCGTGATGGCATGCAGACGATCCAGCCGCAGCTCGCGGCTGGCGTCGTCCACCCGCACTTCCAGGTATTCCTCCAGCGCCCCGTCCGCGTTTCTGCGCGTGTGCGTGGTGAAGGCCTGGGCGTCGAACGCCAGGCCGTCACGCAGCTCGATACGCAGCCAGTAGCGGTACAGGCAGGCGATCTCCAGGAAGTCGTGGAGATCGCAGTCCATTGGCTGATACTCGGCCATGGCCTCAGCAGCCCTCCAGTTCGATGATCGCGTAACCCTGGCCGTGCAGCGCTGCCTCCACTGCCGGCGAGGAGAACTCGCTGTGGCAGAACTGGCAGCGGCTCGCCTGCACGTCCGCCGCCTGGATGCCGCGCGAGGCCAGCCAGTGCGTAGCGAAATGCTCGGCACGGCTGGCATCGTTCGGCTGGACCAGGACGTCGAAGTGCAGGTAGCGGCCATCGCGGGTGCGCACGTGGGTGTCGTAGACGTGGACCTGCATGGCGTGCCCTCCCTTCTCTTTAGCTAGAGGGCTGCAGATCGGACAGTGCGGCGCCGAAGTTCAGGTGCAGCACCTGCCCATCGACCACCAGCGCCGGTACCGATTTCACGCCCGCCGCTTCGGCTTCGGCGACGCGCGGACCTTGCTCGCCCAGGTGCACCACCTCTACTTCGCGGTTCAGCAGCGGCAGCAGGGCACGCTCGGCTTCGACGCAGACGGGGCAACCGGCATGGTAGTAAACGGCTTTGCTCATGGTCTTTCTCCTGATTGATTATGTATCGATTCGATACCATTTCAGTCTGCCGGTGAAAAACGCCTTCTGTCAAACTGGTTTTTGATCGATACTATCTATCGGAGGGATCAGCCCATGACCGATACGAGCCTGTACGACCATCTCGAACGCATCGCCAGCCTGATGCGCGCCTGGGCGCGCGAGCAGCCGCTGATGGCCGACCTGCAGCCGATCCAGCTGAGCGCGCTGAACTACCTCGCGCGCTGCAATCGCTATTCGGATACGCCGCTGGGGGTGACGGACTACCTTGGCCTGACCAAGGGCACGGTGTCGCAGTCGCTCAAGGCGCTGGAGGCCAAGGGCCTGATCGAGAAACGCCCGGACGCCCAGGATCGCCGCAGCGTGCACCTGGAACTGACGCAGGAGGGCAGGGAGCTGATCGATGCGCTGGTGCCGCCAGCCTTCCTGCGCCGCGCCGAAGAAGCGCTGGGGGAGCGCAGCGAGCTGTTGGTGTCGCTGCTGCGCGAACTGCTGACCACGGTGCAGCGCCAGGAGAACGTGCCGGGCTTCGGCCTGTGCCGCACCTGTCGCTTCCACCAGAAGCTGGATGACGGAGCGCTGTGCGGGCTGACTGGCGAGCGCCTGGAAACCCGCGAAGGCGAGCTGATCTGCCGCGAGCATTCCGCCCCCGACCAGGCCGCCTGAGAGCTTTTCGTAGGAGCGAGCTTGCTCGCGAACAGGGTTTCCCGACGTCTATAGCGTCAAGCGGTTCGCGAGCAAGCTCGCTCCTACAGGAAGGCCGCAGTCTGTAGGGCGAATAACGCGTCAGCGTTATCCGACGTCAGTCTGGCGGCGGATAACCTGTTCCAGGTAATGCGCCCTACTGATTGGGCGTGGCGGAGCCCAGCCTACTGAATCGCAGGCAAGAAAAAGCCGGGCATCAGCCCGGCTTTTTCATGGCGCGCAAACTATCAGAAGCGATAGGTCATCTGCGCGGTCAGGCCGTGGGCGCTGTTGTCGTACTTGGCGCTGTAGGCCGGCTGCAGGTTGAGGCCAGCCAGGCTTTCGCCGTCAGGCTGGTTCACGCTGGCAGTGGATTCCCACAGGTAGGCGTACGCCACGTCGAAGGTCATGTCGGCGTTGGGCGAGTAGCCGGCGCCCAGGGTGAAGATCTTGCGATCGCCCACCGGGATACGCACGGTACGGTGCTCGTTGCTGGTCGGCGACGGGTCGTAGGCGAAACCGGTACGGAGTACCAGCTGATCGTTGACCTGGTAGGAAGTACCGATGGCCGCGGACCAGGTGTCGTGCCAGCTGAGGTCTTCGCCGATGGTGTCGAAGGCGGCCAGCGGAGCGCCGGTGTTCTGCACTTCGATGGACTTCAGACGGCTCCAGCGCGTCCAGGTGGTGCCACCGTAGACGGTCCAGCGGTCATCCAGCTTCTGGGTGATGGACAGGTCCAGCGACTCGGGCAGGGTGATGTCCAGGCTGGCATCCATGCGCGAATCGAACAGGCCGGCGGGCGAACCGGAAACGGTAGTGTGGCCTTCCAGCTCGTACTTGACCTTGGAGTGGTAGGTCGCGCCGATGGAGGTGCTCTCGGTCGGGGTGATCAGCAGGCCGACGTTGAAGCCGGTGGCGGTGTCGTCACCCTTGATGCTGACCTTGGTGTCCTGCTGGGCGCCGAACAGGCCCTGGGTTGCCAGGTAGTTCTCCAGCTTGCCGTCGATGCGGTTGATGGTCGGGCCGAAGCCGACTGCCACCACGTCGTTGAACTTGTAGCTGATGGTCGGCTGGACGGTGATCACCTGGACCTTGCTGTAGGAACCGTGGGAACGGCCCTGGAAGCCACTTTCGTAGTCGTTGATGATGCCGTAGGGCACGTAGACGCCCAGGCCGACGCTGACCTTGTCGTCCAGCGGGGTGGAGAAGTAGCCGAACGGGACGGCAGCCAGCGGGACGGAATCGCCCTTGTTGCTGCCCGAAGCGCTGCTGTGCGCGTCGCTGATATCGTCCTTGGCCGAGACCACGGCCATACCGCCGCTGACTTCAGTACGCTTGAGCTTGGAGATGCCGGCAGGGTTGCCGTAGATGGTGCTGGCGTCCAATGCCGAGGAAGCGCGGCCTGCGTAGGCGGTACCGGCGCCGCTGGCGCTCTGCTCGTTGATGGCGATGCCGTTGGCAAGCACCTGGGCGGAGGCAGCGCTAATGGTCAGTGCGAGGGTGGTCTTAAGCCATGTTGTTTTCATTGTAAGAGCAACTCCTGTGTTTAACGGCGCGCAAGCTATCAAGATTCCGGAGACTTGGGTAGAGGCGGAAAAACGCTCTACCTAGGGCCTTGAAGCTCAAACGAACGTTCCATCGGGATGAGTACCGTTCGTCGCTGTATGTAAATTTTTTCTGACCGATCGGTCATCCACAGGCCTATGACTTTTCCTAGGCGACTTGCCGGAGGGTGCCGACATAGCTGTGCCAGGCATCGACGAAGTCATGCAGGCGACCATGAGGGTGGAAAACCCGCCGCCAGACACGCGCCAGCTCCATGGGGTCCTCCGCCAGCGGCGCAGGCAGGCCCTCGGCTTCGACCATCATCCAGGCGATGGCCGTGCTGTAGCGCAGGTTGACCGTGAGTTCCAGGTGCGGGGCGTCGAGAAAGGCGTGTTGGCTGGCCAGCCCTCGAACGCGGCTGGCCAGCTCCGGATCCAGCGCCAGGAATCCATCCCAGAGCGTCTGGTGCCGATGTTCACCGATGCGATACAGCCCATGGCCATGGCTGTCATCCAGGGCGCTCCCCAGCGCCGACTGACAGGCTGCTGCCCCCAGCAGCAGCGATTCGGCCGCGACACTGTGCCGCCCCAGATAGTGCAGGGTGGGGCGGATCACGTACTGGCACAGGTCGTTCGCGGCGATTCCCATGACATCCTCGTCATCAATGACCGGCGGGGCTGGGCGACTTGGCAGCTTCTGTGATTATCCTCGGCCCCGCCGGAAGCGGACTTAGCCGCTCGACTTGAAGTGTAGTGCGATGAAGATGATGTAAAGGTCTGTTTTTAAATTGTTTCGTCGGCGCAAGGTGCGTGCATATTCCTTCCGGCGATTAGATGCTCGGGGCTAACTCCGGCATCGCCGAGAGCTTTTCCTCGGCCTCTTCGTGGCCCTGGTCGGCGGCCTTCTGGTACCAGGCGCGGGCCTGGGCCGGGTTCTTCGCCACGCCACGGCCCTTGGCATAGCTCTCGGCCACTTCGAACTGCGCATCGACGTCGCCCTGTTCGGCGGACTTCAGGTAGAGGGCGAAGGCGGTCTTGTAGCTGCGGGTCACGCCGGTGCCGTTCTCGTACATGATCGCGAGGTTGTACTGGGCATCCTTGTCGCCCTGGTCGACGGCCTTCTGGTACCAGAACACGGCTTTCTCCGCGTCCTTCTCCACGCCGTCGCCGTTGTCGTAGGCGTTGCCCAGGTTGTACTGCGCGCAGGCGTGGCCCTGTTCGGCGGCCTTGCGGTACCAGTAGGCGGCCTTCTCGTAGTCCTGTTCGTACTCGTCGCTGCCGGCGTCGTACTCCAGGCCCAGGCTGTACTGGGCGGAGGCGTGGCCGGCCTTGGCGGCCTGGATCAGGTCATCGCCGTAGAGGTCCGACCACTGGTCGCTGATATCGCAGGGAGTGGCTTCCAGGGAAGCGGCGTGGCTCGGCGAGGCAACGCCCAGGCAGAGCAGGGCGCTGGCGAGCAGGGCGCTGGCGAGCAGGGTGCTGGCAAGCAGGGACGGACGCAGACGCAGGGACATGAATTCACTCCTTTGAAAAAACGGGCATGAGTCTGACGCATGCCCGTGTCGCTATCCATGGCGGCGGAAGAACTTTGTGTGATGTGTCTTCCGGATTTGCTGTGGGCGGCGGATCAGTCGCCCTTGGCCACCGGACGTTGGGCGTCGGTGATCCATTCGCTCCAGGAACCGGCGTACAGGCGGCCCAGCGGATAGCCGGCCAGGCTCATGGCGAACAGGTTGTGGCAGGCGGTAACGCCGGAGCCGCAGTAAGCCACCAGATCCTGTGCGGGGCGGCCACGCAGCAGGCCGGCGAAGCGCTGGTGCAGGTGTTCGGGGCGCAGGAAGCGGCCGTCGTTGCCAAGGTTGTCGGTGAAGGCTGCGCACTGTGCGCCGGGGATGTGCCCGGCAACCGGGTCGATGGGTTCGACTTCACCGCGGAAGCGCGGCAGGCCGCGGGCATCGATCAGCGGCAGGTTGAGATCGTTCAGCTGGGCAGCCAGTTCCCCGGCACTGATCAGCAGGCTGTTGTCCGGCTGGCCACTGAAGTCGCCGCGGCGTTCCGGCGATTCGGCTGTGGTCAGGCGCAGGCCGGCATTGCGCCAGGCGGTGAGCCCGCCATCGAGCAGGTAGACGCCCTCGCTCTTGCCCAGCCACAGCAGCAGCCACCAGGCGCGGGCGGCGTAGGCGCCGGGGCCGTCGTCGTAGAGCACCACTTCGCTGTCGGCATCCAGGCCCCAGGCGCGCAAGCGCTCCTGCAATTCGCGTGGGTCCGGCAGAGGGTGGCGACCGGTGACGCCAGCTACCACGGGGGCGGACAGGTCCTGGTTCAGGTCAGCGTAGTGGGCGCCGGGAATGTGATTCTCCTGGTAGCTGCGTGCACCGTAGGCCGCGTCCTCGAGGGAGAAGCGGCAGTCGAGCAGGACCAGTTTCGGGTCATCGAGGCGGGCGGCCAGTTGCTCGGCGGTGAGCAGGCGGGCGTGGGTCATGGGCGCATTCCTGTGTCGTGACGGGGCCGAAACGCATCATAAGGCTTGTACGATGAAAAGTTGGTGGGGAGTTGGCGAACATGCACAACCAGCAATCGGCACCGCGCAAGGCGGGCCCGCTGCGCGTCGCCCTGGTGGGGCTGGCGACCGTTCTGATCACCCTGGGCTACAGCGTCCGGGTCCTGGCGCTGGGCGCCATCGGCCGGCTGCGCCGCGCCAAGGTCGACGGTTTCACCCGTGACTGGTCGGGCAGCCTGCTGCGCCTGACCGGCGCGCGCATGAGCCGCCATGGCGAGGTGCCGGACTTCGGCGACGGGCGCCGCTACATGATCCTCTGCACCCATTCCAGCTTCTACGACATCCCGGCGATCTTCGTGACCATGCCCGGCTCGATCCGCATGCTGGCGAAGAAGGAACTGTTCGCCGTGCCGGTGTGGGGCGCGGCGATGCGCGCGGCGGAGTTCCCCTCCATCGACCGGCACAACCGCCACCAGGCCATGGCGGACCTGGCGAAAGCGCGCGACATGATGGAAAGCGGCATCGTGCTCTGGGCCGCGCCCGAGGGCACGCGCTCGAAGGATGGCAAGCTGCAGCCGTTCAAGAAGGGCTGCTTCCGCCTGGCCCAGCAGACCGACGCGATCATCGTCCCGGTGGCGATCCGCGGCATCCAGCAGTTGCTGCCAGCGGGTGGGCTGAAGCTGAATATCGGCATGCCGGTGGAAGTGCATGTCGGCGCGCCCATCGACTCCACCCAATACACCGAGCGCGGCGTCGATGCGCTGATGAGCGAGGTGCGGGTGCGCATGCTGGAGCTGCTGGAGTCCAGCCCTCAGCCTGTTCCGGCGCCTGCCCCACAGGAGCAGACGCCGGCCTGAGGCGTCAGTGGAGTTGGAGCCCTCAGCGGATAGGGAGCCGCCCGATACGGTCGTTCTCCAGGCTGCCCAGGTACAGCACGCCGTTCACCGGCTTGGCCGAGGTCACCATGCGCAGGTGCTGGCCGCTGGTGTCGTGCAGGCTGCGCACGATCTCGCCTTTCTCGTTCACCTGGATCACCAGGCCATAGGGCACCGGCTTGGGTAGCACGGCGCGCGGCAGCTTGGTGAGCTGGCGCTTGAGCCAGGGCATCTGCTGGATCACGTCGGCATCGGCCTTGCGCGGCGAAGGCAGGGCGACCCAGAAGGTGCCCTCGCGGTCACTGGCGAGGTTGTCCGGCAGGCCCGGCAGGTTGTCGATGAATACCTCGTGCTGCCCGGCCTTCTCGCCCTTGAGCCAGTAGCGGGTGATGCGGTAGCGGTAGGTTTCGTTGACCAGCACGAAGTCCTCGTGCTGCGACAGCGCCACGCCATTGGCGAAGTACAGGTCCTTGAGCAGCGTCTCGGTCTTGCCGGTGGCCGGGTCGTAGCGCAGCAGGCGGCCGTGGGGGCGCGCTTCGAGCAGGTCGAGGATGTAGTCGGGCTGGTGGAAGCGGCTGGAAGCGTCGCTGAAGTAGATGCGCCCGTCGCTGGCGATGTCGAGGTCGTCGGTGAAGCCGAACGGCAGGCCATCGGCCGAATCGCTGAGCAGGCGGATCTTGCCCTGCGGGTCGACCTGCAGCAGGCCCTTCCAGGCATCGGCGACGATCAGGTTGCCGGCCTTGTCGAACGCCAGGCCCAGCGGGCGGCCGCCGGTCTCGACGAAGGTTTCGGCCTTGCCGTCGGCGCCGATGCGCACGATGCGCCCGTCATCCAACCCGGCGAAGACCCGGCCCTGGCTGTCCACGGCGGTGTCCTCGGGACCGACGATCTGGCCCTGGGCGAGCAGTTCGGCCTTCATCAGCGTGTCGTTGGGTTCCATCACGCCGGTCATCGGCGGCGCCTTGGGCGGCGTCCAGGTCAGCGGGTCGATGGGGCTGGGCGTGAGCGCCAGGTACACGGCGAGCGCGGCCACCAGCAGGACGACCAGAGCGAAAAGCTTTTTCATGCAAAGCTGCCTTCTTGTTGTTGTGGGCGGGGCAAAGCGTAGAAGTTGCCAGCAAATCGTCACACGCCGATAGCCGAGCGGAATGCTCGCACATCCTGCATCTCTATATACTGCGCGCACCGAAACGAAGGAGATGTTCGTGACCGTCCTCGACATACAGTGGATTCGCGACGATGCCACCCTGGAGCGCAAGTGCCAGGACTGGAAAGAACTGCCGTACCTCGCGCTCGATACCGAGTTCATGCGTGTCGATACCTTCTACCCGGCCGCCGGCCTGGTGCAGGTGGGCGATGGCAGTGGCGTGTGGCTGATCGACCCGCTGCTGATCCGCGACTGGTCGCCGTTCGCCGCCGTGCTCGAATCGCCGGTGGTGGTCAAGGTGTTCCATGCCTGCGGCGAGGACCTGGAAGTGTTCCAGCGCCTGACCGGCAGCCTGCCGCAGCCACTGTTCGACACCCAGCTGGCCGCCGCCTACCTGGGCATGCCGCATTCCATGGGCTATTCCAAGCTGGTGCTGGAAATCCTCGGCCTCGACCTGCCCAAGGACGAGACCCGCTCCGACTGGCTGCAGCGCCCGCTGACCGACATGCAGGTGCGCTACGCCGCCGAGGACGTGCTGCACCTGGCCGAGGTCTACGTGAAGCTGGCGCCGCGCCTGAGCGACGAGAAGCTGCAGTGGCTGCTGGCCGACGGCACCGACCTGACCAACAACCAGAGCCGCGTCAGCGACCCGCAGCAGGCCTACCTCGATATCAAGCTGGCGTGGAAGCTCAATCCCCAGCAACTGGCCGTGTTGCGCGAGCTGTGTGTCTGGCGCGAGGAGCAGGCGCGGCTGCGCAACAAGCCGCGCAACCACATCCTGCGCGAGCACACCCTGTGGCCGCTGGCGCGCTTCCAGCCGACTGACAAGGTCGCCCTGGCGCGCATCGACGACATGCACCCGCGCACCGTGCGCCAGGATGGCGACACCCTGATCGCGCTGATCGCCCACGCGGCGAAGCTGCCGGAGGCCGATCGCCCGCAGACGCTGCCCGAGCCGCTGCCGCGTGAGATCACCCCGGTGCTGAAGATGCTCCGCGAAGTCGGCCAGAAGGAAGCCGAGCGCCTGCAGATGGCGCCCGAACTGATGCTGCGCAAGAAGATCCTCGAAGCCCTGCTCAAGACCGGCTGGCCCAACGGCCCCTACCAACTGCCCGATTCGCTGCAAGGCTGGCGCCGCGAGCTGATGGGCCAGGCCCTGCTCGACAGCCTCGCGGCTCCTACCACCGAATAACGCGGAAACACTTCGACATGAAACGCATCTGCTCCATCTACAAGAGCCCGCGCAAGAACGAGATGTACCTGTACGTCGACAAGCGCGAAGCCCTGAGCCGCGTGCCCGAAGCACTGCTGGCGGCGTTCGGCGCGCCCAAGCACACCTTCGACCTGGTGCTCAGCCCCGAGCGCCAGCTGGCCCGCGAGGACATCAACGTGGTGCTGGAAAACATCGAGAAGCAGGGCTTCCACCTGCAGATGCCGCCGGCCGAAGACGAGTACATCGAACACCTGCCCGAGGAGCTGCTGCGGCGCAACGATCCGGTCTGACCTTGGATTTGCGCCGCGACCCCTTCAGGCCGCGGATTTGCCCGGTGCTGGCACTGTGCAAGTTCGCGGCTTGAGCGCATTATGCGCGGAGCGAAGGGTTCAACGGAGCGGAACGCTTGGTCTCTGGCTGTGTCTATAGCCGCCTGACTTCCCTCGAACTGATGACGATATCCCCAGGGAAGCCCACCTGAAGCGAGCCAAGATGCGCCAGCCGGAAATGCTCCACCGTTCGAAGCGAAAGGCCTGACCATGCGCCTGCTCGTACTCGATCGCGAACACGCTCTTTACGCCGCCCTGCTGATGGCGGCCGAACCCCGTTTGACGGTGATCTCCGGCAACGACCCGGCCAAGCTGGTGGAGGCCGCGGCGGAATGCCCGGTCTGGCTCGGCGAGCCGACCCTGGCCGCGCAGCTTCTGCGTCAGGGCGTGCACCCGGTGTGGATCCAGTCCAGCTGGGCCGGTATCACCCCGCTGCTGGGTGACGACCTGCCCAAGGACTACGCCCTGACCCGCGCCGTCGGTATCTTCGGTCAGGTCATGACCGAATACCTGCTCACCTACATGCTCGCCCATGAACGCCAGTTCCTCGGCCGCCTGGCCAGCCAGGTGGGCGTGCAATGGGACGACCGCGTGCCGGGCAGCCTGAGTGGCCGGCAGATTCTCATCGTCGGTACCGGCGAGATCGGCCAGGCGGTGGCGCACATGCTGGCGCCGTTCGGTGTCGAGCTGGTCGGCGTGGCGAAGAATCCGCGGGCACTGGTGCCCTTCGGCCGCATGGGCGGCATGGAAGACCTGCCGCGCCTGACCGAAACCGCCGACTACGTGATCAACCTGCTGCCCGACACCCCGGAAACTCGCGATGTCTATAACCTCGCGCTGTTCCAGCGGATGAAGCCCACCGCGCTGTTCCTCAATGCCGGGCGTGGCACGTCGGTGGTGGACGCGGACCTGGTCGCGGCGCTGGAGGCCAACCAGTTCGCTGGCGCGGTGATCGACGTCTGCCGCGAGGAGCCGCTGCCGGTCTCCCACCCGTTCTGGCACACGCCGCGCCTGCTGCTGACTGGCCATACCGCCGCACCGACGCTGCCGACCCTGCTGATCGACCTGTTCCGCGACAACCTCACGCGCTTCTGGGCGGGGCAGGCCATGCGTGGCGAGGTGGATTTCTCCCGCGGGTACTGACCGCTAGCGGTAACGAAAAAGGCCCCATTGGGGCCTTTTTTTTGTGGCTTTTCGTAGGAGCGAGCTTGCTCGCGAACCGCATAACTCGGTGCCATGCGATTCGCGAGCACGCTCGCTCCTACAGGTCAGGCATCAGAGCGAGAAATCACCCTCGGCCACGATCTCCGCCAGCGGGCGGCGGGCGTTGGGCACTTCGCGGGCCTGCAGGCTCTCGGCGAGGATCGACTTGTCGCCGAGCTTGCCGATGGCGATCACCGCATGGATCTCATGATCCGCCGGGACCTTCAGCTCAGTGCGCGCCAGTTCGCGATCGAAGCCAGCCATGCCGTGGGTATGCCAGCCGGCCAGGCTCGCCTGCAGGGCGAGGAAGCCCCAGGCGGAGCCGGTGTCGAAGCTGTGCCACAGGGCCGGCTTTTCCTCGCTGGAGCCGGGCGGGGCGAAGGTGGTCTTCGACAGCACCACCACCAGCGCCGAGGCGTGCTGCGCCCAGCCGCGGTTGAACTCGCCGAGCAGGTTCAGGTAGCGCTGCCAGTTCGGCGTGTCGCGCAGGGCGAAGAGGAAGCGCCAGGGCTGCGAGTTGAAGGAGGACGGCGCCCAGCGCGCGGCCTCGATGAAGCTCAGCAGGGTCTCCTGGGGAATGGCTTCGCCGTTGAAGGCGCGGGGCGACCAGCGATTGATGAACTGCGGGTCGATGGGGTGCTCGGAAACGCGCGGATTGGCGCTCATGGTGGCTCCTTGAAGGGTTTGGACTCTGCCGATGGTGCCGTGGTCGGCCGGGCATCGCGGTGGGGTTGGGCGGCTGGTGGGTCTCGCGGCACTGGTAGAAGGCAAGCGGACCGGGCCCGTGGGTCGGTCAAACTAACCAGCGCGACACGCTCTGGCAAGCGCCGCGCGGTCAATGGTCGCCTGCACTTGGCCTTGCTGCTCGCGAGGCTTAGACTTTGCGCCCCGTGAAATTGCCCCTGTATAAAAAATGGCCGCCAAAGTCGAACCCTTCTGGAAACGCAAGACCCTCGACCAGCTCGATCAGCAAGAGTGGGAGTCGCTGTGCGACGGCTGCGGCCTGTGCTGCCTGCAGAAGCTGGAAGACGAGGACGACGGCGCCGTCTACTACACGCGCATCGCCTGCAAGCTGCTGGACATGAAGACCTGCCGCTGCACCGACTACGCCAACCGCCGCGCCAGCGTGCCCGACTGCATCCAGCTCACCCCGGCCCAGGCCGACGAGTTCCAGTGGCTGCCGCCGACCTGTGGCTACCGCCTGGTGGCCGAGGGCAAGGACCTGCCGCTGTGGCATCACCTGGTCTGCGGTGATCCGGACGCGGTGCACCACGAGCGCATCTCGCAGTCCGGGCGCATGCTCAGCGAGAACTCGGTGGCCGAGGACGACTGGGAAGAGCACCTGATCTTCCGCGCCGGCTGAGCCAGCCGCCGCGGGTTCCGCAAGCGGCGCCCGGCGTGGCATGCTGCGCGTCTGCCGTCCCGGAGCCGCGCCATGCCCAGCCTTGAAAGCCTCAGCCTGTTCTTCATCGCCACCCTCGCACTCAACCTCACGCCCGGCCCGGACATGCTCTACGTGGCCTCGCGTTCGGCTGCCCAGGGTCCGGCGGCGGGCCTGATGTCGACCTTGGGGATCGGCGCCGGCTGCGTGGTGCACATGCTGGCAGCGGCCTTCGGCCTGTCGGCGTTGCTGATGATGTCCAGCGTGGCTTTCGGCGTGCTCAAGTGGCTGGGCGCGCTCTACCTGGTCTGGCTCGGCGTGCAGCTGATCCGCGGCGCCTGGCGCGAACAGAAACGCACCGAGCTGGAGCCCGCACGGCTGAGCCGGGTGTTCCTGCAGGGCATGCTGGTCAACGTGTTCAACCCCAAGGTGGCGCTGTTCTTCCTCGCCTTCCTGCCGCAGTTCGTGCCGGCCGGCGGCCCGAACTTCGTGCTGCAGATTCTCTGCCTCGGCCTGCTGTTCAACCTCGGCGGTTGCCTGGTGAATGCCGCGGTGTCGCTGGTCGCCGGGCGCGTCGGCAATCGCGTGGGCAGCAACCCGAGCTGGCGGCGCTGGCAGCAGAGCGCCTCGGGCGGGTTGATCGTCGCCATGGGTGTCGGCCTGGCCTTCAGCAGCCGTCGCTGAAAGCTATTCAGCCCGGCGTGCGCAGCCAGTAGCAGGCTTCTTCGCCGGCCAGCGGCGCTTCGTCGTCCGGTAGCTCCACACGCTTCTCCCACAACGGGAACCAGCGGTCGTCCTTCACGTCGTCGATGGTTGCCGGGCGCACCTGGGCGCGGAAGCGCCGTTCACAGGCACCCCACTGCACATAGTTGACCTGCGCCTCGATCAGGCTCACGGCGTTGGCGCCGCCGCGCGCGTCGGGGAAGCACAGCTGCAGGTGATCGTCTTCCCAGAAGCAGATCTCGCAGATTTCGTACGACCCCGGAGGGTCGCCGAAACTGAAATGGCCGCAGCAGGGGCAGGTGTAGAGCATCAGGAATTGCCTTCGATGCCCAGTACCTTGAACAGGAAGGCGTATTCCAGCGCGACGTCCTTCAGGCCCTGGTAGCGGCCGCTCATGCCGCCGTGGCCGGCACCCAGGTCGGTCTTGAGCAGCAGCAGGCGCTCGTCGGTCTTGCTGACGCGCAGCTTGGCCACCCACTTGGCGGCTTCCCAGTACTGCACGCGGCTGTCGTTATAGCCGGCCACTACCAGCAGGGCGGGGTAGTCCTGGGCGCTTACATTCTCGTAGGGCGCGTAGGCGCGGATGCGCTCGTAGACCTCCGGCTCCTGCGGGTTGCCCCACTCGTCGTACTCGGTGACGGTGAGCGGCAGGTCGGGGTTGAGCATGCTGTTGAGCACATCGACGAAGGGCACTTCGGCGATGGCCGCGGCGAACAGCTGCGGGCGCTGGTTGAGCACCGCGCCGATCAGCAGGCCGCCGGCGCTGCCGCCGCTGATGGCGAGCTGGGCCGGGGTGCTGTAGCCGTGGCCGAGCAGGTGTTCGGCGCAGGCGATGAAGTCGCTGAAGGTGTTCTGCTTGTGCGCCAGCTTGCCGGCGCGGTACCAGGCTTCGCCCAGCTCGCCGCCACCACGCACATGGGCGATGGCGAAGACGAAGCCGCGCTCCAGCAGGCTCAGACGCGCGTGGGAGAACCACGGGTCGAGGCTCTCGCCGTAGGCGCCGTAGCCGTAGAGGTAGAGCGGCGCCGGTTTGCCACGGGCGATGTCTTCCAGCACTTCGCGGCGGCCGACCAGGCTGATCGGCACCTGCACGCCATCGGGTGCATCCGCCCAGAGACGGCGGCTTTCGTAGGCGTCGGCGTCGAAGGGGCCTTCCACCGGGGTCTGCTTGAGTACCTGCTGCTCGCCGCTGGCGAGGTCCAGCTGGCGGATCTGTGCCGGGCGGTTGAGCGCCTCGTAGCGCAGGCGGATCACCGGGCTGTCGAACTCCAGGCTGTCCTGCACGTAGAGGTTGTAGGCGGCGTCCGGCAGGTCGACGCGGTGCGCCGGCTGGCCGTGCGGGTGGACCTCGACAATCGGCAAACCGCCCTCGCGCAGGCTCAGGGTCAGGGCGCTGGCGCTCAGGGTCAGGCCTTCGAGCATCACGTCGTCGCGGTGCGCCACCAGCTCGACCCAGTGGGCGCGGGTCGGCTGCGCTTCGCTGGCGTGGTACAGGGCGTAGTTGATACCGGTCTGGTTGCTGCGGATCAGCCAGGCCCAGTCGCCGTTCAAGCGGCCGTGGTCGGGGTAGTACTCGTGGCCTTCTTCGCGCGCGGCCAGGCAGACGAACTCGCCGTCCGGCGTGGCGGCGTCGAGCACCCAGGCTTCGCTGGTGGTCTTGCTGCCCAGCAGCAGCACCAGCTGGCGCTCGGAGCTGGCGCGGTAGCAGTGCAGGAAGAAGCGGCCGTCCGGCTCCTCGAAGACCAGTTGGGCGCCGCTGTCGCCCAGGCGATGGCGATAGAGCTTGTGCGGACGGTGGGTGTCGTCCAGCTCGCCGAAGAACAGGGTGCGGTTGTCGTTGGCCCAGGTCAGGCTGCCGTCGCAATCCTCGAAGGGCAGGGTGGCGATGCTGCCGTCGGCCAGGTCCTTCACGTAGAGGGTGTAGATCTCGTCGCCGCTGGTATCCAGGCTGTAGGCCAGCTTCGAATGATCCGGGCTGATGCTGAAGGCACCGACCGACAGGAAGTCATCGCCAGCCAGGGCATTCGGGTCCAGCAGCAGCTGCTCGGCGTTCTCGTCGACCGTCAGCGACCCGTCGGCCGGGCGCGGTGCGCGGTAGTGGCGCGGGTACTCGTCGCCGGCGGTGGTGCGCTGGTAATAGAGCCAGGGGCCCCACGGCGTGGGCAGCGACAGGTCGGTCTCGCGGATACGGCCCTTGATCTCCTGGAACAGGGTTTCCCGCAGCTTTGTCTGAGGAAGAAGTTGATCTTCCAGGTAGGCATTTTCTGCTTTCAGGTAGTCGAGGACGTCCTCGGCATCGCGGTTTTCCAACCACGCATAGGGATCGGCTGCGGCCTCGCGACGGGCGATGGGGGGCTGGCGGTCGGTCATGGCGAATCCTCGTGTGGCGGCATGGATGACGCCCGGCTGCGCACCCATGGGGAAAAGCGGCTATCATACGCACCCCTCCGTCGACACCGCACGTACGCACGCGCATGAACGAACACGATTACATGCTCGCCTGGGGCGCCTATATCGGCGCCGGCCTGGGCCTGACCCTGGTCTGGTTCCTGATGACCGGCTGGATGTGGCGCTGGCTGCGCGAACCCCTGCGGGTGATAGTCGTCGTCCTGCTGTTCACCCCCACCCCGGTGGACCCGGCGAACAACCTGTATGCCCCGGCCATCGCCATCACTGCGCTGGACGTGGTGTTCAAGGTCGGCAACAACGCCTGGCGCGCAGTCTCCGACCTGGCCCTGGTGCTGCTGGCCTCCTTCGGCCTGTACCTGCTGTTCGTGCTGATCCGCTGGCCGCTGGAGCGTTCGCTGAAGAAACGCCGCCAGGACAAGGAAGCGGCAGACGAGCCGACCCTGCGCCAGCTGATGCAGCCTGAGCTGGTCGAGGGCGTCAATTCCCACCCGAGCGAGCGGCACGACAGCCGCGCACGGATCGAGCCGCGCCTGTAGCACGCGCCTTGCGTCCTGCCTCGTACGCGTCCAGCATGAACTGAACGGCCTTTCGAGGAGTTCCCATGGACTGCGTGTTCTGCGCCATCGCGGCCGGTCGCGTGCCGGCCCGTACCCTCTACGAAGACGACCATTTCATCGTGCTGCTGGACATCTATCCGCTGCGCCCCGCGCACCTGCTGCTGGTGGCCCGCGAGCACGCGGCTTTCCTGCACCAGCTCTCGGAGGCGGCGCAGCAGGACCTGATCCCGCTGGCCGAGCGCATGCAGCGCGTGCTGCGCCGAGCCGGCTATGGGCGGGTCGGCATCAACCTGCTGGTCAACGATGGTCCCGCGGCCAACCAGCATGTCGCCCATTTTCACCTGCACCTTATCCCGCGTGAGCTGAACGACCTGCCGGCCCTGGTGCTGCGCGGGCTCACGCGGTTCCTGCCGCTGGGGCGGAAAAGGCTGCAGAATCGCCTGGATCGCGAGCTGCATCAGCTGCGCGAGGCACTGATGGAGGAGAACTGATTCATGTGCGAGTTGCTCGGCATGAGCGCCAACGTCCCGACGGACATCGTCTTCAGCTTCACCGGGCTGATGCAGCGCGGCGGCGGCACCGGCCCGCACCGCGACGGCTGGGGCATCGCCTTCTATGAAGGGCGCGGCGTGCGGCTGTTCCAGGACCCGACAGCGAGCGTCGACTCGGAAGTCGCGCGGCTGGTGCAGCGCTACCCGATCAAGAGCGAGGCGGTAATCGGCCATATCCGCCAGGCCAACGTCGGCAAGGTCTGCCTGTCCAACACCCATCCCTTCGTGCGCGAAATGGGCGGTCGCTACTGGACCTTCGCCCACAACGGCCAGCTCGCCGACTTCAACCCTGAGCCCGGCCTGTACCGTGCAGTGGGCGACACCGACAGCGAAGCGGCCTTCTGCGACCTGCTCAACCGCGTGCGCCGGGCCTTCCCCGAACCGGTGCCAGTGGAAGTCCTCCTACCCACCCTGGTCACCGCCTGCACCTCCTACCGCGAGAAGGGCGTATTCAATTGCCTGCTCAGCGATGGCGATTGGCTGTTCACCTTCTGCAGCACCAAGCTGGCCTGGATCACCCGCCGCGCTCCGTTCGGCCCGGCGCGCCTGCGCGATGCCGACATGACCGTGGACTTCCAGTCCGAGACCACGCCCAACGACGTGGTCACGGTGATCGCCACCGAACCGCTGACCGACAACGAGAACTGGACCCGCATGCAGGGCGGCGAGTGGATGCTCTGGTGGCGTGGCGAGATCGTCACCCAGGGTCGCATCTGAGCGGGACGTGAAGCACTCCCGGCACGCCGACGCGGCAACCGGGAGAATCCACCGGCGCCTTGCACATCATAAGAACGAGAGGGGAAAACAATGCTGCGCAGCTACGTACGCATGGTGCTGTTCGCACTGGGCCTGTTGGTCGCCGTGCAGATACCGGGCTTCATCAAGGATTACGCGCAACGCGTCGATGCCCACCGCATCGAGGCAACCCAGGCGCTGCAAGGGTTCAAGGACACCTCCGGGCAGTTCTTCCAGGGCGACCTGAGTGCCCTGGTGGCGCACTATCGGGGCAGCCCGGACCCGGTGTTCCAGCGCGACGCCGACAACATCGAACGGCTGATGCGCCGTGCCCAGCTGTTCGAGAACGAATGGCAGGCCCTGCAAGGCACCTGGTACCAGCGCGCGCTGCACATGGTGACGGCGCCGAACCACGAACTGCTGCAGGAAACCTACGCCAACTATCGCTACCAGGTGGTGCTGGAACCCGAAGCCATCGGCTGGGCGCTGGCCGGTGGGCTGGTACTGGCGTGGATTGCTGAGGTACTGATGGCCTCCGTGGCGGCGCTGGTCGGCCTGGGCGACAACCGCCGCGCGACGCGGCGGCACTGGAACTGAAGGCGCTCCTGCGAAAAGCACACCCAGCAGGCCTTTGTAGGACGGATAACGCGGCAGCGTTATCCGCCGCGAGGTATCCGGCGGATAACCCGTTCCGGGTTATCCGCCCTACGTACTGAAGCGCCACACTGCACCGCTCTTGTAGGAGCGGAGCTTCTCCGCGATCACCGCGATAGTGGTGCTGCCCCCAAGCATGGCCTGCCGGCCATTTCGCGGACAAGGTCCGCTCCTACGAGAGCCCATACGCTGGCTGGGTTCGTAGGGCGGATAACGCGCCAGCGTTATCCGCCGCGAGGCGTCAGGTGCATGGGCGCGCGAATGAGCCAGGGCTCAGCGCGCCAGCGCCTCTTCCGGGGATTCGTGGCGGCGGTAGGGGAATACGTCGATCACCTTGCCGGCGCGAATCTGTTCCTGCAGGCCCTTCCAGTAGTCGGCGTCGAACAGGTTGCCGTGCAGCTTGGCGAATTGCCGGCGCAGCTTCAGGTCGACGAACAGGAAGCGCGGGAACTCCTCCGGGAACACGTCCATCGGCCCCACCGAGTACCAGGGCTCGGAGGACATCTCGTCTTCCTCGTAGCGCGCTGGCGGGATGTGGCGGAAGTGCACCTCGGTGAGGTAGCAGATCTCGTCGTAGTCGTAGAACACCACGCGGCCGTGGCGGGTGACGCCGAAGTTCTTCAGCAGCATGTCGCCGGGGAAGATGTTCGCCGCCGCCAGTTGCTTGATCGCCAGGCCGTAGTCCTTCAGCGCCTCTTCCACCTGCGCGGGGGTGGCGTGTTCGAGGTAGATGTTCAGCGGGGTCATGCGCCGTTCCGTCCAGCAGTGGCGGATCAGCACCACGTCGCCTTCCATCTGCACGGTGGAGGGCGCGACGTCGAGCAGTTCGGCGAGGCAGTCGGGGTCGAACTTGCCCACCGGGAAGCGGAAGTCGGCGAACTGCTGGGTATCGGCCAGGCGCCCGACGCGGTCGTGGTTCTTCACCAATTGGTACTTCTGAATCACCGTGGCGTGGTCGACGGTCTTGGCCGGGTTGAAGTTGTCCTTGATGATCTTGAACACGGTGTTGAAGCCCGGCAGGGTGAACACGCTCATCACCATGCCGCGCACGCCGGGGGCCATGACGAAGCGGTCGTCGGTGGTCGCCAGGTGGTTGATCAGCGCGCGGTAGAACTCGCTCTTGCCCTGCTTGTAGAAGCCGATGGAGGTGTACAGCTCGGCGATGTGCTTGCCCGGCAGCAGGCGCTTGAGGAAGGCGACCATCTCTGCCGGCACCGGCGCGTCGACCATGAAGTAGGAGCGGGTGAAGGAGAAGATGATCGAGACTTCCGCCTCGTCGGTGATCACCGTGTCGAACTGGATGCCGCGCCCTTCGTGGTGCACCAGCGGGAACACCAGCGGCCACTGCTCGTCCGGGGTGAACAGGCGGCCCACCAGGTAGGCGCCCTTGTTGCGGTAGAACACCGAGCCGATCAGCTCGATGGTCAGGGTCGGGTCCTTGCACACCCAGTCCGGCAGGTTGGCGTGCAGCAGGCTGTCCATGCGCTGCAGGTCGCGCTCGCGGTCGTCGTAGTCCACGGCGAAGCGGTAGTCGTCGAAGATGTTTTCCAGCGCCTCGCGCAGCTTGCCGCCGGGGCGGTAGATGCGCGTGTGCGGGTCGCGGGAATGGGCGCGCAGGGCGGGGCGGGTGGTGTGCACGAACATCGTGCCGTCGCTGATGTTGTCGTGGCTGAACAGGCCGCAGAAGATCGAGTTGAACCAGGTTTCCGCCAGTTCGTCGTCCAGCCGCGGGTCGAGCAAGGTGATGTAGGCGCTCTTGGCGATCGGCCAGCGCTCCACATCCACCAGGTCGATGCCGGCCATGGCCTCGGCCAGTCGGGCCACGGTCTCGGCAACCATTTCCTCGTACAGCTCGATGCGCTCGGTCGAGGCCTGCTGCGCTTCCTGCCAGAGCGCCTGCTCGAAGCGCGCCGGGGCGCCGGCGGTGATCTGGTGGAACTTCGCGCGGTAGTCGTCGAAGCCTTGGAGGATCAGGGTCGCGATCTCGGTCGCCGGCCAGTGCTGAGCCATGGGAGCGCCTCTGCTGGGTTCTGGTGCAGCGAGCTTAGCCACGGCGAACCAGTTGGGAAAGGGCGGATTCTTCGCTGGATCGTGCAGCTTTCCCGCAGGGTTAGCGCGTATGCTGGCCGGCCGCTCTCCTGGAAAAGAGCCTCGTGCATCCCCTTCGGCAAGGAGCCGATACGCCATGCAAGACGTCCGCATCGAACGCTGCACCGAGCAGCACATCAATGGCCTCGCGGCCCTCTACAACGATCCGGCGGTGGCTCGCCAGGTCCTGCAGATGCCCTATCAGGCGCCGGAACTGTGGCGCAAGCGCATGGTGCTGGACGACGAGCGCCGCATTTCCCTGCTGGCACTGCACCAGGGCGAGGTGATCGGCAGCGCCAGCCTGGAACAGTACCCGCGCGTGCGCCGCAGTCAGTGCGGCAGCATCGGCATGGGCGTCGCCGTGGCTTGGCAGGGACGCGGCATTGGCACGCGGCTGCTGGCCGAACTGATGGACGTTGCCGACAACTGGATGGGCCTGCGCCGCGTCGAGCTGACCGTTTTCACTGACAACGAGCCGGCCATCGCGCTGTACCGCAAGTTCGGCTTCGAGGTGGAAGGAACGCTGCGCGAGTTCGCCCTGCGTGATGGTGTTTACACCGACGTGCTGAGCATGGCGCGGCTGCGGCAGAATCGCTGATGGACTTTGAAAGTCAGCTGTGGATGGATGCCCTTCACCACCGGCGTAGGCTGGTGGCTTTCCTGCCCTGGAGCCTGTCGCGATGAACCCTGCCGCTCTGCTCAACATGTTCGGTCTGGCCGCCATCTGGGGCGCCAGTTTTCTTTTCATGCGGCAACTGGTGCCGGCCATCGGGGTGATGCCGACGGCGTTCTTCCGGGTGTTCCTCTCGGCCATCGGGCTGGTGCTGATCATGCTGGCGCTGCGCACGCGCTGGGATTTTCGCGGCAAGCTGGTGCGCCTGCTGCTGATCGGCGTGATCGCCTCGGGCATTCCGGTGCTGATGTACAGCCTGGCGGCGCAGTTTCTGCCGGCCGGGTATTCGGCGATCTTCAACGCCACCACGCCGCTGATGGGCGTGCTGATCGGCTCGCTGTTCTTCGGTGAGGCGCTCACCGGCGGCAAGGCTCTCGGCGTGCTGCTGGGGCTGGCGGGTGTGGCGGTGCTGACCCGTGCCGGCCCGGTGCCCTTCGATGCCCCGGTGCTCTGGGGCGCCGCCGCCTGCCTGGTGGCGACCACCTGCTATGGCTTCGCCGGCTATTTCACCAAGCGCTGGATCAACGACCAGGGCGGGCTGGATTTCGCCGTCTCGGCCCTGGGCAGCCAGGCCGGTGCGACACTCTGCCTGCTGCCGTTCTTCCTTGGCACCAGCCTGGACATGCCATTAGCGCCGCTGGCCGAACCGAAGATCCTGCTGGCGCTGGCCGGGCTGGGCTTCCTCTGCACGTCCTTCGCCTATGTCCTGTACTTCCGCCTGCTGGCCAGCATCGGCCCGCTGAAGACCATGACGGTGACCTTCCTGATTCCGCCTTTCGGGGTGTTCTGGGGCGTGCTGCTGCTGGACGAGTCGCTGTCCTGGGCGCACCTGCAGGGCGGCGTGCTGATTGCGCTGGCGCTGTGGCTGGTGCTGCGGCCGGCGCCGCAGCCGAAGGTGGAGGCGGCGGGTTGAGGGGTTGTTGGGGCGTTGTAGTGAAACTTTGGTGCCGAGGGCAGCCCTCTCCCTAACCCTGGCTGCGCGCCCCGCTCCGAAGGGAGAGGGGACTGGTTCGGTGTAAAGGGAAATGACCTGCTCAGCCTGCAACCAAGGCATCAGTAGAGCACGGCAATCCGAGCCGCTCGGAAACCCCCTCTCCCTTCAGGGAGAGGGCAGGGGAGAGGGAGCAAGCGCTACGACGGACTATCCGTTATCCACAACCCGCACCGCCCCGGTATCCCGCGCCGGCGCCGCCTTGCGGAACACCAGCATCAACCCCACCACGATCAGCCCCATGCCCAGCAGGCCGAGGGCGGACAGGCGATTGCCGAACACCGCGTAATCCATCAGCGCCGTGACCGCCGGCACCAGGTAGAACAGGCTGGTGACGTTGACCAGGTTGCCCGCCGCGATCATCCGGTAGAGCAACACGGTGGCCAGCACCGAGACCATCAGGCCCATCCACAGCGCACTGAGGATGAACGCGGCATTCCACTCCACGTGCAGCGGCTGGAACGGCGCGACGCCAATGCACAGCGCCAGCCCGGCCATGTACTGCAGGGGCAGGGTGCCCAGCGGGTTGTCGCGGATGTTCTTCTGCAGGATCGAGCCGCCGGTGATCGACAGCAGCGCCAGCAGGCAGCAGGCCAGGCCGGCGAAGGTCAGACCCGACAGCCCGATGCTCTGGTAGACCACCATCACCAGCCCGATCAGCCCCAGCGCAAGGCCGCCCAGGCGCGGCGCCGAATGCCGGCGTTCGAGGAGGAAGCTGGTGAGCATCGGCTGCACGCCGAGCACCGTGGCGATCACGCCGGGGGTGACGTGCAGGTCCAGCGCCATCAGGTAGAAGATCGGGTAGATGCCCAGCATCACCAGGCCGGTGAGCACGGCGTGGCGTATCTGCTTGCGCTCGCGCGGCCAGCGCAGGCCGATCAGCGGCGAGAGAATCAGCAGCGCCACCAGCGCGGTGCCGAAGCGGGCGATGAGGAAGACCATCGGTGATGCGTGAGTCAGGCCCCACTTGCTGATGATGGCGGCGCTGCTCCACAGCAGCACGAACAGGGAGGTGCTGGCCAGGGAGGCCAGGGACGAGCGGTTGAGCGAAATCATGCAATGCACCTGTCGTCAGGCAGATCACGACCGGCCATCAAGGGGCCGGATACATACCGGGAGCCGCGTCAGTTGTGCGCGGAAAACCAGGCGATGGAAAACGCGTGTGGCGTCAGAAGCTCACGCCGGGTGGCGGAGGCGACGCGACAGCGACGACAGGAGGCGGAGGAGGGCAGGCCGCGCCCGCACCCGCGCCGCAGGCCGGGGAGGCTGCAACGTTGATTGCCGGATCGGGCAATGGGTATCGGGACATGGAAGGCGAACCTGTGCAGTGGGGCAGCATCGGCGCTGCGTGGACTGACTATAGCGGGCTTCGCGCGCGCGAGCGAGCCATGTGCGAGTCGTGCGGCAAAGTGCGATTCCTGCGACAGAAACGACTGTGCAGGCTGGGTGCTGGTGCTCTTCGTAGGAGCGAGCTTGCTCGCGAACCGCTTTCGTCGCTGAGCCCGTTCGCGAGCAAGCTCGCTCCTACAGGAAGCCGTCCTGCGAGCAGGCGTTGTCTGCGAATCCGGCCCGGTGCAAACGACAGAAACGACAACGCGCGGCCGGGGCCGCGCGTTGTCAGGCAAGGGTGACGCTTACTTGCCGGTCTTGATGGTGTTCCAGGTACGGGTACGCACGCGGTCGATCTTCATCGGCATGGATTCGAGGGCGAACAGCTTGGCCATCTTGTCCTGCGGCGGGTAGATCGCCGGGTCCGCCTTGATCGCCTTGTCCACCAGCGAGTCGGCGGCCAGGTTGCCGTTGGCGTAGTGCACGTAGTTGCTCACGCCAGCCATGACTTCCGGGCGCAGCAGGTAGTTCATGAAGGCGTAGGCGGCTTTCTCATCCGGCGCGTCGTTGGGCATGGCGACCATGTCGAACCACAGCGGCGAGCCTTCCTTCGGCGTGGAGTACTGGATTTCCACGCCGTTCTTGGCTTCCTTGGCGCGGGTAGCGGCCTGCAGGATGTCGCCGGAGAAGCCGACGGCTACGCAGATCTCGCCGTTGGCCAGGTCGCTGACGTACTTGGAGGAGTGGAAGTAGCGGATGTACGGACGCACCTTGAGCAGCGCTTCCTCGGCCTTCTTGTAGTCATCCAGCTTCTGGCTGTGATGCGGCAGGCCCAGGTAGTTCAGGGTGATCGGCAGCAGCTCCGGGCCGTTGTCCAGCACCGCTACGCCACACTTGGCCAGCTTCTCCATGTACTCGGGCTTGAAGAAGATGTCCCAGGAGTCGATCGGTGCGTTGTCGCCGAGCACTTCCTTGATCTTCGCCGGGTTGTAGCCGATGCCGGTGGTGCCCCACAGGTAGGGGAAGCCGTGCTCGTTGCCCGGGTCGTTCACTTCCAGCGCCTTCATCAGCACCGGGTTGAGGTTCTTCCAGTTCGGCAGCTGGCTCTTGTCCAGCTTCTTCAGCGCGCCGGCCTGGATCTGCTTGGCCATGAAGTGGTTCGACGGCACCACGATGTCGTAACCGGATTTGCCGGTCATCAGCTTGCCATCGAGGGTCTCGTTGCTGTCGTAGACGTCGTAGGTCGCCTGGATGCCGGTTTCCTTGGTGAAGGTCGGCACGGTGTCCGGGGCGATGTAGTCGGACCAGTTGTAGATCTTGACGTTATCGGCCTGGGCGGCGCCGGCGGCAACAGAGAGGGAGAGTGCAAGGGTGGAGAGCAACGGGGCGGAAATTTTCATTCTTGTGTTCCTGACAACGGTGCGGAAAGCCCGGGCCATCCGCGAAAGATGGGCGACGCTGTGTCGCGGGCTGGGCAAGAATTAACCATTTTGCCGGAACATGGCGAGGGGCCATGGCTGCCTGCGGGTCCGCAGACAGCGCATGTGTCACGTACGAGACTTGGGCCGCACCGATTCGGAACGGCAGGTAGGAATCCGCCGCGCAGAGCGGCGGAATAGAGCTTACTGGACCAGTTCCTGGTCCTCGAACAGGCCGTCGAAGAGCATGGTGGACAGGTAGCGCTCGCCCGAGTCGGGCAGCACTACAACGATGGTCTTGCCCTGCATGTTCGGCTCTTCGGCGAGCTTCACTGCGGCGGCCATGGCGGCGCCGCTGGAGATGCCGCAGAGGATGCCTTCCTCCTGCATCAGGCGCAGGGCCATGTTCTTCGCGTCCTCGTCAGCAATGGTGGCGACACGGTCGACCAGCGACAGGTCGAGGTTCTTCGGTACGAAGCCGGCGCCGATGCCCTGGATCTTGTGCGGGCTGGGCTTGATCTCCTCGCCGGCCAGGGCCTGGCTGATCACCGGCGAGGTGACCGGCTCGACGGCCACCGAGAGGATCGGCTTGCCCTTGGTGTTCTTGATGAAGCGCGACACGCCGGTGAGGGTGCCGCCGGTGCCGACGCCGGCCACCAGCACGTCCACTGCGCCGTCGGTGTCGTTCCAGATTTCCGGGCCGGTGGTCTTCTCGTGGATCGCCGGGTTGGCCGGGTTGTCGAACTGCGCCGGCATGAAGTACTTGGCCGGGTCGCTGGCGAGGATTTCCTCGGCCTTGGCGATGGCGCCCTTCATGCCCTTGGCCGGCTCGGTCAGGACGATCTCGGCGCCCAGTGCCTTGAGCACCTTGCGACGCTCCAGGCTCATGGAGGAGGGCATGGTGAGGATCAGCTTGTAGCCACGGGCGGCGGCGACGAAGGCGAGGCCGATGCCGGTGTTGCCGGAGGTCGGCTCGACGATGGTCATGCCCGACTTCAGGCGGCCGCCGGACTCGGCATCCCAGATCATGTTGGCGCCGATCCGGCACTTCACCGAGTAGCCCGGATTGCGCCCTTCGATCTTGGCCAGGATGGTGACGCCGCGCGGGGCGATGCGGTTGATCTGGACCAGCGGCGTGTTGCCGATGGACTGCGCGTTGTCGGCGAAAATGCGGCTCATGATGCGTTCCTTAGGTTCGGAGCTGTGCAGACCCAGCAGCCTATGCCCGGCGGGCCTGGTAGTCCAGTCGGCGCACCTGGCTCACTCGGGCTGCGCTTCGCTGAAGATGGCCTCGATGGGCAGCCCGAAGGCGCGGGCTATACGAAAGGCCAGCGGCAGGCTGGGGTCGAACTTGCCACTCTCGATGGCGATCACGCTCTGCCGCGAAACCTGCAGTTGCAGGGCGAGGTCCTGCTGGCTCCAGCCGCGTTCGGCGCGCAGTGCCTTGAGGCGATTGTGCATGGTTGCTCCTTGCTTGAATCGCTCAGGCGAAGCGCCGGCGCAGCAGTACCACGGCAATGCCGTAGGCGGCCCAGAACAGCGGGAAGGCGAGGATCACCGGGAAGCGCGGCCAGGCGGCGTACTGCTCCAGAAAGCCCCAGGCGCTGAACAGCCCGACCACCACGCCGCCGGCCAGCATGGCGGCGCGGGACAGCAGGAAACGCAGGAATTCGTCCGGCTCGCTGCGCAAGTAGCGGTCGAACACGTAGAGCATCGCCAGCAGCGGTAGAGCCGGAGAGGCGGCGGCCAGGACGCGCAGGGCATAAGGCAGCTTCTGCAGGTCCAGGCCCCAGCTGATCAGCGCCAGCAGGGCGGAGTAAATGAGCATGAGGGCGGCACAGGACAGGGTGTAGCGGCGCAGGGCGGGATTCATCGCGGTCTCCTTGTGATGTAAAGCGAACTTAACATCTGGATTTCGGCGATGTAAAGTAAACTTGTCATCGGCAGGCCATTTGCGATCAGTCATCCCCTGACCCGCCATTCAATGACTGAATGCCGCGTCTGCGTTCACACTCGCCATGGCTGCGCGGTATAGTCGCAGCTTGTCCGACCATTCGCCCGGCCCGGCAGAGCGCCCGGCCCGCATCGTTCGAGGATTCACCGATGAAGTTCGAAGGTACCCAGTCCTACGTCGCCACCGACGACCTCAAGCTGGCGGTCAACGCCGCCATCACCCTGCAGCGCCCGCTGCTGGTGAAAGGTGAGCCGGGCACCGGCAAGACCATGCTCGCCGAGCAGCTGGCGGAGTCCTTCGGCGCCAGGCTGATCACCTGGCACATCAAGTCCACCACCAAGGCCCACCAGGGCCTCTACGAGTACGACGCGGTCAGCCGCCTGCGCGACTCGCAGCTGGGCGTGGACAAGGTCCACGACGTACGCAACTACATCAAGAAGGGCAAGCTCTGGGAGGCCTTCGAGGCCGAAGAGCGGGTGATCCTGCTGATCGACGAGATCGACAAGGCCGACATCGAGTTCCCCAACGACCTGTTGCAGGAACTCGACAAGATGGAGTTCTACGTTTACGAGACCAACGAGACGATCAAGGCGAAACAGCGCCCGATCATCATCATCACCTCGAACAACGAGAAGGAACTGCCGGACGCCTTCCTGCGCCGCTGCTTCTTCCACTACATCGCCTTCCCCGACCGCGAGACCCTGCAGAAGATCGTCGACGTGCACTACCCGAAGATCAGCGGCACGCTGGTAAGCGAGGCGCTGGACATCTTCTTCGACGTGCGCAAGGTGCCGGGCCTGAAGAAAAAGCCCTCCACCTCCGAATTGGTGGACTGGCTGAAGCTGCTGATGGCCGACAACATCGGCGAAGCCGTGCTGCGCGAACGCGACCCCACCAAGGCCATCCCGCCGCTGGCCGGCGCCCTGGTGAAGAACGAGCAGGACGTACAGCTCCTTGAGCGCCTTGCCTTCATGAGCCGCCGCGCCAGCCGCTGATCACCGGATTTGCTCTTCGTAGGACCGAGGGGGACGCCTAGTCCTTGCTCGCGAAGCTTTTTGCTGGTTCGCGAGCAAGCTCGCTCCTACAAGGGCCACGTTTCACGAGAGGGTGCAGCCATGCTGCTCAACCTGTTCAACGAAATGCGCGCGGCCAAGGTGCCGGTGTCGGTGCGCGAGCTGCTCGACCTGATCGATGCGCTCAAGCACCGCGTCGTGTTCGCCGACATGGACGAGTTCTACTACCTCGCCCGCACCATCATGGTGAAGGACGAGCGTCATTTCGATAAGTTCGACCGGGCTTTCGGCGCCTACTTCAAGGGCCTGGAAAAGCTCGACGACCACCTCAAGGCGCTGATCCCTGAAGAGTGGCTGCGCAAGGAATTCGAGCGCCTGCTGACCGACGAGGAGCGCGCGCAGATCCAGTCCCTCGGTGGCCTGGACAAGCTCATCGAGGAGTTCAAGAAACGCCTCGAGGAGCAGAAGGAGCGCCACGCCGGCGGCAACAAGTGGATCGGCACCGGCGGCACCAGCCCGTTCGGCTCCGGCGGCTTCAACCCCGAGGGCATCCGCGTCGGCGATGCCGGCAAGCGCCAGGGCAAGGCCGCCAAGGTGTGGGACCAGCGCGAGTACAAGAACCTCGACGACCAGGTCGAGCTGGGCACGCGCAACATCAAGATCGCCCTGCGCCGCCTGCGCAAGTTCGCTCGCGAGGGCGCGGCGGAAGAGCTGGACATCGACGGCACCATCGACCACACCGCCAAGGATGCCGGCCTGCTCAACATCCAGATGCGCCCCGAGCGCCGCAACACTGTGAAGCTCCTGCTGCTGCTGGATATCGGCGGCTCCATGGACGCCCACGTGAAGGTCTGCGAGGAGCTGTTCTCGGCCTGCAAGACCGAGTTCAAGCACCTGGAGTACTTCTACTTCCACAACTTCATCTACGAGTCGGTGTGGAAGAACAACCTGCGTCGCTCCAGCGAGCGCACCGCCACCTTCGACCTGCTGCATAAGTACGGGCCGGACTACAAGGTGGTGTTCGTCGGCGACGCCGCCATGGCGCCCTACGAGATCACCCAGGCCGGCGGCAGCGTCGAGCACTGGAACGAGGAAGCCGGCTACGTGTGGATGCAGCGCTTCATGGAGAAGTACAAGAAGCTCATCTGGATCAACCCGTACCCGAAGGACACCTGGAACTACACCGCCTCCACCGGTCTGGTGCGCGAGCTGGTGAAGGAACAGATGTTCCCGCTGACCCTGAGCGGCCTGGAAGAGGGCATGCGCTTCCTCTCCCGCGGCTGATCCGTTTAGCGCCAGGACGGTGCACCCGCACCGTCCCGGTGTCCGCAAAGGTAACCCTGCAGCCGGGCAGGAAATCTTCCGTCCGGAGTCGCAAGCCCCGCCCCGTGGGGATCGATACGGCCACGCCGGGTGGCCGGCACGCAACTTGCCTCCCCCTGGCCTGCGCCGGCCGCGGTAACATCCGCTGGCGCGCCGTAGCGTCTACGATGGGCATCGAATGAATCCTCTGACCTTTTCCCGCTCCACCTGGCTCAACTCCCTGCATATGACCTCGCTGACCGTCGCGCTGATGGAATCCGAGGGGCACAGCCGCGAGTCCATCCTCGAGGGTAGCGGCATCACCGGCGCCGACCTGCTCGACCTGCGCCGGCTGGTCAGCCCGTGGCAGGAGCAGCAGGTCTTCGGCAACGTGCAGAACCTCGCGGGCGAACCAGCCCTCGGCCTGCGCCTGGGCGTGCGCACGCGGATCACTGCCTATGGGCTGCTGGGTTATGCGCTGATCTCCGCGCCGACCCTGGGTGAGGCGCTGCGTATCGGCCTGAGCTACCCGGTGCTGCTGGGCACCTACTTCCACCTCGCGCTGGAAGTCGACGGCGACATGGCCTGGCTGGTCGCCACCGGCTACGGCGAGGAAGAGGAGCTGCGCCCGTTCAACACCGAGCTGTGCCTGGGCTCGCTGAAGGTGGCCTGCGCCGACCTGCTCGGCCAGCCGCTGCCGCTGCTGCGCGCCGAGTTCGATTACGCCGGCCCGGTCGACCGTCGCGCAGCCTACGCCACGCTGTTCGGCTGCCAGCTGAATTTCGATTGCGCGCGCAGCGCCATCGGCTTCCCGGCGAGCTGGCTGGACATGCGCCTGCCCCTGGCCGACGCGGTGACCCACCGCGAGATGCTCGAACAGTGCCGCCGGCAGAACATCGACCTGGCCGCGCGCCGCGCCTGGCTCGACAAGGTCCGCGCGATCCTCGGCGAGCGCCTGCAGGAGCCACCGGGCCTGGAAGAACTGGCACGCCGGCTGAATTGCTCCTCGCGCAGCCTGCGCCGCCACCTGCAGCAACAGCAGACCAGCTACCAGCAACTGCTCGACGAACTGCGCTTTGCCCGCGCCAAGGAGCTGCTGCAGGACGGCGACATGCCGATCTACCGCATCGCCGAGGAGCTCGGCTTCAGCGAGACCGCCAGCCTGCGCCACGCCTTCCAGCGCTGGAGCGGCCAGCCGCCGAGCCATTTCCGTGCATAAGCAGCCGCGCATGAGCGCCGTGCCTGCACGCTGCGCCTGAAATTTCCGTCGGACTTGTCATGGATCAAGGAGTCCCTGCGTCCGTCGGGCATACCTTGGGCAATCCCACAAGGAAACCCGAGGGCCTGACCATGGCCAAGAAATTCCCCCTCAATCCGCCGCACCCCGAGCGTATCTGCTGGGGTTGCGACCGTTACTGCCCGGCAACCAACCTGGCCTGCGGCAACGGCGCGGATCGCACCATGCACCCGGCCGAGATGCTCGGCGATGACTGGTATCAGTTCGGTGACTGGGGCATCGAGGCGCCGAACACGATCGCTGCCGTGCAATTGGAACCGGCCAGCTAGGATTTCTCCGCGCCGTTGCGGCGGCGGAAAAAGAAAGGGCGCACTCCCTCCCCGGAGTGCGCCCTTTCGCGTCATCAGCCCTTGTTCGGGGTGATGCCGTAGGTCTTCTGGAAACGGGCGATCAGCGCTTCGGGCTTCTTCTCTTCCTTCTGCATCAGGTACACCACGCGCTCGCCGTTGGGACCGCTGGCGATTTCGGTGTGGCGGAAGATCGGCTCGCCCAGGCCGTTCATGTCGACCATGTCGCCGTAGCGCTGGGCCACGTAGATCACGCCGTCCTTGCGGATCTCGCCGTAGAAGCCGGCAGCCGGCGGCATGCTCTGCTTGAGGAACTGGTAGCCGGCGATCTTCTTCACGTCCTTGCCCTGGTCCTCGGCGCGCACGACCAGCACGATGTCCTGGCCGAACTTGTCCTTCTCGCCGACTTCCTTCGTGTACGCGGCCTTGCCGGTGACGACATAGTCGCGGTAGACGGTGGCGTCATCGAACACATAGAGCGTCGATTCGGTACGCACCAGGTACCAGTCATCGTTGTTGGGGGTGGCTTCCTTGCTGGCGACCTGCTGTTGGCCGGCGCAGCCCGCGAGGACGGCGACGAGCAGGGCGAGGGATGCAGCTTTGTTGGCTTTTTTATGGAACATCTTCGGGCTTTCCCAGGGGTTGAAAGCCTGCGAGTGTCGATGGGCCAGATAACCGATTGATGACGGCAAAATGACGAATTGTTTCGGCCCGCAGCGCCCGTGATACGGGGGCTGCGGGCGAGTTGAGGTTTTTTGCGGCAAGCCGTCGCCGGGTCTTCTCGGCGCCCCGCTCTAGGGCTGGGGTTTGGGCTGCGTGTCGTCGCTGGCCGGCGGCACTTCGACCGCGCCTGCGGGCAGGCTGCGGGCAACCGATGGGCGCTGCAGGATCAGGTTCTGCGGCACGCTGAGGTTGATGCCGGCCTCGCGCAGTTCGCTGAAGATGGTGAACAGCAGGTCGCTCTTGGTGCCGTACACGGCGCGCGGGCTGCTGACGTTGCCCGAGGCGGCGAGGGTCAGGCCGGTGGCGCTCAGGTCCTTGAAGGTCACCGAGGGCGCGGGCGTCTCGACGATGTTCTGGTGCTCGGTGTAGGCCTTGAGCATCAGTTCGCGGACCTTCTGCACGTCGGTATCCAGCGGCAGCGTGAGGTTGATGCCGACCACGCCCAGCGCGCTGCCCATGGTCACGTTGCGCACGTTCTGCGAGATGAACTGCGAGTTGGGCACGATCACCGTGGACTGGTCGGACATCTGGATTTCCGTGGCGCGCACGTTGATCCGGCGGATGTCGCCTTCCACGCCGCCGGTCAGGCTGACCCAGTCGCCCACCTTGACCGGGCGCTCGGTGAGCAGGATCAGGCCGGAGATGAAGTTCTGCACGATGGCCTGCAGGCCGAAACCGATACCCACCGACAGGGCGCTGACCACCCAGGTCAGGCTGGTGAGGTTGATGCGCAGCGCCGAGAGCACCAGCAGCACCAGGATGACCATGCCGATGTAGCCCACCAGGGTCACCAGCGAGGCGCGCATGCCGGTGTCCATGCTGGTTTCCGGCAGCAGCTCCTCGGCCAGCCAGCGCTTGAGCAGGCGCAGGCCGAACAGGCCGGCGGCCAGGGTGCCCAGAGCGAGGAGAATGTCCTGCGGGACGATGTTCAGGCGGCCCAGCGACTGGCCGCTTTCCACCAGCTGCACCAGGCCTTGGAGCAGTTCGCCGGGGCTGGTGCCGGAGGTGGAGAAGGCTATCAGCAGGGTGGACAGCACCAGCAGCGTGCGCCCCGCGCCGGTCAGCAGGGTGGCGAACTGTGCCTGGTGGCGCGGGTCGACGCCGAGATTCTCGGCCAGCCGCTCGCCGATCTTCTGCCGGGGCGACAGCAGCGCTTCGCAGAGGTCGACGAACAGGGTCGTCAGCAGGTAGCCGGTGGCGCACACCACGCAGGCCCAGAGCAGCTTGCCGGCGAGGAAGTAGGCCAGCGACAGGTAGCCGCTCACCAGCGTCAGCACGATCAGCAGCACGGTGAGCAGGATGGCCAGGACGATGATGCCAGCCAGCGGCGAGGTCTCGTGGCCTTCGGCTTCGCGGCGGGCGCGGCGGTAGCGGTAGAGCGCGGTGCCGAATAGGATGGCGGTGGCCAGGGCGGTGATGCCGTTCACCGCCACGGTCAGCGCCAGGCTGGCACCGCTGGCGCTGTTGATGCGTTCCTGGGTGCCCAGCACCACCAGCAGCCAGGCCATCAGCCAGGGGAAGGGGGAGAGCGCAGTGGCCACCGGGTCGGGCAGGTCCGGCAGGCGCCAGGACGGCCGCTGCACCGCGAGCAGGGCGCGACCCAGACCGGCGGTGAAGGTGCAGAAGAGCACCAGCGAGAGCAACTGGTCACCGAGGTTGGCGATGTTGCCGCTCTGCTGTTCATGCCAGTCCAGCCCTTCGCGGATGAGCATGGCGCCGCCGCCGAGGGTGACGATGGTCGCCAGGCTGACGGCCACCGCCAGGGCGCTGCGGCGCAGGCGGCCGACCGGAATCCAGCGGATCATCGCCTTGGTCAGCAGCTGTTCGAGCAGGCGCCGGCCGGGTATCCACAGCAGCGCCGCGACTACCACGCAACCGAGGAACGGCCAGCGATGCTCGGGCTGCCAGGTCAGGGCGAAGGCGTCGCCGATCTGCCCACGGATGGCCTGCAGGCGGGCCAAGTCGTCGTCGGTGGGGCGGATCAGGCTGGACCAGAAGCGCGGGCTGAGCGGCGGCGGATAGCGCGTGGCGATCTGCGAATTGAACTGGCTGCGGCGCAGGTTGACGATCTGCGCGGCGAGGTCCTGGGCGTTCTTGTCCAGCTGGTTGGCGCGCTCCAGCTGTTTCTGCAGGTCCTTCTGGGCGTCGGTGAGGTCCTTGCGCTGGCTGCTCAGGCTGTCGGCCTCGTTGGGCGTGACCGGGCCGAGTACCTTGAGCTGGTCCTCGGTGCGCGACAGTGACGCGGCGATGTCGGTGGCGTTCTGTTCCGCGCGGGCCTGCACGGCCAGGGCGGACTGCCGCAGGTTCGACAGCAGGCCGTCGTCACTGTCAGCGGAAACGCGCTGGCGGATCAGTTCCAGGCGTGCGCTCAGTTGGTCGACGCCGGCATCCTCGGGCAGCTCCGGGAGCTGGATGGCATCGCCGGCCTGGACGTCGGTCGGCTCGTCCGCCAGCACGAAGCCCGCCCCCGCGAACGTCAAGGTCAGCAACAGCAGCACCTGGCTGCAGGCACGTACGAAGGTTTCCCGCATGTTCCCCCATCCTGTGGTCAAAAGCCTTGATGATGTTCGACCGGCCCATGCCCCGGACAATTCCCTGAGCATAGCGCTGTGGAGGCTGGCCTTTGCCGGGTGAATCCGGATAATCCGTGGACACAGATGGTTAAGGGTCACAAATTCTGGCCACATCGATCCCCTTTTGGCCGCTTCCGCTGTTCTGTGCGGCGCGGTCGCTGGGCAGAATTCCCCATCACCGGACAACAAGAATCCTTCTGAGGGTACTCCCATGCTTACCGTGTACAGCGATGATCACCGCCTGCATTTCGGCCAGTCCGAACTGGTCGACGGCAAACTCCAGCCCTGCTTCGAGATGCCCAGCCGCGCGGACACCGTGCTGGCCCGTGTGAAGTCGCAGAACCTGGGCGAAATCATCGAGCCCAAGGATTTCGGCCTCGATCCGATCCTGCGCGCGCACAACACCCGCTACGTCGAATTCCTCAAGGGTGCCTGGGCCCGCTGGGCGGCTGAGGGCCACACTGGCGACCTGGTTTCCACTACCTTCCCGGGGCGCCGCCTGCTGCGCGACGGCCCGATCCCGACTGCGCTGATGGGCGAAGTGGGCCACTACAGCTTCGACACCGAGGCGCCGATCACCGCCGGCACCTGGCAGGCCGTGTACAGCTCGGCCCAGGTCGCGCTGACCGCCCAGGACCACATGCGCCAGGGCGCCAGCACCGCCTTCGCGCTGTGCCGTCCGCCGGGCCACCACGCCGGCAGCGACTTCATGGGCGGCTACTGCTTCCTGAACAACGCCGCCATCGTCAGCCAGGCCTTCCTCGACCAGGGCGCCAAGCGCGTGGCCATCCTCGACGTCGACTACCACCACGGCAACGGCACCCAGGACATCTTCTACCGCCGCAACGACGTGCTGTTCGCCTCGATCCATGGCGACCCGCTGGTGGAGTACCCGTACTTCCTCGGCCACGCCAACGAGCACGGCGAAGGCGCCGGCGAAGGCTACAACCACAACTACCCGCTGCCCCATGGCACCGGCTGGGACGGCTGGTTCGCCGCGCTGGACGACGCTTGCCGGAATATCGCCGACTACGCGCCGGACGCGGTGGTTGTATCGCTGGGCGTGGATACGTATAAGGACGACCCGATTTCCGAGTTCAAGCTGGACAGCCCGGACTACCTGAAGATGGGCGAGCGTATCGCCGCACTGGGTATTCCAACCCTGTTCATCATGGAAGGCGGTTACGCGGTGGAGGCCATCGGCGTCAACGCGGTGAACGTGCTGCAGGGCTACGAAGGCGCTGCACGCCGATAAGACGAATCGGGCGGATGAGAATCCGCCCGATTGCTTTTCATTGCTCGCAACCCTTTTGCTTAGTGGTCACAGTGCGAGCGCATCCAACCTGGGGAAGGACATGAACAAGAATACCGCGCTGCGCAGCCTGCTCGCCGCCGCCACCCTCGTCACGGCCGGCGCCGCCAGCGCTGCGCCGGAAGTGCGCATCTACAACTGGTTCGACTACATCGGTCCGGACACCCTCAAGGGCTTCCAGAGCGAGACCGGCATCAAGCCGCAATACGACGTCTACGACAGCAACGAAGTGCTGGAAGCCAAGCTGCTTTCCGGGCACTCGGGCTACGACGTGGTCGTGCCCAGCGACAGCTTCCTCCCCAATTACCTCAAGGCCGGCGTGTTCCAGCCGCTGGACAAGAGCAAGCTGCCGAATTGGAAGAATCTCAACCCGGCACTGCTGAAAGTGCTGGAGAGCAAGGACCCGGGCAATCAATATGTGATGCCCTACATGTGGGGCACCAACGGCATCGCCTACAACGTCGACAAGGTCAAGGCGGTGCTCGGCGACAACGCGCCGGTGGACTCCTGGGACCTGGTGTTCAAGCCGGAGAACCTCGCCAAGCTGAAGTCCTGTGGCGTGGCGTTCCTCGACTCGCCCACCGAGGTGATCCCGCAGGTCCTGCATTACCTGGGCCTGTCGCCCAACAGCCACAACCCGGACGACTACAAGAAGGCCGAGGCACTGCTGGCGAAACTGCGCCCGAATATCACCTACTTCAGCTCCTCTAAGTTCGTCACCGACCTGGCCAACGGCGACGTCTGCGTGGCCCTGGCCTGGTCTGGTGGCGCGATGCAGGCGGCCAACCGCGCGAAGGAGGCCGGCAACGGCATCCACATCGAGTACCGCATTCCCAAGGAAGGCGCCGCCGCCTGGTTCGACGTGCTGGCGATCCCGAAGGACTCGAAGAACGTCGAGCAGGCCCACGCCTTCCTCAACTACCTGCTGCGCCCGGAAGTGGTCGCGCCGATCTCCGACTATGTCGCCTACGCCAACCCCAACCAGGCGGCGGACGGGCTGATCTCCAAGGAGCTGCACGACAACCCCAATGTCTACCCGCCGGCGGACGTGCAGGCCAAGCTGTTCTCGGTGGAAATGCTGCCGCCCAAGCTGGAGCGCATCCGTACCCGCACCTGGACCCAGGTGAAGTCCGGGAAATAATGTCGCTGGCGGCGGGCTGAGCTGGCTTATTTGTACGAGCGGCGGATTTCCGTTGGCGGCCGGCGGGCGCGAACTGGCATGATCGGCGGGCTTTCTTCGAGGAAGTCCGCCGATTGTCCTTGCGGTCTCCCGATTCCTGCCTCTTGCTGCCGAGCCTTGCCATGAACTCCCAAGCCAACATCGTCGAGCGCAAGGGCGCCGACGCCTTCGCCATCCAGGTCATGACCGGCCTGTGCGTGATCTGGGGTATCCAGGCGGTGATGGTGAAACTCGCCGCGCCGGACATCGCACCGATCATGCAGGCCTTCGGGCGCAACCTGGTGGCTGCGGTTGCGGTGGGCCTGATCATGTGCTGGCGCGGCGGCTGGGAAGGCTTCCTGCGCCAGGGCACGCTCAAGGGCGGGCTGCTGGCCGGCGTGCTGTTCGCCGCGGAGTTCTTCTTCATCGCCCAGGGGCTGGTCTACACCTCGGCTTCGCACATGGCGGTGTTCATTTACACGGCGCCGATCTTCTCGGCGCTGGCGCTGCATTTCCTGCTGCCCAGCGAGCGCCTGAGGCCGCTGCAATGGATCGGCATCGGCGTGTGCTTCGGCGGTATCGCCTTGTGCTTCGGCGGTGGCTTCGACTTCGCCCACATGGACAGCCACGTGCTGCTGGGCGATGCCTTCGGCGTGCTGGCCGGCTTCGCCTGGGGCATGACCACCGTGGCAGTGCGCACCACGCGGCTGTCCGAGGCCAAGCCGATCCTGACGTTGTTCTACCAGTTGCTGATCGCCGCGCTGCTGCTTCCCTTCGCCGCGCTGGCGCTGGGCAAGACCCACGACGTCAGCTTTACCGCCATCGGCGTGGGCAGCGTGCTGTTCCAGGGGCTGGTGGTGTCGTTCTTCAGCTACTTCACCTGGTTCTGGTTGCTGCGCCGCTACCTGGCGTCGAACCTGGCGGTGTTTTCCTTCATGACGCCGATGTTCGGCATTGCCTTCGGCGTGCTGATCCTCGGCGAGCCGCTGACCCTGAACTTCGTCGCGGGCGCCGCGCTGGTGCTGGCGGGCATCACCCTGGTGAGCAGTGAACAGTGGATCCGCCGGATGCTTCGCCGGTGATATGGGAAATGTCGCGCTCTTGATTCAGGTCAGGCGTCTTGGCGAGGGAAGGCGATAGTCTTTGTTGCAAGGAGTGAGTGGCACGGGCGGAGAGTGGGACGCCGGGCTATTCTTCCTAGGGCGACCCATGGTGGTAACGGGTCGCCCGACCTGAATTCGAACGAGGAGGCATTCCATGAAAGTCTGGCTGCAAAGCATTGCGTGGAAACTCGGTGTCACGCTCGGCCTGATCGAGCCTCCACGTCTGCAACCCATCCCCATCCGCAGCGACGAGCAACGTCGGCTGATGGAGCAACGCCGGCGCTACTGATAACGCCCGCGTCATCGCAAAAGAAAAACCCGCCAGCTGGCGGGTTTTTTATGTCTCTTCACGGATGGCCCGTCATTCGTGGGCCTTGAACCAGTCATCGATCATCGTCTTCAGCCGCTCCCCCGAGAAGCTCGCGAAGTGCCCGCCATGTACGGTGCGCACCGGCAGCTCGCGCAGGCGCGCCAGGCTCGCGGCGTAGTCGTCGAGGTTGGAGTGGTAGGCGTCCTCGATCAGCGGGCCGTCGTAGATGATGTCGCCGGAGAACAGCGTCTGCGTCTTCTCCTCCCACAGGCTGATGCCTCCCGGCGAATGACCGGGGGTGTGCAGTACCTGCAGGGTACGGTCGCCGAGGTCGAGCACATCGCCTTCGTCGATGGTGCGGGTCGCCGGCGCGGCCTTGATGCGGTATTCGGCGTAGCACAGCGGGCAGTCCGGGTGTGCATCGAACATCTCGTCGTCGACGAAGGCGGTGGCCAGGGTGCGTTCGCCGTCGGGGTTGCCGAGGATATCGGCTTCGGCCGGGTGTACCAGGCGCTCGTCGAACTCGTGGTGGCCGGCGATGTGGTCGAAGTGGGTATGGCTGGCCACGGCCAGCAGCGGGCGTTCGGTGAGCCAGGGCAACTGCTCGCGCAGGCTGACCAGGCCGGAGCCGCTGTCCACCAGCACGTCGCGCTCGCGACCCTGGATGTGCCACAGGTTGCAGCGGTAGAAGGGGCGGACGTAGGGCTCGTGGATCAGGCTGACGCCGTCGTAGCAGTGACGGACCTCGAACCAGCGGTCACGGGTGACGATCTTCATGAGTCGAATTCCGGGTGGGATGCGCGGCGCGTCCAGCGCGCGGATCGCGGGTGACTGTGGGTTCACCCTAACCTCTCCCAGAGGGAGAGGGAACCGTTCGGAACCTTGGGGGGTGGAGTGGCCGGCGCCGGTAGCTGCGCCAGACACCCGGCTCCGCGCGTTTCCCGCTCCCTCTGGGAGAGGGCAGGGCGGCGTGTCGGGTTGTGGATAACCCGCCACGCATAGCGAGCGACGTAGGGCGAATAACCGCTTGCGGTTATCCGCCGATGGCTGTGGTGCGGTGGCCAATGGCGGATAACGCTGGCGCGTTATGYGCCCTACGGGACCTGCGTTACGGCGCGAACGGCGCTGCTTCCATCACTTCCACGATCAGCGGGCGGTCGCTCGGCGCGGTGCGCAGCAGCTCCTGCAGGTGGTCATGGTCGCGGGCGCGCTCGGCGGCGCAGCCGAAGCCCTTGGCGATGGCGAGGAAGTCCGGGGTGTAGATGTCCACGCCCAGCGGGGTGATGTCGCGGCGTTCCATGTAGCGCTTGATCTCGCCGTAGCCGTGGTTGTTCCACAGCAGCACGACGATGCCCACCTTGGCTTCCACGGCGCTGGCCAGTTCGGTCATGGTGAACTGCAGGCCGCCGTCGCCCATCAGGCTGATCACCGGACGGCCCGGTTCGCCGAGCTTGGCGCCGATGGCTGCCGGCAGGCCGTAGCCCAGGGTGCCGTAGCCGGTGGAGGCGTTGAACCAGCGGCGGCCGCCGTCCAGTTCCACCAGGTGGTTGCCGCTGTAGACGGTCTGGGTCGAGTCGCCGACAAAGCGGGCGTCGGGCAGCACTTCGAGGATCTTGTCGAACAGGGTGCGGTAGTGCGCCCAGCCGCTGAAGTCCTCGGCCAGTTGCGCACGTACCTTGGCCGCACGCTGGGCGCCGGGGCTGGCGGCGTCGGCTTCGCGGGCCGGCAGCAGCTCCAGCAGGGCGCGCATGGCGGTGCGGGCGTCGGCCTGGATGGCGATGGTCGGCGCGATGTTGCGCATCAGCTGTTGCGGGTCGATGTCGATGCGGATCAGTTCGCCGCCGATCTTGAAGTTGCCGTCGAACACCACGTCGTAGTCGGTCTCGCCCAGCTCGGTGCCGATGGCCAGTACCACGTCGGCTTCCAGCGCGAGTTCACGGACCGGGATCAGCGACTGGTTGCTGCCGATCAACAGCGGGTGATCCGGTTGCAGCAGGCCCTTGGCGTTGATGGTCTGTGCGGTCGGCGCATCGAGGGCGATGGCCAGGGCGCGGGCTTCGGCCTGGGCGGCGACGCAGCCACCACCGAGCAGCAGCAGCGGCTTCTGCGCCTTGGCCAGCTTGGCGGCGGCTTCATGCAGCGGCGAGCGGGCCGGGGCCGGGCGGGCCAGCTGTACGCGTGGCAGCACCTGCATGTGGTCGGCCGGGGCGGTGATGATGTCCAGCGGCAGCTCGATGTGCACCGGGCGCGGGCGTTCGCTGTCGAACACGGCGAAGGCGCGGGCCAGCACGGCGGGCAGCTCGTCGACGCTCATCAGGGTGTGGCTGAAGGCGCTGACGCCGGCAACCATGGCGCGCTGGTTCGGCAGCTCGTGCAGGTAGCCGTTGCCGTGGGCCAGGCGCGAGCGCTCGTTGACGCTGGAAATCACCAGCATGGGGATGGAGTCGGCGTAGGCCTGGCCCATGGCGGTGAGGATGTTGGTCATGCCCGGGCCGGTGATGATGAAGCAGGTGCCCGGCTTGCCGGTGACGCGCGCATAGCCGTCGGCCATGAAGCCGGCGCCCTGTTCGTGGCGCGGGGTGATATGGCGGATGCCGCTGTGGGGCAGGCCGCGGTACAGCTCGACGGTGTGTACGCCGGGGATGCCGAAGACGGTATCCACACCCCAGGCTTCGAGTTGCTTGACGAGGAATTCGCCGCAGGTGGTCATGGCAGTTCCTTACTGTTCGTGAGTGAGGTCGTTGTCATAAAACAAAAGGGCGCGGAGATCATCTCGCCGCGCCCTTTTGCCTAGCGCAATTGCTTATCAGGCAGCGTCGGCTACCGGCGCCGGGCGGGGCGACAGCAGGCTGACGACGATGAAGCTGACCAGGCCGATAGCCAGGCTGTAGTAGATCGGGGTGTTGGCGTCGAAGCCATCCTTGAGCATGAACACCAGTGCGGTGATGAAGCCCAGGGCCATGCTGGTGATGGCGCCGGCAGTGGTGGCGCGCTTCCAGTAGATGGCACCGATCAGCGGGATCAGCATACCGCCCACCAGCAGGTTGTAGGCCAGGGTCAGGGCGCTGATGACGTCGTTCACCACCAGGGCGATGGCCAGTACCAGGAGACCGGTGAGCAGGGTGCAGATGCGGTTCAGGCTCAGGCGGGTGGAGCGCTGGCCGGTGACGATCGGCAGCAGGTCCTCGGTGATGGTGGTGGAGGCGGCGAGCAGGCCGGCGCTGGCGGTGGACATCATCGCGGCCAGTGCGGCGGCGATCACCAGGCCGCGGATGCCGTCCGGCAGCGAAGCCTGGACGATGGCGGCGAAGGCGTTGTTGACGTTGTCCAGGTCAGGCAGCAGGACCTTGGCGCACATGCCGATCAGCGCACCGACCAGGCCGTAGATCACGCAGTACACGCCGGCGGCGGTGCCGGCGTACTTGGTCACCTTGTCGTCGCGGGCGGTGAACACGCGCTGCCAGATGTCCTGGCCGATCAGGATGCCGAAGAAGTAGATGAGGAAGTAGGTGATGATGGTGTCGTAGCCGATGGTGTGGAAGCTGAAGGCGGTTGCCGGCAGCTTGGCTACCAGCTCGTCCCAGCCGCCTACACGGTGCAGGCAGATCGGCAGCAGGATGAACATCAGGCCGACGGTCTTGATGATGAACTGCACGATGTCGGTCAGGGTCAGCGACCACATGCCGCCGATGGTGGAGTAGATCACCACGACGCCACCGCCCAGCAGCACGGACACCCAGAACGGCAGGCCGAACAGGACCTGCATCACGGTGCCGATGGCCAGGGTGGAGACCACGCCGATCATCAGCGCATAGGCGAACATGATCACCGCCGAAGCCTGGCGGGCCATGGGGTTGTAGCGACGCTCCAGGACCTGGGTGACGGTGAAGATGCGCAGTTTCAGCAGCGGCTTGGCGAGGAAAAGGTTCAGCGCAATGATGCCGGCGCCCAGGGCGGCGCACAGCCAGAAGCCGGAAATGCCATGGACGTAGCCCAGGCGCACGGTGCCCACGGTGGAGGCGCCGCCCAGCACGGTGGCGGCCATGGTGCCCATGTAGAACGCCGGGCCGAGGTTGCGGCCGGCCACGAGGTAGTCTTCGTGGGTCTTGGCGCGGCGCATGCCGTACCAGCCCAGCCACAACATGCCAGCGGCATATATCAGTACGACGATCAGATCTAGCGCCATGGTCGGCTCCTCACACTTGCATTGTCATTGTTGCCGCGCGCTTGTGGCGTGCGGTGGGGCACCGGACCGGCGGCAACCGGTCCGATGGGGGCTTTCAGGTGATGCGTTTCGCGTCAGGCCGCAAGGCCCGGATCAGGCCGACGGCTCGCTGATGCTGCGCACCGGGCGGTCATGGCTGCCGACCCAGCGCGGGCCCTTCGGGCCGTAGACGCCAGCGGGTTCCGGGAAGGTGCGCAGCAGGGCGACGTAGAGCAGGGCGGCCATGCCGAGGGTGACCGGCAGGCTGATGTCGATACCGCCGGCCAGGTTGCCCAGCGGGCCGACGAACTGGCCCGGCAGGTTGACGAAGCACAGGCCCATGGCCGCGCTCGGAATCCATGCACCCATGCCGCGCCAGTTCCAGCCGTTGTGGAACCAGTAGGCGCCGCCTTCCTGGCCACGGGTGAACACCTGCAGGTCATCGGCGTGGTAGAAGCCACGACGGATGATCAGGCCGAGGATCATGATCACCATCCACGGGCTGGTGCAGGTGATGATCAGCACGGCGAAGGTGGACACGCTCTGCACCAGGTTCGCGGCGAAGCGACCGATGAAGATGAAGGCGATGGACAGCAGGCCGATCAGCAGGGTGGCCTGCACGCGGTTGAGCAGGCGCGGGAACACGCTGGACATGTCCAGGCCGGTGCCATACAGCGAGGTGGTGCCGGTGGACATGCCGCCGATCACCGCGATCAGGCACACCGGCAGGAAGAACCAGCTCGGCGAAACGGCCAGCAGGCCGCCGACGTAGTTGTTCTGAGCAATGTAGTCCGGAGCGTTGACCGCAACGATGGTGGCGGTAGCCAGGCCGAACAGGAACGGGATCAGGGTCGCCAGCTGGGCGCAGATCACCGCCAGCATGATGCGCTTCTGCGAGGTCTGGCGCGGGATGTAGCGCGCCCAGTCACCGAGGAAGGCGCCGAACGACACCGGGTTGCTCATGGCCAGCAGGGCGGCGCCGATGAAGGCGGCCCAGAAACCTTCGCTGCCCATCTGCACGGTGCCGGCGTAGCTGGCATCGAACGGGCCGGAGAAGGCGAACAGGCCGAGCAGGAACAGCAGGCTGGCGGCCCACACGGCGATCTTGTTGACCATCAGCATGAAGCGGAAGCCGTAGATGCAGACGATCAGCACCAGCACGGCGAACAGGCCGTAGGCGAGGCCCAGGGTCAGGTCGGTTTCCGGCAGGTCGAACAGGCGCTTGGCACCACCGATCAGCGCATCGCCCGAGCTCCACACGGAGAGCGAGAAGAAGGCGACGGCGGTGAGCAGCGACAGGAACGAACCGACGATCCGCCCGTGCACGCCGAAGTGGGCGCCCGAGGAGACCGCGTTGTTGGTGCCGTTGAGCGGGCCGAACAGGCCCATCGGCGCGAGGATGATCGAACCGACCAGCACGCCGAGGACGATGGCCCAGACGCCGGCCTGGAACGACAGCCCGAACAGCACCGGGAAGCTGCCGAGCACGGCGGTGGCGAAGGTATTGGCGCCACCGAATATCATGCGGAACAGGTCGGTGGGCGTGGCGTTGCGTTCGCTGTCCGGGATCTGTTCGACCCCGAATGTCTCGATCGTTGTGATTGCGTGTGCTTTGTTGTTGTTATCCATGACTTCCTCCCGGGGAGCCCTGTCTTTATGGCGTCGGCGACGGTGACAGGTGCTCGTGTGTGGCCAGCCAGCGGCCCTGTATCGGATCACGGCGGAAGATGATGGTCTCCCGTTCGTGGTTCAGGCTTTCCTCTCCCTGGATGCGCAGCCGCGTGGCGACGTCGTGGCAGAACACGGCCACGTCTTCACTCTGCAGGCTCACAAAGGTGTTGCTCGAAAGGCAGTCAAGGACCTCGAAACCATCGTCACGCAGCCAGCCTTCCCATACTTCGCGGTAAGCCGCGCGCGACAGCAGCGGCTGCGGCCAGGTGTGGAAGATGAAGGAGGCGTCTTCGCTGAAGGCGGCGAAGTAGGCTTCGGTGTCGGTGCGCGCGAAGGCTGCCACGAGAACGCGGGCAGCCTCCAGCACCTGTGCTACGCAGGCGTCGTTATTCATGTGTGTGCTCGTGCGCTCAGCGGCGCTCTACGCCCGGGAGGATGCAGAGCATTTCGTACAGCAGGTTGGCGCCGAGCAACGAGGTGTTGCCGGTGGTGTCGTAGGGCGGGGAGACCTCGACCAGGTCGCAGCCGATGATGTCCAGGCCCTGGCAGCCACGGACGATCTCAATCGCCTGGATGGTGGTCAGGCCGCCGATTTCCGGGGTGCCGGTACCGGGCGCCCAGGCCGGGTCGATGCCGTCGATGTCGAAGGACAGGTAGACCGGGCCGCCGCCGACTTTCTCACGCACTTCGGCCATCAGCGGTTCCAGCGACTTGTGCCAGCACTCTTCGGCCTGCACCACGCGGAAGCCCTGCTTGCGGCTCCAGTTGAAGTCTTCGGCGGTGTAGCCCTGCGCACGCAGGCCGATCTGCACCACGCGGTCGCAGTCCAGCAGGCCTTCTTCCACCGCGCGGCGGAAGGTGGTGCCGTGGGCGATCTTCTCGCCGAACATGTGGTCGTTCACATCGGCGTGGGCGTCGATATGCACCAGGCCGACCTTGCCGTGCTTCTTGTGGATGGCACGCAGGATCGGCAGGGTGATGGTGTGGTCGCCGCCCAGGGTCAGCGGGAGGATGCCGTGGTCGAGGATCTTGTCGTAAGCCTCCTCGATGATGCGCACCGCTTCCATCAGGTTGAAGGTGTTGATCGCCACGTCACCGATGTCGGCGATGTTCAGCGAGTCGAACGGCGCAGCGCCGGTGGCCATGTTGTACGGACGGATCATCACCGACTCGGCGCGGATTTCGCGCGGCCCGAAACGAGTGCCGGAGCGCAGGGAGGTGCCGATGTCCAGCGGTACGCCGACGAAGGCGGCGTCGAGCTCGTTGAGCTCTTCGGTGGACTGGATATGCGGCAGGCGCATCATGGTGGCGATGCCGCCGAAACGCGGCATTTCGTTACCGCCCAGGGGCTGGTGAAGTTTCTTGTCCATGGGGAGGGCCTCAGGCTGATCGCTGTCTTCGTGGAAACAGGCTTGTTGAATACTGAGACCGGATTCTCATCAGACCGGGTAGTGGAAAAAATCGCTGGCTACAAATAATCACTTCAGAGTTTTCTAAACTAATGGCGGTCGCTAGACTGCGCCACCTTGCCGCAGCAGACGCCCCGCCGGGCTTGTGGCCTGTGGTTCCTGAATAGATAGCTGGCTTGCTATCATCCCTTTTTCAGGTACAGAAAGTACTGAACTAGAGCGGCCCGGCCGCGGTTTTGCGGAGTCTTCATGAGCGCGAGCGCACTGCCCGACGTCAAACTGCTGCGGATTTTCGCCTGCGTGGTGCGCAGCCAGGGCTTCGCCGCCGCCCAGCAGGAGCTCAACCTGTCGACCTCGGCGATCAGCACTTACATGAGCCAGCTGGAGAACCAGCTGGGCATCGTGCTCTGCCACCGCGGCCGTGGCGGTTTCGGCCTGACCAGCAAAGGCGAGCTGTTCCACCAGGAAACCCTGCGCATCCTCGGCGAACTGGAAGGCTTCGAGCGCTATGCGGCGACCCTCAAGGGTGAGCTGCGCGGCACCCTCAACCTCGGCGTGCTGGACTCCACCGTGAGCGACCCGGCGCTGCCGCTGGCCGACGTCATCGGTTCCTTCAGCAGCCTGCACCCGGCGGTGCACCTGCATCTGCAGGTGCAGAGCCCCTACGAGCTGCAACTGGCGGTGCTGGATAACCGCCTGGACCTGGCCATCGGTTCCTTCTTCAGCCGGATGAACGGCCTGGTCTACCAGCCCCTCTATAGAGAGCAGCACTGGCTGTACTGCAGCGACCGCCACCCGCTATTCGACGGCCGGCGCATTCCCGCCGAGCTGATCACCCAGCAGCGCATGGTCGGCCGTGGCTACTGGAGCCAGGCGGAGCTGGCGCGGCACGGCTTCAAGCACAGCGCTGGCACCGTCGAGAGTATGGAGGCGCAGCTGATCCTGATCCTCTCTGGCGGCTACATCGGCTACCTGCCCGAGCACTACGCGCACCCCTGGGTAGAGCAGGGCCGCCTGCGCGCACTGCTGCCGGCGACCTTCGGATACCAGGCGCCATTCTCGCTGATCCTGCGTCGTGGCCGCTCCCGTGAGCCGCTGATCCAGAACTTCCGCGACCTGCTGCGCACCCAGCCGGGCGAGTCATGAGCCGCGCCCGCTGCCCGCGCTGCGAGCGCCCGCTGAACCACTGCCTGTGTGCGCTGATTCCACGCCTGGACAACCGCACCCGCGTGCTTCTGCTGCAGCACCCGAGCGAGGTCGGGCATGCGCTGAACACCGCGCGCCTGGCGGCGCTTGGCCTGGCCAATGCAGAGCTGTTGGTGGGCGAGGATTTCAGCGAGCTGGAGCTGGCCGCCTGGGACGCCTGGCTGCTATTCCCCGGCGAGTCCGCCGTGGCGCTGGCCGAGCTGGCTGCGCAGCCTGTGGATAGACCGCGCCTGCTGGTGGTGCCCGACGGCACCTGGCGCAAGGCACGCAAGCTGCTGCACCTCAACCCGAACCTCGCGGCGCTGCCGCGGGTCGTTCTCCCTGAAGGTCTGACCTCGCGCTACCGCCTGCGCAAGGCGCCGGCCGAGGGTGCTTTATCGACCATCGAAGCGGTCGTCTGTGCGCTCGATGCACTGGATGCACCGCAATCCCACGCCGACCTGCTGCGCCCGTTCGATGCGCTGATCGAAGGACAGATCGCCGCGATGGGCGAGGAGACCTTCCAGCGCAATCACGGGCCGCGTAGCTGACCCGCCAACACGGCGCCGTTGCGCACCCGACGTTCCGGTGACGCACTTGTAGGATGGGTGGAGCGCAGCGATACCCATGCTGTCCGCGTCCGGAATCGATGGGTATCGCTGCGCTCCACGCCATCCTACGTCGTGTTTGTCCTGTGGATATCTGCGGTCGGCCGAAGCCACGATTTCCATGCGGAATGGTTTTTCGTAGGAGCGAGCTTGCTCGCGAACATATTCTCCGGCGGCGTTGGCGCCGGGCGGTTCGCGAGCAAGCTCGCTCCTACAGGGTTTGCCGTCGCGCTCGGCAGTCGGCCGTGCTTGAAATATCGAACGCGTGGTGCGTATTTTGTACGCGCTCGCGCATCCGCGCGGCGTCCTGTCGCAAGGACAAGAAGAACAAGGATAAGAAGTCATGAGTAGCGATCTAGGTAGCCCGCTCGCCGAACGCCTGGCTGGAGTGGAAGAGATCGAGTGCGTCACCCCCGACCTCAACGGGGTGCCGCGTGGCAAGGTGATGACTGGCGAGGGCTTCCTCACCGGGCGCCGGCTGCAACTGGCGCGCGGCGTCCTCCTGCAATGCATCATGGGCGGCTACCCGGCCGCGAAGTTCTACGGCAGCGACGACGGCGACCTCGCCCTGATCGCCGAGCCGACCCAGATCCACCGCCTGCCCTGGAGCGACGAACCACGCGCCTTCGCCATCTGCGACGCGGTGGAGCTGGACGGCAAGCCCTCCGGCCTGTCCACCCGCGGCCTGCTCAAGCAGGTGGTCGCACGCTACGCCGAACGCGGCTGGAGCCCGGTGGTGGCGACCGAGCTGGAGTTCTTCGTGTTCGCGCCCAACCCCGACGCCAACGAAGCCTTCCAGGCCCCGGTCGGCCTCGACGGTCGCCGCGAGATCGGCCACTCGGCCTTCAGCGTGTCCTCCAACAACGGCCTGCGGCCGTTCTTCCAGGACGTCTACCGCTGTATGGAAGCGGTCGGCCTGGAGCGCGACACCTTCATGCACGAGATGGGCACCACCCAGTTCGAGATCAACTTCCTGCATGGCGACCCGGTGCTGCTGGCCGACCAGACCTTCCTGTTCAAGCACCTGCTCAAGGAAGTGGCGCTCAAGCACGGGCTGATCGTGGTGTGCATGGCCAAGCCGCTGGCGCAGACGCCGGGCAGCTCGATGCACATCCACCAGAGCATCGTCGATGGCGAAGGCCGCAACATCTTCAGCGACGCCCAGGGCGAGGCTACGCCGGCATTCCGTCACTTCATCGGCGGCCTGCAGGCCTGCCTGTCGGACTTCACCCTGCTGTTCGCGCCGAACGTGAACTCCTTCCAGCGCCTGTGCCATCCCTACGCCTCGCCGAACAACGCCTGTTGGTCCCACGACAACCGCGCCGCCGGCCTGCGCATCCCGGCCAGCGCGCCGGTGGCTCGTCGCGTGGAGAACCGCCTGCCGGGCGCCGACGCCAACCCCTACCTGGCCATCGCCGCCAGCCTGGCGGCAGGCCTGCACGGCATCGAGCGTGAGCTGGAACCCACCGCACACATCCAGGGTGAGTTCGAAGTACCGCCGGAACTGCTGCTGCCCTGCACCATGTACGACGCGCTGCAGCGCCTGCAGCGCAGCGAGCTGGCCCGCGAGGTATTCGGCAACGAGTTCATCGACGGCTACTGCGCGACCAAGTCAATGGAGCTGACCAGCTTCTTCGACGAGATCACCCCGTGGGAGCGCCGCGTCCTGGCCGCCCAGGCCTGATTCGCGGGCGTGCTGACACAGTTGCGCGGAAACCCGTCGCAGCTGTGATCGGCAGCCATCTCCTGGCGATCTTCAAGCCATCCTCGTTCATTGGGTCGACATCCTTCGAAACGCCGCGCATGACTGCGCGCGACACCGGCTATTCCGGGCCCGGCAGCCCTCTCGACGCGCCGATTGGCAGCCTCTAATGTGTCAGCGCAAGTCCCGCTTTCCGCTGCCCGGACGTTGTGCCGGGGTTGTCTGGACCAGGAGGTCCAATGCTTCGGATCGTCACCGCGTTTCGTGCTCTGTACTTCGCCGCCGTCATGCTCCTCACCGGTTCCGGTCTGCTCAGTACCTACCTCGCCCTGCGCCTGGGCGCGGAAAAGGTCGATGGCCTGTGGATCGGCGCCATGATGGCGGCCTACTACCTCGGCCTGGTGCTGGGCGGCAAGATCGGCCACCGGCTGATCGCCCGCGTCGGCCATATCCGCGCCTACGTTGCCTGTGGCGGGTTGGTGACCGCCGCTGTGCTGGGCATCGGCCTGCTGCCCTGGCTGGGCTTCTGGCTGGTGCTACGGGTGGCCATCGGCCTGGGGATGATGTGCCAGTACATGGTCATCGAAAGCTGGCTCAACGAGCAGGCCGAGGCGCGCCAGCGCGGGGCGGTGTTTGCCGGCTACATGGTGGCCTCGTATCTGGGGCTGGTGCTCGGCCAACTGGTGCTGGTGGTGCATCCGGGGCTGGGCCCGGAACTGCCGATGCTGATCGCGCTGTGCTTCGCCCTGTCGCTGATCCCGGTGGCGATCACCCACAAGGTTCACCCCGCGCCGCTACGCCCGGCGCCGCTGGAGCCGCGCTTCTTCATCCAGCGCGTGCCGCAGTCGCTGACTACTGTGCTGGTGTCCGGGCTGGTAGTCGGTTCGTTCTACGGCCTGGCGCCGCTGTATGCAGTGCGCCAGGGCTTGAGTACCGAGGAAATCGGTCTGTTCATGGGTGGCTGCATCTTTGCCGGGCTGCTGGTGCAGTGGCCGCTGGGCTGGCTGTCGGACCGCATCGACCGCGCGGTGCTGATCCGCAACGCGGCCATCCTGTTGCTGATCGTGGCCTTGCCGCTGGCGGCGCTGCCGTTGCTGCCGGTGCCGCCAATCTCCCTGGCGTGGCTGCTGCCGATGGGCTTCATCGTCTGCCTGGTGCAGTTCACCCTGTACCCGCTGGCAGTGGCCTTCTCCAACGACCACGTCGAGGGTGAGCGCCGCGTGTCGCTGACCGCGATGCTGCTGGTGACCTTCGGCGTCGGCGCCTGTATCGGCCCGCTGGCCGCTGGCGCGCTGATGAAGCTGTTCGGCGCCAACATGCTCTACGCCTTCGTCTGCGCCTGCTCGTTGATTCTCATCTGGCGCGTGCAGCCGGAGAAGGTCAGCGGTGTGCACCGGGTCGACGAGGCGCCAGTCAAGCACGTGGCAACGCCGGACAGCCTGGCGTCTTCGCCGCTGTCCGCCGCGCTCGACCCGCGCGTCGATGAAGCTGCCGTGGAAGAGCAGATGAAGGGCAATGACGCCAGCGCGCCGGTACCCGAGGCGGAAACCGCAGCCGAAACCGAGGAAGAGGAAAGCCGGCCTGCCTGAGGCCGCTGAGGCGGAGTCTGGGGAGAGCGGGGCGGCAAGGACTTGCCGCCCCTGAGGAGGCTCTAGAAGAGCTCGTCCTTGTCGAAGCGCCGGGCTTCGCGTTGCAGCTGGTAGACGAAGCGCTCGACGTTGCGCTGCACCAGCCCGCTCATCTGATGGAAACGTACGCCGGCAAAGCTGTAGCCGACCTTTTCCTCGAAGCTCACGTGGCGCAGTTCGACTTCCACGGTGATCGCGCCAAACGGCAGGCGCGCGGTGAGCTGTTCGTAGATCTGGCCCGGTTGCAGACGGTCGGCGACGTTGCCTTCCAGGCGTACCTTGCAGCCGGTGGCGGAGATGTCGATGAGGTTGCCCTTGAGCGGGTTCTTCAGCTTGCTGCCGGAGATTTCCACTGGCACCGGCTGGCCCTGGCCGACCGGCGCGCGGAAGGCGTTGCGGCGCTGGTGGTAGAGCATCTCGGCGGGTATCGGCAGCCAATAGCAGCGGGCGCCATCGATCTCAGAGAAGAACGCGCTCTGCTTGCATTCCCAGGCGATGCGCACGCCTTCGTGGAAGCCTTCGATGCGGAAGTCCTCGCCGGCCTGGAGGAAGCGTTCGCCGTCGTTGGGGATGAGTTCGTCGAGGGCGACGATGTTGCGCTCGCGATTGACCTCGACGACGAAGCTCTGGAAGCGCTGGCTGCGGCCTTCGAAGGTGATCAGCAGGGGATCGTGGCTATCCATCAGCGTGCGCAGGCTGGCATGGATCTCCACCGGAGCCTTCAGGGTCTTCGGTGGTTGAGGGCCGTTTTCCTCGACGAACAGATTGGACACGGTCCGCGGATCTCCATTGTGTTTGTTATGAGTGGGGCACGGGGCAAGGCCGATACTGGCATTTTGCCCAAAGGCGGGCCGTCAGGCTAGCGCTCCGACGAGCGATCAGGCCTGGCTGAGCGGACGCTGGCGGGTGCCCTGGGTCGAGCCGCCGTAGCGGTCGTAGAGTCGCGGGGTGTCCTGGCCACGGAGGATGTCGAGCGTACGCTCGGTACTGGCCTGGCCGGAGCGGATGATGCGGCCGTTGCGCTGGTTGGCATCCTGGCAGCGGGCGAGCAGGGCGGTGAGCGCTTCGGCGCGCGCCGACAGCTCGGCGTTGCCGGTGGCCTGGGCGATCTGCGCGAGGCCCGCGCGATCGGCGGAAAGGCCGGCCTGCTGCAGTGCCTGGGTACGGATGCGGCCGTTCTGCTCCAGCTGTTGCAACAGCGGCAGCTTGCTGTCGAGCAGCTTCTGCAGCGCGTCCAGGTCGCGCGATTGCAGCGCCTGGTACTCGTCATCGATCAGCTGCAGCAGGGTGCTGGCAGCTTCGATGTCGCCGTTGATCAGGTTGAGCAGGGCATCGGACATCTTGGGCTCGGCGTTCTAGCGGTTGACCAGCGCGAGGCGAACTCAGCGCTGGGATTCGAAATCGAGCAGCTTGCTGGCGACTTTCTGGCTGTCGACCTGGTAGCTGCCGTCAGCGATGGCCGCCTTGATGCGAGCCACTTTGTCGTTGTCGACCACGGGTTGGTCCTTCAGTTGATCGCTTACTTTCTGCAACTGTTGTGCGGTGTCGCTGAGCTGCACCGATTCGCCGCTCTTGGCCGGGGCGCTGGCGGAGGACTTCTCGGTGGTTGCTTCGCTGCGACCGCTCTGGACGGTACCGCTACGGCCAGTGCTGGCTGTCGTAGAGGCCGGGTTCAGCCGGTTGAAGTCGATGACCATGGTGGAAACCTCTGGAGGTATTGGACGCTTGCCAAGCTTTTCGGCCGTCCTGCAGGAAACTTTAGGCCGAATTTTCGTGCGCCCGTACACATTTTGACGAGGGCTGCGCCCATCATGCCAGAAATGCCGGCCGACCGAGAGCTAGAGGCTCACCTCCACCGTTCCCGGCTCGACCACCCGAGCCTTGACTATGCGCTGCGAGCGCAGGTTGCGCACGCGGATCTGCTCGCCGGGCACGCCATCGGAGAGCGCCTCGCCGGGCATGAAGACATTGATCGCGCTGGTCTTGGCGCGGATCACCACCTGGTCGCCCTTGCGCACGGCGGCCGCCTGCTCCAGGAAGACCGGCGCCAGCACCTGGTCGTTGACGGTGGAGCGCTTGAGCTTCATGCCGACAACCTGCTGCGGGTCGGTCAGGAAACCCTGGGTCAGCGGGCCGATGTCGCGTTCGACGACGCTGACGTCGCCGGGCTCCAGGACATGGCTGCGCTGCAGCGGCAGGGTGGTGACGACCACCTGGCGGAACAGCTTCACCGTCGCCGGGATGTACACCGTCCACGGCGAACTGCCGTCGCAGCGCACCTGCACGGTCACCCGACCAACGGGCGTCGCGGTGTTTTCCAGGTTCTGCGTCAGGTCCTTGTCGCACGCCGCCAGGCGCAGTCGGGGGTCGATGCGTGCGACTTCTATCTCGTAGCGCGCGTCTATGCCCGAAGTCTGCAGATAATCTTCCACCTTGAACTCAAGAAAGCCCTGGGTGGAGCCGATAAGGATTTCAGGCGCGGTGAAGTCGTCGGCCCTTGCGGGGCCGAGGTTCAGCGCACCGGTGATGCCGAACAGCGCCGCCAGCAGGGCGGGGGCTTTTCGGAATCGTCGGAAAAATGTCGTTGGCTGCTTCATGCAACGGGTTAAGCAATGGTCGTGCCGCCTCCATGAGAACAGGCGGCGTTGCGTGCACAGGAGGCTCAATGGCCGGAGTCATGGATTCGGTCAACCAGCGTACGCAGCTGGTTGGCCAGAATCGTCTCGAATTGCTGCTGTTCCGCTTGAACGGCAGCCAGCTGTACGGGATCAACGTGTTCAAGGTGAAGGAGGTGCTGCAATGCCCCCGCCTGACCGTGATGCCCAAGTCCAGCCAGGTAGTACGCGGGGTGGCGAACATCCGCGGCGGCACCATCCCGATCCTCGATCTGGCGCTGGCCACGGGGCGTCATGCCCTGCGCGACATCGCCAACAGTTTCGTGATCATCACCGAGTACAACACCAAGGTGCAGGGCTTCCTGGTGCACTCGGTGGAGCGCATCGTCAACATGAACTGGGAGTCGATCCATCCGCCACCCAAGGGCACCGGCCGCGACCACTACCTGACGGCAGTGACGCGGGTCGATAACCAGCTGGTGGAAATCATCGACGTGGAGAAGATCCTCGCCGAAGTGGCGCCGACCTCGGAGGACATCTCCGAAGGCGTCCTGGATGCCGACACTCAGGCCCGCGCGGTCAGCAAGCGCGTGCTGGTGGTGGACGATTCCTCGGTGGCGCGCAAGCAGCTGGTGCGCTGCCTGGAAACCGTCGGCGTCGAGGTCCTGGCGCTCAACGACGGTCGCCAGGCGCTGGATTACCTGCACCAGATGGTGGAGGCGGGCGGTCATCCGGGGCGCGATCTGCTGATGGTGATCTCGGATATCGAGATGCCGGAAATGGATGGCTACACGCTCACGGCGGAAATCCGTCACGACCCGCGCATGCAGGATCTGCACATTCTCCTGCATACTTCGCTGTCCGGGGTGTTCAACCAGGCGATGGTGAAGAAGGTCGGCGCTGACGACTTCCTCGCCAAGTTCCGTCCCGACGACCTGGCCGCGCGGGTTTCCGAGCGGATCAAGGCGGTGGACGGCGCGCTGGCCTGACGAGCCACCGGCAATAAAGGGCGGCGCCGGTGCCGCCCATCGCCATGGCTTTGCGCTATGGTTTTTCTGGACACCGGTCAGGCAGTTGCCGTCCGCGGGCGGCAACCGGCCACGAGCAAAGAGGCGTATCTGTGACATCCACCAATTCTGAATTCGAGCTGTTCCGGGATTTCCTGGAGAAGACCTGCGGCATCCTGCTGGGCGCCAACAAGCAGTATCTGGTCGCCAGTCGCTTGAACAAGTTGATGGAGCAGCAGGGCATCAAGTCCCTGGGCGAGCTGGTCCAGAAGATCCAGATGCGCAGCCAGCTGCGCGAGCAGGTGGTCGACGCGATGACCACCAACGAGACCCTCTGGTTTCGCGATACCTATCCCTTCGAGGTGCTGAAGAGCCGCGTGCTGCCGGAGATGATCAAGGCATCGCCGGGCCAGCGCCTGCGCATCTGGTCGGCGGCGTGCTCGTCGGGGCAGGAGCCTTACTCGCTGTCGATGTCGATCGACGAATTCGAGCGTACCAACCTCGGCCAGCTGAAGGCCGGTGTGCAGATCGTCGCCACCGATCTTTCCGGTTCGATGCTCACCGCCTGCAAGGCCGGCGAGTACGACAGCCTGGCCATCGGCCGCGGTCTGTCCCAGGAACGCCTGGCGCGCTACTTCGACCAGAAGACGCCGGGCCGCTGGACGGTGAAACCGCCGATCAAGAGCCGCGTGGAGTTCCGCGCGCTGAACCTGCTGGACAGCTACGCCACCCTCGGCAAGTTCGACATGGTGTTCTGCCGCAACGTGCTGATCTACTTCTCCGCCGAGGTGAAGCGCGACATCCTCCTGCGCATCCATGCCACGCTCAAGCCGGGCGGCTACCTGTTCCTCGGCGCCTCCGAGGCGCTCAACGCGTTGCCGGATCACTACCAGATGGTCCAGTGCAGCCCGGGGATCATCTACAAGGCCAAGTAATTGGCTGATGCCCCGCCGGTTCGGGCGGGGTTCTTGCAGTTGTATTCGAGGTGTATTCAGCCAATCGCGGACGATGTCCGCGATTGGCGTTTCTGCGCCTGGCGAATTCACCGCGGGGCGTGGGCGTGGCATGCGTTTGCCGGGGAACGGCAGGGGGCGGTTCGCGAGCAAGCTCGCTCCTACAGCCCAGGCAAAATCCGCAGCGCTTTTCGTAGGAGCGAGCTTGCTCGCGAACAATTCGCAGGGCGGCAAAAGAGGCGGCAAAGCGCAGCGGCAGGCTTGCCGCCTTGCCTCGGGCGGCAAGGAAAGGGGTTGCCGCTTTGCCGCTGTTTGCCGCCCCTTGCCGCTCCCTGCATCCCTTCAAGCCCTTGATCCACAAGGAAATGCAAATCTGGCACGCACCTTGCTGAAGTGTTGGCAAGCCCACACCGGCAAACAGGTTCGTGACCATGAGCATCAGCTTCGACAAAGCCCTCGGCATCCACCAGCAAGCACTGAGCTTCCGCTCCCAGCGCGCTGAGGTGCTGGCCAGCAACCTGGCCAACGCCGACACGCCGAACTACAAGGCGCGTGACCTGGACTTCGCTTCGGTGCTGGCTGCCCAGTCGGACAAGGTGAAGAACGGCACCTTCAGCACCACCCTGACCAACGCGCATCACATTGCCGCGGACGGCGTCAGCTTCGGTGACGAGTCGCTGAAGTACCGCATCCCGAACCAGCCCTCGGTCGACCAGAACACCGTCGACGAGCAGATCGAGCAGGCCAACTACGCCGAGAACTCGGTGAAATTCCAGGCCTCCTTTACCTTCCTCAACAGCAAGTTCAAAGGGCTGATGAACGCCCTGCGCGGGGAGTAATCGCCATGTCGCTTTCCAGTGTCTTCAACATCGCCGGCACCGGCATGAGTGCCCAGACCACCCGTCTGAACACCACCGCGTCGAACATCGCCAACGCCGAGAGCGTCTCCTCGAGCATCGACCAGACCTACCGCGCCCGTCACCCGGTGTTCGCCACCATGCTCGACCAGGCCCAGGGCGGCAGCCAGGGTTCGCTGTTCGGCGAGACCGACCAGGCTGGCTCCGGCGTGCAGGTGCTCGGCGTGGTCGAGGACCAGAGCCCGCTGGTGCCGCGCTACGAGCCGAACCACCCGGCCGCTGACAAGGACGGCTACGTCTACTACCCCAACGTCAACGTGGTGGAGGAGATGGCCGACATGATCTCCGCCAGCCGCTCCTTCCAGAGCAACGCGGAAATGATGAACACCGCCAAGCAGATGATGCAGAAGGTCCTGACCCTGGGTCAGTAAGAGCAGAGGACGCCCCATGAGCATCAATACCGATAACAGCACCTCCAGCTCGGTCCTCTCGTCCCTCAACTCGGGACAGAAGAGCTCTTCGAGCACCGATACCGGCACCAGCGCGCTGGGCAAGGATTCGTTCCTGCAGCTGCTGGTCACCCAGCTGAACAACCAGAACCCGCTGGATCCGCAGGACAACACCCAGTTCGTCTCGCAGCTGGCGCAGTTCAGCAGCCTGGAAAGCATGCAGAACCTGGACACCACCCTGGGCACCTTCTATTCGTCGTTCCAGTCCTCGCAGGCCCTGCAGGCCTCGTCGCTGGTCGGCCGCTCGGTGATCGTCAACTCCAGCAAGGTGCAGGTCGACGACCCCACCGCCGGGGTCAAGGGTTCGCTGGTGATGCCGTCCAAGGGCGACGGCGTGACCCTGAAGATCTACGACGACTCGGGCGACCTGGTACGCACCGTCGACATGGGTACCCAGAAGGCCGGCAACATCGATTTCACCTGGGATGGGAAGGACGATAGCGGCGAGCTGGTGGAAGCCGGCACCTACACCGTCAAGGCCAGCGCCACCCTGGATGGCACCAGTACCGCGCTGACCACCTACCTGCCGGCCACGGTCAACAGCGTCACGCTGGGCCAGAACGGCGGGGAAATGTCCCTGAACCTGGCTGGCATCGGCGCCGTTTCCGCCTCCAGCATTCAGACCATCGGAAAATAACGCCGCGTTTCGGCACAGGAGCAACACATGTCTTTCAATACCGCCCTGAGTGGACTCAACGCCGCGTCGATGGACCTGAACGTCACCGGCAACAACATCGCCAACGTCGGCACCACCGGCTTCAAGTCGTCGCGCACCGAGTTCGCCGACCTCTATGCCTCCTCGATGCTCGGCAGCGGCCGCATCGCCGTGGGTAACGGCGTGGTCACCCAGGCCGTCTCGCAGCAGTTCACCCAGGGCAACCTGACCACCACCGGGCGCAGCCTGGACCTGGCGGTGAGCGGCAACGGCTTCTTCATGACCAGCGACAACGGCAGCCGCGTCTACACCCGCAACGGCACCTTCAATACCGACGCCAACGGCTTCATCGTCGACGGCTCGGGCAATCGCCTGCAGGGTTATGGCGTCAACGCCAACGGCGCCATCGTCAACGGCGTGATCAGCGACCTCAAGGTCGACACCGCCAACCAGCCGCCGAGCCCGACCTCGTCGATCACCTCGACCCTGAGCCTGAACTCCAACGCCACCACGCCCAAGACCACACCGTTCGATGCCACCGATTCGGACAGCTACAACTGGTCGACTTCCGTGGATATCTACGACTCCCAGGGCAACTCGCACACCATGACGAACTACTTCGTCAAGGACAGCAGCAACAACTGGAGCATGTACACCCTGGTGGACGGGCGTAACCCGCAGACCCCGACCAGCACCACGCCGCTGAGCAGCGACATCACCTTCAACAGCGCCGGCCAGCTGACGGGCATCACCTCCACCGGCATGACCGTCAACGCCGACAAGACCATGACCCTGACCGGCTGGACTCCGGCCGCCGTCACCGACTCCACCACCAGCCCGGTGACCTGGGGTGCCAACGGCGCGGCGGGCGCCACTGGCGGCATCAGCATCGACCTGACCAAGACCACCCAGACCAACGGCGCCTTCGCCGTCACCGCGGTGACCCAGGATGGCTACGCCACCGGCCAGATGTCCGGCCTGTCGTTCGCCCAGGATGGCCAGATGTACGCCACCTACACCAACGGCCAGTCCAAGGTGATCGGCCAGGTGGTGCTGGCCAACTTCGCCAATACCCAGGGTCTGACCCCGGTGGGCAACACCGGCTGGAAGCAGTCGCTGGCCTCGGGCGAGGCGGTGATCGGCACGCCGACTTCCGGCACCCTGGGCTCGGTGGGTTCGGGCACGCTGGAGGAATCCAACGTCGACCTCACCGCGCAGCTGGTGAACCTGATCGTGGCGCAGCGCAACTACCAGGCGAACGCCAAGACCGTACAGACCGAAAGCACCATCTCCGACACCATCATCAACCTGCGTTGATGACGGCCAGTCACCGGCACTCTCCACCGGCAAATCCCCTTGCCGCAGGCGGCAGTTAGTCGCCGCCTGCCGGCCATCGAGGCTCCTTCGGGAGCCTTTCTTTTTTGATATTCCCAGTAATATCAATATCTTGAAGTAGTTTTTCGCAATCTGGCACAGCCCTTGCTGAGTACCCTCCAGCACCGCCGGGAATCCGACCCGGCACTGGAGGATTGCCTTGGACAGAATGCTGTATGTCGCCATGAGCGGCGCGAGCCAGAACACGAAGGCCATGCAGGCTCACGCCAACAACCTGGCGAACATTTCCACCACCGGTTTCCGTCGCGACCTCGAACAGGCGCGGGCGATGCCGGTGTTTGGTGACAGCTTTCCGGCGCGCGTCTTCGCCATGAGCGAACGCCCGGCCACCGACTTCAGCGCCGGCGCCCTGCAGGAAACCGGCCGTGACCTCGACGTTGCCGCCAAGGGCGACGCCTGGATCGCCGTGCAGGCCCCCGATGGCGGCGAAGCCTACGTGCGCACCGGCAGCCTGGAAATCGACGCCCTCGGCCAGCTGCGCACCGGCGACGGCATGCCGGTACTGGGCAATGGCGGGCCGATTGCCGTGCCGCCGGAAGAGAAGATCGAGATCGGCGAGGACGGCACCATCACCATCCGCGGTCAGGGCAACCAGCCCAACGCGCTGGCCACCGTCGACCGCATCAAGCTGGTCACCCCCGATGCCAAGCAGCTGGAGAAAGGCGCCGATGGCCTGATCCGCATGAAGTCCGGTGCGCCTGCGCCGCAGGTCGACGCCAACGCCAGCGTGCAGTCCGGGGTGCTGGAAGCCAGCAACGTGAATGCCGTCGACGAGATGACCTCGATCCTGGCGCTGTCTCGCCAGTTCGAGCTGCACGTGAAGATGATGAAGACCGCCGAGGATGATTCCCAGGCGATGGCGCGTGTTTTGCAATTCAGCTGATTGAATTCTGATTAACCGTTCGAGGCGCCACGAAACCGGCGCCCGAGGAGAACGACATGCTTCCGGCACTTTGGGTCAGCAAGACCGGTCTGTCCGCCCAGGACATGAACCTGACCACCATCTCGAACAACCTGGCGAACGTGTCCACCACGGGCTTCAAGCGCGACCGCGCGGAGTTCCAGGACCTGCTCTACCAGATCAAGCGTCAGCCCGGCGCCAACTCGACCCAGGACACCCAGCTGCCCTCGGGCCTGCAGCTGGGCACCGGTGTGCGCATCGTCGGCACCCAGAAGAACTTCACCGCCGGCAGCCTGCAGACCACCGACAATCCGCTGGACATGGCGGTCAACGGTCGTGGCTTCTTCCAGGTGCTGACCCCGGACGGCACCGTCGCCTACAGCCGTGACGGCAGCTTCCACCTGAATTCCGATGGCCAGATCGTCACCTCCAACGGCAACACCCTGGAGCCGGCCATCATCGTGCCGCCGGAAACCCAGACCTTCACCGTCGGCAACGACGGCACCGTCTCGGTCACCGTAGCCGGCAACGCCACGCCGCAGATCATCGGCAACATCCAGACCGCCGACTTCATCAACCCGGCCGGCCTGCAGGCCACCGGCAACAACCTGTTCCTGGAAACCGCCGCCAGCGGCGCGCCCCAGGTCGGCACGCCGGGCCTGAACGGCCTGGGCACCGTGCTGCAGAACACCCTGGAGAACTCCAACGTCAGCGTGGTGGAAGAGATGGTGAACATGATCACCACCCAGCGCGCCTACGAGATGAACTCCAAGGTGATCTCCACCGCCGACCAGATGCTCTCCTTCGTTACCCAGAACCTGTAAGTCCTGATCCCGTAGTCGCTCTCCCCGAGAGGTAGCTGTAGATGAACCGTTCCCACCTCCTTCCGCTGCTGGCCATCGCCGCGTTGGCAGGGTGCGTGAGCCCGCCGCCCAAGCCGGACGATCCCTATTACGCTCCGGTGCTGCCGCGCACTCCCGCGCCGGCCGCCCAGAACAACGGGTCGATCTACCAGGCCGGCTTCGAGAACAACCTCTACGGCGACCGCAAGGCCTTCCGTGTGGGTGACATCATCACCATCACCCTCAACGAGAAGACCCAGGCCAGCAAGAAGGCCAGCTCGGACATCTCCAAGGACAGCAAGACCAAGATGGGCCTGACCTCGATGTTCGGCAGCGGCCTGACCACCAACAACCCGGTGGGTGGTGGCGACCTCAGCCTCTCCGCCGAATACGGCGGCTCTCGCGATGCCAAGGGCGACAGCCAGGCCGGGCAGAGCAACAGCCTGACCGGCTCGATCACCGTCACCGTGGCCGACGTCATGCCCAACGGCATCCTCGCCGTGCGCGGCGAGAAATGGATGACCCTGAACACCGGCAACGAGCTGGTGCGCATCGCCGGCCTGATCCGCGCCGACGACATCGCCACCGACAACACCGTCGCTTCCACCCGCGTGGCCGATGCGCGCATCACCTACTCGGGCACCGGTGCGTTCGCCGATGCGAGCCAGCCGGGCTGGTTCGATCGCTTCTTCCTCAGCCCGCTGTTCCCGTTCTGAGGTGATGACGATGATGGCCTCTGGAAAAACGTGGGTAGCGATCGCGGACAAAGTCCGCTCCTACGTGATGGTGGTGTTTTGTGCGTTGGCGATGATTCCGCATGCTCAGGCTGAGCGGCTCAAGGACATCGCCAGCATCCAGGGCGTGCGCAACAACCAGCTGATCGGTTACGGCCTGGTCGTCGGCCTCAACGGCACGGGCGACCAGACCACCCAGACGCCGTTCACCGTGCAGACCTTCAACAACATGCTGGCGCAGTTCGGCATCAAGGTCCCGGCGGGCTCGGGCAACGTGCAGCTGAAGAACGTCGCGGCGGTGTCCATCCATGCCGACCTGCCGCCGTTCGCCAAGCCGGGCCAGGTCATCGACATCACCGTGTCCTCCATCGGCAACTCCAAGAGCCTGCGCGGCGGCAGCCTGCTGATGACCCAGCTCAAGGGTATCGACGGCCAGACCTACGCCATCGCTCAGGGCAACCTGGTGGTCGGCGGCTTCGACGCCGAAGGCCGCGATGGTTCCAAGATTACCGTCAACGTTCCGTCGGCCGGCCGCATCCCCGGTGGCGCCACCGTCGAGCGTGCGGTGCCGAGCGGCTTCGACCAGGGCAACACCCTGACCCTGAACCTCAACCGCCCGGACTTCACCACCGCCAAGCACATCGTCGACCGCGTCAACGAACTGCTCGGCCCGGGCGTCGCCCAGGCCGTGGACGGCGGCTCGGTGCGCGTCAGCGCGCCGCTGGACCCGAGCCAGCGCGTGGACTACATGTCCGTGCTGGAAAACCTCGAAGTGCAGTCCGGCGATGCGGTGGCCAAGGTCATCATCAACTCGCGCACCGGTACCATCGTGATCGGCCAGAACGTGCGCGTGTCGCCGGCCGCCGTGACCCACGGCAGCCTGACCGTGACCATCACCGAAGACCCCATCGTCAGCCAGCCCGGCCCGTTCTCCAACGGCCAGACTGCCGTGGTGCCGCGTTCCAACGTGAGCGCCAACCAGGAAGCCAAGCCGATGTTCAAGTTCGGCCCCGGCACCACGCTGGATGAAATCGTCCGCGCCGTTAACCAGGTGGGCGCCGCGCCCAGCGACCTGATGGCGATCCTCGAAGCCCTGAAACAGGCCGGCGCGCTCCAAGCCGAACTGATCGTGATCTGAGGACGACGACGTGGACGCCAAACTGCTTTCTGCTGGAACTTCGTCGACCAACTCTGGCGCCTATACCGACCTCAATCGCCTGTCGGCGATGAAGACCGGTTCGGGCCGCGACAGCGCGGGCAACATCCGCAAGGTCGCCCAGGAGTTCGAGTCGCTGTTCATGAACGAGATGCTGAAATCGATGCGCTCGGCCAACGAGGTGTTCGCCAAGGACAACCCGATGAACAGCGAAGCGGCCAAGCAGTACCAGGACATGTACGACCACCAGCTGTCCGTGTCCCTGGCTACCCAGGGCCACGGCATCGGCCTGGCCGACGTGCTGGTCAAGCAGATGGAGAAGATGCAGGGCGTACGCCACACCGGCAACAACCCCTTCGCCCAGACCGGCGCCCAGGCGGCCACCGACGCTGCCCCGAGCGCTGCGGCCGTTGCTTCGGCCTCCGACCGGCAGAAGACCCCGAGCGTGTTTGCCGCCAACGGCAAGGCCTTGCCGCAGCCCGAAGCCGGCCGCGACGACCGCCAGGCGCTGAACTCGCGCCGCCTCGCGCTGCCGGGCAAGCTCGCCCAGCGTATCGCCGCCGGCTTGGTGCCGGGCGCCGAGAACGGCAACGCCGTGGCTTCCAGCGCCAATCAGCCGGCGCAGCTGGCGAGCAACGACTGGCGTGGCAGCAAGGCTTACACCCAGCAGATCGACACCACCGTGCCGGTCGCTGACGTCGACGTCTCGGCCATCTCCACCAAGCCGGGCAAATCGATGTTCGCCTCCGCCGAGGACTTCATCAACACCATGCTGCCGATGGCCGAACGCGCCGCCAAGCGCATCGGCGTCGACCCGCGCTACCTGGTGGCCCAGGCCGCGCTGGAAACCGGCTGGGGCAAGAAAATGATCGCCCAGCGCGACGGCAGCAGCAGCCACAACCTGTTCGGCATCAAGACCGGTTCGAGCTGGAAGGGCGATTCGGCCCGCGCCACCACCACCGAATTCGAGCAGGGCAAGCAAGTGAAGGAAGTGGCCTCGTTCCGCGCCTACAACTCCTTCGAGCAGAGCTTCCAGGATTACGTCAGCTTTTTGCAGAACAACGACCGCTACCAGGGCGCGCTGGATTCCACCGCGCGTCCCGACCAGTTCATGAAGGAGTTGCAACGAGCCGGTTACGCGACCGACCCGCAGTACGCGCGCAAGGTCAACCAGATCGCCAAGCAGATGCAGGTCTACCAGACCGTCGCGATGACCGACGGCCCGACCCGCACGCTTTGACGCCTTTGTAGAGTGGAAAGCGCCAAGGAACGACCATGAGCCTCTTGTCCATAGGATTGTCCGGACTCAACGCCTCGCAGACGGCGCTGAGCACCACCGGCAACAACATCACCAACGTCGACGTCGCCGGCTATACCCGCCAGCAGTCGGTGCAGGGGACTTCTGCCGCGCAGTTCGCGGGGCAGTACTACGTCGGCACCGGTACCACCGTGCAGGACGTGAGGCGCATGTACAGCGAGTTCCTGGCCAACCAGGTACGCGGCGCGACGTCGGTGAACAGCGATGCGCAGACCTACCTGGCGCAGACCAACCAGATCGACTCGCTGCTGTCCGACAGCACCACCGGCCTGTCCAAGGTGATGCAGAACTTCTTCGCCTCGCTGCAGACCGCTGCGGCGACGCCGACCGATGCCGCCTCGCGGCAGCTGGTGCTGACCCAGGCGGGCAACCTGGCGCAGCGCTTCAACTCCATTTCCACCCAGCTGGGTACGCAGAACAGCTACGTCAACACGCAGATGGACAGCCTGGCCGGCCAGGTCACCGACCTCGCCCGGACCATCGCCCAGTACAACCAGGCGATCACCGCGGCCCAGGCCGGCGGTGCCAGCGCCAACGACCTGCTGGACAAGCGCGACCAGGCAGTGGTGCAGCTGTCGGACATGATCGGCGTCAGCGTGGTCAAGCAGGGCAGCAACTACAACCTCTACCTGGGTTCCGGCCAGCCGCTGGTGGTGGGCAGCAACGCCTCCACCCTGACCGCCGGGCCGAGCGCCAACAATCCGTCGCAGTTCAGCCTCAGCCTGAGCTCCTCCGGCAACTCGTCGATGGACGTCACCTCGGTCGTCACCGGCGGCCAGATGGGCGGCCTGCTGCGCTACCGCAGCGACGTGCTGGACACCACCCAGAACGAACTGGGGCGGATGGCCGTCGTCCTCGCCGACACTTTCAACAGCCAGCTCGGCCAGGGCCTGGACCTCAACGGCAACTTCGGTGCGCAGCTCTTCAAGGACATCAACGACGCCAGCGTCATCGGCAACCGCAGCCTGGCCAACACCCACAACACCGGTACCGGCAACCTCAACGTCAACATCACCGACAGCAGCGCGCTGACCACCAGTGACTACGAGGTGACCTTCACCTCGGCCACCGGCTACACCGTCAAGCGCTCCTCCGACGGCACAGTGATGGGCACGGGCGATCTGACCGACAACCCGCCCAAGGAATTCGACGGCTTCAGCATCAGCCAGCAGAGCGTCGGCACCGTGCAGGCCGGCGACCGCTTCACGGTGATCCCGACTCGCACCGCGGCCAGCGATATCTCGGTGAGCATGACCGACTCCAACCGCCTGGCCTTCGCCTCGCCGGTGGTCGCCAGCACCACCACCGGCAACACCGGCAGCGGCACCATCGCCGGCACCACCCTGACCACCAAGCTGGACGCCAGCAACGGCACCGCCATGGCCGCCGCGATCAAGGCCGGCCTGCCGGTGAAGCTGGTGTTCGACGCCGCCAGCGGCGGCACCCAGGGCTACACCATCTACGACTCGGCGGGTAACTCGCTGGGCACCGGCAACATCGTGCCGGGGCAGAACAACGACATCAGCATCACCGTCCCGGGCACGCCGGCGTTCAGCTTCCAGACCACCATTGGCGGCTATCCGGGCAAGGGCGACAGCTTCGGCGTGGCCTTCAACAGCAACGGCGACGCCGACAACACCAACGCGCAGAAGCTGATCGACCTGCAGAGCGCCAAGACCGTCGGCAGCGGCACCGGCAGTGGCAGCGGCATGAGCCTGACCGGCGCCTACAGCAGCCTGACCGAAACCGTTGGCGCCACCGCCAACCAGGCCAAGCTCGACGCTACCGCCACCGCGGCGGTGCTGACCCAGGCGCAAGGCTCGCGCGACTCGCTGTCGGCGGTGAACCTCGATGAAGAGGCGGCCAACCTGGTGAAGTTCCAGCAGTACTACACGGCGTCCGCGCAGGTCATCAAGACCGCGCAGACACTCTTCGACACCCTGATGAACAACATCTGAGGAGGCTGAAATGGTTGTGCGAATTTCCACCCCGCAGATCTTCAATTCCAACATCGACAACTACAACCGCGGCTATTCCAGCCTCGCCAAGCTGCAGGAGCAGATCTCCAGCGGCTCGCGCATCCAGACGCCCGCCGACGACCCGGTCGGCGCCGCGCGCCTGTTGCAGCTGGAACAGCAGCAGTCGCTGCTGACCCAGTACAGCGGCAACATGACCAGCGCCACCAACAGCCTGAACCAGGAACAGAGCGTCCTCGACTCGATCAACACCGCCCTGCAGCGCGCCCGCGAACTGGTGCTGCGCGCCGGCGACGGCTCGCTGACCGACGATGACCGCGGCGCGGTGAGCGATGAGCTGGGCGAGATCCAGAAGCAGTTGCTGACCCTGATGAACAGCAAGGACGCCAGCGGCAACTACCTGTTCTCCGGCGGCAAGAGCACCGTGCAGCCGTTCGTGCAGAACGCCGACGGCAGCTACAGCTACCAGGGCGACCAGAGCACCCTCAAGCTGCAGATCTCCGACAACCTGAACCTGTCGACCAACGACAACGGCTGGAGCATCTTCGAGATGGCCGCCAACGCCAGCCGCACCATCAGCTCGGTGACCAGCAACCCGAGCACCGATGGCGTGCAGCGCGTGTTCCTCTCCCAGGGCACGGTAACCAGCGACAGCACCTACAACGCCAGCTTCCGCGATGGCGCGCCGTACACCCTGAAGGTGCTCAGCGGCACGCAATACCAGATCCTCGACAAGGACGGCAACGACGTCACCAGCGATGCCAACACCAACGGCACCTATGACGCGACCTCCGCCGACAGCAACGCCATCAACTTCCGTGGCTCGCAGTTCCAGCTCGACGTTTCGCTGCCTTCCAGCGACGACGCCAGCACCATGGACAGCCTGGTCAGCGGCTACAGCTTCAGCTTCGGCACCGCCCAGGACGCCCTGTCGGTCAAGCGCAGCGCCACCAACACCTCGACCGCGCAGATCACCTCGGCCTCGGTGAGCAACAGCACCGCCTACACCACGCAGTTCCCCAGCAGCGGTGTGCAGCTCAAGTTCACCAGCGCCACCGACTTCGAGGTCTACGCGCTGCCCACCAGCCAGGGCTCGACGCCGCTTTCCACCGGCACGCTGGGCGCCACCTTCCCGCAGACCGTCACCGTGGCCGGCGTGGACATGACCATCAGCGCAGCGCCGGCGGCCGGCGACCAGTTCGGCGTTACCGCCAACTCGCCGGAGCGGCAGAACATCCTCAACACCCTCGGTGACCTGCGCAAGGCGCTGGATACTTCCACCGCCGGCGACCCGCAGGCGCAGCTGAACATCCGCAACCTGGTGGCCAGCGCCATCACCAACCTGGACAAGGCCAGCGACCAGGTGCTCTCGACCCAGTCGTCCGTCGGTGCGCGGCTCAACACCATCGATGTGATCAACCAGGAAAACCAGAGCCTGGCGCTGACCAACACCACCACCCAGTCGTCGATCCGCGACACCGACATGGCCGCCGCGACCTCGCAGCTGGTGTTGCAGCAGACCATGCTCGAAGCGGCCCAGGCCGCCTTCGCGCGGATCAGCCAGCTGAGCCTGTTCAACAAGCTCTGATTCAACTGGCTTTGATTCAACAGGCCTTGATGCAACAAGGCTTTGAGGGTGATGGCATTTTGGGCATGAGCTACTATGCCCCCCTGAAACGGGCGCAGGCCCGTGCTCGCATGTGGAGGTGCTCGTGAAGGCGGTAATCCTGGCCGGTGGCCTGGGGACTCGGATCAGTGAAGAGTCCCATCTCAAGCCCAAGCCGATGATCGAAATCGGCGGCAAGCCGATCATCTGGCACATCATGAAGATCTACTCCCACTACGGGATCAACGATTTCGTGATCTGCCTGGGCTACAAGGGCTACGTCATCAAGGAGTACTTCGCCAACTACTTCCTGCACTCCTCGGACGTCACCTTCGACATGGCCGAGAACCGCATGCACATCCATGAACGCCACGCCGAACCCTGGCGCGTGACCCTGGTCGATACCGGCGAGGACTCCGGCACCGGCGGGCGCCTGCGGCGGGTGCGCGACTACCTGGATGACGAACCCTTCTGCTTCACCTATGGCGACGGCGTGGCCGATATCGATATCGGCGCGCTGGTCGCCTATCACCGCCAGCACGGCCGCCTGGCCACCGTCACCGCGGTGCAGCCACCGGGTCGCTACGGCGCGCTGGAACTGGACGGCGACCGCGTCGCCGGCTTCCAGGAAAAACCCCAGGGCGATGGCGGCTGGATCAACGGCGGCTTCTTCGTCCTCGAACCTTCGGTGATCGACTACATCCACAACGATGCGATCTCCTGGGAACTGGAGCCCATGCGCAACCTGGCGCGCGACGGGCAGATGATGAGCTACACCCACGACGGCTTCTGGCAGCCGATGGACACCCTGCGCGACCGCACGCTGCTGGAAGATCGCTGGCGCAGCGGCGAGGCGGAGTGGCACCTGTGGCGCTGAACCCGCAAGCCTGGCGTGGGCGCCGCGTACTGCTCACCGGGCACAGTGGTTTCAAGGGAGGATGGCTGGCGCTGTGGCTGCGCGAGCTGGGCGCCGAAGTGCGCGGTTATTCGCTGGCGCCGCCAGATGGGCCGACCCTGTGGCAGGCCGCGCGACTGGACGAGGTGATCGCCGGCGAATTCGCCGATATCCGTGAAGCCGGGCAACTGGCGGCGGCAGTCCGGGGATTCGCACCTGAAGTCGTCCTGCATCTTGCAGCGCAGCCGCTGGTGCGCGAGTCCTACCGCAACCCCGCCGATACCTACGCGACCAACGTGATGGGCACCGTCAACCTGCTGGAGGCGGTGCGCCAGGCGCCATCGGTCCGTGCCGTGCTGGTGGTGACCACCGACAAGTGCTACGAGAACCGCGAGTGGTTGTGGCCCTACCGGGAGAACGACCCGCTCGGCGGCCACGACCCCTACAGCGCCAGCAAGGCCTGCGCCGAGCTGGTCTGCGCCAGCTACCGCCGTGCCTTCCTCGAAGAAGCCGGAGTCGGCCTGGCCAGCGCCCGCGCCGGCAACGTGATCGGCGGCGGCGACTTCTCCACCGACCGCCTGCTGCCCGACGTCTTCCGCGCCTGGGCTGCCGGGGAGGAAGTGGTGCTGCGTTATCCGCAGGCGACCCGGCCCTGGCAGCATGTGCTGGAGCCGTTGGCCGGCTATTTGCAACTGACCCAGGGCCTGCTGGGAAACAGTCAGGAATTTGGCGGCGCCTGGAACTTCGGGCCGGGCCCCGATAGCGTGGTCAGCGTGCAGAATGTGGTGTCGAGCCTGGCCAGCCTGTGGCCCGAACCGAGCCGTTGGCGCGTCGAGTCGGCCGGCCAGGTACACGAGGCCGGCATGCTGGCGCTGGATTCCTCGCAGGCGCGCAAGCGCCTGGGCTGGCAGCCGCGCTGGAGCCTGGAACAGGCGCTGGCCCACACGGTGGACTGGCAGCGTGCCTGGCAGGCTGGCCAGGACATGCGTGCCTTCACCCTTCAACAGATCGAGCGGTATTCAAGCGAAGCTCTATGACTACAGAAACGGCGCAGGCCCTGCGCCAACAGATTTCCGAACTGGTGGCCCGTTATGCCGAGCTGGAGTTCGCGCCGCGCGTGTTCGTCCCCGGGCAGAGCAGCGTGCCGCCGTCCGGCAAGGTGATCGGTAGCGGTGAGCTGCAGCAGATGACCGAAGCCGTGCTCGATGGCTGGCTGACCACCGGCCGCTTCAACGAACAGTTCGAGCGGCGCCTGTCGAAGTTCCTCGGCCAGCGCTGCGTGCTGACCACCAACTCCGGCTCCTCGGCCAACCTCCTGGCGTTTTCCGCGCTGACTTCGCCACGCCTGGGCGACCGCGCGATCCGTCCGGGCGACGAAGTGATCGGCGTGGCCGCCGGCTTCCCGACCACGGTCAACCCGATCCTGCAGTTCGGTGCGGTGCCGGTGTTCGTCGACGTGCAGATGGGCACCTACAACATCGACCCGGCGCTGATCGAAGCGGCCATCGGGCCAAAGACCAAGGCCATCATGCTCGCCCACACGCTGGGCAACCCGTTCGACCTCGCCACCGTGCGCGCGCTGTGCGACAAGTACGGCCTGTGGCTGATCGAGGACTGCTGTGACGCCCTGGGCTCGACCTACGACGGCAAGCTGGTCGGCAGCTTCGGCGACATCGGCACCCTGAGCTTCTACCCGGCGCACCACATCACCATGGGCGAGGGCGGGGCGGTGTTCACCCAGAGCCCGAAGCTTGCGCGGATCATCGAATCCTTCCGTGACTGGGGCCGCGACTGCTACTGCCCGCCGGGCCAGGACAACACCTGCGGCAAGCGCTTCGACTGGCAACTGGGCGACCTGCCGGCCGGCTACGATCACAAGTACATCTACTCGCACCTGGGCTACAACCTGAAGATCACCGACATGCAGGCCGCCTGCGCGTTGGCGCAGATGGACCGGGTCGAGGGCTTCATCGCTGCGCGCCGGCAGAACTTCACCTGGCTCAAGGAACGTCTGCGCAGCTGCGAGGACGTGCTGGTGCTGCCCGAGGCGACGCCCAACAGCGACCCATCCTGGTTCGGCTTCCCGCTGACCCTGCGTGACGGCCAGGCCCACGCCCGTGTCGAACTGCTGCGTCACCTGGACGCTGATCGGGTTGGCACGCGCCTGCTGTTCGCCGGCAACCTGACGCGCCAGCCCTACATGCAGGGCCAGAACTACCGGGTCGTCGGCGATCTGCCGGTGACCGACCGGATAATGCGAGACACCTTCTGGGTGGGCGTGTGGCCGGGGCTCGGCGAAGAGCACCTGGAACACGTCGCACGCCGCATCGAGGCCTGGTTCGGCCGAGGAGCCCACCGATGAGCACTGCCAATACCGCACCAGCAGCCAGCGAACTGTTCGACCGCCCGCTGTTCATCCTCGAGATGGCCAACAACCACATGGGCGACGTGGCCCACGGCATCGCGCTGATCCGCGCCTTCGCCGAGGTCTGCCGCGACTTCCCCTATCGCTTCGCCTTCAAGCTGCAATACCGCGACCTGGACAGCTTCATCCATCCGTCCATGCAGGGTCGCGACGACATCAAGTACATCAAGCGCTTCAGCGAAACGCGGTTGTCCCGCGAGCAGTTCGACACCCTGGTGGCGGAAATCCGCGCCAACGGTTTCCACTGCCTGTCGACGCCGTTCGACGAAGCCTCTGTCGCGGTGATCGAGGAGCAGGGCCTGGATGCGATCAAGGTCGCCAGCTGCTCGATGAGCGACTGGCCGCTGCTCGAACGCGTGGTGCAGACCGCGCGCCCGCTGATCGTCTCCACCGCCGGTTCGACTCTGGAAGAACTCGATCGCCTGGTGAGCTTCCTCACCCACCGCGAGAAGGATTTCGCCATCCTGCATTGCGTGGGCGAATACCCCACGCCCGATGCCCACATGCACCTGTCGCAGGTGGACTTCCTGCGCCGCCGCTACCCCGGCGTGCGCGTCGGCTTCTCGACCCACGAGAACCCGGACAACACCGACATCGTCAAGATCGCCCTGGCCAAGGGCGCGCGCATCTTCGAGAAGCACGTCGGCCTGCCCACCGCGGATTACCCGATCAATGCCTACTCGGCCAGCCCCGAGCAGGTTCGCCGCTGGCTCGAAGCCGCGCAGTACGCCTTGCTGCTGTGCGGCGAAGGCGAACAGCGCCTGCCGGTCAACGAGTCCGAGCGCGCCAGCCTGCGTTCGCTGCGCCGTGGAGTGTTCGCCAAGCGGCCGATCCGTGCCGGCGAAGTGGTGCACGCCGAAGACGTGTACTTCGCCTTCCCGCCGCAGGACGAGCAGTTCACCGCCAACGACTGGAGCAAGTACGCCACCTTCACCGCCCAGGCGGACATCCCGGTGGATGCTGCGCTGGCACCGGCCAACGCGACCCGCCGCGATGTGCGCGACAAGGTCTGGGAAATCGTCCAGCAGGTCCGCGCGCAACTGCGCGACAGCCACGTGGTGGTACCCGGTCGCGTCGACCTGGAGATTTCCCACCACTACGGCCTGGATCGCTTCGACGAGATCGGCCTGACCATGCTCACCGTGGTCAACCGTGGCTACTGCAAGAAGCTGCTGATGCTGCTGCCCGGCCAGGAACACCCGGAGCAGTACCACCAGCGCAAGGAAGAGACCTTCCACGTGCTGCACGGCGAGCTGGTGCTGCGCCTGGACGGCGTCGAGCGCGTCTGTCGGCCGGGTGACGTGGTCACCGTCGAGCCGGGCGTGCGGCACGCCTTCAGCAGTGCCAACGGGGCGATCATCGAGGAGCTGTCCTCGACTCACTTCAGCAACGATTCGTTCTATACCGACGAGGCGATCAACGCCAATCGGGACCGTAAAACCCTCTTGAGCTACTGGATGGACTGACGTGCCGACCCCCTATCGTGTTGCCGACTACATCGCCGACTTCATCGCCGGACAGGGCGTCGGGCATGTGTTCCTGCTGCCCGGCGGCGGCGCCATGCACCTCAACGACGCGGTGGGCAAGCACCCGCAGCTGGAGGTTGTCGCCTGCCACCACGAACAGGCCGCGGCGATCGCCGCCGAAGCCTACTGCCGGATCAACGAGAACCTCGGCGTGGCCATGGTCACCACCGGCCCCGGCGCGACCAACGCGGTAACCGCCGTGGCCGGCGCCTGGATCGAGTCGGTGCCGCTGCTGCTGGTCTCCGGCCAGGTCAAGCGTGCCGACCTGCTGCGCGGCGCGCCGCTGCGGCAGAAGGGCGTGCAGGAAGTCGACATCGTCAGCGTGGTCAAGCCGATCACCAAGTACGCGGTGACCGTCGAGCGCCCCGAAGATATTCGCCGCGAACTCGAACGCGCCGCCTTCATCGCCCGTGACGGCCGTGCCGGCCCGGTGTGGATCGACGTGCCGCTGGATGTCCAGGGCGCGCCCATCGACCCGAACAGCCTGGAGGGCTGGAGCAATGACGCGCAGCCTGTCGCCGCCATCGATACCGCGCTGCTCGAACAGGTCCGCGCACTGCTCGAAGGTGCGCAGCGTCCGCTGATCCTCGCCGGCCATGGCGTGCGCCTGAGCGGCGCGGCCAATGCCTTCCGCGAGCTGGTGGAAGCCCTTGGCGTACCGGTGGTGACCACCTGGAACGCTCTGGACCTGCTGCCCTACGAACACCCGCTGTACGTCGGCCGCCCTGGTGTAGTGGCGCTGCGTGCACCGAACTTCGCGATCCAGAACGCCGACCTGCTGATCGCCATCGGCAGCCGCCTGGACAACATCATCACCGCCTACGCCCCGCGGGACTTTGCCCGTGGCGCGCGCAAGGTGGTGGTCGACGTCGACGCCAATGAGATCGCCAAGCTGGACATGCCCATCGACGTGGCCGTGACCAGCAGCGCCGATGCCTTCATCACCGCCCTGGCCGGCGCCACCGCAGGGGCCGAGTTCCGTCGCCCGCAATGGCTGGAACGCTGCGCCGACTGGAAGGCCCGCTACGGCGTCAATGACGGCCAGCCGTTCCCGGCCAGCGGCGCGATCAGCCACTTCCAGTTTGCCGATGCGCTGTCCGATGCGGTGCCTGCCGACACCCTGGTCAGCACCGGTAGCTCGGGCCTCGCGGTGGAAGTGTTCTACACCGTGTTCCGCAACCGCCCCGGCCAGCGCGTGTTCCTCACCTCCGGCCTGGGCGCCATGGGCTACGGCCTGCCGGCGGCCATCGGCGCCTGCTTCGCCAACGGCCGCAAGCCGATGGTGGCGGTGGAGAGCGACGGCAGCCTGCAGCTGAACCTGCAGGAGCTGGCCACGCTGCGCGGCTTCAACCTGCCGATCTGCCTGGTGGTGATGAACAACGGCGGCTACGCCTCGATCCGCAACACCCAGCGCAACTACTTCGAAGCGCGCTACGTCGGCACCGGTCCGGAAGCCGGGCTGTGGATGCCCGACCTGGAAGAGCTGGCGCGGGCCTACCACCTGCCGTTCAAGCGCATCCGCGATGCCGCCGAGCTGGCCGAGGGCCTGGTCGAAGCGGTCAGCCAGCCGCGCCCGATGATCGTCGAGGTGATGCTGATGAGCGACGAGGCGCTGAGCCCGAAAGTCGCCGCCGTGCCGCAGCCCGACGGCTCGATGACCTCGATGCCGCTGGAGGACATGAGCCCGCTGCTGCCGCTGGAAGTGCTGGAGCGCGAAATGAACGGCCACCTCAGCCCGGTATCGCGCAAGGCGCGGGGCGGCTGAGGGGTGGCGTTGCCGGGCGTGACTTGTCCGTGCTGCGCTTCGCCCGCCGAGCCGGTGGTCGAGCATCCGCGCGATGCCAGTTGCCCGCGCTGCGGGCACCGCTGGCGCGACGCGGCAGAGCTCGCCGATGGTGCCGGCTATTACGCCGGCCTGGTGGCGCGCAATGACGAGCAGGCGCCCTGGTTTGCCCGCAAGATCGACGCGCGGCTGGCTGCCGTCCTGGCGCTGATCGAGCCGACCACCGAACGTGTGCTGGAAGTCGGTTGCGCCGAAGGTGGCCTGGGTGCGGCGGTCAAGGCACAGGCTGCCGTGGCCTATGACGGCATCGAGTTGTCCCAGGACAGCGTGCTCGCCGCGACCCGCCTGGACCAGGTGTTTTGCCAGCCGGCGGCGCAGGTACAGAGCGCGCCCTACGATCTGATCCTGTCGTTCCATGTGCTGGAACACATCGCCGACCTGACCACGGAACTGCTCGCCTGGCGCCGTTTGCTGACGGAGCGCGGCGCCTTGCTGATCGAGGTGCCCAATCGCGCCGGGCATCCGTGGCTGAGCAATGACCTGAACCCCGAGCACCTGCATCAGTTCACCCCGGCATCGCTGACGATCCTGCTGGCCAGCTGCGGCTTCACCTGTCAGGCGCTGAGCCGCGGGCACTACGAGTCCCCGCTGTATTGCGACTCGATCCAGGTGATCGCCCGCCCGGAGCCGACGCCGGAGCAACGCCGCCAGCACCTGCTGCAGCGTTTCCAGCAGTACCTGGGCGGGCCGTTCATTGCCTATGGTATCGGCGGCGACTACCTCAACTACGTTGCGCCTCTGGCAGAGGCGCTGCCGATCCGCGCGCTGGTGGATTCCGCGGCGGAAAAGCACGGCCGGCAGGTCGGCGCATTCAGCATCACAGGCTACGACCCGGTCGCCCATGCCGCGCTGCCGATCCTCATCTGTTCGCTGCGCTACGGCAGCTCGATCCGCCGGCACCTGCTGGACCAGGGCATCGCCGCCGAGCGTCTGGTCGCGCTGGAGAGTCTTTTCGATGCGCTCTGAAGCTGCCGAGGGCAGGGTGCTCTGGATCACCGGACTGTCAGGGGCCGGAAAGTCGACGCTGGCTGCGGAGCTCGCCCAGCGTCTGCGCGCGCGCGGTGAACCGGTGGTGCTGCTGGATGGCGACGAGTTGCGCGAGGTATTCGGCGCCGTGGCCGCCACCGCACAGAATCATGGCCGCGAAGCCCGCCTGGCCCTGGCCCTGCAATATGCCCATCTCTGCCAGGTCATCGCCCGGCAGAATCTCACCGTGGTCATCGCCACCATTTCGCTGTTTCGCGAGGTACATGCATGGAACCGGGCCAACCTGCCCGGTTATTTCGAGGTGTACCTGAAGACCCCGATCGAGGAACTTGTCCGACGTGATCCCAAGGGTCTCTACCAGCGCTTCCAGCGCGGGGAGATCCAGCACGTGGCCGGACTGGATCTTGCCATCGACGAACCGGAGTCGGCGGATTGGCTGGAGGAGTTTTCCTCGCAGCGCCCGCCGCACGTCGTTGCCGAGGCACTGTTGAATCATCTGCAAAAGGAATCGGCCCATGAAAACTGAGTGGGACTACACGGCGCTCGCCGATGCTTACCTGAAGCGCCCGGATTATGCCGAGGCGGCCATCGACGCAATGCTGGCGATTGCCCGGCAGCGGGCGGGCAGCGAAGTCTGCGATGTAGGCGCGGGTGTTGCGCACCTGACCCTGATGCTGGCAGCCCGCGGGGCGCGGGTGACCGCCGTGGAACCCAACGATGCCATGCGTGCCAACGGGGTCGCGCGTACTGCCCATCTGCAGGGTGTGCACTGGCACGAGGGTACGGGGGAGGCGACCGGCCAGGTCGCCCAGGCATTCGACCTGGTGACCTTCGGCAGCTCGTTCAATGTCTGTGATCGCCAGGCCGCGCTGGCGGAAACCGCCCGTATCCTCAAGCCGGGCGGCTGGTTTGCCTGCATGTGGAATCACCGCCGCCTGGACGATCCGATCCAGTCACGCATCGAATCCATCATCCGCGCGCACATTCCCGATTATGGCTATGGCAGCCGGCGCGAGGACCAGACGTCCGTCATCGATGCCAGCGGACTGTTCGGGGCCGTGGTGCATCTGGATGCGGCGGTGCTGCATCGCCAGAGCATCGATGAATGCGTCGAAGCCTGGCGCTCGCATGCCACCTTGCAGCGCCAGGCGGGTGGAGCGTTCGCGCAGATCATCGATGAGATTCAGGGGTATCTGCAGGAGATGGGGACGGCCAGTATCGACATACCCTATTCGACCCATGTCTGGGTCGCGCGGTTGCGATAGCCGCTCATGGCGTCCGGATTCTCGACCAAGGCGCGCACGCTGGCGGGGCTCGATGGCCTGCTGAAGACGGCACATATTGCGCCCCAGGTGTGCATCGGCCTGGCGCGCTGGCATCAGGCGCGCGCGCAAAGCCTGGCGGAGGTTCCGTCCCGCTTGGGGAGCGGCCCCTGGATTGTGCGCTCAAGCTGCAAGGACGAGGACAGCCACCAGGGTTCCCGTGCTGGCGCTTACCTGTCGTTGCTGGATGTCGCCTGCGACGAACTGGATCAGGCCATCGACCGGGTGTTCGCCTCCTACGGCGACGCTGATCCGCAGCAGGAGGTGCTGATCCAGCCAATGCTGCGCGGTGTCGTGCGAGCCGGCGTAGCGTTCAGCCATGACCCGAACACCTGTGCACCGTATCGCGTCATCAACTGGTCCGAGGGTAGCGACACCACCGCGGTAACCACGGGCACGGGCGGGCAAGTCTGGCAGCAGGCTGCGCACAGTCCTCGTCCGGCTCCCGAGGAAGTCGGGCCCGTGCTGGCCTTGCTCGACGAGTTGCTCCTGCGGTTCTCCGGCCAGCCGCTGGACTGCGAGTTCGCGGTGACTGCCGGGCCCGCCGGCCAGCCGATGCTGTGGCTGCTCCAGGTACGCCCTCTGCTGCTGCGTAAGGTGCCTGACGAGGCTGCCGAACAGGCCCGTCGGCTGGCACTGATCGCCGAAAAGGTGGCCCAGGGCATGCGTGTCTCGCCGTTTCTGCTGGGCCAGCGCACCGTCTATGGCGTGATGCCGGACTGGAATCCCGCGGAGATCATCGGCATACGGCCCAAGCCTCTGGCGCTGTCGCTGTATCGAGAGTTGGTGACGGATTCCATCTGGGCCTACCAGCGGCACAACTACGGCTATCGCAACCTGCGCAGCGTGCCCTTGATGCCCAACTTTGCCGGGCTGCCCTATATCGACGTGCGGGTTTCGTTCAACTCCTTCATCCCGGCCGATCTCGACGAGGGGCTGGCCGGGCGCCTGGTGGACTATTACATCCAGCGCCTGATCGCGGCCCCGCAACTGCACGACAAGGTGGAGTTCGAGGTGGTCTTTTCCTGCTATACGCTGGACCTGCCACGGCGCCTGGAATGCCTGGCTGAAGCGGGTTTCAGCGAGGCGGAGCGCGAGGCCATAGCACAGAGCCTGCGGCGCCTGACCAACCGCATCATCCATCCTCGCGAGGGGCTGTGGCGCTCGGATGCCGCCAAGCTGGACGTGCTGGAGGCTCGCCGCAAGAAACTGGAAGCTTCCGCGGCGCAGCCTGTCGAACGCATCTACTGGCTCCTCGAGGATGCCAAACGCTACGGTACGTTGCCGTTTGCCGGTCTTGCACGCGCCGGTTTCGTGGCTGTTCAGATGCTCAAGTCGCTGGTGGCGGTCGGGGTGTTTTCCGCTGCCGATTACGATGCGTTCGTGCGCAGCCTTTCCACCGTCAGTGGTCAACTGGCGCGTGATCGCGTGGCGCTGGATCCGAGCCTGTTCCTGGCCCGCTATGGCCACCTGCGGCCCGGAACCTACGACATTCTTTCGCCGCGTTATGACGAGGCGCCAGCGCAGTATTTCGACTGGAGCGAGCGCCAGTGTGCGCCGGAGCCACCGGCGCCTTTCGCTTTTACCCTGCCGCAGATGCGCGAAATTGCCCGACTGCTCGAGGCGCACGGGCTTGAGTGCGACCCGGTAGGCTTGTTCGATTTCCTGCAGGCCGGTATCGAATTGCGCGAACTGGCCAAATTCCATTTCACCCGTAACCTGTCCGACGCGCTGGTGCTCATCGGTGAGCTGGGCGCCTCGCTGGGCTTGTCTCGCGAGGCGCTGGCCTACTGCGATATCAGTGCCGTGCAGGAGCTCTACATGGGGTCGGATGACCCGCGCGAGTGCCTGGAACGGAGCATCGCCGCCGGCCGGCGCCGCTACGAGCAGACGCTCAGGACCACGCTGCCCGCGCTGATCACCCAGCCCGAGGATGTCTGGGGGTTCATGCAGGCCGCCCACCAGCCCAACTTCATCACCCAGAAGCAGGTCACGGCGCCGGTGACCAGTGTACTGGAGCGCGGGGAACTGGCCGGTCGCATCGTCTGCATACCCAATGCCGACCCCGGTTTCGACTGGCTGTTCGCGTGCCCGATCGCCGGGCTGATCACGACCTGGGGCGGGGCCAACTCGCATATGGCCATTCGTGCCGGTGAGCTGGGGCTGCCGGCCGTCATCGGTGCAGGCGAGGCCAGCTTCCAGCGCTGGCAGCAGGCTCAGCGGCTGTTCGTCGATTGCGCCGGGCAGCGCGTGGAGGTTCTGGCATGAAAGTCGTGGCGGTCAGCCAGCGAGTGGACATCAGCCCGGCAACTGCCGAAGTGCGTGACGGGCTCGATCAGCGCCTGAGCGGGTTCCTGTTGGCTGCCGGTTATCTGCCGGTGCCGGTGCCCAACCTGCTGGGCGCGGCGGATCGACAGGCTGCTGATAGCCTGCTCGATGCCTGGCTTGCAGCCGTCAGGCCACACGCCATCGTGCTTTCGGGAGGCAACGATATTGCCGAGCGCCCTGAGCGCGATGCCGTCGAGCTGGCATTGCTGGAGCATGCGGCGACCAGGCATATGCCGGTGCTGGGAATTTGCCGGGGCATGCAGATGCTGGCGCATTGGGCTGGTACGGGCCTGCGCCCGGTGAGTGCTCATGTGGCCTGCCGGCACCGTCTGGTCGGGCAGATCGAGGACGAGGTCAACAGCTACCACTGCTGGGCGCTGGCCGATTGCCCGGAGGGTTTCGACGCACTGGCGCGCAGTGAGGATGGCTGCCTGGAGGCGATTGCTCATCGGCAACTGCCATGGCAGGGCTGGATGTGGCATCCCGAACGTGAGCCGTCGTTGCGCCAGCTGGATATCAATCGTTTGAAGGCGTTGTTTGAATGAAAGCCATTATTCTGGCAGCTGGACGCGGCAGCCGTATGCGCCAGCTGACCGATGAGCGCCCCAAGTGCCTGGTTCCGCTGCAGGGGCGAGCCCTGCTCGACTGGCAGCTGGAGGCGTTGCGCCTGGGAGGGGCGAGTGAAATCGCCGTGGTCACCGGCTACCGTCGCGAGTGCCTGGCCGACCGCGGGCTCGTCGAGTTCCACAATCCGCACTGGGCGCGGACCAACATGGTGAGCTCGCTGGCCTGTGCCCAGGAGTGGTTGGGCAGCGAAGCCTGCCTGGTGAGCTATTCCGATCTGTTCTACCAGCCCAGCGCGGTCCGGTTGCTCGCCGCCAGCTCCGCGCCATTGGCAATCACCTACGACCCCGCCTGGCGAGCGTTGTGGGAGGCACGCTTCGATGACCCGTTGAGCGACGCCGAGACCTTCCGGGTCAGCGCCGATGGCCAACTGCTGGAAATCGGCCAGCGGCCGACGCAAATCGAGGCGATCCAGGGGCAGTACATGGGGCTGCTGCGCTTCACTCCTTCGGCATGGGCCGAGCTGTTGCGTGTGCGCCAGCTACTTGATGACAGTCAGTGCGATGCCTTGCACATGACTGGGGCCCTGCAGGCGATCATTCAGGCGGGGCGTCAGGAGGTGCTTGCAATCCCTTATCGGGGGCTGTGGGGCGAGATCGACTCCTCCCAGGACCTGCAAGCCTCGGTGAGTCTGGCTGAACGCTTTGCCCAGGCCTTTGCCGGGGAGCGTCAGGGGTTGGGCTCGTATGCGAGCGCTGGACAGAGGAGCGATAGCCGAGCATGACGACCCGAGCTTCTTTCATGCTGCTGTGCCACGGCAGGGTTGGGACCGCCAGCCTGCTCGAAAGCCTGCAGCTGGTCGACAATCTGTTCGTCCCCAGTTTCTGGCACACCGACCCGCTGCTGGCAGACGGCAGCCTCGAGTCGCTGCCCGGGAAGACTTCCCGGCTCTCCGAACAATGCGCCCTGCCGACTGCGCTGGACAACATCGCGGTGGGCCTGATCAACCACTGCTTTCCGCTGGCGCAAGCGCAGGCATTGCGTATCCGCGACAACCTCGACCGATGTCTGCTGCCCCGCGCGCCGGTGTTCCTCTGGACCCGCAACCCGGTGGACAACCTGGTGTCGTCGTACAAGACCTACCTGATCGTCCATACCATCTTCGCCCTCTGCGAGGGCAATGAGCACGCCAGCGGCATCTACCAGCCATTCAATACACCGCTGCCGCTGGGGTTCGCCGAGTTCGTCGAACACTACCACTACATGGTCGACTACCGTTGCCAGCAGGCGCTCTACGAGCAGGCAGGGCACCCGGTGCATCTGCGCCCGTTCGCCAACCTGCAGAGCGACTTGCAGGGGGAGGTGGCGTTTGTGCTGCGCACCTGCGGCATTGCTGCTCCCGACCTGGATATTCCCCAGGTGGACTACCCGCGCGTGGACCACTGGGCGACCCAGGTGTCGTTTGCCTTCCGTAACAACCTGTCGATCGACGGCCTGCCGCTGGGTGTCGGCTACTTCAATCCGCCGCGGCCGTTCCCCAACCAGGGCGCGCTGACCCTGGAGATCAAGGAGCACATCTTCGTCGCTCCCGATCGCTGGTTCCATTTGCCACATGCCTACAAGAAGCGAATCCTGGCCGGCAACGATCCGTGGCAAGTCATCCCCGGTACGCTGGAGCGTTACGCGGCGTTCGAGCAGCAGGTGGATGAGCGTGTACAGAGCCTGCTCAATGAGCAGGACGAAAGCCGGTTGGCACAGATTGCCCGCGAGCACTTGCTGGCGCTGGGCATTGACCTGGATTACCGATGAAAGCCCGGCGTGCTCCGGTGCCCAAAGGCCAGGCGCCCAGCCATTTTCATTCAAGGAGTCACTGATGGCGGTCATCGCCCAAGCCTGCGTCTGTTGTGGCGCATCCGCGCTGGAGCGCTCTCCGGCGATCCTCATGCCTTTCGTGGCGCACCGGGTGTTCGGCTGGACGCCGGTAGAGGTCACCGAAGCCTGGGGCCTGCGCGATCTGGCGCCGGGGCATGCCTATGCGCTGTGCAATACGCTGCACTGTCCGGCGTGCGAGCTGACTTTCCTCGACCTGCGCTTCGATGGCGAAGAACTGGGCCGCCTGTACCGCGACTATCGCGGCGAGGACTACACGGCCCTGCGCGATCACTACGAGCCCGGTTACGCACGGCGCAACCAGCAGTTGCTGCAGGGCGGCGGCTACGCCGCGCAGGTCGAGGCCTTCCTCGCGCCGCTGCTGCCCGCGCCGCAGCGGGTGCTCGACTGGGGTGGCGACAGCGGCATCAACACGCCATTTCGTGGGCGGCTGGCGCAGCACCATGTGTTGGAGATTTCCGACCGTCCGCTGGTGGACGGCGCGCAGCGCGTGGATGCGCAGCAGGCGCGCGAGCATCACTACCAGCTGGTGGTGCTCAGCCAGGTACTGGAACACGTGCCCGAGCCGCTGGCGTTGCTCGACGAAGTGACCGCCGTGCTCGCCCCTGACAGCCTGCTGTACATCGAGGTGCCCTGCGAGGGCCTGGTACAGCAGATCGCTGCCGGCAATGCGCGCTGGCAGGACAAGCGCCACTGGCACGAGCACATCAACTTCTATTGCGAAGCCTCGTTGCGTGCGCTGGTGACGCGTGCGGGGCTGGAGGTCGAGAGCCTGGGCAGCCTGGAAGTGGACGTGGGCAATGGGCCGGTGCGGGTGTTTTCCCTGGTGTGCCGCCTGGCGGCCTGACTGGAGTTTCTCTCTTCGATGAGTTCTCTCATGCACAGCGTCGATATCATCGTTCCAACCTACAACTACGGGCGCTTTCTCGGCCGCTGCCTGGATTCGATCCTGGCGCAGACCTACGGCGATTTCGGCGTGCTGGTCATCGACAATGCCTCGGAGGACAACACCGAGGCGCTGATGGCCGACTACTGCCAGCGCGACGCGCGCATCCGCTACGTGCGCAACGCGACCAACATCGGCCCGTCGCATTCGGTGCTCAAGGCCTATGAGATGACCCATGCGCGCTACTGGGTGATGCTTTGCGCCGACGACTACTGGCAGCCGACCTTCCTCGAGGCCTGCGTCCAGCGGGGCCTGCTCGAAAATCCTGAATGCGCCTTTGCCTACAGCAACGCCAGCCGCCTGCTGGGCGAGCAGGTGATCGAACACACCGGCATCGCGCTGCCGCGCCTGGACACAGGCGTGCACGAAATCCTGCCGTACCTGTGCCTGAGCAACTGGATCTTCCCTTCGTTCTGCGTCATCGACCGCGAGCGTTTCGACCGCGTCGGCGGCGTACGCCGCAGCCTGGAAACCTTCAACCGCGCCTATTCGCTGCGCAAGGGCAGCATGGGCGACCACTACCTGGTGGCGCGCCTGGCCGCCCGCCATCCGGCCTTCGTGGCGAATCAGCGGCTGGGCGTCTATCGCGTGCATGAGAGCAGCGACACCGCCTCGATGGGCGACGGGCTGGTCGAGGAAGTCGCGCTGCTCTACGACGTGATCTACTTCGACAACGACCTGTTTCCCGACACCGCGCGCTACCTGGCCAAGATCAACCAGACCGGGCGCATCCTCACCACTGCGGGACTGGCGCGCACGGCCTTCAATTATGTGCGTAACCCACGTACCGCCGCGCTGCTGGGCGATGCCCGCCGCGATATCCTGCGCTGGCTGATCGAGTGCGTGCCGCGCATGCCGCTCGACCTGCCCGACGCTGCGCTGACGGAGGAGGGGACGCTGGACAAGCACAAGAACCTCACACGGCTGAAAGAGCTGGTCGACCTGCCCTACGATCAATGGACGCAGCTGTACTTCTGAGAATCAACCACAGAATTTCTAGCCGAATTGCTCATGAAAAAGACTCACCTACTGTTCGATTTCGATGGCACGCTCGTGGACTCCGCGCCGGCCATCCTCGCCACCTTCAGCCAGGTGCTCGAAGCCCATGACCTGCTACCGCGCCGGGCCATCGACAGCAGCCTCATCGGCCCGCCACTGCGCCCGACCCTCGAAGCGCTGAGCGGGCAGAGCGAGCCGGCGCTGCTGGATGCTCTGAGCGCCAGCTTCCGCGAGATCTACGACGCCCAGGTGTGCCTGACCACACCGGCCTATCCGGGCTGGCCGCAGGTGCTTGACGCGCTGCGCGAGCGCGGCCTGGTACTGGCCATAGCCACCAACAAGCGCCTGCTGCCGACCCAGCGCATCCTCCAGGAACTGGGCTGGGCCGAGTACTTCTGCGCGGTCTACGCCAGTGACTCGCATCCGGGGCTGTACAGCGACAAGGCCGGCATGATCGGAGCGCTGATGAGTGCGCTGGCTATCCAGCCGGGCAGCGCGATCTACCTGGGCGATACCGAGCAGGATGGGCGCGCCGCCGCCGCCAACGCCGTGGACTTCTGGCCGGTGGCCTGGGGGTACGGACAGTTTGCCGAGCAGTTGCAGCCGTTGGCCACGCCGCAGGCCGTGGCCGAGCGCCTGGCACTGGATGAAGCCCGCTGAGTTTCACAGGCAGAACCTGTTGGTGATGCCCAGGCAAGGAGAAAGAGCATGTCGATGAGCCTGGCCCATCCGCTGATCCGCGAGGACGTGCAGAGAGTCGCGGCGCGCCTTGAGCGGCTCCAGGCCTTGCAGGGCGCGCACCTGCTGGTCACTGGCGGCACCGGCTTCTTCGGCAAATGGCTGCTGGCGCTGTGCGACGGCCTCAACGAGCAGGGCTGGAACCTGCGCGTCACGGTGATTTCCCGTGATCCGCAGCGCTTCCTCGACAGCGAGCCGCACTACCGCACGTGCTCCTGGCTGCACTGGCAGGTGGCGGATATTCGAGACCTGTCGGCCGTGCAGCTGCGCGCCGACTATATGCTGCACGCTGCCACCGACAGCTCGGTGGCCGGGCAGGCGGATCGCCTGGCGCTGTTCGACACCCTCTATCACGGTACTCGCGAAACGCTCGAACTCGCGGTACGTAGCGGCGTGCGTCGGGTACTGCTGACCGGCTCCGGCGCTCAATACGGCGATGGCCTGGAGGAGGGCGGCTGGCGCGAGGTCGACACGCGCGCCTGCGCCAGCTTCGACGCGCGGCAGGTTTATGGCGAAGGCAAGCGCGTGGCGGAAATGCTTGGCGCCCTGTACGCCGAGCGTCATGCTTTTGACGTAGTGCATACCCGCGGCTTCGCCTTCGTCGGTCCCGGTCTGCCGCTGGATGCGCACTTCGCAGTGGGCAACTTCATACGCGACGCGCTGTTCCGCGAGCGCATCGTGCTCGCCTCGGCCGGGCTGGCGCTGCGCAGCTACCTGTATGGCGCGGATCTTGCTGGCTGGCTGTTGACCCTGTTGGCCCGGGGAGAGGGCGGCACGGTCTATAACATTGGTTCCGACCAGGCATTGTCGATTGCTGACCTGGCACGCCGCACCGGCGCGTTGCTGGCGCCGGGCAAGCCGCTGGAGATTCCGGCCGCGGCACCCGGCACGCAGCGGTCCCGCTACATACCGGATATCCAGCGTGCCCGCAGCCTGGGCCTGGATATCTGGACGTCGCTGGACGAGGCACTGCTGCGCACCGCGCGCTGGTGCACGGACACCGCCGGCCACTGAGGGCAAGCCCGGCCGTAATGGCGGCGACCCTGGTTCACATCTGCCATCGAGGTTTTCATGCGTTCACTGTTCGCCCCGCGCCCGAGTCCCTACTACATCTTCGGTTTCGACTACCGGCGCAGCTCGGCGGGCATCCGCGTCATGCACATGCTCTGCGATGCGCTGATCCGCTCCGGCTACGAAGCCTATGTGCTGGCGGAAGTCTTCAGCCCGGACTTCATGACACCGCGCCTGACCGACCAGGTGATCCAGCAGCATCGCGCCCAGGGCATCCAGCCGATCGCGGTGTACCCGGAGGTGATCGATGGCAACCCGCTGCAGGGCAGCGTGGTGGTGCGCTACCTGCTGAACAAGCCGGGCTTTATCGCCGGTACCGGCGCCTACGGCGAGAACGACCTGTACTTCGCCTACAAGAACGACTTCATGCTCGAGGGCATGGGCCCTGAGCAGCACCTGTTCCTGCCGGCCATCGACTCGAACATCTTCCGTCCCGCCGCCGATCCGGCGCGACGTCGCCCGGGGAGCGTCTGCTACTACCTGGGCCACAAGCGCCATGCGCGGCTGGACCCGAGCCTGCTGCCGGCCGACGCCATCGAGATCACCCTGAGCTACCCGGATTCCTGGGAAGGCCTGGCCGATGTCTTCCAGCGTTGCGAATACCTTTACCTCGGCGAGGCCTCGGGCCTGGCCTACGAGGCGGCACTGTGCGGTTGTACGCCAGTGCTGGTGAGCCGCGACTGGAGCTCGATCCATCCCGACCCGCACTCATTCACCGCTTTTGGGCTGGACGCCGCCGAGATCGCGCGGGCGCGCAGCATCATGCCGGGTATCCGCCAACTGCTGGAGGAACACCGTGCCGCCTTCTGGCCGGAGCTGGACCGCTTCATCGCCCAGACCCAGGATGCTGTGGCCCGCCTGCCCACGGCAGCCGAACACGTAGCACCGCGTGCGGTGCAGGTGGCGACGCCGGAGCGCGATACCCAGGGCCAGCCCACCGCGGTGGTGCTGCACGTTGGCGACCTGCCGCTGTTCGAGGAGGGCCTGCGTACGCTGCAGGGGCTGCATGCTCCGGTGGGCCTGTATGTGACCGCAGCGAGCGGGCAGATCCAGGCCGCCCGCCAGGCGCTGGAGACCAGCGGCCTGGCATTCCGGCTGTTCCAGGTCGACGGTATCGGCCAGGACGTGCTGCCTTTCATCGAGCTGCTGCCAACTCTGCGCGAGGACGGCATGCAGGTGCTGCTCAAGCTGCACACGCACAAGGCGCGGCACCTCAAGGCAGACGTGGCGGGTGAGCTGATTCGTCAGTTGTTCTCCACGCTGCTGTTCGAGAACACCTTCGACAGTGCCGTGGCCAGCCTGACCCGCGGCGACAAGGAGCCGCTGATCGGCGCCGACGAGTACCGCCTGCCGGTGGCGCAATTCCTCGAAGGCGAACGCCGCGAGCAGGTCGAGCGCCTGGCCGAGCGTGGCGGCGTCGATATCAAGCGCATAGCCAGTGGCGAATACTTCGCCGGCAACATGTTCTTCGCCCGCGTCGAGGCCCTGGCCGATCTGCTGGACCTGGGCCTGGGCGCGGAAGACTTCGGCGCGGCCGGCAGCTCCCGCGGTGCGGGCTTTGCCCATGCGTTCGAGCTGTTCGTCAACGCCTTCGTACAACTGCGCCATCCGATCGACCGCAACGTGCTCTATCGCGAGTGGCTGGCCACCCGCCAACTGAGTGCCAACGAAACCCGCGACCTGCCCGAGCGCGTCGCCGCGTGGCCGGCGACCCCTAGCCTGCTGGTGGTGCTGGAAGACCCGGTCGGCGATGTCGCCGGCGTGGCACGCAGCCTGGCCGCGCTGGATGCGCAGAGCTACGGCGCTGGCGCGGTGGTGGTGCTGTCCAACGCCGAGCCGGTGGGCATCGAGGCGCGCGACAACCTGGTCTGGCTGCCCCGTGACGCGGTGCCGGCGCAGCAGATCAACGCCTTGCTGGAGCAGATCGAGGTCGACTGGTTCCTGCTCCTGCGCAGTGGCGACACCCTCGAAGAACACGCCCTGCTGCTGCTGGCCGAGCGCCTGGTGAGCCAGCCGGCGCTGCGCTGCTGCTATATGGACGAGGACCAGCATCACGAGGGGGTGAACCGTGACCCGGTATTCAAGCCCGACCTCAACCTCGACATGCTGCGCAGTTATCCCTACGTCGGCCGCGCGCTGGCCTTCGAGCGGCAGAGCGTGCGGGAGCTGGGTGGGCTGGACGAGGCCTTCGGCGAGCTGGCGCCGCATGATGTGCTGTTCCGCCTGATCGAGGCCGCTGGGCTGGAAAGCATCGGTCACCTCGATACGCTGCTGTTGCATACCTCCGAGCACCTCGGCGCCTGGCTGATCAGCCCGGGCGTGGTTTCGCAGGTGGCTCCTCTGGTGGAAGCGCACCTCACCCGCCTGAACCTGCCGCACCGCATCGAGCGTGGCGCGCTGCCGATGATCAACCGCGTGCACTACAGCTTCGACACGCGCCCGCTGGTGTCGATCATCATCCCGACCAAGGACCAGCTGCCAACCCTGCTGCGCTGCGTCGACAGCCTGCTGGAGCGCACGCGCTACGAGCACTATGAAGTGCTGATCGTCGACAACAACAGCGAGACGCCCGAGGCGCTGGCCTGGTTCGAAGGCATCGACAAGCTCGGCGACGCGCGCCTGCGCGTGCTGCGCTATCCGCACCCGTTCAATTATTCGGCGATCAACAACTTCGCCGCGCGCCAGGCCCGTGGCGAATACCTGGTGCTGCTCAACAACGACACCGGCATCACCGACGGCAACTGGCTCGACGCGCTGCTCAACCACGCGCAGCGCCCGGAAGTCGGGGTGGTCGGTGCCAAGCTGCACTTCCTCGACGGCAGCATCCAGCACGCCGGCGTGGTGATGGGCCTGCGCGGAGTGGCCGAACACGCCTTCATCGGTGACGCCATCGATGGCAACGGTTACATGCACCGCCTGCAGGTGGACCAGAACTACAGCGTGGTCACCGCCGCCTGCCTGATGGTGCGCGCCAGCCTGTACGCCGAGGTCGGCGGGCTGGATGAAGATGATTTCGCCGTTTCGTTCAACGACGTCGACTTCTGCCTGAAGGTTGGCAGCGCCGGCTACCTGCTGGTGTGGACGCCCTATGCAGTGCTGATGCACGAAGGCAGCGTCAGCCAGCGCAAGGTCGACCTGGCCACCTTCGAAGCCAAGGTGCAGCGCTTCCGCAGCGAGCAGCAGGCGATGTACCAGCGCTGGCTGCCGCAGATGGTTCACGATGCCGCCTACAACCGCAACCTGGCGCTGGAAGGCCGTGGCTTCGCCCTTGACCATCGCGGCGATACCGGTTGGCAGCCCTTTGCCGAGCGGCGCCTGCCGTTCGTCCTGTGCCACCCGGCAGACGCCTTCGGCTGCGGCCATTACCGCATCCGCCAGCCGCTGGACGCCTGTGTGGCGACCGGCGAGATGGACGGTGCCGTGGCCGAGCGCCTGTTGCCGCTGGTGGAATTCGAGCGCCTGGCGCCGACCAGCGTGGTGCTGCAGCGGCAGATCACCCCGCCGCAGTTGCAGTCCATCGAGTTGCTCGACCGTTGCTCGAAGGTCTTCAAGGTCTACGAGGTGGACGACTACCTGTTCGAACTGCCGGTGAAGAGTGCACACCACGCCGCCATGCCCAAGGACGTGGCCCGCTCGATGAAGACAGCGCTGGGTTACTGCGACCGCTTCGTGGTGTCCACCGAGCCGCTGGCCGAGGCTTTCGCCGGCCTGCATCCGGATATCCGCGTGGTGCCCAACCGTCTGCCCACCCACTGGTGGAGCAACCTGCGTGGCGAACGCAACGCGGGCCGCAAGCCGCGCGTGGGCTGGGCCGGTGGTTCCAGTCATGGCGGCGACCTGGAGCTGGTCATCGAGGTGGTCAAGGCCCTGGCTGGCGAGGTGGAGTGGGTGTTCATGGGCATGTGTCCGGAGCCGCTGAAACCCTTCGTGGAATTCCACCACGGCGTGTCCATCGACCGTTACCCGGCAGCACTGGCCGCGCTCAACCTGGACCTGGCCCTGGCGCCCCTGGAGCCCAACCGCTTCAACGAGTGCAAGAGCAACCTGCGCCTGCTGGAATACGGCGCGCTGGGCTACCCGGTGATCTGCAGCGACATCCTCTGCTACCAGGACAGCCTGCCGGTGACCCGTCTGCCGAACCAGGCCCGTGCCTGGATCAGCGCCATCCGCGAACAGTTGGCCGATCCCCAGGCCCTGGCGCGCGCCGGCGATACCCTGCGCGAAGTGGTGCTGCGTGACTGGATGCTCGACGAAACGCATGCCCGGCGCTGGGCACAGGCCTGGCTGCCGGACTGATCGGCTGCTTGCCTGCCGCGAGCCGATGTGCCCCTGCCTGAGGAATATCTGTGGGGCAGGGGAGGGCCTCGCGGTGTTTTCCCCGGCGGGCAATCCGCCCGCCGTCGATTTTCTTTCTTCTATTCCCTTATCCAAGCAAGCCGGCGGCCGAAGAACAAGGGGCGCGATCACTGCCTGTTCTGCTTTAGGAATGGCATTTGGCCGCCGTCCGCAGTTGTCCTGAAGCGCGTATTCACGGGCTTTGCAAGGCGCCTCGAAAAAAAATCAATAAAAGTCCTAAAGCAATTCCCCGCCACGACGATAACCCTAACGAAGGTTCTCCACGCCATTTCGGACTTCACCGGGGCAAGGAGCTACCCAATAGCCCAACTACGAGGAATTCGTCATGGCTCTTACCGTCAACACCAACATCGCCTCGCTGTCGGTTCAAAAGAACCTGACCAAGGCCTCCAACTCCCTGACCACTTCCATGACCCGCCTGTCGACCGGCCTGCGCATCAACAGCGCCAAGGACGACGCCGCCGGTTCGCAGATCTCCAACCGTCTGACCAGCCAGGTCAACGGTCTGAACGTTGCGGTCAAGAACGCCCAGGACGCCAACTCCATCGCCCAGGCCGCTGAAGGTGCTCTGCAAGAGTCCACCAACATCCTGCAGCGTATGCGTGAACTGTCCCTGCAGTCCGCCAACGGCTCCAACAGCAGCGAAGACCAGACCTCGCTGAACCAGGAGTTCAAGTCGCTGACCGCTGAACTGACCCGTATCTCCAAGACCACCACCTTCGGTGGCGGCACCTCCGGTATCAAACTGCTCGACGGCAGCGCCGGCACCAACGGCACCCTGACCTTCCAGGTCGGCGCCAACGCCAACGAAACCGTCAGCTTCACCCTGAACGACATGGGCGCCGCCTCGCTGAAGGGCACCTCGTCGCTGGCTACCGGCTCGATCTCGATGACCGGCTTCACCAGCAAGACCGACGTGGCCTCCTCCAGCGGCTCCATCACCGTGAACGGCACCGACGTGTCCATCGCTTCGGGCGCATCGGTCAACGACATCGTCAGCGCGATCAACACCAACGTCAGCGGCGTGGCAGCAGTTGCCAACGACGACGGCACCATCTCGCTGAGCTCGGCTGCAGAAATCACCTACTCCGGCACCGGCGGCACCGCTGTGACCGCAGCTACCGGCACCGTGACCACCACTTCGGGCACTGTGCAGTCGCTGGACATCAGCACCGCTGCCAACTCGCAGTCCGCTACCCAGGTGATCGACGCCGCCCTGAAGCAGATCGACAGCCAGCGTTCCTCGCTGGGTGCCATCCAGAACCGTCTGGACAGCACCATCTCGAACCTGCAGAACGTGTCCGAGAACGCCACTGCTGCACGCAGCACCATCCAGGACGTAGACTTCGCCGCAGAAACCGCGGAGATGACCAAGCAGCAGACCCTGCAACAGGCCGCCACGGCGGTACTGGCCCAGGCCAACCAGCTGCCTTCCGCTGTCCTGAAGCTGCTCCAGTAAGGGGTTGCCGCAAGGCAAAAAACGGAAAGGAAGGGCGCCCAGCGCCCTTCCTTGCTTTGCATTCGGAGGGTAATACCTTATGGATACCAGCCTCGGAATCAACGGACCGCGTCCGGTAGACAGCACGGCGACCACCGCCAGCGGCAAGCCTGCCGCCAGTGGCAACGCCTTGCCGCAGAACGCCAGGCAATCGCCGGCCGCCAAGAGCCGTACCGACCTGAACGAAGCCGTCAGTCGGCTGCGTGAACAGGCCCAGTCGGTCCAGCGCAACCTGGAATTCTCGGTGGACGACGCCAGCGGCGAGACCGTCGTGAAGGTCGTGGCCGCCGATACTGGCGAGGTCATACGGCAGATTCCTTCGGAAGTTGCACTGAAGTTGGCAGAAAGCCTGAAGGAAGCGGGTAATCTGTTGTTCAGCGAGCGCGCCTGAATTCAGTAATCGGGAATTTGTGGCGCGATTCTTGAATGAAGCGTAACCAGACGCAGGCGGAAGACTGAGAACCGCCAGAAATTTGGACAGGAGGGTAGGCACATGGCCGGGACTTCGATCAACGGTGTAGGGTCGGGATACGACATCGACTCCATCGTGACCGCTTTGGTGAACGCGCAGAAAGCGCCGAAGCAGAACCAGATCAGCAACCAGAAGACCGCGACCAACACCACGCTCTCCGGTATCGGTTCGCTCAAGAGCGCCCTGGCGACTTTCCAGACCGCCCTGGGCAAGCTCAACGATACCGACTCCTCTGCCTTCGCCGGCCTGGCCGTCAAGAGTTCGAACACCGACACGCTGACCGCCAAGCTGGGCACCGGTGCCACTGCTGGCACCTACAACATCGACGTGAAGAACCTCGCCACCAGCTCCAAGGTCGCGACCCAGTACGTCGACAAGTCTGCATCCTTCGGTGCCGGCAGCCTGACCATCACTCAGGGCAGCAGCACCTACAAGGTCGACGTTAAAGCTGGCGCCAGCCTGTCGGACATCCGCGACAGCATCAACAGCCAGCTCAAGGACAGTGGCTTCACCGCCAACATCATCACCGACACCAACGGTCCGCGCCTGGTGCTCGGCTCCAGCGTCACCGGCGCTGGCAGCGACATCAGCATCGCCACCAGCGGCGACAGCAGCCTGTCGGTCCTGGCCATCGATGGCGCCAACACCAAAGCCTCGGCCACCGCAGGCGGCTACATCGACAAGCCGGCGATGAACGCCAGCTACACCATCGACGGGCTGGAAATGAGCAGCTCGGTGAACAAGATCTCCAGCGCCATCAGCGGCGTGGAGTTCAGCCTGGTGGCCGAGGGCAAGACCAGCCTGTCCGTCGACACCAACACCGACGGCCTGAAGACCTCGGTGCAGTCCTTCGTCGATGCGTACAACGCGCTGATGACCAGCGTGAACTCGCTGACCAAGGTCACCAACACCACCGATGCCAGCGGCAACCCGACCACCACGGCCGCCGCGCTGGCCAGTGACTCGATGACCCGCAACCTGCTCAACACCCTGCGCAGCCAACTGGTCGGCTCGTCCACCGACGGCGGCAGCATCAAGCTGCTCTCGCAGCTGGGCATCACCACCAAGAACGACGGCACCCTGGCGGTGGACAGCGACAAGCTGGACAAGGCCCTGGACAAGAACTTCGCCTCCGTGCAGGGCTTCTTCACCGGCAGCGGCGGCCTGCTCTCGCGCATGAGCGGCAGCCTGGACATGTACACCCAGTCCAACGGCCTGCTCGACCAGCGCCAGTCCTCGCTGAACCAGACCCTGAGCGACCTGGCGGACCAGTCGACCAAGCTCGATACGCGCATGAGCAAGCTCAACGACACGCTCATGGCCAAGTACACCGCCATGGACACCCTGGTCGCGCAGCTCAAGGCCACCCGCTCCAACGTGCTGACCACCCTCAACGCGCTGAACAAGACCAGCAGCTCCGACAGCTGATGAAGCAGTGCCCCGTCCCGCGCGCCGCTCTGCGACGCGCCACGGGGCGCGCCGCCGCGTTGCGCCTGATTGCCCGGCCACGAAGATTTTTGCCTAAAGGTTTTCCCGCCAGCGCCGATATTCTGGATATCAACGATTTGATCGTTCGGCGAATCAAGGGGATATCAGATGAACGCTTCGGCAGCGCTGCGCCAGTACCAGAATGTGAACAACCAGTCCCAGGTGCACGACGCCTCGCCCCATCGCCTGATCCAGATGCTCATGGAAGGCGGCCTCAGCCGTATCGCCCAGGCCCGTGGCTCGATGGAGCGCGAGCAGTTCGCCCAGAAGGGCATGCTGATCGGCAAGGCCACCGCCATCCTCGGCGGCCTGCGCGAAGCGCTGAACTTCGAAGCCGGTGGTGAACTGGCCGAACAGTATGCCAACCTGTACGACTACATGAGCCGTCGCCTGGGCGACGCCAACCGCAGCAACGATCTGGAAGTCCTCGACGAGGTGTCGGGCCTGCTGCGGACCATCAAGGAAGGCTGGGACGCGATCCCGCACTGATCGCGACTCGCCAGGAGATACCGAACATGACTCTCGCCGTCCAGCAGATCGAACAGACCCGCGTAGCCCTGGGGGCGGCGCTGGCCGAGCAGGATTGGGAAGCCATCACCCGCCTCGACCTCGAATGCCGTGTGCACGTCGACGCCGCCATGGTCGAGCCGCTGGAAGACGACAGCGATCTCAAGCGCAGCCTGGAAGGCCTGCTGGTGCTTTATAAAGAACTGGTCCACGCTGTCACCAGTCAGCGTGAGGATGTGGCCGGTGAGATCATCCGCGTGAATCGCTCCCACCAGGGCGCCAAGGTCTACCAGCTGTTCGGCTGATCCGTCTGGATCGGCTCTCTGAGCGCGACGATCGAGACACTTCGGCCGTCGCCGCATCCCCCGCGAACTGTGTCACAGTTCCATTGCCATGACCGGGATCAACACCCTTCGTCGGGCAGCATCAAAAAAAACACGCCATTAATTTGACTCTTGCCACATTTTTGACTTTACTAGTGGCCAAATGCTGGCTAGCACGAGGAAATTGTGCTGTGGCCAGGTCGTGTCAGCCGCCGTTCGACGGCCTTCAAGCCCCGGGATGACAAGCTAAGATGTGGCGCGAAACGAAAATCCTCGTGATCGACGACAATCAGGACCGCTGCCGTGACCTCTCGGTCATCATCAGCTTCCTGGGTGAAGACCAGCTGTCCGGCAACAGCCGTGACTGGCGCCAGATCGTTGAGCCGCTGCCCAATGGCAGCCGCGACGTGCTCTGCGTGCTGGTCGGCGCGGTGGACAGCAAGGGCGGCGCCCTGGAGCTGCTCAAGCAGCTGGCAACCTGGGACGAATTCCTGCCGGTGCTGCTGATCGGCGAGCCGGTGCCCGGCGAGTGGCCCGAAGAGCTGCGCCGCCGCGTGCTGGCCAGCCTGGAGATGCCGCCCAGCTACAACAAGCTGCTCGACTCCCTGCACCGTGCCCAGGTCTACCGCGAGATGTACGACCAGGCCCGCGAGCGCGGCCGCCAGCGCGAACCCAACCTGTTCCGCAGCCTGGTCGGCACCAGTCGTGCTATCCAGCAGGTGCGGCAGATGATGCAGCAGGTCGCCGACACCGACGCCAGCGTGCTGATCCTCGGCGAGTCCGGCACCGGCAAGGAAGTGGTCGCGCGCAACCTGCATTACCACTCCAAGCGCCGCGACGCACCCTTCGTGCCGGTCAACTGCGGGGCGATCCCGGCGGAGCTGCTGGAGAGCGAACTGTTCGGCCACGAGAAGGGCGCCTTCACCGGTGCCATCACCACCCGCGCCGGGCGTTTCGAACTGGCCAACGGCGGCACTCTGTTCCTCGACGAGATCGGCGACATGCCGCTGCCGATGCAGGTCAAGCTGCTGCGCGTGCTGCAGGAGCGCACCTTCGAGCGCGTGGGCAGCAACAAGACGCAGAACGTCGACGTGCGCATCATCGCCGCGACCCACAAGAACCTGGAGAAGATGATCGAGGATGGCAGCTTCCGCGAGGACCTGTACTACCGCCTCAACGTCTTCCCCATCGAGATGGCCCCGCTGCGCGAGCGCGTGGAGGACATCCCGCTGCTGATGAACGAGCTGATCTCGCGCATGGAGCACGAGAAGCGCGGTTCGATCCGTTTCAACTCCGCCGCCATCATGTCGCTTTGCCGCCATGACTGGCCGGGTAACGTGCGCGAACTCGCCAACCTGGTCGAGCGCCTGGCGATCATGCACCCCTACGGCGTGATCGGCGTGGGCGAGCTGCCGAAGAAATTCCGCCACGTCGATGACGAGGACGAGCAGCTGGCGACCAGCCTGCGCGAGGAACTGGAAGAGCGCGCGGCAATCACCGCCGGCCTGCCGGGCCTCGACTCGCCGGCCATGCTGCCGGCCGAAGGCATCGACCTGAAGGATTACCTGGCCAACCTGGAGCAGGGCCTGATCCAGCAGGCGCTGGACGATGCCGCCGGTGTCGTTGCCCGTGCCGCCGAACGCCTGCGCATCCGCCGCACCACCCTGGTGGAGAAAATGCGCAAGTACGGCATGAGCCGTCGCGAAGAGGAAATGGCGGAGGATTGACGCCTCCGTCACACTCGTTTTTTCAAGTCATTGAAAAATAACGAGTAAATTTTAGGCACGCGGTTTGCTAAGAGTCATTCGACCGACGGATTCACGCCGTCGGACGGATGAGAGAAACCGCATGATGCCAGCCACCCAACGCCAGACCGAAATCACCTCCGCGCTGCCTGCCGAACAGGTCACCGTGGAGGAGCAGAGCCGTGCCCATCTGGACCAGACCTTCGCGCTGTTCAGTCAGATGTCCAGCCAGCTCACTCAGTCTTACAGCCTGCTGGAAGCCCGCGTTACCGAACTCAAGGGCGAGCTCGCCCTGGTCAGTGCGCAGCGCATGCAGGAGCTGGCCGAGAAGGAGCGCCAGGCCAACCGCCTGCAGAGCCTGCTCGACGTGCTGCCCGGCGGCGTCATAATGATCGACGGCCAGGGCGTGGTGCGTGACGCCAACCCGGTCGCCGTCGCGCTGCTCGGCAAACCGCTGGTGGGCATGCTCTGGCGTGAAGTCATCGCGCGCAGCTTCGCTCCGCGCGCCGACGACGGCCACGAGGTCTCCCTGCGTGACGGCCGCCGCGTGTCCATCGCCATCCGCCCGCTGAACGGCGAGCCCGGCCAGCTCATCCTGCTCAACGACCTGACGGAAACCCGTCGCCTGCAGGACCAGCTCGCACGCCACGAGCGCCTGTCCGCCCTCGGTCGCATGGTGGCCTCGCTGGCTCACCAGATTCGCACCCCGCTGTCCGCCGCCATGCTCTATGCCGGCCACCTCAGCGAAGGTGAACTGCCGGTGGAGCACCAGCAGCGCTTTGCCGGTCGCATCAAGGAGCGTCTGCACGAGCTGGAAAGCCAGGTGCGCGACATGCTGGTGTTCGCCCGCGGCGAGCTGCCGTTGCCCGACCGCCTGGCTCCTTCGCAGCTGTTCGCCAGCCTGCGCGCCGCCGCCGAATCCCACGTCAGTGGCCTGAACCTGCGCTGGCAGTGCGACGCCCGCGTCGGCGAGCTGCTGTGCAACCGCGACACCCTGGTCGGCACCGTGCTCAACCTGGTGGAGAACGCCATCCAGGCCGCCGGCCGCGATGTGCGCCTGAAGGTGCATCTCTACCAGCGCGGCGACACCCTGCGCCTGTCGGTCAGCGACAACGGCCCGGGCATGAGCGGCGAAACCCTGGCGCGCCTGGGCGAGCCGTTCTTCACCACCAAGACCACCGGCACCGGCCTCGGCCTGGCCGTGGTGAAAGCCGTTGCCAAGGCCCACCAGGGCGAACTGCGCCTGCGCTCGCGCGCCGGTTTCGGCACCTGCGCCACCCTGGTCCTGCCGTTGCTCAAAGCTCAACCTTCTGTTCACGAGGAATGATTTCCATGGCCGCCAAAGTCCTGCTGGTCGAAGACGACCGCGCCCTTCGTGAAGCCCTGTCCGACACCCTGTCGCTCGGTGGGCATGACTTCATCGCCGTGGATTGCGCCGAAGCCGCGCTGCCGGCCCTGGAGAAGGACGCCTTCAGCCTGGTGATCAGCGACGTCAACATGCCGGGCATGGACGGGCACCAGTTGCTCGGGCTTATCCGCAAGCGTCACCCGCAACTGCCGGTGCTGCTGATGACCGCCTATGGCGCCGTCGACCGCGCCGTGGACGCCATGCGGCAGGGCGCCGCCGATTACCTGGTGAAGCCGTTCGAGCCGCGTGCTCTGCTGGAACTGGTTGCCCGCCACGCACTGGGCACCGTCGCCAGCAACGCCGGCGAAGGTCCGGTGGCCCTGGAGCCGGCCAGCCAGCAGCTGCTGGAACTGGCCGCCCGTGTCGCGCGCAGCGATTCCACCGTGCTGATCTCCGGCGAGTCCGGCACCGGCAAGGAAGTGCTGGCGCAGTACATCCACCAGCAATCGCCGCGCGCCGGCAAACCCTTCGTCGCGATCAACTGTGCGGCGATCCCGGACAACATGCTCGAAGCCACCCTGTTTGGCCACGAGAAGGGCGCCTTCACCGGTGCCATCGCTGCCCAGCCGGGCAAGTTCGAACTGGCCGACGGCGGCACCATCCTTCTCGACGAAATCTCCGAGATGCCGCTCAGCCTGCAGGCCAAGCTGCTGCGCGTACTGCAGGAGCGCGAAGTGGAGCGGGTTGGCGCACGCAAGCCGATCAGCCTGGACATCCGCGTGCTCGCCACCACCAACCGTGACCTGCTCGGCGAAGTCGCCGCCGGCCGCTTCCGCGAAGACCTCTACTATCGCCTGTCGGTCTTCCCGCTGGCCTGGCGCCCGCTGCGCGAGCGTCCCGCCGACATTCTGCCGCTGGCCGAACGCCTGCTGGCCAAGTACAGCCGCAAGATGAACCACGCCCCGGTGACCCTGGCCGACGACGCCCGCGCTGCACTGCTGGCGTACTCCTGGCCGGGCAACGTGCGTGAGCTGGACAATGCCATCCAGCGCTCGCTGATCCTGCAGCAGGGCGGCCAGGTGCAGCCTGCCGACCTGTGCCTGACGGCCCCCATCGGCCTGGCGCCGCGTCCGCTGCTGACCGCCGTGCCTTCGCCGGTTGCGCCGGTGGCTGCGGCCAGCGTCGAAATTCCGTCGCAGGCCGCCGCGGAAGCCGGGCAACTGGGCGAGGACCTCAAGCGCCGCGAGTTCCAGATGATCATCGACACCCTGCGCAGCGAGCGCGGCCGCCGCAAGGAAGCCGCCGAGCGCCTGGGCATCAGCCCGCGCACCCTGCGCTACAAGCTCGCGCAGATGCGCGACGCCGGCATGGATGTGGAGGCCTACCTCTACGCCAGTTGAGTCCCGGCTGACGATCCCCTCCTGGCCCGCATTCGTGCGGGTCTTTTCTTGACGCCTTTCCGGCGCGGACGAGACGCTTTTGTAGGAGCGGACCTTGTCCGCGAAGGTATGCCGTGGCTCCTTGGCTGCAGGTGCTTGCGAACCGACGCGGATCGCATGCGCAGAGCGTCTCTGGGGAGCAGGAGTTTTCCTGTTGACTTGGACTTATCCGTGACGGACTTCGCGGACAAGGTCCGCTCCTACAGAGGCTGCTCTTGCGGAGTCTGGAATCCCCACCCCAGAGCCTTCCTGCTCATTTTTCCTACGCCCTGAAAAACTGGCACCCCAATTGCAAACTCCTGTGCAAAGCGCCGCGAGGTGTCAAAAAACCGCGGCCAGTCGGAGGGGTATGTGATGAGTCAGGGTGTCGAGTTCAATCGTCTGTTGCTGGAAATGCGTTCCATGCAGATGGAGGCCATGGCCAAGGCGAAGACCCAGGCCGCGCCGGTAGAACCGGGTGCGCCGAGCTTCTCGCAGATGCTCGGCCAGGCGGTGGACAAGGTCAGCGGTACCCAGCAGGTCGCCTCCGACATGGCGTCGGCGTTCGAGATGGGGCAGAGCGGTGTCGATCTCACTGACGTGATGATCGCTTCCCAGAAGGCCAGTGTTTCTTTCCAGGCGATGACCCAGGTACGCAACAAGCTGGTCCAGGCGTACCAGGACATCATGCAGATGCCGGTTTGATCGGCGAGGATCGTAGGTAATGGCTGAAGCCACCGTTGTTGATAGTCAGGTTCCCGCCAAGGCCGGCCCGAAAAAGCCGCTGCTGGGCCTGTCTTTCCTCGAGAACCTCGCAGACATGCCGATGCTGCGTCAGGTCGGCCTGCTGGTCGGCCTCGCCGCGAGCATCGCCATCGGCTTCGGCATGGTGCTGTGGTCGCAGCAGCCGGACTACAAGCCGCTCTATGGCAGCCTGAATGGCGTCGACGCGAACAAGGTGGTCGAGGCGCTGTCCGCCGCCGATATCGCCTACAAGATCGAGCCCAACTCCGGCGCGCTGCTGGTGAAGGCCGATGACCTGGGCCGTGCGCGCATGAAAGTCGCCGGCGCGGGCCTCGCGCCGACCGACAGTAACGTCGGCTTCGAGATCCTCGACAAGGAACAGGCGCTGGGCACCAGCCAGTTCATGGAAGCGACCAATTACCGTCGCGGCCTGGAAGGCGAGCTGGCGCGTACCGTCTCCAGCCTGAACAACGTCAAGGGCGCCCGCGTGCACCTGGCGATCCCGAAAAGCTCGGTGTTCGTCCGTGACGACCGCAAGCCCAGCGCCTCGGTGCTGGTCGAGCTGTACCCGGGCCGCAGCCTGGAGCCGAGCCAGGTGCTGGCGATCGTCAACCTGGTCGCCACCAGCGTGCCGGAACTGGATAAATCCCAGGTCACCGTGGTCGACCAGAAAGGCAACCTGCTCTCCGACCAGCAGGAGCTCTCCGAGCTGACCATGGCCGGCAAGCAGTTCGATTTCACCCGCCGCATGGAAACCAACTTCACCCAGCGCGTGCACAGCATCCTGGCGCCGGTCCTGGGCAACGGCCGCTACAAGGCCGAAGTCTCGGCGGACGTCGACTTCAGCGCGGTGGAATCCACCTCCGAGTCGTTCAACCCGGACCAGCCGGCCCTGCGCAGCGAGCAGGTGAACAACGAGGAACGGCAGAACAGCAACGGCCCGCAGGGCGTTCCGGGTGCGCTGTCGAACCAGCCGCCGGGCCCGTCCAGCGCGCCGCAGACCACCGCGCAGAACAAGCCGGCGGACTTCGTTGCACCGGGCCAGCCGCTGAAGGATGCCAACGGCCAGCCGATCATCGATCCGAAGACCGGCAAGCCGGAACTGGCGCCGTACCCGACCGACAAGCGCGAGCAGAACACCCGCAACTACGAGCTGGATCGCTCGGTGAGCTACACCAAGCAGCAGCAGGGTCGCCTGCGCCGGCTTTCCGTCGCGGTGGTGCTGGATGACCGCGTGATCGCCGACCCGAAGACCGGCGAAGTCAGCCACCAGCCGTGGACCGCCGACGAACTGGGCCGCTTCACCCGCCTGGTGCAGGACGCGGTAGGCTATGACGCCAGCCGTGGCGACAGCGTCAGCGTGATCAACGCGCCGTTCGCCCCGGACCTTGGCGAGGAAATTGCTTCGCCTGCGTTCTACACCCAGCCGTGGTTCTGGGACGTGGTCAAGCAGGTACTGGGTATCCTGTTCATCCTGGTCCTGGTGCTGGGCGTGCTGCGCCCGGTGCTGAACAACCTGTCGGGCAGCAAGAGCAAGGCCCTGGTGGCCGGTGGCGCAACGGGCGAGGGTGGCCTCGGCGAGCTGGGCGGCCTGGAAGGCGAGCTGTCCGATGATCGGGTAAGCCTCGGCGGTCCGGCCAGCATCCTGCTGCCGAGCCCGTCAGAGGGGTACGATGCACAATTGAATGCGATCAAGAGTCTGGTCGCCCAGGACCCGGGGCGTGTTGCCCAGGTAGTGAAGGACTGGATCAACTCCGATGAGTGAAGCGCGCATGAACGCCAAACTGAACAAGGTCGACAAGGCTGCCATCCTCCTGCTCTCCCTGGGTGAGACCGATGCCGCGCAGGTGCTGCGCCATATGGGCCCGAAGGAAGTGCAGAAGGTCGGCGTGGCCATGGCGCAGATGCGCAACGTCCACCGCGAGCAGGTCGAGCAGGTGATGGGCGAGTTCGTCGAGATCGTCGGCGACCAGACCAGCCTGGGCGTCGGCGCCGACAGCTACATCCGCAAGATGCTCACCCAGGCCCTGGGCGAGGACAAGGCGAACAACCTCATCGACCGCATCCTGCTGGGCGGCAACACCAGCGGCCTGGACAGCCTGAAGTGGATGGAGCCGCGCGCCGTGGCCGACGTGATCCGCTACGAGCACCCGCAGATCCAGGCCATCGTGGTCGCCTACCTCGACCCGGACCAGGCGGGCGAGGTGCTCAGCCACTTCGACCACAAGGTGCGCCTGGACATCATCCTGCGCGTGTCCTCGCTCAACACCGTACAGCCGTCCGCGCTCAAGGAACTGAACCTGATCCTGGAGAAGCAGTTCGCCGGCAACGCCAACTCCACCCGCACCACCATGGGCGGCGTGAAGCGCGCGGCGGACATCATGAACTACCTCGACAGCTCGGTCGAAGGCGCGCTGATGGACGCCATCCGCGAAGTCGACGAGGACCTGTCGGGCCAGATCGAAGACCTGATGTTCGTCTTCGACAACCTCGCCGATGTCGACGACCGCGGCATCCAGGCGCTGCTGCGCGAGGTCTCCTCGGACGTGCTGGTACTGGCGCTGAAGGGCTCGGACGATGCGATCCGCGAGAAGATCTTCCGCAACATGTCCAAGCGTGCCGCCGAACTGCTGCGCGACGACCTGGAGGCCAAGGGCCCGGTGCGCGTCAGCGAAGTCGAAGGCGCGCAGAAGGAAATCCTCACCATCGCCCGGCGCATGGCCGAGTCCGGCGAAATCGTGCTGGGTGGCAAGGGCGGCGAGGAAATGATCTGACGTGGCGAAGGACGAAGAAGAACTCAGCGAACTGATCCGGGCCCGGGATGTTTCCGGGTTCGACCTGTGGTCGCTGCCCAGCTTCGACCCGATCAAACCGCAGCCCATCCCCGAGCCGGAACCCGAGCCGGTGGTGGAGCAGCAGCCGCAGATCGAGGAAGTGCCGGAGGAGGAGGTCAAGCCTCTGACGCTGGACGAGCTCGAAGCGATCCGCCAGGAGGCCTACAACGAGGGCTTCTCCACCGGCGAGAAGGACGGCTTCCACGCCGGCCAGATCAAGGCGCGCCAGGATGCCGACGCGGCGTTGCAGCCGCGCCTGCAGAATCTCGAAACCCTGATGTCGCACCTGCTCGATCCCATCGCCGAGCAGGACCAGATGCTCGAAGCCGGCATGCTCAACCTGGTGACCCACGTGGTGCGCCAGGTGGTGCAGCGCGAGCTGGCCACCGATTCCAGCCAGATCCGCCTGGTGCTGCGCGAGGCGCTCAAGCTGCTGCCGATGGGCGCCAGCAACATCCGCATCCAGGTCAACCCGCAGGACTTCGAACTGGTGAAAGCCCTGCGCGATCGCCACGAGGAAAGCTGGAAGATCATCGAGGACGATGGCCTGCTGCCCGGCGGCTGCCGCATCGAGACCGAACACTCGCGCATCGACGCCAGCGTCGAGACGCGCCTGGCCCAGGCCGTGAAGCAGCTCTTCGAGCAGCAGCGCGACCAGGCCACCCACGCCCTGGAGCCTGACCTGCAAGTGAATCTCGATGCCGGCCAGGGCGGCTCCGATGCGCCTTGATCGCGTCAGCTTCGCCCGGCGCCTGCAGGGCTACAGCGACGCGGTGAGCCTGCCGAGCCAGCCGGTGGTGGAAGGCCGCCTGCTGCGCATGGTCGGCCTGACCCTGGAGGCCGAGGGCCTGCAGGCTGCCGTTGGCAGCCGCTGCCAGGTGATCAACGACGGCGGCTATCACCCGGTGCAGGTGGAAGCCGAAGTGATGGGTTTCGCCGGCAGCAAGATCTACCTGATGCCGGTGGGCAGCCTGGTCGGCATTGCCCCCGGCGCCCGCGTGGTGCCGCTGCCGGATTCCGGTCGTCTGCCGATGGGCATGTCCATGCTCGGCCGCGTGCTCGACGGCGTCGGCCGCGCGCTGGACGGCAAGGGCGGCATGCGTGCCGAAGACTGGGTGCCGATGGATGGCCCGATCATCAACCCGCTGGCGCGCGACCCGATCCACGAACCGATGGACGTCGGCATCCGTTCGATCAACTCCCTGCTCACCGTCGGCCGTGGCCAGCGCCTGGGCCTGTTCGCCGGTACCGGCGTCGGTAAATCGGTGCTGCTGGGCATGATGACCCGCTTCACCAAGGCCGACATCATCGTCGTCGGGCTGATCGGCGAACGGGGCCGCGAGGTGAAGGAATTCATCGAGCACATCCTCGGCGAGGAAGGCCTCAAGCGTTCCGTGGTCGTTGCATCGCCAGCGGACGACGCGCCGCTGATGCGCCTGCGCGCTGCGCAGTACTGCACGCGGATCGCCGAATACTTCCGCGACAAGGGCAAGAACGTCCTGCTGCTGATGGACTCCCTGACCCGTTACGCCCAGGCGCAGCGCGAGATCGCCCTGGCCATCGGCGAGCCGCCAGCGACCAAGGGCTACCCGCCGTCGGTGTTCGCCAAGCTGCCGCGGCTGGTAGAGCGCGCCGGTAATGGCGAGAAGGGCGGCGGCTCGATCACCGCTTTCTACACCGTGCTCAGCGAAGGCGATGACCAGCAGGACCCGATCGCCGACGCTGCGCGGGGCGTGCTCGACGGCCACTTCGTGCTGTCGCGCCGGCTGGCCGAGGAAGGCCATTACCCGGCCATCGACATCGAGGCTTCCATCAGCCGGGTGATGCCGCAGGTCACCACGCCCGAACACATGCGCGATGCGCAGCGCTTCAAGCAACTGTGGTCGCGCTACCAGCAGAGCCGCGACCTGATCAGCGTCGGCGCCTACGTCGCTGGCGGCGATCCGGAAACCGATCTCGCCATCCAGCGCTTCCCGATCATGCGCCAGTTCCTCCGCCAGGCCCTGGACGAGAGCCAGAACCTCGACGACAGCCGCCTGCTGCTGGATGCGGTGGTCAGCGGCAAGGCCGGCTGATGCGCGCCAATCTGCGCACTGAGCTTTTCGCTCCCTCTCCCTTCAGGGAGAGGGCTGGGGAGAGGGCTGCACGGCAGAGGAGTATCACATGAATCGTCGCGCCGAACGCCTCGCCCCGGTGGTGGACATGGCGCTCAAGGCCGAGCGCGAGGCCGCGCGCCAGCTCGGCCAACTGCAGGGCCAGTTGCAGCAGGCGCAGCGCAAGCTCGCCGAACTCGAGCGCTACCGCTACGACTACCAGCAGCAATGGATCACCAATGGCCAGCAGGGCGTCAGCGGCCAGTGGCTGATCAACTACCAGCGCTTCCTGTCGCAGCTCGAAGGCGCCGTCGAACAGCAGAATCGCTCGGTGGCCTTCCACGAAACCAACGTCGGCAAGGCGCGGGTCATCTGGCAGGAGAAATACGCGCGCCTTGAAGGCCTGCGCAAGCTGGTGGAGCGCTACCGCGAGGAAGCGCGGCTGGCCGCCGACAAGTACGAGCAGAAGCAGCTCGACGAGTTCGCCCAGCGCCTCCGACCGTCGCCGGACTGACCCCGCAGCATCGCCGTGGGCGGCCGTGCTAGGCTCCAGTCAGCCTCCTTCCGTGGAACCTCTGCATGCCTCTCCCCTCGCCGGTGCCGGTGGATTTCCAGCACGTCCTGCAACTCTGGCAACTCGTCCCCGAGGGCGAGCCGATCATCACTCCCAGCAGCCATCTGCTGCCGGTCCGCTGGATGGGCCGGGCGGCGATGCTCAAGCGTGCGCTGGACATCGACGAGCAACTGGGTTCGCGGGTGCTCGACTGGTGGGACGGCGACGGCGCCGCGCTGGTATTCGCCTATGACGGCGACACCGTGCTGATGGAACGTGCCCAGGGAGAGCGCTCGCTGATGCGCATGGCCCTGGAGGGCGAGGACGACGAGGCCAGCCGCATCCTCTGCGGCGTGGCGCGCAAGCTGCACCAGCCACGGGAAAAACCGCTGCCCGAGGTGATCGGCCTGCGCCAGTGGTTCCGCGACCTGGCCCCGGCCGCCGCGCGCTATGGCGATCTGTTCCCGCGCTGCCTGGAGACCGCCGAGGCGCTGCTGGCCAGCGAGCACGACCAGCGCGTGCTGCACGGCGATATCCACCACGACAACATCCTCGACTTCGGCGAGCGCGGCTGGCGCGCCATCGATCCCAAGCGCCTCTACGGCGAGCGGCTGTTCGACTACGCCAACCTGCTGTGCAATCCGGACCTGCCGACTGCCCGCGAGCCCGCGCGCTTCCTGCGCCAGCTCGACGTGATCGTCGAGTACGCCCGCGTCGACCGTCGCCGCCTGCTGGAGTGGGTGCTGGCCTTCGCCGGGCTGTCTGCTGCGTGGTTCCTTGATGACGGCATGGCCGCCGACAGCGACCTGGCCGTGGCGCACCTGGCGGCGGCAGAACTGGACCGCCTGGCATGCTGCGCCTGAACCGCGCCCTGCTGCAGGCGCATCCGCGGCTGGTCAGCTCCTGCGCGGTAGGCCTGCTGGTGGCGCTGGCGAGTTATCCACTGGCGCCGATGACCCGCGTGCTGCTGGGCTGGAACTGCATGGCCTGGCTCTACGTGCTGCTGATCGGCTGGCTGGCCCTGCGCGCGGCGCCGGCGGAAGTACGCCGGCTGGCCGAGATCGAGGACGAAAACGCCGAGGCAGTGCTGGCGCTGGTCAGCATCGCCGCCGTCGCCAGCCTCGGCGCCATCATCGTCGAGCTGGCCACCGCCGGGCATGCCAGCGGCAGCGAGAAGATCGTCCGCTACGCCTTCACCGCCAGCACCGTGCTCGGCTCCTGGTTCCTTATCGGCACCATCTTCACCATGCACTACGCCCGCCAGTTCTATTCGGCCGACTCGACCGAGCCGGTGCTGCGCTTCCCCGAAGGCGAGAAGAACCCGGATTACTGGGACTTCCTCTACTTCTCCTTCACCCTCAGCGTGGCGGTGCAGACCTCCGACGTGGAGATCGCCTCGCGCGGAATGCGCAAGGTGGTGCTGGCGCACTCGGTGATCGGCTTCCTGTTCAACACCGCCGTGCTGGGCCTGGCGATCAACATGGGCGCGGGGCTGGTCGGCTAGGCCGCAGGCAGCGTCTCAGCGGCCAGACGCAGCGCGAGCACGACGAAGGCCAGGGTGAAGCTCCAGCGAATCCCCCGCATCACCGCGGGCCGACCGATCACCTGGTCGCGGACCCAGGCCGCCAGCAGCCCGTAGCCGATGAACACCAGCAGCGTCATCAACGAGAACACCAGGCCCAGCAGCAGGAAATGCGAGCGGGCGTCGGCGCTGGTCGCCGGGACGAACTGCGGCAGGAAGGCCAGGAAGAACAGCCCGAGCTTGGGATTCAGCAGGTTGAGCCAGGCGCCGGTGGCGACCAGCTGCGGGGCGCTGCGCCTGCTGCTGGCCGAGTCCAGCGCCAGGGCGCAGTTGCCGCGGAACACCTGCCAGGCGATGAACAGCAGGTAGGCGGTGCCCAGCAGCTTGATGACCTGGAAGCTGGCGGCGCTGGCCTGCAGGATCAGCGAAAGGCCGAAGGTCGCCAACAGCAACTGCGGCAGCATGCCCAGCGTGCAGCCCAGCGCGGCGATGGCGGCGGCGCGGGCGCCAAGGCCGAGCCCGACGGCCAGCGTGTAGAGCACGCCGGTGCCGGGCAGCAGAACGACGACGAACGCCGTCAGCAGGAATTCTGCGTTCATTCCCGAGGGTTTCCTGTGCTTGAGGGGGGGCAGCGCTGAAGCGGCTCAGCGCGCTCGTGGTGGATGCAGCGCCGTGCGCCATTGCCCTGGCGTGAGGCCAAGCTGGCGGGCGAAGGCGCGGGTCATGTGCGGCTGGTCGGCAAAGCCGGCCAGTTGTGCCACCTCTGCCAGGCTGCGGCCTTCGCCGATGGCCTTGTGCGCCAGGCGTACCCGGTACTGCAGGAGGTAGGCGTGGGGTGTGGTGCCGAGCTCGCGGCGAAAACGCCGGAGTGCCGCGTAGGGCGTCAGCCCGGCGATGCCGGCCAGCTCCGCCAGCGCGGGAGCGTTGCGTGGATCGTCATGAATGCGTTCGAGCATGCGCGCAACGCCGCGCGACGGCAGTGCCGGCGCAGTCGATTCGCTGCGCGGGTCGAGCAGCTCGCCGAACAGGTCGAGCACGCCTTGCGCGGCTTCGTCCGCCGTACTCTCCGGCATCTGCTGCAACAGCCCGGCAATGCGCCGGGAAAGCAGCGGGTCGGCCAGGGCGGGGAGAGTGAACTCGCGGCTGGCCATCCCGGCGCCGGCCAGCTCCGCCAGCAGTGCCGGCTCGACGTAGAGCATCCACCAGCGCCGCGGTGCGCCGCGCAGGGGAATGCCGTCATGCAGCTCGTTGGGGCTCACGGTGATGATGTCGCAGGGCCTCGCCTCGACCTGGCCGCGGCCGCTCCAGGAACGGTGGCCGCCTTCGAGCATCACGCCGATGCCGTACTCGTCGTGGGCGTGCCGCGGGAAGCTGCGCGCCGAGAGAATCTCGACGGTGCGCAGGCCGGGCAGGGCGGCGGCGGTGCAGTTCACGTGGTGCAGCATCGGGTCATCACCTGGTTGGCCGAACCTGGCGGGTCGGCGGCTGAGGGGGAGTGATTGGCAGAGTAGCCCTTCGCGCCGTGGTGATCTTGAATGAAATTGACTTTCTCGGCGCCGGGAGCTTTCGGCGCGCGGTCTCGCCCTCACCCCAGCCCTCTCCCAGGGGGCGAGGGGCCGTTCGGCAGGGGAGTGGGCATCGGGATGCAGGAAGAACGCTGGAGTGACGCTTGGCAGCGGACTGCCTCCTCTCCCTCCGGGAGAGGGTTGGGGTGAGGGTTTGGGGCGGCAGGCGCCTCAGAAGAACGGCCGCGAAGCCTTGAACATGAACGCCGAATCGCAATAGGCGTTGTGCCCGGAGTAGGCGCTGCAATCACTGCCGGTCAGGCTGCTGCCGCTGTAGGAGAAGTTCAGGTCGATGCCCTTCCACGGCCGGCTGAAGTTCAGTGACCAGTCGCCGAATTCGCTGACGCTGCCGCCGCTGCTCAGGCTCACCGGGGAGGCAAGGCTGTAGGCGGAGTACTTGAAGGTGACGTCGAAGCCCAGGTCCGGCTGCATGCCCAGGTCGGTGAACAGCGTGGCGGTGCTGCGCCCGGCCTGGGCGCTGTAGGCCGCGCCGAGGCGGCTGCCGAAGACCGAGAGGCCACCGTAAAGCGCCTGGCTGTCATAGTCCGGCTGCTCCGGGCGGCTGTAGCGCAGGGTGCCGACTTCATAACCCAGCTTGCCGTCGCCCAGCGGGTGCTTGAAGCCGGCGTAACTGTCGATCTCCAGCGGCTTTTCCTGCTCGATGTTCGAGGTCCAGCTGCCGACGTACCAGCCGCTGTCATGGGTGACGTCGAGGCCGCCCTGGGCGCTGTTGGCCTGGCCGGGCTGGACCAGCCCCTGGGCCATGCTGCGGGTCGGCGAGTTGGCGAACTTCAGCTCGAAGTCGCCCAGTTGGCGCTGCATCACCTGCGCGCCCACGCACGGTGCTGCGCACAACACGCAGGCCGCGACAAGAATGGACTTGACCATGCTCCCCCCTTACTTTGCCGGGTGCGACCCTTCCGAGGCTTCTGTGAGCCTTCGCCCTGCGTCGCACGCGTAAAAGGGTAAAGGCATTTGCCGGGCCTGTGTCGACCGGTGGTCCATTAAGCGACCGCGAGGTTGGCCGCTCGACCGGTCTGGCGAGGCGGTTTGCCGATGCTCGCCGAGGTTGCCCCTGTCACCACTTGCTGCTAAATCTTCAGGTTCGTGCGCGACCATCGATCGATAAGGAGAATCCCATGGCCATCACTTCCGTTCCCTCTGCCGACGGGCAGGAGCTGACCATCGTGGTCCAGGGACGTTTCGATTTCGGCGCACACCAGGAATTCCGCGACGCCTACGAGCGCGTCGAGGCCACGCCCAAGCGCTACGTGGTGGACCTGAAGGGCGCCACCTACCTCGACAGCTCGGCTCTGGGCATGCTCCTGCTGCTGCGTGATCACGCCGGCGGCGAGAGCGCGCAGATCAGCCTGGTGCACTGCAACCCGGATGTGCGCAAGGTGCTGGCGATCTCCAACTTCGAACAGCTGTTCAGCATCAGCTGAGCCGAACCGGGCGCGCTCCGGCCACGGTCATGGCTGAACTCCTCACCGTCCTCATCGCCGACGACAACGCCGCCGATCGCCTGCTGCTGTCGACCATCGTCAGCCGCCAGGGCCATCGTGTGCTCACCGCCGCCAATGGCCTGGAGGCGCTGGCGCTGTTCGCCCAGGAGCGCCCGCAGCTGGTGCTGATGGATGCGCTGATGCCGGTGATGGACGGCTTCGAGGCGGCGCGGCGGATTCGCCGGCAGGCCGGCGAGGAGCTGGTGCCGATCATCTTCCTCACCTCGCTGACGGAAACCGAGGCGCTGGTGCAGAGCCTGGAGGCGGGCGGCGACGACTTCCTCTCCAAGCCCTACAACCGGGTCATCCTCGAAGCCAAGATCCGCGCCATGGGTCGCCTGCATCACCTGCAGCGGATGGTGCTGGAACAGCGCGACCTGATCGCCCGGCACAACGAGCACCTGCTCAACGAGCAGCGCGTGGCCAAGGCGGTGTTCGACAAGGTGGCGCACTCCGGCTGCCTGAACGCGGCCAACATCCGCTACCTGCAATCACCGTTCGCGCTGTTCAACGGCGACATCCTGCTGGCGGCGTTCAAGCCCTCCGGCGGCATGCACGTGCTGCTCGGCGACTTCACCGGCCACGGCCTGCCGGCGGCCATCGGCGCCATGCCGCTGGCCGAGGTGTTCTACGGCATGACCGCCAAGGGCTACCCCATGGCGGACATCCTTCGGGAGATGAACGCCAAGCTCAAGCGCATCCTCCCGGTGGGGGTGTTCTGTTGCGCGGCGGTGCTCAACCTGAGCTTCCAGCGCGGCCTGGTGGAGGTGTGGAACGGCGGCCTGCCCAACGGCTACCTGCACCGCCATGACAGCGGCGAACTGTTGCCGCTGGTGTCGCGCCACCTGCCGCTGGGCATCCTCGAACCTTCCGCCTTCAGCGACCACTGCGAGGTCTACGCGATGGAGGAGGGCGACCGCGTGTTCCTCTTCTCCGATGGTGTGCTGGAGGCGCGCAACGCCGCCGACCAGGCCTTTGGCGAGGAGCGCCTGCGCCAGGTGTTCGCCGAGGGCCATGCGCCGTCACGCTTGTTCGATGGCATCCAGGCGGCGGTCTCGCGCTTTCGTGGCGAAGCCCAGGACGACGTCAGCATGCTGGAGATCGCGCTGGTCCCGGAGGGCTCGCTGCAGCGGCCACCGCTGGCCTTCTCCGACAACGGCCTGAGCAGCCCGCTGGACTGGTCGGCGAGCTTCGAATTCCGCGCGCCGACCCTGCGCAACTTCAACCCGCTGCCGTTCCTCCTGCAACTGCTGATGGAGGTACAGGACCTGCGCCCGCGCGGCGGCGCGCTCTACACCGTGCTCGCCGAGCTGTACTCCAACGCCCTGGAGCACGGCGTGATGGGCCTGGATTCCAGCCTCAAGTGCGATGCCGCCGGTTTCGCCCGCTACTACGAGGAGCGCAGCCAGCGCCTGGACGCGCTGCGCGACGGCTACGTGCGCTTCCACCTCGACCTTGCGCCCCATGGCGAGGGCGGTCGCCTGCTGATGCGGGTGGAGGACAGCGGCGACGGCTTCGACGTCGGCGCGGTGCTGGCTTCCCAGCAGGCTGCAGGCAGCCTCTGCGGGCGTGGCCTGGCGCTGGTCCGGCAATTGTCTGACCGCTGTCAGTGGTCCGCTGATGGCAAGACGGTGTCCGTGGAGTTCTTCTGGACGCCTCAGGCATAATCGGGCCCTTCTTGTCCCCCCGAAGGGTGGCGAGTAATCCTTCAGGGAGTGCCGAATGTCCGAGCCGCATCTCGATGGCGCCGTGCTGAGCAATTTGCTGTCGATCATGGAAGACGAGTACCCGCTGCTGGTGGAGACCTTCCTCTGCGACTCCGAGGAGCGCCTGCGCGCCATCCGCGACGCCTTCGCCGGCTCCGACGCTCCTGCCTTGCGCCACGCCGCGCACAGCTTCAAGGGCAGCTGCGGGAACATGGGCGCCTGCCTGCTCAGCAGCCTGTGCAAGGGCCTGGAGGAAGCCGCCCGGCAGAACGACCTGGCCACCGCCCAGGGGCTGATCGGCAAGGTCGAGCACGAATTCTCCATCGTCCGCACCCTGCTGCTGCCCGGTCGTCCCTGAGTTTTTTCGAGTTGGCCCGCGCCTTGCTTTCTCCGTGTTGGATATTCACCTCAACGGAGACCTCCGATGGCTGTCGCCCCGGATATTTTAATGACGTCGACGCCTGACATCAGGCCCAAGGCGGCGCTCTCCAAGTCTGCCCAGAATTCGTCGAACACCAGCAATGACAAGGGTTCCAGCTTCGCCGACGTGTATGCGAAAGAGCAGCGTCCGGCGGCCAGCGAGCGCCCCGACAAGCCCGTGAAAGCGAAGGCCGAGAAGCCGCGGGACAACACCGACAAGGACGCCAAGGCCAGCGATTCCACCGCCCCGGCTGCCGCCGACCAGCCAAAGGTTGCCGACGACGGCAAGGCCTTGCCGGCTGATGGCGCGAGCAAGGCGGCGGACGATCAGGTCGCGGACACCGAGGCGGCACCCGAGGCCACCATCGACCCGCTGCTGATGCTCGGCATGACCGGCCAACTGCCGGAGCCGGAGGCGCCGCCGCTGGTGGTCAGCAGCGGCGCCAGCCAGCTGACCGATGCCAGCAGCGATGACGACCTGCAGAAGCTCAACCAGATTCCGGGGGTCAACCTGACCCTCGCCGTGGGCGCCGATGACCAGGCCCAGCAGGTGCAGCAGACCTCGCTCACCGGCCATCTAGCCGCCAAGGCGGGCGACAAGGCGCTGGATGCCAACGGCAAGAACGATCTGTCTGCCGCGCTGGCCGCCCTGGACCCGGATGCCGCCGCCAAGGGCGCTGAAGGCAAGCTCACCGAGGGCGCGCTGAAGGATGCCAGCGACCTGAGCCGGCAGTTGCCGGAGCTGCAGGCCGACGCCAAGCCGGAGATGCCGCGCAACGAGACCTTCGCCGCGCGCCTGGAATCCCTGACCCAGGCGCTGAACACGCCGCAGGCCATGACCAACCGCCCGGTGAATCCGCTGGTGCCGGGGCAGGCCGTGTCGGTGCAGCAGAACGGCTGGACCGACCAGGTGGTGGACCGGGTGATGTGGATGTCCTCGCAGAACCTCAAGTCGGCGGAGATCCAGATGGACCCGGCCAACCTCGGCCGCCTGGAAGTGCGCATCCACATGACCGGCGACCAGACTCAGGTCAACTTCGTCAGCGCCAACGCCAACGTCCGCGAAGCGCTGGACAGCCAGCAGCACCGCCTGCGCGAGATGTTCAACCAGCAGGGCATGCAGCTGGACGTCAACGTCTCCGACCAGTCCGCCCGTGGCTGGCAGCAACAGCAGGGCGACGAGCGCGGCGCTTCGCGGCGCGTCAGTGGTTCGGACAGCGGCGATGACGAACCTATGATCAGCGGTGTGTCCGAAATCCGCCCGCAGTCGGCGGCGCAGGGAAGGGGACTGGTGGATTACTACGCGTGATTCGCGGGGGCTGACCGGGCGTTGATGTGCTGCTTGAAAGCGCTCTCTCCCTAACCCTGGCTGCGCGCCCCGCTCCGAAGGGAGAGGGGACTTGTTCGGAGTGTGCTGAAAGATCGGTGCTCGCCGGATAGCACGATGCCAGGAGTGGCACGGATAACTCCCTCTCCCTTCAGGGAGAGGGCGGGGGAGAGGGTATAAGCCCGAGCGCCGATTTCCCCCTCTGTTCGCGAGCAAGCTCGCTCCTACGAAGAGCAGGTCCGGAGTTTCGGGTTGGCTGTAGGAGCGAGCTTGCTCGCGAACCGCCCCAACCCCGAGCTCCCCAGCGCAGAGGAACGTTCTTGCTCCTCATAGCACGATGCCAGGAGTGGCACGGATAACTCCCTCTCCCTTCGGAGCGGGGCGCGCAGCCAGGGTGGGGGAGAGGGTATAAGCCCGAGCGCCAAGTTTTCCCTTGTTCGCGAGCAAGCTCGCTCCTACGAAGAGCAGGTCCGGAGTTTCGGATTGGCTGTAGGAGCGAGCCTGCTCGCGAACCGCCCCAACCCCTGATCTTTCCAGCTCAGAGGAAAATTCTTACTCCTCCCCGTGACATCCTCCGTCTAGCCTGTAATATCCGCGGCGTCGCCAGTGGGACTATTCAAAACTGGCACAACCCTTGCTCCAACCCCCGGTATCAGCGCTTCGCGCCGGCATAGTGACGGATTATTGGCATGGCCAAGAAAGAACAGACGCCCCCGCTTCCCGATGGACAGGCTCCCGCCAAGGGCAAGCTGAAGCTCATCATCATCATCGCCGTGGCATTCCTGCTGGCGGTCGGTGCCTCGGTGGGCGGCACCTGGTTCTTCCTGCACAAGAGCGCCAAGCCCGACGAGGCTGAGGCCAAGACCGCGGAACACGCGGAGCCGACCAAGAAGCAGGCGGTCTATGAAATCCTCGCGCCATCCTTCGTGGTCAACTTCAATCAGAACGGTCGCCAGCGCTATCTGCAGGTCTCGGTGGCCCTGATGGGCCGCGATCAGGGGCAGATGGATGCCCTGCGCGAACAGATGCCGCTGGTGCGTAACCAACTGGTGATGCTGTTCTCCAGTCAGAATTTCGACACGCTGGTGACACCGGTCGGCAAGGAGATGCTGCGCCAGCAGGCCACCAGCAGTCTTCAGGAACTGGCGAAGAAGGCGACCGGTCAGTTGACCTTAGAGCAAGTGCTTTTCACCAACTTCGTATTGCAGTAGGTACCCGCCATGGCCATGCAGGATCTACTTTCCCAGGACGAGATCGACGCGCTGTTGCACGGCGTCGACGACGGCCTGGTGGAAACCGAGTCCGACGTCGAGCCGGGGGCGATCAAGTCCTACGACCTGACCAGTCAGGACCGCATCGTCCGGGGCCGCATGCCGACCCTGGAAATGATCAACGAGCGGTTCGCCCGCTACACCCGCATCAGCATGTTCAACTTGCTGCGCCGCTCGGCGGATGTCGCCGTGGGTGGCGTGCAGGTGATGAAGTTCGGCGAGTACGTGCACTCGCTGTACGTGCCCACCAGCCTCAACCTGGTGAAGATGAAGCCGCTGCGCGGCACCGCGCTGTTCATCCTCGACGCCAAGCTGGTGTTCAAGCTGGTGGACAACTTCTTCGGCGGTGACGGCCGTCACGCCAAGATCGAGGGCCGCGAGTTCACTCCCACCGAGCTGCGGGTGGTGCGCATGGTCATCGAGCAGGCCTTCGTCGACCTTGCCGAAGCCTGGCATGCGGTGATGCCGATCAACTTCGAGTACGTCAACTCCGAAGTGAACCCGGCGATGGCCAACATCGTCAGCCCCAGCGAAGTGGTGGTGGTCTCCACCTTCCACATCGAGCTGGACGGCGGCGGCGGCGACCTGCACATCACTTTGCCGTACGCGATGATCGAGCCGATCCGCGAGATGCTCGACGCCGGTTTCCAGTCCGACGTCGACGACCAGGACGAGCGCTGGATCAACGCCCTGCGCGAAGACATCCTCGACGTCAGCGTGCCGGTGGGTGCGACCGTCGTGCGTCGCCAGCTCAAGCTGCGCGACATCCTGCACATGCAGCCCGGCGACGTGATCCCGGTGGAGCTGCCCGAATACATGATCATGCGCGCCAACGGCGTGCCTTCCTTCAAGGTCAAGCTGGGTTCGCACAAGGGCAACCTGGCCTTGCAGATTCTCGATCCCCTCGAGCGCGTGCGCTGAGCGGATCCCACGAGGACCCACCATGTCTGATGAAGAAAACGTGACCCCCGAAGAACAGGCGCTGGCCGACGAGTGGGCTGCGGCCCTCTCCGAATCCGGTGACGCCAACCAGGACGACATCGACGCGATGATGGCCGGCGCAGCGGCTCCGGCCGTGCCCGCCGCACCGCGCGCACCGATGGAAGAGTTCGGCATGGCGCCCAAGACGCCGATGATTGCCGGGCTGGAAGGCCCCAACCTGGATGTGATCCTGGATATTCCGGTGACCATTTCCATGGAGGTCGGGCACACCGACATCAACATCCGCAACCTGCTGCAACTCAACCAGGGCTCGGTGATCGAACTCGATCGCCTGGCCGGCGAACCGCTGGACGTGCTGGTCAACGGCACGCTGATCGCCCACGGCGAAGTGGTGGTGGTGAACGAGAAGTTCGGCATCCGCCTCACCGACGTGATCAGCCCCAGCGAACGCATCAAGAAGCTGCGCTGACATGAACCGCCTGCTCGCGAACCTCGCTGCCCTGCCGCTGGCCGGGCTGTCCTTCCTCGCCCTGGGCGAGGAGGCCAAGGCGCCGGCATCCAATCCGGCCATCGTCCACGCCAGCTCCTCGCCGAGCCTGATCACCGGCAGCGCCGGCGCGCAGCTGATGCAGTTGCTGCTGGGGCTGGTGCTGGTAGTCGGGCTGATCTTCCTGCTCGCCTGGCTGGTGCGCCGGGTGCAGCAGGTGGTGCCGCGTGGCAACCAGGCGATCCGCCTGATCTCCAGCCAGGCCCTCGGCCCGCGCGACCGCCTGGTGCTGGTGCAGGTGGGTGAGGAGCAGGTACTGCTGGGGCTGACTCCCGGCCGAATCACTCCGCTGCATGTAATGCGCCAGCCGGTGCACGCCGCCGAATCCGAGCCGGCGCAGCCGGAATTCGCCCAGCGCCTGCTGGAATTGCTGAACAAGGACAAGGGCCGCCCGCAGTGACCCGTTCGCCGAACCTCGCCGCTCTGGTCGGCGCACTCAAGGCAGTCGCTCCGCTGCTCCTGGGCCTGCTGGCACTATTCGCGCCGCAGGCCTTCGCCGCCGATCCGACGCAGCTGACGGCGATCACCGTGACCACCAACCCGCAGGGGCAGCAGGAGTACTCGGTCAGCCTGCAGATCCTGCTGATCATGACCGCGCTGAGCTTCATCCCGGCGTTCGTCATGCTGATGACCAGCTTCACCCGGATCATCATCGTGTTCTCCATCCTGCGCCAGGCGCTGGGCCTGCAGAGCACGCCGTCGAACCAGGTGCTGATCGGCCTGGCGATGTTCCTCACGCTGTTCGTCATGGCGCCGGTGTTCGACAAGATCAACACCACCGCGCTGCAGCCCTATCTCAACGAACAGATCCCGGCGCAGGAGGCGATCACCCGCGCCGAGGTGCCGCTCAAGGCCTTCATGCTGGCGCAGACGCGGCAGTCGGACCTGGAGCTGTTCGTGCGCCTGTCCAAGCGCACCGACATCGCCAGCGCCGATGCCACGCCCCTGACCATCCTGGTGCCGGCGTTCGTCACTTCGGAGTTGAAGACCGCGTTCCAGATCGGTTTCATGATCTTCATCCCGTTCCTGATCATCGACCTGGTGGTGTCCAGCGTGCTGATGGCGATGGGCATGATGATGCTCTCGCCGCTGATCATTTCATTGCCGTTCAAGATCATGCTGTTCGTCCTGATCGATGGCTGGGCGCTGATCATCGGCACGCTGGCCGGCAGTTTCGGAACGGTCTAGCGATGCTCCTTTTCTCTGTAGGACTGAGGGGGGCGCCTAGCCCTTGTCTCGTGAACCGCTGCGGTTCAAGAGCTTCGCGAGCAAGCTCGCTCCTACAACAGCCTGAAAGAACGGAGTCACCATGACCCCCGCAGTCGCACTCGACCTGTTCCGTGAAGCGCTCTGGCTGACCGCCGTGATGGTCGGCATCCTGGTATTGCCCAGCCTGCTGGTGGGCCTGCTGGTGGCGATGTTCCAGGCCGCCACGCAGATCAACGAACAGACCCTGAGTTTCCTGCCGCGCCTGCTGGTGGTGCTGCTCACCCTGATCGTGCTGGGCCCCTGGCTGCTGCGGCAGCTGATGGAGTACACCCAGTCGCTGATCACCAGCATCCCGACGCTGATCGGCTGATGCTCGACCTCACCAACGCGCAGATCGGCGGCTGGATCGGGGCCTTCCTGTTCCCGCTGTTCCGCATCGCCGCGATGCTGATGGTGATGCCGATCTTCGGCACCCAGCTGGTGCCCACCCGCGTGCGCCTGTACCTGGCGGTGGCGATCGCCGTGGCGCTGACGCCCAACCTGCCGCCGATGCCGCAGGTGGACGCGCTGAGCCTCAAGGCGATGGTCTACATCGCCCAGGAAATCCTCGTCGGCGCCATGCTCGGCTTTGTCCTGCAGCTGATGTTCCACGCCTTCGTCATCTCCGGGCAGATCATCTCCATGCAGATGGGCCTGGGTTTCGCCTCCATGGTCGACCCCACCAACGGCATCTCGGTGCCGGTGCTCGGGCAGTTCTTCACCATGCTGGTGACCCTGCTGTTCCTCTCCATGAACGGCCACCTGGTGGTGTTCGAGGTGCTGGCGGAAAGCTTCACCACCCTGCCGGTGGGCGAGGGCCTGTCGAGCAACCACTTCATCACGGTGGCCGGCAAGCTTGGCTGGATCTTCGGCGCCGCGCTGATGCTGGCGCTGCCGGCGATCACCGCGCTGCTGGTGATCAACCTGGCGTTCGGTGCCATGACCCGCGCCGCACCGCAGCTGAACATCTTCTCGATCGGTTTTCCGCTGACCCTGGTCATGGGGTTCATCATTGTCTGGATTGGCAGTGCCGACATCCTCACCCAGTACCAGGCGCTGGCCAGTGAGGGCCTGCGCCTGCTGCGCGAACTCGTGGGCGTCCGCTGATGGCCGAGAACGACAGTAGCGAAGACAAGACAGAGGAACCTACCGAGAAACGGCGCCAGGACGCGCGCAAGAAGGGCCAGCTCCCACGGTCCAAGGAGCTGAACACCCTGGCCGTGCTCATGGCTGGCGCCGGCTCGCTGCTGATGTTCGGGGCGGACCTTGCCGATGCGCTGATGCGCCTGATGCGCGGCAGCTTCGAGCTGGACCGCGCCACGGTGATGAACAGCGAAAGCATGCTCAACCAGCTGATCGCCGCCAGCAAGATCGGCGCCGATGCGGTCTGGCCGATCCTTGCGGTGGTGCTGGTGGCGGCGCTGATCGGTCCGGTGGCCCTCGGCGGCTGGCTATTTTCCGCCGAGGCGCTGGCGCCCAAGTTCAGCCGGATGAACCCGCTCTCGGGGATCAAGCGCATGTTCTCGCTGCGCTCGGTGACCGAGCTGCTCAAGGCCCTGGCCAAGTTCGTGCTGGTGCTGATCGTGGCGATCCTGGTGCTCAAGGCCGACCAGGACGACCTCATGGCCATGTCCCGCGAGCCGCTGGAACAGGCCATGGTGCACAGCGCGAAGATCATCGGCTGGAGCGCCTTCTGGCTGGCCTGCAGCATCGCCTTCATCGCCGCCGCGGATGTTCCCTTCCAGCTCTGGGACAACCGCAAGAAGCTGATGATGACCAAGCAGGAAGTGAAGGACGAGTACAAGGACTCCGAGGGCAAGCCCGAGGTCAAGGCCAAGGTCCGCCAGATGCAGCGCGAGATGGCCAACCGGCGGATGATGCAGGCGGTGCCCCAGGCCGACGTGATCATCACCAACCCGACGCACTTCGCCGTGGCGCTGCAGTACGACGCCGAGAAGGGTGGCGCGCCCCGGCTGCTGGCCAAGGGCAACGACTTCATGGCGCTGAAGATTCGCGAGATCGCCCAGGAGCACAAGGTCACCGTGCTCGAATCGCCGGCCCTGGCGCGGGCGGTCTACTACTCCACCGAGCTCGACCAGGAAATTCCCGCCGGCCTCTACCTCGCGGTCGCCCAGGTGCTGGCCTACGTCTACCAGCTCAAGCAGTACCGCGCCGGCAAGGGCAAGCGCCCGGGACCGATGCCGGACCTGCCGATCCCGCCGGATTTGCGCCGCGACGAGTGACCCGCGAGCGCCGCCGCTGCGCTAGGATGGGCGGCCGTGCCCGGCGGCGATGGTCGCGGGCGGCCTGCTCAGCAAAGGAAAGTTTCATGTTCCAGGGATCCTTCGCCGGCCTGCGTGTCGCGTTCTGCTTTTTCTTGTTTCTCGCGTTGCCTCAGCTCGGCTGGGCGGCTGAACCTGCCGAAGGCGGCGTGCTGCTGCCGCTGAACGAGCGTGTGGTGGATGTCACCAACACCCTCGACCAACCCACCCTGGCGCGCCTGATCGGTAAGCTCAAGGCCCTGGAGGACCGGCGCGGCGCGCAGATCGCCGTGGTGATGCTGCCCACCGTCGGCAAGATGGGTATCGAGGCGTTCGCCAACAAGCTGTTCAATCTGTGGAAGCTCGGCCGCAAGGGCGTCGACGATGGCGTACTGCTGGTGGTCGCCAAGGACGATCACCGCATGCGCATCGAGGTCGGCTACGGCCTGGAGGGGGCGATCCCCGACGTGCTGGCCGGGCGGATCATCCGTGAGCGCATGGCGCCGGCCTTCCGCAATGACGATTACGCCGGCGGCATCGAGTCAGCGGTGGATGCGCTGATCCTGCTGGTGGATGGCGAGGCGCTGCCCGAGCCTGCTGCTGAACCGCTGAACATTCCGCTGGAAGCCTGGCTGCTGCTGGCGTCATTCCTGGTTGGCGGAGTTGGCGGTGTTCTGCTCGCCGCGCGACGCATGGGCTGGCGCGGTGCGCTGGCAGTCAGCGCGGTGGTGGTCGTGGTGGTGGCATTGCTGTCCGGCGGCAAGGACGCGCTGATGACGGTAGCCGTCGCGCCGTTCTGCCTGCTGATCGGTGGCGCTACCTTCGGCGCCCTATGGACTGTGCGGGTGGTGTTCTATTGCGTACTCGGGCTGATTGCCTACTGCATCCTCCTCGGCTTTCTGACGCCGCGTTTCGGCGCCGAGCTGTGGCTTTATGCGCTGGCTGCTCCGGTCGCGCTGCTGGCGCTGATGGGCCTCTGGTGGTTGCTGATCGCGCAGATGCGCGACACCTGGCGTGGGCCGCAAAAGACGCGCAAAGGCCGCAAGGCCGGCAAGGGCAGCAAGGCGAACGCGAGCAAGGCGCAGGCCGGCCGCAAGGCCTTCTACTGGCGCCTGCTGATCCTCTTCGGCATCTACCTGCTGGTGGCGTTCTTTGCCGGTGCGCCGGTGGCACCGCTGAACTGGCTGCTGGTGCTGCCGTTCATGTGCCTGCCGGGATTGGCGGTGTTCGGCGCAGGGCAGGGCGGTTCCGGCTCTGGCTCCGGCTCTGGCAGCCGTTCTTCGGGTGGCTCCTCCGGTGGCAGCTCGGGCGGCGGCTCCTCCGGTGGTGGCGGCTCCAGTGGCGGCGGTGGTGCGTCGGGCAGCTGGTGACGGCTGGCTGAGCGACGTGATCTACTGTGCGCCCTGGTGCCAACCTACTAGCGCCGGGAGCTCCCAAAGTTGCAAGGACGCACAGAGAACGCCATGGAAAGCACCCTCAAGGATCGGCGCATTGCCACTCTTGTTCCCGTCGCTACTGCCGTGCTGGTTTGGAGCACCTACTGGGCTATACCGCTGTTGGTGATCGCTTACCTGGTCGTCCGTCGCCAGCCTCTGGTCCTGACACGTGAGGTGCTGCTGCGAATACTGGACCTGTTTCTCTCGATCCTGATCCTTGCCGTTGCAGTCGGCCTGCTCATCTCTGCTCTGGATGTGGTGGCACGCGATGGCGAGATTCAGCTGCTGCAGCTATTGAATCGGATTCTGAAGATGCTGCTGGTGATCGGTCTTGCTGGCTATGGCTACATAAGCCTGGGCTTCAGTGCCTTCCGTGCCTGGCGGGGGCAACTCCACAATCCGAAACTGTCCATCGGCATTCTCCAGGCCCTGCGTGGGCGTCCAAAGGCGGCCATCTGATGTCGGCGTGGTCGTCCGCCTTCCTATGCCTGTTCCTTCTGCTGAGTACTGCTCACGCGCCGGCTGCACAGCCTGACGTATCGCCGATCACGGTGGGCGTGACCGACGTATTGCACGAACCTTCGTCCATCGCCGTTCCCCGGCTGGAAAGCCCGGTCACCGACCTCACCGGCACCCTCGACAGTGGCACGATCACCGCGCTGAAGCAGCGGCTGCTGGCGCTGCAGCAACGCAAGGGCTCCCAGATCGCGGTGCTGATGCTGCCGAGCACCGGCGAGGAGAGCATCGAGCAGTTCGCCACGCGGGTCTTCGAGCAGTGGCGCCTGGGCCGCAAGGGCATCGACGACGGCGTGCTGGTGCTGATCGCCAAGGACGACCGGCGCATGCGCATCGAGGTCGGCTACGGCCTGGAAGGGGCGATTCCCGATGTGGTCGCCAGCCGCATCATCCGGGAAGAGATGGTTCCGGCCTTTCGCGCGGGCGACTTCGCCGGCGGCATCGAGCGCACGGTGGGCAAGCTGGAGCGGCTGATCGACGGCGAGACCTTCGCTGAGCAGAGCGGTGGCGCTGGCCTGACCCTGGAAGGCTGGCTGCTGCTCAGCGGCCTGGTGATCGGCGGCGTGGCCGGCATCGTCCTGCGGCGCCGCTGGATCAAGGTGAAGGTGGTGCTGCCGAGCCTGGTGGTCTTGGCCGTGCTGCTGGCCGCCAGTGGTGGCCTGCAGAGCGGGCCGGTGCTGCTCTTCGCCTTGCCTTTCGCCATGCTCATTGGCGCCGGTATCGGTGCGGTGGCGGCCGGCTCGCGGCGCTCGGCGTTGATCGTTGGGGCGATCCTGGCCTACCTGCTGGCTTTGGTGGGCTGCGCGCAGTTCTTCGACGGCGGCGATGTCGCGCTGTTCGGCCTTGCCGTTCCGGTGGGCGGCAGCGTAGCGCTGATCTTCCTCAGCCTGCCGTTCCTGTTCGCCTATGCCGCCTGGAAGCGCAGCCGCCGCGGGTTCTTCATTCGCCTGGCCGTGGCGGGCGGCATCGTCGGCTTCCTCCTCAACATCACCGAGGTCCTCAGCCAGCCCTGGGCATTCCCCGACTCGCTGGTACTGCTCCCGATGCTCTACGTCCCGGCGATGATCGCCTTCCTGGCCGGCACTGGCTCGGGCTCGGGGGGCGGGTCGGATTCCAGCTCGTATTCCAGTTCCAGCAGTGACAGTTCGTCCTCGTCCAGCAGCGACAGCAGCTATTCCGGCGGTGGCGGCTCCAGCGGCGGTGGTGGTTCGTCCGACAGCTGGTAACCAGCCGAACGTCAGGGGAACCTAATCGCCGCTGCGAGGGGTCGAACTGAGGCAGTGATGAGCGCTGGCGGAGGGACGGATATGGGTAGGGATTGCTTGAAACTGCTGGCGCTGGCCTCGATGGCCGGCTTTGTCGCGGGCTGCGCGCCGGATGTGCCGGTCACCCGCTACAGCCTGCAGGTGTGCGGCCAGGAGCACAGCTCGGAGGTGCGCGACCAGTGGTGGGGCTCGCTGTACGTGGCGCAGCTGATGGGCGACAGCGAGCTGGTGGTCGGTGTACCGCTGGCGGTGCCGGGGGAGGGCGGTCGGCCGGCGACGCTGACCGCGCAGTTCCACCTGACCACCCTGGAAGACCAGCTGCGTCGCGCCCCGGAGAAGCTCAAGGGACGCTACGCCATCGGCCCCGCGCAGACCGGCAAGGCCAGGCCGGGAGAGGGCGCTGCCGTGCTGTTCCGCGAGCAGCCCGAGGATGCGTTGCGGGCCAGCGCCGGCGAGCTGGTGATCGACAGCGTCGAGATTGTCCGGCGCGAGGATGACACGGCCTACGGGGTGATGTCCGGGCACTACCGCTTCCAGGCGCGCAGCGATGGCAACCAGTCCACCTGTGCCATCGCCGGAAGCTTCAGCAACGGGACTTTCAAGCTGGTCGGCGACAGTTCCTGAGGCCTGCCTGGGGCTTTTCGCAAGTGTCCGGGCCTTTTCGTAAAAGTTGGAACGCTTCCTGCAAAACCCTGTGCGGATGCCCCTTCGGGCGTCAAAAGTTTGATCCGGTGGCCGTCTCGGCCACCCACGCGCAGGGGAATGACGGGTGGATCGTACGCAACTGATCGGCACAGTTCGCAGCAATATTGCAGGGCTCAGCCGGGGCAACCTCGGCGTGCCGCTGCTGTTGCTCGCCATGCTGGCGATGATGACCCTGCCGATCCCGCCGTTCCTGCTGGACGTGCTGTTCACCTTCAACATCGCCCTGTCCATCGTGGTCCTGCTGGTCAGCGTGTACGCCCTGCGTCCGCTGGACTTCGCGGTGTTCCCGACCATCCTGCTGATCGCCACCCTGTTGCGCCTGGCGCTGAACGTCGCGTCCACCCGCGTCGTGCTGCTCCACGGCCACGACGGCCATGCCGCCGCGGGCAAGGTGATCCAGGCCTTCGGTGAAGTGGTGATCGGCGGCAACTACGTCGTCGGTATCGTGGTCTTCGCGATCCTCATGATCATCAACTTCGTGGTGGTCACCAAGGGTGCCGGGCGTATCTCCGAGGTGAGCGCGCGTTTCACCCTCGATGCCATGCCCGGCAAGCAGATGGCCATCGACGCCGACCTCAACGCCGGCCTGATCGAGCAGGCGGAAGCCAAGAAGCGCCGCGCCGAAGTGGCCCAGGAAGCCGACTTCTACGGCTCCATGGACGGTGCCAGCAAGTTCGTCCGCGGTGACGCCGTCGCCGGTTTGCTGATCCTCTTCATCAACCTCATCGGTGGCGTCGCCATCGGCATGATCCAGCATGCCATGAGCTTCGGCGATGCCGGCAAGGTCTACGCCCTGCTGACCATCGGTGACGGCCTGGTGGCGCAGCTGCCGTCGCTGCTGCTGTCCACCGCCGCGGCGATCATGGTGACCCGCGTCTCCAGCTCCGAGGACATGGGCCAGCAGGTCAACCGGCAGATGTTCGCCTCGCCCAAGGCGCTGGCCATCTCCGCCATCATCCTGATCACCATGGGCCTGGTGCCGGGCATGCCCCACGTGTCTTTCGTCGGCCTCGGCGGCCTGGCCGCCGGCGGCGCCTGGCTGATCTGGCAGCGCCAGCGCAAGGCGAGCCAGCAGACCGAGCAGGAAACCCAGCGCCAGCAGGAGCTGCTGCCCGCCGAGCGCCCGGAGCAGACCAAGGAACTGGGCTGGGACGACGTCACCCCGGTGGACATGGTCGGTCTGGAAGTGGGCTACCGCCTGATTCCGCTGGTGGACCGCAACCAGGGCGGCCAACTGCTGGCGCGGATCAAGGGCGTGCGCAAGAAGCTGTCCCAGGACCTGGGCTTCCTGATGCCGTCGGTACACATCCGCGACAACCTCGACCTGCTGCCCAACGCCTATCGTTTGACGCTGATGGGCGTCAGCGTGGCGGAAGCCGAGATCTACCCGGACCGCGACCTGGCGATCAACCCCGGCCAGGTGTTCGGCACCCTCAACGGCATCGCCGGCCGCGACCCGGCCTTCGGCCTGGAAGCGGTATGGATCGAGGCTTCGCAGCGCGATCAGGCGCAGTCCCTGGGCTATACCGTGGTCGATGCCAGCACCGTGGTCGCCACCCACCTGAACCAGGTGCTGCACAAGCACGCCCACGAGCTGCTCGGCCACGAGGAAGTCCAGCAACTGATGCAGCTGCTGGCCAAGACTTCACCCAAGCTCGCCGAAGAGCTGGTGCCGGGGATGATTTCGCTGTCGACCCTGCTCAAGGTGCTGCAGGCGCTGCTGCAGGAACAGGTGCCGGTGCGCGACATCCGCACCATCGCCGAAGCCATCGCCAACGTGGCGGTGAAGAGTCAAGATCCCGCCGCGATGGTGGCAGCGGTACGTGTGTCGCTGGCCCGCGCAATCGTGCAAACCATTGTGGGACTAGAGCCGGAGCTGCCTGTGATCACTCTGGAACCAAGGTTGGAACAGATATTGCTCAATAGTCTTCAGAAGGCCGGACAGGGCTCCGAAGACGGCATGTTGCTGGAACCCGGAATGGCCGAGAAGCTGCAACGCTCGATGGTTGAAGCGGCGCAGCGTCAGGAGATGCTTGGCAAGCCGGCGATTCTGCTGGTGGCAGGTCCGATCCGCGCGATGATGTCGCGATTCGCGCGGATGGCGGTTCCCACCATGAACGTGCTGGCTTACCAGGAAATCCCCGACAACAAACAAGTCACGATTGTCGCCACTGTTGGGCAGAACTGATTGAGGTCCTAGGCCATGCAGGTAAAACGCTTCTTCGCCGCTGATATGCGTCAGGCCATGAAACTGGTCCGTGACGAGCTGGGCCCGGACGCCTCGATCATCGGCAATCGCCGTGTCGCCGGTGGCGTGGAGCTGACCGCGGCGCTGGATTACCAGGCCCCGGTGGCGGCCAGCAAGCCGAACCCGGCGCTGGAAGCCGAGCTGCGCAAGACCCAGGCGAAGATCGCCCAGGCCAAGGCCGACCTCTCGGCCCCCAGCCGCATGGCTGAAGGCGTGCGCAAGGACCGTCAAATGTATGGCAACGAGGCCCCGCGCCGCAGCGCCGCCGAGACCCTGGCCGAAGCCATGGCCGCGCCGGTCGCCCCGGCTGCCGCCACCGTTGGCCACCAGGCTCTGGAAGCCATGCGCTTCGAGCTCAACGGCCTGCGCGAGCTGATCGAAGTACAGTTGGGTTCGATTGCCTGGAACCAGCTGCAGAACCAGCGCCCGAAACAGGCCAACCTGTGGCGCCGCCTGCAGCGCATGGGCCTGCCGGCCGACCTGTCGCGCAGCCTGCTGGAGCGCGTCGCTTCCATCGCCGACCCGAAACAGGCCTGGCGCATGTTGCTGGCGCACCTGGCGCGCTCGATCAACACCCCGGAAGTCGACCTGCTGGAGCAGGGCGGCGTGGTTGCCCTGGTCGGCCCGGCCGGCATGGGCAAGACCACCACCCTGGCGAAGATGGCTGCCCGCTACGTGCTGAAGTACGGCGCGCAGAGCATCGCCCTGGTGTCCATGGACAGCTTCCGCATCGGCGCCCAGGAGCAGATCAAGACCCTCGGCCGCATTCTCAACGTGCCGGTGACCCTGGTCGATCCGGGCCAGTCGCTGGTCCAGGCCATGGCGCCGCTGGCGCGCAAGCGTCTGGTGCTGATCGATACCGCTGGCCTGCCCGCCAACGATCCGGCGCTGCGCATGCAGCTCGAAGCGCTGGCAGCGCCTAGTCTGAACGTGAAGAGCTACCTGGTGCTGGCTGCGACCAGCCAGAGCCAGGTGCTCAAATCCGCCTGGCAGAACTATCGTTCCTGTGGGCTGGCTGGTTGCATCCTGAGCAAGCTGGACGAAGCGGGCAGCCTCGGCGAAGCTCTGGCTCTGGCTATCAGCCAGCATCTACCGGTAGCCTATCTGGCGGACGGGCCGAAGATCCCGGACGACCTGCATGTGGCACGGGCGCACCAGCTGGTCAGCCGTGCAGTGAGCCTGCAGGCGCCGGAAGAGCCCAGCGAGGACGCCATGGCCGACATGTTCGCCGGCCTTTACCAGCAGCCGGTGCGTCGCGCCAGCTGACGAATGTGTGGCGCTCCCCGGATGGGAGCGAGGGGCTGGCCGGTTGCGCCGCCCAAGCGATGCGGATGCTCTGTATGACGATCCGCGAGCACCGGAAGTGGTGGAGCACCACGGCCGGATTAGCCGAAGCGCCAGAAACGCGACGGTCGAACGACGAGACAAGGTATTGATATGGGCATGCATCCCGTTCAGGTAATCGCAGTCACTGGTGGCAAGGGCGGCGTCGGCAAGACCAACGTATCGGTGAATCTGTCGCTGGCGCTGGCCGATCTCGGCCGTCGCGTCATGCTGCTGGACGCCGACCTGGGCCTGGCCAACGTCGACGTGCTGCTGGGCCTGTCGCCCAAGCGGACGCTGGCCGACGTCATCGAAGGCGAATGCGACCTGCGCGACGTGATCCTCCAGGGCCCCGGCGGCATCCGCATCGTCCCGGCGGCCTCGGGCACCCAGAGCATGGTGCACCTGACGCCGATGCAGCATGCCGGCCTGATCCAGGCTTTCAGCGACATCAGCGACAACATCGACGTGCTGGTGGTGGACACCGCCGCCGGCATCGGCGACTCGGTGGTGAGCTTCGTTCGCGCCGCCCAGGAAGTGCTGCTGGTCGTCTGCGATGAACCCACCTCCATCACCGATGCCTATGCTTTGATCAAGCTGCTCAACCGCGACTACGGCATGACCCGTTTCCGCGTGCTGGCGAACATGGCCCACAGCCCCCAGGAAGGCCGCAACCTGTTCGCCAAGCTGACCAAGGTCACCGACCGCTTCCTCGACGTGGCGCTGCAGTACGTCGGCGCCATCCCCTACGACGAGTCGGTGCGCAAGGCCGTGCAGAAGCAGCGCTCGGTGTATGAGGCGTTCCCGCGCAGCAAGGCTTCCCTGGCCTTCCGTGCGGTGGCGCAGAAGGTCGACAGCTGGCCGCTGCCGGCCAACCCACGAGGGCACCTGGAGTTCTTCGTCGAGCGCCTGGTGCAACATCCCACGGGTTCGGCCGTATGACCGCGGCCTCCGGAGCGCGTATGTACAGCAAGGCACAGGCGCACAACTCCCAGGAACTTTTGATCCAGAAGCACGCCCCGCTGGTGAAGCGGATCGCCTACCACCTGCTCGGCCGCCTGCCGGCCAGCGTGCAGGTGGAAGACCTGATGCAGGCCGGCATGATCGGCCTGCTCGAAGCGGCGAAGAAGTACGACCAGGGCAAGGGCGCCAGCTTCGAGACCTACGCCGGCATCCGCATCCGCGGCGCGATGCTCGACGAGGTGCGCAAGGGCGACTGGGCCCCGCGCTCGGTACACCGCAACACCCGCATGGTCAGTGACGCCATCCGCGCCGTCGAGGCGCGCACCGGACGTGACGCTAAAGATCAGGAGGTTGCTGCCGAACTCAATATGAGCCTCGAAGACTATTACGGCATCCTCAGCGACACCCAGGGCAGCCGGTTGTACAGCTTCGACGACATGTTGCAGGACGGCGACCAGGGTGGCGGCTTCGTCGAAGACGCCTCGCACCACGACAACGAGCCCTCCCACGGGCTGGAAGACGAGCGCTTCCAGGCGGCGCTGGCCGATGCCATCACCAAGCTGCCCGAACGCGAGCGCCTGGTGCTGGCGCTGTACTACGACGAGGAACTCAACCTCAAGGAGATCGGCGAAGTGCTGGGGGTCAGCGAATCGCGGGTCAGCCAGCTGCACAGCCAGTGCGCCGCGCGCCTGCGCTCGCGACTGGCGGAGTGGCGCGCTCGCTGAGCATCGGGTAGTTTCGCGTCGGCTGCTTCTGAGAGGCAGTGCTGAAGGGATTTTCCTTAGGCAAGTTATAGGCTTACGAATTTTTGGGTGACGTTCCTTTGACGCGCCCGCACCACGGAGCGCACGGCGCTCAATGAATTGACGGCACGCCCGCCAGGGCGCGTTTGGTATCGATGGAGGCAGGTTTGGACAAGAACATGAAAATTCTCATCGTGGACGACTTTTCCACGATGAGGCGCATCATCAAGAACCTCCTGCGGGACCTGGGGTTCACCAACACCGCAGAGGCCGACGACGGCACCACTGCGCTGCCGATGCTGCACAGCGGCAACTTCGACTTCCTCGTTACCGACTGGAACATGCCCGGCATGACCGGCATCGACCTGCTCCGTGCGGTCCGCGCCGACGAACGCCTCAAGCACCTGCCGGTGCTGATGGTCACCGCCGAAGCCAAGCGCGACCAGATCATCGAAGCGGCCCAGGCCGGGGTCAACGGCTATGTGGTCAAGCCTTTCACCGCTCAGGTGTTGAAAGAAAAGATCGAGAAGATTTTCGAGCGGGTCGGCAGCTGAGGCTGACCAAGAGGGCGTCATGGATTTCAACGAATCCGCGGGTGACTTCGAGTCGACCCTGAAAAAACACGCGCGCGAATTGGTCGAGTGCCTTGAGCGCGGCGACGTTCAGACTGCCGTGCAGCTGATCTCCGAGCTCAACCAGGCGCGTGACCGCGGCCTCTACCAGGAGGTCGGCAAGCTCACTCGCGAACTGCACAACGCCATCGTCAATTTCCAGATCGACCCCAACTCCCGGCACGCCGAGGAGATGTCGCAGATCGCCGACGCGACCGACCGCCTGTCCTACGTGGTGACGATGACCGAGAAGGCCGCCAACCGCACCATGGACCTGGTGGAAGAGTGCACCCCGGTGGTCATGCACATCGAGACCCAGGCCAAGGAGTTGCAGGAAGACTGGTCGCGCTTCATGCGCCGCGAGCTGGGCCCCGAGGCCTTCCGCGACCTGGCCAAGCGCGTCGACCAGTTCCTCTACGTCAGCGCCCAGGACAGCCGCAAGCTTTCCGCGCACCTCAACGACATCCTCCTCGCGCAGGACTTCCAGGATCTCACCGGCCAGGTGATCAAGCGCGTCACCAAGCTGGTGACCGAGGTCGAGTCGAACCTGGTGAAGCTGGTCTGGATGGCGGGGCAGGTCGATCGCTACGCCGGTATCGAGCATGACCACGACGGCATGCGCGACGCGGTGGAAAAAGAAAGATCGTCCAAGGGTGAAGGTCCGCAGATTGCTGCCGATACAAGAAAGGACGTCGTATCCGGTCAGGACGATGTCGATGACCTGTTGTCCAGCCTTGGTTTTTAAGCGTCGCCTGACGCTGTAGAGGGAGCACCGAATGAGCTTCGACGCCGATGACGAAATCCTCCAGGACTTCCTGGTGGAGGCCGGCGAGATCCTCGAGCTACTGTCCGAGCAACTGGTCGAGCTGGAAAGCCGCCCGGAAGACATGGACCTGCTCAATGCCATCTTCCGTGGGTTCCATACCGTCAAGGGCGGAGCCGGCTTCCTCCAGCTGAACGCGCTGGTGGAGTGCTGCCACATCGCCGAAAACGTCTTCGACATGCTGCGCAAGGGCGAACGCCGCGTGGATGCCGAGCTGATGGACGTGATGCTGCAGGCGCTGGACACCGTCAACGTCATGTTCCAGCAGGTGCGTGACGCCGAGGAACCGACGCCGGCCACTCCCGAGCTGCTCGCTGCGCTGTCGCGCCTGGCCGATCCGAACGCCGCGCCGGCCGAAGCTCCGGCTGCTGCCGTGGTGGCCGCGCCCGAGCCGGTGCAGGAAGCTGCTCCGGCCGCCTACGGCGACATCACCGATGACGAGTTCGAGAAGCTGATGGACGCCCTGGAGCCCACCGGCGAGGCGGCTGCCGCCCCGGCGAGCGCCGGCAGCGACGACATCACCGACGACGAATTCGAAGCACTGCTCGACCAGCTGCACGGCAAGGGCCAGTTCAGCAGTACCGCTGCCGAGCCCGCCAAGCCGGCGCCGGCTGCTCCCGCTGCCGAGGCTCCTGCGGCCAGCGCGGCTGGCGACGAGATCAGCGACGACGAGTTCGAGGCGCTGCTCGACCAACTGCATGGCAAGGGCCAGTTCACCGGTGCCAAGGAAGAGGCTGTGGCTCCCGTCGCTGCGGCTGTCGAAACCAAGGTCGAGCCGGCCCCGGCTGCCGGCGGCGACGACAACATCACCGACGACGAATTCGAGAAGCTGCTCGACGAGCTGCATGGCAAGGGCCAGTTCACCGGTGCCAAGGAAGAACCAGCCGTGGCTGCCCAGCCCGCTGCACAGCCCAAAGCAGTCCCCGCGCCGGTCGCCAAGCCTGCTGCCGCTCCGGCAGCCGCCGCCAAGCCGGCTGCGGCCAAGCCCGCTGCTGCTGCCGCGGAGAAGCCATCCAGCGAAGCGGAAACCACCGTGCGCGTGGACACCGCCCGCCTGGACGAGATCATGAACATGGTCGGCGAACTGGTGCTGGTGCGTAACCGCCTGGTACGCCTGGGCCTGAACAGCGGCGACGAAGCGATGGCCAAGGCCGTCAGCAACCTCGACGTGGTCACCGCTGACCTGCAGTCGTCGGTCATGAAGACCCGCATGCAGCCGATCAAGAAGGTCTTCGGCCGCTTCCCGCGGCAGGTCCGCGACCTGGCGCGCAATCTGAAGAAAGAGATCAACCTCGAGCTGATCGGCGAAGAGACCGACCTCGACAAGAACCTGGTCGAGGCCCTGGCCGACCCGCTGGTGCACCTGGTGCGCAACGCGGTCGACCACGGCATCGAAGGCCCCGACGAGCGCGAAGCCGCCGGCAAGCCGCGCTCGGGCAAGGTGGTGCTGTCCGCCGAGCAGGAGGGCGACCACATCCTGCTGTCGATCTCCGACGACGGCAAGGGCATGGACCCCGACGTGCTGCGCGCCAAGGCCGTGGAGAAGGGCCTGCTGGACAAGGACGCGGCGGATCGCCTGTCCGAGTCCGACTGCTACAACCTGATCTTCGCCCCGGGCTTCTCGACCAAGACCGAGATTTCCGACGTCTCCGGCCGCGGTGTCGGCATGGACGTGGTGAAGACCAAGATTTCCCAGCTCAACGGCATCATCAACATCTACTCGGCCAAGGGCCAGGGCTCGAAGATCGTCATCAAGGTCCCGCTGACCCTGGCGATCATGCCGACCCTGATGGTGATGCTGGGCAACCAGGCGTTCGCCTTCCCGCTGGTCAACGTCAACGAGATATTCCACCTCGACCTGTCCAACACCAACGTGGTGGACGGCCAGGAAGTGGTGATCGTCCGCGACAAGGCCCTGCCGCTGTTCTACCTCAAGCGCTGGCTGGTGCCGGGCGCGCAGCATGACGAGCCAGGCGAGGGCCACGTGGTGATCCTCTCGGTGGGCACCCAGCGCATCGGCTTCGTGGTCGACCAGCTGGTGGGCCAGGAAGAGGTGGTGATCAAGCCGCTGGGCAAGATGCTGCAGGGCACGCCGGGCATGGCCGGGGCGACCATCACCGGGGACGGGCGTATTGCCCTGATCCTCGACGTGCCGAGCATGCTCAAGCGCTACGCCCGTCGTATCTGACCGCCGTGGGCGGCGCAGTGAACCAGCTGCGTCCGCCCATGTGATGGAAGAAGTTTTTTTCAGGAGTGTCTATGGCTGTCAAAGTCCTGGTGGTGGACGATTCGGGGTTCTTCCGCCGTCGTGTCTCGGAGATCCTTTCCGCCGATCCGCAGATCCAGGTGGTCGGCACGGCCACCAATGGCCGCGAGGCGATCGACCAGGCGCTGGCGCTCAAGCCCGATGTGATCACCATGGACTACGAGATGCCGCTGATGGACGGCATCACCGCCGTGCGGACCATCATGCAGCGCTGTCCGACGCCGGTCCTGATGTTCTCCTCGCTGACCCACGAAGGCGCGCGGGTGACCCTGGACGCGCTGGACGCCGGTGCGGTGGATTACCTGCCGAAGAATTTCGAAGACATTTCGCGCAACCCGGACAAGGTCCGCCAGCTGCTCTGCGAGAAGGTCCACACCATCGCCAAGAGCAACCGGCGCTTCTCCGCGTACGCCACCAGCGCCCCGGCTCCCGCGCCGAGCGCTGCCGCCAGCAGCACACGCCCGGCCGCCGCGCCGCTGTCCCATGGCAGCAGCCACGCGCCTGCCGCGCCTGCGCCGGCGACTTCCGCCGTCCCAAAGCGTAAGCCCTACCGGCTGGTGGCCATCGGTACTTCTACCGGTGGGCCGGTGGCGCTGCAGCGGGTCCTGACTCAGCTGCCTGCCAATTTCCCCGCGCCGCTGGTGCTCATCCAGCACATGCCGGCGGCCTTCACCAAGGCCTTCGCCGAGCGCCTGGACAAGCTCTGCAAGATCACCGTCAAGGAAGCCGAGGATGGCGACATCCTGCGCCCCGGCGTGGCCCTGCTGGCCCCCGGCGGCAAGCAGATGATGGTCGATGCGCGCGGCGCGATCCGCATCCTGCCCGGTGACGAGCGCCTCAACTACAAGCCCTGCGTCGACGTGACCTTCGGTTCCGCGTCCAAGGCCTACGGCGACAAGGTCCTGGCGGTGGTCCTCACCGGCATGGGCGCCGACGGCCGTGAAGGCGCGCGGATGCTCAAGCAGGGCGGCGCCCAGGTGTGGGCGCAGGACGAGGCCAGCTGCGTGATCTACGGCATGCCCATGGCCATCGCCAAGGCCGGGCTGGCCGACGCCGTGTACAGCCTCGACGACATCGGCCGGCACCTGACCGAGGCCTGCGGCTGATGGATGTCCTCAGCCTGGTCGGCCTGATCCTCGCGCTGGTTGCCATCATCGGTGGCAACTTCCTCGAGGGCGGGCACGTCGGTGCCCTGGCCAATGGCCCGGCGGCACTGATCGTGGTGGGCGGCACCCTGGCCGCCGCGCTGCTGCAGACCCCGGTGCCGGTGCTCAAGCGCGCTGTGACCATGCTGCGCTGGGTGGTGCTGCCGCCGGCAGTCGACCTGGTGGGCGGCATCAGCCGCGTGGTCGGATGGAGCATGACCGCGCGCAAGGAAGGCCTGCTCGGCCTGGAAACCGTCGCCGACGCCGAGCGCGACCCCTATGCGCGCAAGGGCCTGCAACTGCTGGTGGACGGCACCGAGCCGGAAGCCATCCGCAGCATCCTCGAAGTCGACCTGTTCAACCAGGAAAGCCGCGACCTGGCGGCGGCGAAGGTCTTCGAAAGCATGGGTGGCTACTCGCCGACCATCGGCATCATCGGTGCGGTGATGGGCCTGATCCACGTGATGGGCAACCTGGCCGACCCCAGCCAGCTGGGCAACGGCATCGCCGTGGCCTTCGTCGCCACCATCTATGGCGTCGGCCTGGCCAACCTGCTGCTGTTGCCCATCGGCAACAAGCTGAAGAGCATCGTGCTGCGCCAGTCCTGCTACCGCGAAATGCTGATGGAAGGCCTGCTGTCCATCGCCGAGGGTGAGAACCCGCGCTCCATCGAGTTGAAGCTGCAAGGCTTCGTCGGCTGAGGGGGAGGGGATGCGCATGCCTCGCCGCAGACGTCATGAGGAACACGAGAATCACGAACGCTGGCTGGTGTCCTACGCGGACTTCATCACCTTGCTGTTCGCCTTCTTCGTGGTGATGTACTCGATCTCCTCGATCAACGAGGGCAAGTACAAGATCCTCTCGGAAACCCTCACCGGCGTGTTCAACCAGCCCGATCGCTCGGTGCGGCCGATCCCGGTCGGCGAAGAGCGCCCGCGTACCCAGCAGCCGGACCAGTCGATCAGCGACCCGCAGGACGAAGGCCAGGCCCAGGGCAACCCGGATTCGCTGCAGCAGATCAGCGACAGCGTGCGCCAGGCCTTCGGCGACCTGATCTCCACCGACCAGCTGTCGGTGCGCGGCAACGAGCTGTGGATCGAGATCACCCTCAATTCCAGCCTGCTGTTCTCCAGCGGCGATGCGATCCCCAATGACGCGGCCTTCGAGATCATCGAGAAAGTCGCCAAGATTCTGTCGCCTTACCGCAACCCGGTCCACGTGGAAGGCTTCACCGACAACGTACCGATCCACAACGCCCAGTACCCGACCAACTGGGAGCTGTCCACCGCCCGCGCCGCCAGCATCGTCCGCATGCTCGCCCAGGACGGCCTGGACGCCGGTCGGCTGGCCGCGGTGGGCTATGGCGAATTCCAGCCGGTGGCGGACAATGCCACGGCAGACGGTCGCGCGCGCAATCGCCGGGTGGTCCTGGTGATCTCCCGCAACCTCGAGGTACGCCGCAGCATCAGCGGCGTGGGCAGCGCCAAGGCGCAGCCCGACCCGGTGCTGCGCCACGCTGGCACGCAATCTGCACCAGTGCTTGCCAGCGAGGCGCCCGCCAGTGGCGCCGTCAATTCTTCGTCATCGGCCGCAGGGAACTGACGTCATGATTACCCTGAACCGATCCTGTGCCAGCGGGGAGCCTGCACTATGAAAGTCTGGGCGGTAGCCAACCAGAAAGGTGGCGTCGGCAAGACCACATCCTCCATCGCCCTCGCGGGCTTGCTGGCGGATGCCGGCAAGCGCGTGCTGATCGTCGACCTGGACCCCCATGGCTCGATGACCAGCTATTTCGGCCATGACCCGGACAGCCTGGAACACAGCGTGTTCGACCTGTTCCTGCACCAGGGCAACGTGCCCGAGGGGCTCCCCGAATCGCTGCTGCTGCCCACCAGCCACGAGAACATCCGCCTGCTGCCGTCGAGCACCGCGCTGGCCACCCTGGAGCGCCAGTCGCCCGGGCAGAACGGCCTGGGCCTGGTGATCGCCAAGAGCTTGGCGCAGCTTTGGAACCAGTTCGACCACGCGATCATCGACAGCCCGCCGCTGCTGGGCGTGCTGATGGTCAACGCGATGGCGGCCAGCCAGCACCTGGTGATCCCGGTGCAGACCGAATTCCTTGCCCTCAAGGGCCTGGAGCGCATGGTCAACACCCTGAAGATGGTCAACCGCTCGCGCAAGCAGGCGCTGCCGTTCACCATCGTGCCGACCCTGTTCGACCGCCGTACCCAGGCCTCCCTGGGCACCCTGCGGGTGCTGCGCGACACCTACCCGGAAACGCTCTGGCAGGCGTTCATCCCGGTGGATACCAAGCTGCGCGACGCCAGCCGCCTGGGCACCGTGCCTTCGCGCAACGACAGCAACAGCCGTGGCGTGATCGCCTATCGCGCGTTGCTCAAGCATTTGCTGGCCCATCTGCCGGCGAGCCAGGTAGCCTGAGCATGTCGTTGCCGGGCCCGAACCAAAGAATCCGACGGATGCGCTCAAGAGCGGCGCACCCGCTGCCGATAGGCTGGACAGTCATCTTGCGCGGTCATCCATCATGAGTCGTTCCGCTACCGCCACTCGCCCCCAGCTCGCGCTGCAGTCCTACCTGGATGCGCTGCTGCAGGAGGCCACCTTCGAAGACTTCGCCCCGGAGCCGGTGGCGCAGCCCGTGGTCGCGCCCGTCGCACCGATTGCCCCGGTGGCCCTGGTGGTCAGCGAGCCGGTGATTGCGGCGCCGACTGTCTTTGCCGAACCGGTCGCCGAGCCCCTGGCCCTGGTGGTCGAGGCGAGCGAAACCAGCGTCAGCATCGACGAGTTCGAAGCCGCCGTGCTGGAAGAGCAGGTGCGTGATGCGCGGCTAAGTACTGCCCCCCGCGCACCTGTCGTTCAAGCACCGGTCGCCGAGCTGCGCCTCCCGGAGCTGCCGGCCGTTGCTGAGCCGTTGATCGAAGCTGCACCCGCCGACGAGCTGCCCGCGCAACTGGCCCAGGTGATCGACCTGCACCAGCCGGGCAGCGCCGAGATGCCCGCCGCGCCGCTGAAGCTGCTGGATGACGGCCGCCCGGTTTGGGCCGCCGAGCCCTTCGAGTGCCTGCTGTTCGATGTCGCCGGGCTGACCCTGGCGGTGCCGCTGGTGTGCCTGGGCTCGATCTACCCGCTGGCGGGGCACGACCTGACCCCGCTGTTCGGCCAGCCGGACTGGTTCCTCGGCATCCTGCCCGGCCAGAATGGCAACCTGAAGGTACTCGACACCGCGCGCTGGGTGATGCCCGAGCGCTACCGCGACGACTACCGCGAAGGCCTGCAATACGTGATTTCCGTGCAGGGCTACGAGTGGGGGCTGGCCGTACACCAGGTCAGCCGCTCGGTGCGCCTGGACCCGTCCGAGGTGAAGTGGCGCAGCCATCGCCAGCAACGCCCGTGGCTGGCCGGCACGGTGATCGACCAGATGTGTGCACTGCTCGACGTCGCGGCCCTGGCCGAACTGATCGCCAGCGGCGGCGCCAAGCGCCTGCAGCACTAACCGAATACGAAAGACAACCTCCGCGCCGCAGGCGGCGTGGAACCAGAAGAGGCGAGGGGATATGAAGAAAACGTCAGCGCAAGGTGCCGAAGATCCGATTCTGCAGTGGGTCACCTTCCGCCTGGACAACGAGACCTATGGCATCAACGTGATGCAGGTCCAGGAAGTGCTGCGCTACACCGAGATCGCGCCGGTCCCCGGTGCCCCGAGCTACGTGCTGGGCATCATCAACCTGCGCGGCAACGTGGTCACCGTGATCGACACCCGCCAGCGCTTCGGCCTGGACCCGGCGCCGGTCTCGGACAACACCCGCATCGTCATCATCGAGGCCGACAAGCAGGTCGTCGGCATCCTGGTCGATAGCGTCGCCGAGGTCGTCTACCTGCGCCAGTCCGAGATCGAGACCGCACCGAACGTCGGTAACGAGGAATCGGCCAAGTTCATCCAGGGCGTCTGCAACAAGAACGGCGAACTGCTGATCCTGGTCGAGCTGGACAAGATGATGACCGAGGAAGAGTGGTCGGAGCTGGAGAGCATCTGAGGTGCTGATCGCCCTGGTGGTGCTCGCTATCGCCTGCGCGGGCCTGGCCTGCGCTTGCGTGTGGCTGTCCGGCCGGCAGCGCGCCCAGGAGGCGCAGGCCGTACAGCTGGCCAAGCAGCTGGCGGTGTTCGAGCAGCGCCTGAAGGAACAGGGCAAGCGCATCGAGTCCTACCAGCAGATCAACATCCGCATGGGCGAAGAGCTGCGTGAGCTGAACAAGCAGGTCGCGCCGCTGCCCGAGCGCCTGGTGCGCATCGAACAGCGCGACCCCACCAGCCTGTCCTTCAGCCAGGCCGCGCGCCTGGTCGGCATGGGCGCCAGCCCCGAGGACCTGACCCAGAGCTGCGGGCTGTCCCAGGCCGAGGCTGAGCTGGTGGCGCGCCTGCACCAGGGCAAGCCGGGCAACTGACCCGCAGCGCCGGCCTCACTGGCTGGCGGCAGTGCCCGGTGATTCGATGAGAATCCGCTCCGCGCGGCATTCCTTGCGGTCCTGGGCGGGTTGCGTGGCGAAATCGCTGCCGATGATCTGCCGGACCGAGCGGGCGCCTTTCAGGTCCCGCGGCAGGGTGATGCGAATCTCCTGCAGGTAGTCGCCGCTGCACAGCAGCAGCACGTTGTTGGCGGCTTGCTGGCTGCCGAACTCCTCATCCCATTTCGCATAGAACGCCTGCCGCGAGATCGCGCCGCCGGACTGTTCGCGCACATAGGTGCCAGCCGGCGAGTCGTTGAACGACTTCACCAGGTCCACCGCGAAGCGGAAATACTCATCGTCGCCCATGGCGGTCTGGCAGACGCCATGCTTCTTCCACTCGTGGTTGCCCAGCTGGGTGCTGAAATAGAAGTTCGGCATCCACGGCTTGATGTAGTCCAGGGTGCTGGCGCTCAGCTGCAGGTCGGCGCCGCCACAGTCGCCATAGCGCTTGCCGCATTCGCTGCGGTTCGGCCACAGGCCGTGCAGGGTGAAGTTGCGGATACCCAGTTTGCCGCTGCCCATGGCCTGGCACTCGGGCTTGGCCGCGCCGTTGGCGCTGTGCTCGCAGAAGCCGGGCTGCCAGCTCAGGGCCAGCACGTAGCTGTCGTAGGTGTCGGCGGTGCGGCACTGCGCCGCTGCGCCGCGATCCTGCTTGCCGCTTGCGCCCGCCACCACCAGGTCGTGGGGCGTCCCGCAGCTGGCGGCCACCCAGCGCAGCGGATTGCCGTCACCGGGAAGCTGCAACCGCAACCACTGATAGTCGGCCTTGTTGACCTCGACGATCCGGTAGCTCTGCCCGGGCTCGACGCTGAGGGCGCCGGGATTGGTGCCCTTCTTGAACGACTGGAAAGCCTCACAACGGGTCGAGACTTCGAAGGTGCCCTGGGTGGCTTCCAGTGCGGGGGCCTGGGTGGCGCAGGCAAGCGAGAGGGCCAGGAGGAGGCCGGCGGCGCGCTTCATCGATCTTTCCTTGTCATGAAGGGGAGGGCAGGGAGGACGCAGGAATCGGTGGTCGGATTCTAGGCTCGCCGAGTGACCTTCTGTCGGAGAGTGCCGAATGTAAGAGTTTCACTGCTCGTGTTTAGGACTTGTCTGATAAGAAAAGCGGCAAATCGTCGCTAGATTGGCCCCATCGAAATTTCCGTGAGGGCCATAGCGATGGCGAACAATCCACGCCGGGCCATGGTGCTGTGCTCGCACCCCGGCCGCTTGCTGAACTACAGCGTGTTGCTCAACCGCCTGGAGTTCTACCACCTGAGTCTCTGCCTGAACCTGGATGAAGTGCGCAAGGCGCTGTCCGGACGGCAGCGTTACAGCCTGTTCATCCACGATGACTTCGTGCCGGGTCCCAACGAGCTGCTCAGCCTGAAGTCCCTGAGCCAGAACAGCGCTTTCCGCCAGTTCCTGCTGGTGGGCAACTACAGTGCCGAGGAGAAGCGCGGCCTGTTCCAGTGGGCCTGGGCCAACCGCGTGCCATTGCTGGACGTGCTGGACAAGCCGCTTTCCCTGGCGCAGCTGCGCGAGGTGACCAGCAGCATGGTGCACTACCACGTCGAAGACGAGCGGCCGATCCGCTGCTCCGTGCGCGAGTTCCACCACTACGCGCCCTCCGGCGAGCACCCGCCGACCCAGCTGGGCTGCGAGTGCCGTGCCTGAGGTGCCTCAGCGCCGCTTTGAATCCGGCCCCTGCAGCAGCAGGGGCATGGCGTCCGGCACATCGCCGGGGGCGTCGTTCAGCGGGCTCTTGCCCTTGAGGTACCAGGCGAAGGCGATGATCTCGGCGATGGTGCGATAGAGCGCCTCGGGGATCGCGTCGCCCAGCTCCAGCCGCGCCAGCAGGCGTACCAGCTCACCGTTCTCGTAGATCGGCACCTCGTGATGACGGGCGATGGCGAGGATGGTTTCCGCCAGTTCGTCGTCGCCCTTGGCCGTCAGGGTCGGGGCGTTCTGCCCGTCGTAGTTGAGGGCGATGACCTGGCGCGGTGGTTTTCTGGCTTTCTTCATGCGGTCTCGTCCACCCAGCGTTGCTCCACGGCCGTGCGCGCTCCCTGTGGCGGCTTGCCCTGGCGGCAGCTCAGCTCGCCGACACTGAGCCCGGCGTCGTTCAGGCGCTGGCGCAAGGTGCCCAGCTCGCCATCGATCAGGCTGGCGGTGTGGGCGCGTTCGGCCCACAGCTGGGTGCCGATGCTGCCGTGGGCGAGGGTGGCCTGCACCTGCAGCGGGCCGAGGCTGTCCAGGTCGAACGCCAGGTCGACGCGCCAGAGTATCTCGCGGGGCTGTTGTTCGCGTTCGCCCTTGCTGCCCTGGCTGTCCTTTTCCTCCTGCTGGATGCGCACCTGGATCGGCACCATCTGCTGTTGCTGGCGCAGGGGAATCTCCAGCTGCCAGGTATTCACCACCGTGCCATCGGGCAGCACATCGCTCTGCGCCAGGCTGCCGAGCTGGTGGGTCTGTAGCCGCGAGACGGCGGCGGCGGCCAGTTTCAGCAGGGCTTCCAGGTCGCCTTCCTGTTCCAGCTCCTGGGCCAGCCGGCTGGGCAGCGGGAAGGTCACGGCGGCGGGCGTGCGGCCGCTGGTCTGGCCGATCACGCCGAGGGCGTTACGTACGAAGGAGGGCATGGCCTGCGCCAGGTTATTGGCTCCGGCCAGGGCATTGCCCGGCAGGTTGTTCAGTACCGCCGCCGCGGTGCCGCTCTGCACGGCCGGCATCAGGCTGGCGATCAGCCGCAGCAGGTTGGCCTTGAGATCCTGCGGCAAGCCTTCCACGCCGCGCAGCAGCTGTGCTTCGAGGAACACGCCGCTCTGCTGGAAGGCCTGGGCGACGCCCTTGGCGTCGCTGAGCTGGCGTACGTCCGGCAGTGCGCCGAGGAGTTTATCCACCGCCTGGCGCAGGTCGGGGCTGAGGTCCGCATCAGCATTGCCACCGGCGCCCTGCAGCGCCTTGAACAGGCCGTCCAGCGAACCCTGGCGGCTCTGCTGGGCGCTCAGTTGCAGGCTCAGGTCGAGCTGGTCCAGGCGTGCGTTCAGCGGCAGGAACTGCAGGGCCTGCTGGTCCTGCACGCGGGCGCTGAGCAGGCTGTTGAGCGGCAGCGGGTTGGGCGATTCGATGCTCATCTGGCGCCCGGCCAGCGGGGTGTTGAGCAGCGTGATCAGCACCTTGTAGACCACCTGTTCGGCCTTGCCCTGGGCGATCAGCTGGCTGGCGTCGACCTTGCCCTGGATCAGCGTGCCCACCGGCAGCACGTCGAGGTCGAGGCTGTTCAGCGGTGCCTGGCTGATGCCGCCCAGGCCCAGCGCTGCGCCGGGCTGGTTGAGCAGGGTGGCGGCGAGGTTGGTCTGGGTCAGCGTCGACAGCTGCAGGGTGCTGCCCTTGGCCAGCGCCTGCGGGCTTTCCGCCACCACCAGCGCCTGCTGGCCGCTGGCCATGGTCAGGCGCAGCAGCAGCTGGAAGTTCACCTGGCCCTCGCGCACCGCCAGCACCTCGGCGTTGGCTTTCTGCCCCGGCGGCAGCAGGTCGCCCAGGCTCTGGGCGATCTTGAGCGTCAGCTCGGCTGAACTCTGCGGGCTGCGCAGCGCAGGCGTGGACGGTAGCGGGCGGGAAGCGCCAATTTCGCTCGGCATCGGGGTCCTGTGGGGCGGATGACGGGGTTACGCCCAGTGTATCGGCGCGCACTGCCGGCACTTTAGACCGTCCGGCGCCGCGCGGGGGCCGCTGTGCAGGGCAGGGTGCGCTGTTTTGACGTTACACCCTGTCGAAAAACCTGACGTCGGGCGTAGGAACGCCTGTGTATAATGCGCCGCCCGAGGCCGTGCTTGGCGGCCCGGGCGGTGTGGCCGCGTTTTTGCACCACTGTCTGTTTTCTGCCCGACGGTTGCCGATGCCCTTGACCCATCCCCTCCTCGAAACCGTGGCGCTCGCCTGCGAGCGGGACTGGCGCATGCTGTTCGAGCGTCTCGATCTGCGACTGGGCGCGGGCGAAATGCTACAGATCGTCGGCCCCAACGGCAGCGGCAAGACCAGCCTGCTGCGCCTGCTCAGCGGCCTGATGCAGCCCACCGCCGGTGATGTGCTGCTCAACGGCAAGCCGCTCACCGAACAACGCCACGAACTGGCCCGTCTGCTGCTGTGGATCGGCCACGCCGCCGGTATCAAGGGCCTGCTCACMGCCGAGGAAAACCTCGCCTGGCTCTGCGCCCTGCACCAGCCGGCCAACCGCGATGCCATCTGGCAAGCGCTGGAAGCCGTCGGACTGCGCGGCTTCGAGGATGTTCCCTGCCATACCCTGTCCGCCGGCCAGCAGCGCCGCGTGGCCCTGGCGCGCCTGTATCTCGACGCGCCGCCGCTGTGGATCCTCGACGAACCCTTCACCGCCCTGGACAAGCAGGGCGTGGCGCAGCTGGAAGAGCACCTGGCTGGCCATTGCGAGCGCGGTGGTCTGGTTGTGCTGACCACCCACCACACCCTGGAGCGCATGCCGCAGGGCTACCGCGCCCTCGACCTGGGCCAGCACGCACGGGAGGTGGCGGCGCGATGAGCAACGTCTTCACCCTGCTGCTCGCCCGCGAGGCGCGTCTGCTGTTCCGCCGTCCGGCGGAGATGGCTAATCCTTTGGTGTTCTTCGCCATCGTCATCGCGCTGTTCCCGCTGGCGGTCGGCCCCGAATCGGAAATGCTCAAGAACCTCTCGCCCGGCCTCGTCTGGGTCGCGGCCCTGCTGGCGGTGCTGCTGTCGCTGGACGGCCTGTTCCGCAGCGATTTCGAGGACGGTTCCTTGGAACAGTGGGTCCTTTCGCCGCACCCCCTGCCACTACTGGTCCTGGCCAAAGTGCTGGCACACTGGCTGGTTTCAGGGCTGGCCTTGGTGCTGCTGTCGCCGCTGTTCGCCCTGATGCTGGGCCTGCCGGCGCGCTGCCTGCCGGACCTGCTGCTGTCGCTGCTGCTGGGGACGCCGATCCTGAGCCTGCTGGGCGCCGTGGGCGCTGCACTCACTGTCGGTCTCAAGCGAGGCGGCCTGCTGCTGGCCTTGCTGATTCTGCCGCTTTACATTCCGGTGCTGATCCTGGGCAGCGGAGCGCTACAGGCGTCGCTGCAGGGGCTGCCCACCGCCGGGCACCTGTTGTGGCTGGCCAGCCTGACGGCGTTAGCATTGACGCTGACGCCCTTTGCCATCGCCGCCGGGCTGAAGATCAGCGTCGGCGAGTGAACGAACGATCGCCGGCCTGGGAAGCGGGACCGGCGGCAGACTAGAGCTTTGAAATACAGAGCCTGATGATGAACTGGACTTGGTTTCACAAGCTTGGCTCGCCCAAGTGGTTCTACGAGATCAGCGGACGCTGGATACCCTGGTTCGCGGTCGCCGCGATTCTGCTGATAGCTGCCGGTACCGTCTGGGGCCTGGCCTTCGCGCCGCCGGACTACCAGCAGGGCAACAGCTTCCGCATCATCTATATCCACGTGCCGGCGGCGTTCCTCGCCCAGTCCTGCTACGTGATGCTGGCCGTGGCCGGCGCGGTCGGGCTGATCTGGAAGATGAAGATCGCCGACGTCGCCGTGCAGTGCGCCGCGCCCATCGGCGCCTGGATGACCTTCGTCGCACTGGTCACCGGCGCCATCTGGGGCAAGCCGACCTGGGGCGCCTGGTGGGTCTGGGACGCGCGCCTGACCTCGATGCTGATCCTGCTGTTCCTCTATTTCGGCATCATCGCCCTCGGCCAGGCCATCACCAACCGCGACAGCGCGGCCAAGGCCTGTGCGGTGCTGGCCATCGTCGGTGTGGTGAACATCCCGATCATCAAGTACTCGGTGGACTGGTGGAACACCCTGCACCAGCCGGCCACCTTCACCCTGACCGAGAAGCCGCCGATGCCGCCGGAGATGTGGATTCCGCTGCTGATGATGGTCGCCGGTTTCTACTGCTTCTTCGCCGTGGTGCTGATGATGCGCATGCGCCTGGAAGTGCTCAAGCGCGAAGCCCGCGCGAGCTGGGTCAAGGCTGTGGTGGAGCGCGCTCTATGAGTCCTTTCGAGTCCTTCTCCGACTTTATCGCCATGGGACACCATGGCCCTTACGTGTGGTCCGCCTACGCCATCTGCCTGGTGGTCCTGGCGATCAACGTCGTCTCGCCGATCGTGGCGCGCCGGCGTTACCTGCAAGAAGAGGCGCGTCGTCTGCGCCGGGAGGCCAGCAAGTGAATCCGGTCCGCAAGAAGCGTCTGTACATCGTTCTCGCCATCGTTGCCGGTGTCGGCGTCGCCGTCACCCTGGCGCTGTCGGCGCTGCAGGAAAACATCAACCTGTTCTACACCCCGACCCAGATCGCCAACGGCGAAGCCCCGCACGACACGCGCATCCGCGCCGGCGGCATGGTCGAGAAGGGCTCGCTCAAGCGCTCGGCGGATTCGCTGGACGTGGAGTTCGTGGTCACCGACTTCGCCAAGGAAGTCACCGTGAAGTACCGCGGCATCCTCCCGGACCTGTTCCGCGAAGGGCAGGGCATCGTCGCCCTGGGCAAGATCAACGAAGCCGGCGTGCTGACCGCCGACGAAGTGCTGGCCAAGCACGACGAGAAATACATGCCGCCGGAAGTCACCAAGGCGCTCAAGGACAGCGGCAAGCTGGAGCACTACGAAGCCAGCCAGAGCGGCAACGCCGCGCCGCAGCAGGGGAGCAACTGACATGGTTCCCGAACTCGGCCACCTCTCGCTGATCCTCGCGCTGTGCATGGCGCTGGTGATGTCGTTCTTCCCGCTGGTCGGCGCCTGGCGCGGCGACCGCCAATGGATGAGCCTGGCGCGCCCGGCAGCCTGGGGGCAGTTCGCCTTCCTGCTGTTCTCCTTCGGCTGCCTGACCTGGGCCTTCCTCCACGATGATTTCTCGGTGGCCTACGTCGCCAGCAACTCCAACAGCGCGCTGCCGTGGTTCTACAAGTTCAGCGCCGTTTGGGGCGCCCACGAAGGCTCGCTGCTGCTCTGGGCACTGATCCTTGGCGGCTGGACCTTCGCCGTGTCGGTGTTCTCCCGCCAGTTGCCGGAAGTGATGCTGGCCCGTGTGCTGGCGGTGATGGGCATGATCAGCACCGGCTTCCTGCTGTTCCTGATCATCACCTCCAACCCCTTCAGCCGCCTGCTGCCGCAGGTACCGGCGGACGGCAACGACCTCAACCCGCTGCTGCAGGACCCCGGCCTGATCTTCCACCCGCCGATGCTCTACATGGGCTACGTGGGCTTCTCGGTGGCCTTCGCCTTCGCCATCGCCGCACTGCTCGGCGGCCGCCTCGACGCCGCCTGGGCGCGCTGGTCGCGCCCGTGGACCCTGGTGGCCTGGACCTTCCTCGGCATCGGCATCGTGCTCGGCTCCTGGTGGGCCTACTACGAACTGGGCTGGGGCGGCTGGTGGTTCTGGGACCCGGTGGAAAACGCCTCGTTCATGCCCTGGCTGGTGGGCACCGCGCTGATCCACTCGCTGGCGGTGACCGAGAAGCGCGGCGTCTTCAAGAGCTGGACCGTGCTGCTGGCCATCGCGGCCTTCTCGCTGAGCCTGCTGGGTACCTTCCTGGTCCGCTCTGGTGTTCTCACCTCGGTGCACGCCTTCGCCTCGGACCCCGAGCGCGGCGTGTTCATCCTCGCCTTCCTGCTGCTGGTGGTCGGCGGCTCGCTGACCCTGTTCGCCCTGCGCGCGCCGGTGGTCAAGAGCCAGGTCGGCTTCGCCCTGTGGTCCCGCGAGACCCTGCTGCTGCTGAACAACCTGATCCTGGTGGTCACCGCCTCGATGATCCTGCTGGGCACCCTCTACCCGCTGGTGCTCGACGCCATCAGCGGCGCCAAGCTGTCGGTCGGCCCGCCGTACTTCAACGCGCTGTTCGTGCCGCTGATCGCCATTCTCATGCTGGCCCTGGCGGTCGGCGTGCTGGTGCGCTGGAAGGACACCCCGACCCGCTGGCTTCGCAACATGCTCACCCCGGTACTGATCGGCACCGTGGTGCTGGGCGGTATCGGCAGCTTCCTCTATGGCGAGCTGCACTGGGAAGTGCTGGCGGTGTTCATGCTGGCCGCCTGGGTCGTGCTGGCCGGCGTGCGCGACTTCTTCGACAAGGTTCGCCACAAGGGCGTGATCGCCGGTGCCGCGGGCCTCAACCGCAGCTACTGGGGCATGCAGCTGGCGCACTTCGGTATCGCCATCTGCGCCATCGGCGTGGTCCTCACCAGCCAGTTCAGCGCCCAGCGCGACCTGCGCATGGCGCCGGGCGAGTCGGTGGAGCTGGCCGGCTACCAGTTCCGCTTCGAGGGTACCCATCACTTCGAAGGGCCGAACTTCACCTCCGACAAGGGCACCATCCGCGTCACCCGCAAGGGTTCGGAAGTGGCCGTGCTGCACCCGGAGAAGCGCCTGTACAGCGTGCAGAACTCGATGATGACCGAGGCCGGCATCCACGGCAGCCTGACCCGCGACCTCTACGTCGCCCTGGGTGAGCCGCTGGACAACGGCGCCTGGGCCGTGCGCGTGCACATCAAGCCGTTCGTGCGCTTCATCTGGCTCGGCGGCCTGCTGATGGCCCTGGGCGGCGTGCTGGCAGCGCTCGACCGGCGCTACCGGGTGAAAGTGAAAACGCGTGTACGCGAGGCCCTGGGCCTCGCCGGACAGGGAGCCTGAGTGTGAAGCGTGCGATCCTGCTGTTGCCCCTGGCGATCTTCCTGGTCGTCGCGGTGTTCCTCTTCCGTGGCCTCTGGCTGGACCCCAGCGAGCTGCCCTCGGCGCTGATCGGCAAGCCGTTCCCGGCGTTCTCCCTGCCCAGCGTCACCGAGCCGGGCAAGACCTACACCGAGGCCGACCTCAAGGGCAAGCCGGCGCTGGTCAACGTCTGGGGCACCTGGTGCCCGACCTGCCGCTTCGAGCATCCGGTGCTCACCGATCTGGCCGCCAAGGGCGTGGTGATCTACGGCATCAACTACAAGGACGACGGCGCCGCCGCGCAGAAGTGGCTCAAGGAGCTGCACAACCCCTACCTGATGAACATCGCCGATGCGCAGGGCACCCTGGGCCTCGACCTGGGCGTCTACGGCGCGCCGGAGACCTACATCATCGACAAGGACGGCATCATCCGCCACAAGCTGGTCGGCGCCGTCGACGAGAAGGTCTGGCGTGAACAGCTGGCGCCGATCTACCAGGGCCTGGTCGACGAAGCGGAGGGCAAATGAAGCGTCTGCTAGCCGCTGCTGCGCTCGGGCTTTGCCTCACCGGCATCGCCCACGCCGCCATCGATACCTACGAGTTCGCCAATGACGCCGAACGTGCGCGCTTTCGCGACCTGACCACCGAGCTGCGCTGCCCCAAGTGCCAGAACCAGGACATCGCCGACTCCAACGCGCCGATCGCCGCCGACCTGCGCAAGCAGATCTACACGCAGATGGCCGCCGGCAAGAGCAACCAGCAGATCGTCGACTACATGGTCGACCGCTACGGCGAGTTCGTGCGCTACAAGCCCGAAGTCAGCGAGCGCACCTGGCTGCTCTGGTTCGGCCCCGCCGCGCTGCTGGGCCTGGGCGTGATCGTCATCGGCGCCATCGTTGCGCGCCGCCGTCGCCCGGCTGCTGCCACTTCCACCACGCTGTCCGCCGAGGAGCAGGCGCGTCTCGACCAATTGCTGGATAACCAAGACAAATGATCGATTTCTGGCTCGCCGCCGGCCTGCTGTTGCTGGTGGCCCTGGCATTCCTCCTCGTCCCTCTGCTGCGTGGCCGCAAGGCCCAGGCCGAGGAAGACCGCACCGCCCTCAACGTCGCCCTGTACCAGGAGCGCCTGGCCGAACTGAGCGGTCAGCGTGACGCCGGCACCCTCGACGCCGCGCAGTTCGAAGCCGGCCGCGCCGAAGCGGCCCGCGAACTGCTCTCCGACACTGAAGGCGCCAGCGAAGACCGCCGCTCCCGTCTCGGCCGCGCCGCGCCGCTGGCCGCCGCGCTGGTCCTGCCGTTCCTCGGCCTGGGCCTCTATCTGCACTGGGGCGCCAGCGACAAGGTCGAGCTGGCCCGCGAATTCGCCACCGCGCCCAAGTCCATGGAAGAGATGACCTCGCGTCTGGAGCGTTCGCTGAAGGCTCAGCCGGACTCCGCCGAAGGCTGGTACTTCCTTGGCCGCGCCTACATGACCCAGAACCGTGCCGCTGACGCCGCCAAGGCCTTCGAGCAGGCCGCGCGCCTCTCCGGCCGCCAGCCGGAAGTGCTCGGCCAGTGGGCGCAGGCGCTGTACTTCGCCGGTGACAAGGCGCTTAGCCAGCAGGTCCGCGACCTTGCCGACGAGGCGCTGAAGAAGGACCCGCAGGAAGTCACTACCCTCGGCCTGCTCGGCATCGCCGCGTTCGAGGACGAGAAGTACGCCGACGCCATCGACTACTGGGGCCGTCTGGTTACCGTGCTGCCGCAGGACGATCCGTCCCGCGACGCCATCGCCGGCGGCATCGAGCGCGCTCGCCAGCGCATGGTCGAGAAGGGCCAGACTCCGCCCGAGGCGCCGGTTGCTGCCGCCACCGCGGGCGTGACCCTGAAGGTGAAGGTCGATCTGACCGACGCCGTGAAAGGCCAGGTCAAGCCGGACGACAGCGTGTTCGTCTTCGCCCGCGCGGTGAGCGGCCCGCCCATGCCGCTGGCCGTGAAGCGCCTGAAGGTCTCCGACCTGCCCAGCGAGGTTTCGCTGAGCGACGCCGACGCGATGATGCCGCAGCTCAAGCTCTCGCAGCACCCGCAGGTGCAGCTCGTCGCGCGGATATCCCGCGCCGGCAATGCGATCTCCGGCGAATGGATCGGACGCAGCGAAGCGTTGTCTACTGCCAACGCGGGCGAGCAGAGCGTCACCATCGACAGCCCGGACCAGAAATAAGCAGGGGAGGTTGAGCGATGAAGGGCAGACTGCTGGCGCTGGGCGCCATGCTGGTACTGGGTGGTTGCGTGGTGCATCCGCAGCAGCCGGAGCAACCGCCGGTGCAGACACCGCCGCCGTCGCAGCCGGGCACGCCGATCCCGCCGCCGCCCAAGACCTCTTCCTCGCCGATCACCCCGCAGCCGGGCGCCGCGCCTGCCGCCAAGCGCCCGACCCAGTTCGCCCCGCCCCCCGGCGGCAAGGGCCGCTGGGACGCCAGCCTGGGCGTCTACGTGATCCAGGGCCAGAAAGATCTCTACTACCGCCAGCGCACCTACTACCACTGGGACAGTGGCTGGTACTGGGGCGTCGGCCCGCAAGGCCCCTGGACCGAGACCGACAGCAGCGGCGTACCGCCGGGGCTGACGCGTAAATATCCGCAGTAACCGGCTCTCGTAGGAGCGGACTCCGTCCGCGATTGATTCGCCGGCGCTCCGATCATCCAGTGAGCACGGCCAGCCGATCGCGGACAGAGTCCGCTCCTACGCACCCTGCGATTCAGGTGCTCCAGCGAACCTGCCCGGCCGACCTCGAAGCAGGCGATATCTCCTGCTTTTCGTAGGAGCGAGCTTGCTCGCGAACCGCTTGATGCCGGCGTCGCCGGGAGCTCAGCTTCGTAGGGCGCATAACGCGCCAGCGTTATCCGCCGCTGTGGTATCGGCGGATAACCCGTTCCGGGTTATCCGCCCTACGCAGAACAAAACGCACGTCGAACCCAGCCTGTAGGAGCGGACCTTGTCCGCGAAATCCATCGCGGCGGAAATGGTATTCACAGGGAATTCTCCATCGCCTGTCGGTGATTCGCGGAGAAGCTCCGCTCCTACGCGATCCGATCACACCGTAGCGCGCTCAGCCACTCAGTCGAACGTCCCCATCTCCTCCCCCAGCTCGATCACCTCCACCCGATTCCTTCCGCTGGCCTTCGCCTTGTACAGCGCCTTGTCCGCCGCGGCGTAGAGGCCCTCGTAGGTCCCCGGCGTGCCGGCTTCCAGGCAGGCGATGCCGAAGCTGGCGGTGAGGTAGAGCAGGTTGTCCTTGATCGGCAGCGGGGTTTCCTCCAGCAGCCGGCGCACCTTCTCGGCAATGGTGCGCGCCTGCGGCTGCGAGGTATCCGGCAGCAACAGCAGGAACTCCTCGCCGCCGAGGCGCGCCACGCTGTCGCCGGTGCGTGTGTAGTTGCGCAGCAGGTTCGCGGTGTGCCGGATCACCTCGTCGCCCAGCGGGTGGCCATAGCGGTCGTTGATGAACTTGAAGTGATCCAGGTCCACCATCAGCAGGCTGATCGGCGCCGGCTGGCGAGCGACGCGGGACAGCTCCATGGCCACCAGCTGGTCGAACTGGCGGCGGTTGAACAGCCCGGTGAGCGGGTCGTGGCCGGCGAGGTATTCCAGTTGCCGGTTCTTTTCTTCCAGCTCCCGCCGCTGCTGGCGGAGGAACTGGCGCTGGCGCAGGTTGCGCACGTGGCCGTGCCAGAGGATCAGCGAGAGGATCAGGCCGATGCCGCAGATGGTCAGCCCGCCCATCTGGTTTGACAGGCGCAGCTGCGGGCTGCCCTGGGTCAGCGTCATGGTCAGCTCGAAGGCGGCGAGGGCGAGGATATACAGGGTGACGGCCAGGCGCGGGCGCAGCAGGATGATCAGCGCCGTAGCCACCGAGGCCATGAGAAAGGGCGTGATGCTGCTGGTGACCTGCTGGTCGGTGCCGGTGATGGCTACGCCGAAGCCCAGCACCACGGCGCTGCCGGCCACGGTGAGCGCCTGCATGTAGCGCAGCGGCGGGTTGCGCCGGGGCCGCGAGGCGATCCAGGCGAGCAGGCCGAGCAGGGTGAAGAGCACCGCGACGGTGGCGTGGACGCGGATGATGCCCATCCGCCAGCCGTCGTACTGCGGGCTGGAACCCTGCAGGTTGAGCCAGAACACCAGGATATGGATCAGGTCGAAAGGCACCGCCAGCAAGGCGGCCAGGTACACCCGCCGGAGGTTTTCCCGGGCGATCGGCATGGCCAGCGCGTCATTGACGGCGATGGCGTGCTGCAATCGCTGGAACAGGGTCCTGGACAAGGGCGCGGGCCTCCTGGGCAAGTGCCGGGCACCTTGCAGAATAGACGCAGCGCCGCTTCGCTGTGATGAAGGGTTCCCGGACCTGCTCTCCGGACGTGACTCGGTCGGACAGCACGCCGGTCACAGGTGGAGTCGATAATCTTCCAAGCAGGGCAACGAATTGGCCTGGAACATTGTCGGATGGGCCCTCGGCGGGCATAGTCCGCACCCCGGATCGCTCAAGGAGGCTGTCATGAATAGAGTGCAACGTTGGTCGGCGGAGCAGGGCCTGGACGCCGAGCGTGCGCTGCTCGACGCCACCTTTGCCGGCGAGCGCGACAGCGGCCTGCTGTTCTGGAGCCCGCTGGAGCAGTCGCTGGTGATGCCGCGCCGCCTCAGCCGGCTGGAAGGCTTCGGCGCTGCCGAGACGGTCTGCGCCGACCTCGGCTGGCCGATTGCCCTGCGCGATACCGGCGGCGAGCCGGTGCCGCAATCCGCGGCGGTGCTCAACGTGGCGCTGGTCTACGCGATCCCGCCTGAGGACAACGAGCAGACGCGCATCGAGACCGCCTACCTGCGCCTGTGCCAGCCGCTCTGCGACTGGCTGGCAGCCCTGGGCCTCGATCCGGGCCTGGGCGAAGTGGAGGGCGCCTTCTGCGATGGCCGCTACAACGTCAACCTGGGCGGGCGCAAACTGGTCGGCACCGCCCAGCGCTGGCGCCGGCGGCCCAGTGACGGGCGCTACGTGGTGCTGGCCCATGGCGCGATCCTCATGGAAAACCAGCGCGAGCCGATGGTCGCGGCGGTGAACGCCTTCTACCAGAACTGCGGCCTCGAAGCCCGCGTACGCGCCAGCAGCCACATTGCGCTGGACGAACGCTACGAACAGCCCTGGGACCAGGTCGATGCCCTGGCCGGGCACTTCCAGCGCCACCTGCTCGCCGAGGGCGTGGTGCTGGACAACGAACAGATTTGAACGACGTGGGTGGATCTTCGCTTCGCCCCAACCCTTCCAAGGAGTCTTGATACATGGAACATGGGACGAATTACCTGCAGTCGGCAGTGGTCTTCCTGCTTGCGGCGGTGTTCATGGTGCCGATTGCCAAGCGCCTGCAACTGGGCGCGGTGCTCGGCTACCTGCTCGCCGGGGTGTTCATCGGCCCTTCGCTGCTGGGGCTGATCGACAACCCCGACAGCGTCGCCAGCCTCTCCGAGCTGGGCGTGGTGTTGCTGCTGTTCATCATCGGTCTTGAGCTGTCGCCCAAGCGTCTGTGGGTGATGCGCAAGCAGGTGTTCGGCGTCGGTCTGGCGCAGGTGCTGCTCACCGCGCTGGCCATCGGCAGCGTGGCGGTGCTGGCCTTCGACCTGCCGGTGAACGCCGCCGTGGTGCTGGGTGGCGGCCTGGCGCTGTCGTCCACCGCCTTCGGCCTGCAGATCCTCGCCGAGCGCAAGGAACTGAACACCCCCTACGGCCGTCTCGGCTTCGCCATCCTGTTGTTCCAGGACATCGCCGCGATCCCGCTGATCGCCATGATCCCGCTGCTGGGCGCGCGTGCCGACGCGGCGGCCCCCGGTGGTGACTGGGCCCACGTGATGGAGGTGATCGGCAGCATCGCCGTGGTGGTGATCGGCGGGCGCTTCCTGCTGCGCCCGGTGTTCCGCTCGGTGGCCCGTACCGGCCAGGCCGACCTGTCCACCGCTACCGCGCTGCTGGTGGTGGTCGGCACCGCCTGGCTGATGGAAGAGGCCGGCGTGTCCATGGGCCTGGGCGCCTTCCTCGCTGGCCTGCTGCTGGCGGATTCGGAATACCGCCATGAGCTGGAAGCGCAGATCGAACCCTTCAAGGGCCTGCTGCTGGGGCTGTTCTTCATCAGCGTGGGCATGAGCGCCGACCTTGGCCTGATGAAGAGCGAGCCGCTGGTGGTGCTCGGCCTGACCCTGCTGCTGGTGGGCATCAAGCTGCCGCTGCTGTTCGTCATCGGTCGCCTGGCTGGCGGGCTGGACAAGGTTTCGGCGATCCGCCTGGGCGTGCTGCTGGGCGCCGGCGGCGAGTTCGCCTTCGTGGTCTTCAAGCTCGCTCTCGCCCAGGGCCTGATGGACGCCAAGCTGCACTCGCTGCTGGTGCTGTGCATCACCCTGTCGATGGCGATGACCCCGCTGCTGGTGCTGGCCCTGGCGCGCAGCATCAAGCCCAAGCCGGCGGTGCTGCGTGAGCCACCGCCCGAGTACAGCCAGCTGCCCGACGACGCGCCGCGCGTGGTGATCGCCGGCATGGGCCGGATGGGCCAGGTGGTCGCCCGTATCATGCGTGCCCAGGGCGTGCCCTTCGTCGCGCTGGACACCTCGGTGGACACCATCGAGCTGACCCGCAGCTACGGCAATATCCCGATCTTCTACGGCGACCCGCTGCGCCCGGAAATCCTCCGTGCCGCCCAGGTCGAGAAGGCCGAGTTCTTCGTCGTCGCCACCGACGATCCGCAGACCAACATCGAGACCGCGCGGCTGGTGCGCAAGCTCTACCCGCACATCAAGGTCATCGGCCGGGCGCGCAACCGCCAGCACGTCTACCACCTGCTGGACGCCGACGCGACGCCGGTGCGCGAGACCTTCCACTCCAGCCTGGAGATGAGCCGCCTGCTGCTCACCGGCCTGGGCCTGAGCGAAGAGCAGGTTGGCGCGCGCATCCGCCGCTTCAAGCGTCACGACGAAGCGGTGCTGATGGCCCAGTACCGCGTCTACGACGACGAGAAGGCGGTGATCCAGACCGCCCGCGAGGCGCGCAAGGAGCTGGAGACGCTGTTCGAGGCCGACCACCTGGAAGACCAGGGCATCGGTCACCACTGACCGGCCATTCCGCGCATTGATAGTGCTGGGGCGCAGCGCGCGCCCCGGCGCATCCTCGGGCCTTCGCAAGGGAGGCCCCATCGATGAGCGACTACCGCACTTTCACCCGTGAAGACCGCGACGGCGTTGCCGTGGTGAGCTTCAGCCACGCGCCGATCAACCTGGTCGACCGCGCCATGGTCATCGACCTGCTGCGCCTGGTCGACGAACTGGAGCGCGACAGCGACACCCGCGTGGTGCTGTTCCGCAGCGCCAACCCGGACTTCTTCCTCGCCCACTACGACCTCGGTAGCCAGCTCGACGCGCCGGCGATGAAGCTGCCGGCCGGCATGGCCAGCCCGCTCAGCGCGCTATTCAGCCGCTTCAGCCGGCTGCCGCAGGTGACCATCGGTGAGCTGCACGGCCGTGCGCGTGGTGCCGGCAGCGAGTTCCTACTGGCGCTGGACATGCGCTTCGCTTCCCGCGAGCGCGCCTTGCTCGGCCAGCCGGAGGTCGCGGTAGGACTGCTGCCCGGCGCGGGCGGTACGGTGCGTCTGGCACAAATGCTGGGGCGGGGCAGGGCGCTGGAAGTGTGCCTGGGCGGCGAGGATTTCGATGCCGACACGGCGGAGCGCTACGGCTGGATCAACCGCGCGCTGGCGGATGCCGAGCTGGAGGCGTTCTGCGAAGGGTTGGCGCGGCGTATCGCGGCCTTCCCGGCGGCGGGTATTGCCCATGTGAAGGCGGTGGTGGAGCAGGTGACGGTGGCGGATCAGGCGGCGCTGGTGGAGGAGTCGCAGCGTTTCGTCGGTGACATGTCCGCCGGGGAAACCATGGAGCGGGTGCGCTGGATGATGGACAACGGCGGCCAGCGCGATGGCGTTCTGGAGCGCGAGCTGGGCACCGCGCTCGGGCGCTATCCGCAAGCCATCGACGATTGACTCAGGCGCTTTTCGCCAGCACCGGCTCGTTCGCCACGGCGACCAGCAGCGGGCGTACCAGCTGGTGTTTCACTGCTGTGCGCGGCTGGCGGCTGACCGCGGGGCGGCGGTCGGGGATGGCGATGGCCGGAGCGGGGGAGCGCAGGGTCAGCACGGCGATGACGCTGAGCAGCACCACGGCGGCGAGCACCACGCTGGCCAGGGCGAAGTACAGCAGCAGCTCCACCAGGGAGCCGATCAGCAGCAGGGAATCGAGTATGACTTGCATGGCGGTGTCCTCTTGGCGATTCATTCGGGGGCGACTTTCGCTGGTAGCCTGTTCGCCCCTGCGGCCCCGAGGTGGGGCCGGCGAATCTCCTGCCTGCGACTTGATGGGTCCAAGATGCCAAGCGGGCTCGATCAAGAGAACTGAATGCGTCGACTGGTGACTATCGATGTTATCGATAGCGGTTGTAAGCCGCGTGGTAGAGCGATATCGAGCACTTCAGCCGGAACTATGCAGGTGCGTAGGAGCGGACTCCGTCCGCGATGGGCTGGCCACACTCCATGGTTGATCGGAGTGGCGTTCAGATGATCGCGGACAGAGTCCGCTCCTACGTTAATGGACGCGACGGAGCCGAGCCGAATCGTAGGAGCGCGCTCCTACGGGGAAAGCTCTGCGCGGGGGAGAGGGAAGCCCAGGCAGGGCATATCAGAGGGCGACGGTACTGGCTCCTGCTATAGAAGCCGGATCAGAACTTCTCGCCCGGCAGCAGGAAACGCCACTGGCCAACCGGCAGCTTGCCCATGGCCACGCCACCCAGGCGCAGGCGGCGGATCGACACGGCGTGCAGGCCCACCGCGCGGCACATGGCGGCGATCTGGCCGGGGCGGAACTGCTTGCCGGCGAAGCGCAGGCGGTTCTCGCTCTGCCAGCTGACTTTCAACGGCGGCAGCTCGCGGCCATCGATCAGCATGCCGCGGCACAGGCGCTTGAGGCCGTTGTCGACGATCTCCCCGCTGACCTCGACCACGTACTCGTGCTCGATGTTGTCCGCCTCGTCCACCAGCCGGCGTTGCACGCCGCGGCTCTGGGTGTAGACCAGCAGGCCGCTGGCGTCGGTCTCCAGCACGGTGGTGTTGAACTGGTGGCCGAAGTGCTTGCGCAGCAGACGCTGCTGCAGGTTGTCCTCGGCCCAACGCTTGTCCGCCGTCAGCAGTTGCTGGGCAGAGTTGGCGCCGTTGCCGCAGCCCAGGCCGACCGGCTTGTGCACCAGGATGGTCACCGGCGGGATCGGCTCGGGGAAGGCGCCCGGCAGCAGCTCGATGCGCTGGGTGTCGACCTTGAACTGCGGCTCTTCCACGCGCTGGCCGTCCACCGTGACCCAGCCGCCCTCGATGTACAGCTCGGCGTCGCGGCGCGAACAGGGCAGCAGCTCGGCGAGGCGCTTGGACAGGCGGATGGCTTCGGACATTTCGGGCAACCAGACAGGGGAAAACCACCATTGTAACCGCAAGCCGGCGGAATGATCCGCGCCCTGTCCGGTCACAAGCTCAGACCAAGCAGCGAGGATGCGCGATGCAGATCACCCTGATCGACGGGCTGGGCTGGGACCTGGATGAACAGGGCACCGGCGGGCTGATCAACCGCCGTGGCGACAAGGTGCACCTGCGCCAGGGCGATATGGATGGCGCCTGCGGGCCTTATTGCCTGGTGATGGCCATGCTCGCGCGCAATCAGCTGGGGCGGCGCCAGGCCAAGGGGCTGGCGCCGGTGGATTCGCGCACCCGCTACGGGCGGCTGATGGAGGCGCTGAACCAGCACGAGACGCTGGTACGTGTCGGCACTACCGGCGACGACCTGCTGGAACTGCTCAAGGTCATCAGCGACAAGGAATACCGCGTCGAGCGCGACAACGGCACGCGGATGATCGAACTGACGCGCCGCCATCTGGAGGAGAACATTCCGGTGGTGCTCGGCTTCCACGGCCGCAAGGACAGCGATATCCGCCACTGGTGCCTGGCGGTGGGGATGAGCGACGAGGCCTTCTTCCTCCTCGACCCGGCCCACGACCTGCAGCGCGGGCTGGCGTGGAACGCGGTGCTGACCACCCAGGCCAACGGTTCGCGCTTCGGTTATCGCTACCTGAACGCGAAGGGGACCTGGGCGGTGACGCTCAAGGAGATGGTGGCGCTGCTTTGAGCGCGCGCCTCAGCGGGTGAAGCGGAACAGGTTGTAGCCGCCGAACTGCTCGGGCACCAGCAGCACGAAGCCGTCGTGGGAATTGCGCACCACACCGACCACGTCGCTCTCGCGTGCAGCCGCCTGCTCCAGGCCGCTGTAGCCGACCTGCGGGTCGTCGTTGACCGAGGCGCCGCCGACGAACACCAGCTGCTTGTCGTCCAGGCGCTGCAGGTAGCCGCTGATGCGCTGCGAGCCGCTGATCTTCTCCAGGAACAGGCCCTTGGGCGTCTGCCGCACCGAGCACTTGAAGTTCGGGTAGCCGTACAGCGCTTCCGGGCCGACCTGCACCGAGCGGCACTTCCAGTTGCCGGTCAGGGCGGCGTCGGCCAGCGGCTCCGGGTCTTCCAGGACGATGCGGTAGAAATTCAGCGCCTCGTCGCGGGTGGTCTCGTCCTCGCTCTGCTGGAGCTGGTCGAGCACCTGCTTGACCTCGCCGTCGAGGGCGCTCAGGCGTTGCTGGTCGGCGGCGTTGACCGCGGCAGGCCAGACGATGGCGGCTTCTTCGGCGAAGGCCAGCGGGGAGAGCAGCAGGCCGGCGGCCAGCAGGGCGGTGGCGAGGGTGCAGCGTTGGGTCATCGTGAGCATTCCATTGCGGGTTGGTTGCCCGCGGCGCCGGGCCGCGGGAGTGGGATATCGAATCAGGAAACCGGTTCGACCGGCGTGGGCGCCTCGCGTTCACGCACCCAGGACATGAACAGTTCATAGCCCAGGGCCAGCACCACCGGGCCGACGAACAGGCCGATGATGCCGTTGCTGAGCATGCCGCCCAGGGCACCGATCAGGATGACCGCCATCGGCACCTTGGCGCCGCGGCCGAACAGCAGCGGTTTGAGCACGTTGTCGGAGAGGCCGCCGATCACCGTCCACACGGTGAACAGGATGGTCACCAGCAGCGAGTCGTTGGTCATGAACACGTAGATGATCGCCGGCAGGCTGATCAGCACCACCGGCAACTGGGTGATGCCCAGCAGCAGGACGCCCAGGGCCAGCAGGCCGGCGCCGGGGATGCCCATGACGATGAAGCCCAGGCCGAGGATCAGCGTCTGGATGAAGGCGACGCCGACCACGCCCTGGGCCACCGCGCGGATGGTCCCGGTGCACAGCTCGGCCAGCCCCGGGCCGCGGTCCGGGCCGGAGATGCGGATGGCGATGTCGCAGGCGGTGCGGCTGCCCAGCTTGCCGTAGGCCATGATCACCCCGGCGATGACGAAGGCGGCGAGGAACTGCATCAGGCCCATGCCGACGCCCGCAGCCTGCCCGGCTACCTTCTTCGCCACGCCCTGCAGGTGCGGCGCCAACTGGTGCGCCACGCCCATGAAGTCGGTGGCCACGCGGGTCCAGAACGGATAGACGTACTGCCCGATCACCGGCCAGTTCTGCACCGACTCGGGCGGTAGCGGAATCTGCAGGGTGCGGTTCTGGATGGCGTGCACCAGGTCGCGGACCGACTCGGCCATGGACAGGCCGATCACCACCACCGGCACCAGCAGGATCACCAGGCCGAGGATGACGATCAGCGTCGCCGCACTGTTCGGCCGCTCGCCCAGCCAGCCGCTGAACAGCTGGTGCAGCGGGTACAGGGTGATGGCGAGGATCACCGACCAGAGCATCAGGTCGAGGAAGGGGTGGAAGATGCGGAAGCAGAACAGGGCCAGCAGTACGATCAGGCCGGCGCGGATCAGCACATCGAGCAGGTTGCGCGACAGCAGCTTTTCCGGGGAGGGCAGCATGGGGTTGCTCCTTGCAAGGGGCCGCAGTTTGGCCCAGTCCTAACTATCGGCGGACTCTGCCCGAGTGCAAGGTGCGGAAGCAATAAAGGATGTTCGGAATTGCGCAGGGGGTAGCGCGAAGCGTGAAGCAGGGGCTTGAAACGGAGGGAGGAGGCGGGGAGCGAGAGGCGGGCAGCCTGCCGAAGGTCGGCAGGCTTGCCAGCGGGTATTACTTCTTGCCGAGGCTGATGTGGCGGCTCGGTGCGCCGTAGTTCTGACCAGTCACGCCCTTGGCGATCTGCTGGATCTCACCGCCGGAGTTCAGGAAGGCGGCGATCTGGGCTTCCAGGGCTTCGCTGGTAGCGGTCGCGGCGGGAGCCTTGGGGGCTGCTTTCTGGCGGGTGGAGGGCTTGGTAGTCATATCTGCCATACCTGTCTGCGCAAATTGGCCGCCCATTGTACATCAAACGAGCACCTTTCGGGGCGGTCATGGAACGAACGGTCCAGTTGCATCGCTTGGCGTGCTCCTGCGGTGCTACGCTCTGCCGCCTGTTCCGGCCGTTTCGAGCCTGCCATGTCCCTGTTGTCGTCCCGCCAGCGCAATGCCCTGCGCCTGGCCCGTTCGTTCCTCGCGCCCTATCGCTGGCGCGCCGTCGGCGCCCTGCTGGCGCTGCTGTTCACCGCCGCCATTACCCTGTCCCTGGGGCAGGGCATCCGCCTGCTGGTGGACCAGGGCTTCATCACCCAGTCCGAGCAGCTGCTCACCCGCGCCATCGGCATCTTCTTCCTGCTGGTGCTGTGCCTGGCGGTGGGCACCTTCGTGCGCTTCTACCTGGTGTCGTGGATCGGCGAGCGCTTCGTCGCCGACATCCGCCAGCGGGTGTTCGACCACCTGATTGAGCTGCATCCCGGTTTCTACGAGAACAACCGCTCCTCGGAAATCCAGTCTCGGCTGACCGCCGACACCACCTTGCTGCAATCGGTGATCGGTTCGTCACTGTCGATGGCGCTGCGCAACGTGCTGATGCTGCTGGGCGGGATCATCCTGATGTTCTTCACCAACGCCAAGCTGACCAGCATCGTGGTCGCCTCGCTGCCGCTGGTGATCGCGCCGATCCTGCTGTTCGGCCGCCGCGTGCGCAGCCTGTCGCGGCTCAGCCAGGACCGCGTGGCGGATGTCGGCAGCTACGTCGGCGAATCCCTCGGCCAGATCAAGACGGTGCAGGCCTACAACCACCAGGCCCAGGACCGCGCGCGCTTCGGCCGCACCGTGGAAGACGCCTTCGACACCGCGCGCAAGCGCATCATGCAACGCTCCTGGCTGGTCAGCGTGGTGATCCTGCTGGTGCTCGGCGCCGTCGGCGTGATGCTCTGGGTCGGCGGCATGGACGTGATCGCCGGGCGGATCAGCCCCGGCGACCTGGCGGCCTTCGTGTTCTACAGCCTGATCGTCGGCATGGCCTTCGGCACCCTCAGCGAAGTGATCGGCGAGCTGCAGCGCGCCGCCGGCGCCGCCGAGCGCATCGCCGAGCTGCTGCGTGCGCGCAGTGAAATCCATGCGCCGGCCAGCGACCTGCTGCGCCTGCCGGAGCGGATCAGCGGTAGCATCGAGTTGCAGGCGGTGCGCTTCGCCTACCCGTCGCGCCCGGAGCAGTGGGCCATCGACGGCATCGACCTGCGCGTGGCGCCGGGCGAGACCCTGGCGCTGGTCGGCCCGTCGGGCGCCGGCAAGTCCACCCTGTTCGACCTGCTGCTGCGCTTCTACGACCCGCAGCAGGGGCGCATCCTGATCGACGGCCAGCCCATCGCCCAGCTCGACCCGAGCGACCTGCGCCGCAGCTTCGCGCTGGTGTCGCAGAACCCGGCGCTGTTCTTCGGCACGGTGGAGGAGAACATCCGCTACGGCCGCCCCGGCGCCAGCGATGCGGACGTCGAAGCCGCTGCCCGTGCCGCCCATGCCCACGAGTTCATCCTGCGCCTGCCGCAGGGTTACCAGACGCACCTGGGCGAAAGCGGCCTGGGCTTGTCCGGCGGCCAGCGCCAGCGCCTGGCGATTGCCCGCGCGCTGCTGGTGGATGCGCCCATCCTGTTGCTCGACGAAGCCACCAGCGCGCTGGACGCCGAGAGCGAACACCTGATCCAGCAGGCACTGCCGGGGCTGATGCGCGACCGCACCACCCTGGTGATCGCCCACCGCCTAGCCACAGTGCTCAACGCCGACCGCATCGCAGTGATCGACCACGGCCGCCTGGTGGCGCTGGGCCGGCATGCCGAGCTGGTGACCAGCAATCCGCTTTACGCGCGCCTGGCCGAGCTGCAGTTCGGCCAGGCTCAGTAGACTTTGTAGGAGCGAGCTTGCTCGCGAACTGCTTAACTGCGGAGCTGCCGGAAAGCTCGGTTCGCGAGCAAGCTCGCTCCTACCCAAAAGCCGGCGTTCGGCGGCTGAAGGCGCATCCTTGCGCCAATGCGCGTAGAATGCCCGCCCCGTTCACGAGGTAAGCGTCATGGCAGTCATAGGTCGGTTCAATTCGTTGCAGGTGGCCAAGCACACCGATTTCGGTCTCTACCTGGATGGCGAGAGCCACGGCGAAATCCTCCTGCCCAAGCGCTACGTGCCGAAGAACGAAGACACCGAAGTCGGCGACTGGCTCAACGTGTTCATCTACCTGGACAGCGAAGACCGCCTGATCGCCACCACCCAGAAGCCCAAGGTGCAGGTCGGCGGTTTCGCCAGCCTGAAGGTGGTGGAGGTCAACCGTGTCGGCCTGTTCCTCGACTGGGGCCTGCCCAAGGACCTGCTGCTGCCGCACTCGGAAGAGAAGCGCCCGCTGCAGGTCGGCGATTACTGCGTGGTCTACGTCTACCTCGACGAGCGCAGCCGCCGCATCACCGCCACCGCGCGCCTGGACCGCTACCTGGACAACGTCCCGGCCAACTACAAGGTCGGCCAGCAGGTGGACCTGCTCGTCGTCGAGCGCACCGACCTGGGCTACAAGGCCATCATCGACGGCAAGCACTGGGGCCTGATCCACAAGAACGAAGTCTTCAAGTTCATGCGCAACGGCCTGCGCGAGACCGGCTACATCAAGGAAATGCGCGCCGACGGCAAGATCAGCCTGAGCCTGCAGCCGGCCGGCGCCGGCCTCTCCGACGCCCTCAGCGAGCAGATCCTCAAGGCCCTGCGCGAAGCCGGCGGCACCCTGGCGCTCAGCGACAAGAGCCCGCCGGATCTGATCGCGCAGCAGTTCGGCGTCAGCAAGGGCAACTTCAAGAAGGCCATCGGCGGCCTGTTCAAGCAGGGCCTGATCGTCATCCACGACGACCGCATCGACCTGGCCTGATAGCTCTGTTCAGCCGCGGGCGCTCAACCGCGCCCGCGGACGATGGACTCGGCCACCGCGCAACGCGGCTGCGCCGGGGCCAGCGAGCCCATGCGCTGCAGGTCGACCGGTGACCCCGGCGCGGCCTTCAGCTGACGCCGCAGGTCGTCGAACACCCGGTCATGTTCCTTGCGAAAGCGCAGCACCGGCCCGCTGCAGACCCGCAGGCCGTGGCGGCGCAGGATACGTGTGGCGCTGGCGGCGAAGTTGAAGGCGATGTCACCGGGCAACTCGAAGCCGTCCCTGAACGGCTGGCCGTCGATCTCGCCCTCCAGTTCGAACTTCACCAGGGCGTCGCGGCTGCCGGCGTTCTCCACCGCGTAGCTCAGGCGGATGCGGTACTGCTGGCGGTCGAGACCGCTGCTGGAGTGGATGGTGACCTCGGTGGGCGTGGTCATGTTTTTCTCCTGAAATGCCAAAGCCCGCGGCTATCGCCGCGGGCGTCGGGAACGAACTCAGAGGCTCAGCTGGCCCGCGTACAGACCGTAGCCGGCGGCCAGGGTCGCGGCCAGCAGGACGGCGAAGACCAGCCATTCCGCCTTGCTGAACACGCGCTCGCCACGCTCGCGCTTGGCCATGATGAACAGCACCACGCCCGGGGTGTAGAGCAGCGCCGAGAGCAGCAGGTGGTCCAAGCCGCCGGCGTACACCAGCCACAGGCTGTAGATAAGGGCGATGGCGCCGATCACCAGGTCCTTGCGGCGCTCGCGCAGCAGGCCTTCATAGCCTTCTCCGCGCAGGCTCAGCAGCACGGCGTAGCCGGCCGAGAACAGGTAGGGCAGCAGCGCCATGGAGGCGGCCAGGTACACCAGGCTGGTGTAGGTGCTGGCGGCGAACAGGGTCACCACCAGGAACACCTGTACCGTGGCGTTGCTCATCCACAGCGCGTTCACCGGCACGTCCTTGTCGTTCTCGCGGGCGAGGAACTTCGGCAGGGTGTGGTCGTGGGCGGCGGCGTACATGATCTCCGCGCTGAGCAGGATCCACGCCAGCAGCGCGCCGAACAGCGAGACCACCAGCCCGGCGATGATCAGCACTGCGCCCCAGTGGCCGACCACGTGCTCCAGCACATAGGCCATGGACGGGTTGGGCAGGCCGGCCAGTTGCGCCTGGTTCATCATGCCCATGGACAGCACGTTCACCAGCACCAGCAGCGCCATCACCGAGACGAAGCCGATCACCGTGGCGGTGCCGACGTCCGAGCGCTTCTTCGCGTGGCCCGAATACAGGTTGGCGCCCTCGATGCCGATGAACACCCAGACGGTGATCAGCATCATGTTGCGCACCTGGCTCATCACGCTGTCGAAATCGACGTGGCCATGGCCCCAGAAGTCGGCGGTGAACAGGTCCATGTCGAACGCCACCAGGCCGATCAGGATGAACAGCACGATGGGCACGACCTTGGCGACCGTGGTGACCTGGTTAATGAAGGCCGCCTGCTTGATCCCGCGCAGGATCAGGAAGTGCAGGCCCCACAGCAGCAGGGACGAGCAGGCGAAGGCGATGACCGTGTTGCCCTCGCCGAACACCGGGAAGAAGTAGCCCAGCGCGCTGAAGATCAGCACGAAGTAGCTGACGTTGCCGAGCATGGAGCTGATCCAGTAGCCCCAGGCCGAGTTGAAGCCGATGTAGTCGCCGAAGCCGGCCTTGGCGTAGGCGTAGACGCCCGCGTCCAGTTCCGGCTTGCGGTTGGACAGGCTCTGGAAGACGAAGGCGAGCATCAGCATGCCGATGCCGCTGATGGCCCAGCCGATCAGCACGGCACCGGGGCTGGCGCTTTTCGCGACGTTCTGCGGCAACGAGAAGATGCCACCGCCGATCATGGAGCCGACCACCAGGGCGGTGAGTGCGGCCAGACCGAGTTTCTGGTTGGGCGATGAAGACATGTCCCAGCCTCCTGGGTAATGGGGAACCCGAATAGTTTCGAATTCGACCGGAGGCACCCGGCTGACATGAATCAATAGCTGGCTAACGGTTTCTGAATGATTCCTGAACGACGGACAATCTCGTTACTTCGTCGGGTTTTCGCGGCCCGCAGCCGGCATGCCGCTGGCCGAATGGGCGCGGATGGGAGGCGAAGCACAGCCACCGGCGCGCGGCCGGGGCGCATCACATCATGTGGCGGAAGCGGTTCCAGGCCTGTTCCAGCGACAGCCACCAGGTCGGCGTGGCGCTGCCGAAGCCGGCGATCTCCAGGCGCGGGTGCAGGCCGACGACGCGGTCGAGCACCGGTTCCTGCTCGGGCTTCACATCGACGAAGAACACGTGGCGACCTTCCTGCAGGTTGTTCTGGAAGCGGCGCACGTCGCTGCTGGGGCGCTGCAGGCCGAAGAAGCTGCTTTCCCACAGGCTGAACGCGCCGAGGATCACCGCGAGGAAGACGATGGGCACCCAGCCTGCGGCAGTCTCGGTCCAGCCGCTGAAGTAGCCGCCAACCAGCACCAGCACGGCCAGCACGGCGCCGATCAGCGCGCCGATCTTGCCCCAGTGCACCACGTCCTTCTTCATCATCGAGGGCACTTCGTGGAGGCGGTGCTCGCGCATTTCTGCGTCGTTGTCGCTGAGCACATGCATCTGTTCCATGCTGATGCCGCGTTCGCTGAGTTCCTGCTCGACCTGTTCCAGGTCGTCCAGGTTGTCGCTGATGTAGTAATGCCTGTTCATGACCAGTCTCCAGTCCCCCGGCTTGCACGATCCCCCAGGGTTTCGACGGCGATCTGCCGTGAAGTTCGGCAAAGCTGCGTCGTCGGACGAGTGTCATCAGGTTGCAGTCTAACACCCGTGTGGCGTGGCCTGCGGGGCACTGCCGGGCGGTCGCGGGGTTGCCAGCGGGCGCTGGGCGGCAGAGGATGCCGCTTTGCCTGTGTTGCTTTCCTTTTGCCGTGAACGAGGCCGAGATGATTCGCGAGATTCTCAAGATGGGCGATGAGCGCCTGCTGCGCATCGCCCCGCCGGTGCCCGAGTCGATGATCGGCAGCGCCGAGCTGCAGCAGCTGATCGACGATATGTTCGAGACCATGCATCACGTTGGGGGAGTCGGCCTGGCGGCGCCGCAGATTGGTGTCGACCTGCAGCTGGTGATCTTCGGCTTCGAGCGCAGCGAGCGCTATCCGGATGCGCCGGCGGTGCCGCCGACCATCCTGCTCAATCCGCTGATCACGCCCATTGGCGATGAGCTGGAGGAGGGCTGGGAGGGCTGCCTGTCGGTGCCGGGGCTGCGAGGGGCGGTGGAGCGTTATCGGAGCATTCGCTATCAGGGGGTTGATCCGCAGGGGCAGGCTATCGATCGCACCGTGGAGGGCTTCCACGCCCGCGTGGTGCAGCATGAGTGTGATCACCTGATTGGGCGGTTGTATCCGTCGCGGATCACCGACTTCAGCAAGTTCGGGTTTACCGAGGTGTTGTTTCCGGGGCTTGATCCCAACGCGGATGACTGAGGGGTGATTGTCTTTGGGGGCGTTGGTGGGCGGGCGTGTCTTTCTGGCGGGGATTGCCGGTGGTTTCGCTTGGCTTGTGTCGGTTCTGGTTTTCAGAGAGCCTCGCTGACCTTCTGACCTTCTGACCTTCTGACCTTCTGACCTTCTGACCTTCTGACCTTCTGACCTTCTGACCTTCTGACCGGCTGACCTTCTGACCGGCTGACCTTCTGACCTTCTGACCGGCTGACCGGCTGACGCCGTGGTGTCAGCTCGCTGCGGACGGTCCCCTCTCCCGTTTGAGGAGCCGGGCGCGCAGCCAGGGTTAGGGTGAGGGGCTCTTGCTTCTTGCTTCGCGCTGGGTTTCCAGCGTCGCTTCGGTATGCGCGCGGACCTTTTGTTTCGCCCCCTCGGGCGAGTCCCTTTTGGCAAACGCCCCAAAAGGAACCAAAAGGTCTTGCCCCGGACATCCGGTTTTTCGCTTAGGCGAAAAATTCCCTCGTCGAATCGAAGTTTCAGGGGCACGCCGCCAAGGGCCATCCCTGGCCCATCGCGGCTCTCGCGACATCCATGTCGCTCAACCCCTGAAACTCCAATTCAACGAGGCCTCCTGAACGGGGCAGTCGGAGTGCGCGGACATTTCTCTGGAAGCCTTTCAGAGTCAAGGCCAAAGCCAAAGCCAAAGCCAAAGCCAAGGCCAAAGCCAGAGCCGGAGCGGTGCGAGGTGGCGGGACGTAGGAGCGGACCTTGTCCGCGAAATCCCCCGCGGCGCACTCCGCGGACAGGCTATAGCGCCAATCTTCGAAGCCACCTGTAGGAGCGAGCTTGCTCGCGAACCGATTTCCCGGCAGCACCGAGGCTTGTCCTGTTCGCGAGCAAGCTCGCTCCTACAGGTCTGCTCTGCTGCTGGGGTACTCGTAGGAGCGGACTCTGTCCGCGATGGGGTCGCAACGCGTCGGATGTTATCGCGGACGAAGTTCGCTCCTGCGGGAGCAGTCATCGCGGGATGGTGGATAGGTGAGGTGGGCGTACAACCGCCCCGGGTTGTACGCCGATTCGCCGATGGGGAAGATCAGGAAGGCTGCTGCGGATTGCCCAGCAGAGACTTGCCGGTTTTCTTCTGCCGCTTGGCCATGCGCTTTTCATGCGCCGTCTTCAGCGGCTTTTTCTTCGCCTGTTTCTTCGCGTCGAGACCTTTCATGAGGCTGTCCTCCGAAGGGATGCCCTCGGGCCGAGGGCTGACAGCTTCAGCATAGTCCCGCCCTGCCAGGCCGCGTGGCCGTTCAGCTGGCGGCGAGGCGCTGCAGTTCGCGGCGGACCATGTTGGCAAAGGGCGGTGGGCTCAGCTGGTAAAGCTCGGCGGCGACCCAGGGCAACCAACGTGCCCCGAGCCTGTCGCGTTCGGCCAGCAGGCGCCGGGCTTCGGCCTCGGCGCGCTGGGCGTGTTGCTGGTGGTAATCGGCACGGCTCATGGGGGAGGAAGGATCAGCTCTTGCAACTCAGGTTCTGCGGGTCGACGGTGATGCTGGCCAGCGGTTTGCCGTCGCTGCCGGTGTATTCGTGGGTGACGCTCAGGTGGTGCTCGCGGAAGCGCTGCAGCAGTTCCGGCTGCTGGCAGGTGGTGCTTTCCAGCTGGGTCTTCAGGCCGTTCTCGAACTTGGCGCGGGCGCCCAGGTCCATGGCGTCCAGGCGCAGGTTGGAAATGCCGTAGCGGTAATACAGCATCTTCTTCGTCGGGTCCAGCTGCACGCTGTTGAGGGTCGTAACCTTGTCCACCTGGTGCGGCAGGCTGCTCTTGGTGACCTGGTCGAAGTAGTCCACCGACTCCTTGAGGAATTTCGCTTCGTCGGGGGAGTCTTCGGCGTGGACGGCAAGGCTGGTGAGCAACAGCAAAGGCAGGGCGAGACGGGCAAACGACATGGGATATTCCTGTACGGCTGATGGGGTTGGCTCAGTAGGTGCGACAGCCGGAAAGCTGGCTGGGTTCGGCCGGGAGTGTCGTGACGGCGCGCATGGTCAGTGAGTGTAGAGCACCGCCAGCCGCTGGCTTCTCGCGGGGCGATTCTTTTGCGAGTAGGCTTGCCCCGGTTCTTTCCCCCAACCTTTTCCGCAGGTTTTTTGCCCGCCATGCTCGAGCTCAATCAGCTGGACCTCGCCACCGATCCCGCCGCACAACGCGTGGTGAAGGACGAAACCGTCACCGTCGAATTCGCCGCCGCGCCCGGTGAGCTGATGAGTCTGGAAGGCCCGAATCGTTATGCCGTCGGTGACGCGATCATCAGCGGCTCGACCGGCGAGCGCTGGGTCGTCTCCCGCGAGCGCTTCGATCCGAAATACCGCCCCGCCGACGCCGCGCTCGCCCATGGCCAACCCGGCGCCTACCGCAATATCCCCAGCCTGGTGCTGGCCCGGCACATGGACGAACCCTTCACCCTGCTGCGCTCGGCCGGTGGTGATCGCCTCACCGGTGCGGCCGGCGACTGGGTGCTGCAATACGCGCCCGGTGACTACGGCGTGGTGAAGGCCGAGCGCTTCGCCAAGGTCTATCGCCTGGCTGACTGAACCGAGCCCGCACTGGCATCCGCCCGCCGCGACCAGCTATGGTCTGTCCTGGCGGGCGCTCTGCGCCGCGCATTTGTTGCAACTTTGCCCAGGCGCTGCGGGTCCACCCTGCAGCCGCCGGCCGGCGGAGCGCTCATCGGGAGGACGCTGCGGGATGCGATTCATGGACATGCGCGGGCTCAGTCTGGGGCCCTGGAAGCTGCTCAAGCTGACGGTGAAGGAGTTTCTCGACGACGAGATGCCCACCTACGCCGCTGCGCTGGCGTACCAGGGGTTGTTCTCGCTGTTCCCCTTCCTGCTGTTCCTCATTGCCCTGCTGGGCTTCCTGCACCTGCCCGAGTTCTTCGACTTCCTCCGCCAGCAGGCCGACTACGTGCTGCCGAGCCAGGCGCTGGAACAGGTCAACCCGGTGATCGACCAGTTGCAGCAGCGCCAGGGCGGGCTGCTGTCCATCGGTATCGTGGTGGCGCTGTGGTCGTCCTCGGCGGCGGTGCGCTCGCTGATGATCGCGCTCAACGCCGCCTATGACGTGCGCGAAGGCCGGCCGCCGTGGAAGCGCATTCCGCTGTCGCTGTTCTACACCTTCGGCCTGGTGGCGATGCTGATGCTGATCGCCGCGCTGATGATCCTCGGGCCGCAGGTGATGGGCTGGATCGCCGCGAAGGTCGGGCTGGAGGATTTCGTGGTGATCCTCTGGAGCATCCTGCGCTGGCCGGTGATCGTGCTGCTGATGATGATGGCGGTGGCGATCATCTACTACGTCACCCCCAACGTGCAGCAGAAGTTCCGCTTCATCACCCCCGGCTCGGTGCTGGCGGTGGTGCTGTGGATATCGGCGTCGCTGGGCTTTGGCTACTACGTGAAGAACTTCGCCGACTACAACGCCATGTACGGCAGCGTCGGGGCGATCATCGTGCTGCTGCTGTACTTCTACATCTCCTCGGCGGTGCTGCTGCTGGGCGCGGAGCTCAATGCGGTGATCGAGCACCACCTGCCCCACGGCAAGGCGCCCGGCGAGAAGACCTTCGAGGAAGCCGAGCCGCCGCCGGAAGAGGCCTAGGGCTGCGGCTGGTCGGCGACCGCGGGCGGCTCGTCGAGCAACGCGTTGACCAGCGCGGTGGCCTTGTCGAAGGACGGGTAGCCGCTCTTGGCGACGTCCAGGTGGGTGTAGTCCTCCTGGTACTGCTGCGCCTTCTGCGGATCGGCCTGTTCCACCAGGAAGGGCTCCGACCAGATCTTGTAGAGCAGCGCCACGGCGTAGGGCTGGCCGGCGTCGGCGGCTTTCTCCAGCAGTGGCAGCACCTCGTCCACCTGCGGGCCTTCCTTGATCTTCAGCAGCGCCATGTAGAAGCTCGCCTCGCCGCGCTCATCGGTCGCCAGCGCACGACCCAGCAGCGCCTCGGCCAGCTCGTAATTGGCCAGGTCGCCGGTGGCGATCAGCAGCTTCGCCTGCAGCATGTCGTTCTGGTAGAGCAGGCGCTCCTGGCGGCAGGCGTCGCCGCTGAGCGGTTCGTCGCAGGGGCTGGTGGCGGACGTCGAGCAGCCGGCCAGCAGCAGCGGCAGGGCCAGGGCGGTGAGCAGGTAAGGCGCGTGGGGCTTGCCCATGGATGTCCCTCGGGGGCGAATGTCAGGTTTCGACCGGCATGGCGGCGCGCCGGTTCGGTCGATTGGCGAAAAGCATAGCCGGCGCCTTGGCCGCCCGGTCATCGAAGCGCCTCGAATCCCGGCAGCAGCGGCAGGCGCTCGACGAGGAAGTCGATCAGCGCGCGGGTTCGCGCCGGCAGGTAACGGCGCGAAGGATACAGCAGGCTGGCCTCCTGGGTCGGGCCGCGCCAGTCCGGTAGCAACTGCTGCAGCGTGCCGGTAGCCAACAGGTCGGCCACCAGCCAGGCCGGTGTCAGGCCGAAGCCGGCGCCCAGGCAGTAGCTCTCGCGGATCGCCAGCGAGCTGTTCACCGTGTAGCGGCTGCGCGTGGCGAGGTTCAGCTCGCGGCCGTCGGCATGGCGCAGCAGCAGGTTCTGCCCGGCATCGAGCCAGGCGAAGCGCAGGTAGTCGGCCAGCGGCAGGTCTTCTGGAGCACCCAGCGCCGGCTGCCGGGAAATCCACGCCGGCGACGCGACCAGGTAGCGTGGCGAACGCGCCAGCGGGCGGGCGATCAGTTGCTCCGGCAACTCGCCGCCCAGGCGCAGGGCGAGGTCGATGCCTTCCTCGGCGAGGTCGACGAAGCGGTCGTTGAGCAGCAGCTCCACCTCGACCTGCGGGTGCGCCTGCATGAACTCCAGCAGCAGCGCATTCAGACGCAGCACGCCCAGGCTCACCGGCGCGCTGACCCGCAGGCGGCCGCGCACCTGCTCGGTTTCGCCACGGGCCTCGCCAACGCCCTCGGCGTAACTCTCCAGCGTCTGCCGGGCGTGCTCGTAGAAGCGCCGACCCTGCTCGGTGGGCTGCACGCGGGTGGTGCTGCGCAGCAGCAACTGCGCGCCGACCTGGCGCTCCAGCGCCGCCATGGTCTTGCTCACGGTTGGCTGGCTGCTGCCGGATTCGCGGGCCACGGCGGAAAGGCTGCCCAGCTCCACGGCGCGAACGAAACAGTGCAACGCCTTCAGAGTATCCATGTCCTATTCGTTTATCGAATGACGGGTCTGCAAATATGCCGTCTACCGCCGTGATTGGGAATGGCCGAGCCTGTGCTCACCCCATCACTGATTTCGAGGATTACCATGAAACGTCTTCTGTTCACCGCCCTGCTTGCCGCTCTGGCGCTGCCGTTTGCCCAGGCGCAGGAGCAACACTGGCAAACCACCTGGAGCGCCAGCCCGCAACGCACCTGGGGCAAGGAAGTGCCGTTGCCCGTCGGGGTGCCGGCGCAGCTGGGCAACCACACCCTGCGGCAGATCGTGAAGGTCAGCCTGGGCGGCCAGCGACTGCGCATCGCCCTGTCCAACGCCTACGGCAGCCAGCCGGTGGCTGTCGGCGGGGCGGCGGTGGCATTGGCCGGGCCTGCCGGGCGACTCGGCGGCCCGAGCCGGCGGCTGACCTTCTCCGGCCAGCCCACCGCGTATATCGCGCCGGGCGCCGAGCTGCTCAGCGACCCGCTGGACCTCACCGTCCCTGCACTGGGCGAGCTGGCGGTGTCGCTCTACCTGCCGCAACCCACGGCGATCCAGAGCTTCCACTGGGACGGCAAGCAGCGCGTCTACGGCGGCCCCGGCGAGCTGCTCGACGCGGCGCAGCTGCCGGCGGACGGCAAGATGGAAGCGCGGCTGTTCCTCGCCGACGTGCTGGTGCAGTCACCGGCGCCGCGCTCGGTGGTAGCGGTGCTGGGGGATTCGATCACCGATGGCCGTGGCGCCAGCCTGGACGGCAACCAGCGCTGGCCGGACCTGTTGGCGCAGCGCCTGGCAGTACGTCAGGTCGGGGTGATCAACGCTGGCATCTCCGGCGCACGGCTGCTTTCCGACGGCATGGGGCAGAGTGGACTGGTGCGCTTCCACCGCGACGTGCTGGGCAAGCCGGGAGTCAGGGCGGCCATTGTCATGCTCGGCATCAACGACATCTCCTGGCCCGGCAGCACCTTCGCGCCGAACAACCCGCTGGTGCAGTACGAGGACCTGATCGCTGGCTACCGGCAGCTGATCGCCCAGGCCCACTTGCGCGGGGTGCGCGTGGTCGGTGCGACCATCCTGCCGTTCGAGCGAGCCCTGAGCGGGTCGCCCATCGAGAACTACCACGCGGCGAACAAGGAAGCGCTGCGTGAGCGGGTCAACCAGTGGATTCGTCAGAGTGGCGAGTTCGATGCAGTTGTGGACCTGGACGTGCGCCTGCGCGACCCGGCGCGGCCGCAGCGACTGCTGCCGGCCTATGACAGCGGTGATCACCTGCATCCGGGGGATGCGGGGAATCGGGCGATGGCGGAGGGCGTGGATATCGACGTGTTGCTGCAGGGGCTGTTGTAGGGCGTATGACCGTTCGCGGTTATACGCCGATGTGGCGGCGGACCTGTAGGAGCGAGCTTGCTCGCGAACAGAGCTTCCCGGCGGGTATTGCGTAAAGCGGTTCGCGAGCAAGCTCGCTCCTACGAAGAGCCGCGTGCCCAACGCCGGGCTCAGCCACCAAACACCGGCCCCGTGCTGTCGTCGTCCATCCCGCGTTCCAGCTTGATCTTCAGCGCCAGGTCGGTGCGCGAGTCGGCGAACTTCAGCGCGTCGGTCACGCTCACCCGGCCAGCTTCGAGCAGCTTGTAGAGGCTCTGGTCGAAGCTCTGCATGCCGCTTTCCAGGGCGCGCTCGACGGCGGATTTCAGCTCCGGCAGCTCGTCGCGCTGGATGATGCCGCGAATGTGCGGCGTACCCAGCACCAGCTCCACCGCCACCGCGCGGCGCTGCTGCACGCCGGGCACCAGGCGCTGGCCGATGAGCGCCAAAAGGTTCTGCGACAGGTCCGCCAACACCTGCGGCCGGGCCTCGTCGGGGAAGAAGCGGGTGATGCGCTCGATAGCATGGCGGCAACTGGTGCCGTGCAGTGTGGCCACGCACAGGTGGCCGGTTTCGGCGTAGTGCAGGGCGTGCTGCATGGTCGCGGCGTCGCGGATTTCGCCGAGCATGATCACGTCCGGCGCCTCGCGCAGCACGTTGCGCAGGGCGTTCTCGTAGCTGTGGGTGTCGAAGCCGACTTCGCGCTGGTCGATGATCGATTTCTGGTGTGCGTGGAGGAATTCGATCGGGTCCTCGATGCAGACGATGTGCCCGGAGCGATGGCGGTTACGGAAGTCCAGCATGCTCGCCAGGGTCGTCGACTTGCCCGCGCCGGCGGCGCCGATCACCAGGATCAGTCCGCGGTCCTGCATCGCCAGCTTGTCCAGCAGCGGCGGCAGGCCGAGGCTCGCCACGTCGGGAATGATCTGCTTGATCAGGCGCACCACCATCGCCACTTCGCCGCGCTGGAAGTAGATGTTGGCGCGGAAGCGCCCGAGGTCCGGCACGCTCAGCGCCAGGTTCATCTCCAGCGCGCGCTCGAACTCTTCCACCTGGGCCGGCGACATCAGCTGCCAGGCCAGGGTCTTCACCTCGCCCGGCCCCAGCACCCGCTCGCCAACCGGCTGGCTGTGGCCCTCGACCTTGAGGTGCGGCGGCGCGCCGACGCTGAAGAACATGTCCGAACCGTTCTGCTCGGGCAGTTCGCGCAGGTAGTGGAATACGTCGGGGAGAAGGGTGTCGTCGCTCATGGTGCCTCCTGGCTCAGGGGCGCAAGCCTAGCAGGCCTGCGCCCCGTGCCGAGGCATCTGGATCAATGCGCGTGGCGCCTCAGCCCAGGGGGCGCGCCGGCACGCCGACGTAGACACCAGCGGATTCGATAGACGCAGTTACCACGCCGCCGGCGCCAATGGTGATGTCGTCCCCCAGGCTCACCCCGTCGATCACCGTGGCGCCGGCGCCGATGAAGTTGCGCCGCCCGGTACGGCTGCGCCCGGCGACGCAGGCGTTGACCGCGACGTGGGAGAACTCGCCGACTTCCGACTCGTGCTCGACGATGGCGCCGCTGTTGATGATGCAGCCCCGGGCGATGCGTGCCACCGGCCCGACATGGGCCTGCTGGCCGATGAAGCAGCCGGGCGCGATCTGGCTGTCCACGCCGAGGGTGGCGCTGGGGGCGATCACCGAGGCCAGCGGCCAGCCGGCTGCCTCGATGGCCTCGATCTGCTGCTCGCGGCGAGCGTTGTCGCCAGCGGCGGAGAACGCCGCCCAGCCTTCGGGCAGTGCGGCGTCCCAGTGGCTGAGCACCGGGAAGCCGAGGAAGTTTTCCCCTTCACGGGCATTGCTGTCGACGAAGCGCAGCTCACGGATGCCGGCGGCCAGGGCGACGTCGGCCACCGAGCGGGCGTGGCCGCCGAAGCCGAGGATGAGCAGGCCGGCGAGGGGAGTGGGCAGGGTGTCGGAATGCATGGTCGGACCTTCAGCTGGGTACGGCATCGCGGGAGATGCGTTCGAGGATGGCGATGTGTTCACCGGCGACATCGGACCAGTCGCGCTGGCACAGCGCTTCATAAGCTGGCAATTGCAGCGCGAGCAGCTCGTCGTGGTGATTCAGCGCCCAATGGATGCGCTCGGCCATGTCCTGCCAGTCGTACGGGTCGAACAGGCTCGCCTGTTGCAGTTCCTCGCCGCGCAGCACTTCCAGGGTCACTGGAATGTTCGCCATGACCACCGGCGTGCCCACCGACAGCGCTTCGGTGAAGGTGAACGGGCAACCGCCTTCGCTCAGGCTCGGGTTCACCGCCAGGTCCGCCAGCTTGTAGCAGGCGGCCAGCTCGGCCAGCGACAGGCCGGGCACGCAGATGACGTCCTGCTCCAGGTTGCGCGCGCGGATGTACTGCTCGATCTCCGGCATCTTCTGCGGGTCGCCGGTGAGCAGCAGCTTGTGCGGGATGAAGCGCCGGCGCAGGAGGAACTCGTAGGCCTTGAGCAGGCTCAGCAGGTTCTTGTTGGGGCGGAACTGGCTGGCATAGAACAGGAACTTCAGCTCGCGGTTGCGCACGCCCCTGGCGTAGGCGGGGTTGCTGGATTTCTCCAGCGCGCCGAGCAGCAGCGAGCGGCAGTAGTTGAGCGAGGTGGCCTCAGGATCGTCGAAGCCGCTGACCACCTCTACCAGGTGGTCGAGGCGGTTGGCCGCGTGCGGCACCACGTTGACCCGCTCGGCGGCTACCGCGTAGCGCTCCACCAGGGTCTGCCACTTGATCGTCTGGCTGTACGCCACCAGGTGGTCGGCGCTGCGAATGGCGCGGCCGACGGTCTCGAAGGTGTCGAGGAAGCGGTCGCCGCCGATCTCGGCGAAACCGATGGAGAACTCATTGAGCACCACGTCGGGCACGCACATCAGGCGTGGCACGTCGATCTCGTTGAATTCCGGCCAGAACGCGGTCGGGCAGTACCAGGCCGCGACGTCGTCGCGGCCTTCGATCAGCGCCTTCATCCGCTGGCTTTCCGACTGGTGCATGGCGCGGAACACGCGGACCACCCAGTCGTCGCCCTTGGGGTCGCTGAGCAGGCCACTCAGACGCGCTCGCAGTTGATGCAGCGGCGCGCGCACCAGGCGGTTGGTCAGTGGCCGCAGCAGTCGCCAGACCGTCCCGAGCAGGACTGCCACGAGGGCAAAGGGCGCCGCCAGCAGGGCGAGCAGCAGTATGCCGCCCAGGTCGCCCAGCAGTGCCAGCAGCGACCGGGGGCTGTGGGCCTGGGCCAGGTGGCGCTCGATCCGCTCGCGGCCGCGCTTGAGGCGTGCGTGCAGTGCCAGGCGCAAGCGCTGGCGCAGGCCGACGCGAGTGCGGCGCCGCTGCTGGTAGGCCTGGTAGCGCTCGTACAGCCGCAGCAGGTACGGCTCGCCATCTGGCGAAAGGATGGTCACGCGCTCGCCCAGCAGGCCCTCGCTGTCGAACAGGTCGGCCAGCGATTGCCGCGACCAGCTCGGGCAGGCCACGACGAAGTGCGCGTCATCGCGCTGCTGGGCGCCCTTGAGGAAGGACGCCAGGTAACGTCCCAGGCCCTCGCGGCGCAGGTCCACGGTGGGGGCGTAGGCGATGTAGAGGCCGTAGCGTTTCACAGACACTCGCGTACTCCCTGCCAGTAGGCGCCAGCCAGCGCTTCGACGCGCTGCCCGGCCAGACTGTCGGCGTCGGGCAGTGGCTGCGCATGGGCATGCTGCTCCATGTATTTGAGGCCTTCGGCCATGTCGCGCGGATCGTCGGCGTCCATCCAGTGCAGGCTGAGGTCGAACTGCGCGCTGACTTCATGCATCGCCGGATAGTCGCTGGATAGCGCCGGCACGCCGAGCTGGGCCGCCTCGACGACGCTGAAGGTGCCGTTGTCGATTCGCGTCGGGTGCCAGAGGAAGCGCGCCCCGGCCAGTGCCTGGCGATAGCCGTCCTCGCTCATCCGGCCCTTCCATTTCACCCGCTTGCGCAGCGCCTTGCTGCGCTGGAACAGCTGCGCCATGGCCTGCAGGTGCGGATGCGCATCGCCGAGCAGCAGCTCGGTGGCCTGGCCGCTGATCCAGCAGGCGAGCTGGCCGTCGAGTTCCTCGTAGTAGATCTGCAACGCCTGGGTGGCGCGCTCGTGGTTCTTGTGCAGGGCGGCGTTGGTGGTCCAGAGGAAGTAGTCGCGGCCGTTGCGTTGCGGCGGCGACTCCTGCGGTTCGAAGCTCGGCGCGAGCATTGGCACCTTGCACACCCGGCTGGCCTCGATGCCGGCGTACTGCAGGGCGTCCTGGCGGCTGAACTCGGTGGTCACCAGCACCCGCCCGGCGTGGCGCGCCAGATTGAGGAAGGCGCTGTCGGCGCCATTGGGCAGGATGTTCTCGTAGCGCTGCAGGTAGTCGTAGACCATCACCACGATGGGCTTGAGCGGCAGCACCGGAATCGACACGCGGTCGGAGACCAGCAGCCAGAGGTCGCAGTCCTGCAACTGCTGGATGCCGTCGTCGATCACCGCGTAGCGCTCCGCCAGTGGCGACCAGTCGGTGTGCCCGGCATAGCGCATGGCGCGGCGTGCCTCGGCCGCGCTGAGCACACGCCAGTTGAACGGCCGTCGGCGGATGTACGCCGGGCAATCGGCGAAAGCCGAGTCGGCGTATTCGGGGCTGTCCGGATGCAGCAGCAGGATGTCGGCGTCCTCGCCGCTCTGCCGGCTGCCCAGGTGCAGGGCCTGGGCTAGCAACTGGGCGCCGCGCAGGGTGCCGCCGCCATAGACGATGGGCAGGCACACGGCGATGCGCTTGCGCCGGGTGGGCGCCGGGCGGGTGGCCTGTTCGGTGCGCAGCGTCGCCAGTTGCTTGCGCAGTTGGGCGAACCCCGAGTGCCAGGCCGGCTCGCAGTGCTGCGGGTCCATCGCCTTGAGCAGCACCGGCTGGCTGGCGCGGATGCTGTCGATCAGCGCGCGGTCATTATCGAGGATGCGTTCGAGCTTGGCGCGCGCTTCGGCCACCGTGCGGCAGCGGCCGGGGAGGTTTTCGCCACCCATGCGATCGAGCATCCCGCCGGCCATGAACACCAGCGGCATGCCGGCACTGACGGCTTCGAACGGGTGGTAGTGAATGTGGTTGGGCTCATCACTGTGGTAGTACATGACGCGGCTCTGCGTCATGTTGCGCGCGTGCTCCTGGGCGCTGACGAAGCCCAGCACGTGGGGCAGTTCGGTCCGGATCGGCTGCGCCCCGGCGACCGCGTGCGGCAGGTCGCCGAAGTCCGCTTCGAAGCGCTTGTAGATCTCGGCGTAGTAGCTGTTGAAGGCGAGGTCCGGGCAGACGAAGAGTATCCGTCGGTCCGCGCCCTCCCAGGGCTGCTCGGCGGCGCGGTGCGCCAGGCCCAGCGGCAGGTGCAGGCGGCGCTTGCGCAGGTAGTCCGGCTCGTTGTCGGCCAGGTGGGCGTAGGCCTCGCCGAAGACCAGGCGATTGCCCAGCAGGTCGATGGCGCGGCGCAGTTCGCCGTTGCCGCCCAGCTGGGCAAGCACGCCGTCATAGCTGGCCGGGCGCTGCAGGCCGTAGGTGCGCCAGATGGCCAGGCCGTTGAAGCGCTTGGCGATCTGCGGCAGCAGGCGGGTGTCGGCGACGATGAAGAACAGCACGTCGAAATGCCGGTTGGCTACTTCCCAGGCCTGCAGCGAGGCACCGGCGTACCAGTCGGCGGCGTTGAGCAGCGCCAGGTCCTCGGCGGGAATGCTCAGGTGCGCGTCTTCGCTCCAGTCCACCGAGGCGCTGCGAAAGCCAGGATCGTTCGGGTAGCGCTTGGGCAGGAAGATCTCGTCGATGCCGACCTGCTTGAGCATCGGAATCTCGAAGCGGCGGGCCGAGGAGTGGTTGAGCAACCACATGGCGCGCAGTTTCCGCGGGGCGATATCGACGGTGGCGTTCACGGTCATCCTGATGGGCGAGGGAGTGGCATCGGCTGCGCATTGTAGTGCTTCTTCAGGCATGGCTGGCGAGCGCTCCGGGGCGTTGGCGGAGGGTTTGCCAGAGCTGCACGCCACCCTGTTCGAACACCCGCTGGGAGAATGCCGCCAGCGGCAGGCTCAGCAGGCTGACCAGCAGGCCGACCATGGTGCCGGTGAGCAGTGGTTGCTGCTGGTACCAGTCGGTGCGATCCACCACCGACCAGGCCACCATCAGCAACAGCACGTTGAGCAGGTAGAGGCTGTAGCTGATGCGCCCGAGAAACTGCAGCGCCGGGCGGTTGAGCAGGCGGATCACGGCCAGTTGCGGCGCGCCATGGTAGACCGCGCCCACCAGCGCGCCGCTGAGCAGTATCTGGCCGATGCTGGTGGTGCTGGCGTTGAGGTTGGTGAAGGCGCGCAGGCCGACGAAGAGGACCAGCAGCGCGGCCAGCCCGACGCCGCTGACCGGCTGGAAGAACGGCGCCAATCGGCGGTCGGCGAGCAGCATGCCGAGCAGGAAGGCCGGCAGCCAGACGTTCATGTTCGGCAACCAGCCCACCAGCCACGGGTTGTCGAAGGCGAATACCGCGTAGGCGAAGCAGGCCGGCACGCCGATGGCGGGGAAGCGCCGGCCGATGAAGAAGGTGGCGAGCAGGAAGGGAATAGCCAGCATCTCGCCCTGCAAGGTGGTGGACGGGCCGTGCCAGCGGATGTCCACCAGGCTGGCGTTGATCGCCGCGGCGCGCCAGTCCGGCGCGGGGAAGCCGCTCCAGCCGGCCCAGGCGTAGAGCCAGGCGAGCGCGTAGTAGCAGGCCATGCAGAAGGCCAGCGCCGGGTACAGGCGGAAGGCCCGCGCCAGGGCGAAGTTCAGGCTGGTGGCGAGCGGATTGCCCGTATTGCGTTCCAGCGAACGGGCCAGCACCAGCCCGCTGAGGACGAAGAACAGCAGCACCGCGCTGTGGCCGTTGAACAGCGTCAGGTAGAGCTTCTGCAGGATCGCCTGGGCCGTGCCCAGCTGCTGGATGGGCACGCTGAGCACGCTGGCGATCAGGTCCTCGCGGTGCAGCAGCGCGTGGTAGAACACCACGCTCAGCGCAGCCAGGCCGCGCAGGCCGTCGAGGGCGGTGTTGCGGCTATCGGCAGGGGCGGGCATGGGCGATTCCTTTCGTGTCGACAGCGGCATCAGGCAACCTGCGGGCTGCGCTGGTAGGTCTGGATCGCGGCATCGATGGGGCCGTCGAACACGATGCGGCCGTGATCCAGCACCAGGCCGCGTTGGCAGAGGCTGGCCAGGGCGTTGCAGTCGTGGGAGGCGAGGATGAGGATCTCGGCGGTTTCCACCAGTTCGGCGATGCGCTTCTTGGCCTTGGCCATGAACACCGCATCGCCCGCACCGATGACTTCGTCGAGCAGCAGCACCTCGCCGCCGACCATGGTCGAGATGGCGAAGGCCAGGCGCACCTGCATGCCTGCCGAGTAGGTCTTGATCGGGTAGTCGATGAATTCGCCGAGCCCGGCGAAGGCGACGATTTCCGCTTCCTTCGCGCGCATGTAGCGGGGCGTCAGGCCCATCAGCAGGCCGCGGTAGAGAATGTTCTCGCGCCCGGTGGCGTCGGGCTCGAAGCCCAGGCTCAGGTCGAACAGCGAGCGGATTCGCCCCTGCACCTGGCGGCTGCCGGCCGACAGCGGATAGAGCCCGGCGATCAGCTTCAGCAGGCTGCTCTTGCCCGCGCCGTTGTGGCCCAGCAGGCCGACGCGCTCGCCGCCGCGAATCTGCAGGTCGATGTCCTTGAGCGCATGGATGTCGCGCAGGGGCGCGGCCTTGTTGCGGCGGAACGGGTGGCTCAGCAGCGCCTTCAGCGAGCGCTCGCGGAAGGCGCTGGCGGCGTAGTGCAGGTTGGCCCCGCGCAGGGAAATCAGCGAATCCGTCATAGGTAGAAGATCATCGTCCGTTCGGCCCGGCGGCCCACCAGCCAGCAGAGCAGGGCCAGCGCCAGGGCGGTGCCCAGGGCGAAGGCGTAGTTGGTCGGGGTTGGCCAGGCGCCGTGCAGCAGGGGCGCGCGGGCTATTTCCAGGATGTGGTAGACCGGGTTGTAGTCCACCAGCACGTCGAGCCCGCCGCGGCGGAACAGGCCTTCCTCGAAATACACCGGTGAGATGAACCACAGCGCCTGCATCGCCAGGCCCATGGCTGGCGGCAGGTCGCGGAAGCGCGTGGCGATGTAGGCCAGCAGGGTCGACAGCGGCCAGGCCACCAGCAGCAGGACCGGGAACAGCGTCAGGGTCGCCAGCCAGCTCCAGCCGATGTTCTGCGGCAGCACCACCGCCGACCAGCCGTACAGGCAGGTGCTGGCCAGGATCATCGCCATCAGGCTGCCCAGCACGCCGCGCAGGGTGTAGATCGCCAGCGGGTGCTGGCACTGGCGGATGTAGGCATCGGCCTGGACGAAGGACAGCGAACCGGCGGTGACGTTGGCCACCATGAAGTCCCAGACGATGATCCCCGACAGGATGTACGGCGCGTAGGTGGTGATGTCGGTGTGCAGCAGGCGGCTGAACACCGCCGAGATCAGCAGCGCCATGCCCAGCGGCTGGAGGACCGACCAGAACACCCCCAGGTAGGAACGGCGCCAGCGCGAGCGCAGGTCCGAGAGCGCCAGGTGGGTCCAGAAATAGCGTGCCTGCCAGATGCCCACGCAATATTCACGCATGCGGGACCTCCGCGGGAGTTACCGAGCAGCCTAGCCAGCGAATGCCCAGCGGGCCGGCGTTGGCCGGCAGATCGAGGGCCTCCAGCGGTTGCTGCAGGATAGGGTGGCCGTCCAGCCAGAGACTCAGGGTGGCGTCGCGCAATTGCGCATGCAGCGTGCCAGCCAGTGGCAAGGCATCGTGCAACGGCGCGTCGGCTGCCTGCCACTGACTGCCATCCTGGCGCCAGAGCGTCAGCACCGCGCGCTGCGCATCGCGCGGGTGCAGCAGCAGGGTCGTCATATAGGTATCGCCGCCGCTGCCGCGGTAGTCGAGCACCACGCCAACGTGAGACTGCCCGGCATCCGGCTGCAGCACGTAATCGAAGGCCAGGTCTGCGGCGCCCGACTTGAGGACGAGATTGAGGTCGTCGCTGGCGGCGCGACGAGCGCCGTCGGCACCTGGCTGGGCAATCCCCAGCAGGACTTCGAACTCCCCCCAGCGCTGCTGCATTGTATGAACGGCCTGGGCTGCGCGCAGATGGCCGGCCCTCAGGCGCTCGCCGAGGGACTCCTGCTCCAGCAATGCGGCCAGCCCCGCGAAGGGCTCGCGGTGGTGTGCCTGGTCGGGCACGTCCAGCAGCCGGACTTCGTGCACGGCGCCGTAAGGGCCCAGGCTGAGGTAGTCGATGGCCTGCCAGGTGTGCCGGTCGAGTATCCACAGCCCGCTGAGCGAACTGCGCCGCTCGGCACGCTCGCTTTTCAGGCTCTCGCCGACGATGACGTAGTCCTCGCAGGCCGCCAGCCCGCGGCTGTACATCGACGAACCGCTCTGCCACAGCGGCGCTCGGGCATCCAGGTCGACGAGCCCGCCAATTTCCGAGTGGCAGCTGATGCGTTGCCCCTGGTCGGTGATCCAGATGTTGTGCAGCCCGCTTCGTGCGCCCAGGGTTTCTACCGCGGACAACTCCAGCTGCGGGTAGGAGAACACCGCCAGCGCGGAGCCCTTGCGGTGGCGATGGGCGAGGACGTGCAGTTGCCCGTCGTGCAGGAACAGCGAGTTCAGATGGTCGCCCAGGGGCTGCTCCAGCGAGAGCCGGTCCCAGCGCGCGGAGCTGATGCCGGCCTGTTGGAAGTGGGTGGGCTGCGCCGGGTCCAGCACGGTAATCACATTGCGTCCGGTGTTGGTGCAGATCACCCGTCCATCCGGCGCGCAGAGAATCTGGTGGGGCGCGGACAGACAGGGAGAGAGGGCGCGGCCAGCCAGGGAAATCCAGCCGACTTCCGATTGCGCGTAGGTCGCAAGGTCGAGCAGCGTGGCGTTGTCGAGGCCCGAATGGGACAGCAGAAGATCGCTGCTGCCGGCAAACCAGGAAATGCCGTAGTACTCCGGCCGCTCGTGCTCCAGCGCTCGAATGCTGCGGCTCTGCAGGTCGACCAGCAGCAGGTAGCCGACCGTGCTGACCAGGGCATATCTCATGCCGCGGAGCCTTGCTCGAAGAACTCGCGGATGCTCGCGCAGACCTGGGCAACCTGCTCCTGGTTGAGCGCCGGGTAGCTGGGCAGGTTGAGACCGCGTGCACTGAGGTCCTCGGCGACCGGGAAGCTCTCGTCGGTGCGGCAATGCGGCAACTGGTGGGCGGGATAGAACAGCGGCCGGGTCTCGATCTGCCGGGCCTTGAGGTGGTCGCGCAGGCCCTGGCGTTGTGCCGGGTCGTCCACCAGGATCGAGCACATCCAGAACGAGTGGACGGTGCCGGGGACCTCGCGGTGCAGCTGCAGCGGCAGGCCGGCCAGGTGCTCGCGGTAGCCTTCGGCGACCTGGCGCTTGAGGGCGAGAATATGGTCCGCGGCCTCCAGCTGGGCCAGGCCGATGGCGGCGCAGATGTTGGTCATGCGGTAGTTGTAGGCCAGCTCGTCGTGCCAGTACTCGCGGGTCGGCGACACGCCCTGGGTCTTCAGGTGGCGGGTGCGGCCGGCCAGTGTCGTGTCGCGCGCCACGACCATGCCGCCTTCGCCGGTGGTGATGCTCTTGTTGCCGAAGAAGCTGAACGTGGCGATGTCGCCGAAGGTGCCGACGTGCTGCCCACCGTGGCTGCTGCCGAAGGCTTCGGCGCAGTCCTCGATCAGCTGCAGGTCATGTTCCTGGCAAATGGCGACCAGTGCCGGCATGTCGCAGGCCTGGCCGTAGAGGTGCACGGCCATGACCGCGCGGGTTCGCGGGGTGATCCGGCGACGCACGTCCTGCGGGTCGATCTGCCAGGTGTCCGGCAACGAATCGGCGAACACCACCGTGGCGCCCAGTTGCAGGATCGGGTTGATCGAGGCGATGTAGGTCAGGGTCGGGACTATCACCTCATCGCCGGGGCCGATGCCCAGCGCCGCCAGCGCCAGGTGGATGGCCACCGTGCCGTTGCACACGCTGGTCGCCTGGGCGGCGCCGATGTACTCGGCGAAGCTGTTTTCGAACAGGCCGATGTACTCGCCCCGGGAAGATATCCAGGTCGAGTCCAGGCAGCGGTTCACATACTCTTTTTCTCGGCCGGTCAGGTAGGGCTGGTAGACGGGAATCATGGATGGGCGGCACCGACGTGAACGGGCTGGAAGGAATGCCGGAGGTCGAGCGCGCGCGGGGCGCCCGCAGGCGCAAGGCTGCGTGGCCCCATGGAGAGGTTGTGCAATGTTCGCCCCCCGGCGGGTTGCTTCACATGACTGCGGGCTGCCCGAGAGGGAGCAGCCCTACGTAGGGCGAAGCAACCGGTTGTTATTTTTGTTACAAAGCGGCGTTTTATATAGTCGAGCCGTCGCGACTGCGCAATGCAGGCCAGCCGGACGGCATCGATGGGGGAGGGGCTATCGGGCTCAGTTGGACAGCTGGTTGGCGAACTGGCCGACGGCGTCGACCACGCGCTGGGCGCTGTCCTGGATTTCGATGATCACCGTGCCGGCCTGGCCGGAGAGTTCCAGGCCCAACTCGGCCTGCTGCTTGCCGCGGTCGATCATGGCCACGGCCTGGCCTGCGAGCTGCTGGTTCTGCTCGACCACCTTGGTGATCTCCTCGGTAGCGGCGCTGGTGCGCGAGGCGAGCTGGCGCACCTCGTCGGCGACCACGGCGAAACCGCGCCCCTGGTCGCCCGCGCGGGCCGCCTCGATGGCAGCGTTGAGGGCCAGCAGGTTGGTCTGGTCGGCGATGCTGCGAATGCTCTGCACCAGCGCGCCGATGGCCTGGGACTGGCGGTCCAGCGCCTCGATTCCCTGGGCGGCTTCCTGCATGCGGTCGGCCAGCTCGCGCATCACTTCCACCGTCTGCTGCACCACTGCCGCGCCCTTGGTGGCGCTGTCGTCGGTGCTCTGCGAGGTGTCGAAGGCGATGGTCGCGGCCTGCGCCACGGCGTTCTCGCGGTTCACCTGGTCGGTGATCACGGTGGCGAACTTCACCACCTTGTAGAGGCGGTCATGGGCATCGATGATCGGGTTGTACGAGGCCTCCAGCCAGACCTCGCGGCCGCGGCTGTCGACGCGCTTGAAGCGGTCGGCGACGAACTCGCCGCGGCGCAGCTTGGCCCAGAAGGCATCGTATTGCGCCGAGTTGTACTCGGCCGGCTCGCAGAACATCCGGTGATGCTTGCCCTGGATCTGCTGCAGGCTGTAGCCCATGGCGTTGAGGAAGCGATCGTTGGCGGCGAGCACTTCGCCCTGCAGGTTGAACTCGATCACCGCGGTGGAACGCTGCAACGCTTCGATCAGGTTCTCGTGCTCGCGGGAGTTCTCGATGGTGCGGGTCAGGTCGCTGGCGTACAGCGAGAAGTGCCGCACCACGCCGGCGCTGTCGTGCATCGGCTGGAGGATCGAGCGCAGCCAGGCTTCCTCGCCATTGCCGCGCAGCAGGCGGATCACCCCGGCCAGGTGCTCGCCGCGTTCGATGGCGTGCTTGACCCGCAGGTGGAAGTCGAGCCCGCGCACGTGGTCGGGGATCAGGTCCAGCAGCGGGCGGCCGATCAGCTGGTCGCTGCGGTAGAGCATTTCCTTCTCGAAGTTGGCATTCACCGACTCGATGCGCCCACGGGGGTCGAGGAAGAGCACGAGCATTTCCTCTTCGAGGCTGGCGCGGACCTCGTTGACCGAGGCGAGCTCTTCACGCAGGGCGGCCAGTTCCTGCTTCAAACGCGAATTGAACATTCGTGGGCATTCTCAAGTGGTGGGCACGTCGGCAGATGCCGGATTGCTTCACCCATTGCATCGGCTGATCCAGCCGCGACTTTAGCCCTCCCTGTGCAACGACGCATGCCCCGTGGTTCAAGGGCTGACGGCGGATTTCAGGCGCTCTGTTCAAGCCGCTGGCTGGCCTCTATGGCGGCGCGCAGTTGCTCGGTATCCAGCGGCTTGTGCAGCAATTGGCTGCCGCTGGCGAGCGCCTCGCGCAGGCGCAGGGGCGAGGTGTCGCCGGTGATGATCAGCGCCGGCACCTCCCCCGAGCGTCCCTGCGCCAGGTAGCTGCGGATACGGCGCACGGCGTCCTCGCCGGTCTGCCCATCGCCCAGGCGGTAGTCGCTGAGAATCAGGTCCACCGGCGCGCGGCCGGCGTGGCTGGCCTCGATGTGCCGCCGGCAGGCGAGCAGGGCGCTGCTGCCGCAGTAGACGCGGTGGCCCCAGACCTCCAGCAGGTTGCTCAGGGCGTGCAGCACGTCCGGCTCGTCATCCACCACCATGATGCCCAGGCCGCGGCCTTGGGGGTTTGCCAGCTCCGGCAGCGGCGCAGGTTGCGGCGGTGCTTCGGCCAGCGGCACGCGCAGGGCGAAGACCGAACCGCGGCCCGGCTGCGACCTGAGGATCAGCCGATGGTCGAGCAACCGCGCCGCATGGCGAACGATGGCCAGGCCCAGCCCGAGGCCCTGCTTGCGGTCGCGCTCGGCGTTGTGCAGCTGGACGAACTCCTCGAAGACCACCTCCTGCAGTCCCGGATCGATACCGATGCCGGTGTCGCAGACCTGGATTTCCAGCTCGTCGCCACGCCGCCGGCAGCCCAGCAGGATGCCGCCGCCGAGGGTGTAGCGGAAGGCATTGCTCAGCAGGTTGTCGAGGATGCGCCGCAGCAGCAGCGGGTCGCTGTCGATCCACGCGTGGCTGCCGTGTACGCGCCAGTCCAGGCAGCGTTCGGCGGCGGTGCCGGCGAACTCGGCGCGCAGGTCGGCGAACAGCTTGTCGAGGCTGACCGGCTCGCGCGCCACCGGCACCACGCCGGCGTCCAGGCGCGAGATATCCAGCAGGCCGTTGAGCAGGTCGCCGAGGTTGCCGAGCATGCCGCGCAGGCGCGCGGCGATCTCGCTGGCCTGGCGGGCATCCACCGGGCCGCGCTCGGCTAGCGAGGCGAGGGCGCCGACGAACAGCCCGAGGGCATGGATCGGCTGGCGCAGGTCGTGGCTGGCGGCGGCGAGGAAGCGTGACTTGGCCTGGTCGGCGGCGCGGGCACGGTCGCGCTGTTCGCGCAGGTCCTCGACCAACTCGGAGTTCTCCTGGCGCAGGCGGATGGTCTCGCACAGGCTGCGGTAGGTGACCCGGCTGTAGTACAGGTTGACCCCGGCCAGGCAGAGGATGAAGAAGCTGTAGGTGGTGTGCTGCTCGTCAGCCACACTCAGGCATAGCACCAGCACGGGCAGCAGCATGGCGGTGAGCGAGCCGATGTAGGCCGGCGGAAAGGCCGACAGCGACGGCACCGCGCCGCACACCAGCCCGGTAAGAACGATGCAGGTGAAGGCAAACAGCTGCGGGTCGCCGTGGGCGAAACCGGCCCAGCCGAGCCAGCCCCAGAGCAGGCTGCTGGCCCAGGACAGCAGGGTGGTGGTCCACAGTCGCCGGCCTTCCTGCGTGCGCGCCGGGGCTTGCCGGAAGTACGCCCGTGCCAGGACAATCCGCCCCAGCGTGAGCAGATAGAGCGCGGCCAGCCAGCACACTATCGCCACCGGCGACAGGGCGTCGCGCAGGATGTACAGAACCGGCAACGGAATCACCAGGTTGGCGAACAGGACGGCGTAGGACTGGCGAAGCAACAGATCGGCCAGTTCGCGTTGCTGAAAGCGGCTGTGCATGTCCGATGGCCTCAAGGAGACGAACGATGGAAGGGAAGCGCGCGCGGGTACTGATCGCCGACGACCACGGCATAGTCCGCGACGGGTTGCGGCTGCTGCTGTCGACCCTGGATGACCTCGAAGTGGTCGGCGAGGCCGGCGACGGCCTGCGCCTGCAGGCGTTGCTGGAAGAACAGCGCGCCGACATCCTCCTGCTCGACCTGAACATGCCGGGCCTCAACCGGCTGCAGTTCATTCATGAACTGCGCCAGCGCCATCCCCGGCTGAAAATCCTGGTGCTCACCGCCAACACCGAATTGGCCACCGTGCGCTCGGTGCTCGATGCCGGCGTGCACGGCTACCTGAGCAAGGGCGAGGACACCGGCGAGCTGCTCGAAGCGCTGCAGGCCGTGCGTGCCGGGCAGCGCTACATCGCCCGCAGCCTGCGCTTCATCCTCGACAGCCCGCATGCCCGTCCGCAGGGCGATGCCGACCTGCTGGCGGCGGTGGAGCTGACCCGCCGCGAGCGGCAGATCCTCACCCTGGCGGCCCAGGGCCGCAGCGCGCGGGAGATCGCCGAGCACTTCAGCATCAGCCCGCTGACCGTGCGCAAGCACCGCGAGAACCTGATGCGCAAGCTCGACCTGCATAGCCCGGCGGAGCTGGCGGCCTATGCCGTGCGTCTTGGCGTACCCAGCGCCTGAGGCGGTTTTTCCAGCGAGAGAAATGAGCGCGCGCATGCTGCCTTCCTGGTGGCGATGAGCTGTGCGGCAAAGCCTAGCGCCGCCGCCTGCGGGAAAAAATACGGCAACTGCCGTATGTGCCCGCCGGGCTTGCCTCCCTAACCTTCCCGACACGGACCGGCCGCCTGGATGCGCGCCGGCCGCTACCCGATCAAGGGAAGGATCACATCATGACTCTGCCTGCCTGTTGGGCCTCGTTCGCCGTGGCGACCCTGGCCTTCGCCTGCATGCCCGGCCCGGCCATTCTCTACATGACCTCGCAGACCCTCGCCCACGGCCGCCGAGCCGGCCTGCACGCGGCGCTGGGCATCCACCTGGGTTGCTACGTGCACATCTTCGCCGCCAGCGCCGGGCTCGCTGCACTGCTGCACCACGCGCCGAACCTCTACCTCGCACTCAAGCTGGCGGGCGCCGCCTACCTGATCTGGCTCGGCGGCTCGATGATCTTCGGCCGCCGCAGGGGCGAGGACGGCGCCGAGGTGGAAACCCGCCCGAAGGTGCTGCGTGACAGCATGCTGGTGGAGATGCTCAACCCGAAGACCGCGCTGTTCTTCCTCACCTTCCTGCCGCAATTCGTCGACCCGGCCGCCAGCCTGCCGGTCGGCCTGCAGTTCTTCATCCTCGGGATGATCGTCAACCTGGTGTTTTCCACCGCGGACGTGATCGCCGTGCTGTTCGCCTCGCTGCTGCTCGGCGTGCTTGGCAAGGGACGTGGCCAGCGACTGATGCCGCGGGTTTGCGGCTCGATCCTGGTGGGGCTGGGGGTGATGCTGGTGGCGCGCGGTGGGCCGGTATAGCGGGGAGGGGGAGAAGCGGGCGCCGCGCCCCAGGTAAGGGCGCGGCGCAGGCAAGGATCAATCCTCGCGGCTGGTCACTTCCACCAGGTGGTAGCCGAACTGGGTCTTCACCGGACCCTGGACGACGTTCAGCGGGGCGCTGAACACGACCTGGTCGAACTCGCGAACCATCTGGCCCGGGCGGAAGCTGCCCAGGTCGCCGCCGCTGCGGCCGGACGGGCAGGTGGAGTTGTCGCGCGCCACCTGGGCGAAGTCGGCGCCGCCTTCGATGGAGGCTTTGAGTTCATTGCACTTGGCTTCGCTGGAAACCAGGATGTGACGGGCGGATGCACGGGCCATGGGATAACTCCTGAACAGGCAGTAGGAAAGGGCGAAGCCTAGCCGATTCCGCTGCCGAACCCAATGCCAGGCGCCTGACGGCGGCTCTTGTAGGAGCGAGCTTGCTCGCGAACGGATTTACCGGCGACTTCGGAGTTGGGCGGTTCGCGAGCAAGCTCGCTCCTACAGTTCGCTGCCCGTGTGAGGCGCGCGTAGGAGCGGATTCATCCGCGATGGGCCTCGCCCAGATGGAGGACGTGCCGGCGGAAACCATCGCGGACGGAGTCCGCTCCTACGCCGGGTCTATCAGGCCTGCGCCGCGCCGAACCCAACACAGCCGCCAGCACAGGTCTGCTGCAGCAGGTGGGACGCGCGTAGGAGCGGATTTATCCGCGATGGGCCGCGCACAGATGGAGGACGTGCCGGCGGAAGGCGATCGCGGACAGAGTCCGCTCCTACGCCGGGTCAATCAGCCCTGCGCTGCGCCGAACACTTCGCTCAGGTGCTGCTGGTAACGCTGCACATCACCCTCGATGTTCGGGCGCTTCATCACGTCCACGCAGAGGAAGGTCGGCAGCGCGCTCATGCCGAGGAACTGGTTGGCCTTGTGGAAGGGGAAGTACACCGCGTCCACGCCCTTGCCCTCGAAGAAGTCGGTCGGGTCGTCGAAGGCCTGCTGCGGTGCGTTCCAGGTGGCCGAGATCATGTACTGCTTGCCCTGCAGCAGGCCGCCGCTGCCGTACTTCTGCGAGGCGTCGGAACGGGTGCGGCCGTCGTTGGCGTAGAGGCTGCCATGGCCGGCGGTGAACACCTCGTCGAGGTACTGCTTGACGGTCCAGGGCGCGCCCATCCACCAGCCGGGCATCTGGTAGACGATGACGTCGGCCCAGAGCATCTTCTGCACTTCTTCCTGGATGTCGTAGCCGCCGTCGATGAAGGTTTCCTTCACGTCGTAGCCGGTGCGGTCCAGGTGGGCGATGGCGGCTTCGTGCAGGGTGGCGTTGTAGCGGCCGTCGGAGTGGGCGAACTGTTTGCCGCCATTGATCAGCAGAATCTTTTTCATGGTGTGGGTCCATCAGTAAGAAATTCGATGACGGCAGAATATCGACCGCGGCAGGGCGGAAAAACCCGTTTCCGGGCAAATGATCCGTGCGTGAGAATCAAAAATGTAGAGGATTGATTTGCGTCAGGATTAGGCAATCTTTCCTCGCTGCAAGAGTGCCCCCCATGTACGCCTTCATCCTCCAGGCCCACACCCGCCCAGAAAAATCCCAAGCCTTCGAAGACCTGTTCCGTATCTACCTCACCCCCAGTCGCGCCGAAGATGGCTGCGTCCAGTACCACATGCTGCGCGACGCCAGCGACCCGACCCTGTTCACCTTCTTCGAGGTCTGGCAGAGCCGCGAGCACCTGGCCACCCACACCGCGCTGCCGCACATGCGCGAATTCCATGAGCGGCGCATGGAGTACCTGCGCCGCGACTTCGCCATCCAGGAAGTCGAGGTGATGCAGCCGCGCTGAGCGGCGCTCACGCCACCACCCGGTTACGCCCGGCCGCCTTGGCCTTGTAGAGGTTGGCGTCGGCTGCGTCGATCAGCGCCTGGAGGTCGCCCGCCGGCGTATCCGAGGTGCTGGCCACGCCGATGCTGAGGGTCACCACGCCGCGTTCGCCCTTGGCGTGGGGCAGAGCGGTTTCCTCCACGTCGCGGCGGATCGACTCGGCAATCCGCACGGCCGTTGCTGTGTCGCAGCCGGGGAGGATCACCACGAACTCCTCGCCGCCGTAGCGCGCTGCGCCATCCTCTTCGCGGCGGCAGCCCTGGCGCACCAGGTGCGCGACACTGATCAGCGCCAGGTCGCCGCGGGGGTGGCCGTAGTGGTCGTTGTAGGCCTTGAACTGGTCGATATCCATCATCAGCACCGCCAGGTGGCCGTCGCCTGTGCGGCGGCGCTGCCACTCGCGCTGCGCCTTGTCGTCAAACCAGCGGCGGTTGTGCAGGCCGGTCAGCGGGTCGGTGTCGGCCTGGGCACGCAAACGGTGTTCCTTGGCGTCGCGCTTGAGCAGGTGCCGGGTCAGGCGGTAGGCGAAGAAGATGGTCGCGGCGTTGATCGCCAGCAGCAGGCCGGCGGTGATCCAGGTGCGCCCGGTCCAGGTGTGGAAGATCGCCTCGCGGCACAGTTCCACCGAAACCACCGCCGGGTAGTCACCGATGCGCCGGTAGCCGCGCCAGTGGGCGCTGGCGCCGCTGATGTCCTCGTCGATGGCTTCGTGACGGCCGGAAGTGATGAAGGTACGGAAACTGTCGATCTCGTCCGGATGCATGTGCTTCGGCGCCGGTGGCCATTGGGCCAGGGTGGTGCCGTCGAGCAGGCGGATGGCGACCACGCCGCGCTCGCCCAGGTCGAGGTCGCGGACGAAGGCGTCCAGGTGGTGCAGGTCCTTGATCGCCGCGGCCACGCCCTGGAACTGGCCGTGCTTGTCGATGATCGCGCGGCTGAGCGCCATGCTTGGCCCCGAGCCGGGATAGGACGGCAGGAACGGGTGGCTGAGGGAGAGGCGCCCCGGATGGTCGCGCTGGGCGGTGAAATACTCGCGGGCGGACAGGTCGCGGCGGGTTTCGCCAGCATGGTTGAGGTCCACCAGCAGCTGGCCGTTCGCGTCGGTCACCACCAGGGTGCCGGACTGCTGGGCGCCTGCCGCGTGGCCCTGCACCAGCTCCTGCAGTACCTGCTGGGTCATGGCCGGGGTGCTGGGGCCGGTGATGACGTTGGCGAGGGTCTGCAGGGTCTGCGCGTGGACGTCGAGGTCGCGGTGGAATTCGCGCTCCACCAGCAGCAGGGTATTGGTGCCGCTGGCGCGGGCGTACATCAGCGCATCCTGCTTCATCTGCAGCATGTGCCAGCCGGCGAGCAGGGTGGCGAGCACGGCCAGTAGAAAGGTCAAGCAGAAGACATGCAGGGGTTTGAACACGATGCCCACCTCGCGGGGCTGCGATTTCGTTCAGGTACCTGAATTGTCCCCGCTGGCGCTGTGCCTTCAATCGAAGTTCGCCGCTCCCTTGCCTTGGGTCAGGCTGACGGAAGATTCTTTTGGGGGCGGCGTGGGGCAACCTTTTCCGGGTTTTTCCGCGAAGGGAACCCGAACGCGGCAAACGCAGCCAAATGCCGAGAAATCACGCATCATTGAGCGCTTTTCCCATTGAGCCCTTTTCCAGCCTTGGAGCCGTCCATGCCCAGCCAGTCGTTCCTCCTGCGCAGCCTGCTGTTGTCGCTCGGCCTGCTGGCCGCCGCCGATGCCAGCGCGGCCGACCAGGACCAACTGCTCGAAGCCATCAACGCCTACCGCGGCGACGTGCAGTCCTGTGGCGGCCAGGCTTCCCAGGTGCTGCCGCCGCTGTCGCCGGACCCGCGCCTGGCACTGCCGGCTTCGGCCGGCGAATGGAAGACGGCGCTGAACCAGACCGGCTACCCCATGAGCAGTGTGCGCATGCTCAGCCTCACCGGCCCGCGCGATGTGACCGCCGCCATGAAGGCGCTGCAGGAAAGCTTCTGCCAGGTGCTGCTCGACCCGCAGTTCGTCGACGTCGGCATCATCCGCGAGGGTGATGACTGGCGTGTCCTGCTCGGCCGTCCGCTGCTGCAGGGCAAGCTGGGCACCTGGGAGGCCGAAGGGCAGCAACTGTTGCAGGCGATCAACAGTGCGCGCGGCAAGGCGCGTCAATGCGGCGGGCAGGCTTTCGGCCCGGCTGGCGCTTTGAGCTGGAACGCGACGCTGGGCGGCACCGCCGAAGCCCACAGCCGTGACATGGCCAACAACAACTACTTCGACCACAAGGGCCGCGACGGCAGCACGCCGGGCGACCGCGCGGAACTGGACGGCTACGCCGGCCAACGCATCGGCGAGAACATCGCCGCGGGGCAGGGCAACGCGCAGAAGGTGGTGGACAGCTGGCTGGCCAGTCCCGGCCATTGCGCCAACCTGATGAACCCGCAGTACAGCGAACTGGGCGCAGCCTACGCCGCGGACCCGAAGAGCGACGCAGGCATCTACTGGACGGCGATGTTCGGTTCGCCCTGAGCCGTCAGCGACCGCTGCTGACGGCGTTCTGCTCGCTGGCGCCGCGCTTGACCTTGGCCGCGAGAATGGCCGACTCGATCGCCGCCAGCGTGCCCGAGGCCGCCGGTAGCTCGAACACCGCGCTCTCGGCGAGGGTAGAGACGCGCTCGCCGTTGGCCAGGGTGAACTCGACGAACGCCAGGTGCTCCGACCAGGAGCGATAGCGCCGCACCATGAACAGGCTGTGGCGGCTGTGCACCGAGCGGATCTTCTCCAGCGCGATCTGCCGATGGCTCTGCTTGCCGCACAGCACCAGTTCGCCCTTGTCGATGAAGGCCGGCTCGGCCCGTGCGACCCGCAGCCACTCCACGGCAAAGCGCCCGCCGAGCAGCAGCAGGAACAGCGGCAGGGCGGAGAATGGGCGGACCACGCCGGTGAACATCTTGAGCAGCGTGAAGACGGCGATCGCCAGCAGGATCAGCAGGGTCACGGCGCGATAGAAATGGACGTTGTCGAACTCGGTCTGCGGCAAGAACCGGACATCCATGTAGTTTTCTCCTGGGGCGACTGCGAAACGTCCTTCAGCCAGACTTTTTAGCAGACTGTGCGGCACTTGCCATGCGAGGCAGGTCGCATCGTCGATCGCTGCGGCAAAAGAAAAACCGGCGCCTGGGCGCCGGTTCTTCATTCACTGCGCGGGAAGTGGAGAAACTCCCCGCCTGGACCTGCCACTCAGTGCGGCTGGTTCAGGGTCAGGCGCATGTGACGGTTCACATCCTTGTACAGCAGGTAGCGGAAGCGACCCGGGCCACCGGAGTAGCAGGCCTGCGGGCAGAAGGCACGCAGCCACATGAAGTCGCCGGCTTCCACCTCGACCCAGTCCTGGTTCAGGCGGTATACCGCCTTGCCTTCCAGCACATACAGGCCGTGTTCCATCACGTGGGTCTCGGCGAACGGAATCACGCCGCCCGGCTCGAAGTTCACGATGTTCACGTGCATGTCGTGGCGCATGTCGGCCATGTCGACGAAGCGGGTGGTGCTCCAGCGGCCCTCGGTATCCGGCATCACGCGCGGCTCGATGTCCTGCTCGTTGGTGACGAAGGCTTCGGGCAGCGGTACGCCGTCGACTTTCTGGTAGTGCTTGCGGATCCAGTGGAAGCGGGTGTGCTGGCCGCTGGTGTTGCGCACCTTGTAGTCGGCGCCCGGCGGAATGAACGCATAACCGCCCGGCTGCATCTTGTGCACTTCACCCTGCAGGGTCAGGGTCAGCTCGCCCTCGACGATGAACAGCACCGCTTCGGCGTTGATGTCCTGCTCGGGCTTGTCGCTGCCGCCCTGGGGCGCCAGTTCGACGATGTACTGCGCGAAGGTCTCGGCGAAGCCCGACAGCGGGCGGGCGATGACCCACATGCGCATGTTGTCCCAGAAGGGCAGGTGGCTGGTGACGATGTCACGCATCACGCCCTTGGGGATCACGGCATAGGCTTCGGTGAACATGGCGCGGTCGGTGAGCAGCTCGGTCTGTGCCGGGTGCCCGCCGTGCGGCGCGTAATAGCTGGATTTGGCCATGGGGTAGTTCCTCATTGTTGTCTTGCTGCCCGGCGCGTGCGGCGCCGTGGTGAGCAATTCGTGCAGAGCGGCGCGCTGTGGGTGCGCTGGCCGTCGCTGGAAACCACGATATCCAGCGGCGTGTTCATGCACAAATTAAATGTTGGAATCCGCTGTATTCGAATTTCGAATGTGGCGGTGGCGTTGCTCAGCCTTTCGTATCCTGCGCCAGAACCCGTGACAGCACCCGCGCCAGCTCCTTCACCATCGGATCGACTGCCGGGCGGTGCAGCATCGCTACCTCGAACACGTCCACCGAGGGTAGCCCGATATTCTTCGCCAGCACGGCATGCCCGGCCGTTACCGCACGCTGCGGCAGCAGGCCGATGCCCATGCCATCGGCGATGGCCGACTGGATGCCGGACAGGCTCGAACTGGTGAAACTGATGTGCCAGCGCCGGCCGATGGACTCCAGCGCGGCGATCATCTCGTCGCGGTAAACCCCACGCGGCGGGAAGGTAACGATGGGCAGCGGGTCCAGCTCGATGCAGGCGTTCTTCGCGCTGTCCACCCAGCGCGTCTTCTCCGGCCAGCAGGCCACCGCCTCGCGGGCGTTCTGCCGTTGCTTGAGCAACACCAGGTCCAGCTCGCCGCGGTCGTAGCTGGCCGACAGGTCGCGGCTCAGCCCGCTGGTGACCTCCAGCTTCACCTGGGGATAAGCGCGGTTGAACGCCGCCAACTGCTCGGTGGTGCGCCCGGTTGCGAAGTCGTCCGGCACGCCGATGCGCACCGTTAGCGCCACGGTGGCGCCGGACAGCGCCTCGACCATCTCGTCATTCAACGCCAGCAGCCGCCGCGCGTAGCCCAGCAGCGTCTCGCCGGCGTCGGTCGGCAGCACATCACGATTGCCGCGCTCCAGCAGGCGATGCCCGGCCATCTCCTCCAGCCGGCGAATCTTCTGGCTGACGGTGGACTGCGTCGAATGCAGGCGCGTGGCGGCGGTGGTGAAACTGCCGCAGTCGGCCACCGTGACGATGGCGCGCAGCAGGTCGAGGTCGAAGAGGCGGGTATTCGATTTGTCACTGTCGCTCATGGTGGTATCGGGAATCTGAATGCAGATGGGGCTTTCTAACAGCTGGAGTGCGATGGAGCAAATGGGTGCCTTCCATCCGGGCCCATCTGTAGGAGCGAGCTTGCTCGCGAACCGAGTTTCCGGCTGCTCTGGTGCTGGGCGTTGCGCGAGCAAGCTCGCTCTTACGAAATCGCAGCGGCGGATTCCCGGCCCTCAGCCAATTTTCCTGCCGCGATCTAGACTCCAGAAGCTGACCATATCCGGGGGACCCACACGGAGAGCGTCATCATGAAACGTCTACCGCTGTCCCTGCCGGTGCTGGCTGCCGTCGCCGCGTTGTCCGGCTGCATGAACAATGAAGAGTTCCTCGCCTCCAACCAGCAGGCCGCCATCAACGCCACCGAATCGCGGGCAAAGTTCGAGCTCAATTGCGAGGCGGTCACCAGCAGTGTGCTGTCGAGCAAGGTCACCAGCGTGCGCCGCGCGATGGAACGTACCGAGTACACCATCGGCGTGCGCGGCTGTAACAAGCAGGCGACCTACATCACCTACTGCCTCAACCCGACTACCTGCAATGCGATAGCCGATACGGCGCGGACCAGTTCGCCGTAAGCCATCTCGGTATGGGGAGTTTGTGGTTCATCCGGGTTCCCCTCGATCTTTCCTGTAGCAGGCCATGCCTGCGGCCTGCATGTTCGCGAGCCAGGGGAGGGTTCGCTCCGACGACCCTTGCGACGGAGCGAACGGCGCTTTTACTCCTCCGGCAGCTCGCGGCCATGGCGCTTACCCAGAGCCGTTACGTAGTCCACTTCATTGCAGAGTTCGTAACCGGCCATGAAGGCCGTGGTGTCGATCTGCGTGCCTTTTTGTTGGGCCTGGTTGTAGGTCGCCTCGTCGTAGGCGGGGAGTTTGTTGTGGCTGAGGAATTCGTTGATCAGCGCCACGCGCTGGGCGTCGCCTTCGTCGTAGCCGCCGTCATAGAACAGCCGGTCGATGCAGGTGACGGCGCCCTGGTAGCGGGATTGCGCTTCATTGAGTTCCACGGCGTGGGCGCTGCCGGTCAGGGCCAGGCCTAGGGCGAGCAGGGTGGTGCGCAGGTACATGGGCAGACTCCGTTCTACAGGTTGGGGTTGGCGGCGTTCATCCAGCGCCGCGTCTGGTGCAACAACGTCGGATTCAGCAACGAAAGCGCCCCGCACCAAGGCGAGGTTTTTCGTTCATCGAGGGTGGTTTCGGGGCGGTAGTGCGAGAAGTGATCAGCGTGCAGCTGCTGCCTGAACAGGCGTGTGCGTGAAGCCGCTGGATGGCTGATGCCATGGAAATCCGTCCCTGAAATCCCGCTGGTTCGGGCGGGATTCTGCCTGGGGATATGGCAAGCGGCTACTACGCAATCCACAAATCTTTCAGCGGGCCGGGCCTGCTGCTCAATCCAGCCAGCTGTGCCAGGCCAGGCGGATGGCACCGTCCTGCAGGGGCAGCAGGGTCAGGTTCGGTGTCTGGCGCAGGTCGGTGACCAGCTGGCTCCAGGCGGCGGAGTCGTCGCTGGCTTCGCGGCGCAGGGTGATGCCGAGGTTCTTCAGGGTGGTCGGGTCTGCCAGCAGGGCATTCACGCGGGCGGACAGCTGATTGTAGGTTGCGGCGTGCATGGGAGGCCTCCGGTTCGGGGTGGATGGAAAGTACTGTATGTAAATACAGTATTTCTTGTAAAGGCCTGGGTGATCGTCGGTAGGCGGGTTTCTGCAGGACGTGAAACCGAGAGGCTCTGGGACGGTGCTTCGCATGATGGGCGGCGTTTGCTCAGGGGCGCAGCCCTTGGGAGCCGTAGGTTTGCGGGTTGGTCTGTCGCTATCGTTCTTTAAATGGAACGCTAGAAGCTATTTTTGCCGTCTGGTGCGCCAAGGGTGTCGAATTTAATCTTTGTTCCATGCAGTGACGCACTGCAGTCGAGTCCAAAACCTTCCGGCCCAGCCGGCACCCACTGAAAGCAAATCGAGGATTTCACCATGACCAACGCCACCTACAACCGCCTGGACAAAGACGACGCTGCCGTACTGTTGGTCGATCACCAGGCCGGTCTGCTCTCGCTGGTCCGCGACATCGACCCGGACAAGTTCAAGAACAACGTGCTGGCCCTGGGTGACCTGGCGAAGTTCTTCAACCTGCCGACCATCCTCACCACCAGCTTCGAAACCGGCCCCAACGGCCCGCTGGTTCCCGAGCTGAAAGCACAGTTCCCGGATGCGCCGTACATCGCCCGTCCCGGCCAGATCAACGCCTGGGACAACGAAGACTTCGTGAAAGCGGTGAAGGCCACCGGTAAGAAGCAGCTGATCATCGCTGGCGTGGTGACCGAAGTCTGCGTGGCATTTCCGGCGCTGTCGGCGCTGGCGGAAGGTTTCGATGTGTTCGTGGTGGCGGATGCGTCCGGCACCTTCAACGAGATGACCCGTGATGCCGCCTGGCGCCGGATGGAAGCGGCCGGTGCGCAGCTGATGACCTGGTTCGGCGTGGCCTGTGAGCTGCACCGTGACTGGCGCAACGATATTGAAGGCCTGGCGGCGCTGTGCTCGAACCACATTCCGGATTACCGGAATCTGATGACCAGCTACAACGCGTTTGCGGCTGGTAAGTAACAGCGCGCTGTAATGAAAACCGGAGCCTCCCGCGAGGCTCCGGTTTTTTGTGCTTGTCGTAGGAGCGAGCTTGCTCGCGAACCGCCTGGCACGGAATCCCCCGTAGGAGCGGACCTTGTCCGCGAAATCCCTCGCGGCGAACTTCGTTCTCACCTGGGCATGCTGTGATGTGGCGCCCTTTTTCAGGAGCGGGGATGCTTCTCGTTGGGTGTTTCAGCGCCGCTTCGGCGTACGCGGGGGCTTCTGGTTTCGCCCCCTTGGGCGAGTCCCTTTTGGCAAACGTCGGATAGCCGCCCTCCCAAAAGGAACCAAAAGGTCTTGCCCCGGACATCCGGTTTTTCGCTTAGGCGAAAAATTCCCTCGTTGAATTGAAGTTTCAGGGGCACGAACTAGGCGTCCCCCCACGAAGGGCCATCCCAGGCCCATCGCGGCTCTCGCGACATCCATGTCGCTCAACCCCTGAAACTCCAATTCAACGAGGCCTCCTGAACGGGGCACTTCGGAGTGTGCGGGTGTTTCTCTGGAAGTCTTTAAGAGCCAAAGCCAAAGCCAAAGCCAAAGCCAGAACCAGGGCCAAAGCCAGGGCCAAAGCCAGGGCAGGAATGGTTTGGGTGTCAGGCTCTTCGTAGGAGCGAGCTTGCTCGCGAACCGCTTGGCACCGCTGTCTCCCTGTAGGAGCGGACCTTGTCCGCGATCGAATTTTCCATCCCCAACGAAATCACGGCGAAGCACAAACGTAGGATGGCGTGGAGCGCAGCGATACCCATCGATTCCTGCTCATCGACATCACGGGTATCGCAACTCCTCGAAACGCCGCGCCATTCGACGCCAACTTTCACCGGAGACGCGGCAGGATGCAGTTCGCGAGCAAGCTCGCTCCTACGGTGCAGGCGCGAATCTTTGGCAGGCGCAGGGATAGCCACGGCCCGCCGCGAGGGATTTCGCGGACAAGGTCCGCTCCTACGAAAAGCCGTCCCATCTCACGCAACACCATCCAGCGCCACGCCATGTCGCCCGTGCTCTGGCTCTGGCTGTTGCCTTTGATGTCTTCCAGAAAAACATCCACACGCGCCGAAGTGCCCCTTTCAGGAGGCCGAAGGTGATCGGAGTTTCAGGGGGAGAGCGGCATGGATGCCGCGGAAGCCGCGACTGGCCAGGGATGGCCCTTCGCGGCGGCCCCCTGAAACTCCGAGGAACCGAGGGTACTTTTCGCGAAGCGAAAAGCCGGATGGCAGGGGCGAGACCTTTTGGTTCCTTTTGGGGCGTTTGCCAAAAGGGACTCGCCCGAGGGGGCGAAACAAGAAGCCCGCGCGCACGCCGAAGCGGCGCATAAACACCCAATCCGAAGCAACAAACCAACAACAGCGCCGGCCTTGCGTGCGGATCGTGGACAAAGTCCGCTCCCACGCGAACACCCGCGCGTCGGAGCGAGAGCAGAGCGATGGGTATCGCTCCGCTCCACACCATCCTACGTCGTGCTCTCCGGCCTGATATTCAGCTCGGGCCAGAGCTGGAAGGGCACCCAGGTCACGCCTTGCCATTTCAATACCGATAACGTCTGCGTCGCCGCCCGCAGCGTTTCCCGGCGTGGCTCGCCACTGCCCGCGCGGTGTTGGTCGCGCAACGTCGGAATCACATGCTGCGACAACCATTGCCGCACGCTGCGATTCTCCGGATGGAAGTAGTAGATCAGCGCGGCATAGGTCCCCGATTCGCTGATCAGCAGCTCATCGATGTAATCGCCGCTGCCGTCCTGCATCCAGGCGTGGCGCACCTGGTCGTCGTCGAGGTTGCGCTCCACGCGCTCGATCAGCCGCGGCGAGCCGATCAGCCGGCCCAGGTCATGGGCGCAGAACCAGCATTGGTCTTCCAAAAGCACGGCGCGCAGCAGGCGCTTGTGGCGGATGAATTCGGTGGGGATCAGGACCTCTTCAGACATGGCGCACCTCCGGGAAGGAGGCAGAAGAGGGCGGGTACAGCGAAGCGCCTTCGGGGCGAAGGCTGGGGGTGAAAGGCATATCCATTTCCTCAATGGGTACACCGCTGCTTTCGGGAGCAGTATTGCCGCTATGTGAAGCGTTTCTTAGGCGCTGGCTGAAAACTATGGGTGAGACAGAGCACGGTCAACCGTAGGGCGCATAACTGCGAAGCAGTTATCCGCCGATTTCCTTGGCGCCGCGCTTTAGCTCAGGCGTGTGGTGCATCTCAAGCACAACGGCGGATAACGCTTCGCGTTATTCGCCCTACAAAAGCGTGTGTTCCGGCACACGCATATGACCGTGCCGTCTGGCTCACCGCCGCTCCGCCGCCCTCACATCCAATGACACATCCCCGGCCCAATCTTCGGTGTAAATGCCCTCGGCAACCGCCCGGCGAAAGGTGGAATACGGCCAATCCCTCACCGCTGTCACCCATCCGTGTTTCACCGGATTGATGTGGATGTAGTCGAAGTGCCGCTGGAAGTCCGTTTCATCACGGATCAGATGTTCCCAATAACGCGGCTGCCAGATGCCGCGCTGGCTACGCATCTGTTGCTCGATGCTCCGCGGCTCGCCATGGGGAATGCGCCGCGCGAAACCAGATTTGATGACCTTCCAGCGCGTGGCGAAATCGGCGTCGCCCGGCGGCAGCGTCCACAGGCAGTGCATATGTTCGGGCAACACGACCCAGGCATCGATGTGGAAAGGATGGTTGCGCTTGGTCTGGGCGATGACGCGTCGCAGCAGATTGATTTCCTGGGTGAGGAGGCTGGAGCGGCGGTCACGTAGCGTGACCGTGAAGAAGTAGGTGCCACCCCGCACCCAGGCGCGTCGGTAGTTCGACATGAGGCCCCTCCGAGCTCGGTTGGAGTCTGGAGGGTAACTTGGAGAATCGGCGGATAACGCGGGGCGTTATTCGGCCTACACAAATTTCAGCTACGACGTAGGAGGTGGGGCCAGATAGATGTTCGGGTTACTCGCTATTTGGTGTGGTTGCTTAAATTTGGCTCTTCGAAAGTCGAGAACGGATTGCATTGGCTGCGCTATTTATCTGAAAGCCTCGAATTTGGAAAAGAGAAAATGCCATAAATATCACTGAAATTACGGCGAGAGATATTTTTTGTGTTTTTAACTCGGAAGTTTGTGTGTTCTTTGTTGTGTCGCTAGTAAATACTGAGCAGAGAGTAACTATGTTTTCGGACGAGAAATTTTTGGCTTCCGGTAGTTTTAGTATTAGCTCCGTATTTTTACAGTCTTCTTTTCCTATGTGCCTTCCCGTTAGGGTGAGCTTGAAGTTGTCGGAGGCTAAGTAAAATCCTTTGCTCACTATGTTTCCATCTGAGAAGTAAGCTAGCCAATATTTAGAGTTACTTCCATATGCGGAAAGTACAGAAAGTGCAGTGATTGTTATTAGCCCGATCAGAGTGATGATCTGATGCTTTAAATGAGATCCGTACTCGATTTTTATATCTTCAAAATTATTGTACCGAATATGTTTTTTTGCTAGAACGACCAGGCGTATAGGAAGTGAGTGGAGTCTTACCCAGCGTCTGAATTTCTTTGTTTCCTCAATAGTATTGGCCTGTATATTGAACTCTGCTCGGAAATGCTCGATTTCTCTCAGCTCTTGTCGGAGTTTTTCTAGCTCAGGGTCATAGAATTCTTTCTTTCCCCCAAATATTCCCCAAAATCTATCCTTAATAAAATGCAGAGAGCCCGTGCGTTGTGAGAAATATAGGAGCGCCATGATGATTATTATTATGTTTGCTGCTGAAATTATGCTGCCGAAATCGCTAGTGACTAGTGATAGTGGTTCTATCGTGCTCTGAGAAGAGGATGTGCTCAAGTCTTGTTACCTTTATAAAGAAAAGCCCCGCACTAGGCGGGGCTTTTCGTCTTTCTTTATCACTGCCCCAAAAATCCATTTCGGTCTACAGCGTTTCTAATGGTCTTGACTTGCGGTGGTGCTACTACTTCCGTCAGTCCCAGCTCAGCGCGCCGCCGGTCTGGTACTCGATCACGCGGGTCTCGAAGAAGTTCTTCTCTTTCTTCAAGTCCATGATTTCGCTCATCCACGGGAACGGGTTGCTGGTGCCCGGGTATTCCTCTTTGAGGCCGATCTGGGTCAGGCGGCGGTTGGCGATGAACTTGAGGTAGTCCTCCATCATCGCGGCGTTCATGCCCAGTACGCCACGCGGCATGGTGTCGCGAGCGTATTCGATCTCCAGCTGGGTGCCCTGGAGGATCATCTGGGTGGCCTCGTCCTTCATCTGGGCATCCCACAGGTGCGGGTTTTCGATCTTGATCTGGTTGATCACGTCGATGCCGAAGTTCAGGTGCATGGATTCGTCGCGCAGGATGTACTGGAACTGCTCGGCGGTGCCGGTCATCTTGTTGCGGCGGCCCATGGAGAGAATCTGGGTGAAGCCGCAGTAGAAGAAGATGCCTTCCAGGACGCAGTAGTAGGCGATCAGGTTGCGCAGGAACTGGCGGTCGGTCTCAGGCGTTCCGGTTTCGAACTTCGGATCGGAGATCGAGCGGGTGTACTTGAGGCCCCAGGACGCCTTCTTAGCGACGCTCGGGATCTCGTGGTACATGTTGAAGATTTCGCCCTCGTCCATGCCCAGCGACTCGATGCAGTACTGGTAGGCGTGGGTGTGGATCGCTTCTTCGAAGGCCTGGCGCAGGATGTACTGGCGGCACTCGGGGTTGGTGATCAGGCGGTAGACGGCCAGTACCAGGTTGTTGGCGACCAGGGAGTCGGCGGTGGAGAAGAAGCCGAGGTTGCGCATGACGATGCGGCGCTCGTCTTCGCTGAGGCCGTCCTTGCTCTTCCACAGGGCAATGTCGGCGTTCATGTTCACTTCCTGGGGCATCCAGTGGTTGGCGCAACCATCCAGATACTTCTGCCAGGCCCAGTCGTACTTGAAGGGTACGAGCTGGTTGAGGTCGGCGCGGGCGTTGATCATCTGCTTGTCGCCGACTTGTACGCGGGCGGCGGAGCCTTCGAGATCGTCCAGGCCTTCCTGGATGTCCAGGGCGTCGAGGGCCTGCTTGGCGCGGGCGACGGCGTCGGAGTCGTCGGCGGATACGGCGCGCGCTTCTTCGACGGAGCCGGCGGCGTCGGCGTCGAGTTTGTCAGCGTTCTGCGCAGCGGCCTGGGCGACGGCCGGGGCGGCCTTGGCTTCGGTGGCGTCTTCTTTGTCGAATTCGTCCCAGCTCAGCATGGGTCCTCTCCTGTTCTGGATGGCCGTTCTAGGGCGGCCTGATGTCTGGTGGCGTGTGGTGCACGCTAAGAGCTTGTGCTTCTTCCGTCCTGCGCGGTGCGCGGCGGAGGAGGCTGTTGTTCGGTGGGGAGAAGGGGCCCTGAAGAGCCCCTCACCCTAGCCCTCTCCCTGAGGGAGAGGGGACTTCGAAGCTGCGGAGTTCTGGCGGTGCCTCGGAGCGAGGCCGCGCTAGGCGCCTGGTAGGTCGGAGCCCCTGAGCGTACGACTGTACGTGATGGGGGCCGACCTGCCGGGCAACGACGCGCGGACCGTTCCGAGGACCGCTTACCTCCTTACTGGCAGGCTTCGCAGTCTGGATTGTCGATGGAGCAGGCTTGCGGGACCGGAGCCGGCTGCGGTTCGGCAGCGGCGGCCTGCAGGCCTTCGTTGCCACCAGCGGACACGGCGTTGAGCTTGCCGGTGTTGATGGTGGACTTCTCGGTGCTGGTCGCGGCCAGGGCACGGAGGTAGTAGGTGGTCTTCAGACCACGGAACCAGGCCATGCGGTAGGTCACGTCGAGCTTCTTGCCCGAGGCGCCGGCGATGTAGAGGTTCAGCGACTGGGCCTGGTCGATCCACTTCTGGCGGCGGCTGGCGGCGTCGACGATCCACTTGGTCTCGACTTCGAAGGCGGTGGCGTACAGGTCTTTCAGGTCTTGCGGGATGCGCTCGATCTGCTGCACGGAGCCGTCGTAGTACTTCAGGTCGTTGACCATGACCGGGTCCCACAGGCCGCGCACTTTCAGGTCGCGAACCAGGTAGGGGTTGATCACGGTGAACTCGCCGGAGAGGTTCGATTTCACGTACAGGTTCTGGTAGGTCGGCTCGATGGACTGCGATACGCCGGTGATGTTGGCGATGGTCGCGGTCGGCGCGATGGCCATGATGTTCGAGTTACGAATGCCTTTCTGTACGCGAGCACGTACCGGAGCCCAGTCGAGGGATTCGGTCAGGTCGACGTCGATGTACTTCTGGCCACGGGCTTCGATGAGGATCTGCTGGGAGTCCAGCGGCAGGATGCCCTTGGACCACAGGGAGCCGTCGAAGGTCTCGTAGGCGCCACGCTCGTCGGCCAGGTCACAGGAAGCCTGGATGGCGAAGTAGCTCACCGCTTCCATGGACTGGTCGGCGAACTCGATGGCGGCGTCGGAACCGTAGGCGATGTGCTGCAGGTACAGAGCGTCCTGGAAGCCCATGATGCCGAGGCCTACCGGGCGGTGCTTGAGGTTCGAGTTGCGAGCCTGCGGGACCGAGTAGTAGTTGATGTCGATAACGTTATCGAGCATGCGCACGGCGGTCTTCACGGTCTTCTCGAGCTTGGCGGTGTCCAGCTTGCCGTCGACGATGTGGTTGACCAGGTTGATCGAGCCCAGGTTGCAGACGGCGATCTCGTCCTTGTTGGTGTTCAGGGTGATCTCGGTGCACAGGTTCGAGCTGTGCACTACGCCCACGTGCTGCTGCGGGCTGCGCAGGTTGCACGGGTCCTTGAAGGTCAGCCACGGGTGGCCGGTCTCGAAGAGCATGGAGAGCATCTTGCGCCACAGGTCTTTGGCCTGGACGACCTTGAACACCTTGATCTTGTTGTACTCGGTCAGGGCTTCGTAATACTCGTAGCGCTCTTCGAAGGCCTTGCCGGTCAGATCGTGCAGGTCCGGTACTTCGGACGGGGAGAACAGGGTCCACTTGCCGTCGTCGAAGACGCGCTTCATGAACAGGTCCGGAATCCAGTTCGCGGTGTTCATGTCGTGGGTGCGGCGGCGGTCGTCACCGGTGTTCTTGCGCAGTTCGAGGAATTCCTCGATGTCCAGGTGCCAGGTTTCCAGGTAGGCGCAGACGGCGCCCTTGCGCTTGCCACCCTGGTTGACGGCGACGGCGGTGTCGTTCACCACTTTGAGGAACGGAACCACGCCCTGGGACTTGCCGTTGGTGCCCTTGATGTAGGAGCCCAGCGCGCGGACCGGAGTCCAGTCGTTGCCCAGGCCGCCTGCGAATTTGGACAGCATGGCGTTGTCGTGGATGGCGTTGTAGATGCCCGACAGGTCGTCCGGAACGGTGGTCAGGTAGCAGCTGGAGAGCTGCGGACGCAGGGTGCCGGCGTTGAACAGGGTCGGGGTCGACGACATGTAGTCGAACGAGGAGAGCAGGTTGTAGAACTCGATGGCGCGAGCTTCACGGTCCTTCTCTTCGATGGCCAGGCCCATGGCCACGCGCATGAAGAAGACCTGCGGCAGTTCGAAACGGATGCCGTCCTTGTGGATGAAGTAGCGGTCGTACAGGGTCTGCAGGCCGAGGTAGGTGAACTGCTGGTCGCGCTCGTGGTTGATCGCGGCGCCCAGTTTGGCCAGGTCGTAGCCCTTGAGCTTGCTGTCGATCAGCTCGAACTCGGAGCCTTTCTCTACATAGGCAACCAGGGCCTGTGCGTAGAGGTCAGCCATCTCGTGGTGAGTGGCGCTCTCGGCGACGCCGAGGAAGCCCAGGGCTTCGGCGCGCAGGGTGTCCATCAGCAGGCGGGCGGTGACGTAGGAGTAGTTCGGCTCGCGCTCGACCAGGGTACGGGCGGTCATCACCAGGGCGGTGTTGACGTCCTTCTCGGCCACGCCGTCGTACAGGTTCTTCAGGGTTTCGCGTTCGATCAGGGCGCCATCGACTTCGGCCAGGCCTTCGCAGGCTTCGCGGATGATGGTCTGCAGGCGGCCCATGTCCAGCGGCTGGGTGCTGCCGTCGGCCTTGGTGATGCGAATGCTCGGGTGCGGCTGGGCGATGTCGCTGGCGACGCCTGCGGTCTTGCGCTCGTTGGCACGGGCTTCGCGGTAGATCACGTAGTCGCGGGCGACTTTCTGCTCGCCGGCGCGCATCAGGGACAGTTCGACCTGGTCCTGGATTTCTTCGATGTGGATGGTGCCACCGGAGGGCATGCGGCGCTTGAAGGTCGCGGTGACCTGTTCGGTCAGGCGGCGCACGGTCTCATGGATGCGCGACGAGGCGGCGGCGGTGCCGCCTTCCACGGCGAGGAACGCCTTGGTGATGGCTACGGTGATCTTGTCATCGGTGTAGGGAACTACAGTGCCGTTGCGCTTGATCACGCGCAGCTGGCCGGGCGCGGTGGCAGCCAGATCCTGAGCGGATTCGGCGGCCTGCGGCGCGTTGGCCTGCGGGTTCTCGCGAGTGGTGTCGACTTGCATGGGTGGTGTTCTCCACGTTCTCGTAATGGGTGTGTTGCTGACGCCAGTGGCGCCGCTCTCAAAAGCAAGGAGTCAAATAAAGAGCAAAAAGAGCAGTCGCCCGCGATTGCAGCCGCGGGCTGGAATTCTTCTGGAACAGGGGGAATGACCCGAAGCGCCTCCCTGGCCCGACTCGGGTGCCGGCTTTACGGGCCGGGACCACAATACCTAGTGGTGTTGAACGTTACGTTGCAACACCCGTACCGCATTTCCATCGACATGAATCGCTCCTTGCGGGCAGGGCCGCCTGGCACATCAGTACGTCTGGAATACGTTGTGGTGGAACCGGAGGAGCCGTGGAACGGGCTCGGGATTTCGACTTTCTTCTTGTGTCCGGTTCATCGCTGCAACCCCAAGATGTAGGGGTATACCGCAACGGGGATACAAGATAATGCGCTATGGGGGTGTTTGCAAGGCGGGAGACGGGGGAAAAGCTGTGGATAAAATGTGCATGGAATGTGGGTGAAGCGGGGTAACTCGCGCTATCCCTGATGCTGCCTGCCTTTCACCGTTCGTCGTGGTTTATGACAGATTTTTCGCACGCATCGGCAGCGCTGCACGGGGGAGAACACTACCACAATATGTAGTGTTTTTGCCGCAGCAGCCCTTGACCTTTTCGCGCAATGCCTGCTTACGCCGGTGGCGTGCCGCGGCGCTGGCAATCTGGCTACAATGCCGGCCGCTTTTGCGGGCTCTCTATAGTGGCTCTCTCATAGTAAGCAGGCCCGCGCTCGCTCATGGCGCATCAGGAGGCAAGGTGGAACAAGAAGCGCGCATTCTCATCGTCGAGGACGACCAGCGACTGGCCGAGCTGACCCAGGACTACCTGGAGAGCAACGGCCTGGCGGTGTCCATCGAATCCCATGGCGGCAAGGCAGTGGAGCGGGTGCTGGCCGAACGGCCGGACCTGGTGGTGCTCGACCTGATGCTGCCGGGGGAGGATGGGCTGTCCATCTGCAAACGTCTGCGCCCGGATTACGACGGGCCGATCCTGATGCTCACCGCGCGCACCGACGACATGGACCAGGTCCAGGGCCTGGAGATGGGCGCCGACGACTACGTGTGCAAGCCGGTGCGCCCGCGCGTGCTGCTGGCGCGCATCCGCGCCCTGCTGCGCCGCAGCGAGCCGGCCGAGGCTGCGCCGGTGGTGGGCGGCAAGCGCCTGACCTTCGGCAAGCTGGTGATCGACAACGCCATGCGCGAGGCCTGGCTGGACGAGCAGACCATCGAGCTGACCAGCGCCGAGTTCGACCTGCTCTGGCTGCTGGCGGCCAACGCCGGGCGCATCCTCTCCCGCGAGGAAATCTTCAACTCCCTGCGCGGCATCGAGTACGACGGCCAGGACCGCTCCATCGACGTGCGCATCTCGCGCATCCGCCCGAAGATCGGCGACGACCCGATGCACCCGCGCCTGATCAAGACGGTGCGCAGCAAGGGCTACCTGTTCGTCGGGGAGCTCTGAGCCGTGCCAGCGTTCCCCGAGCTGCACGGCGAGCGTTTCCGCCTGCGCGCTTTCAGCGATGCCGACCAGCCGTTGGTGTTCCGCGCGCTGTCGCATCCCGAGGTGATCCGTCATTACGGCGTCTCCTACGCGACGCTGGAGGCCACCCGCGAGCAGATGGAGTGGTTCGAGCGCATTTATAAAGAGCGCAGCGGCGTCTGGTGGGCGATCTGCCGGCCGGATGCGCCCGAGGACATTCTCGGCGGCTGCGGCTTCAACAACTGGCAGCAGGAACATCGGCGTCTGGAACTGGGCTACTGGCTGCTGCCCGAATATTGGGGGCAGGGCGTGATGGGCGAATGCCTACCGCTGATCTTCCGCCACGCCTTCGGCGCAATGAACGTGCACCGCATTGAGGCCGAAGTGGAGCCGGAGAACCTCGCCAGCGGCCGCCTGCTGCTGCTGCGCCAGGGCTTCACCCTGGAAGGCCGGCGCCGCGAGTGCGAGGTGAAGGACGGCGCGTTTCTCAGCCTGGACTACTACGGGTTGCTCAACTCGGCGGAGGCAGGGTGAGTCTGGCGCTCGGGCTGGCCCTCACCCCAGCCCTCTCCCGGGGGGAGAGGGGGCCGTCCGTGCCGGCTGCCGGTTCGGTGCTGTCCTGCCGTTACAGATGCCAACCGAGCCATCCGAGCAGGGCGCCAATCTTCACGCGTACTCCGTACAGTCCCCTCTCCCTCTGGGAGAGGGCTAGGGTGAGGGTGCTCCCCACCTGCAGCGTGCCTCCCCGGAACAACCCCCAATGAAATCCATCTTCCTGCGCATCTACGGCGGCATGCTGCTGACCCTGGTGGCGGTGGCCGCGCTGGCGGTGCTGACGCTGCACCTGGTCAACGACGTGCGCGGCGAGCGCTACCGCGAGGACCTGGCGCGCGGCACCTTCCGCCTGATGGCGGACGAGCTGCTGCCCATGAACGAGGTGGACCGCAAGCGCGCCCTGAGCCAGTGGAGCCGCCTGCTGGGCATCCCGCTGAAGCTCACCAGCCTGGACGCGCTGGGCATGGAAGGGCGCAGCCGAGCGCGGCTGATGAACGACCAGGTGCTGGTGCAGGCCGGCGTGCCCCATGAAGTGAAGGTCATGACCCAGGTGAGTGCGGCCGAAGGGCTGATCCTCACCGGCGAGGTGGAGCAGGTCAGCGAGCAGCTGGCGCGCGCCACCATCTACCTGCTGATGGACGAGCTCAAGCGCTACCCGGCCAGCGAGCAGCCCTATCACCTGGCGCGCATCGTCCGCGACAAGCGTTTCGGCTTCGAGGTGCACCTGCTGCGGCTGAAGGAAGTCGACCTGGACGACGACCAGAGCCGTCGGGTGGAAGAGGGCGATACGGTGATGGCGCTGGGCAAGGGCGGCGATTCGATCCGCGTGCTCTCCGGCATCCTCGACACGCCCTGGGTGCTGGAGCTGGGGCCGATCTACCAGATGAACCCCTATCCGCCGCAGCTGTTGACCATCATCGTGGTGGTGGCGCTGACGCTGATCGGCCTGACCCTGTTCCTGCTGATCAGTGGGCTGGAGCAGCGCCTGCGCAGCCTGGAGTCCGCCGCCACGCGCATCGCTCGCGGCAGCCTGGATACCCGCGTGGAAGTGCGCGGCGCGGACTCGGTGGGGCGGCTCGCCGGGGCCTTCAACCACATGGCCGAACAACTGCACCTGTTGCTGACGGTGCAACGCGAGCTGGTGCGGGCGGTCTCCCACGAGCTGCGCACACCGGTGGCGCGGCTGCGCTTCGGGCTGGAGATGATCGAGTCCGCCGAGACCGACAAGGCCCGACGCAAGTACATGGAAGGCATGGATGGCGATATCCAGGACCTCGACCAGCTGGTGGACGAGATGCTCACATATGCGCGCCTGGAGCAGGGCTCGCCGGCGCTGACCTACCAGCGCATCGAGCTGGGCGCGCTGGTCGAGCAGGTGGTCTCGGAGATTGCTCCGCTGCGCCGGGAAATCACCGTCACCTGCGAGGCCGGTGCGCTGGTGCCGTTCGACCAGGGCAGCTGGATCGAGGCCGAACCGCGCTACCTGCACCGCGCGCTGCAGAACCTGCTGACCAACGCGCTGCGCTACGCCGAAGGGCGGGTGCGGGTGAGCTTCCGGGTGAGCGTGGACCGTTGCCAGGTGGACGTCGAAGACGACGGCCCCGGCGTGCCGGAAGCGCAATGGCACCGGCTGTTCCAGCCGTTCTTCCGCGCCGATGACAGCCGGGCGCGGGTAACGGGTGGGCACGGACTGGGGCTGTCCATCGTGCGGCGGATCATCCACTGGCACGGCGGCCGCGCGGAGATAGCCAGGAGCGAGGCGCTGGGTGGAGCCTGCTTCACGCTGATGTGGCCGCGTCGCCAGGCGCCGAAGGTCGACGACAGTATTTGACCTTGGGGTCAAAAAATGCAGAATGCTGCGGTGCCATGACAGGCTGATGGCACCGCGCGCTGCACTCCGCATCCTTCCCGTGTGAATGTCTCTCTTAGGGGGTATTGCAGAGTCACCGCTATCGTTATGTAATTTTTGCTATAACGAACGCTTGCGGACGCGGTTGACGGGCCGGTCAGGGACAGGCCCGCGCAGGGATTCAGGCAGGAACACCGAGGATCACATGGGACGCTTTGATCACCGCAGTCGCCTTCACACCGGCCGCCAGGCCCAGTTCGGCCACCGCATCGCGGGTGACCACGGCGACCACTTCGGCGCCACCGGGCAGGCTGAGCACGACCTCGGCGTTGACCGCGCCATCGGTGACCGATTTCACCGTGCCGGCCAGGCAGTTGCGGGCGGACAGGCGGATGCCGTCGGCGTCGGTCATCAGCATCACCCACGGCGCCTTGACCAGTGCCATGACTTCCTTGCCCTGGGCCAGATTCAGGCTCTTCACGCTTTCCTCGGTGACGATCGCCACCAGCTCGCTGCCACCGGGCAGGGCGACCACCACCTCGGCATTCACCGCACCGTTACGCAGTTGCTTGACACTGCCCTTGAAGACGTTGCGCGCACTGACCTTCATGAATCGGCTCTCCTGGATTCGTGTGTATGGCCGGCATTGCGCCGGGAGCATCACGGGACTGAACTGAGGTTATAGACCAGTCCCGCCAGTTCGACCTTTGAAAACAACAACCCACTTGGAGCATCACGATGAAACACCGTTTCGCAAGTCTGTCCCTGCTGGTCGCTTCCTGCTTCGCCCTGCACTCGGCCCTGGCCGATGAAGTGCAGGTGGCCGTCGCCGCCAACTTCACCGCGCCGATCCAGGCGATTGCCAAGGACTTCGAGAAGGACACCGGGCACAAGCTGGTCGCCGCCTACGGCGCCACCGGCCAGTTCTACACCCAGATCAAGAACGGCGCGCCGTTCGAAGTCTTCCTCGCCGCCGACGACACCACGCCGAAGAAGCTGGAAGAGGAAAAGGAAATCGTCCCCGGCTCGCGCTTCACCTACGCCGTGGGCACCCTGGCGCTGTGGTCGGCGAAAGACGGCTACGTCGATGCCAAGGGCGACGTGCTGAAGAAGAACGAGTTCAAGCACCTGTCCATCGCCAACCCGAAAGCCGCGCCCTACGGCCTGGCCGCCACCCAGGTGATCGACATGCTCGGTCTCAAGGACAAGGTCGCCGGCAAAATCGTCGAAGGCCAGAACATCACCCAGGCCTTCCAGTTCGTCTCCACTGGAAACGCGGAGCTGGGCTTCGTGGCGTTGTCGCAGATCTACAAGGATGGCAAGGTGACCAGCGGTTCTGCCTGGATCGTCCCGGCCGACCTGCATGACCCGATCCGCCAGGACGCCGTGATCCTCAACAAGGGCAAGGACAGCGCTGCTGCCAAGGCTCTGGTCGAGTACCTGAAGGGGCCGAAGGCCGCTGCGGTGATCAAGTCCTACGGTTACGAACTCTAAGTCGTTAAGGAAGCGCGATGCCCCTCACGCAGGAGGATTTCCTGGCCATCCGGCTCACCATCGAGCTGGCTGCCCTGAGCACCTTGATCCTCCTGCTGATCGGCACGCCGATAGCCTGGTGGCTGTCGCGCACCCGCTCCTGGCTGAAAGGCCCGCTGGGAGCGGTGGTGGCGCTGCCGCTGGTGCTGCCGCCCACGGTGATCGGCTTCTACCTGCTGATCACCATGGGGCCCCACGGCTTCATCGGTCAGGCGACCGAAAGCATGGGCCTGGGGCGCCTGCCGTTCACCTTCGCCGGGCTGGTGGTGGGTTCGGTGTTCTATTCGCTGCCCTTCGTGGTGCAGCCGTTGCAGAACGCTTTCGAGGCCATCGGCAACAAGCCGCTGGAGGCGGCCGCGACCTTGCGCGCGAGCCCCCTGGATACCTTCTTTTCCGTGGTCCTGCCGCTGGCGCGGCCGGGCTTCATCACCGCCAGCATCCTCGGCTTCGCCCACACGGTGGGGGAGTTCGGCGTGGTGCTGATGATCGGTGGCAACATCCCGGGCAAGACCCGCGTGGTGTCGGTGCAGATCTTCGACCACGTCGAGGCCATGGAGTACGCCCAGGCGCACTGGCTGGCCGGCGGCATGGTGATCTTCTCGTTCTTCGTCCTGCTGGCGCTCTATGCGAGCCGCCGCAGCCGTTCGGCCTGGGCCTGAGGTGGGCATGTCGCAAGAGCTTTCCCCACGCGCCATCGAGGCCCGATTCCAGATTGCCTACTCCGGTTTCAGCATGGATGTCGACCTGCAACTGCCGGGCAAGGGCGTGACCGCGCTGTTCGGCCACTCCGGCTCCGGCAAGACCACCTGCCTGCGCTGCGTGGCGGGCCTGGAGCGTGCGCCGCTCGGCCGGCTGGTGGTGAATGGCGAAGTCTGGCAGGACAGCGCAGCCGGCGTGTTCCTGCCGCCGCACAAGCGCGCACTGGGCTACGTGTTCCAGGACGCCAACCTTTTCGAGCACCTGTCGGTGAAGCGCAACCTCACCTATGGCATGAAGCGCGTGCCGCGCGATGAGCACCGCGTCGAGCTGGAGCAGGCCACCGAACTGCTGGGCATCGGCCATCTGCTGGAGCGCATGCCGGGACACCTGTCCGGCGGCGAGCGCCAACGTGTCGGCATGGCCCGCGCGCTGCTGACCAGCCCGCGCCTGCTGCTGATGGACGAGCCGCTGGCGGCGCTGGACCTCAAGCGCAAAGCGGAAATCCTGCCGTACCTGGAGCGCCTGCACGACGAGCTGGATATCCCGATTCTCTACGTCAGCCACTCGCCCGACGAGGTAGCGCGGCTGGCCGATCACCTGGTCCTGCTGGAGCAGGGCAAGGCAATTGCCAGCGGCCCGGTGATGGACACCCTGGCGCGCACCGACCTGCCCATCTCCCACCTGGAAGACGCTGGCGTGGTGATCGATGGCCAGGTGCTCGGGCACAACGCCGACTACGGCCTGCTGACCCTGGCGCTGCCGCACTGCGAGCAGCACATCCGCCTGGCCCACGCGCCGATGGAAAAGGGCAGGGCGCTGCGCATCAAGGTGCAGGCGCGGGACGTCAGCCTGAGCCTGGAGCCGGCGGCCCATAGCAGCATCCTCAACGTGCTGCCGGCGAGCGTGGTCGAGATCGTTCCGACCGATAATTCCGCGCACCTGCTGGTGAAACTGGACGTGGCCGGCACCCCGTTGCTGGCGCGCATTACCCGCTACTCCCACGACCAGCTCGGCCTGCATGCCGGCCAGGCGGTATGGGCGCAGATCAAGTCGGTGGCGTTGCTGGCCTGAACATCCAGGGCACGCTCCTACAGGAAACTTCGGCGCTTCGCCGAGCGTAGGAGCGGACTTCGTCCGCGATCGATTTCCGGCTGCTCCGAACTGGTCGGCGGCACATCGCGGACAGAGTCCGCTCCTACGCCAGCCGGAACGCGCACAGTTAGTGGGTTGGGAGAAAAGAAAAAGGGCGGCCACTGGCCGCCCTTCTTGGTTTCACTCCACGCCTTACAGCAGCGGAATGGTGTAGCTGACGATCAGGCGGTTCTCGTCCTGGTCGCGCTGGTTGGGCACGCCCGGAGTGGTCGCTGCCGGCAGGCCGCTACGCATGGTGGCGTTCTTCCACGCCAGGCCCAGGCCCTTGAGGGTGCCTTCGGGAACCACGTAGCCCAGGGCGATATCTCGTTCCCACTCGCCCTTGTCGCCGTCCTTGGTGTCGATGTTGTCGGCGTTCAGGTAGAGCACGCTGAAGGTCAGGCCCGGTACGCCGAGGTCGGCGAAGTCGTAGGCGTAGCGACCGATCCAGGTGCGCTCGCCGGCGTGGTTGAACTTCAGCAGCTGGGCGTCGGAGATCAGGTAGGTGCTGGTGCCTTCGCCGTCGCCGCGGTTGAGGTAGGGGAAGTCGCTGTCGCCGGTCATGGTCTGGTAGCCGGCGCCGATGCTGTGGCCACCCAGGGAGTAGGTGAACATGCCGCTGTAGACGTTGTTGTCCACTTCGCCTTTCAGGCTGTTGCCGCCGTAGTAACCGCTGCTGACGTAGCCGTCGGCACGGCCGGAGGCGCTGCCGTTCTTGCCGTCGGAATCACTGATGAAGACGCGGATATCGGACTTCAGGGTGCCCGGGCCGATACCCCAGTTATGCACCAGGCCGAGGTAGTTCTGCTTGTAGAAGTTATCCAGCTCGCCGTAGTAGTACGACAGCGTCAGGTCCTTGGTGGCCTTGTAGTCGCCGCCGGCGAAGTAGAACTTGTTGCTGTCGCGCGAGGTGGCGCTGCTGCCGTTGGCGCCGGCGATGGACATGCTGCGCCAGTCGGTGGAGTTGCGGCCCTTGGTGTGGGTCAGCTGGCCGCCGGTCAGGGTCAGCTTGTCGATGTCGGTGGAGGTGACCTGGCCACCTTCGTAGGTCATCGGCAGCAGGCGGGCGTCGTTGTAGACCACCACCGGCAGCTTGGGCTGCAGGGTGCCGTAGCGGAATTCGGTCTTGGAGATCTTCGCCTTGGCAGTCATGCCGAGGCTGCTGAATTCGTCGACGGCGCTGCCATCGCTTTCCAGCGGGAAGATGGTGCCGGGCTGGCGATCGATACCGGCCTTGCCGGCCTTGCCGCCGCCGTCCAGGCGCACGCCGAGCAGGCCGAGGGCGTCAACGCCGAAGCCGACGGTGCCCTGGGTGAAGCCCGAGGAATAGTTGAGCATGAAGCCCTGGCCCCACTCTTCCTGCTTGCTGGGAGAGGCGGTGCCGTTGCGGTTGTCGGTGTTGATGTAGAAGTTGCGCAGGGTCAGGCTGGCCTTGCTGTCTTCGATGAAGCCGCCAGCGTGGGCCGATTGCGCGATGAGACCGAGCGAGCTGGCCGCAATGGCGAGCGCCAGGGTGTTTCTGGTCATTCCGTTTGCTCCGAAGTGCGTGTTCTTTTTGTGGGGTCCCCAGTTGCCCGACGTTGTCGCCTGGCTGTATAGGATTCTATACATCGATATACCTGCTGACGATTCCTCTGAAGGCAAAATCCGAGGATCAAAAGGGGTACAGGCTCACGGGGCGCGTGCATGACGCCAAATTCTGACTTTTAAGTCAAGACTTTCGGATGTGTCTGACAGTCGCAGCAGTCAGATCGCGGGGATCGCTACCAGGCTCAGCAGGCGTCCGTCGAACAGGCTGAATTGCCCGGCGACCTCCTTGCCGTGGTGCCATTCCTCCGACAGATCGGTCAGCAGGCGCAACTGCACGTGGCCGCCTGCGGACCAGCTGAGCAGCTCGGCGTGCTCGAAGTAGAAGCGCTTGCGCACCAGCGGGAAGAGCGCCTTGAACAGGCTCTCCTTCAAGGAAAATGTGAGGGTGACCTGCAACGCCGCCTGCTGCGGATCGAGGCGCGCGAGTTCGTCCGGCGTGAGGATTTCCGCGGCCAGACGTTCGGCGCGCGCGGTTTCCAGGCGGTTCTCCACGTCCAGGCCGAGGCTACGCCATTCGCTGTTGTGCGCGACGATGGCCGCTGCCCAGCCGTCGCCATGGGTGATGGAGCCACAGAAGCCCGCCGGCCAGACTGGCGCCCGTTCTTCATCGGTGCCCGGCACCTGCGCCGGCCCACCCGCCGCCAGCAGCGCCTCACGCGCACAGAGGCGCCCGGCGAGGTATTCGGCCTGGCGCTTGGCGACCGAGCGTTGGATGTTCGCTGGCGGCTCGACCTGGCCCAGGGCGAAATCCCCGGCCTGCAGGCGCTGGCGGTCGAAACGGGTGCTGCGCAGCTGGCAGCCGGCCAGCGGTGTCGGCAGGGGCCAGTCGGCGTCGAGAGGGGTGCAGAAAGCGGGAAGGGTGGTCATGGGGACATTCTGCCGCGCCAGAACGTGGCTCACCAGTCACGCGGCACTTACATTCCTTTGCAAACCTTCACCAAAGGCGTACGGATTCGTCCGACAAGCTTTGTCACACTGCGCGCCGCGTTCCCCAAAGGGGACGCAGGTGAGGTTGTTGTTGGAGTGCCGCCAAGGCGGGCTCTGACCTTAGACACTTGATTGAGTGCGGGAGCCCGAATGGGCTCCCGTTTTTTATTGCCTGCGATTTACTGCGCGTCCGGTTTCACGTCGAAGATTTCCTTGAAGAACGCCTGCAGGTCCGCCCAGGACTTCTGGTCGGCGGTCTTGTCGTAACCCACGTCCAGGCCGTGCCCCTTGTGCTTGTCGGCATCCGGGCTGGTGAAGCTGTGCTTGGCGCCGGGCTGGATCACCAGTTTGTAGTCGGCCTTGGCGTTGTCCATCTCGGCCTTGAAGGCGGCGACGCTTTCGGGCGGCACCAGGGTGTCGGCGCCGCCGTGCTCGACCAGGATCTTCGCCTTGATCTGCCCCGGCTGGGCCGGCGTCTGGGTTGCCAGTACGCCGTGGAAGCTGGCCACGCCAGCCAGTGGCAGGCCGGCGCGGGCCATGTCCAGTACCACCTTGCCGCCGAAGCAGTAGCCGATGGCGGCGATCTTGCTCGGGTCGGTCTGCGGCTGCTTCTTTAACAGCTCCAGGCCAGCCTGGAAGCGCGCCTTGGCGGCGTCGGCATTCTTCAGCGCCTCGGCCATGAAGGCCTTGGCGTCGTTGGGGTGGTCGGTGTGCTTGCCATCGCCATACATGTCGATGGCCAGGGCGCTGTAGCCCAGTTCGGCGAGCTGCCGAGCGCGGCTTTTCGCATAGTCGTTCAGGCCCCAGAACTCGTGGACGACGATGACGCCAGGGCGGATGCCGGACTTGGCGTCGTCGTAGGCGTAGTAGCCGATCATCTTCGTGCCGTCAGTGGATTCGTAGGGAATTTCCTGGGTCTGGATAGCGGCGTGGGCGCTGGCCGCGAAGGCGAACAGCAACAGGGCGGATAACAGGCGCATGGTGGCTCTCCGTGGCGATGGCCGGGATTTGATGAAGGCGTTGGGAGACGGACCCAACAGAAGATAGTCGCTGACGGCAAAAACGCCCGCGCAGTGCTTGCGCGGGCGCTCAAGCACGGGCTTGTCACCTCGGAAATGGCGATGCCCGGCGGGTGAAAAGTCCGTCAGCCTCGTCTACCCTGACGCCCATGTCCTGACCCGCAAAGCGATAGGCCGATGTTGGACCTGAGCACCTGGAATCTGACCATTCCCCAGCGCGGCCCGGCCGCGACCATCTCCACGGCGCAACTGCGCCGCGACTACCAGAGCCCGTATTTCCAGCGCAGCGCCGATGGCGTGGTGTTCTGGGTGCCGGTGAACGGTGCGCATACCACCGGCAGCGAATTCCCCCGTACCGAACTGCGCGAGACCAAGCCCGACGGCCGCCTGTTCACCTGGCGTTATCCGCTGGCGGATAACCTGATGGTCGCCACCCTGCGCGTGGAGGCGGTGCCCTCCAGCCGGCGCATGGTGATCGGGCAGATCCACAGCAACGGCAGTGGCAGCGCCGAGGCCCTGCCGCTGGTCAAGCTGGTCTACCAGCAACGCCTGGACAAGGCGCGGGTGCAGGCGCTGGTTCGCGATCGGCCCGACGACATCACCACGCGCACCTATACCGTCTATGACGGCATCCCGTTGGGCGATACCTTTACCTACCGCCTGGGCGTGTCCAGCAGCGGCGTGCTGAGCGTGCAGGTCAAGGACGGTCAGGTCAGCCAGCAACTGGACACGAAATGGGCTTACCAGGGCCTGTACTTCAAGGCAGGCGTCTACCTGCAGGACAATCGCGGGCCCGCCACTGAAGGCGGGCGCGCCACCTTTACCGATCTGAGCATCCAACACCAATGAAGACCACTTCCATCGCGCGCCGCGTTTCCCTGGCCTTGTCCCTGCTGCTGCCGGCGGCGCTGGTGCAGGCCGCGCCCGGCGACGATTTCGGCGCCTGCCTGAATCGCCTGCAGGGCGCCGCCCAGGCCAAGGGCGTCAGCGCTGCCAGCTATGCGCAGTACACCAGGGGGCTGCAGCCGGACTTGAGCGTGCTGCCGCTGCTCGACTTCCAGCCCGAATTCACCACGCCGATCTGGGATTACCTGGCCGGGCTGGTGGACGACCAGCGCGTCGCCGACGGCAAGGCGCGCATGGCCGAGCACGCCGAACTGCTGCGCAAGATCGCCGCGCGCTATCAGGTCGACCCGGCCACGGTAGTCGCGGTGTGGGGCGTGGAGAGCGATTTCGGCCGCATCACCGGCAAGCGCCCGCTGCTGGTGTCGCTGTCGACGCTGTCCTGCTACGGGCGGCGCCAGTCGTTCTTCCAGGGCGAGTTCTTCGCCACCCTCAAGCTGCTGCAGCAGGGCGATATCCGCGATAGCGGCATTACCGGCTCCTGGGCCGGCGCCTTCGGCCAGACGCAGTTCATGCCCTCGACCTACGCGCGCATCGCCGAGGACTTCGACGGCGACGGCCACCGCGACCTGGTGGGCAGCACCGCCGACGCCCTGGCGTCCACCGCCAATTACCTGCGCAAGGCCGGCTGGCGCGAAGGGCAGCCGTGGGGCTACGAGGTGAAACTGCCGGCGGGATTCGACGCCTCCCAGGCCGGGCGCACCAAGCGCCGTGCGCTGTCGGACTGGACCAGCCGTGGCGTGAAACGTATCGACGGCAAGCCGATCCCGAGCATCGACTCCAAGGCGGCGATCCTGCTGCCGGCGGGCGCCAATGGCCCGGCCTTCCTGGTGCTGCGCAACTACGACGCGATCTATTCCTACAACGCCGCGGAAAGCTACGCGCTGGCCATCGCCCTGCTGTCCGACCGCCTGCGCGGCGAGCCGGGCCTGCGCACGCCCTGGCCGACCGACGATCCGGGGCTGAGCCGGGCGCAGCGCAGGGAACTGCAGGAATTGCTGGTCAAGCGTGGCTACGACATTGGCCAGCCCGACGGGATGATCGGCGACGTGACGCGCAAGGCGATCCAGCAGGAGCAGAACAAGCGCGGCATGATGCCGGCGGATGGGCGGGCGGGGCAGAAGATCCTCAAGGCGTTGCAGGGCGGCTGAGTATCCCGCCCGTTCCAGCGAAGCCCCGGCAAGTGCCGGGGCTTTTCGTTTGTGCCGGGGCTTCTGTTCGCGAGCAAGCTCGCTCCTACAGTTACCGGAAGCGCTCTTCGTAGGAGCGAGCTTGCTCGCGAACCCAATGGGGCAGCGCAGCCATCGCAACTGAGAAGGTGAGTGAAATTTCCTTCGGATAATTCGTTCAGCATTGGTTCAGTACCCGGACAGGTTCGGTTCAGTGCCCCCCTCGTAACCTGTTCCCCGTCAACTCATTACAGACATCCTTGACGGGAGAAACCCCATGAACACCATGAAGAAAATCGCCCTCGCCAGCGCCATCCTCGGTGCCAGCTTCGCCGCCACCGCAGCCAGCGCCGCCGACACCTTCGTCGGTATGACCTGGGGCGAAACCAGCAACAACATCCAGAAGTCCGACGCGCTGAATCGCAACCTGGGCAACCCCAAGTTCGACAGCGTGATCAACAACAGCGGCACCTGGGGCATTCGTGCCGGCCAGCAGATGGAGCAGGGCCGCTACTACGTGACCTATGAAAACGTCTCCGACACCGAGAACGGCCTGAAGCTGCGCCAGCAGAACCTGCTCGGCAGCTACGACGCCTTCCTGCCGCTGGGCGACCAGGGCACCAAGCTGTTCGGCGGCGGCACCGCCGGCCTGGTCAAGCTGGAGCAGGACTCCAAGGGCTACAGCCGCGACAGCGATGTGGGTTACGCCATCGGCGCCCAAGCCGGTATCCTCCAGGAACTCGGCAAGAACGCCTCCGTGGAAGGCGGCTACCGTTACCTGCGTACCAACGCGAGTACCGAGATGAGCCCGCACGGTGGCAGCAAGGTGGGATCCCTTGACCTGCACAGCAGCTCCCAGTTCTACCTGGGCGCCAACTACAAGTTCTGACCGGTAACGCAACCGGGCCCGCGCGGCCCGGTTGCCTGACTCAGGGAGCACGCGCATGAAACTGCTGGTGGTGGAAGACGAGGCGCTGTTGCGCCATCACCTGTATACCCGGCTCGGCGAACAAGGCCACGTGGTCGACGCTGTGGCCAACGCCGAAGAGGCGCTGTACCGCGCCGCCGAATACCATCATGACCTGGCGATGATCGACCTGGGCCTGCCCGGCATGAGCGGCCTGGACCTGATCCGCGAGTTCCGCAGCCAGGGCAAGAGCTTCCCCATTCTCATCCTCACCGCACGCGGCAACTGGCAGGACAAGGTCGAAGGCCTGGCCGCCGGCGCCGACGACTACGTGGTCAAACCCTTCCAGTTCGAAGAACTGGAGGCCCGCCTGAACGCGCTGCTGCGCCGCTCCAGCGGCTTCGCCCAGTCGAGCATCGAGGCCGGCCCGCTAGTGCTGGACACCAACCGCAAGCAGGCGCTGGTCAACGGCGAATCGCTGCAGCTGACCGCCTTCGAGTACCGCATCCTCGAATACCTCATGCGGCATCACCAGCAGGTGGTGGCCAAGGAGCGCCTGATCGAGCAGCTCTACCCGGACGACGACGAGCGCGATCCGAACGTCATCGAGGTGCTGGTCGGACGCCTGCGCCGCAAGCTGGAAAGCGCTGCGGGCTTCAAGCCGATCGATACCGTGCGCGGCCAGGGCTACATCTTCAACGAGCTGTGTAAATGATCCGCTCGCTGCGTCTGCGGCTGATGATCGGGGCGGCGATTCTCGCCGTGCTGTTCATGGCGGCGCTGCTGCCGGCTCTCCAGCGTGCATTCAGCATCGCCCTGGAGAACGCCATCCAGCAGCGCCTGGCGGCGGACGTGGCGACCCTGGTGTCCTCGGCGCGCATCGAAGGCAATGTCCTGAGCATGCCCGAGCACCTGCCGGTGGAGGACTTCAACCTCCCCGAATCCAAATTGCTGGGCTTCATCTACGACCAGTCCGGGCAACTGGTGTGGCGCTCCACCTCGGCCCAGGACGAGAGCGTCAGCTACACCCCCAAGTACGACGGCCTGATCGACGAATTTACCCGCATCCGTGATGCCACCGGCCAGGAGTTCTTCGTCTACGACGTGGAGATCGACCTGCTGGGCGGCAAACGCGCGGCCTACAGCATCGTCACCATGCAGCCGGAAAGCGAGTTCCGCGAGCTGGTCAGCGGCTTCCGCGACCAGCTCTACCTGTGGTTGGGCGGTGCGCTGCTGCTGTTGCTCGGGCTGCTCTGGCTTGGCCTGGGCTGGGGCTTCCGCTCGATGCGCGGGCTGCGCTCGGAGCTGGACCAGATCGAGACTGGCGACCGCGAACGCCTGAGCGACGACCATCCCGCCGAGATGCTGCGCCTGACCGACTCGGTGAACCGCCTGCTGGAAAGCGAGCGCGCCCAGCGCGAGCGCTACCGTAATTCCCTGGGCGACCTCGCGCATAGCCTGAAGACGCCGCTGGCGGTGCTCCAGGGCGTCAGCGAAACCCTTGCCGACGAGCCGAAGAACCGCGAGCAGGTGCAGGTGCTGCAGACCCAGATCGAGCGCATGAGCCAGCAGATCGGCTACCAGCTGCAGCGCGCGACCATGCGCAAGAGCGGCCTGATCCGCCACCGCGCGGCCCTCGACCCGCTGTTGGACACCATCGCTGGCGCGCTGGACAAGGTCTACCGCGACAAGCGCGTGAAGCTGGAGCGCGACATTCCCCAGGGGCTGTCGCTGCCGCTGGAAAAGGGCGCGCTGCTGGAAATGCTCGGCAACCTGCTGGAGAACGCCTACCGCCTGTGCCTGACCACGGTGAAGGTCAGCGCACGCAAGAACGGGCGGATGTTCGAGCTGATCATCGAAGACGACGGCCCTGGCGTGCCCGCCAGCCAGCGCGAGCGCATCCTCAAGCGCGGCGAACGGCTGGACACCCAGCACCCTGGCCAGGGCATCGGTACGGCGGTGGTGAAGGACATCATCGACAGCTACGACGGCGAGCTGGCGCTGGAGGATTCTGCGCTGGGCGGGGCTTGTTTCAGGATTCGGTTGCCGGGCTAGCCCGCCTGTTCGGCCGCGCGATTGTGCCCGGTGGCGTAGGAGCGGACTCTGTCCGCGATGGTATCCGGTGCGATTCGGGCCTATCGCGGACGAAGTCCGCTCCTACGCACAGGCTGACAGTGGCGTTTATCTGTAGGAGCGAGCTCGCTCGCGAACCCCCTCGCACCGAAACCACCCTGTAGGAGCGGACCTTGTCCGCGAAATCCCACCGGCGCGCTCCTCACTCCCCCTGCTGCGCCCGATACGCCCCCGGCGTCAGCCCCGTCCATTTCTTGAAAGCCCGATGAAACGCCGACGGCTCGGAAAAGCCAAGCTGGTCGGCGATGTCCTGGATCGACAGCTCGTCGCGGCCCAGGTAGTAGATCGCCAGGTCGCGGCGCAGCTGGTCCTTGAGCTCCTGGAAGTTCGGCCCTTCCTCGCGCAGGTGGCGGCGCAGGGTCTGCGGGCTCATGTGCAGCTGCGCAGCGACCTGTTCCAGGTCCGGCCAGCTGCGGCAGTCGCGGCCCAGCAGGCGGCGGATCTGGCTGGTCAGGCTGTCGCCGCCGTCGGGGCGGGCGAGCAGGTCGGCAGGGGAGTCCTTGAGAAAATGCTTGAGCGTGCGCTCGTCCTGCAGCAGCGGCATGTCCAGGTAGCGCGCCTGCAGCAGCAGCCCGGTGCTGCCGGCTTCGAAGCGGCGCGGGCAGGGGAAGATCAGGTCGTACTCGCCCTGGTGCTCGGGCGCCGGGTAGCTGAAGGTGGCTTCCTCCAGGCGGATGCGCTGGCCAATCAGCCAACTGGCCAGGCGATGCCAGATCAGCAGCAGGCTTTCGGCGAGGAAGTGGTCCGGGTCACGCAGGTGGGTTTCGTCCAGGGTCAGGCGCGCGCGTTCGCCGTCACGCTCCAGGTGAATCTGCGGCGCCTCGGGGAACAGGCCGTAGAACAGCGAGCCGCGCCCCAGCGCCTTCTCCAGCGTGCGGCAATGGATGATCGCGTTGCACATCATGGCGAAGGTGCCGCGCTTGCTCGGCTGGCTGCCGAAGCCCATGTACTCGTCGTCCAGCGCTTCCCAGAGAGTCTGCATCAGCCGGCTGAACTGCTCGGGGTCGACCCGCGCGCGGGGTTCGTCGAGGATAGCCGGTGCAATCCCGGCGTCCCGCAGCAGGGCCGGGACGTTCAGCCCCTGGCGCTGGGCGCCGCCCACAGCGGCGCGGACGAAATGGCTGGCAATGGTGCGTTCACGCATGAGCGGTCCTTGTTGTTCTGGCCGCACGTCCAACGCCGCGCGGCAAACCCGGTCGAACCTGATCGGGGTTCTACAATCTACGGTACGAAGGCCATGGCGGATACCCGCCAGAGGGCGGGAAATCCGCCAGGACGAAGGCGGGAATCCGCCAGATTGCAGCCTTCCCGTGCCGTGACTTTTTATGGAAGTTATTGAATTTAAAGGGATTTAACATTTTTTAAAGGTCTGGCACAGCACTTGCCATAAGCGTTCAAGGCCTGCCTTCGGGCATGCCCTGAAAACAAATTCTCCCATTGCAGGGAGATAACGCGTTCGGTCTTGCGTTTGCCCCTGGTGAGCGCACGCCCGTGAGGACAGAGCTGCCATGACCAAGCAACCCTTCTACAAAAGCCTGTACGTGCAGGTACTGATCGCCATCGCCATCGGTATCGCACTCGGCCACTTCTACCCCGACACCGCCAAACTGATGAAGCCGCTGGGCGATGGCTTCGTCAAACTGATCAAGATGGCCATCGCGCCGATCATCTTCTGTACCGTGGTCACCGGCATCGCCGGCATGCAGAGCATGAAGGCCGTGGGCAAGACGGGCGGCATGGCGCTGCTGTACTTCGAAATCGTTTCCACCATCGCGCTGATCATCGGCCTGGTCGTGGTCAACGTCGTCCAGCCGGGCGCCGGCATGCACGCCGACGTCGCCACGCTGACCGCCGAAATGAACAAGAACGCCGCGCTCACCGGCTTCATCGCTTCGGGCGAGAAGCAGAGCACCATCGACTTCTTCATGAACGTCATCCCGAGCACCGTGGTCGGCGCCTTCGCCAACGGTGACATCCTCCAGGTGCTGTTCTTCTCCGTGCTGTTCGGCTACGCGCTGCACCGCCTGGGCGACTACGGCAAGCCGGTGTTCGAGTTCATCGATCGCATCACCCACGTGATGTTCAACATCATCAACGTGATCATGAAGGTCGCTCCCATCGGTGCCTTCGGTGCCATGGCCTTCACCATCGGTGCCTACGGCCTCGGTTCGCTGGTGCAGCTGGGCCAGCTGATGCTGTGCTTCTACATCACCTGCCTGCTGTTCGTGCTGATCATCCTGGGTGGCATCGCCCGCGCCCACGGCTTCAGCATCCTGCGCTTCATCTCCTACATCCGCGAAGAACTGCTGATCGTGCTGGGCACCTCGTCCTCCGAGTCCGCCCTGCCGCGCATGATCGCCAAGATGGAGAAGCTGGGCGCCGACAAGAGCGTGGTCGGCCTGGTGATCCCCACCGGCTACTCGTTCAACCTCGACGGTACCTCGATCTACCTGACCATGGCCGCCGTGTTCATCGCCCAGGCCACTGACACCCCGATGGACATCACCCACCAGCTGACCCTGCTGGTCGTGCTGCTGATCGCCTCCAAGGGCGCTGCCGGTGTCACCGGTTCGGGCTTCATCGTGTTGGCCGCCACCCTGTCCGCCGTCGGCCACCTGCCGGTTGCCGGCCTGGCGCTGATCCTGGGTATCGACCGCTTCATGTCCGAGGCCCGCGCCCTGACCAACCTGGTCGGCAACGGCGTAGCCACCATCGTGGTCGCCAAGTGGTGCAAGCAGCTGGACGAGAAGACCCTCTCCGCCGAACTGGCCGCCGGCCCGAGCAACTCGGCAGAGCTGCAGCCGTCCTGACGGGTTCGCCAAAGAGCAATTCGGCCCGGTGAACGTGAAGCACCGGAGCCTTTCCAGCCCGCTCGCTTGAGCGGGCTTTTTTATGGGCGGGTGAAAGGTGCGGGTTTTCGGCTCTTCGTAGGAGCGAGCTTGCTCGCGAATGGGTTTCCTGGCGGCCGCAGCGTTGAGCGGGTTCGCGAGCAAGCTCGCTCCTACAAGGTGTGTGCTGGAGCCCGTCGTTTGACGATGGGTTGGGGGCAGGATGTGCGCCTGCGAATGGCGTTAACCGGTGAGAGAGGGGGCCCGCCGCGACGGCTTTCGCGGACAAGGTCCGCTCCTACATCAGCGGGTTACGTCGCGGTGCCAGGCGTGAGCCTTGCCGGGATCCCCGGCGTGCGTAGGAGCGGACTCCGTCCGCGATCGGGCGGGCGCAAGCGAGGACTTCACACTGGCGCGAGAATGGCCGTCAACGAGGAGGTCGGAAGATCAGAGAATGATCTTGTCCTTGAGCTTCTCCGCCGCCTGCTGCAGCGCCTGGATGACCCGTTCCTTGTCGTAGTTCTGCACGTTGTTGGTGTCCAGGTACATGGAGAAACCCGGCACCTCGTGCTCGATGAAGCTGGGGTTGGAGCCCAGGTCGCGGCGGAAGTCGACCACCTGGTAGATCTGCACCGGCTTGCTGAAGCCCTTTACGGCGATCTGGCCCTTGTCGCGGCACATCAGCACGTCTTTGACCAGCGAATAGGTCTCGTGGCTGATGAGGATCTCGCCGGCTTCGGCGGCGCTTTCCAGGCGGCTGGCGAGGTTCACTTCGCGGCCGATGATGGTGTAGTCCATGCGCGTGTCGGCGCCGAAGTTGCCCACGGTGCAGTAGCCGGTGTTCAGGCCCATGCGGATTTCGAGCGGCTTGGTGATGCCCTGGGCACGCCACTGCTGGCGCATGACCTTCATGTGCTTGCGCATGGCCACGGCCATGGACACGGCGGCCACGGCGTCCTTCTTGGCGCCCTGGGTGGAGGGGTCGCCGAAGAACACCATCACGCAGTCGCCGACGAACTTGTCGATGGTGCCGCCGTACTTCAGGGCGATCTTCGACATCTCGTTGAGGTAGTTGTTGAGCATGTCGGTGAGGGCTTCGGCTTCCAGCTCCTCGGACAGCTCGGTGAAGCCCTTGATGTCGGAGAAGAACACCGTGAGCTTCTTGCGCTGGGTCTCCAGGCGCACCGTGCGCTTGCCGCTGAAGATCGATTCCCACACCTGCGGCGACAGGTACTTGGCCAGGTTGCTGGCCAGCCGCGCGGCCTTTTCCTGCTCCAGGGTGATCTCCGAGCGCGCCTGGGCCAGGCGCAGGCCCTGCTGGTGGACGAAGAAGGCGGTGATGCAGATGTACAGCGTGGAGAACAGCACGCTGACCAGCGCGACGATGCTCGGCGTCTGGCCCTTGTAGGCCGGGGAGATCAGCGCGGCGCTGAGTACCGCGGCGCTCAGCGCCACCAGCAGCGCCAGGCCCAGGGAGCGCAGGCCGCCGATGATCAGCGCGGAGAAGGCAAGGATCAGCACCAGCATCAGGCTGGGGACTTCGGCGAAGCCCAGCAGCGTGGTGGCGATACCGGCATGCAGGGCGTCGATGAACAGCAGCACCAGGCGCGTGCGCTGCGGATTGTCGCGCTTGAAGCGGCGGCTGATCTGCTGCGCCAGGTGCGGGTAGAGCAGGGCGTACGGGATCATCCAGAGGATGTCGTAGCCGAAGTATTTGGCGAAGGTGCCGGCGGTGATGGTGGCGGCGACGGCGATGTAGGCCAGCACGCGGGAATGGTATTCGCGCAGAGGGATGGGGGTGAGCGGACTGCTGGATCGCTCAAGAACATTAGGCTTCATGCGCAGGAAACTTCCCTATTGCGTGTGGGCTTTTGGCCGATTACGCGTCTGATTTTGGAGGGAATCTTATGCCATGCGCAGGCCCCGCGGCCAGCGGCGGTTCGCCACTCTTCGTCGCGGACCGCCGGTCATCTGCAGACCCTCAGGCCATGGTGCCGTCGGGCTTCTGGTAGATCGAGCGGCGCGGCTGGGCGAAGACCCGGCGCAGCATGGGCTCGAAGTACTCCAGGGGCAGCACTTCGGCGTCCGGATCGAAGGCGGCGGCGTCATAGCGCGCGCAGAATTCGATGGTCTGCTCGAACTGCGGGTGGTCCTTGAACTGCTCGCGCAGGTGCCGGTCCAGGCCCAGGTGATGGAAGAAGTAGTAGCCCTGGAAGATCGCGTGCTTCTCGATCATCCACAGGTTCGCCTCGCTGACGAACGGCTTGAGGATGGCCGCGGCGATGTCGGCGTGGTTGAACGAGCCAAGGGTGTCGCCGATGTCGTGGAGCAGGGCGCAGACCACGTATTCCTCGTCGCGGCCGTCGCGGTGGGCGAGGGTGGCGGTCTGCAGCGAGTGGGTCAGGCGGTCCACCGGGAAGCCGCCGAAGTCGCCATCGAGCAGGCGCAGGTGGGTCATGATCCGGTCGGGCAGGAGGGCGGCGTACTGGCCGAAGTCCTTGGCGATGATCGCCCAGTCCTCGGCGCTGCCGTCTTCCATGTGGGTGAAGTTGGCGCGTGCGTTCATCGGGCTGTCCTCTTGTGATTGTTGGAGGGGGACGGCTCCAGTCTAGAAGCGCACGGCGTTGGCGGGAGTGTCCGTGCAGCGCCAGCGGGGTGTCCCGCTGGGCGCGAATGGCGTGGCATCAGCCGCGCCGATGGGCGTAGCGGCCGATCAGGGATTCTGCGGGTCGTGCCCCAGGGACTGCAGGAACAGCGAGAACAGCTCCGGCTGCGAGGAGATGTCGAGCTTGTTGTACAGGTGGCGGCGGTGGACCTTGATGGTCTCCGGCGAGATCGCCAGGCGCTCGGCCATGGCCTTGGAGGAGTAACCCCGGAGGATCAGCCGGGCGATTTCCAGCTCGCGCTCGGAGAGCACGCCGGCGCCGAAGTGGCTCAGGGCATCGCGCACCTGCACCGCCACGCCGTCGCTGGCGCCGGGTAGCAGGCGCTGGCTGCGTTGCTGCCAGTGCTGCTGCATCAGCGCCAGCACCCAGGGGCAGAGCATCGCCAGCAGGCCGGTCTGCTCGCCATCGAACAGCTTGCGCATGCCCAGTGACAACGACAGCGCGCCCTGGCCCGGCAACTGGAGGATGAACTGCACCTCGTCCTCCAGCACGTTGTCGTGGAAGTAGCTGAGGAAGTACTCGCTCTGGCGGAACTGGTCCGGGGAGATTTCCTCCAGCCGGTACAGGCCGCTGGGCACGCCCTCGCGACAGGCCTGGTAGAACGGGTCGAGCTGGAACAGGCCGTCGAGGTAGATGGCCATGGCAGCCGGGCCGGCGGTGGGCTCGGCGTCGTACTCCTCCAGCGCCACCGGGGTTCCGCTGGCCGGGTAGAACATCGCCAGGGCGTTATCGAACGGCAACCACTGGTGCAGCAGCAGGACCAGTTGCTTCCAGAAGCGCGGCTGGCCGATCTGCTCGATGGCGCGGCTGAGGTTGGCGTGCATGCCGACCTCGCGGAACAGGGTGTGCATCGGCGGTGTTTCTCCGGTGGAGAGGCGGGGACTGGGCCCACGGTTTCCTCCTTTTACCTGCCCGCCGTCAAGGGGGCGTAACCCCAAATGGTGATTGGCCGCCCCGCCTGCCGCGCACAGACTCAGCGCCACCTGACGCCCCGAGCAAGAGGGCGCAACAAGGTTTTCGTTCCTGCCTCAGCCACCAATAACAACACGAGGAAACAACGATATGAGCGCTTCCCCTGCGCCAGCGAGCGCGCTCAAGCCCAGCCTGGGCGTGCTCGACGTAGTCGCCATCACCGTCTCGGCGGTCACCCCCGCCAGCTCGGTTTTCGTCATCGCTCCCTTCGCCATCCAGCAGGCCGGCAGCGGCGCCTTCCTGGCCTTCGTCTTCGCCGGCTTCCTGGCGCTGATGTTCGCCTGGTGCTACGCCGAACTCGGCCGCGCCCACAGCTCGGCGGGCGGCGAGTACGTCTATGCCAAGCGCGTGTTCGGCGGCCTCGCCGGCTACGCCACCTTCCTCACCGTGCTGGTCTCGCTGCTGTTCATTCCGCCGGTACTGGCGACGGGCGCGGCGACCTACCTCAACAATGCCCTGGGGACGAACTTCGATACCCAGACCGTCGCCCTGGTGATAGTCGCCGCCAGCTACGTGCTGGGCATCCTCAATATCCGCGTGAACGCCTGGATCACCGGGGTGTTCCTGCTCTGCGAAGTGGCAGCTCTGCTGGTGATAGTCGTGCTCGGCTTCGGCCACGTCAGCCAGCCGGTCAGCGTGCTGGTGCAGCCGCAGCATATCGACGGCGGGATACTGGCCGCCGCGCCCTGGGCGCTGGTGATCGGTGCCGTGGGCACTGCGCTGTTCTCCTACAACGGTTTCGGCGGCGCCGTGTTGCTGGCCGAGGACATGAAGTGCGGTGGACGCAACGTGCACCGCGCGGTGATCTGGTCGCTGGTGCTGGTGGTGGTCATCGAGATCGTCCCGCTGACCGCATTGCTGCTGGGCGCGCCGTCGCTCAAGGACATGATCGCCAGCCCCGATCCGGTCGGCTACCTGCTCACCGCCCACGGCAACGCGACGCTGTCGCGGCTGGTCAGCGCCGGCATCTTCCTCTCGGTGTTCAACGCCATCGTCGCCATCGTCATCCAGGTCGGCCGGGTGATCTTCAGCAGCGGCCGCGACGAGCTGTGGACGCCGCTGATGAACCGCGCCTTCACCCGCATCCACCCGCGCTGGGAATCGCCGTGGATCGCCACGCTGTTCCTCGGCGTGCCCTCGGCCGCGCTGAGCTTCAGCTCGAACCTGGAGGAGCTGACTTCCTTCACCGTGCTGCTGCTGGTGATGGTCTACCTGGTGGTGGCGCTCTGCGCGCTGTTCAGCCGCGTGCTGCGTCGCGACCGCGAGCACCCTTACCGCATGCCGCTGTGGCCGTTGCCGGCGATGCTGGCGGTGGTCGGTGCCGGCTACCTGTTGCTCAACCTGCTGCTGGACGCCTCCTCGCGGGACGTCATGATCATTGTCGGGATATTGGCCGTGTCGGTGATTCTCTACAGCACCTACGGCAAGCTCAGCCCGGCCTTCCAGAAGCTCTGAAACCCCTCCAAGGAGACAGCATGCGCGCTCGTCAACTCGGCATCACCCTCGGCCTGGGCACTCCCGGCGAGTTCAACGCCATTACCGATGTTCCCGGCATTCGCGTCGGCCACAGCACCCTGATCGGCGAGCGTGACGGCAAGGCCGTGCGTACCGGGGTCACGGTAGTGCAACCACGCGACGCTGCGGCACGCCAGCAACCCTGTTTCGCCGGCTGCCATGTGCTCAACGGCAACGGCGACGCCACCGGGCTGGAATGGATTCGCGAGGCCGGGCTGCTGACCACGCCCATCGCCATCACCAACACCCACAGCGTGGGCACGGTGCGCGATGCGCTGATCGCCGCCGAGCATGCCGAACTGGCGGACCCTGCCGTCTACTGGTGCATGCCGGTGGTAATGGAGACCTACGACGGCCTGCTCAACGACATCTGGGGCCAGCACGTCGGCGCCGAGCAGGTGCACGAGGCGCTGGCTGCGGCCGAATCCGGCCCGGTGCGGGAAGGCCCGGTGGGCGGTGGCACGGGGATGATCTGCCACGAGTTCAAGGGCGGCATCGGCACGGCTTCGCGCAAGCTGCCGGCGGAGCAGGGCGGCTGGACCGTGGGCGCGCTGGTGCAGGCCAACCATGGCCAGCGCCGCGAGCTGCGGGTGGATGGTTATCCGGTCGGCCGCCAGCTGGGCGACCTGCCGTCTCCCTTCGCCGAGCAGGGCACGCCGGGCATGGGTTCCATCGTGGTGATCCTCGCCACCGACGCGCCGCTGCTGCCGCACCAGTGCCAGCGCCTGGCACAACGCGCCTCCCTGGGGATCGCCCGCACCGGCGGCGGCACCGATGACTCCAGCGGCGACATCTTCCTCGCCTTCGCCACCGGCAACCGCGACCTGCCACCGGCGGACTATGGGCGCAAGGATTTGCCTTTCGCCACGGCGCTGGAGATGGTCAACAACGACCATATCTCGCCGCTGTTCGCCGCCGCCGCCGAGGCGGTGGAGGAGGCCATCGTCAACGTGCTGCTGGCCGGCAAGGACATGCGCACCGATGACGGCGTGCTGGTGCCGGCGCTGAGCGGGGAGCGGCTGCTGGCCGCGCTGCGCGAAGTTGGTTGGAAGGGATGAGGTGACGCATTTGTGGGATGGCGTGGAGCGTAGCGATACCCATCCTACGAGTTGCAACCCGGAGATTCGGCGCTGTTTGCAGGAGCGCTGCTCCATGAAAAAAGCCGGAGCTGCTGGGCAGCTCCGGCTTTCGTCTTTCCCTTACCGGCGAATCAGTTCGGGGTGTAGATCTGGTCGAACACGCCACCGTCGGCGAAGTGGGTTTTCTGCACGGTGCGCCAGTCGCCGAAGGTCTTCACCACGGAGAAGAAGTCCACCTTGGGGAAGCGGTCGGAGAATTTGGCCAGCACTTCCGGGTTGCGCGGGCGCAGGTAGTTGTTCGCGGCGATGGTCTGGCCCTCGTCGGACCACAGGTACTTCAGGTAAGCCTCGGCCTCGGCGCGGGTGCCTTTCTTGTCGACCACCTTGTCGACCACGGTCACCGGCGGCTCGGCTTCGGCGGACACGGTCGGGTAGACCACTTCGAAGCCGCCACGGCCGAACTCGCGGGCGATCATCTCGGCTTCGTTCTCGAAGGTCACCAGCACGTCGCCGATCTGGTTCTGCATGAAGGTGGTGGTCGCTGCGCGGCCACCGGTATCCAGCACCGGTACGTTCTTGAACAGCTGGGCGACGAATTCCTTGGCCTTGGCTTCATCGGCGCCATGCTTCTGCGCGTAGCCCCAGGCGGAAAGGTAGGTGTAGCGGCCGTTGCCCGAGGTCTTCGGGTTCGGTACCACCACCTGTACGCCCGGCTTCACCAGGTCGTTCCAGTCCTTCAGGCCCTTGGGGTTGCCCTTGCGCACGATGAACACGGTGGCCGAGGTGAAGGGTGCACTGTCGTTGGGCAGGCGGGTCGCCCAGTCCTTGGGCACCAGGCCGCCATTGTCGGCCAGGGCGTCGATGTCGGTGGCCTGGTTCATGGTGATGACGTCGGCCGGCAGGCCGTCGATCACTGCACGGGCCTGCTTGCTGGAACCGCCGTGGGACATCTGGATGGTGATCTTCTCGCCTTTTTCTTCCTGCCAGTGTTTCTGGAAGGCGGCGTTGTAGTCCTTGTAGAAGTCGCGCATCACGTCGTAGGAGACGTTGAGCAGGGGCTGGGCGGCCTGGGCGGCGGAAGCCAGGGCGAGGCCGGCGGCCAGCAGCGAGGCGCTGAACAGACGTTTCACGAGCAGTTCCTTTTGGCAGTGTTGTTGGATGTCGATTATGCCGACAGGTTATATGGCACTTAAATACTTAAAGGCTATTTGCTTATGCGGGGAGCAGCGCTCGCAGTTCGCCGTATTCCGCACCCAACGAAGACGAGGGGGGAAAGTCGCCCGGCAGCCTAGCAGGCCTGCCGGGCGATGACTGCCCCTCGTCGCCTCACTCCAGCCCGCTGACTTCCAGTTCCTTCGGATACTCGACGCTGAACTTGAAGGTGGTGCTGCGCTTCTCGCCCGGCTTCAGCTGCCAGTCCCACAGCAGCTTGCCGTCGTCCTCGCGAGTGACGCCCTGGCCTTCGGGTTCCAACAGCGCGACCTTGATCTGCTCGTTTCGCGAGACCGGCAACTGATCCTTGAACTGCAGGCGCTGCTCGGTCTTGTGGTTGTTCTGCACGTCGATGCGGAACTCGTAGGTGACGCGCTTGCGCCCGCCGGTGAGGCCGGTGTAGTCGGTGTAGCGGTTGACCAGCTTGCGCTTGATCGACATTGCCTCGTCGCCGCCCAGGGCCAGCTCGAAGGTCTCGCCCGGCATCACCGCGCGCAGCTGGCCGCTGGCGACGAAGGTGTTGCCCAGGTAGGTATTGAGCGTGCCGGGCAGCAGCGGATAGTCGCTGGCGTTGCGCGTGTCGGCCTGCAGGTAGGCGGCTTCGCGCAGCGACGGCGTGGCCAGGTAGCGGAAGGTTGCCGGCAGTTTGAACTGGGCGATGGCGACTTTCTGCGAGCTGCCGTCGCTGTTCAGCGTGGCACGGGCCGGGATGTGGAAGGAGGCGCTGGTGGTGGCGGCGCTGACTTCGGCGACGGCCACCGACATTTCCGTCATCTCCGCCAGGGAGCCGGCCGCGGCCATCTCGTCGGCGGCGAAGCGCTGGGCTTTTTTCGCTTCCATCAGCATGGCCGGTGCAGCGGGCGCCGGGGCGGGCCGGGCGGCCATCACCGTGCGCGGATCGAATGTGTCGACGAACCACGGCGACAGCGCCGGCACGCTGCTGCCCAGGTTGGGGCGGGCGGTGGACAGGGTGAGGTCGACGTCGGTCCAGTCCTCGCCGCTGCTCTGCCGGACTATGCCCTGGTAGGTCATCTCGATCTGTTCTTCACCGTCGCGCAGGCGGGCATCGTAGGCCGGGCGCCAGGAGGCGTCGTACAGCGTGTAGCTGAGCTGCAGCTGGACCTGCGCGGGTTTTTCCAGCGCCACGCGGAGGACCGCGCGCTTGTAGTGGGTGCCGTCGCCGGCCAGGTGGCTGCGCTGGTTCTCCAGCTCCTGCTTGCGCTGTTGCAGGTCTTCGCTCTGCTGGTCGAGCTTGCGCTGCTCTTCGAGGATGTGGCCGAGGTTGCCCTCGCTCATCTGCAGCAGGTTCTTCAGTTCGTCGATGCTCGGCAGCGCCTGGTTCTTGCCCGGCTTGGTGCTGCTGGCCTGGATGTCGGCGAGGAACTGCTTCTGGTTCTCCAGCACGCTGCCACGGTCGCTGACCTCGCGCTCCTGGCGTTCGATCTCGCGCAGCTGCGCGTCCAGCTGTTGCAGACGGTTGTCCTCGGCGGGCGGCGATACCTGCGGCGCGCTGCTGACGTCGAGCAGGGTCGCGGCGGCGCTGGCGCTGAGCGAGGCCTGCAGGCTGTTGTCGTCGATGCGCAGGGGCAACTGCTCCAGGGCGATCTCGTGCTGGCCGGCGGGCAGCTGCAGGGTGGCGGTGCGAGTGACGATGGCGCGGTCGGTGTAGACGGTGACTGCGCTGATGCGGCTCTCAGCCACCTGCGGCGCGGCCAGCAGCGAGGTGCTGGCCAGCGCGCCGGTACTGGCGATGGTGATGGCGAGGATCAGTGGGTGGAATCGAAAGGGCATGTGCTCACCTCGGGCGGCCGGCGCTGCGGAACGCCACCATGGCGTCCGTCCATGGCGCTTGTGACGAAGGGGGCGGGCACAACGGGTTGAGCACGCTGACGGCCGCAGCGCGATCACCGACGAACGGCTACCGCGCAGCGATCACTGCGGCGCGACTTCATCCTTGCGCGGATACAGCGGGTTGCCGCAGCGCGAGCAGAACGCCGCTTCGGCCTCATGGTTGGCCTTGGCGCAGGCGGGGCAGGGCTTGTCCAGCGCCCCGGCCGGGCGCATGGCGTTGTGCAGTTCGGCGCTGAAGATGCCGGTGGGCACGGCGATGATCGAGTAACCGGTGAGCATCACCAGGCTGGCGATCGCCTGGCCCAGCGGGGTCTTCGGGGTGATGTCGCCGAAGCCCACGGTGGTGAGGGTGACGATGGCCCAGTAGATGCCGCGGGGAATGCTGGTGAAACCGTGCTCGGGGCCTTCGACCACGTACATCAGCGAGCCGAACACCGTCACCAGGCTCATCACCGAGAGGAAGAACACGGTGATCTTCTGCCGGCTGCCGCGCAGCGCAGTGAGCAGGAAGTCGGCCTGGCGCAGGTACTGGCGCAGCTTGAGGATGCGGAAGATGCGCAGCAGCCGCACCACGCGCACCACCAGCAGGTACTGGGCGTCGGGATAGAACAGCGCGATGACCCCGGGCAGCACCGCCAGCAGGTCGATCAGCCCATAGAAGCTCAGCGCGTAGCGCAGTGGCTTGGGTGAGCAGTAGAGGCGCAGCAGGTATTCGATCAGGAACAGGCCGCTGATGAACCACTCGACGCCGCTGAGCAGGCTGCCGAATTGCTGGTGGATGCGCGCGACGCTGTCGAGGAAGGCCACCAGCAGGCTGGCGAGGATGAACACCAGCAGCGCGCTGTCGAAGCGCCGACCGGCCTGGGTGTCGGACTGGAAAACGATGACGTAGAGGCGCTGGCGCCAGGTGGAGGTGTCGTCGGCCATGGGGAAATCTGCAGGGAAGATGCAGACACCTTAGCCGAGAAGGACCGGGGCAGTCTCGGCCACCCCGGCTCGCTTCATGGAACTGCGGTCAGGCGCGCTCGCCTGCCTGCGATTCGTCCACGTCGCCCTCGGCGATGCACGCCGCGGCGGTGAACAGCACGTCGGTGGAGGAGTTCAGCGCGGTCTCGGCGGAATCCTGGAGGATGCCGATGATGAAGCCGACCGCCACCACCTGCATCGCCACTTCGCTGGAGATGCCGAACAGGCCACAGGCCAGCGGGATCAGCAGCAGCGAGCCACCGGCCACGCCGGAAGCGCCGCAGGCGCAGATCGAGGCGACCACGCTGAGCAGGATGGCGGTGGGCAGGTCCACCGCGATGCCGAGCGTGTGTACCGCCGCCAGGGTCAGCACGCTGATGGTGATTGCCGCGCCGGCCATGTTGATGGTCGCGCCCAGCGGGATCGACACCGAGTAGGTGTCTTCGTGCAGGCCCAGGCGTTCGCACAGCTGCAGGTTGACCGGGATGTTGGCCGCCGAGCTGCGGGTGAAGAACGCGGTGATACCGCTCTCGCGCAGGCACAGCAGCACCAGCGGATAGGGGTTGCGGCGAATCTTGGCGAAGACGATCAGCGGGTTCACCACCAGCGCCACGAAGAGCATGCAGCCCAGCAGCACGGCCAGCAGGTGCAGGTAGCCGATCAGCGCGTCGAAGCCGGACTCGGCAATGGTGCCGGCCACCAGGCCGAAGATGCCCAGCGGGGCGAAGGCGATCACTACGCGGACGATCAGGGTCACGCCACCTGCCATGTCGTCGAGCAGGTCGCGGGTGGTCTGGCGGGCGTGGCGCAGGGCAATCCCCAGGCCGATGGCCCAGGCCAGGATGGCGATGAAGTCTGCCTCCAGCAGTGCCTTCACCGGGTTGGTGGTGACGCTGAACAGCAGCGAGCGCATCACCTCGCCGATGCCGCCGGGCGGTGCCAGTTCGCTGGTCGGCGCACTCAGCACCAGGGTGGAAGGGAAGGCGAAGCTCGCCATCACGCCGATCATCGCCGCGGCGAAGGTACCGATCAGGTACAGCAGCAGGATCGGTCGGATGTGCGTGCGCTGGCCCTGCTTGTGGTTGGCGATGGAGGCCATCACCAGCACCAGAACGAGCACCGGCGCCACGGCTTTAAGGGCGGAGATGAACAGCTTGCCGAGCAGGCCGACCGCCACTGCGCCTTGTGGCCAGAGTACGGCGAGGGCGATGCCGCAGAGCATGCCGATGAAGATCCGCAGGACCAGGCTGGTGCGCTTGAGCCGCTGCAGGAGGGTGGGAGTAGGAAGCGTCATGACATCTTTCGCTGCTGGAAGTGGGATCGCCCCGGCGGGCCGGGTGCGAAAGGGCGCGGATTATGCCGTCTGATGCCGGCAAATGCGCGGTTACCCGTCGATTGATCGGTCAGGTTCTGCTTCGCTCGGTGTCAGGTCGCAGTCTGGATGGCCGCGCGCGGGCCGGCATTGATCCATGCCAGTCGCGCAGGCAATAGGCGGGCTCAGCCGAGGTCGGCGAAGGCTTCCGGGTCCAGGTCGATGCCGGCGACCCGTTGCACGGCGCCGCGCATGGTCACCTGGAAGTCGTCCGCGACGCGGATCTTCAGCAGGCCGCCGGCCAGGTGCAGGTCGATGTGCTCGTCGCACAGGCCGAGCCTGCGTGCCACCGACGCGGCGGCGCAGCTGCTGGTGCCCGAGGACAGCGTGTAGCCGGCGCCGCGCTCCCAGATTTCCACGCGCAGGGCATCGCGGGACAACCACTGGACGAACTGCACGTTGCTGCGGCGGGGGAACAGCGGGTGGTTTTCCAGCAGTGGACCGAGGCGGCAGGCCAGCTCGCGGCTGGTCTGTTCGACGAACACCACGCAGTGCGGGTTGCCCATGGAGACGGCGTTGATCTTCAGTGCCACACCGTCGATTTCCAGCGGATAGTCCAGCGCCTCGGCGGCGTCGATCAGCACTGGAATCTTTGCGCAGGCGAACTCCGCGCGGCCCATGGACACTTCGACGGTGCGGCCTTCGTCGGACACCTGGCTGGTGACGGTGCCGCCGGCGGTGACGATGTCGAACGGCTGCCCGGCGACCAGTCCGCAGTCCCACAGGTAGCGCGAGAAGATGCGCAGGCCGTTGCCGCTCTTCTCCGCCTCGGAGCCATCGGGGTTGAGGATGCGCAGGCCGAAGGCGGCATCGCTGTGGTTGGCCACCAGGATGCCGTCGGATCCGATGCCGTGGTGACGGTCGCAGACGCGCGCGATCTGTGCAGCGCTCAGGGCAAAGGGTGCGTCACCGGCATAGACCAGGTAGTCGTTGCCCAGGGCCTGGTATTTCACGAAGTTCATCGTTGCGATCCGTCGCCGAAAGGAAGGCTTCCGACTATACACGCGGGCCGCTGTTTTCCCTTCCGGGAGCGTGCAGCAGTGTTTGCAGCACGCGCTGGCCGAGGATCACCAGCCAGCAGGCGAGGATGAAGGGCGCGGTGAACGCGGGCAGGCCGACCAGGGCGAAACAGGGCTGCAGCAGCACCGCCAGGACGATGCCGCACAGCGGCGCCAGCGGGCTGCGGAAACGCAGCGATAGGGCGATGCCGGCCAGCGCGCCGTTCAGGCCGAGCAGCCCGGCCTGGGCCGAAGCGGCCGGCAGGTCGAACAGCGGCGCCAGGGCCAGTGCGCCGGCAGCGCCGGCCAGCGCCCAGAATGCGGCGCGGCGTTCCACCAGCAGCAGGCCGAGGGCGATGGTCAGGCCGGCCAGTGGCTCACCGAGGAAGATGACTTCGCCGAAGCCCAGTGCCGTGGAATCCAGCAGCGGATTGACCGCGCCACAGGACAGGCAGGCGCCGCCGCTGGCCGGTGCGAAACCGAGCGCCTTGCCCAGCGCCAGCGAAACCCAGCCCAGCAGCACGAAGGCCGAGGTGTAGGCCGGCAGGCCGAAGCGCCGGCGTGACTGGCGCAGCAGCACGGCCTGCACGGCGACGCTGGTGAGGATGGCGGCGACGGTCAGCATCACCAACCCCAGCGACCACTGGAACTGGAAGGGCAGCAGCAGGCCGATGAGGATTGGGTTGTAGTCGTGCAGTCCGGCGTCGATGTCCGCCTGCGACTCGCGCACGAAGCGCGCGGTGAGCGGGCCGAGCAGCGCACCGAGGAGGGCGCCGGGCAGCAGGTGCGGTGCGGACCAGGCGATGGTCAGCAGCAGGATCAGGCCGAAGCGCGCGTCGGCCTGCAGGTAGATCTGGCCGAAGCCGATCAGCCGGTTGGTTACGAACTTGTTCAGGGACATTTGACGTCTGGGCAGTTGAAAGTGGCTCCGCAGCGCCTCGTTGGGTGTGGGGCATCGTGGCCCCATCGGCGGGCGCTGCGTGAGAACCTTGTGACGCCGCCATACGGGGCCGCGCCACGGGTCTGGAAAAAGAAAAGAGGTTGTCGGCGGGATCACCGCCAACAACCTCAAAGTTCCATGGCCAGCATTGGGAGTTGCTGCGTGGGGGCCATGGACCGACAAGCATTCGGTCGTCATGTTTCTGGTGCGCAGGCACTCAGTACAAAGGTCAATCCCGGACGGACGGGGACGCGGCCCCGTATTCCCGGCCCCGTCCGTCCGGGAGTGACTCGGTGCGGAGGCACGCGCCTGGGCGTGGCTCCTGAACTCGATTGCCCTCTCCCGCGAAGGGGAGAGGGGCTTTCAGCCGTGCATCAAACCTCCAATGCCGGCGCCACCGTCTCGATGCGCAGCATGTTGGTGCTACCGGGCTGGCCAAACGGCACACCAGCGGTAATCACCACGGTGTCGCCACGGCGCGCCATGCGCTGGGCCAGGGCGATGTCCAGGGCGGTGGAGCAGATCTCGTCGACATGGGCGAGCTGCGCGTTGACCACCGAATGGACGCCCCAGGCCACGGTCAGGCGGCGGGCGGATTTGAGTTGCGGCGTCAGGCTGAGGATCGGTGCCTTGGGTCGCTCGCGGGAGGCGCGCAGGGTCGAGGCGCCGGACTCGGTGTAGTTCACCAGCACCGCCACCGGCAGGATGCGGCTGATCCGGCGGATCGCGCAGCTGATGGCGTCGGAGACGGTGGCGTCCGGTTCCGGGCGGTTGATCTCCAGCGTGGCCTGGTAGTCCGGCTCGGCTTCGACCTGGCGGATGATCTTCGCCATCATCTCCACCGCTTCACGCGGGTACTGGCCCGAGGCGCTCTCGGCGCTGAGCATTACGCAGTCGGCGCCTTCGCTGACGGCGTTGGCGACGTCGGTTACTTCGGCACGGGTCGGCGCCGGGGAGAAACGCATGGATTCGAGCATCTGGGTGGCCACCACCACCGGGCGGCCGAGCTGGCGGCAGACCTGGATGATGCGCTTCTGGATGCCCGGCACGCTCTCTGCCGGCATCTCCACGCCGAGGTCACCCCGGGCGACCATGATCGCGTCGGACAGCTTGGCGATGGCCTCGATGGACTGGACCGCCGAGGGCTTCTCGATCTTGGCCATGAGGAAGGCCTTGTCGCCGATCAGCTCGCGGGCTTCCTCGATATCTTCGGGGCGCTGCACGAAGGACAGCGCGACCCAGTCCACGCCCAGCTCCAGGCCGAAGGCCAGGTCGCGGCGGTCCTTGGCGGTCAGCGGGCTGAGTTTGAGCACCGCTTCGGGAACGTTGACGCCCTTGCGGTCGGACAGCTCGCCGCTGTTCATCACGCGGGTCTCGATAGCGTCGCTATGGGCGTTGAGCACCTGCAGGCGAATCTTGCCGTCGTCCAGCAGCAGGCTCATGCCTGGCTCAAGCGCCTGGATGATTTCCGGGTGGGGCAGGGTGACGCGCTGGTCGTCGCCTGGCGCGTCGTTCAGGTCGAGGGTGAAGGTCTGGCCCTTCTGCAGCTGCACCGCGCCGTCGGCGAAGCGACCCACGCGCAGCTTCGGCCCCTGCAGGTCCATGAGGATGCCGATGGGGTAGTTCAGCTCGCTTTCCACTTCGCGCACCCAGGCGAAACGCTGGGCGTGGTCGTCGTACTCGCCGTGGCTGAAGTTCAGGCGGAACAGGTTGGCGCCGGCTTCCACCAGGGCGCGGATGTCGTCGCGGCTTTTGATTGCCGGGCCCAGGGTCGCGAGGATCTTTACTTTTTTATCCGGAGTCATTTGTCGTTCTCGAGGACCAGGATGGCGCGGAAGTCGTTGACGTTGGTGCGGGTCGGCCGGGTGATCACCAGGTCGCCCAGTTCAGCGAAGAAGCCGTAGCCGTTGTTGTTGTCGAGCTCGTGCAGCGGGTTCAGGCCGGCCTTGAGGGCGCGGCTGTAGCTGCATGGGCTCATCAGGGCACCGGCGTTGCTTTCCATGCCGTCGATGCCGTCGGTGTCCCCCGCCAGGGCCCAGATATTCGGTTCACCTTTCAGGTCGGCGGTGAGGCTGAGGAGAAACTCGGCGTTGCGCCCGCCACGGCCGTTGCCGCGCACGGTCACGGTGGTCTCGCCACCGGAGAGGATCAGGCACGGCGCTTTCAGCGGCTGGCCGTATTTACGAATCTGCCGGGCGACGCCGGCGTGGACCTTGGCTACTTCGCGGGATTCGCCCTCCAGGTCGCCGAGGATCAGCGTCGGGATACCCGCGGCTTCGGCCTTGGCCGCCACCGCGTCGATGGCGTGCTGTGGCGTGGCGATCAGCTTGAAGTGGCTGCGCGACAGGCATTCGTCACCGGGTTTGACGGTCTCCGAACGCGGGTCTTCCAGCCAGGCGCGCACGTTCGACGGAATGTCGATGGCGTAGCGCTTGAGGATCGCCAGGGCGTCGGCGGAGGTGGTCGGATCGCCCACGGTCGGGCCGGACGCAATCACCGTGGCTTCGTCGCCGGGCACGTCGGATATCGCGTAGGTGTAGACGCTGGCTGGCCAGCAGGCGCGGGCCAGGCGGCCGCCCTTGATGGCCGAGAGGTGCTTGCGCACGCAGTTCATCTCGTTGATGGCGGCGCCGGATTTCAGCAGGGCCTTGTTCACGCTGCGCTTGTCGTCGAGGCTGATGCCTTCGGCGGGCAGGGCGAGCAGGGCGGAGCCACCGCCGGAGAGCAGGAAGATGACGCGGTCGTTCTCGGAGAGGCCGCTGATCAGCTCCAGCACGCGACGGGCAACACGTTCGCCAGCATCGTCCGGCACCGGGTGCGAGGCTTCCACCACTTCGATGCTGCGGCACTGCGCGCCGTAGCCGTAGGGCGCGACCACCAGACCCTGGACGTCACCATTCCAGTGCTTCTCGGCGACCTCGGCCATGGCTCCGGCGGCCTTGCCGGCGCCGATGACGATGGTGCGGCCGCCCTTGTCGGTGGGCAGGTGCTGCGCCAGCACCTGGGCCGGATGCGCGGCGGCAATGGCGGTGTCGAACAGCTCGCGCAGGAAGGCGCGTGGGTCGAGGCTCATGTCAGGCTCCGATGATTCTTGTTGTGGTGTTCCATGGCTCAGGCTTCTGTCTTCAGAAGGCTCAGCGATGGAATCGAACAGCCCGGCCGGCGAGGCCGTATTCCCTACGGCCGGGTGTTCGAGTCGCTTTGCAGCGTGGCGGGCGAGGCCACTCCCATAACTTCGCCCGTCACTTTGCTCGGTGGCGGATAACGCCGCTGGCGTTATGCGCCCTACGTCTTGCTCTTCGTAGGATGGGTATCGCTGCGCTCCACGCCATCCTACGAATGCCTTTCTCAGTCCTTGCGGATGGAGAAGTTGGCCATGTGCTCCAGGCCCTTGATCAGGCCGGAGTGGTCCCAGTTGCTGCCGCCGATGGCTGCGCAGGTGCTGAACACCTGCTGGGCGTTGGCGGTGTTGGGCAGGTTCAGGCCCAGTTCGCGAGCGCCGGCCAGGGCCAGGTTGAGGTCCTTCTGGTGCAGGCTGATGCGGAAGCCCGGATCGAAGGTGCCCTTGACCATGCGGTCGCCGTGCACTTCGAGGATGCGCGAGGAGGCGAAGCCGCCCATCAGCGCTTCACGCACCTTGGCCGGGTCGGCGCCGTTCTTCGCGGCGAACAGCAGGGCTTCGGCGACGGCCTGGATGTTCAGGGCGACGATGATCTGGTTGGCCACCTTGGCAGTCTGGCCATCGCCATTGCCGCCGACGCGGGTGATGTTCTTGCCCATGGCCTGGAACAGCGGCAGGGCGCGTTCGAAGGTGTTCGGGCAGCCGCCGACCATGATGCTCAGGGAAGCGGCCTTGGCGCCGACTTCACCGCCGGAAACCGGGGCGTCCAGGTACTGCGCGCCGGTGGCCTTGATCTTCTCGGCGAAGGTCTTGGTGGCGGTGGGGGAGATCGAGCTCATGTCGATCACCACCTTGTTCGGGCCCACGCCTTCGGCAATGCCGTCCTTGCGGAACAGCACGTCTTCGACCTGCGGGGTATCCGGGACCATCACGATGATGAACTCGGCTTCCTGGGCGACTTCCTTGGGGTTGGCCAGGCCGATGGCGCCGGCTTCGACCAGGGCTGCCGGGGCGGCATCGTGGTGGGTGGAGACGAAGATCTGGTGACCGGCTTTCTGCAGGTTCTGCGCCATGGGCAGGCCCATGATGCCGGTGCCGATGAATCCGATTTTGGCCATGAGGAGTTCTCCTGGTTGTTCTTGTTGGGCTGGCTGGCGCGCTGCGTACCCAACGCGCCGGCCGGCGAATCAGATGACGTTGTGGCTCTTCAGCCAGCCGAGGCCAGCTTCGGTGGTGGTCTTGGGCTTGTATTCGCAGCCGACCCAGCCGCGGTAGCCGATGCGGTCCAGGTGGTCGAACAGGAAGCGGTAGTTGATCTCGCCGGTACCCGGCTCGTGGCGGCCGGGGTTGTCGGCCAGCTGCACGTGGTTGATCGAGGCGAGGTTCTTCTCGATGGTCCGCGCCAGGTCACCTTCCATGATCTGCATGTGGTAGATGTCGTACTGCAGGAACAGGTTGGCGCTGCCGACCTTCTCGCGGATGTCCTGGGCCTGCTTGGTGGTCTGCAGGTAGAAGCCGGGAATGTCGAGGGTGTTGATCATTTCCATGACCAGCTTGATGCCCGCGGCTTCGAGCTTGCCCGCCGCGTACTCCAGGTTGTTCAGGAAGGTGTTCTCGATGGTCGCGCAGTCGTAGCCCTGCGGACGGATGCCGGCCAGGCAGTTGACCTGGGTGTTGCCCAGCACTTTGGCGTAGGCGATGGCCTTGTCGACGCCGGCGCGGAATTCCTCGACGCGGTCCGGGTGGCAGGCGATGCCCCGCTCGCCCTTGGCCCAGTCGCCGGCAGGCAGGTTGAACAGCACTTGTTCGAGCTTGTTGGCGTCCAGGCGGGCCTTGATCACCTCGGCCTCGACGTCATACGGGAAGAGGTACTCGACACCGCTGAAACCGGCACGCGCGGCGGCTTCGAAACGGTCGAGGAAGTCCACCTCGGTGAACAGCATGGACAGGTTGGCGCAGAAACGGGGCATGGGGTCACTCCTGTTGAACGGGTGGTGCGTGGTGCTCGGCTTCTTCATGAAAGAGAGCAGGGGGTGGGGGACTCTCCGCCAGGAAATATCCACCCCCAGCTCCTCCCCGAAGGGAGGAGTCGTACGGTCCGGCTGATCAGTCGAGCAGCGAGATGGCCGTCGGTGCGTCGATGCCTTTCAGCGCCAGCTCTTCGAACTCGTTGACCGCGTTGATCTCGGTCCCCATGGAGATGTTGGTGACGCGCTCCAGGATGACCTCGACCACTACCGGTACACGGTGCTGTTGCATCAGCTCGCGAGCCTGGGCGAAGGCGGCGCCGATCTGGTTCGGGTCGGTCACGCGGATCGCCTTGCAACCCAGGCCTTCCACCACCGCGACGTGGTCCACGCCGTAGCCGTTGAGCTCCGGTGCATTGACGTTCTCGAAGGCCAGCTGCACGCAGTAGTCGATCTCGAAGCCGCGCTGCGCCTGACGGATCAGGCCCAGGTAGGAGTTGTTCACCAGTACGTGGATGTACGGCAGGTTGAACTGCGCACCGGCAGCCAGCTCCTCGATCATGAACTGGAAGTCATAGTCGCCCGACAGCGCAACGACCTGGCGGCTCGGGTCGGCCTTGACCACGCCCAGGGCTGCCGGAATGGTCCAGCCCAGCGGGCCGGCCTGGCCGCAGTTGATCCAGTGGCGCGGCTTGTAGACGTGCAGGAACTGCGCGCCGGCGATCTGCGACAGACCGATGGTGCTGACGTAGCAGGTGTCCTTGCCGAAGAACTCGTTCATCTCTTCGTAGACGCGCTGCGGCTTGACCGGCACGTTGTCGAAGTGAGTCTTGCGCTGCAGGGTGCGCTTGCGCTCGCGGCAGGATTCGACCCAGGCGCTGCGGTCCTTCAGCTTGCCGGCGGCTTTCCACTCGCGGGCTACTTCGAGGAACACGTCCAGGGCGGAGCCGGCGTCGGAAACGATGCCCAGGTCCGGGGTGAATACGCGGCCGATCTGGGTCGGCTCGATGTCCACGTGGACGAACTTGCGGCCAGCGGTGTAGACGTCGACCGAACCGGTGTGGCGGTTGGCCCAGCGGTTGCCGATACCGAACACCATGTCCGATTCCAGCACGGTGGCGTTGCCGTAGCGGTGCGAGGTCTGCAGACCGCACATGCCCGCCATCAGCGGGTGGTCGTCAGGGATGGTGCCCCAGCCCATCAGGGTCGGCACTACCGGCACGCCGGTCAGCTCGGCGAATTCCACCAGCTTGTCGGAAGCGTCGGCGTTGATGATGCCGCCGCCGGCACAGATCAGCGGGCGCTCGGCGTCATTGAGCAGGGCCAGGGCTTTCTCGGCCTGGGCGCGGGTGGCCTTGGGCTTGTTCACCGCCAGCGGCTCGTAGGCGTCGATGTCGAATTCGATCTCGGCCATCTGCACGTCGAACGGCAGGTCGATCAGCACCGGGCCGGGGCGGCCGCTGCGCATTTCGAAGAAGGCCTTCTGGAAGGCGTAGGGCACCTGGCCCGGCTCCAGCACGGTGGTCGCCCACTTGGTGACCGGCTTGACGATGCTGGTGATATCCACGGCCTGGAAGTCTTCCTTGTGCATGCGTGCACGGGGAGCCTGGCCGGTGATGCAGAGGATCGGGATGGAGTCGGCGGAAGCCGAGTACAGGCCGGTGACCATGTCGGTGCCGGCGGGGCCGGAGGTGCCGATGCACACGCCGATGTTGCCGGCGTTGGTGCGGGTGTAGCCCTCGGCCATGTGCGAGGCGCCTTCCACGTGGCGGGCCAGGACGTGATCGATGCCACCGAGTTTCTTCATGGCCGCATACATGGGGTTGATGGCGGCGCCCGGTACGCCGAAGGCGGTATCCACGCCTTCGCGACGCATGACGAGTACGGCAGCCTCGATTGCTCTCATTCTGGCCATATTTTGTTCCTCGGTTCTTATACTGATTGTGTACAAAAGTTGAGGCGATTCTAGGCAGGCAATTCGACGAAGGTCAAGACGGGTTGTATACGAGGGACTGAGTGGTCATTTTTCCATGGAAGCCTTCTATTCCAAGGCTTTCGTGGAAAACCTGAACGCAGGGTCAAACTATCGTTTGAAAAAATGTATACAAAAATACATGTGGATTGTCCTTTTCAGTTGCTTTGGGTGAGACCTTCGGCTACTAGATTGCGTACAGATTTCTGATACGCGTGTGCGCAGTCTTCACCTGTGCATGGCGTGGCCCCGGCTTACCGACCTTTACCTGCCTTACCAACTTGAAGAGGAAAACCTCATGAGCATCCTGAGTCTGGAAACCGCCCTGGACATCACCCGTCACGCCCTGGTCGCCAGCCGCGAGCTGTCCACTGCGCCGCTGACCATCGCCGTGCTGGATGCCGGCGGGCACCTGCTGAGCCTGCAGCGCGAGGACGGCGCCAGCATGCTTCGTCCGCAGATCGCCATCGGCAAGGCATGGGGCGCCGTGGCGCTGGGCAAGTCGTCGCGGGTGCTGGCGGCGGACGCTCAGCAGCGGCCGTCGTTCATCGCCGCGGTAAACACCCTGGCGCAAGGCAACGTGGTGCCTGCGCCGGGCGGCGTGCTGATCCGTAATTCGGCGAATGAAGTGATAGGCGCCATCGGCATCAGCGGCGACGCCTCGGACATCGATGAGCAATGCGCGATCCGTGGCGTGCAGGCGCTGGGCCTGGTGGCTGACGCGGGCTGATCGAGAAAGGAAAGGGCGCGCGCCCGGTTACACCTGTAGGAGCGAGCTTGCTCGCGAACCCCCGTCTACGCCGGAAGTTTCAGGTGCGCGGCGGGTTCGCGAGCAAGCTCGCTCCTACTCGTTCAGGCGTTCGAATACTGCTGGCGTTAAATCGACAACGGCCGCAAACGCCCCTGCGGCTTGGGCTCGGTGCCGCCGTCTGGCGCAGTGCCGCGCAGCACCAGGCGCGTGATGGTCTCGGTGGCCGCCTCGAAATCCGCATCGCTGAGGCTGGTCTTGCCGGTGACCATGGAGATCTGCCAGTCGAAATCGGCGTAGGTCTGGGTCGCCGCCCAGATGGTGAACAGCAGGTGATGCGGGTCCACCGGCGCCAGCAGGCCGCGGTCGATCCAGCTCTGCAGGCAGGCGATGTTGCGCTGCGCCTGGGCGTTCAGCTCATCCAGGTATTCCTTGGGCAGGTGCGGCGCCCCGTGCATCAGCTCGCTGGCGAACACCTTGGAAGCGTGCGGCAGCTCCTGGGAAATCCTCACCTTGGAACGAATGTAGGCGCGCAGCGCCTCGCTCGGCTCATCGTCCTCGCGGAACGGTGCGGAGGCCTGCAGCAGCGGCTCCACCACGCTTTCCAGCACGCAGCGGTAAAGGTTTTCCTTGGACTGGAAGTAGTAATAGACGTTGGGCTTGGGCAGCCCGGCGCGAGCGGCGATGTCGCTGGTCTTGGTCGCCGCGAAGCCTTTTTCGGCGAATTCCTCGCTGGCTGCGCGCAGGATGAGGCGACGGTTACGCTCGCGGATGCTGGTCATTGGCTGGTCTTCTTTCTTGTATTGCGTGGTCACCCAACTGAGCCGGGCATGGTAGCACCGGGCTTCGGAAGCCCTCAACTCAGGCGCTTGTACGCATTTTCCTGACTCGTGGGTCGGTTTTCTGTGTACAGCTGCCCGGTTCTGCGGTATTTCTAGCGCACTTTCGTTCGGCAACTGCCATCCGGAACCCCCATGTCCGATTCCCAGCTGGTCGACCCTTTCGGTCGACGCATCACCTACCTGCGCCTGTCGGTCACCGACCGCTGCGATTTCCGCTGCACCTACTGCATGAGCGAAGACATGCAGTTCCTGCCGCGCGACCAGGTATTGAGCCTGGAGGAGCTGGAAGCCGTCGCCGACGCCTTCATCGGCCTGGGCGTGAAGCGCATCCGCATCACCGGCGGCGAGCCGCTGGTGCGCAAGGGGCTGACCAGCCTGCTGGCGCGACTGGGCGCGCGGACGGAGCTGGACGATCTCTCCATCACCACCAATGGCTCGCAACTACGTGAGCGCGCGGCCGAGCTGCGCGCAGCCGGCGTGCGCCGCCTGAACATCAGCCTGGATTCCCTGCGCCGCGAGCGCTTCGCCGCCTTTACCCGCTCCGACAAGCTGGAGCAGGTGCTCGATGGCATCGACGCTGCCCGCGAGGCCGGCTTCGAGCGCATCAAGCTCAATGCCGTGGTGCAGAAGGGCCGCAACGACGACGAAGTCTGCGAGCTGGTGGCCTTCGCCCTGGAGAAGGGCATCGACATCAGCTTCATCGAGGAGATGCCGCTGGGCAGCGTCAGCAGCCACGAGCGCAAGCAGACGTTGTGCAGCAGCGACGAGGTCCGCGCGCAGCTCGCCGAGCGCTGGCAACTGCTGCCGACGCCTGAGCGCAGCGGCGGACCGTCGCGCTACTACCGCATCGACGGCTACGCCAGCCGCATCGGCTTCATCTCGCCGCACAGCCACAACTTCTGCGGCGACTGCAACCGGGTGCGGGTGACCGCCGAAGGCAAGCTGGTGCTCTGCCTCGGCCACGAAGGCGCGCTGGACCTGCGCCAGTTGCTGCGCGAACACCCCGGCGACAGCGCACGCCTGCGCGAGGCGCTGATGCAGGCACTGCAACTCAAGCCCGAACGCCACCATTTCGAAGCCGACCAGCAGGTCCAGGTGCTGCGCTTCATGAGCATGACCGGCGGCTGAGTCCGCCACGGCGGGCGCTCGGCCCGCCGGACAGAACAAAAACAACAGGCAACAAGGAGAGTCGTTTGAAGCTCAAGGCATTCTGCTGCGCGCTCGCCAGCATCCTTACCAGTGGTGTTTCCAGTGCCGCCATGGCACAGACCTACGTCGTCGGCGTCGAGAAACTCGCCTTCGCCCCGCACTACAGCACCGATGCCCAGGGCAATTACCAGGGCTTCGCCCGCGAGGTGCTGGACCTGTTCGCCAGCACCAGCGGCATTACCCTGGAATACCGGCCGCTGCCGGTGGATGCGCTGCTGCCGGCGCTGCTGTCCGGCCAGGTCGATCTCAAGTATCCGGACAACCCCAGCTGGGCGCCCGAGCAGAAGGCCGGGAAATCCCTGCACTACAGCCAGCCGGTGACCGAGTACGTCGATGGCGTGCTGGTGGCGCCGGAACGGCTGGGGCAGGGCGTCGGCGCCCTGAAGAAGCTGGCGCTGGTGGAGGGCTGGACGCCGCGCGGCTACGAGCAGCAGGTGCAGTCCGGGCAGATCACCATCGCGCCGGGGGCCGACCTGCGGCAGATGATGCAGGCCGCGCTGAAGAAGCAGGCCGACGGCGCCTACTTCAACGTGGTGGTCGCCACTTACTACCTGGACAACATCCGTGCGAAACCCGGTGCGCTGGTGTTCGACCCGTCGCTGCCGCACACGCGCAGTGCCTTCCACCTGTCCACGCTGAAGCAGGGTGAGCTGATCGGGCGCTTCGACCGCTTCCTCGTCGACCACGCCGCGGAAGTCGCCGTGCTGAAGGCGAAGTACGGCGTCGAGGCCAGCCTGGACTCCGAGCATTTGGGTGTCGAGCAGTGGAAGCTGGAGTTCCTCGAACGCCAGAAAGCCAAACAGAAGTCGCCCTGAGCCGCCTTCTTCCCTAGAATCGCCGCTGCCGTTCGCGCGCCAGCCGTAGGGAGGATGAAGTGCGCCGCGCTTTGTTCATCTGCAGCCGCAATCGCTTGCGCAGCCCCACCGCCGAAACCGTCTTCGCCAGCTGGCCGGAGGTCGAGACTGACTCCGCCGGGCTGGCGCCGGACGCGGAATGCCCGCTGAGCGCCGAGCAACTGGAGTGGGCCGACCTGGTCTTCGTCATGGAGCGCCGACACCGCCAGGCGCTGCTGCGTCGCTTCTCCGCGGCCATGCGCGGCAAGCGCCTGGTGTGCCTGGATATCCCCGACGACTACGCCTATCTGCAGCCTGAACTGGTGCTGCTGCTTGAGCAGAAGGTCGGACCTTTGCTTCGCGTGGAGCGGGCATGAGCGAGTTCCGCATCGTGCTGCGGGACGGCGAGCTGGTTTGCTCCGGCTTCCGCATCCAGGCGCAGCCCGAACCTTCGCTGGCCATCGATGGCGACCTGCTCTGGGCGCTGGAGCAGCCGCAGTGGTGCGAGCTGGCGGTGTCGATCGAGGAGTGCGATGGCGCTACGTGGATCACGCCGCTGCCTCTTGTGCAGCAGAGTGGTTTCAATCCGCAGCGGGTAATCGCCTGGCGCGACGAGCCGGTTCGCATCGAGCAGCCCGAAGGCGTCGAGGATGCCGAAGCGGCCATCCACTGGTGGCGCGGTGGCACGGTCGAGGATGTACGCGGGCGCATCAGTCATTATCCCTGGGGCCGCCTGCTGCGCCTCGAAGGTCCGGGTATCACGGCCGAGCACATCCTGTTTCCCCGCGGCTTCGGTTGCGTCTATTTCGGCCACCTGGATACCGACTGGCGCCGCCTGCGCTTCGAACCGGCCGCCTGAGGCCACAACTTTGCGGAACCGAAGCGGGAGGGGCGCAGCCTAACTTTGCACTGCCCCAGCGAGGTGCCCCGCATGGCCACGGAAAAACCTCCCGCACGCAGCGGTGCGCGTGCCAAGCCGAGTGCGTCGAGCGCGAAGAAGCCCGCTCCGCGCAATCCTTCGCGCAACACGCCATCGCGCGGCTCGAAAGCTGGCAGCTCGAAAGCCGGCAGCGACACGGCGGACGATCTCTCCGCCGAGGAGCGCCGCAAGGTAGAGAAAAGCCAGCCGCCGCGCGCGCTGGTGCTGCACGAAGTCATCCGCCTGCAGGGCAATCACGAACTGGACCGCACCCTGGCCGCGCTCTGGTGGTCGGCGCTGGCCGCTGGGCTGACCATCGGCCTGTCGCTGATGGCCATGGGGCTGTTCCGCTCGCGGCTGCCGGAGCACGACATGGCGGTGATCACCACCAGCCTCGGCTACCCGGTTGGCTTCCTGGCGATCATCCTCGCGCGTCAGCAGTTGTTCACCGAGAACACCCTGACAGCGGTGCTGCCGGTGATGAGTGAGCCGACCCTGGAGAAGTTCGGCCAGTTGCTGCGGCTGTGGTCGGTGGTGCTGGCGGGCAATATCGTCGGCGCGCTGCTGTTCGCCTACGGCATGCTGCACCTGCCGATCTTCGACACCAAGGCCGACCAGGCCTTCCTCGACATCGGCCGTGAGGTGATGGAGAACGACCACTGGCAGATGTTCTCCAAGGGCATCGTTTCCGGCTGGATGATCGCCACCATGGTCTGGCTGGTGCCGGCGGCGGAGAACGCCAAGGTATGGATCATCTTCCTGGTCACCTACCTGATGGCGCTGGGCAGCTTCAGCCACATCGTGGTCGGCACCTGCGAGGTGGGTTACCTGATGTTCGCCGGGGAGGTGGGGCTGGGGGCGTTCGTTCTCGACTTCGCCCTGCCGACGCTGGCCGGCAACATAGTCGGCGGCAGCCTGATCTTCGCGCTGATGAGTCACGCCCAGGTGCGCAGCGATACGTCACCTGCGGACAAATCCCCCAAGGAGAAGTCCCCGAAAAGAAAAACGGCGCCCTGAGGCGCCGTTTTTTTGTGCGGTATGAAGCGGGGCGTCAGATGCCCAGCTTGTCGCGCATGGTGTAGTACCAGGCACCGATCGCGGAGAACGGCACCTGGAACATGCGGCCGCCCGGGAAGGGGTAGTGCGGCAGGGTGGCGAAGGCGTCGAAACGCTCGGCCTGGCCGCGCAGCACTTCGGCCAGCAGCTTGCCCGCCAGGTGGGTGTAGGTCACGCCGTGGCCCGAGCAACCCTGGGAGTAGTAGATGTTGTCGCCGATACGGCCAACCTGCGGCAGACGCGAAAGGGTCAGCAGGAAGTTGCCGGTCCAGGCGAAGTCGATCTTCACGTCCTTCAGCTGCGGGAACACCTTGAGCATCTTCGGACGAATGATCGCCTCGATGTTCGACGGGTCGCGCGCACCGTAGACCACGCCACCACCGAAGATCAGGCGGTTGTCGCCGGTCAGGCGGTAGTAGTCGAGCAGGTAGTTGCAGTCTTCGACGCAGTAGTCCGTCGGCAGCAGGGACTTGGCCAGGTCGGCGCTCAGCGGCTCGGTGGTGATCACCTGGGTGCCGCACGGCATGGACTTGGAAGCCAGCTCCGGTACCAGGCCGCCGAGGTAGGCGTTACCGGCCACCACGATGAACTTGGCTTTCACACGGCCCTTCGGGGTGTGTACGACCGGGTTGGCGCCACGGTCGATCTTCACGGCAGGGGACTGCTCGTGGATCACGCCACCGAGGGATTCCACGGCTGCGGCTTCGCCCAGGGCGAGGTTCAGCGGGTGGATGTGGCCGCCGCTCATGTCGAGCATGCCGCCGACATAGCTGTCGGTGCCGACGACTTCACGGATGCGCTTGGCGTCCATCAGTTCCAGCTGGGTGTGGCCGAAGCGCTCCCACAGCTTCTTCTGCGACTCCAGGTGGCCCATCTGCTTGGTGCTGAGGGCCGCGAACACGCCGCCGTCCTTCAGGTCGCACTGGATGTTGTACTTGGCGATGCGCTCGCGAATGATGCGGCCGCCTTCGAAGGCCATGTCGCCCAGCAGTTTTGCCTGCTTGGCGCCGACGGTGCGTTCAATGACGTCGATGTCGCGGCTATAGCTGTTGACGATCTGGCCGCCGTTACGGCCCGAGGCACCGAAGCCAACCTTGGCGGCTTCCAGTACGGTGACCTTGAAACCGTTTTCCAGCAGGAACAGGGCGGTCGACAGGCCGGTGTAGCCTGCGCCGATCACGCAGACATCGGTTTCCACCTCGCCCTGCAGTTCAGGACGTGCCGGAACCGGGTTGGCCGAAGCTGCGTAATAGGAAGAGGGGTAGGAGGTGTGCGGCATAATGCACCTGTGTTTGTTATTTTTTACGAGATGGGTGGATGCTACCTGAGTCGAATCAGGCCGGCTAGTGCCCGTGCAAAATAATTTACGGACGGTCGAACATAAAAAAATTCACTTTTTCAGTGGCTTAGCTGAAAAAAGTGCTTGACGCTCTAAAACGATCGCGTAGAATGCGCCCCACACGACAGGCACATAGCTCAGTTGGTTAGAGCACCACCTTGACATGGTGGGGGTCGTTGGTTCGAGTCCAATTGTGCCTACCAAACATAATCGCTTCGGCGATTTCAGAAAGGGCGATCCGAAAGGGTCGCCCTTTTTGTTTTGGGCGTTTTTCGCGGAATCACCGGCAGGGCGTCCGGTGGTCGTGCGCTTCGGGCGATGCGCGCTGTGGTGCTCGAGCATCTTCTGCTGAGGTGGCGCTGGATAGTAGGTCGCTATCTCGCTGTCGATCTGGCTTGGGGCGCTTGCAGGTCCAGAGGCTTCTTCCCTCCTTTATCTGTTCTTCCTCTTCCCATTGCTCGCTTGCTGCTGGTTCGGGTTCTCGCCGGCGTGGCGCAGCTATCTATATGCGCGTGCCGGCTTCCAGGGGGTCTCTTTGTCATGGGCGGTGCGTAGCTGTGTCGGCTTGAGGCGGCGGTGCTGGGGGAGTGTCAGGCCAGGACGCTGGCGTGGCCTCTAGTTCATTGCGTTTCTGCTTTCGCTGGAGGTTTCGTACTGCCGGCATTTCAGTTCGGCATTCGCGTACGCCTGATCGGGTGTCTGGTCGCCGTGGTAACCGAACCGCACGAAGTACCTGACGATCACCTGGGTGTCGGCGTCCAGCTTGGCGCTGCCGTCGTGAATGGCGGCTATCGCCTGCTGCTCGGTTTTGCCTTGGTCGCGGTACAGGGCGCCTGCGCGTGCAAACAGGCCGACGCCGGTGCAGAAGTCGGAGGCCTGAGCGCCACTGGCCAGGGTTGTGAGCAGGAGCAATGCTGTGAGCTTCTTCATGTGACCTCACTGAGCCTGCGATTGCGTGCTTTCCATGAGTATGGAGCCTACAGCACTGTTCTGCCTGCCTGAAGAATCAATGCGATACAGGGCTTCTTGTGCAGGCTCGACTATCGGCTTCCAATGTCTGTCGCTTGCCCGGGAGGGCATGGAAGTTGCGAAAAAGAGGGGGCTTCGTGTCGGGTGGGCGAAATGAAAGAGTGTTGCCGGGGGAGGGGCTGCCCTGCTGGTATGTCAGGCGCTGAGCAGCATGCCGTGGAGGTGCTGCAGGCGTTCTTGCCCGCGCTTGAGGGTCAGGGGCTCGCGCGAAGTGATAGACCAGCCTTCCAGCAGCAGCTGATCGACGTAAAGCCGCAATCCGTGAAATTGTCTTTGTTCGGTCATGGTGATGGCCTAATGGTGGCGCGCGAAGCTTAGCAAACTATCCACTCAACCGGCATGCCGCTTGGCGGTCTTTTTTGCCTGGAGAAAGGCATGGTGGATCGTCAGGTGGCTTCTGTTGTCGCGGGCTGCGCTGGCATGATGCGCGGGCTTCGCGAGAGGGGCTTCGGAAGGAGTGGTATCGAAGGATCATGCTTTTGCTGGTGCTCGAAGAGGTGGTCTGCCTTTGGCGGGTTCGCTGGCCCACGAAGGTGTGTGGGCGCCTGCTATGGTGTCCCTGTGTGATTGTTCGGAGGTGATGATGGGCGGTCTGCGATCCTGGTTGTTGCTCGGCGCGCTGCTGGTGCCGCTGCCGGCGTTGGCGGAAATGCAGGTGATCTGGCCGCAGGGCTGGGAGGTGTCGCGCTCGCCGGCGGATTCGGCGGCGGATGCTCCGGTGGTTCGTCAGCGTGGTGTACGCATGGCGGAGGACGGTTCCCAGGACCTGGTCATGGAAGTCACGCGCAGCCGGCTCGGCTCCGGTGTCGCGGTCAGTGTCGAGAATGTCATCGTTGAGATGCGCAAGGCGCTGCAGAAGGACTTCATGCGCCAAGGCTTCCAGGCGGCGTGCAGCAAGCCGCTGGACACCAGACTTGGCGGGTTGGTGGGGCTGGAGGTGCATTGCGGCATCAGCCAGAACGGTACCGAGGTGCTCAAGCAGACGGTGCAGGTCGCGTTGGGCGATGGTGCGGCGTACTCGTTGACCTATGCGGCGCCGGCGCAACGCTATGCGGAGTTGGCAGGTGAGATCGAGTCGGTGAAGGCAGGCATCAGTCTGAACTGAGGGTCGCCTTCCTTTATATAGGCAGGCAGAAATGCAAAAGCCCCGCTTAGGCGGGGCTTTTTCGTTGTCAGGCTCACGCTGCGATGGTGGCTTGCACTCGCTGGATCACCGCGTTCAGCGGTGCCTCGCCCAGGTACTGCTGGGGGTAGAGACGCTCGGTGTGCTTGGCGATGCCATGCTCGTTCACCAGGGTGAAGCTGAAACCATGCTTGCGCTTGGCCTGGATGACGCAGTTCAGAGGGGCGAAGGCCGCCGAGAGGGTGCCAATCGCCTGCTGGATTTGCAGGGAAGTTTTCATTGTCTTGTCTTTCCAATTTGTTAACGGTCCTATGACCGTCGAATTCGTCAAAAGCTCCGGGTGCGCTCTGAGAATGCAGAAGGCGTATGACCGGAATATGGCAGCGATTGGAAACTTGGGGGTCTGTTCGCGTCAGGCTGCGATGTTGGGTGAAAGCAGAGGTTCTGACGTGGGGCGCTGATCGCTCGGGCAAATGTTCCTGGCGCGGTTGGCGTGCTCTGGAATCGTTGTGGAGGATGCGCTGGCCGTGGCCCTGTAGAGCCCAGCTTCTGCCCTGGATCAGGTAGGGAGTGCTGGGAGGGGCGACCTTGGGTTTGGTGTTCGCTGTCGGCCAGTATAAGGATTTCTTCTAACGATGGCTAGTTTTTATACAGCCGTCTGTCAGAAGCCGCCAAGCGAAGGGGAAATTCCGCGGAGCGGGAGCGCTCCGCGGAAGATCGGTGTCACTGCAGCCAGGATTCCACGGTGTCGCCACCGTATTGCTGTTTCCAGGCTTTCAGGGTCTTGTGGTTGCCGCCCTTGGTCTCGATGGTCTCGCCATTGTGCGGGTTCTTGTAGATCTTCAGCTGACGGGTGCGGCGCGGCTGTTGTGCGGCGGCCGGCTCGGTGGAAGTCTGCGGGTCGAGAATGTCGACGACATTGCGCAGGTTCATGCCGTACTGGTCCATCAAGGCTTGCAGTTGATCCTTGAACTCCAGTTCTTTTTTCAGGCCGCCATCGCTCTTGAGTTTCTCGAGCAGGGCGAGTTGTTCCTGGAGTTTGCGCTCGGCTTCGCGGAATTCCGCAAGTTTGGACATCTGGGTGCTCCCGTAATCAGGGTTGGTTAGTACGGGGCGATTCTCTGTTCTCTTGAATGTTCGCGTCAACTGAATATATGAATTGTTGCGATTGAGAAAAGACACTTTAAATGTTGCGCGCACATGAAAGGTTGGTGGATTAGTTGGTCGGTAAGCGATAATGCGCGAGCTAAAGGCTCCGGCTGGATTGATGGGTATTGAATAGCCCCTGCAAAGCCTGTGTGCTTTATTGTGGTGCGTTGCGTGTGAGTGTCGGATGAATAACGAGATAGTGCAGTATCAGGTCAATGAGTATGGACTGGCGTGCCAGGTTTCCGGGCGTGGCGCACCGTTGGTGCTGGTTCATGGCTCGCTATGTGATTACCGCTACTGGCAGGCGCAAGTCGAGGCATTGGCTGCGCGGTATCGTGTGATAGTGCCCAGTCTGCGTCACTATTTTCCTGAACAGTGGAATGGTGAAGGGAAGGGCTTTACTACGCAGCAGCATGTTGAAGACTTGCTGGAGTTGATCGACCAGTTGCCTGGACCGGTTCACCTGCTGGGACATTCTCGTGGCGGAAATATCTGTCTGCGAGTGGCGCTGGCGGCTCCGCGGAAATTGCTTTCGTTGACCCTTGCAGATCCCGGCGGAGACTTTGCCGATGATGTCTTCACTGCAGTAAATATCGAGGCGCCAGTATCTCCCGTCGAGCGCAATCAGTTTCGTCAGCAGGCGCTGCAGATGATTCGCGCAGGCCAGGTGGAGGAGGGGTTGCAACTCTTTGTCGATACTGTCAGTGGTGCGGGAGTCTGGTCGCGCTCATCGCGACAGTTCCGCGAAATGGCGACGGCCAATGCAATGACTCTGGTCGGGCAAGTCGCCGATCATCAGGTGCCTATAAATCACCAGCAGTTGGCGCAATTGCAGTTGCCGGTATTGCTGATCGGTGGTGCGAAAAGTCCGGAACCATTCCCGCGGATCATCCGGGCATTGCAATCGACGTTGGCGGATGTGCGGTCAGTGACGATTCCGGGTGCGTCCCACGGCATGAATGTTATCCGCCCGGCATCGTTCAATCGCGCTGTGCTGGAATTTGTCGCACAGTACTGAGCGAAGTCAGCCTTGCCGCTCGTCAGTTTCCCTGAGTTGCAGTAACATCCTTCGCCTTGCCCGCTATCGTTTGCGGGCAGCTTTCGAAATCTTCCAGTGATCTACGTCCGCGCGCGAATGCGCAGGGTGCCGACAAGGCGCCTGCCACTGTGAGGCAGGCCTTCCCGGCGGGCGACGCTTACTGGCACATCCCAACCCATGTGGCCTTTCGTAGGGGTCACCACTAGGAGAGGAGGCGCCATGCCCATCATTACTCTTCCCGACGGTAGTCAGCGTTCCTTCGATCATCCGGTCAGCGTGACCGAGGTGGCGCAATCCATTGGCGCGGGCCTGGCGAAAGCCACCCTGGCCGGCAAGGTCAACGGCCGTCTGGTCGACGCCTGCGACATCATCGACAGTGACGCGACCCTGCAGATCATTACCCCGAAGGACGAGGACGGGCTGGAAATCATCCGCCACTCCTGCGCTCACCTCGTGGGCCATGCGGTCAAGCAGCTGTACCCGACCGCCAAGATGGTCATCGGCCCGGTGATCGACGAAGGCTTCTATTACGACATCGCCTTCGAGCGCCCCTTCACTCCGGATGACATGGCTGCCATCGAAAAGCGCATGGCCGAGCTGATCGAGAAGGACTACGACGTCATCAAGAAGATGACGCCGCGCGCCGAAGTCATCGAGACCTTCAAGGCTCGTGGTGAGGAGTACAAGCTGCGCCTCATCGACGACATGCCGGACGAGAAGGCCATGGGCCTGTACTTCCACGAGGAGTACGTGGACATGTGCCGCGGCCCGCACGTGCCGAACACTCGTTTCCTGAAAGCTTTCAAGCTCACCAAGATTTCCGGCGCCTACTGGCGCGGCGACTCGAAGAACGAGCAGCTGCAGCGCGTCTACGGCACCGCCTGGGCGGACAAGAAGCAGCTGGCTGCCTACATCCAGCGCATCGAGGAAGCCGAGAAGCGCGATCACCGCCGCATCGGCAAGCAACTCGACCTCTTCCACCTCCAGGAAGAAGCGCCGGGCATGGTCTTCTGGCACCCGAACGGCTGGACCGTCTACCAGGTGCTCGAGCAGTACATGCGCAAGGTGCAGCGCGACCACGGCTACGTGGAAGTCCGTACCCCGCAGGTCGTCGACCGCATCCTCTGGGAGCGCTCCGGTCACTGGACCAACTACGCCGAGAACATGTTCACCACTTCGTCGGAAAGCCGTGACTTCGCGGTCAAACCGATGAACTGCCCGTGCCACGTGCAGATCTTCAACCAGGGCCTGAAGTCCTACCGTGACCTGCCGCTGCGCCTCGCCGAATTCGGCGCCTGCCACCGCAACGAGCCGTCCGGCGCGCTGCACGGCATCATGCGCGTACGTGGCTTCACCCAGGACGACGCCCACATCTTCTGCACCGAAGAGCAGGTGAAGAAGGAAGCGGCCGACTTCATCAAGCTGACCCTGCAGGTCTATTCCGACTTCGGTTTCAGCGACGTTTCCATGAAACTGTCCACTCGTCCGGCCAAGCGCGTCGGTTCCGAAGAGCTATGGGATCGCGCCGAAAGCGCGCTGGCCGACGCTCTGAACGAATCCGGCCTGGAGTGGGAATACCAGCCGGGCGAGGGCGCCTTCTACGGTCCGAAGATCGAGTTCACCCTGAAGGATTGCCTCGGCCGTAACTGGCAGTGCGGCACCCTGCAGTACGACCCGAACCTGCCGGAACGTCTGGATGCCAGCTATATCGCCGAAGATAACAGCCGTACCCGTCCGGTCATGCTGCACCGTGCGATCCTCGGCTCCTTCGAGCGCTTCATCGGCATGCTCATCGAGCACTACGCCGGCCTGTTCCCGGCCTGGCTCGCACCGACCCAGGCGGTGGTGATGAATATCACTGACAAGCAGGGCGAATGGGCTGAAGAAGTGGTGCGTCAGCTCGAACAAAGCGGATTCCGTGCCAAGTCTGACTTGAGAAACGAGAAAATTGGCTTTAAAATCCGCGAGCATACTTTGCTCAAGGTTCCCTATCTGCTGGTCATCGGCGATAGGGAAGTTGAATCGCAGGCCGTCGCCGTACGTACGCGCGAAGGGGCAGACCTCGGCTCGATGCCGGTCGCCCAGTTCGCTGAGCTGCTTGCTCAGGCGGTTTCCCGGCGTGGTCGCCAAGACTCGGAGTAATCATTATTAAGCGTGAAATGAGGCAGGATAAGCGGGCTCTCCCGAAACCGCCGATCAACGAGAACATCACCGCCCGTGAGGTTCGTCTGATTGGTGCTGACGGTCAGCAGATCGGCGTGGTCTCCATCGATGAGGCTCTCCGTCTGGCTGACGAGGCCAAGCTGGACCTGGTGGAAATTTCTGCTGATGCGGTGCCCCCTGTCTGCCGCATCATGGACTACGGCAAGCACCTCTTCGAGAAGAAGAAGCAAGCCGCTGCTGCGAAGAAAAACCAGCACCAGCAACAGATCAAAGAAATCAAGTTTCGTCCAGGGACGGAAGAAGGGGATTACCAGGTAAAACTACGCAACCTGGTACGTTTCCTTAATGAAGGGGACAAGGCCAAGGTATCGCTTCGATTCCGTGGTCGTGAGATGGCCCACCAGGAGCTGGGCATGGAGCTGTTGAAGCGGGTCGAAAACGACCTCGCCGAAATCGGCACCGTGGAACAGCATCCTAAGCTGGAAGGACGCCAGCTGATGATGGTCATCGCTCCCAAGAAGCGTAAATAACCTCCCGGGCACTGGCAGGCCTGATGGTTATCAGTTGTTAACGAATGCGGAGTACTAAACATGCCAAAGATGAAAACCAAGAGTGGCGCCAAAAAGCGCTTCAAAGTGACTGCTGGTGGCATCAAGCACAAGCACGCTTTCAAGAGCCACATCCTGACCAAAATGACCACCAAGCGTAAGCGTCAGCTGCGCGGCACTTCGATGCTCGCTGCTTCCGACGTTCGCCGTGTAGCGCGCTCCCTGCGTCTGCGTTGATTTCTGGTAGAGGATAAATAAATGGCTCGTGTTAAGCGTGGCGTGATTGCCCGTCGTCGTCACAAAAAGATTCTGAAGCTCGCAAAAGGCTACTACGGCGCGCGTTCGCGCGTGTTCCGTGTTGCCAAGCAGGCGGTCATCAAAGCAGGCCAATACGCCTACCGTGACCGTCGTCAGCGCAAGCGTCAGTTCCGCGCTCTGTGGATCGCTCGTATCAACGCTGGTGCTCGTCTGAACGGTCTGTCCTACAGCCGTCTGATCGCTGGCCTGAAAAAAGCGGCCATCGAGATCGACCGTAAGGTCCTGGCCGATCTGGCTGTGAACGAAAAAGCGGCGTTTACCGCAATTGTCGAGAAAGCGAAGGCCAGCCTGGCTTAAGCCCCACGACAGTTACCGGATCTCGGTCCGGAGTTAACGTCACCGATAGGGGAAGAGCCTTACCGCTCTTCCCCTATTTTGTATCTGGAGTTGGTACATGGAAAACCTGGACGCGCTGGTTTCGCAGGCCCTGGACGCCGTGCGAAACACCGAAGACGTCAACGCCCTGGAGCAGATCCGGGTTCACTACCTCGGCAAGAAAGGCGAGCTGACCCAGGTCATGAAGACCCTGGGCGACCTGCCGGCCGAAGAGCGCCCCAAGGTCGGTGCGCTGATCAACGTCGCCAAGGAACAGGTTCAGGACGTGCTGAACGCCCGCAAGGCTGAGCTTGAGGGCGCCGCCCTCGCCGCCAAGCTGGCCGCCGAGCGCATCGACGTGACCCTGCCGGGCCGTGGCCAGTCCTCCGGCGGCCTGCATCCGGTCACCCGCACCAAGGAACGCATCGAGCAGTGCTTCACCCGCATCGGCTATGAAGTGGCCGAGGGGCCGGAAGTCGAAGACGACTACCACAACTTCGAAGCGCTCAACATTCCGGGCCACCACCCGGCTCGTGCCATGCACGACACCTTCTACTTCAATGCGAACATGCTGCTGCGCACCCATACCTCGCCGGTACAGGTGCGCACCATGGAAAACCAGAAGCCGCCGATTCGCATTGTCTGCCCGGGCCGCGTCTACCGCTGCGACTCCGACCTGACCCACTCGCCCATGTTCCACCAGGTCGAAGGTCTGCTGGTCGATGAAGACGTCAGCTTCGCCGACCTCAAGGGCACCATCGAAGAGTTCCTCCGCGCCTTCTTCGAGAAGGAATTCTCCGTCCGCTTCCGCCCGTCCTTCTTCCCCTTCACCGAGCCTTCGGCGGAAGTCGACATCCAGTGCGTGCTCTGCAGTGGCAAGGGTTGCCGCGTCTGCAAGCAGACCGGCTGGCTGGAAGTCATGGGTTGCGGCATGGTCCACCCCGACGTGCTGCGCATGTCCGGCATCGACCCCGAGAAATACCAGGGCTTCGCCTTCGGCATGGGGATCGAGCGCCTGGCCATGCTGCGCTATGGCGTGAACGACTTGCGCCTGTTCTTCGACAACGATCTGCGGTTCCTCGGCCAGTTCCGCTAGCCCGCACGACCGTCAACGCATTTAGGAGAGCAGGATGAAATTCAGTGAACAGTGGCTGCGGAGCTGGGTAAATCCGCAGGTATCCCGTGACGAGCTGGTGGCTCGTCTGTCCATGGCCGGCCTTGAGGTCGATGCCGTGATCCCGGTTGCCGGCCAGTTCAGCGGCGTGGTCGTGGGCGAAGTGCTGTCGACCGAACAGCACCCGGACGCCGACAAGCTGCGCGTCTGCCAGGTCAGCAACGGTTCGGAGACCTTCCAGGTTGTCTGCGGCGCGCCTAACGTGCGTCCGGGCCTGAAGATCCCCTTCGCCATGATCGGCGCCGAACTGCCGGGCGACTTCAAGATCAAGAAAGCCAAGCTGCGCGGCGTTGAATCCAACGGCATGCTCTGCTCGGCCAAAGAGCTGGAAATCAGCGAAGAAAACGCCGGCCTGATGGAGCTCGCCGCGGATGCGCCGGTGGGCGCCAACGTGCGCGACTACCTCGAACTGGACGACGCCTCCATCGAGATCGGCCTGACCCCGAACCGCGGCGACTGCCTGTCCCTCACCGGCCTCGCTCGCGAAGTCGGCGCGCTGTACAGCGCCGAGGTCAAGCCGGTGGTCGTCAACGCTGTTGCTCCGCATATCGATGATGTACGCAGCATTGAGCTGCTGGCACCCAAGGCCTGCCCGCGCTACCTCGGCCGTGTCATCCGCAACGTTGACCTGAGCAAACCGTCCCCCCTGTGGATGGTCGAGCGCCTGCGCCGTTCCGATATCCGCAGCATCGACGCCGCCGTCGACATCACCAACTACGTGATGATCGAGCTGGGCCAACCGATGCACGCCTTCGACCTCGACGAGATCAAGGGCGGCATTCGCGTGCGCATGGCGGAGGAGGGCGAGAAGCTCGTCCTGCTCGACGGCCAGGAAGTCACCCTGCGTGCCGATACCCTGGTGATCGCCGACCACGAACGTGCACTGGCCATTGCCGGCGTAATGGGTGGCGAGCACAGCGGCGTCAGCGCCAAGACCCGCGACCTGTTCCTCGAAAGCGCCTTCTTCGACAACATCGCCGTCGCTGGCAAGGCCCGCTCCTATGGCCTGCACACCGATGCCTCGCACCGCTTCGAGCGTGGTGTGGACTCGCAACTGGCCCGCCGCGCCATGGAGCGCGCCACCGAACTGCTGCTGCAGATCGTCGGCGGCGAAGCCGGCCCGATCATCGAGCAAGCCAGCGAAGCCGACCTGCCGAAGGTTGCGCCGGTTGCCCTGCGTGCCGAGCGCGTCACCCAGATGCTGGGCATGACCCTGGAAAACGCCGAGATCGAGCGTCTGCTCACCGCTCTGGAGTTCGACGTCCAGAAAGCCGGTGCCGATGCCTGGACCGTGGGTGTGCCGAGTCATCGCTTCGACGTCTCCATCGAAGTCGACCTGATCGAAGAGCTGGGCCGCCTGTATGGCTACAACCGTCTGCCGGTTCGTTACCCGCAGGCCCGTCTGGCGCCGAACACCAAGTCCGAGTCCCAGGCCGAGTTGCCGGCGCTGCGCCGCCTGCTGGTCGCCCGTGACTACCAGGAAGCCATCACCTACAGCTTCATCGATCCCAAGCTGTTCCAGCTGTTCCACCCTGGCGTCGAGCCGCTGATGCTGGCCAACCCGATCTCCGCCGACATGGCCGCCATGCGCGCCTCGCTCTGGCCGGGTCTGGTGAAGTCCCTGCAGCACAACCTCAACCGCCAGCAGACCCGCGTGCGTCTGTTCGAAAGCGGCCTGCGCTTCGTCGGTCAGCTGGAAGGGCTGGTGCAGGAAAACATGCTCGCCGGCGTCGTTTGCGGTGCCCGTCAGCCTGAAGGCTGGGCCAACGGCCGCGAGAACGTCGACTTCTTCGACGTGAAAGCCGATGTCGAAGCGCTGCTGGGTAACGCCGGCGCCCTCGAAGCCTTCACCTTCTCCCCGGCGGAACACCCGGCGCTGCACCCGGGCCAGACCGCCAAGATCGAGCGTGACGGCGTACTGGTCGGCTACCTGGGCGCCCTGCACCCGGAGCTGGCCAAGGCGCTGGACCTGGATCGCCCGGTCTACGTCTTCGAACTGGTACTGGCCGAAGTCGCCAAGGGTCGCCTGCCGAAATTCAGCGAACTGTCGCGCTTCCCTGAAGTGCGCCGTGACCTCGCGCTGATCGTCGATCTGGACACCCCGGCCGAATTCGTCCTGGCAAATATCCGTGAAACGGCGGGCGAATGGCTGACGGACCTCAGGCTCTTTGACGTCTACCACGGTAAAGGCATTGATCCGCTTAGAAAAAGCTTGGCCGTTGGCTTGACCTGGCAGCATCCATCACGCACTCTTAATGATGACGAGGTGAACGCGACTACGCAGAATATCGTCGCCTCGCTGGAACAAAGGTTCAACGCCACGTTAAGGAAGTAGCGTATGGGGGCTCTGACGAAAGCTGAAATTGCTGAACGTCTGTACGAAGAGCTGGGCCTGAATAAGCGGGAAGCCAAGGAACTGGTGGAGCTCTTCTTCGAAGAGATCCGCCAGGCGCTGGAGCATAACGAACAGGTGAAGTTGTCGGGTTTCGGCAACTTCGATCTGCGCGACAAGCGCCAGCGTCCCGGACGCAACCCGAAGACGGGAGAGGAAATCCCGATCACAGCCCGGCGCGTCGTCACCTTTCGTCCAGGGCAGAAACTGAAGGCCAGGGTTGAAGCTTATGCTGGAACCAAGTCATAACGACGAGTTGCCCCCCATCCCGGGCAAGCGCTATTTCACTATTGGTGAAGTAAGTGACCTTTGCGCGGTGAAGCCGCACGTGCTGCGGTACTGGGAACAGGAGTTCCCGCAACTCAACCCGGTCAAGCGAAGGGGCAATCGGCGCTACTACCAGCGCCAGGACGTGCTCATGATTCGCCAGATCCGTGCGCTGCTCTACGACCAGGGCTTCACCATCGGTGGCGCCCGTCAGCGCCTCACCGGCGACGAAGCCCGCGAGGACGCCACCCAGTACAAACAACTGATCCGGCAGATGATCGCCGAATTGGAAGATGTGCTGCATGTGTTGCGCAAGTAACTGAAAAAAATGAAAAAAGCGCTTCTCCAAAGCAAATGCTTGGGGTATAGTGCGATCCGCCTCTGAGGGAACTTGGAAGCAACGTCGGGGCGTAGCGCAGCCTGGTAGCGCACTTGCATGGGGTGCAAGGGGTCGAGTGTTCGAATCACTCCGTCCCGACCAAAAAATCCCTAGAAAATCCAGTCACTTAGCGGTGACTGGATTTTTTTATGGGCGCTTCACGCGTAGAAGCGTAGGGACTTTTGCGGGACTTTTTTTCATCCTGCCATTCTCCTCAAAATTGTCAGGGCCGGACCGCGCGAGTCGGTGGCCGAAATCCTGTTGGCTTCATCAATCAGTTTGCCCAACTCGGCGGCTGAGTAGTGACTGGTGATGCTACCGTTCTTGTGCCCCAGCAGAGCCTTCCTGTCTTCCTCCGTTACCCCAGCTGCCCGAAGTCTTCGGCCGAAAGTGTGCTTCAGATCGTGAACGCGGATCGAAGCAAATCCAGCTGGGGCAGGGCGCATAAAACGCTCCTGGAACTTCTTCGCTGCTCTGACCCTGGCTTTCTTCCATGCCGAATCGTTCATCCGGTGAACGGGAGTGGCCTTGCCGTTTTGATCGGGTTGTCCGTAAGGAAATACCCAAACCGGATCAAGCCCTCGCTGTCCCTCGATGACCGACTTGGCTACGTTGTTGAGTACAACGAGGCGCTCGTCGCCGTTCTTGACCCCGGAGCTCTCATGCCGGCCACCAAAATCCGCCGGTATGAGAAAGACGCTGGTGTTGAGCTCAGGAATCGGTATCTCCCAATCCCAGCGAAGCTTCACAACCTCCTGTTCGCGTGAGCCGCTGTTGACCTTGTACAGGGCCATGCGGCGCAAATGATCAGGCAGTTCGGCGAAGAGAATCGACTGCTCTTCCCAGGACATCGGGTAGGGCATGCGTCTGGTTTTCTTCTCTTCCAGCTTGGTGATCATCGGTACTACGTCGAGCCAGGGACGCTTCTGCTCATCACGCCATTTTCGGGCGCATAGATTCAAGATGCGTATGACGCGTTCCAGGGCGATGTTCACGGTGCGGTGTGAGACGCCAGGCTTCAACTTGCCATCGCTGGTTCTGGTGCCCTTGAGTCGATCCCTTATGTAGGGAGCCAGAGTCTCGTCGTCGACATGAGTCAGAGGCTGGTCGCCTATATACGGGTCCAACTGGTCTGTCCCGGGCTGAGTGGACACTGACTTAAGGTGGATAATGTCCACCGCAAGGAGTGTTCATGACCCAGACCAGACGACGTTTTCCCGAATCCTTCAAACGCGAGGCGGTAGACCAGGTACTTGCCGGCACGCCGCTTCGTCATGTAGCCGAGACGCTCGGCATCGCTGAAAGCCTGCTGGGCAAATGGAAGCGCCAGTACGAGCAGCAAGGTGACGATGCTTTTCCGGGCAACGGCAAGCAGCGTAGTGAGAGCGCGGAGTTGCGTCGTCTACGCCAGCAACTGGCTCAGGTCACCATGGAGCGCGATGTTTTAAAAAAGGCGCTCGCCATCTTCTCGCAGCCCACGAAGTGAAGTTCCGCGCCATCGAGGCGTTGGCCGGTCGCTATCCCGTAGCACCAATATGCCGGCTGCTGCGGGTATCCCGCAGCGGCTTCTATGCCTGGCAGCAGCGGCCACCTTCGGCGAGAGAGATGGCGAATCGGCATCTGAGCAAGGAGATCCGCACCATTCACCACGAGGTGAATGGGATCTATGGCCATCGCCGAATCAAGGCCGAGCTGGCGGCCATGGGGCATGCGTGTGGTCGACACCGGGTTGCTCGACTGATGCGCGAAGCCGGTCTGCGCGTTCGCTCGCGCAAGCGCTGGCGGCTGGTTTCCAGCAGTCGTCATGCTCTGCCGATTGCCCCGAACCACCTGGATCGCCAGTTCGCCTCGGATCGCGCCAATCGGCACTGGGTCTCGGACATGACATACGTGCGGACGGCCCAAGGCTGGCTGTATCTGGCAGTCGTGCTCGATCTCTATTCACGAGCCGTCGTCGGTTGGGCGATGCACCACCGCATGCAGCAGGCCTTGGTACACGCCGCGCTGGAGATGGCCATTGCACGCCGACAGCCGAAAGAAGAAGTGCTGCTGCACTCGGATCGAGGCAGCCAATACTGCGCGTACGACTACCAGGCCTTACTTCGGCGACATCGAATCGTGCCCAGCCATTCACGTCCCGGGAGCTGCTGGGACAACGCCGCGATGGAGAGCTTCTTCCGTTCGCTGAAGGCTGAGCGGGTGTACCTGACGCGCTATGCCAGCTACCACGAGGCGAAAACCGACCTGTTCGACTACATCCGCTTTTACAATCACCGTCGCCGCCACTCGACGCTGGGCTATCTCAGCCCGATGGAGTTTGAGCGGCGCTATGCGAGCAGTAACTCTTAACTACCTGTCCACCAGCTCCGGGACAGACCACACTAGCGGTGGCCCCCATCATTGCTCCCACTGCCAAGCTAAGACACGGCAGTGGTTGTGTAGATCCTAAATATGACTCCTACGCTATTGAGCACATTGTTTTGGGCGGTGGTGCAGAGCATGGATACGTAGATGGCTCCGTAGTCTCGGCCCCATACATCGACAATCAGACAGGGCAGCCAATCCTCGACCACTCAAAAACCAGATACCTGTCGGATCACTGTGCAGTCAGCATCCAGTGGCAACCTTGAATCCTGCGAGGAAGGCTCCGGCAATCCCCCATTTTTAGCACTTGCCAGATGTAGAGGTTAGACCGTAAACGTTGAAGATCCCCTTGAGGGTGGTAGCAGCCAGAGTCGAAGGGCTGCTATTGGCCGATTCTGTTGAAAAAGTCCCGTCGCGATTTTCGCCCATGAAAGAACGTGAGCGATGATGAAATCTGGTTCGTTCAGAAGGCGGAGATGGCTTGGTTTTCACGTAGCAACGCCGAAATCGAGCGTTTCCTGAGCTGCTGACAGGCAGCTTTCGCAGAAACCGACTTTTTCAACAGAATCGGCCGGCTCCAGCCTGATGCGACAGGCTCAAAGCGGCCAAAACCGGACACTCTAGGGCTCCGCTCAATGCTACACAAAACCCTGCACACCCTCCTTGGCGGAACTGCGCCATGTGCGTTGCAGCCAGCGGATCCGGCGTGCCGACCGGTTGCGCAGTCTTGCATCGCGGCGCCTCGGTCCCTCGTAGTCGTCGCTCATTTTCTCGGCGCAGACGCAGCCGACTTCAAAGCTCTCGTCCAGATCCGGGTGCTCCATGATGTGGGCGTAGCGGATCTTCTCGTTACCGCACATCTGGCAGGTGGCGTAATCGGTTTCGTCTACTGGGCCGTCAACGGCCCGAAAGTCGACGACGTCACCGCACGTCCACCCCTCTTGTGCGGCGCGCTAGCCGTGTTCCATCGGTTCCCGCTCATGCCTGCTCTCCTATTTCGGAAGCGGTGGGGCGCCCCATCGCAAAATTCTGCTTGACAAGCAATTTGAATATAACAAACATGGCAGACATGACAAAACAAAACGATTTTCCAACGATACTCCGCGCCATCCGTGCGGCCCTCAACCTGACCCAGGAGCAGCTCGCTGAGCGCCTGGGTGTCTCCTTTGCCACGGTCAACCGATGGGAAGGCGGAGGCAATAAGCCCCAGCGCGCCGCGCAGGAGGCGATCCTCGCGCTGGCGCGAGAGGCCGGGGTCGAGGGTGCTGAAAGCTCCCCGCCAGCTGAGGCTGCCGCTCAGGTGACCCGGCGTCGCACCGGGCGTGCGGCTGCTGCGCCCACCACCAAGCCGATGGAGCAGATGCTGTGGGACGCCGCCTGCTCGATCCGGGGCGAGAAGGACGCGGCCAAGTTCAAGGATTACCTGCTGCCGCTGCTCTTCCTGAAGCGGCTGTCCGACGTCTTTGAAGATGAGATCGAGCGACTAGCTGAGGAATATGGCGACCGCGTCACCGCCCTGGAGATTGCCGAGTCGGACCACTCGCTGCTGCGCTTCTACCTGCCCCCCGAGGCTCGCTGGGCGGTCATCAGTGGGCGCGAGTCGTTCGATTGGCCACTCGATGACCGTGGTCGCCCGACAGCGCCCCGTGACATCGGCGAGCATCTGACCAAAGCCGTGCGCGCCGTGGTCAAGCAGAACCCGACGCTCTCCGGCGTGATCGACGTGGTGGACTTCGCCGCCGAGCGCAACGGCGAGCGCGACATCAACCCCGCCAAGCTGCGCGGCGTGGTCGAGACCTTCTCTGATCCGCGCTACCGCCTTGGCCTCGCCGACGTGCAGCCCGACTTCCTTGGCCGTGCTTACGAGTACCTGCTGCGCAAGTTCGCCGAAGGCTCGGGCCAGAGTGCTGGCGAGTTCTTCACCCCGACCGAGGTCGGCTTCCTGATGGCGCACATCCTGCGGCCCAAGCCCGGTGAGACCTGCCACGACTATGCCTGTGGCTCAGCGGGGCTGTTGATCAAGCTCCAGCTCGTCGCCCGTGAACTCGACCCCACCAGCCGCGTGCCGGTCAATTTGTCCGGCCAGGAGCTGCAGGCCGAGAGTTATGCCGTGGCGCAGATGAACGCCATCATCCACGACATGGAGGTGGAGCTGGCTCGCGGCGACACCATGATCAACCCGAAATTCCGCGAGGCCAGCGGCAAGATCCGTGGTCACGACATCGTGGTGGCCAACCCGATGTGGAACCAGCCGTTCGCGGCGGACCTGTTCGCCAACGATCCATTCGACCGCTTCCGCACGGCGGGCGGTATCACCACCGGCAAAGGTGACTGGGCGTGGCTGCAGCACACGCTCGCCTGCCTGGACGACCACGGCCGGGCGGCCGTGGTGCTCGACACCGGCGCGGTCACGCGCGGCTCCGGCTCCAAGAACGAGGACAAGGAACGCAATATCCGCAAGTGGTTCGTCGATCAGGACCTGATCGACGGCGTGATCCTGTTACCCGAAAACCTCTTCTACAACACCACGGCGGCGGGCGTGATCGTGGTACTGAACAAGCGCAAGCCGACCGTGCGCAAGGACAAGATCGTCCTGCTCAATGCCAGCCGCCACTTCCAAAAGGGCAAGCCGAAGAACTACCTGCCCGAGGAAGACATCTGGCCGCTCGCCACGATGTACCTCAAAGGCGAGCCGGTCGAGGGTGAGGTAGCCGTCATCACAAAACAGCAAGCTCAGGAGGCGGATTACAACCTGAGTCCGAGCCGCTGGGCAGGGCAAAGCGACGATGCTTCGCATCGGGACATGTCGCATCTAATTGCCGAATTGTCTCGGCTAGATGCGAAAGCATCCGAAGTGAACAAGGTGCTCTATCAACTGCTTTCCGGGGTGGGCAAATGAATGAACTCCCGGAAGGCTGGACTGTGGAACCTTTCAGTCAGATAGCCAGCTATACGACTGGCCGCACGCCCGCGCGAGCAAACCCTGCGTATTGGGCAAAAGGAGAGCGTCTGGTGCCGTGGGTGGCAATTTCCGACATGGAGCAATACGGCACCATCGTCGGGACAGCTGAATCTGTCTCCGCACTTGCGTTTGAGAATGTGTTCCGTAAACGCATCGTCCCTGCGGGCACACTCATCATGAGCTTCAAGCTGACCATTGGGCGAGTGGCGACGCTCGGCATTCCGGCATGTCACAACGAAGCCATCATCTCGATTTTTCCACGGGAAGGTGTAGATCAGCGTTACTTGGGCTATTTCCTCTCGCAGGTTGATTACACCGATCATCAAGACCGTCAGATCAAGGGCAACACGCTCAACCAATCCAAGATTGACCAGATTCAGGTCGTCCTTCCTTCATCCAGTGAGCAGTCCCGCATTGCAGATGTTCTCGACAAGTGTCGGCTTGGCATCAATACGGAACGTGCAGCGGAGAAAACAGCAGAAGAACTCAAGCGTGCTTGCATGCACGAACTGTTCAGACGTGGTCTGCGTGGCGAACCTCTGAAAGAGACTGAGATCGGGCCGGTTCCGGAGAGCTGGGAGGTCGTGCCGCTGGGATCGCTCGGAAAGATTGGAAATGGCTCAACGCCAAAGAAGACCGTGCCGGCCTACTGGAACGACGGAACGTTTCCATGGCTTACCAGCGCAAAGGTTTATGACCGGGAAATTGAGGTTGCAGACCAGTTCGTGACCGACGTTGCACTCGCCGAATGCCACTTACCTCGTGTCCAGCCTGGAGCAGTACTCATGGCAATCACTGGACAAGGCAAGACACTCGGGCACTGTGCAGTTCTCAGGATTGAGGCGAGCATCAATCAGCACATCGCCTACCTGCAAACAAACACTGAGCGAGCCGAGCCCGGTTTCATTCGAGGCTATCTCGAAACACAGTACGAGTACCTTAGGCAAGTGGCGTCAGGCGGTGGTAGCACGAAAGGAGCGTTGACGTGTGCTTTCTTAAAGAGCCTGCCGGTCCCGCTGCCCCCGACACTTGATGAGCAGCGCGAGATCGTCACCGTCCTGGACGCTCTCGACCGCAAGATTGGTCTGCATCAGCAAAAGCGCGGTGTGCTGGAAGAATTGTTCAAGGCGCTACTGCACAAGTTGATGACCGGCGAGATCGCCGTGTTGGATCTGGATCTGTCGGCGCTGTCCCCGGCCTCGACGCAACCCGAGGAGGCCACGGCATGAGCACGCTCAAGATCAGCGAAGCCGGCACGGTGCAGTTCCCGATGGTGAAGCACGCGGTGGAAATCGGCTGGACTTCAATCACGCCGGAGGATGCACGCACCAAGCGCGGCGGCGAGGCAGGCACCTTCTTCCGCGATGTGCTGGAAGCCAAGCTCGCAGCATTCAATCCCTGGATGTCTGCCGACGCGGTGCGCTCCGTGGTCGAAAGCCTGGACGCACTGCCGGCCACCATCGAGGGCAACCGCGAGCTGCTGGCCTGGCTGCGCGGCGAACGCCAGTGGTACGACGAGGCCGAAAAGCGCCATCGGCCCGTCACCGTTATCGACTTTGAGCATGTGGCGGACAACGTCTTTCACGTGACCTGGGAGTGGAAGATCAAGCCACCCGCGCGCAAGGGCAACCGAGCGGACGTGATGTTCGTGGTCAACGGCGTACCGGTGGTGATCGTCGAGCACAAGAACCCGAAGGACGGCGACGCCATCGAGCGTGCCGTCAAGCAACTGCGCCGTTACGAGCTGGAAACGCCGGAGCTGCTGGCCACGACCCAGCTGTTCAACGTAACGCACCTGCTCGACTACTGGTACGGCGTGACCTGGAACGCCAACCGGCGCGACATGGCGCGCTGGAAGCAGGCGCCAGAGGAAACCTATCGCTTCGCGGTGCAAGCCTTCTTCGAGCCGACCGACTTCCTGCGCACGCTGCAACACTGGATCTTGTTCTATGTGCAGGACGGCGAGACACGCAAGTCGGTACTGCGCCAGCACCAGCGGCGCGCCATCGACGCCATCCTGGATCGCTGCGCCGACCCGGCCAAGACACGCGGCCTGGTGTGGCACACCCAAGGCTCGGGCAAGACCTTCACGCTGCTGACCGCTGCGCGTCAGATCCTGGAGAACAAGGCGCGTTACGCCAATGCGACGGTGATTCTGGTGGTGGACCGCACGGAACTGGAAGGCCAGTTGAAAGGCTGGGTGGAGCGCCTGCTGGGCGAGATGCAGCAGCAGGACATCGCGGTCGAGCGGGCCAACAACAAGGCCAAACTGCAGTCTCTGCTGGATGCCGACTTCCGGGGCCTGATCATCTCGATGATCCACAAGTTCGAGGCCGTCCGCAAAGACAGCTGCCTGCGCGACAACGTCTACGTGTTCATCGACGAGGCGCACCGGTCGGTGGCCAAGGACCTCGGCACCTACCTGATGGCGGCAGTGCCCAAAGCCACGATCATCGGTTTCACCGGCACACCCATCGCGCGCACTTCGCAGGGCGAAGGCACCTTCAAGATCTTCGGCACGCAGGATGAGCTGGGCTACCTGGACAAGTACTCCATCGCCGAGAGCATCGCCGACGAGACCACGCTGCCAATCAAGCACGTGATGGCGCCGAGCGAGATGACGGTGCCGGCCGAACGGCTGGACAAGGAGTTCTTCGCGCTGGCCGAGAGCGAAGGTGTCACCGATGTCGAGGAGCTGAACAAGGTGCTCGACCGCGCGGTGGGGCTGCGCACCTTCCTGACGGCGGACGACCGCATCGAGAAGGTGTCCGCCTTCATTGCCGAGCACTTCAAGGAGAACGTACTGCCCCTGGGCTACAAAGCCTTCGTGGTGGCCGTGAACCGCGAGGCCTGCGCCAAGTACAAAAAGGCGCTGGACAAGCTGCTGCCGCCCGAGTGGAGCGCGCCGGTCTACACCGAAAACTCTGCCGATGTGTTGGATCGGCCGCTGGTGGCCGAGTTACAGCTTTCCGATGAGGCCGAGGAGCAGGTTCGCCTGCTGTTCAAAAAGCCAGCCGAGAACCCGAAGATCCTGATCGTCACCGACAAGCTGCTCACCGGCTACGACGCACCGCCGCTGTACTGCATGTACCTCGACAAGCCGATGCGCGACCACGTGCTGCTGCAGTCGATTGCGCGGGTGAACCGGCCCTATGTGGACACCAACGGCGTGCAGAAGCGCGTCGGCCTGGTGGTGGACTTTGTCGGCGTGCTGCGCGAGCTGAAGAAGGCGCTGCAATTCGACTCCAGCGACGTCAGCGGCGTGATTGAGGATCTCGACGTGCTGTTGCAGGACTTCCTGCAACGCATCGAGCAGGCGAAGAAGGACTACCTGGAGTCAGACGCTGGCGGTACGCCCGACGAGCGGCTGGAGCGCCTGGTGTTTGGCCGCTTCCTGACGCCCGAAGCGCGCAAGACCTTCTTCGAGAGCTATAAGGAGATCGAGGCGCTGTGGGAAATACTCTCGCCCGATCCGGCTCTGCGCGACCACATCGCGACCTACAAGCAGCTCAGTCAGCTCTATGCGGCCGTGCGCAATGCCTACGCCGAAAAAGTCGGGTTCGTGGCTGACCTGGCCTACAAGACCCGCCGCCTGATCGAGGAAAGCGCCGAGCAACATGGTCTTGGGCGATTGACCAAGACTGTGACCTTTGATGTGGCAACCCTGAAGTCGCTGCGCGGCGAGGATGGGGCCGACGAGGGCAAAGTGTTCAACCTTGTGCGCGGTCTGCAGCACGAGATCGACGAGGACCCTGCCGCTGCACCGGTGCTGCAACCGCTGAAGGATCGCGCCGAACGTATCCTGAAGTATCTGGAAGAGCGCAAAACGACCGGCCTGGCTGCGATGGACCAACTGGCTGCGCTGGCTGCTGAGAAGGAGGCGGCCATGAAGGCGGCGAGCGACAGCGGCCTGTCCGCTCGTGCCTTTGCCGTAGCCTGGGTGCTACGTGAGGATGCGGCCGTCAAAGCGGCCGGCATCGACCCAATGACACTGGCCAAGGATGCCGAAGAGTTGCTCGGGCGTTTCCCGAATGCCTCGGTCAACGCCGACGAGCAGCGACGGCTGCGTGCGTCGCTCTACAAGCCCCTCCTCGTGCTGGCGCAGGACGAGCGGGCAAGGGTCGTCGATCTCGTTGTGCGTTTGCTGCTCACGGAGGGTGGCGAATGAAATCGTGGCAGTACCCGGCGCAGGACTTGCGACGCCGCGCACTGGCTTGGGCGATCAAGCTGAAGGTGAATCCCCGCGTGGTTCGGGTGCAGGAGATGCGTAGGAAGTGGGGTTCCTGTTCATCGGCGGGAACCGTCACCTTGGCCACTGACTTGCTCGACCAGGATGAGACTTTTCAGGACTACGTCATCGTTCATGAACTGCTTCACCTGCGTTACGCGAACCACGGGAGGATGTTCAAGGCGCTGATGAGCGCACATGTCCCGGGTTGGCGAACGATCGAGCAGCGCCAAATAGGCGATGCAGATGGCGCATCCGTTGAGCGGCTCTCTCGCAAACCGAACGGCCATACCCGGTGACGACGCAATAACAAAAGGATCTGCTGCAATGCGCTTCATCGCCGGCCCGCTCAACAAACAACTGCTCCAGAACCTGCTGGGCGAGGTGATTGAATCCTGCACGCGCGTTCGCGCCGCAGTCGCCTATGCCAGTCGCGACAACTTGAAGTTGTTTGAGGCCTGCGCGCAGCACCTGAAGCCGCTGGAGCTCTTTGGCCGCTACGACCACACCGTGGCTGTCGATCCAGCTGTGTTGAAGTGGTTTCTGGATAAGGCCAGCCCGAATTTCGACTGCAAGCTCGTTCCCGACATCCTGCACGCCAAGGTCATCTGGTGGGTGGGTGCCGGGGCCTACATTGGGTCTGCCAACTTGTCTGATCGGGCCTGGATATCGAACATCGAAGCGGGCACCTTTCTGCCCCACGACGAACTCGTCGAAACAGGCATGGAGCTTGAGCTGCTGCGCTTTTTTGAGGAAGTGGATGACCGTGCCCGGCCATTGACCAAGGAAATCTACCAAGAGCAGCTGCGCTTGGCGGACCGGCGGTCTGAATTGTCAAAACGCGAATACGGACTTGAGCAGCAGTTCGACAAGGACCGCTTGCTGCCGAAGAACCACGGGCTGGTGTTTATCGACACGAAGCGATCGTCTGAGAAACGCTTCCAGAAATTCGAGCAGGACTGGAACGACACACTGCAGGTGATGCGATCCATCGCATCCAGGGTTTCGGCGCCTGGCGCCAAACCCGACTGGATCGATGCGTCGGTGGCCCCCGGCGTTCAAGCCGACCAATTCCTGCACGCCTACTACTACAAGCAGGTCAAGGATGGAAACCGTCATCCTTACGAGGAGTTCTTCGCCAGGAATTCGAAGAACCCAGAACTGGCGCTGCGCGACGCGCTGGAGTGGTGGCATGACGCTGACTTCGACCACTCGTTCGAAGAACGCACCATTTACGAGTGGTCGCCCCGGCTGCGTGAGTTATTGGCACGCGATCGCATTCTCAAACTGACCGAGCAGGAGTTCGTGGATGCCGTTTCCCGGGTGCACGCGATCCGCGACCACGCCATCAAGCAGGAAAACGAGCACTTGGGCTTGCCTGACCGACCGCAGGCTGGCGACGACAAGGTGGAAAAGTTCGGCGAGTGGCTCTGGCGGCAGCGATCACGCGAAGGGCGGACGGTGCTTGAGCTGTTGAACTACGTTGTCTGGGGCAGCGGAAGTGTTTCGGCCCGGCTCTGGAACGCGATTCGCAGCGACGACTGGGCAATTCCGCACATTGGTCTGAGCAGCCTCGGGGAAATCGTCGGCTGGGCGCGCCCAGACGAGTTTCCGCCAAGGAACATGCGGACGAGCAAGGGGCTGCGGGCGCTCGGCTACAGCGTGAGGATCGGTGTTTGAATGCCGGCTTCGTTGCGTTCTGCGCGCTGGCCTTCCTCGACTTGGGGATGGGGTGTCGGTAGACAAGAGATAGTCCTTGGAGGCAATTCAGCTTCTTGATCATACTTGAGGCGGCAGCGTGCGGTCTGCAGCCTCATGATCCAGCTTCGTTGCACGTCCATCTGAACGCGAAAAGCTTCTCAAGGAGCTTGCTTCTACCACATAAGGACTTGCTGGTTATGTCACAGCTCTCTCTGCTTCGAAGCCCCTCTGCGGTGCAGGCTGCTATCGACGAATTTGTTCAGTTGGGCCGCACAAAATTCCTTGAACGCTACGGCTTTGGTAAGTCCAGAGATTTTCTGGTGCGCGATTCGAAAACTGGTGTCGACTGCGATTCCAAAGCCATTGCCGGTGTCGCCTACGGTAAACAGTTTCCCGACAAGGGCCCTCTGACTGCTGACAGTTTTTCCGGTGGTGAGGCGACTGTCGTTCCGCTGCTTTCCAATCTTGGTTTCACCATCATCCGGATTGGCGAGGACTGGTCTGAAGCCGAAGTCGAAGCCACTGTGCGCGACTACTTTGAAATGCTGCGCGCAGAAGCAGAGGGGGAAAGCTATAACAAGTCCGAGCACAACCAAGCCTTGCGGCGGCTGCTCAATGGCCGCAGCAAGTCCTCTGTCGAGCTAAAACATCAAAACATCAGCGCCGTTCTTGACGCCCTGGGGCTGCCATACATCAACGGATACAAGCCCCGCGGTAATAGCCAGCTTCTGCTGCGCAAGTCCGTGCAGGCCTACGTCCTCAAAAATCAGCAGGCGGTCGCTACCATCGTTGATGCATTGGAGGAGGTGAAGCTCCCCGGTGAAAGGACCTACCTCGCAGCCCTTGTCGAGGCTCCGAAGCGCGAGGCACTTGTTCGTACTCCGAGCAAGGTGCCAAACCGGATGCCCCGTAAACTTGATTACGCCGCGCGTGATGAGGCCAATCGGAAGCTGGGTAGGGCAGGTGAGCAATGGGTCATTGAATTCGAACAACAGCGCCTGACCGAGTCAGGGCACCCGGAGCTGTTCCAGCGATTGGACTGGGTATCGGACTCCCAGGGTGACGGAGCCGGGTTCGATATCCTGTCGTTTGAATACGACGCGCGTCACCGCTTCATCGAGGTGAAAACCACCAACGGCGGCTTGGGATCATCGTTTTTGGTCAGCCACAACGAGCTGGAGTTCTCCAGAGAGGTCTGCGAGCAGTTCCACCTGTACCGTGTGTTTCAGTTCAGGGAGGGGCCGCGTCTGTTCATCCTGAGCGGGGATCTAGACCGGCACGTTCACCTTAAGCCGACTGATTACCGGGCGAGCTTTCGAAGCATATTTGAATAGACTCCTAGAGAAATATCAGGATGTGAGCGAACTAAATGATCCACTTAGTTCCTGTTGTAGCTCGGAACTCTCAAGAAGTATGTCCTCTTGGGGAGGGGCGAGTTGCTTCGGATGTCTCGGCTCTAAAATTTAATTAGCAGCAATGCGTCCATAGAAAAGATAAATTGCTGTGGTGGCGGTATTGTTACCGCCGAATATTGTGCTGTATTGAAGCTGTATACCAATTGGGGTGCTTTGAATCTCTAGTGTATACGGCGGTTTTAGTCCTTTGCTATCTATATAATCGGCTTTGAGTTTGTCGGGGATGTTTGGTGATAGGCTTGGGCCAATGAACTCATATCTAACAGGTGCGCGTCTTTTGGTTAGGATTATTAACTCTGACTCGGGGCCGATAGGGAGCTGGGTCGTGCTGTGGCGAGGAACTGCCAGTGTTTCCATTGCTTTTTGAGGGAGAGCCTTGCTCTTTGATAGTGGCAGAAGGCGAGATTCTTTTTCATTTTCCCTTATTACGTCCAGTGCGATTATCTTAATTTTTTCAGCAGGTAGATTGCTCGTGTTTTTCAAGGTGACTGTTAAGTGCCTCTCATCGTCTCCGGCCCATTGAACTAATTGCACATCTGAAATTTTTAACTCTGTTGGATTTGATGCCTCGATAAAGCGAGCCATTTTTTGCAATGACGCTGCTGTGCTTTCCGACGCTGCTAGGCCAGAGCAAATTATATCGCGAGATAATTCTATGCTTCCACCTTCAGGGTTGTTTATGACTAGATTGCAATCTCCCTTTATATTCTGAAGGTTTTTAGGCGTATTCGCTGCGATAACTTCGTCTGACAGCTGCCCGACAGAAAGGGCGAATGCCAATGCCAGTCGTTTCATTTGCTTTTCTCCGACTGGTTTATGAGAACATTATTTGATCCTTGCACCGTCTGAATGGTGTTGGATCTTATTGAGGTGGGCTCGTCTGAGGCTACTTTAGAGTTTTCAGCTGGGCTCGTGGATGCACTGAGTACAGCCAGTGATAACGTTCCTAGCGAGACCACAACAAAAACTAAAGCTACGAATGATTGCAGTCTAATGCCCACTCGAGCGGTCAGCATGGTGAGAAATACCATCGCTACCACCAGTACAACAAACGCTGCTAGCGTCAATGGGTTATTTAAGTACGGGGCCCATGTGTTTAGGTCATTCATGTATAGAGAGTCCTTATGTCACAGGTAAGCAATGGCGACCAGAATGAGCTGAAAATTAAGTGATGATATTTTTAAGGGGGAAGCAGTTGAGCGATCATGTCTCCGTCGTCGTCGGGTGTGTACAGGTTGCACGCAGCCATAGGGACTTTTGCGGGGAATCGTTGAAAACTGTTGGATAGAGTAGAGCAATGGCTGCAGCGAGCGCTCAAATTTATACTAATAAAATCAATATCTTACAGGTTCGACCTCCGGCATGGGGTGCAAGGGGTAGAGTGTTCGAATCACTCCGTCTCGACCAAATTTGAAAAGGCCGGTTCAGCAATGAACCGGCCTTTTGCATTTCTCTTCCCTCAAAGATTATCTAGATCGATCGCCAGCTCGGCGCCTCTCGCAGTGACCAATCATCCTGCGCAGCCAAGAAAGTTGGCAGGTCCCGTCGCGCAATCCAGATTTCGCCTTGCCACTTGATGACGCCGATGCGCTGGTTGGCCCAGGTCATGAAGGCGCGCTGGGGATTGGTGTCGGGGATGTGCTGGGTGTCGTGGAGGGTGGGGAGGACTTCGTCGCTGAGCCATTTGGCGATGTGGCGGTGTTCGGGGTGCCAGAAGCGGTAGAGGGCTTTGTAGGCACCGGATTCGCTGATGACCTCCACTTCCTCGCGGAAGCCGCTGAGGTATTCCAGGATAACGGCGCGTTTTTGTTCCGGGTCCATGCGCTTGGGCAGGTGGTAGGGGCGGCCGGTGCCGATCAAGCGGCCGAAGTCGAGGCCGACGAACCAGGGTTGGCGGTCGATCAGCACGGCGCGTAGCTGGTGGGTGTGGCGTTGGAAAATGACAGGTCTGTAGGCGTCTTGCATGGTGGAGCTCCATCTACGAGGTTGAGGAGCCGCCACGCGTCGTCGCTATTCGAAGGGTGGCGGACCGCGCAGGGTTAGCGAACCGGGAGATGGTACCGGCAGACCCGAGGGTCTCCCCGCGCGATCCGCCATAGAGCCAGTAGTGAATACTACAGGCGTGAAAGGGCCTACAGGAAACCTTCGCTGTTTCCCGCATGCGCTTTCAGCGCAGTCGCGCCATCTCTCAAGTCGCTAAACCTGGCCACGGGATTGACCGTGACGGGCGGAGGATGGCGGAGGGCTTGCCGAGGCGGCAACCTGCAAAGCGCGTAGGAATCCAGGAAGCGTACCTCTGGGAGGTGAGGTTCAGCGGTGCCCTCTTTATATAGGCGGCAGGGCGCAGCTGGCTGGAAGCCGTTGATGCGTCGGTGCGGAGAGGGGGCAGGCACGTGCCGCTTCTATATAGAGGGAAGGAGGGGGGGGGGGGGGGAAGCCCCTTT
>NZ_JASMRU010000069.1 GCF_030462585.1 Pseudomonas sp. CAN1 | reverse complement strand
CAGCCTCGCGGCCGGCGAGACCAAGGAACTGAAGATCAACTACACCGTGACCGATGAGCACGGTGCGACCGATACCAACACCCTGACCCTGACCGTCACCGGCACCAACGACACGCCGATCGCCTTCCCGGCTGCCGGTTTCGTCAAGGAAGACGCACAGATCAGCGGCGAGCTGAAGGCCTTCGATCCGGACAACGGCGCCCAGCTGACCTTCACCGCCGGCAAGCTGCCGGCCGGCCTGACGATCGACAGCGACGGCAAGTGGAGCTTCGACGCCAGCGATGCGGCCTATCAGCACCTGAAACAGGGTGCAGTGCAGATCATCAGCGTGCCCTTCACCGCCACCGACGAGCACGGCGCGAAGAGCAACAGCGTGCTGGTGATCACCGTCACCGGCACCAACGACGCCCCCATCGCCAACGCCCCGACGCCGGTCGCCGCCAGCGAAGACCAGGTCAGCAAGGGCCAGGTCACCGCCTCCGACGTGGACGACGGCGCCAAGCTGAGCTTCAGTGTCGACGGCAACCCGCCGGCCGGCTTCACCCTGAAGACCGACGGCACCTGGACCTTCGACGGCAAGAACCCCGCGTACCAGGCTCTGGCCGAGGGCCAGACCCAGGAACTGCAGATCAAGTTCATCGTCACCGATGAGCATGGCGCTACCGACAGCAAGACCCTGACCATCACCGTGACCGGCACCAACGATGCCGCAGTGATCACCGGCGACACTACCGGTGCAACCGACGAAACCAACGCCCCGGTCACCATCGACGGCAAGCTCAACGTCACCGACGTCGACGGCCCGGCAACCTTCCAGGCCCAGACCAATACCGCCGGCGACTACGGCAAATTCACCATTGGCACTGACGGCACCTGGAGCTACGTTGCCAACTCTGCCTTCAACGAACTGAAGGTTGGCGAGCACCTGACCGACACCTTCGTGGTGAAATCCGCTGACGGCACCAGCACCAGCGTCACCGTGACCATCAACGGCACCAACGATGCGCCGGTTGCCACCGCCGATACCCAGACCACCGACGAGAACACCGTTTTCAACGGCCAGGTACCGGCTGCCAGCGACATCGACGGCACTGTGGTCAGCTACCAGTTGGCGACCAACATCGCCCAGGGCAAAGGCACCCTGACCTTCAACGCCGACGGCAGCTACACCTTCAATCCGGGTACCGCCTTCGACCACCTGGCCGTCAACGCCCACGAGGACGTGACCTTCACCTACCAGGCGAAGGATAACAACGGTGCGCTGAGCGACCCGCAGACCATCACCATCACCGTGACCGGCACCAACGACAAGCCGGTCGCCTTCGCCGACAGCCAGACCACCGAAGAGAACACTGTGTTCAACGGTCAGGTTCCGGCTGGCACCGACGTAGACGGCACTGTGGTCGGCTACCAGCTGGCGGACAACGTCGCCCAGGGCAAAGGCACCCTGACCTTCAACGCCGATGGCAGCTACACCTTCAATCCGGGCACCGCGTTCGATCACCTGGCCGACGGCCAGAGCGAGGACGTTACCTTCACCTATCAGGCGAAGGACAACGACGGCGCGCTGAGCGATCCGCAGACCATCACCATCACCGTCACTGGCAGCAACGACGCACCGGTCGCCAGCGCCACCAAGGACGCGGTGAAGGAAGATGCGCAGATCAGCGGCCAGCTCGCCGCCACCGACGCCGACGACGGCGCCAAGCTCACCTATGCCCTGGACAAGAACGCCCCGGCCGGCTTCACCGTCGATGCCGACGGCAAGTGGTCCTTCAACGCTGGCGATGCGGCCTACCAGCACCTGAAACAAGGCGCCACGCAGACCATCAGCATCCCCTTCACCGTGACCGACGAGCACGGTGCGACCAGCTCCAGCAGCCTGACCATCACCATCACCGGCACCAACGATGCGCCGGTGGCCAAACCCGGCAGCGCCGGCGTCAGCGAAGACAAGCTCAGCGTCGGCAAGCTGAGCGCCACCGATATCGACGATGGCGCCAAGCTGAGCTTCAGCCTGAACGACAAGGCACCGGCCGGCTTCGCCCTGCTCAAGGACGGCAGCTGGGTGTTCAATGGTCTCGACCCGGCCTACGCCAGCCTCGCGGCCGGCGAGACCAAGGAACTGAAGATCAACTACACCGTGACCGATGAGCACGGTGCGACCGATACCAACACCCTGACCCTGACCGTCACCGGCACCAACGACACGCCGATCGCCTTCCCGGCTGCCGGTTTCGTCAAGGAAGACGCACAGATCAGTGGCGAGCTGAAAGCCTTCGATCCGGACAACGGCGCCCAGCTGACCTTCACCGCCGGCAAGCTGCCGGCCGGCCTGACGATCGACAGCGACGGCAAGTGGAGCTTCGACGCCAGCGATGCGGCCTATCAGCACCTGAAACAGGGCGCTGTGCAGATCATCAGCGTGCCCTTCACCGCCACCGACGAGCACGGCGCGAAGAGCAACAGCGTGCTGGTGATCACCGTCACCGGCACCAACGACGCCCCCATCGCCAACGCCCCGACGCCGGTCGCCGCCAGCGAAGACCAGGTCAGCAAGGGCCAGGTCACCGCCTCCGACGTGGACGACGGCGCCAAGCTGAGCTTCAGCGTCGACGGCACCCCGCCGGCCGGCTTCACCCTGAAGACCGACGGCACCTGGACCTTCGACGGCAAGAACCCGGCGTACCAGAGCCTCGCCGAAGGCCAGACCCAGGAACTGCAGATCAAGTTCATCGTCACCGATGAGCATGGCGCCACCGACAGCAAGACCCTGACCATCACCGTGACCGGCACCAACGATGCCGCGGTGATCACCGGCGACACTACCGGTGCAACTGACGAGACCAACGCCCCGGTCACCCTCGACGGCAAGCTCAACGTCACCGACGTTGACGGCCCGGCCACCTTCCAGGCCCAGACCAATACGGCTGGCGACTACGGCAAATTCACCATTGGCACTGACGGTACCTGGAGCTACGTTGCCAACTCTGCCTTCAACGAACTGAAGGTTGGCGAGCACCTGACCGACACCTTCGTGGTGAAATCCGCTGACGGCACCAGCACCAGCGTCACCGTGACCATCAATGGCACCAACGATGCGCCGGTTGCCACCGCCGACACCCAGACCACCGACGAGAACACCGTTTTCAACGGCCAGGTTCCGGCTGCCAGCGACATCGATGGCACTGTGGTCAGCTACCAGCTGGCCACCAACGTCGCCCAGGGCAAAGGCACCCTGACCTTCAACGCCGATGGCAGCTACACCTTCAATCCGGGTACCGCCTTCGACCACCTGGCCGTCAACGCCCACGAGGACGTGACCTTCACCTACCAGGCGAAGGACAACAACGGCGCCCTGAGCGATCCGCAGACCGTCACCATCACGGTCACCGGCACCAACGATGCCGCAGTGATCACCGGCGACACTACCGGTGCAACTGACGAAACCGACGCCCCGGTCACCCTCGACGGCAAGCTGAACATCACCGACGTCGACAGCCCGGCCACCTTCCAGGCCCAGACCAATACCGTCGGCGACTACGGCAAATTCAGCATCGGCACCGATGGCAGCTGGAGCTACGTGGCCAACTCCGCCTTCAACGAACTGAAGGTCGGCGAACACCTGACCGACACCTTCGAAGTGAAGGCGGCAGACGGCACTATCACCAGCGTCACCGTGACCATCAATGGCACCAACGATGCGCCGGTTGCCACCGCCGATACCCAGACCACCGACGAGAACAGCGTTTTCAACGGCCAGGTTCCGGCTGCCAGCGACATCGACGGCACCGTGGTCAGCTACCAGCTGGCGACCAACATCGCCCAGGGCAAAGGCACCCTGACCTTCAACGCCGACGGCAGCTACACCTTCAATCCGGGCACTGCCTTCGACCACCTGGCCGCCGGCGCCCATGAGGACGTGACCTTCACCTACCAGGCGAAGGACAACAACGGTGCGCTGAGCGACCCGCAGACCGTTACCATCACGGTCACCGGCACCAACGATGCCGCAGTGATCACCGGCGACACTACCGGTGCAACCGACGAAACTAACGCCCCGGTCACCCTCGACGGCAAGCTGAACATCACCGATGTCGACAGCCCGGCCACCTTCCAGGCCCAGACCAATACCGTCGGCGACTACGGCAAATTCAGCATCGGCACCGATGGCACCTGGAGCTACGTGGCCAACTCCGCCTTCAACGAACTGAAGGTTGGCGAGCACCTCACCGACACCTTCGACGTGAAGGCGGCAGACGGCACCACCACCAGCGTCACCGTGACCATCAACGGCACCAACGATGCGCCGGTCGCTTCGGCTGATACCCAGACCACCGAAGAGAACACCGTCTTCAACGGCCAGGTTCCGGCTGCCAGCGACATCGATGGCACCGTGGTCAGCTACCAGCTGGCCACCGGCGTTGCTCAAGGCAAAGGCACCCTGACCTTCAACGCTGATGGCAGCTACACCTTCAATCCGGGGACTGCCTTCGACCATCTGGCCGTCAACGCCCATGAAGACGTGACCTTCACCTACCAGGCGAAGGACAACAACGGTGCGCTGAGCGACCCGCAGACCATCACCATTACGGTCACCGGCACTAACGACAAGCCGGTCGCCTTTGCCGACAGCCAGGCCACCGAAGAGAACACCGTTTTCCACGGCCAGGTTCCGACCGCCACCGACGTCGACGGCAGCGTGGTCAGCTACCAGCTGGCCAGCGACGTTGCCCAGGGCAAGGGCACGCTGACCTTCAACGCCGATGGCAGCTACACCTTCAATCCGGGTACCGCCTTCGATCACCTGGCTGCCGGCGCCCATGAAGACGTCACCTTCACCTACCAGGCGAAGGACAACGACGGCGCGCTCAGCGATCCGCAGACCATCACCATCACGGTCAACGGCACCAACGATGATCCGGTGGCCAACACCGACACCKCGCACACCAACGAAGACACCCCGGTCACCATCGATGTGCTGGGCAACGACACCGATGCCGAGGGCGATCCGCTGCACGTCACCGGCGCCAGCGCCACCAACGGCACGGTGGTGATCAACAACGACGGCACCCTGACCTACTCGCCGAAGGAAAACTTCAGCGGCTCCGACACCATCAGCTACACCATCAGCGATGGCAAAGGCGGCACCGCCACCTCCACCGTGACGGTCAGCATCGAGGCCGTCGCCGACAAGCCGAACCTGAGCCTGGACGGCAGCACCAGCCACCCGAAAGCCACCGGCCTGACCGTGGACACCTGGACTGGCCTCGACCTGGGCACCGGCGGCAATGGCGCAGCACCGGCCACCCTGCAGCAGAAGATCGACGCCGCCGGCACCCCGACCACCCACGGCTCCACCGACAGCGTGCGTAACACCGACGTCACCGCCGGTACTGCCACCAAGGTCAGCGGCCTGATCTTCCTCGAAGCCGGCCACACCTACACCTTCACCGGCGTGGGTGACGACAGCGTGCGCCTGGTCATCGGCGGCAGCACCGTCGCCGAAGCCACCTGGGGCGGCAGCAGCGGCAAGTTCAGCGGCACCTTCACCCCGACCGAGAGCGGCTACTACCCGATCGCCCTCTACCAGCACAACCAGAGCGGCCCGGGCAACTACACCCTGAGCATCTCCGACAACGGCAGCGACCCGCAGCTGCTGGGCACCGGCAGCGCCCAGGTGTTCCACAACACCGGCGAGCTGACCACCGGTGGCGAGCGCCTGTCCGACCTGACCGGCAGCACCGGCCAGAGCCACTACAAGGTGTTCGGCCTCAACGAAGGCAACGAGGACAGTGCGATCAACCTGTCGCACATCAAGGCCTCGCTGGTGGACAAGGACGGCTCGGAAACCCTTTCCGTCTCCATCGGCAAGATCCCGGTCGGCGCGACCCTGAGCGACGGCACCAACAAGTTCACCGCCGATGCCACCCACGACAGCGTCAACCTCAAGGACTGGAACCTCGACACCCTGACCCTGACGCCGCCGGAGAACTTCAACGGCACCATCAAGCTGGAAGTCAGCGCCACCGCGACCGAGAAGAGCAACAGCGACTCGGCGACCAACAGCCTCGACCTCAACGTCACCGTCTACCCGGTGAACGACGCGCCGACCAGCGCCAACCAGATCCAGAGCACCGCCGAAGACACCCCGCTCAACGGCAAGATCATCGCCAGCGATGTCGATGGCGATACCCTGAGCTACGCCGTGAAGGCCGGTTCCGCGCCGACCCACGGCAGCGTCACCGTCAACGCCAGCACCGGCGAGTACACCTATACCCCGGCCAAGGACTACAACGGCTCGGACAGCTTCACCGTCCGCGTCAGCGACGGCAAAGGCGGCTTCGTCGACTCCGTGGTGAACATCAACGTCACCCCGGTCAATGACGCGCCGACTTCCAGCAACCAGTCCAAGACCACTCCGGAAGACACCGCTCTTACCGGCAAGATCATCGCCAACGACGTGGACGGCGACAGCCTGACCTACACCGTGAAGACCGGCGCTGCGCCGGCCCACGGCACCCTCGTGCTCAACGCGACCACTGGCGACTACACCTACACCCCGGCCAAAGACTACAACGGCGGCGACAGCTTCACCGTCAGCGTCAGCGATGGCCATGGCGGCACCGTCGACTCCGTGGTGACCATCTCCGTCACCCCGGTGAACGACGCACCGACCACCAGCGACCAGTCCAAGTCCACCGCCGAAGACACCCCGCTGACCGGCAAGATCATCGCCAACGACGTCGACGGCGATACCCTGACCTACGCCGTGAAGAACGGCTCCGCGCCGACCCACGGCACTGTTACCGTCAACGCGACCACCGGTGATTACACCTACACCCCGGCCAAGGACTACAACGGCAGCGACAGCTTCACCGTGCGTGTCAGCGATGGCCACGGCGGTACCGTCGACTCGGTGGTGAGCATCACCGTCACCCCGGTCAACGATGCACCGACCACCAGCGACCAGTCGAAGACCACTCCGGAAGACACCGCTCTTACCGGCAAGATCATCGCCAACGACGTGGACGGCGACAGCCTGACCTACACCGTGAA
>NZ_JASMRU010000068.1 GCF_030462585.1 Pseudomonas sp. CAN1 | reverse complement strand
CTCCAGGAACGGTGGCCGCCTTCGAGCATCACGCCGATGCCGTACTCGTCGTGGGCGTGCCGCGGGAAGCTGCGCGCCGAGAGAATCTCGACGGTGCGCAGGCCGGGCAGGGCGGCGGCTGAGGGTGCCGATGGTCTGTTCCCACAGGTACTGGCGCTCGCTTTCGGCGTTGTTGACCTTCACCGCGTCGAGGCTGGCGAGGGTCTCGATCAGGCTCGACTGGCGCTCGGCGGCCAGGGCCATGGTGCGGTTCATGGTCTCCACCAGCGGCCGCTGCAGCAGCCAGCCCAGGCCTGCGGCCAGCGGGAAGGCGACCAGCGGGACGAACACCAGCGGGCCGCCGATGATGCCGATCACCAGCAGGATCAGCAGGGTGAACGGCAGGTCGATCAGGGTGGTCAGCGTGAGCGAGTTGAGGAAGTCACGCAGGGTCTGGAATTCGTGGATGTTCTGGGCGAAGGAGCCGACCCGCGCCGGGCGGTACTTCATGCTCATGCCGACGATGCGCTCGAACAGCGTCGCCGAGATGATCAGGTCGGTCTTCTTGCCGGCCAGGTCCAGGCACAGGCCGCGCATGGTCTTGAGCAGCAGGTCGAACAGGTAGGCGCCGCTGATGCCGACGGCCAGCACCCAGAGGGTGGCGGCAGCCTGGTTGGGCACCACGCGGTCGTAGACGTTCATCACGAACAGCGGCGCGGCCAGGGCGATCAGGTTGATCAGCAGGCTGGCGGCGACGGCGTCGACATACAGCCAGCGCGAGCGCTTGAGGGTGTCGCGGAACCAGCTCTTGACCCGCGGGATCAGCTCGCCGTGCTGCAGGTCGAACTTGTGCTGCGGCTGGGCGAAGAAAGCCTGGCCGGCGTAGTCCTCGCTCAGCAGCTCGCGGGTGACACGCACTTCGCCGCCGTCGCTTTCCGACAGCAGCAGGCGCGCATCGCCGTTGCTTTCCCAGCCCAGCAGCACCGCACAGCGCCCCTCGCGCAGCAGCAGCATGGCCGGCATCGCCAACGCGGGGATCTGCTCCAGCTTGCGCTGCAACAGGCGCCCCTGCAGGCCGGCACGCGCGGCGGCGCGCGGCAGCAGTTCGGCGGACAGGCGCTGGCCGGGCAGCGGCAGGCCGCTGGTGAGCATGGCGCGGCTGGCCGGCTTCTGGTGCAGCTGACAGAGCGTCAGCAGGCTGTCCAGCAGCGGGTCGTCCAGCAGACCGCGCGGATCATGACTTAAGGGAACTGCACTGACTTCTTGATCCACGCGGGTGTTCTCTTGGCTGGACTATGGGCCGGCTCAGTTCAGGCCGGGGAGTTGCACTTTCGGCTTGATGTTCTCGGACGCCACCGAGGCCAGCGGCGCTACCACGCCCTGGCTCTTGAGCAGTTCGCCCAGGGTCGCCTTGATACGGTACTGGGTGTACAGCTCGGTGTACTTCAGGTCGACCAGACGGCGCGAAGCGTTGAACAGTTCGTTCTCGCTGTCCAGCAGGTCGAGCAGGGTACGCTCGCCGATGGTGAATTGCTTCTGGTAGGCCTCGCGCACACGGGTGCTGTAGTCCACGTACTGGCGTGCGATGGGCAGCTGGTCGCGGGCGTTGCTCAGGGCGTTCCAGGACAAACCGAGTTCCTCGTTCAACTGACGCAGGGCGTTGTTGCGGATATCCAGGGCCTGGTTGGTCTCGTAGGACTTGGCTTCCAGCTCGGCCTTGTTGCTGCCACCGGCGAACAGGTTGTAGCGCATGCGCAGCATGGCCTGCCATTCGTTGTTGTGGCCTTCTTCTCCGTCGAGGTTGTTATCGGCACCGCGGGAAAGTTCTGCATCGAATCTCGGATAGAAGGTCGACTTCGCCGCTTCGTACTGCTTCTCGGCCGCCGCCACGTCGGATTCCGCCGAGCGCAGGATCGGGCTGTTCTCCACCAGCTGCCGACGAGCGGCCTGCAGGTCATCCGGCAACTGGCCGACAAGACCAGTCGGATCGGTCAGCTCGACCGGGTCGCTGCCCACCACGCTGTAGTAGTTGGTGCGGGCATCGGCCAGGTTGGTCTGCTCGGTCATCAGGTTGTTCTGCGCCTGGGCCAGACGCGCCTCGGCCTGGTCCTGGTCCGCCAGGCGGCCGACGCCGCGCGAGCTGCGCAGGCTGATCTGGTCGTAGACGCGCTGGTGGTTCTTCAGGTTGTCCTCGGCCAGACGGACCATTTCCTGGCGACGCAGTACGTCGATGTAGACCTGGGCGACGTCCAGCGCGGTGCGCTCGGAGGTACCCAGCAGCGCGTAGGCGCGGGAATTGACGTTGGCCTGCTGGCGGCCGACTTCGCTGGAGGTGGCGAAGCCGTCGAAGACCATCTGGCGCAGGGCGAGGTTGGATTCGCCGCGGTTCAGGGTCTTCCAGGAGTGGTCGCCTTCGGCGCGGGTGGTGGTGTTGTCGGAACCCTCACGACCGTAACCGGCGGTCAGGTCGACGGACGGCAGGTAGCCACCCTTCGCCGCGCGCAGCTGCTTGTCGGCGGCCAGGCGGGAGTTCACGCCTGCCTGGATTTCCGGGTGGTAGTCCATCGCCTTCTGCATGGCCTGGGTCAGGCTGTCGGCATGGGCGGGAATGACGAATGAGAGGGCAAAGGGCACTACAGCAGCGAATCGCAGACGCATGGAAAACATCCTTATCAATGGGATAGCCGCAGCGATTCGATTGCCGCAAATAGCGTCAAAAGACCGGCGAATGCGCTGCAAGGAAGCATCGAAAAGCGTGATCAATTTCACGCTAAATTTTTTTACGCGAGCACCCGATATCAAAGTGACATCGATTTGCCAATTGTTTAGGATGGCAGTCGAATGGTCAATACATTGGCATATACGTAATTTCGAATCGCGATAAGCCAATGTATTGACGCCAAATTTTTTGCTCTCACAGACAAGGGAATGCCACCTGAGCCGACCACCATGCGGCCGGTCGGCAACCAGGCAAGCCTCACCAGGAGAAATGCATGAGCAGCGTCGTCGCGGTCGTTAAAAGCATCATCGGCCAAGTGATTGCGGTATCCCCCGAAGGCGTCCAGCGCGTGCTGGTCGAAGGGGATCGCATCTATCAGGGCGAACAGCTGCTCACCGGCGCCGCCGGCGCAGTCACCCTGGATGTAGGCAAGGGCAAGCTGGTCGACCTGGGCCGCGACAGCCAGTGGAGCAGCGCCGACCTGCCGCAGGCCGAGCACGCGCGTGCGCCGCAGCCGCAGGTGGAAACCCCGAGCGCTGCCGACCTGCAGAAAGCAATCGCCGCCGGCCTCGACCCGACCCAGGCCCTGGCCCCCACCGCCGCCGGCCCGAGCGCTGGCGCTTCGGCGGGTGGCTCCGGCGCCGCCGGTGGCAGCCACAGCTTCGTGATGCTCAACGAGACCGCTGGTCGGGTCGACCCGAACATCGGCTACGACACCGCCGGCCTGAACAACGGCCGCGACGCCTCCGACGAACGGCAGGGCGACCTGACGCCGAACCTGGCCCCGGAATTCACCGAAGGCAGCAATGGCGAGCTGAATCTCAGCACTCCTGAAGACACCCTGCTCACCGGCGCCTTCAACGCCCGCGATCCGAACGGCGACACCATCAGCTACAGCGTCGGCCAGGGCCCGGCCAACGGCCAGCTGGTGCTCAACCCCAACGGCACCTGGCAGTACCAGCCCAACAGCGACTACAACGGCGGCGACAGCTTCACCGTGATCGTCACCGACAGCCGCGGTGCCTCCAGCACCCTGACCGTCAACGTCGGCGTCACCCCGGTGAACGACGCTCCGGTCGCCAGCGGCACCTACACCGGCAGCGTGACCGACACCGCCGCCAACGACAGCTTCGCCGACATCAAGGGCAAGCTGACCGCCACCGACGTCGACGACACCAACCTGACCTGGAGCGGCAGCGCCAAGGGCGCCTACGGCTCGCTGACCGTCAACCCGGACGGCAGCTACACCTACGTGGTCGACGCCAACGCGGTGAACGCCCTGCCCGAAGGGCAGAATCCGAAGGAAAGCTTCACCGTCACCGTGACCGATCCGTCGGGCGCGACCGACACCCGCGTCATCACCATCGACATCCACGGCGCCAACGACACCCCCGAGGCCATCGATGGCCAGGCCAGCGGCCAGGAAGACAGCGTCGTCGGCGGCCAGCTCGAAGCCAGCGACCGCGACACCGGCACCACCCTGACCTTCAGCGGCAACGGCACCCCGCCGGCAGGTTTCACCCTGAAGCCGGACGGCAGCTGGACCCTGGATGCGAAGGACCCGGCCTACCAGCACCTGGCCGAAGGCGAGACCCTGGTGGTGAAGGTGCCCTACACCGTCACCGATGAGCACGGCGCGAGCAGCACCGCGACCCTGACCATCACCCTGACCGGCACCAACGACGCGCCGGTCGCCCTCCCCGGCGCCGCCACCACCGAGGAGAACACCGTTCTCCAGGGCCAGGTGCCGACCGCCAGCGATGTGGACGGCACTGTCGTCGGCTACCAGCTCACCACCGGCGTGGGCAATGGCAACGGCACTCTGACCTTCAACCCGAACGGCAGCTACAGCTTCAACCCGGGCAAGGACTTCGACAGTCTGGCCCAGGGCGAGACCCGCGACGTGACCTTCACCTACCAGGCGAAGGACAACAACGGCGCGCTGAGCGACCCGCAGACCATCACCATCACCGTGACCGGCACCAACGATGCGCCGGTGGCCTTCGCTGACAGCCAGACCACCGAAGAGAACAGCGTTCTCAACGGCCAGGTTCCGGCTGCCACCGACGTGGATGGCACCGTCGTCGGCTACCAGCTGACCACCGACATCGCCCAGGGCAAAGGCTCGCTGACCTTCAACGCTGACGGCAGCTACACCTTCAACCCGGGTGCTGCGTTCGATCACCTGGCTGCCGGCCAGAGCGAAAACGTGACCTTCACCTACCAGGCGAAGGACAACAACGGCGCACTGAGTGACCCGCAGACCATTACGATCACCGTCACTGGCACCAACGACGCCGCGGTGATCACCGGCCAGACCACTGGCAGCGCCGATGAGACCAATGCCCCGGTCACCATCGATGGCAAGCTGAGCGTCACCGACGTCGACAGCCCGGCCACCTTCCAGGCCCAGACCAATACCGCCGGTGACTACGGCAAATTCAGCATCGGCACCGATGGCAGCTGGAGCTACGTCGCCAACTCCGCCTTCAACGAACTGAAGGTCGGTGAGCACCTCACCGACACCTTCGAAGTGAAGGCGGCAGACGGCACCACCACCAGCGTTACCGTGACCATCAACGGCACCAACGATGCACCGGTTGCCACCGCCGACACCCAGACCACCGACGAGAACAGCGTCCTCAACGGTCAGGTTCCGGCTGCCACTGACATCGATGGCACTGTGGTCAGCTACCAGGTCGCCACTGGCGTGGCCCAGGGCAAAGGCACCCTGACCTTCAACGCCGACGGTAGCTACACCTTCAATCCGGGCAGCGCATTCGACCATCTGCCGGTCGGCCAGAGCGAAGACGTCACCTTCACCTACCAGGCGAAGGACAACAACGGCGCCCTGAGCGACCCGCAGACCATCACCATCACCGTCACCGGCACCAACGACAAGCCGGTCGCCATCGATGGCACCGCCACCACCGAGGAGAACACCGTTCTCCAGGGCCAGGTTCCGACCGCCACCGACGTAGACGGCACTGTGGTCGGCTACCAGCTGGCGGACAACGTCGCCCAGGGCAAAGGCTCGCTGACCTTCAACGCGGATGGCAGCTACACCTTCACGCCGGGCAGCGACTTCGATCACCTCGCCGCCGGCCAGAGCGAGGAAGTCACCTTCACCTACCAGGCGAAGGACAACGACGGCGCGCTGAGCGATCCGAAGACCATCACCATCACCGTGACCGGCACCAACGATGCCGCGGTGATCACCGGCGACACTTCCGGCGAAACCGACGAGACCAACGCTCCGGTCACCATCGACGGCAAGCTGAACGTCACCGACGTCGACAGCCCGGCAAGCTTCCAGGTCCAGACCAACACCGCTGGCGACTACGGTAAATTCAGCATCGGCGCCGACGGCAGCTGGTCCTACGTAGCCAACTCCGCCTACAACGAACTGAAAGTCGGCGAACAGCTCTCCGACACCTTCGAGGTGAAGGCGGCCGACGGCACCAGCACCAGCGTTACCGTGACCATCAACGGCACCAACGATGCGCCGGTCGCCTCGGCTGACACCCAGACTACCGACGAGAACAGCGTTCTCAACGGCCAGGTTCCGGCCGCCAGCGACATCGACGGCACCGTGGTCAGCTACCAGGTCGCTACTGGCGTGGCCCAGGGCAAAGGCACCCTGACCTTCAACGCCGACGGCAGCTACACCTTCAATCCGGGCACCGCGTTCGACCACCTGGCCGCCAGCGCCCATGAAGACGTGACCTTCACCTACCAGGCGAAGGACAACAACGGCGCCCTGAGCGATCCGCAGACCATCACCATCACCGTCACCGGCAGCAACGACGCGCCGGTCGCCAGCGCCACCAAGGACGCGGTGAAGGAAGATGCACAGATCAGCGGCCAGCTCGCCGCCACCGACGCCGACGACGGCGCCAAGCTCACCTATGCCCTGGACAAGAACGCCCCGGCCGGCTTCACCGTCGATGCCGACGGCAAGTGGTCCTTCAACGCTGGCGATGCGGCCTACCAGCACCTGAAACAAGGCGCCACGCAGACCATCAGCATCCCCTTCACCGTGACCGACGAGCACGGTGCGACCAGCTCCAGCAGCCTGACCATCACCATCACCGGCACCAACGATGCGCCGGTGGCCAAACCCGGCAGCGCCGGCGTCAGCGAAGACAAGCTCAGCATCGGCAAGCTGAGCGCCAGCGATATCGACGATGGCGCCAAGCTGAGCTTCAGCCTGAACGACAAGGCACCAGCCGGCTTCGCCCTGCTCAAGGACGGCAGCTGGGTGTTCAACGGCCTCGACCCGGCTTACGCCAGCCTCGCGGCCGGCGAGACCCGGGAGCTGAAGATCAACTACACCGTGACCGATGAGCACGGTGCGACCGATACCAACACCCTGACCCTGACCGTCACCGGCACCAACGACACGCCGATCGCCTTCCCGGCTGCCGGTTTCGTCAAGGAAGACGCACAGATCAGT
>NZ_JASMRU010000067.1 GCF_030462585.1 Pseudomonas sp. CAN1 | reverse complement strand
GCCGGTGACCGCGCTGAACTGGTTCAGCGCCTGGGCCAGCGGTTGGCGGGCGATGTCGAAGCTGTAGCCGGCCTGGGTCTGGCTGGCTTCGGCGGCGACGGCGGAAGTGGCCGGCAGGCTGGCGAGGCCGATGGACAGGGCAAGCAGCGAGATGCTGGCCGGCGCGGACAGCCGGCGCAGAGGGGCACGCGAAGAAGCAATGGTCATCGAAGGGCTCTCTTAGTCAGTCTTTGTTCGCATTCGTAAATGCGAATCTATTGCATTGGCTTCTGACTAAACGAACGAGCCTTTCGAATCGCGTAAAAATAATTTGTGTTTAGTTGAGGATCAGCAGTTTCGGGTATTCGTGCAGCTCGGCGGAGGTGATTTGCGCCAGCGAGCGGGCCACGCCCAGCGGGTCGTCCAGGCGCCAGTTGCCGGTGACGCTGACGTTATCCAGGCGCTCGTTGGTATTGACGATCCAGCCGGGGTAGTAGCGGCGCAGCTCGGCCAGCACCTGGCTGAGCGGGCAGTTCTCGAACACCATGCGGCCCTGCACCCAGGCCAGTTGCGATTCGGCTTCACCGCCATGCTGGCGCTCGCCGAAGCCCTGCGGGCCGACGCGGATGCTGTCGCCGGCGCCGAGGCTGACGCGGGCATCGTCCAGGCGCGTGCGCAGGTCGACCTCGCCGCGCTGCACGCTGACTTCCGCCTCGTTGCCCAGGTAGCGCACGGCGAATGCAGTGCCGCGAACGGTGACCTGTACCGGCCCGGCTTCCACCTCGAAGGGGCGGCTGCGGTCGTGGGCGACGTCGAAGAAGGCCTCGCCCCGGTAGAGGTGGGCAACGCGCTGCTGGTCATCGACGCGGCTGGACAGCGCGGTGTCGGTGTTGAGCAGCACCCGCGAGCCGTCGGCGAGCTGGACCTTCTGGCGTTCGCCCACGGCAGTGAGGTGATCGGCACGCAGACGGGTGAGCAGGTCGCCCTGGACCACCATGCCTACCGCGAGCAGCAAGGCGGCAGCCGTGGCCACGGGCTTCCAGAATCGTCGCTGGCGGCGCAGCGGGCGCACCTGCTGCTGCACCAGCTGGCGCTCCAGGCGCGCGGCGGCAGTATTCAGAAGCGGTGATTGCCAGGCATCGCGCACGCGCTGGTAGGCCGGCGCGTTGGCCGGGCTGGCAGCGAGCCAGGCGTCGAAGCGCGCGCGGGTGGCGGCGTCCATGTCGTCCTCGAGGACCAGCCAGTCGAGGGCTTCGGCCATCGCCTGCTCGTCGGGCGGCGCGGAGTGGGGCAAGGGGCGATCCTCGTGGCGGTCCGGGTGGGCTGAGCCGCGCATTGTTGTCGAATCGGCCGGCGAACGGTAGTCCGTCATACCTGTTCCTCCAGGCGGCTGACCAATCCGACGCAGATCGCCATGATCAGTTTCAATTCCTTTTGCACCGTGCTGGGCGAGATATCGAGCTGCTCGGCGATCTCCGCATAGCCGCAACCATGCAGGCGGCTGAGGATGAAGATGCGCTGCTGGCGCTGGCTGAGCTGGCCGAGGGTGGCGCCGAGGCGTTCCAGCAGTTTCTCCGCGTGGAGCTGGTCCTCGGCGCTGGAGGCCGGTGCCGGTATCGATTCGAGGACATCGTAGGGCACGTCGTCGAGCATGGTCCGCGACTGCATGCGCAGGTGGCGCAGATGGTCGAGGGCGAGGTTGCGGCCGGTCTGGAAGAGGAAGGGTTCCAGGTGATCGATGCGGCGCTCACGCAGGGTGCCGGCGACGCGCAGGTAGGTTTCCTGCACCAGGTCTTCGGCGATGCTCGGGTTCTTCACCATGCGGATGAGCGTGCGCAACAAAGGCAGGCGCTGGGCCAGGAAGACCGCGTCGAGGTTGGAAGTGCTCACAAGGGCGTCCAGCAGGAATAATTTTCAAATGATAATCAATGTTATTTATATGCGAGTAATGGCACAAGCCCATCCGTGCATCGGCTTGTGCGCGCGTCAATGAAAAAGCCAATGAAAAAAGGGCGAGGCGCGCGGGGCGCCTCGCCCATTCCCTCAGCCGGCCGGTGAGGGTAAAGGGTCAGGCCTTGTCGGCCTTGCCCGCCGCGGCGGCGAAGCGCGCCAGGCGTACGTCGAGGTGGCGCGGGCGGTGGCCGCGATCCTCGGCGCGCTCCTTGCGGCGGATGGCATTGCGCACCATCAGCGAGCCGACGTAGCGGATCGGCTCGGGCGGGAAGTGGCCCAGCGGCCCCTGGGTCAGCGGCGAGCGGGTCCAGGGGTTGTCCAGGCCGAGCACCAGCGAGCTGAGGATCTGCCCGCCCATGTGGCAGGGGCCGACGCCGCTGCCGGAATAGCCGAAGCCGTAGAACACGTTGTCCGCTTCGCCCAGGCGGCCGAAGAACGGCAGGCCGGTCACCGAGCGGTCGGACGGCCCGTTCCAGCTGGCGGCGATGGGCACTTCGGCGAAGGCCGGGAAGAACTCCGCCAGGCTGTCCTGCAGCAGGCCGAGGTAGGGCGAAGGCCGGTCGAATACCGGCAGCATGCGACCGCCGTAGGCGAAGGTGTTGCCGCCCTTGCCGAGCATGATCCGGCCGTCCGGGGTGTTGTGGTAGTAGTGCACGAAGATGCGCGAATCGAGCACGGTGACGCCGGAAGTCAGGCCGATTTCCTGCAGCAGGTCCGGCCGTGGTTCGGTGATCACCATGTCGCTGGAAACGATCGCCACGCTGCGCTCGAACTGCGGGAAGGCGCGGGCCATCCAGGCGTTCATCGCCAGCACCACACGGTCGGCGCTGACCGAGCCGGCGGGGCTGTGGACGGTGGCTGGGCGGCCCTGGTCCAGCCCGGTCATCGGTGTGCCCTCGTACAGCCGCACTCCCAGTTGCAACGCCACGCGGCGCAGGCCACGCACCAGCTTGCCCGGCTGCACGCTGGCGGCGGCCGGGGAGAACCAGCCTTCCAGGTGCTTGCGCGAGCCGGCCATGCGCTGCACGTCGTCCAGCGGGCGCTTGCTGAAGGAGTTGATGCCGTGGCGCTCCAGGGCTGTGATGACGCCATCGGTAGCGCCGACCTGGGCAGCATTGGTGGCGGTGTACAGGGTGCCGTCCAGGCGGTAGTCGGCATCCACGCCGTAGCGTTCGCAGAACTCGCCGATGGCGTGGATGCTGCGTTCCGATTCGGTCACCAGGCGGATCGCCTCGGGCAGCCCGAACAACCGCTCCAGGGTGAAGAATTTCGCCGACCACGACAGCGCGCAGCCGCCGTTGCGGCCGCTGGCGCCGGCGCCGCAGATGTCCGCCTCGATGATCACCACGTCGAGTTCCGGGTTCTGCTCCTTGAGCATGATGGCGGTCCACAGACCGGTGTAGCCGCCGCCGACGATGCAGACGTCGGCGCGGGTGCTGCCTTCCAGAGGCGCAGCGCGTTCGTTGTCCTGCTGCAGGGCCTGTTCAAGCCAGAAAGGGCGCATGGCGATCTCCGTATTCAGCGAGGGGGCAGGGCGGCGGTGGCGATCATTTCCACGCGCCAGGCCGGGTCGATCAGTTGCGCCAGGGTGCAGGCGCGGGCCGGGGCATGGCCGAGGGGGAAGAATTCGTCCCAGACCCGGTTGAGCCCGGCGTAGTCATCCCGGTCGGCGAGCAGGATGCGCACCGTCAGCAGGTGCGTGCGGTCGCCGCCGAGGCCGGCCAGCAGGTGTTCGATGCCCTGGAGGATTTCCCGGGTCTGGCCTTCGATATCGGCCCCGGTGTCGCTGGCGACCTGGCCGCCGATGTAAAGCGTCTGCTCGTGCAGGACCATTTCGGAGCGGCGCTGGACCACTCCAAAGCGTTCGATGTTCATGGACTATTGACCTTGTAGGGCAGTGGCACGTCCCTGTGCCGAGGAATCAGGAACGCGCCATGCGGACCTTCACGGAGCGATTGGGAACCCGGCCGGCGGCAGGTGTGGCGCCTTCGGGCAAGCTGTTCCAGTGCGGCAGCAGGATGGCGGCGGAGATCAGCGCGGTGATGGTGAACACGATGAACACCGTGTAGGTATCGAAGTAGCCCGGCAGCAGGCCGCCGAGGATCGCGCCGACCGAGCCGCAACCGTTGACGAAGCCGGCGGCGGTGGCGGCGGCCTTGCCGGTGCCGAAGTCGATGGCGGCCGAGCCGCTGATCATCGAGTCCGGCCCGTACAGGGTCAGGCCCATCATGAACAGCAGGGCGAACACCAGCATGCTGCTGCCGGTCTGCATGGACGGCACGAACAGCGCCAGGCACACGGTCAGGCCGATCAGGCTGATCACGCAGGCCGGCATGCGCCGGGCGCCGAAGATCCGGTCGGAGGCCAGGCCGATGAGGATCGGGCCGAGCAACCCGGCGACCTCGAAGGCGGTCGGCAGTACGGCGGCGCCGACCTTGCCCAGGCCCGGCATGCGTTCATAGACGATCACCGGCCCCCACAGCAGGATCGCGTAGCGCGCCGGCTTGAGCAGGAAGTACGACAGGCCGAGGGTCAGCACTGTGCGGTTGCCGACTACCAGCGCCAGCGTTTCGCGGATGCCGGCGTTCTGGCCTTCGGGCTTGAAACCGGCGTAGCGCACCGCTTCGGGCTCGGCTTCCACGGGCGGCAGGCCGACGTCCTGCGGACGGTTGCGCTGCAGGAAGATGAACAGCAGGGCCACGCCGCCGACCACGGCGGCGCTGGAATAGAAGGCCGCGTGCCAGGTGCCGAATACCGAGTACGCCCACCAGCCGGCGAACGGCGAGGCCACCAGGCCGCCGAAGGCGTAGCAGGTGCTCCACAGGCCGAGGATGCGGCCGCGTTCGTGGGTGGCGAAGAAGCTGCCGATGTTCTTGCACAGCCCCGACCAGCCGGTGGACTGCGCCAGGCCCTGGACCACCATGCAGGTGGCGAAGATCGGCAACGTCGCCCAGGTGCCCATGACCATCGCCGCAGCGGCCGAGATCAGCAGGCCGCCGAGCACCACGACGCGCGGGCCGAAGCGATCGGCGAGCACGCCCCAGGTGAACTGGCCGACGGCGTAGGCGGCGAGATAGGTCGCGTCGAGGTTGGCCATCATGGCCTTGTCGAGGTGGAAGGTGGGGTCTTCGGTGATGCCCAGCTTGGCCACCGAGAACGCCTTGCGGGTGAAGTAGAAGGCCGCGTAGGCCAGCCAGGTGATGGCGAAGATCTGCCAGCGCCAGCGCTGGATCGTCGCCAGGGGCGAGCGGGATGTTGCGTTGCCTTGGGGGGTAAGCATGTTCCGACCTCGTTGTTGTAGTTGTGCTGTGCCGGCAGTCAGTGAGGTAACGCCTTTCTTGTTCTTGTTGTATCGAGCACGTCGCTCCAGTGCGGGTCAGAAGCGCTGGAGTCGTTGGTGGCCGTCGCCGGGAAGCGTCGGTGGAGGGATGGAAACAATTCCGCACAAATAACTGAAATCGATTTATCAAATTATAAAAATAAGTTTTCCTTGTAGGACGATTACGTAGGAAGTACCAATGTCCGGTAGTTGACCCGTCAGTCACCTGCATTGGGCGACAGCATTTCTCATCTGCCGAGGACCGCCGCCATCTCCGTTTCCCATGCCCAGCTCAAGGCCTTCCACGCTGTCGCCCTGCACGGCAGCTTCACCCGCGCTGCCGAGCGCCTGTTCCTTACCCAGCCGGCGGTTTCCGACCAGGTACGCAAGCTGGAGGAGCGCTACGGCGTGTTGCTGTTCCACCGCAACAAGCGTTCGGTGCGCCTGACCGAGCTGGGCGAGCGCTTGCTGGCGGTGACCCAGCGGCTGTTCGTGATCGAGGCCGAGGCCCAGGAGTTGCTGCAGGAGTCCCGCGCCCTGCAGACCGGCAGCCTGCTGCTGGCGGTGGACGCGGCGGTACACCTGCTGCCGCAGGTGGCGGCGTTCTGCCAGCGCTACCCCGGTATCCGCGTGCGCATCGAGAGCGGCAACACCGATGAATCGCTGCAGGCGCTGTTCGCCTACCGCGCCGACCTGGCCTTGCTGGGGCGCGCGGTGGAGGATGAGCGCCTGCTGTCGTTCACCCTGCGCAGCGATCCGATCGTCGCCTTCGTCGCCAACAGCCATCCCTGGGCGCAGCGCGACTCGATCCTGCTGGCCGACCTGGACGACGCGCCCCTGGTGCTGCGCGAGCACGGCTCGGTCACCCGGCAGACCCTGGAGGAGGAGATGCGCGCCGCCGGCCTGCGGATTCGCGCGGCCATCGAGGTGGAAGGCCGCGAGGCCGCGCGCGAAGCGGTGGTTGCGGGGATCGGGGTGGGGGTGGTGTCGGCCGCCGAGTTCGGTTCCGACAACCGGGTGCATGCGCTGCCGATCATCGACTGCGAGCGGCACATGAGCGAGACCCTGGTGTGCCTGCGCGAGCAGAGCTCACGGCGGATCGTGGCGACCTTTCTCGATCTGGTGCGCGAGGATTTGCCGGCGGAGTAGGGCGACTGTTCGCGAGCAAGCTCGCTCCTACGAAAGGCACCGCAACTCAAAGCCGACCTGTAGGAGCGAGCTTGCTCGCGAACCGCATCCGCCGAAATATCGATCAGCCCTCCGCCAACTCCAGAAACGCACTCACCACCCGCAACCCGCGGCGCCGCTCCAGGCAGCCAATGGCGTGGCGGTTCACCAGGCCTTCGCCACTGAGCGGAATCGCCTTCACCCGCGGGTCCGGGCTGACTTCCATCGACGACACGATGCCGACTCCCAGCTCCGCAGCCACCGCTTCGGTCACCGCCTCCCGGCTGTCCAGTTCCAGCAGCACGCGCGGTTCCACCGAGGCCGCCGAGCACGCCGCATCGAAGGTGCGCCGGGTAATCGAGTCGGGCTCGCGCAGCACCATGATCTGCTGGTCCAGCTCGCCCAGCGGCAGCTCGCCAGCGTGCCCGCTCCAGGCATGGCTGGCCGGCACCAGGGCGCAGATGCGCGACTCCACCAGCTCGCGCAGGAACAGCCCGGCGCGCGGCTCCACCTCGGTCAGCACGGCGATGTCAACGTGCTCGTCCAGCAGCGCGGCGAGGGTTTCCTGCGCGTTGCCCAGGCGCAGGTTGACGGTGATGCCGGGGTAGCTTGCGCGCAGGCGAGCGAGCATCGGCATCACAAGGTGCGGGCCGTCGGCGGCCACCTCGATGCGCCCGGTCACCAGTTCGCGACTGGCGTCGAGCATGGCCTCGGCTTCCTCCTCCAGGGCGAACAGCGTGCGGCTGATGGCGGACAGGCGCACGCCATCGGCCGTCAGCTCCACACCCCGCGCGGTGCGGCGAAACAGGTTGACCTGGTAGTGCTCCTCCAGCGCCTTGACGTGCCCGGTTACCGCCGGCTGGCTGATGAACAGCCGCTCTGCGGCGCGGGTGAAGCTGCGTTCGCGGGCGACGGCGTCGAAGGCGCGGAGCTGGAAGAGATTCATCAGGTATATGTCCGGCTTATGTGGTGCATCGTGATAAACAATTTGAACGATATCAGCTCGCTCGGCAAGTTATGCCCAGGCCGCAGCGAACCCGCCACGGCCCAACCGAATTCAGCCCTGACGACGTTCCCACGAAAGAGGAATCGAGCATGAGCACTGCCGAGCGAGCCCCCATCCTGCTGACTCCCGGTCCGCTGACCACGTCCCCCCGCACCCGTCGCGCCATGATGGTCGACTGGGGTTCGTGGGACCGCGACTTCAACGACCTGACCGCCGATGTCTGCAAGCGCCTGCTGGCGATCATCCACGGCGAGGCGACCCACACCTGCGTACCGCTGCAGGGCAGCGGCACCTTCTCCGTCGAAGCCGCCATCGGCACCCTGGTGCCGCGCGACGGCAAGGTGCTGGTGCTGATCAACGGTGCCTACGGCAAGCGCCTGGCGAAGATCTGCCAGGTGATCGGCCGCGAGTTCAGCACCTTCGAAACCGAAGAAGATGTGCCGACCACCGCCGCCGACGTCGATCGCCTGCTCAAGGCGGACCCGAGCGTCACCCACGTGGCGCTGATCCACTGCGAAACCAGCACCGGCATCCTCAACCCGCTGGCCGACATCGCCAAGGTCATCGAATCCCACGGCAAGCGCCTGATCATCGATGCCATGAGCTCCTTCGGCGCACTCGATATCGACGCCCGCCACACCCCCTTCGATGCGCTGATCGCCGCTTCCGGCAAGTGCCTGGAAGGCGTGCCGGGCATGGGCTTCGTCTTTGCCCGCAGCACTGCGCTGGACGCCAGCGCCGGCAACTGCCACTCGCTGTCCATGGACCTGCAGGACCAGCACGCCTACATGGCCAAGACCGGCCAGTGGCGCTTCACCCCGCCGACCCACGTGGTGGCCGCGCTGCACGAAGCGCGGAGCCAGTACGAG
>NZ_JASMRU010000066.1 GCF_030462585.1 Pseudomonas sp. CAN1 | reverse complement strand
CTGGTGGTGGACGCGGTGGACGCGGTGCTCGACATCGAGGCCGGGAGCATCGAGCCGGCGCCGCCGTTCGGTGCCGGCATCCGTACCGAGTTCATCGCCGGCATGGCACGCAACGACGCGGGCTTCACCATCATCCTCGACGTGCGCCGCGCACTGTCGCTGGATGACATCTGCCAGCTCAGCCAACTGGCGCAGGCCAGCTGATGCCCGCCAGCAGCCTGCCGCGCCTGGGCGACGCGGATTTCCGCCGCCTGCAGCAGCTGATGCAGCAGGCCTCGGGCATTCGCATGGCCGAGCAGAAGCGCACGCTGATGGCCGGCCGCCTGATGTGCCGCCTGCGCGCCCGCCAGCAGAGCGACTACGGCGCCTACCTGCGGTTGATCGAGCAGCCCGCCGAGGAGGCCGAGCGGCGTCTGGTGGTGGACCTCTTGACCACCAACGAAACCTATTTCTTCCGCGAGCCGCAGCACTTCGACATCCTCGGCGACTGGGCGGCGCGCCAGGCCCGGCCGCTGCGCCTGTGGAGCGCGGCGGCATCCTCCGGGCAGGAGGCCTTCAGCATGGCCATGACCCTGGCCGAGCGCTGCGCGGCGGACTGGTCGATCCTCGCCAGCGACCTCAGCCAGCGCGTGCTGGAGAAGGGCCGACGGGCCATCTACCCGATGCAGCAGGCCGCAAACCTGCCTCGTGGCTGGCTGGAGCGCCACTGCCTGCGCGGCGTGGAGCAGAGCGAGGGGATGTTCCGCATCGGCCAGCGCCTGCGCGAGCGGGTGGAGTTCAGCGAACTGAACCTGGTGCGCGAGCTGCCGGCGGAACTGGGACGCTTCGACGCGATCTTCCTGCGCAACGTGCTGATCTACTTCAGTGGCGAGGAAAAGCGCGGCATCGTCGCGCGCCTGCTGGACAGCCTAGCCCCCGGCGGCCTGCTGTTCATCGGCCACGCCGAAAGCCTGCACGGGATGAACCTGCCCGTGCGCGCGGTGCGTCCGTCGGTGTTCGAGAGAGCACGCTCATGATCAAGGTGTTCATCGTCGACGACTCGGCGCTGGTGCGTCAGGTGCTGACCACCTGCCTGGGCAGCCATCCGGGCATCGAGGTCATCGGCCAGGCCGCCGACCCGCTGTTCGCCCTGGACAAGATGCGCCGCCAGTGGCCCGACGTGCTGGTGCTGGACGTGGAGATGCCGCGCATGGACGGCATCACCTTCCTGCGGCGGATCATGGCCGAGCGGCCGACGCCGGCGATCATCTGTTCCACCCTCACCGAGCAGGGCGCGGCGGTGACCCTGGACGCCCTGGCCGCCGGCGCCGTGGGGGTGTTCACCAAGGCCCGGCTGGGGCTGAAGGAAAGCCTGCAGCAGCTCTCCGGCGAGCTGATCCGCCAGATCGAGACGGCGGCGCGCAGCCAGCCACGCGCCATGCCGCAGCGCGTGGCGATACCGGCCGCGGCCGCCGCGCCCGCGATCGAAAGCCGGGCGACTCTGTCCACCACCGACCGCGTCGTCGCGCTGGGCACCTCCACCGGCGGCACCCAGGCGCTGGAGCAGGTGCTGCGGCAGTTGCCGGTGGATTGTCCGGGCATCGTCATCGTCCAGCACATGCCGGAGAAGTTCACCGCCGCCTTCGCCCAGCGCCTGGACGGCGTCTGCCAGATCGACGTGCGCGAGGCGCGGCACATGGACCGCGTCCGCCCTGGTCTGGCGCTGGTGGCGCCGGGCGGCCGGCACATGCAGCTCAAGCGCAGCGGCGCGCAGTACTTCGTCGAGGTGCTCGACGGGCCGCCGGTGAACCGCCACAAGCCCTCGGTGGACGTGCTGTTCCGCTCCGTCGCGCGGCATGCCGGGCACAACGCCCTGGGCGTGATCATGACCGGCATGGGCGATGACGGCGCGCGCGGCCTGCTGAGCATGCGCGAGGCTGGCGCGCGCACCCTGGCCCAGGACGAAGCCAGCTGCGTGGTGTTCGGCATGCCCAAGGAGGCGCTGCGGCTCGGCGCGGCCGAGGGCAGCGAGAGCCTGGGCAACCTGCCGCGGGCCATCGCCCGTTTTGCCCTGGAGGAGCGCTGAGGTGACCGTTCATGACATTGCAGCGAACCTTCCGCGCCGGGCGAACTCCGTGGAGGAGGGCCGGCCGGTGCGGAGTGTCCCCCGGCGGCTGCCACCTGGAGTGTTGTGGGAGGCACTTGCCATGAACCCGGAAAGGACGACTGCCCAGCGCCGGGAGCGCGCTTGCGGGTACGTCGCGATGCAATGACCTGCCGTCTGTTGCTGGCCGACGACCATGCGCTGATCCGCTTCGGCGTGCGTGCCATGGTGGCCGGGCTGGACGGCTACGAGATCATCGGCGAGGCGGAGAACGGCCCGCAGACCGTGCACCTGGCTCGCGAGCTGCAGCCGGACATCATCCTGCTGGATGTCTCCATGGACGGCACCAGCGGCCTCGACGCCCTCTGCGAACTGGGTAGCGCGGCGCCGGCAGCACGGGTGCTGATGCTGTCGATGCATACCGATGCCGAAGTGGTGCTGGCGGCGCTGGAGCGCGGCGCCCAGGGCTACCTGCTCAAGGACGCAGCGATCAGCGAACTGCACATGGCCCTGCGCGCGGTCGGTCGCGGCCAGCGCTACCTCAGCTCGGCAATCGCCGAACCGGTGATCGCCCAGGCACTGGCGCGGCAGAAATCGGCGGCCAACGACCCGGAGCTGACCCAGCGGCAGATCGAGATCGTCCGCCTGATCAGCCGTGGCACTTCCACCCGCGCCATCGCCGACGGCCTCGGCCTGAGCGTGAAGACAGTGGAGGCGCACCGTGCGCAGATCATGCGCCGGCTGCGTATCCACGACGTGCCGAGCCTGGTGTTGTACGCCGTGCGCGAAGGGCTGATCGACCCCAACGACTGAGCCGGCAGGCTTCAGTCGCCCCGCAGGAATTTCAGCAGGGTCGCTTCCTCAGCGCTGAGGCCCTTGAGCTTGCGCGCCTTGCGCAAGCTGGCCAGTTTCCCGGCGAGAAATGCCTCGATCACTTTCGGGTGCACATAGCACTTGCGGCAGATCGCCGGCGTGTTGCCCAGCTCTTCGGCGACCTTGCCGATGATCTCCTTGAGCTGCCGGTTGGCAGTCTTCTCGTCCTGCCACCGCGCCTTGCGGCAATGCTCTAGCGCCAGCGCGCTGCCGGCCCAGGTGCGGTAGTCCTTGGCGGTGAATTCCTCGCCGGCGTATTCGCGCAGGTAGGCGTTGACGTCCCGGGAGTCGATCATGTGCCGCTGGCGGTCCTCGTCCAGGTACTGGAACAGCTGCTGGCCGGGCAACTCCAGGCAACGCCGGAGGATACGCGCGAGGCGCGGGTGTTCGATGTCCACGCTGTGCTTCACGCCGCTCTTGCCACGGAAGGCGAAGCGGATGCGTGCGCCCTGCACCTCGACATGGCGGTTGTTCAGCGTGGTGAGGCCGAACGAGCGATTCTCCTTGCGGTAGCGCTGGTTGCCGACGCGGATCAGCGTGCAGTCGAGCAGCTCCACCACCGTGGCCATGACCTTCTCCGCGCCCAGGCCGGGTTGCGCCAGGTGTCGGTCGATCTGCGTGCGCAGGGCCGGCAGGGCGGCGCCGAAGCGCAGCAGGCGCTCGTACTTGGCACTGTCGCGCACCTCGGTCCAGCGTGCGTGGTAGCGGTACTGCTTGCGCCCGCGCAGGTCGCGGCCGGTGGCCTGCAGGTGGCCGAGCGGGTCGATGCAGATCCACACGTCGAGGTAGGCCGGTGGGATCGCCAGTTGGTCGATGCGTTCGATCTCCGCTTCCACGCGGATGCGCTCGCCGCCGGGGTCGAAGTAGGCGAAGCGCCCGCGCAGGCGGCGCCGGCTGATGCCGGGCAGGTTGTCGTCGACGTAGTGCAGGTCGGCTGGCAGGTCCAGCAGCTCGGACGGTGTGCTCACGGGCGGTTCCTCGGCGGCTCTCTTTCGAATGGAGCGCGAAACGGCCGTCCGAGTGCCGATTTTTTTCCGTGGCGACCTCAGCGGCGCACGTCTTCGACTGCCAGCTGTGCCGCCGCAACCAGGCGCGGATCGGCGCCGCCGAACAGCGTGCGCAGGTAGTTCTCCTGGCTGTGCAGGCCGCGGCGCACCAGCCAATTGCGGCCGCCGGGCAGGGCGCGCAGCAGGCAGTGGAAGAGCAGGCGCGGCGGCGCAGTCAGCACGGGATACCAGGGCAGGCTGAGGCTGGGCAGGCCCAGCGCGCGACGGCCCTCGGCGTCGATGAAGGTGCCGGCGATGCTCAGGTGGATGGCGCGGTTGAGCCGCCCGCGCAACCAGGCCAGATTGGTGTAGTGGCGCTGCAGCGGTTCGTCCACCAGCGCCTCACCGAGGATGCGGCTGCTGTCGTCGGCCGGCGCCTGGGACAGCAGGTTGTGGTAGAGCGCGCGGATCGCGTCGTGCTCCGTGTCATGCAGCCAGCGTCCCTCCACGCCCATCAGCCAGGCGATGTAGCGCCAGAGGTGGATGATCGCCTCGCGCTCACGGCGGCTGAGCACGACGCCCAGCAGGCGCTGGCCGATCAGGAAGATCGCCGAGAAGGCCAGGTAGGTCGCATGCATGTCGCCCTGGTTCACCGGCAGGCCGTCGTGGGCGAAGTCCCAGTCCTCCAGCCGCGACACTCGCCGGCGTACCAGGGCATGCACCAGCCGCACGTGCAGCGTGCTGCGATAACCCGCTGCGCCGAAGGCCATGCCGCCGGGGCGCGTGCAGTCGATCCACCATTTGGTGGTTTCGGCGACGCGGCGCTGTGGGCCTTTCTCCAGCGCCCCGGTGAGCACCAGGGTGCGGTTGATCCCGGAGGCCTGGTAGCCGGCGAGCAGGCCGAGGTCACGCAGCACGCGCATGCCGGTGAGGCCGGACAGCCCGCAGGCGCGGGCGCCTTCCTTAAGCCGCGCAGGGTCGACCCAGGTCGGTGGCGTTTCGACCTGGTCGAAGAAGGCTTTCAACGCTGCCGGGGCGTCGGGCAGGGTGTCGATGCCCTGGTCGAGCGCCTGCTCGTAAAGGCGCATGCCGTTGCCCAGGCCGACTTCGAACAGCCATTCCACCAGCGCGTCCATGGGCGCATCGCCGTCGTTTAGCGATTCGCCGATGGCCTGCCAGGTGGCAGCGTCCGGCTCGCACTCGCCCTGGATGAAGCGACGGACCGGGGCGGCGGTGCGACGGGCGCGTTGCAGGTCGGCGCCGTGGCGGGTGGGTGCGCTCATCGCTTCATACCTTGGTTGGTTGCCGGGTGGATTCCTCGAAGTACGCTATTGCGAGCAGTTGCTCGCATTCAACTCGCAACCGGCTCGCAGAGGAGAAGCCCATGATGAAGCAACCCACCCAGCAGCGCGCCAGTGAGATGGTCGCGGTGCTGGTCGAGGCGGCGGCGCTGGAGATCGGCGAGCGCGGCCTCGACGCGCTGACCACCAACCATGTGGCGCGCCGCGCCGGGGTCAGCGTCGGCTCGCTGTACCAGTACTTCGCCAACAAGGAGATGATCGTCGAGGCCCTGCTGATGCAGCGCGCCGAAGCCCTGATGGCGGTGGTACACCAGCGCGTCGCGCCCTTGCTCGGCGCAGACATCGGCAGCGTCACCCGCGCGGTGCTGGAGGGCATCTTCGAGCAGGTCGAGGGGGACGCCGCCCAGCGCGAACTGCTGCGCCACTGGCACCGGCTGAACTCCGCGCCGGTGTTCCAGACCCTGGAGCGGCAGATGGCCGAAATCTGTCGCCAGTACCTGCTGCGCCATTTCGACGACTACCGCATCGACAACCTGCCGGCGGTGCTGTTCGTGGTGATCAACTCGGTGCAGTACACCACCGCGCGTTACCTGGGCGAGTCGCAGCCGCTGCTGGGGCGGGAGGATGTGATCGATACCCTGGCGCGGATGGTCGAGTCGCTCTGCGCATCGCGCCCCCGGTCGAACCGGTAGGAGCGGAGCTTCTCCGCGATCCGCCGGCAGGCGGGCAGTTGGCCTGAGGGATTCGCGGACAAGGTCCGCTCCTACACACCGAGGCCCCGGCCAAACTTGTAGGAGCGAGCTTGCTCGCGAACCGCACGGCACCGGGGCTCGGCTGTTCGCGAGCAAGCTCGCTCCTACGAAAAGCGCGCGGCTCGCTGCGAGGCGTCAGGGAGGCACAACGTAGGATGGCGTGGAGCGCAGCGATACCCATCGTCAGGGTTGCCCGCCACGCCGGCAGCATGGGTATCGCTGCGCTCCACCCATCCTACGAAGAGTCTTCCGGGAAATACTGTGCGTGCAGGCAGAGCCAGATCCCGCCCAAGAAAAAGCCCCGGCAGGCTCACGCCAACCGGGGCTCGTTCAGGCGTCGTCAGGCCACGACAGGGATCATCGGGTCAGCCGCTGCCAGGGCGGTGGCGCGGTCGGCGGCCGGCGGGTAGATCCACACGGTGTTGATCTCGGTCTTGATCTTCTTGCCTTCCTCGCGCTGGAAGCGCACCTGGCGGTCCCAGCCCTCGGTGAACAGCGCGCCCCAGGCGCCCAGGTCCAGGCAGGTCACGTACTTCACCTGGCTGTAGGGGATGGGGGCCACGCCCAGCAAGTCGGCGGCGGCGTTGTTGCCGGCCGAGCGGCCCAGGGCGATGGCGTGCTGGCAGGTCATCAGCGCGTGGTTGCCGACATCGTCGGTGGCGGCATAGGCGGTATCGCCGGTGGCGAACACGGCGTCCTGGCCGATCACCTGGAGATTGCGGTCCACGTGCAGGCGGCCCTGGCGGTCGCGTTCGCCGGCGACCTGTTCGGTCAGCGAGCTGGCGCGCACGCCGGCGGTCCAGATCACCGTGCTGGCCTCGATGCGCTCGCCGCTGGAGAGGGTCACGCCGTTCGCGTCGATGGATTCCACCGCGGACTTCAGGCGCCATTCGATGCCCAGTTCGCTGGAGGCTTCGGCCACCACCGACTGCGAGGTTTCGCCCAGCGCGCTGCCGATTTCGGCACCACGGTCGACCACGATCACCCGCACCTCGGCATCGCTGCCCAGCACTTCCCGCAGGCGTGCCGGCATTTCCGCGGCGGTCTCGATGCCGGTGAAGCCACCGCCGGCGACCACCACGGTGTTGCGTGCGGCGGACTGCGGCTGCTGGTGCAGCGAGCGGATGTGGCTTTCCAGGCGTACGGCCTGGTCGATGTCGTCGACGTCGAAGGCGTGCTCGATGCCCGGCAGGGCGGGGCGAGCGACCTTGCTGCCGCTGGCGAGGATCAGGCGGTCAAAGCCGAGGGTGGCGACGTCGCCCTGGGCGTTGCGGTAGTCCAGCTGGCGGCCGTCGACGTCGATGGTCTCGACGCTGCCCTGGATGAAGGTCACGCCCACGGCGGCGAACAGCTCGCCCAGCGGCGCGGCCATCTGGTGCACGTTGGGCTCGTAGAAGCGCGGGCGGATGCGCAGTTCGGCCTGGGGAGCGAGGACCGCGACTTCGACGTCGCCGCGCTGGTGCAGGTCGAGCAGGCGAGTGGCGCTCAGGGCGCTCCACATGCCCGCGAAGCCGGCGCCGACGATCAGGATGCGTTGTTTCATGGTGCTCTCCGACGAAAAAAAGGATGGGTCCGAAAGGGGTTCCCGAGTGCCTGACATCGGAGCGGTTCGCTACCCGGCTTGCCTCGGAATAACTACGACTATATTTGTCGTAGTTATTCGGCGCAACCGATTTCTTCGACAAACTCCGACCGTTCGTCCCGGACGAGCAGGTGCAAATACTCGCGCTTCTGTTTATACGTGAGGCGCTACGGAGCGCTGGACGTCAGGGGCTACGAGTGACAGCTCGTCCGGTTGCATGCTTTAGTGCTTGCCGGCTGCCCTGGCGGGCGAGAGAATAATGCGACTGAAGTAGTCGGAGTTTGACATGGCTTTATACAGCGCAGGCGTCGAGTACGGCATTCATTGCCTGCTCTACCTCACCGACGAGAAGGGCGACAGCCGCGACTCCAGCGTACGCGCGCTGGCGGAACTGCAGGGCGTGCCCCAGGAGCTGCTGGCCAAGGTCTTCACCAAGCTGGCCAAGGCCGGGCTGGTGGCGGCCACCGAAGGCGTGCGCGGCGGCTTCCGCCTGGCGCGGCCGGCGGATGAAATCACCGTGCTGGATATCGTCAAGGCCATCGACGGCGACAAGCCGATCTTCGAATGTCGCGACATTCGCGGCCGCTGCGCGGTGTTCGAAGGCGCGCCGCCAGAATGGGCGACCTGCGGCACCTGCTCGATCCATGCGGTCATGCTCACCGCGCAGAAGCGCATGGAAGAAGCCCTGGCCCAGCACACCGTGCTCGACCTGGTACGCCGCGTCGGGCGCAAGGCGCCGCCGGAATTCGGCGATGCCGTGGTGCGCTGGATGGATGCCCAGCGCGACGGCTCCGCCACCGTCAACTAGCGCGCATCACCGCCGCGCGGCTTGTAGAAGACGAACTCGTCGGTCTCCGCCGTGCGGATGTATTCCTTCGCCCAGCTCGGCGAGACGTGGCGGTCATGGAAATACATGGCGCCACGGGTGCGGTCGCTCAACTGCTTGTTCAGCGCGCGGCGGGCGATTTCCTTGGCGATGTCATAGCGGTTCTTCTCCTCCACCTGGTCCGAACGGCCGTCGCACCACCAGGAGAACTGGCAGTGCTTCTGCGCCTGGCCCTGCTTCACCACCCCGCACACGGTATCCGGGAAGCCGCCATGGCCCATGCGGTTGAGCACCACGTTGGCCACTGCCTCCATGTCCGCCTTACCGCCGCCCTTGGCTTCCCAGTAGATGGTCCGCGACAGGCAGACGATGGCATCGTCCAGCGGCGCCTGGCCGGCCGGGTCGAGCGCCTTCACTTCAGCCTTGGTGATCGGCGCGGTGGTAGTCACCGCCGTGGCTGGATGTGCGACCTGCTGCTCCAGGACTTCCGCCTTGGTCACGGCGGCCTGGGCTTTCTCGTCGGTGGAAGTGCCGATGTCGGCGGCGAAGGAGGTGCCGGCAGCGAAGAAAGAGGGCGCCCACAGCGTGAGCAGCAAGAAGGGAAGCCATTGAAGGCGGCACATGATCGAACCTACCTGCGCAGCGAAATCAAACCAACCACCGCACCCAGGAATGTGAGCCGGCGGCGTTCTTCAGGCCGCTTCGGGATGAAGCGACTGCGCCTGGTCGATGTGACCGGGCGCCCGCAGATTTGATTCAACTTTCCAGCCAGACGGTAGACGCCTGATCTCGCGAATGACAGGGCCTAGGGCCGATGTTGGCGGAGGAAGTCTGCGACCACCTCCAGTACGACAGCCGGCTGTTCGCGGTGCGGTACGTGCCCGCATTCGGGCAGCAGCTGCAGCACGCTCGGTACGCCGGGCAGGGAGGAGATGCGTTGCGGGTGCGTGGCCGAGCCGTACTCGTCCTGCTCGCCGTGCAGGCTGAG
>NZ_JASMRU010000065.1 GCF_030462585.1 Pseudomonas sp. CAN1 | reverse complement strand
GCCGAGCTGATGGCGCTGATCCTCGACAGCGGCCAGCTGTTCTTCGATCTGGAGCACCCCAATGGCCGCCTGCAAGCAGGCAGCGAATTGCCGATCGAGCTGAAATGGCAACAGCGCGAAGACGACAGCTACGTCTGCGCCTGGCAGATCGGCGTGCGCTCGGCATTGAGGCCGTCGAGGATGTACTTGAAGCCCTTGCCCTCTTCGCCGATCAGGTTGCCGGCGGGGATTTCCAGGTTGTCGAAGAACAGCTCGTTGGTCTCGTGGTTGACCATGTTGGCAATCGGCTGCACGGTCAGGCCGTTGCCGATGGCTTCGCGCAGGTCGACGAGGAAGATCGACATGCCCTCGGACTTCTTCTTCACCTCGGCCAGCGGCGTGGTGCGGGCCAGCAGGATCATCAGGTCGGAGTGCTGGATGCGCGAGATCCACACCTTCTGGCCGTTGATCACGTACTTGTCGCCCTGGCGCACGGCGGTGGTCTTGATCTTGGTGGTGTCGGTGCCGGTGGTCGGCTCGGTGACGCCCATGGACTGCAGGCGCAGTTCGCCGCTGGCAAGCTTGGGCAGGTAGTAGGCCTTCTGCTCGGCGCTGCCGTTCCGCAGCAGGGTGAACATGTTGTACATCTGCCCGTGGATGGTGCCGGAGTTGCCGCCGCAATGGTTCACCTCTTCGAGGATCACCGACGCCTCGGCCAGGCCCAGGCCGGAGCCGCCGTACTCTTCCGGGATCATCGCCGAGAGCCAGCCGGCTTCGGTCATGGCGCGGACGAAGTCCTCGGGGAAGCCTTTCTCTTCGTCGATCTTGCGCCAGTACTCGGCGGGGAACTCCGCGCAGAGGGCGCGCACGCCGTCACGGATGGCCTGGAGTTCTTCGTGGTTGTGGTTCATGAGGGTTCCTCTGGGCGGCGTCGCCTGGGCGAACGCGGATTTCTTGTTCGGTTTTCGGTTTTCGGTTTTCGGGGATCGAAGGGATCGATCAGTCGAACAGCACGTCGGCGCGCTGGCACAGGCCGCTGCCATTGGCGGCCCACAGCTCGGCCACGCCGGGCTCGGTATGGCGGCCGCCGACGCGGAAGGTTTCCGGCGCGATCAGTGGGCGCACGCCGCGGAAGCTGAAGCGGCGCAGGCGTGCCAGCGGGTTGGCGCGGGCGAATGCGGCGAGGCTCAGGCTGGCGGTCAGCGGACCGTGCACCACCAGGCCGGGGTAGCCTTCGCTGGCGGTGACGTAGGGCCAGTCGTAGTGGATGCGGTGGGCGTTGAAGGTCACTGCCGAGTAGCGAAACAGCAGGGTCGGATCGGGCGCGACGCTTTCCTCCCAGTCCGCCAGCGGCGCGGGTTCGCCCTCACTCAGCTTGGGCGGCGAGGGCTCGCGGTAGACGATGTCCTGCTCCTCGCGCAGGCACAGCTGCTGGTCCTGCCAGTACTCGTGGGCGAGGGTGACGAACAGCAGCGAGCCGGTGCGCCCGGCCTTCTCCTCGATGCGCTCGATACGCGTCTTGCGGAAGGCTTCGGCGCCGACCCGCAGCGGTTCGAGGAACTCCAGCCGGCCGCCGGCCCACATGCGGTTGCGCCCATGAGCCGGGGGCATGAAGGTGCCCAGCGTCGGGTGGCCGTCCGGGCCCAGGCGATTGCCGGCGACCTGGTCATTGAAGAAGCACCAGTGCCACAGCCACGGCAGCTCTTCACCATGGGCCGGCGCCTGGGCATTGAAGGTCGCCGCGATGCGCTGCACGAGGTTGCGGCTGAGTTGGTCGTGCACTTCCTGGGTGCGCCCCAGCCATGCCGAGGGATCGAAGTCGGTCATGCCGTGTATCCGCTTTATGGGTGATGGGCGGCATGATGCGGGCGGGCGCGGCAGGGGAGGAATTTGCTTTTGCCGAAGCCCGGTTGAAGCCCAGGCTAACACTCACTGCGCCACGCGCCCGCTCTGGACGCGTGGCGTAGCGGTTCACTTGCCGGTGCGCAGTGCCAGTGCCGCCAGGGCGCAGGCCAGCAGCGCGAGGAAGGACAGGTAGAACGCATCGCCGTAGGCCATCAGGAAGGACTCATGGCGAACCTGCTCGGCCATTCGCGCGAGGGCTTCGGCCTGTGCCGGCAGCCATTCATTCAGGGCGAAGGCATCGCCACTGCTCGGCAGGCGTTCCTGCAGGGCAGGGGAGAACACTGTCAGTTGCTCGCCGATACGCTCGGAGTGGAAGCGCTCGCGCTGCGAGACGATCTGCGTCAGCGCGGCGGTGCCGACTGCGCCGCCGAGGTTGCGCAGCATGGAGAACAGGGCCGAGGCCGAGCCGGCTTCCTGCTTCGACAGGCCGGACACCGCCAGCACCGACAGCGCGACCATGATGAATGGTTGACCGATGCCGCGCACCACGGTGGACGGGATGATCACATTGGCAGCGGCGTCGGCGTCGAGGAACACGCCCAGGTAACAGCCGGCGGCCATGATCGCGAAGCCGCTGGCGACCATCAGCTTGGGCGGCAGCCAGCGCATCAGGCGTGGCATCAGTGGCGCCAGGAACAGCTGCACGAGGCCGTAGGCGATCAGGCTGACGCCGATCTCGCGGGCGTTGTAGCCGTGCAGCTGGGACAGGTAGTTGGGCACCAGGAACACCAGGCCGAAGGTCGCCGCGCCGAAGATGAACATCGCTGCGCTGGCCACGCCGAAGTTGTAGCCGGCCAGCAGGCGCAGGTTGATGAACGAGCGCCGGCCGAACAGCTGGGTGTAGATGAACAGCAGCAGGGCGAGCACGCCGGCGACCAGCATCCAGACGATGAACTGCGAGCCGAACCAGTCCTTGCGGCCGCCTTCCTCCAGCACGATCTGGATCGCCCCCAGGCCGATGATCATGCTGGCGATGCCGAGCCAGTCACCGTTGCGCAGCTTGTGCAGTTGCGCGGCCTTCGGCTCGATGGCCCAGGCCACGGCGGCGAGCAGCAGCACGCCGGGGATCAGCTGCAAATAGAAGATCCAGCGCCAGCTGTAGGCGTCGGTGAGCCAGCCGCCGATGGACGGGCCGGCGGCCTGGGCGACGCTGTTGGACAGGCTGAACAGTGCCATACCCATGGCCACCCGCGACGCCGGCAGCTCGGTGATGATCAGCTGAAACGACAGCGGGATCAGCACCGCGCCGGCCGCACCCTGGACCACGCGGATGGCGATCAGCGTGGCCAGGTTGGGCGCGAACGAACAGGCCACCGAGGCCGCCAGGAAGATGCCCGAGCCCACCAGCATCACCCGGCGCAGCGAGAACACCTCCACCAGCCACGCGGTCAGCGGGATCATCACGATCTCCGCCACCAGGTAGGCGGTGGAGATCCACGAGCCTTCCTCGAAGGTGGCGCCCAGCGAGCCTTCGATTTCCGGCAGGGCGGCGCTGGTGACGTGCACGTTCATGCCGGCCATGAAGCAGCCGAACAGCCCGCCGATCACCGCCACCCAGGCCTTCAGCGAGGTCTTCTCGGCTTCGCTAGTCATGGCCGCGCGCCTCGACTTTCGCGCGGGTATCTACCTCGGCGAGCACCGACATGCCCGGCAGGATCGGCACCTGCTGGCGCGCGTCTGCGTCGAGGCTGATGCGCACCGGGAAGCGCTGGACGATCTTGGTGAAGTTGCCGGTGGCGTTGTCCGGCGGCAGCAGGGCGAAGAGCGCACCCGAGCCCGGCGAGAGGCTATCGACGCGGCCGTGCAGGACGGCGGCGGGGAAGCTGTCCACGCGCACCTCCACCGGCTGGCCGGGGCGCATGCGGCGCAACTGGGTTTCCTTGAAGTTGGCGACGACGTAGGACTGCTCCACCGGCACCAGCGCCAGCAGCGGCAGGCCGGGGGTGACGTACTGGCGCTGGCGCACGCGGCGCTGGCCGACCACGCCGGCGATGGGCGCGTGGATCAGCGTGTCTTCCAGGGCGTTCTGTGCCAGGGCGAGGCTGGCGTCCGCCTCGCTGGCGCGGGCCTTCTGCTGCTCCAGGCCGGCGCTGGCCTGTTCGCGGCTGGCCTGCAACACGCTGAGGCGGGTGCGTTGGCGGCTGGCGGCAGCTTCGGCGCGGCTCAGTGCCGAGCGCGCGCGGGCGAAGTCGGCGGTGACGCTTTCCAGGCGCTGGCTGCTGGCGGCCTGCTGCGCGACCAGCTCGCGGTAGCGCTGGAAGTCCAGTTGCGCGCGTTGGCGTTCCGCGCTGGCGGAGTCGATGTCGGCGCGGGCCTGGTCGATCCGCGCCTGCTGTTCCTTGAGTTGAGCATCCAGCGTTACCAGTGCCGCCTGCTGCGCAGCGATGGCGGCGCGAGCCTCGCTCTGCCGTGCCCGCGCCTGCAGCAGGCGGGCCTGGTAGTCGCGGTCATGGATGCGTACCAGCGGCGTACCGGCAGCGACTTGCTGGTTGTCCTGCACCAGCACCTCGGCGACGTAGCCGGACACCTTCGGGCTGATGGTGATCCAGTCGGCGCGCACGTAGGCGTCGTCGGTCTCCTCCAGGTAGCGGCCGACAGCTTGCCAATACAGGCCGTAGCCCAGGGCAGCGACGATCAGCACGCTGCCGCCGAGCCACAGTCGGCGGCGCTGGCGCTGTTTCTTCTGCTGTTGCAGCGCCTGTTCGGCGGATTCGGTGTGTGTTTCGTCGACGGCAATGTTCATCGCACAGGTCCGGTGACAGAGGGGGAGTGGTGGGCCAGCGGTTTGGCTGGCATGTCCTGCCAGCCGCCGCCGAGGGCGTGGAAGAGATCGATCTGCCGCGCGACCAGGCGCCGGTCGGCCTCGGCCTTGTCGGCTTCGAGGCGGACCATGGCGCGCTCGCTGTCGAGCACGTCGAGGAAGTCCAGGGCGCCGGCCTGGTAGTTCAGCTGCGCCAGGCGGTAGGCGTTTCGGCTGCTGTCCAGCGCGCTGCCCAGCGCCTCGCGGTGGCCGCTCTCGCCGTGGTAGCGGGCCAGGCTCTGGCGGACTTCCTTGAGCGCCACCAGCGCCTGCTGCTGGAAGCGCGCAAGCTGCTGGCGCTCGTGGGCCTGGGCGCCGTCGAGGCGGGCGCGGCTGGTCAGCAGGTTGGGGAAGCTCCAGCTGATCAGCGGGCCGATGGCGTAGGTGATCGCCTCGTGCTTGCCGAGGTCGTGCAGGCGCTCGGCGGAGGAACTGATCGACGCGCCGAAGGACACGCTCGGATAGAAATCCGCCTGGCGCACGCCGACTTCATGGCCGGCGGCGGCCATTTCGCGTTCGGCCTGGCGAATGTCCGGGCGCCGTTGCAGCAGCGCCCAGCCATCACCCACCGGGAGTGCCTGGCGCAGCTGCGGCACGCTGCGGCAATCGCTGACCGCCGCCGGCAGTTGCCCCGGTTCGCTGCCGGTGAGCACGCCCAGCTCCTCCAGCGCTGCCTGGTGCTCGGCTTGCAGGCGTGGGAGCAGGGCGCGGGTTTCCTCCAGCAGGCTGCGCACGCGGTCCACTTCCAACTCGGTGACCAGCCCGGCGCGGCGCTGGCGGCGGGTGAGGTCGAGGCTGCGCTCGACGGCCTGCAGCGAGTGCTGCTGGATGTCGGCCCGCGCGGCATAGGCGCAGGCATTGGCGTAGGCGCGGGCGGTGCCGGCAGCGACTTCGACGCGCAGCTGGTCGTGGGCGGCCTGCGCGGCTTCGGCGTTGGCCTGGGCGGCGAGGATCGACTGGCGCACCTGGCCCCAGAGGTCGAGCGGGTAATCCAGGGCGAAGCCCGGCACCTGGTTCCACTGCGAGCCGGCGCGGCCGCCCGTGGCCTTGGCTTCGGTCTGGTCGTCGCTGCTGCGGCCGTAGAAGGTCTGCCAGCTCGCCGTGGTGCTCGGCCAGCGCTGCGCGCGGGCCTGGCCCAGCAGCGCCAGCAGTTCGTCGATGTGGGCGAGGGAGGCTTGCAGGTCCTGGTTGTGTTGCAGGGCCTGGGTTACCAGCTGGTCGAGCTGCGGGTCCTGGTACAGGCGCCACCAGTTGGCGGGCGGCTCCTGCGCGGCGGTGTCGCTGGCGAGGGCCTGCCAGTCGCCGCCGGAAGCCAGGCCGGGGGAGGGCGATACGTGCTCGCTGACTGCCGTGCAGCCGCCGAGCAGCAGGCCGGCACCGGCCAGCGCGAACACCAGGGTTCGCGGGTACGGAAGGGTCTTGGGCATGATGAGGAGTCGTTCAGTTTCGGACTCCTGCAGGGTAGGGATTCAGCCCCTGGCGGCGCTCTCGCGATCCCGACAAGGATCGGCGCGAAAGTGACAAGCGTGGTTTGCGGCGCTCTCAGCCGCGCACCGCCTGGTAGTGGCTGGGCGACTGGCCGAGGATGCGCTTGAAAGTCTGCGAGAACGCGCTCGGGCTCTGGTAGCCGTGCTCCAGGGCGACCTCCAGCACCGAGGCGCCGGCGATCAGCCGTTGCAGGCTGAGGACCATGCGCACGCGGCTGCGCCAGTCACCGAAGTTCATCCCCAACTCGCGCTGGAACAGGCGGGCGAGGGTGCGGCTGCTCATGTTCAGGCGCTGCGCCCAGTCCTCCAGGCCGTTCTCGTCCGCTGGCGCGGCGATCACTGCGTTGCACAGCCGCAGCAGGCGCGGGTCCAGCGGCATGGCGAGGTGGATGGCGACGGTCTGCGCGGCGTGCATTTCCACCAGCAGCAGCTCGTGCAGGCAGCGACGGCGATGCGGGTCGCCCACGCCGGATTGCAGCGCGCTGGCGGCAACCAGCAACTCGCGCAGCAGTGGCGTCACCGTGATCAGCTGGCACTGCTCACCGCCCCACGGCCAGGTGGAGGCGGGCATGAACAGGGTGCGCATGCGCACGTTGCCGAACATGCGGATCTGGTGCCCGGTGCCTGGCGGCACCCACAGCGCGTGGCCCGCCGGCACCACCCAGTTCTTCTGCGCTGCACCCACCAGCATCACCCCGGACAGCGAATGGATCAGCTGCGCCTGGGCGTGGCAGTGCGGGAGGATTTCCTCGCCGTCGTGGTGATCGAAGGCCAGCGCCTCCAGGGACATTGCACAGGTCATGGGGTGGTGTCGTCAGGTGGCAGGTTGTTGGTTGCCCGACAGTGGCGCTCTCGGGGCAGGGAAGTATTCTATGTTTTTCCTGAGAGGTGTTTTCACCAAATATTGCTGTTCTGCTTTTATTTCAGCAATAAAGGTTAAGTTCTATTTTGATTGTGGCAATAAATATTTGATTTTTGCCTTTCGTTTGAAAGCTGCGTTCGCGGCTGGGGAGATTGGCCAGATGAACTCGGGTCCTGTGCGATTATCGGGCGGAATGTTTGCGATTATCGAACGAGCCTGCCGATAATCGACCGACTATCGCTCGACCAGGACAACAACAATGACCGACGCTCCCCGTGCCAGCCTGCCGCCCCTCGCGCCGCCGATCATCGCTTCGCCCGCCAAGCGTATCGAGGCGTTTACCGGCGACCCGAACTTCATGACCTCGCTGGCCCGCGGCCTGGCGGTGATCCACGCGTTCCAGGAGCGCAAGCGCCACCTGACCATCGCGCAGATCAGCCACCGTACCGAGATTCCGCGCGCTGCCGTGCGCCGCTGCCTGCACACGCTGATGAAACTGGGCTATGTCACCTCCGACGGTCGCACCTATTCGCTGCTGCCCAAGGTGCTGACCCTCGGCCACGCGTACCTGTCCTCGACGCCGCTGGCGGTCACTGCGCAGCCGATCCTCGACCGCCTCAGCGAGCAACTGCACGAGGCCTGCTCCATGGCGACGCTGGAAGGCGACGAGATTCTCTACATCGCCCGCTCGGCCACGCCGCAGCGCCTGATCTCGGTGGACCTGAGCGTCGGCAGCCGCCTGCCGGCCTACTGCACGTCCATGGGGCGCATCCTGCTCGCGGGACTGAACGATGATGCGCTGGAGGATTACCTCTCTCACGCCGACCTGCAGGTGAAGACCAGCCGCACCGTGCACACCCCGGAAATGCTCCGCGCGAGCATCGCCGAGATTCGTCAGCAGGGCTGGGTGATCATCGATCAGGAACTGGAAGTCGGCCTGCGCTCCATTGCCGTGCCACTGAAGGATTCCGCCGGCCAGGTGCTGGCCGCGCTGAACGTCGGCACCCACGCTGGCCGTGTGTCGCGCCAGGAGCTGGAAACGCGTTTCCTGCCGGTGCTGCTGGAGGCCAGCCGCGAGCTGGGCACACGGCTGTTCCACTGACGGCGCTCAGCGCTGTTCGAGGTAGCCCGCAGGCACCGATTCGGCCAGCCAGACGCCGTTGGCGGAGCGGTAGAAACGGTGGCCGTCGCGCCACATCTGGCCGCTGCGCACCACCAGGATGGTCGGCTTGCCGCGTCGCGAGCCGACCCGGTCGGCGGTTTCGCGGTCGGCGCTGAGGTGGACGTGCTGGCGGCTCATGGGCTTCAGGCCGTCCGCCAGGATTGCCGCGATCGCCGCGGGGACGGTGCCGTGGTAGAGCACCTCGGGCGGCTCGCAGGGCTCAAGTTGCAGATCGATATTGACCGAGTGGCCCTGGCTGGCGCGGATGCGCAGGCCGTCGTCGCTGAAGGCGAAGCGTTGCTTGTCGTTGGTGGCGACTACTTCATCGAGCATCGCGCGGTCGAAGCGGCGCCCCTTGCGGGCGGACTGCGCGAGCAGTTCCTCGACGCTCACCCAGCCATTGACGTCCAGGCTCAGGCCGGCGGTTTCCGGGCTGTGGCGCAGGATCAGCGACAGCCACTTGCTGATGGATTTCCTTTCGTTGTCGTTCATCTCTTCCTCTGATTTTTCCTTTTTGTGCGCGGCGCATTCTAACCGGAGCGGGCGTGGCGGAATGCTGTTCGCTAACCGCCCACTGTGGCGATTATCGAATTGAACGGCTGAACGTCTCTTCGTACTGTTGCCCAACCCGTCCAGCCGGACGGGCAATAACAACAATGAGCGTCAGCCATGGCCCCTGAGTGCCTGCCCGATCCGCCGGTCCGTGCGTCCACCGGCTCGCGCCTCATTCCTGTCCAGCTTGCGGGAGTGCAGGGCGATAAAGCCGGCCTTCCCGCGACGACGCCCTCGCAGGAAGTCTTCGCATGACCAGTTCCGCCCACGTGCCCGCTGCCGGCACCCTCGACGTCCAGTCCTTCATCAATGCCCAGCCGCTGTCGCTATACCAGTGCCGCATCGTGCTGCTGTGCTTCCTCATCGTCTTCCTCGACGGCCTGGATACCGCCGCCATGGGTTTCATTGCGCCTGCGCTGACCCAGGACTGGGGCATCGACCGCGCCAGCCTCGGCCCGGTGATGAGCGCAGCGCTGATCGGCATGGTGGTCGGCGCCCTGGGTTCCGGCCCGCTGGCCGACCGCTTCGGGCGCAAGGGCGTGCTGGTGGTGGCGGTGTTCCTGTTCGGGCTGTTCAGCCTGATCTCGGCCTACAGCAGCAACCTCGAACAGTTGATGGCGCTGCGTCTGCTGACCGGTATCGGTCTCGGTGCGGCGATGCCCAACGCCACCACGCTGCTCTCCGAATACACCCCCGAGCGTCTCAAGTCGCTGCTGGTGACCAGCATGTTCTGCGGCTTCAACCTGGGCATGGCGTCTGGCGGTTTCGTCTCCGCCAAGCTGATCCCGGCCTACGGCTGGCATAGCCTGCTGCTGCTTGGTGGTGTGTTGCCGCTGCTGCTGGCAGTTGTGCTGCTGGTGTGGCTGCCGGAG
>NZ_JASMRU010000064.1 GCF_030462585.1 Pseudomonas sp. CAN1 | reverse complement strand
CCAGACCACTTCTGACAGCAATGGCAACTGGAGCATCACGCCCGATTCGCCGCTGCCCGATGGCACCCAGTACCAGGTGGTGGCGGTCGATCCCGCGAACGGCCAGCAGAGCGTGCCGGTCAGCGGCACCGTGGATGCCGTGCCGCCAGCCACGCCGACGGTCAATGGCAGCACCGGCGCCAGCCTGGGCGGCAGCGCCGAGCCGGGCTCGACGGTGACCCTCACCGACGGCAACGGCAATGCCATCGGCGAGACCACCGCCAATGGCAACGGCCAGTGGACCTACACACCCGCCACGCCGCTGCCTGACGGCACCGTGGTCAACGTCACCGCTACCGACGCGGCCGGCAACTCCAGCCCGATTGCCAGTACTACGGTGGACTCGGTGCCGCCGTCGACACCGGTGATCGACCCGAGCAACGGCCAGCTGTTCACCGGCACCGCCGAGGTGGGCGCCAGCGTGATCCTGCGTGATGCGGGCGGCAACGTGATCGGCCAGGTGACTGCCGATGGCAGCGGCCACTGGAGCTTCGCGCCGCAGCCGGCGCTGCCCAATGGCACGCAGATTTCGGCGCAGGCGGTGGACGCCGCCGGCAATTCCAGCGGCACGGCCGCCGTCACCGTGGACGCCCAGCCGCCGGCCGCGCCAGTGGTCACCCCCAGTTCCGGCAACGAGCTGGGTGGTACCGCCGAGCCCAACGCACAGGTGGTGGTGATCTCCGCCAACGGCCAGGTGATCGCCGAGGTGCCGGTGGGCGCCAACGGCACCTGGAGCTACACGCCGAGCAGCCCGTTGCCTGATGGCACGACCCTGAGCGTGGTCGCGGTGGACTCGGCGGGTAACCGCAGCGGCACCACCACGGTGACCGTGGACAGCACACCGCCGGCGGACCCGGTGGTGAACCCGAGCAACGGCACTAACATCAGCGGCAGCGCCGAGCCAGGCAGCACGGTCACCGTGACCGACGGCAACAACAATCCTGTGGGCCAGACCACCGCCGATGGCAGCGGCAACTGGAGCATCACCCCGAGCACACCGCTGCCCAACGGCACCAGCGTGACCGTGGTGGCGACCGACGCCGCCGGCAACCCCAGCAACGGCACCAGCGCTACCGTCGACAGCACGCCGCCCACCGCCCCGGTGGCCGCACCAAGCAACGGCGCCGCACTGAGCGGCACCGGCGAGGAGGGCAGCACCCTGGTCTTCACCGACGCCGCCGGCAACTCCCTCGGCCAGGTGCAGGTCGGGGCGGGCGGCAACTGGAGCTTCACCCCGCAGCAGCCGCTGGCCGATGGCACCGTGGTGACCATCGTCGCCCGCGATGCCGCCGGCAACCAGGCGGCGCCGGTGCAGGTCACGGTGGATGCCGTGGCACCCAGCACACCGACCCTCGATCCGAGCAATGGCACGGTTCTGGGTGGCAGTGGCGAGATCGGCAGTACCGTCATCGTCAGCGTCGCCGGCAGCGAAGTGGCGCGCGTGGTGGTGGACCCGAACGGCCACTGGAGCTACACGCCGGGCAGCCAATTGGCCAATGGCACCGCCGTCACGGTGCAGGCCACCGATGCTGCGGGCAATACCACGCCGCTGGTCAGCGGCAGCGTCGACAGCGTGGCGCCGCCCACTCCGCAGATCGACCCGAGCGCCGGCACTACCTTCACCGGTACCGGTGAAGCCGGCGCCACGGTGATCCTCAGCGGGCCCGGCGGCGAGATCGGCCGCGCGGTGGTCAACGCCGACGGCCACTGGACCTTCACCACCGGCACGGCGGTCGCCAACGGCGCGTCCGTCAGTGCCATCGCACAGGATGCTGCCGGCAACACCAGCGGCAGCGCCAGTGTCGTGGTCGACTCGACGCCGCCGAACACCCCGACCATCAACCCGAGCAATGGCAGCGAGCTGCACGGCACCGCCGAGATCGGCAGCACCATCACCCTGGTGTACGCCAACAACGTGCTGATCGGCCAGGCCACCACCGACGGCACCGGCCACTGGACCTTCACCCCGAACCAGCCGCTGGCTGACGGCACCCGCATCGACGTGGTTGCGCAGGACGCAGCGGGCAATGCCAGCCCGGTGGCTTCCATCGTCATCGACGCCATACCGCCGGCCGCGCCGGTGGTTGCGCCGAGCAATGGCAGCGTGGTCAGCGGGACCGCGGAGGCCGGCAGCCTGGTGGTGGTGAGCCTGGATGGCACCGAGCTGGGCCGCACCACGGCGGATGGCGATGGCAAGTGGAGCATCGTGCCCAACCCGCAGCCGGGTAACGGCGATGCGATCAGCGTGGTCGCCACTGACCCCTCGGGCAACAACAGCCAGCCAACCAACGTCACCATCGATGCCGATCCGCCGGCCGCACCGACCCTCAGCATCACCAATGGTGATGTGCTCAGCGGCATGGCAGAGGCGGGCAGTACGCTGATTCTCACCGATGGCAATGGCAACTCGATCGGGCAGGTCACGGTGGATGCTGGTGGCCACTGGAGCTTCACTCCCGGTACGCCGCTGGCCAACGGCACCGTGGTCAATGCCGTGGCGGTGGACGCAGCGGGCAACGCCGGCCCGCCGACCAGTACCACAGTCGACGTGACGCTGCCGGCCGCCCCGACCATCGATCCGAGCAATGGCAGCGTGGTCACCGGCACGGCTGAAGCCAATGCCCTGGTGCGCATCCTCGACGGCAATGGCGCCACTCTGGTCGAAGTCAGCGCCGATGGTGCCGGCAACTGGAGCTGGACGCCGCCCACGCAGCTGGCCAATGGCGTGCAGATTTCCGCCGTGACCGTGGACGGCCCGCGCGTCAGTGGCGAGACCAGCATCACCATCGATGCCGTGGCGCCGAATGCGCCAGTGATAGACGCCAGCAACGGCACGGTTCTGACGGGGACGGCGGAGGCGGGGAGTACCGTCACCCTCACCGATGGCACCGGCAATGCCATTGGACAGGCAGTGGCCGACAGTACCGGTCACTGGACGGTCACCCCGACGTCGCCCCTGGCGAACGGCACCGTCGTCAATGCCGTGGCCGAGGATGCCGCCGGCAATGCCAGCCAGGTCGGCAGTGTCACCGTGGATTCGGTGCCGCCGCCGGCACCGGTGGTCAATGCCAGCAACGGCGCTGTGGTCACCGGCACCGCCGAGCTGGGCGCCACCGTCATCCTCACCGACGGCAACGGCAACCCCATCGGCAAGGTCGTCGCCGACCCCGGCACCGGCCAGTGGAGCTTCACCCCGAACCCGCCGCTGCTCGGCGGTACCACGGTGAATGCCGTGGCCCAGGATGCCGCCGGCAATACCAGCACCCTTGCCAACACCCTAGTGGACACCACTGCGCCGACCACGCCGACCATCCTGCCCAGCAATGGCGTGGTGCTCAGCGGCACCGGCGAGATCGGCTCGAGCATCGTGCTCACCGATGGCAACGGCAATCCCGTCGGCCAGGTCACCGTCGATGGCAACGGCAAGTGGAGCTACACGCCAACTGCGCCGCTGGCCAATGGCACCCAGGTCAACGCGGTGTCGGTGGATGCGGCCGGCAACCAGAGTTCGTCGGTCAATACCGTGGTGGACAACAGCGCTCCGGCGAACCCGACCATCAACCTGAGTAACGGTGCGCTGCTCACCGGTAGCGCCGAAGCCGGCGCGCTGGTGCTGCTCACCGACGGTAACGGCAACGCCATCGGCCAGGTACGCGCAGACAGCAATGGAGCATGGAGCCTGGCGGTCAGCCCGGCGCTGGCCAATGGCACGCTGGTCAATGCCGTGGCCAAGGATGCCGCCGGCAACACCAGCGGCAGCGTCAGCACCACCATAGACTCGGTGGCACCACAGCCGCCGACCATCGCTGCCAGCAATGGCACCGAGCTGCACGGCACGGCGGAGAACAACGCCACCGTGCTGCTCACCGACAGCAACGGCAACGTGATCGGCCAGACCACCGCCAGCGCCGGTGGTGCCTGGAGCTTCACGCCGACCAGCCCGCTGGCCAATGGCACCGTGGTCAACGCCGTGGCGCGGGATGCCACCGGCAACACCAGCGGTGCGGTCAACACCACCATCGACAGCGTCGCGCCCAGCGCGCCGACCATCAACCCGAGCAACGGCGCCGCCCTGGCGGGCACAGCCGAGGCCAACGCCACCGTCATCCTCACCGATGGCAACGGCAATGCCATCGGCCAGGTCACGGCGGACGGTAGCGGCCGCTGGAGCTACACGCCGGGCAGCCAACTGGCCAACGGCACCGTGGTGAATGCGGTGGCGCGGGACGCCGCCGGCAACACCAGCGGCGCGGCCAGCACCACCGTGGATTCGGTGGCGCCGCCGCAACCGACCATCAACCCCACCAACGGCGCGCACCTGCTGGGCACCGCCGAAGCCGGCTCCACCGTCATCCTCACCGATGGCAACGGCAACGCCATTGGCCAGGTCACCGCCGACGGCACCGGCCACTGGACCTTCAACCCGACCACCGCGCTGGCCAATGGCACCACGGTCAACGTCGTCTCGCGGGATGCTGCCGGCAACACCAGCCTCCTGGCCTCCACCGTGGTGGACAGCGTGGCGCCGCCGACTCCGACCATCCAGCCGAGCAACGGCACTGCGCTGGCGGGGACCGGCGAGATCAACGCGACGATCGTCCTGCGCGATGGCAACGGCAACCTGATCGGTACCACCCAGGTCGATGGCACCGGCCACTGGCAGTTCGCGCCCAGTCCGGCGCTGGCCAATGGCACCACGGTGAATGCCATGGCCCAGGACGCCGCTGGCAATAGCAGCGGCCCGGCGTCGACCGTGGTCGACAGCCTGGCGCCCAACCCGCCCACCGTCGACCCGTGCAACGGCACGATCATCAGCGGTACAGCGGAGGTCAACGCCACGGTGATTCTCAAGGTCGGTGGCCTGACCATCGCTACCCTCAATGCCGACGCCACCGGCCACTGGAGCTTCTCGCCGCTCCCCGGGTTGGCCAACAACACCCAGGTCAGCGTCACGGCAACCGATGCCGCCGGCAACGTCAGCAGCGTGGTCAATGTCGTCGTCGACGCCGTCGCGCCGCTGGTGCCGACCCTGATGGCCAGCGACGGCACGGTGTTCGCCGGTACGGCGGAAGCCAATTCCACGGTCATCCTGCGGGTGGGCGGTACTCTGCTCGCCGAGGTGAAGGTGGACGCCAACGGCAACTGGCAATACGTGCCGACCGTTGCGGTGGCGGATAGCGTGCAGGTGACGGCCGTCGCGCGGGATGCCGCCGGCAACCAGGGGCCTTCGGTCAGCGTGGTGGTGGACAGCGACCTGCCGGCCATCCCGGTGATCACGCCGAGCAACGGCACGGTCATCAGCGGTACGGCCGAGGCCAACGCAACCATCATCATCACCAACAGCCTCGGCGGAGCAATCGGCCAGGTCACTGCCGGCATCGACGGCACCTGGTCTTTCACCCCTGGCACACAACTGGCCAATGGCACCGTGGTCAACGTCGTTGCCCGCGATGCCAGCGGCAACCTCAGCGCTGCCGCCGTGATGGTGGTCGACTCCGTTGCGCCGACGGTGCCGGTAGTGACACCGAGCAATGGCAGCGCCCTGGCCGGTACTGCCGAAGCTGGCGCCAGCGTGGTTCTCAGCGTGGCCGGCGTGCCCATCGCCACGGTCACCGCCGATGCCTCCGGGCACTGGAGCTATACGCCCGGCACCGCGCTGCTCAATGGCGTGGTGGTCAGCGTGGTGGCCAAGGATGCGGCGGGCAATACCAGCGTCGCCGCCAGCGTCACCGTGGATCGCATCCCGCCAAACACGCCGGTGGTCGCTGCCAGCAATGGCGTGACCTTCAACGGTACCGCCGAGGCCAACTCGACGGTGATCATCAGTGGTGCCAATGGCGCGTTGCTCGGTCAGGTCACTGCCGGCGCCAATGGCGCCTGGACCTTCACCCCGACGACCCCCATCGCCAACGGCGTGGTGGTCAGCGTGGTGGCCAAGGACGCTGCCGGCAACGTCAGCGTGGTCGCCGCCACCACCACGGTGGATGCCATCGCGCCGCCGTTGCCGGTGATCAACCCGAGCAACGGCACGGTGCTGGCCGGTTCTGCGGAAGCGGGGGCGACGGTGATCCTCAGTGTCGGCGGCTCGGTGATCGGCCAGGTCACGGCCAACGCCCTCGGGCAATGGAGCTTCACCCCCGGCACGGCGCTGGCCAACAACACCCAGGTCAGCGTGGTGGCGCGGGATGCGGTGGGCAACACCAGCGTCGCCGCCAGCGTCACGGTGGATGCCGTGGCGCCGACTGCGCCGGTGGTCGCGCCGAGCAATGGCAGCGTGCTCAGCGGCACCGCGGAAATCGGCTCTACGGTCATCCTCAAGGTGGGTGGCGCGATCATCGCCCAGGTCACCGCCGATGCCACCGGGCACTGGAGCTACACGCCGGGCACGGCGCTGGCCAACAACACCCAGGTCAGCGTCACCGCCAAGGACGCCGCCGGCAACGTCAGCATCGCCACCACCATCGGTGTCGACAGCGTGGCGCCGGTTGCGCCCAGCGGCCTGAGCGTGACCGCTAACGGCACCGTACTTACCGGCATCGCCGAAGCCAACAGCACGGTGAAGGTGATCATCAACGGCGACACCGCCAACCCGATCACCGTGCAGGCCAACGGCAGTGGCAACTTCACCGTCAACCTCAGCCCCGCGCTGACCGCCGGGCAACTGCTCACGGTCAACGCGGTGGATGCTGCCGGCAACGTCGGCACGGCGATCCAGATCCAGGCGCCGGACCTCACCCGGCCGGTGCTGACCATCGCCGAGGCGGCCGACGGCTACATCAACAAGGCCGAGCTTTCCGACGGCATCCAGGTGCGCGTCGGGCTGACCGCCGGGGCGCGCGCCGGGCAGACCCTGACCCTGCGCTACACCGGGCCGGGCGGCTACACCTTCAGCCAGGCCCACGTGCTCACTTCGGCGGAAATCCTCGCCGGCGTGGCCCTGGTCACGATGCTGCCGGCCGCCGGTGTCGGGGTGATCCCCCAGGGCGCGGCAACCGTCACTGCCGACGTCAACGGCGGGCTGACGGCAACCCCGGCGAGCTTCACCCTCGACACCATCGCGCCGGCCAACCCTGTGCTGTCGCTGGTGGGCAACCTGCTGACCATCAGTTCGGAACCCAGCAGCACCCTGCTGGTGGATGCCAAGCTGCTCGGCCTGGTGTCGCACACCGAGGTGGCGGCGAACAACGCCGGGCTCGCTTCCCTGGACCTGCTGAGCGGCCTGGCCACCACCATGAGCTGGGACCAGCTGCTCGACGCCAGCGTTACCGTCGGCTCCCGCGACGCCGCGGGCAACGTCGGCAACCTGGTGGGCATCGACCTGGAGAACGTGCTGACGCAGAACACCATCACCATCGGCAGTCTCGGCCTCGCCGTCGGGCTGCTGCCACCGGTGCTGGGGCTCAGCGGCACGGCCATCGCCGGCGGCAGCCTGGGCGTGGAAATCATCACGCCGCTGCTCAACGTCTCGCTGCACCCGATCGTCGATAGCACCGGCCACTTCACCATCAACCTGCTGGCGCCTGACCTGCTGGCCCAGCTCGGCCTGTCCGTCACCCAACTGCTCAACCTGGGCAGCCAGCTGAGCATCAACCTGATCGCCTACGACGCCGCCGGCCACGCCAGCGCGACCTATGGCCTGTCCCTGACCGGCGCCGGGCTGAGCCTGGCGCTGGGCGAGGTGAGTGTCACCGGTACCGCCGGCGCCGATGTGCTGATGGGCACCAATGCCACCGAGCACTTCTACGGCAACGCCGGGGCGGACCTGTTCCTCCACGTCGGTCAGGGCGACATCGTCCAGGCGGGCGACGGCAACGACACCATCCAGCTGCAGTCGACCCTGTTCAAGAGTGTCGACGGAGGTGCGGGCTTCGACACGGTGATCCTCGACAGCGGCATCAACCTGACCTACGGCGCGCTGTTCACCGGGACCATGACCAACATCGAGCGGATCAGCCTGGGCAAGGGCGACGCCGCGCCCAGCAGCCTGACCCTGACTGCGGCCCAGGTGGACGCCGTCACCGATGCCAACAACGTCCTGCAGATCACCGGCGACACCAATGACACGCTCACGGTGAGGGGCGCGGTGGACACCGGCGCCAACCAGCTCCATGGCGGAGTCAGCTATGACGTCTATACCTTTGGCAACACCACGCTGCTGGTGGAGGAGAACACCGTCCACGTCGTTGTGTCCTGAGCCGACGTTCCCAGGAGAAGGAAAATAACTGGATGACACTACGCAACGCCTGGTTGTATGGCCTGCTGCTGGCAAGCGCGGCAGGCCAGGGGCAGACACTGGAAGAGGCCGTGCGCGCCGGTCTCGCCATCCATCCCGAAGTCCGCGCCGCGGTGGCGGAGGCGGAGCGCGGCAAGACCGATGTAGAGATCAGCAAGGGCGGCTACTACCCGCAGGTGAGCATGTCCGGCGGGCCCAACGAATTCGACTTCGGCGAGGTGGTCTACGACCTCACCGCCTCCCAGATGCTCTACGACTGGGGCCGGATGAAGAGCAAGGTCGACAGCGCCAAGGCCACCCACCGCCAGCTCGATGAGACTGCGCTGGTGAGCCGCGAGGACGCGGCGCTGGACATAGTCGAGACCTACCTGGACGTGCTCGCCGCCCAGGCGCGGATCGAAACGGTACGCCAGCACATCCAGCGCCTGGGCGACATCCGCGAGATGACCCAGGCGCGCGGCGGCGACGGCTACTCCGACCGCAGCGAGCTGGACCGCGCCAACCTGGAACTGTCCCGCGCCCAGGAACAGCTGGCCCTGGAGAAGGGCAGCCTGCAGGACGCCCGCAACCAGTACGAGGTACTGGTCGGCAAGCCGCCGGCCGACCTCTCCGAACCGGAGCCGCTGTCCATGCAACGCTACCTGGCCGGCAACGACATGAACCGCCTGATCGTCGACAGTCCGCTGTACCAGAAGGCCGCCGAGGACGCTGAAGTGGCCGAGGCCAAGGTGCGCGAAAGCAAGGCCTCGCTGCTGCCGCAGGTGAACCTGGAAGCCTCCTCGCTGCGCCGGGAGATCGGCGGGCACCTGGAGAACGATTCGGTGGTGTCGCTGCGCTTGCGCATGGACACCTTCGAGGGCCTGTCCAACTTCCGCCGGCCCACCGCCGCCCAGCAACACCTGGAGTCCACCCGCTGGACCCGCGACGCCATGCAGCGCGACATCAAGCGCAAGCTGCAAACCCTGTTCGACACCGACGACACCCTGCGCTGGCGCCAGGAATCGCTGGTGGCCCAGGTGCGTGAGTCGGGCGACGTCAGCGGCGTCTACCGCGACCAGTTCGAGGTCGGCCGGCGCGACGTGATCGACCTGCTCAATGTGCAGCGCGAACGCTTCGAGGCCGAGCGCCAACTGGCCAACCTGCGCTTCGAGCGCAAGCGCGTGGAGTACCGCGCCGCCGCGCAGATCGGCCTGCTCGGGCCGCTGCTGGAACATCACCTTTCCGCGGGAGCTTCCTGATGAACGCCGACAACGTGGTACTGCTGGCGGAACACGAAGCCGAGGCCGATCCGCTACGCCAGGGCCTGTCCCTGCTGTGCCGGCAGATCGGCCGGCCGCTGGGGTTTACCGAACTGGGCGAGGGCATGCCGCTGCACC
>NZ_JASMRU010000063.1 GCF_030462585.1 Pseudomonas sp. CAN1 | reverse complement strand
CCGCGCCTGCGCCTTCCTGGTCGGCGGTTACTGGGTGGTGCAGGGCACCTGGCAGCTGGGTTCGCTGATCGCCTTTTCCACCTATCTGGGCATGGCCATCGGGCCGGTGCAAAGCCTGCTCGGCCTTTACGTCGCGTTGCAGCGCATGACCGTCAGCCTTGGCCGGGTCATGGAACTGCGTGGCGAGGAAGCGACCATCGTTTCGCCCGCCGCGCCACGGCCGATGCCGGCGGTGGGCGAGCTGCGCCTGGAGAACCTGCACTACGCCTGGCCGGGCCGCGCGCGGCCGGTCCTGCAGGATGTGCAGGCGCTGATTCCTGCTGGCCTCAAGGTCGCGCTGAGTGGCCCGTCCGGGGTCGGCAAGAGCACCTTGATCGACCTGCTGCAACGCTTCTACGACCCCGACCAGGGGCGCATCCTGCTGGACGGCATCGACCTGCGTGAACTCGACCTGCACGCGCTGCGCCGGCGTGTGGCAGTGGTCAGCCAGGACATCGTGCTGTTCCGTGGCAGCCTCGCCGACAACCTGGCGTACAGCGCGCCCGAATCGAGTCGCGACGCCATCGACAAGGCCGCCCGCGCGGCGCAGCTGGACAGCCTGATCGCCAGCCTGCCGGAGGGCATCGACAGCCCGCTGGGCGAGCGCGGCCAGCAGCTTTCCGGCGGGCAGAAGCAACGCATCGCCATCGCCCGCGCGCTGCTGCAGGACCCGCTGATCCTGGTGCTCGACGAAGCCACTTCGCAGGTGGATGAGAGCACCGAGCGTGAGGTGATCGCGGCCATCGACCAGTTGTTCGCCGGGCGCACGCGTCTGCTGATCAGCCACCGTACCTCGACCCTGGCGGCCGCCGACCTGCATCTGGAATTGCAGGATGGGCAGATGCGGGTGCGTGAGGCGCAGACGGTGCAGCAGCATGAGGCCTGAGTTGCGGGTTGGGGTGGTCGACAGTGGTCATTCAGAGGAACAGGCTGCTTCGGTCATCAGCGGCCAGCGCTTCTGTCTCGCCGATGATGGATTGGACCGACCGCCACTGTCGGTTGATCTCCTGGGCCACGGCAGCGTCGTCTGCGCAGCCATTCTTTCCCAGGTACCGGATGCTCGCCTGTGCGTCGCCCAGGTCTTCGATGAGCGCGGCGTGACCAGTCCGCTGCAGATCGCCGCCGCGTTGCACTGGCTTGGGGAGCAGGGCGTGCGGGTGATCAACCTGAGCCTGGGCGTGCGTCAGGATCGACCGATCCTGCGCGAGGCCGTGGCGGAGCTGATCGAGGCCGGCGTGCTGGTCTGCGCGTCCAGCCCGGCGCGGGGCGAGCCGGTGTTTCCGGCGAGCTATGCGGGGGTGATCCGGGTGACGGGTGATGCCCGCTGTAGCGAAGGCGAATGGTCCTGGCTGGATAGCCCGCAGGCGGATTTCGGTGCGGCGGTGAAGGTGGCAGGGCGTTCCGGGGCAAGCTTGGGGTGTGCGGCTTTCAGTGGGCATCTGGCGGCGTTGCTGGTTGAGCGGCCGGAGTTGTCGAATGTGCAACTTGTTGAGTTGATGCGTGAGCGGGCGGCTTTTCGGGGGATTGAGCGGAAGGTGGGGTTGTGAGTGGAGGTCGAGTCCGCCCCCCTCACCCCACCCCTCTCCCGGAGGGAGAGGGGGCCGTCCTCTGCGGGCGTTCGGTTTTGGAGCTCTCCTTTGGATATCGGCGTGTGCAGATGTCCCCGAGCGCGCCGAACAGTCCCCTCTCCCTCTGGGAGAGGGCTAGGGTGAGGGTAGCCGGGGCATGAGTGGCCTCCCCATCCTGATCCTCGGCGCCGGCCCCGCCGGAGCTGCCGTCGCTCTCGGCCTGCGCCGCCTCGGCCACCCCGTCACCGTCATCAGCGAATGGCGCCGTTTCTCTGCCGTGGAAGGCGTCTCCCAACGCGTACTGGAAGGCCTGCGCAACTCCGGCCTGAAGCACGCGCTGGAATGCGCCACACCGCCGTCGCAACGCCGCGTGCTTTGGAACGGCGTGGAGAGCGCACAGAACATCGAATGCATCCTCGACCGCCCGCGCTTCGATGCTGGGCTGCGCGAGGACCTCAAGCAAGCCGGCGTCGAACTGATCGAAGCCCAGGTGCTGGCGGTGGCGGAAGAAGGCCCCGGCTGGCGAGTGAAGCTCGAAGGCGGGCGGGAAGTGCTGGGTGCTTTTCTGGTCGAGGCCCGCGGCCGCCAGGCGCCGTTGAATCAGAAGGGCAGCAAGGCTCGGCGCGGCCTGGAAACCCTCAGCCTGCTCAATCGCTGGCAGGGTGAGCCCGGCGCGTTGGCAACGGCGGTGGAAAGCCTGCCTGACGGCTGGGCGTGGATGGCGCGGCTGGAGGATGGCCGCTGCTACTGGCAGCTCACCCTGGATGTCGCCAGCAGCCAGTTGCCGCCCCGCGAGCAGTTGCTCGATTACTGCCGCGAGCGCCGCGCCAGTTCGCAGCTGGTCCGACAATTCTTCGCTGATGCCGTCGAGCGCGAACTGGACCTGCACGCCCGCAGCAGCACGGCGATCCTCTGCCTGGAAGCCTGCGGCGATAACTGGATTCGCGTGGGCGATGCGGCGATGGCGGTGGACCCGCTGTCCGGCAATGGCATCTTCCAGTCGCTGTCTTCGGCCTTGCAGGCGCCGCTGGTGATCAACACGCTGTTGCGCGCGCCGGAGCGGGCGGAGTTGGCCAAGCGCTTCCATCAGCAGCGGGTCGAGCAGCTGTTCCTGCGCTTCGCCCGCGTCGGCCGCGACTTCTATGCCAGCGAAACGCAGTGGGCTGAACAGCCGTTCTGGCAGGCCCGTCGCGCCTGGCCGGACGAGCAGCCGAGCCACGTGCCGGCCGACTTCGCCAGCCTGCGCATCGAGCGTGCTCCGGTGCTGAAGGGCGAGTTCGTCGACGAAGCGGAAGTGGTGGTCAGCGCCGACCAGCCGCTGGGCATCTGGCACCTCGATGGTCTGGAGCTGGCGCCCTGGCTGCGACGGCTGCGCGCGGAGCCGGAGGCGCAGGTGCTGGCGGATTTGCCCGTGGAGCAACGGCGTGCGTTCCAGGGTTGGCTGCTCGCGCAGGGCTATCGTCCGCGGTCCTGATTGCGCGCCCCCGTCTTGGCGGATAATGCCGTTGGCGTTATTCGCCCTACGGTCCGCTGGACGTCCGCATGGCGACTCTTCGTAGATTGGCGTGGAGCGAAGCGATACCCATCGATTCACTTTCCGGTCCGCTCGATGGGTATCGCAAGCTCCACCCATCCTACTTTGGCGCTAGCCGGTGACTGGGTGTGGCGGATAACGCCGTAGGCGTTATGCGCCCTACGGGTCTGTCCCAGGGCTATCGGCCACAGCTTTAACCACTTCACGGAAATTCGAGGCCGCGTCGGGCGATGATGTCCGGCTGCCCGATGGAGAATCCCATGGCCTTCCTGCGCTCCGCCTTTGCCCTGTCGCTGATCCTGCTGACGCTCTTCGATACCTCGCTCGCGGCTTCGACGTCGCTGGCCGATGCCGCCAGCGCGGAGCGCTTCCTGCGCGAGATCTACGCCAGCTACACGCCCGACGGCCCCGGCGTGCCCAATGGCAAGCTGAAGGAGACGGACGTCTTCGACGCTTCCTTGCTTGCTCTCATGAAAGCCGACCAGGACGCCGCCGATGGTGAGCTGGGCTACCTGGGTGGCGATCCGCTGTGCGATTGCCAGGACTGGGGCGATATCAAGGTGAAGACGCTGGAGTTCGCCCCGGTGGACGACGAGCGCCTCAAGGCGCGGGTGGTGCTCAAGGATGCACTGACGGGGGAGGATCGCGATCTTGGCCTGCTGCTGCATCGCACGGCTGGCGGCTGGCTCGTCGAGGACTGCTTCAACGAGCAGGGCAGCCTGGCCGAGAATCTGCGGCATAGCACGCGGGAGCTGCTGCAGCTGAAGAAGGGCGCGGGCAAGCCGTGACGCCACATATGGGAGCGGCGGCGTGCGCCGGGTTCGCGAGCAAGCTCGCTCCTACGAAAAGCGACGGTGCATCCTTGTAGGAGCGAGCTTGCTCGCGAACCGCACGAAGACCATTGCAAACTGACAGGGAGCGTAGGAGCGGACTCCGTCCGCGATAGGTCCGCATCGCGCCGGAAACCATCGCGGACGGAGTCCGCTCCTACAAGAGCAAAGGCTTACTTGCGGTCGATCCACACGGTCTGCGGGTTGGTGAACTCGCGCAGGCCGAAGTGCGACAGCTCGCGACCGAAGCCGCTCTTCTTCACGCCGCCGATCGGTACGCGGGGGTCGGAGGCGGAGAAGCCGTTGATGAACACGCCACCGCTGACCAGGCGACGGGCCATGTGCTGGGCCTTGGCCTTGTCGGCGGACCAGATCGCGCCGGAGAGGCCGAACTCGCTGTCGTTGGCCAGCTCCAGGGCATGCTCGGCATCGCGGGCGACGATCAGCGAGGCGACCGGGCCGAAGATTTCCTTCTTGAACGCGGTGTTGCCTGGCTTCACGTCGGCCAGCACGGTCGGCGCGTAGTAGTTGCCTTCGCCGTCGAGCTTGTGGCCGCCCAGCAGCAGGGTGGCGCCGTCGGCGATGGCCTGCTGTACCTGGCCGTCCAGTTCGTCACGCAGGTCGAAGCGGGCCATCGGGCCGACGAAGGTGTCGTCCGCCAGCGGGTCACCGATCTTCAGCGCCTTGACCGCGGCCAGCAGCTTCTCGGTGAAGGCCGGGGCGATTGATTCTTCGAGGATCATGCGCTTGGCGGCGATGCACACCTGGCCGCAGTTGCCGAAGCGGCTGGCGACGGCGGCTTTCACGGCGGCGTCGAGGTCGGCGTCGGCAAGCACGATGAAGGCGTCGGAACCGCCCAGCTCCAGCACGCACTTCTTCAGCGCGGCACCGGCCTGGGAGGCGATGGCGGCGCCGGCGCCGACACTGCCGGTGACGGCGATGGAGGCGATGCGGTCATCGGCGATGGCCTTGGAAACCAGCGGCGGTTCGACGTTCAGCACCTCGAACACGCCTTCCGGCAGGCCGGCCTGCAGCCAGGCGTCGCGCAGCTGATAGGCGCAGCCCATGACGTTCGGCGCGTGCTTGAGCACGTAGGTGTTGCCGCCCAGGATGATGCTCACCGCGCCACGCATGACCTGCCAGGTGGGGAAGTTCCACGGCATCACGGCCAGGACCGGGCCCAGCGGCAGGTAGGAGATGTACGCGCCTTCGATGCTGGTCTTCTCGTCCTCGAGCATGGCCGGGCCGTTGTCGGCGTACCACTCGCAGAGGTTGGCGCACTTGTTGATCTCGCCACGGGCCTGGGTGACCGGCATGCCCATTTCCTGGGCTTCCATGCGGGCCATCGGCTCGACGTTGGCGCGCAGGACTTCGGCCATCTTGCGCAGCACGGCGACACGTTCGGCGATGCTGGTGTCACGCCATTGGCGGAACGCGGCATCGGTGCGGGCCAGCGAGGTTTCCAGCTGGGCGGCGTCTTCGAAGGTGTAGCGGGCCAGTTCCTGGCCGGTGGCGGGGCTGCGGGAGATGGCAGCGGGGATGGCGGCGATCTGGTTCATGGTGAGTCCTGCTTGTTCTGTGGGAGGGCGCAAGGCCGGTCGTTCGTCCGGGCGTGGTAGCTCCGGGATGGCGCAGAAATTAAGATGCGCAACCATTCATGTAAAATGAATAATCAAGAAAGACTCTTTCTCCCGGAGAGAATGATGGACCTCACCCAGCTGGAAATCGTCCGCGCCGTCGCCACCGAGGGCAGCATCACTGCCGCCGCAGCCCGTCTACATCGCGTGCCTTCGAACCTGACCACGCGGATCAAGCAGCTGGAAGCGGAACTGGGCACCGAGCTGTTCATCCGCGAAAAGCTCCGCCTCCGTCTGTCGCCGACCGGCCGCAGCTTCCTCGATTACGTCGAGCGCATCCTCGATCTGGTGGAGGAAGCCCGGCAGGTGGCGGTGGGCGCCGAGCCCCATGGCGGCTTCTCTCTGGGCTCGATGGAAAGCACGGCGGCGGTGCGCATCCCGGAGATGCTGGCGCGCTACCACCAGCATTGCCCGAAGGTGCAGCTGGACCTGTCCACCGGCCCTTCGGGCGAGATGATCGACGGGGTGCTCTCCGGCCGTTTCATCGCTGCCTTCGCCGACGGTCCGGCCAACCACCCGCAGCTGGACGGCAAGCCGGTTTACCGCGAGGAGCTGGTGCTGATGAGCGCCAGGCACCATGCGCCGGTGCATGACGCGCGGGACGTGGCGGGGGAGACGGTGTTCGCCTTCCGCGATACCTGCTCCTACCGCAAGCGCCTGGAAGGCTGGTTTGCCGAGCACCGGGTGGTGCCGGGCAAGATCGTCGAGATGGAGTCCTACCACGGCATGCTCGCCTGCATCGCCGCCGGCGGTGGCGTGGCGATCATCCCGCGGGCGATGTTCGAGAGCCTGGCCGGCGGGCGCAACGTAGCGATCCACCGCCTGGCGCCGCACCACGCCGAGGCGACCACCTGGCTGTTCTGGCGGCGCGGCACCGATACCCCGGCGCTGCGGGCCTTCATCGACCTGCTGGACGCGCCAGCAATAGAGGCCGAAGTGGCCTGATCGAGCCGCGCCGCAAGGGCTGTTTCAACGGCGTTACGTAACAGCCGCGAGACGCCGGAAAAATCTTCTCCGCGGCCTCTTGCGGCGGCTTCGGGCTGCGCTAACGTGTGTTTCTCTGTCCGTCGTGCGAAGGCGGAAAACGCCCTTCGCGGCAGGGCGCTTTTCTTCCCCCGCTGGCCTTCCGCCCGGAGCGCATGATGGACACACGCAGCAAGAGACGCCGCGCCAATTCGTTGCAGATCAGCCTGATGGGCGCGGGGCTGATGCTCCTCGCGCTGGTCCTGGCGATTACCCTGGTCAACCTCTGGCCACAGACCTATCCGCAGTTCCCGCGCCCCGGCGAGGTCGGCGATGCCGGCGTGCAATGCCTGCTCGGCTGGTGTCCGGGGCCGGATGCGCGGCTGCTGGTCATGGTGATGGTCGCCGGGGCGCTGGGCAGCTTCGTGCACGTGGCGAAGTCCTTCGGTGACTTCGTCGGCAACGACCGCTTCATGGCCAGCTGGATCTGGTGGTACCTGCTCAAGCCCTGCATCGGCATGGCGCTGGCGCTGATGGTCTACCTGATCGTGCGCGCTGTGCTGCTGACCCTGAACCCCGCCAGCGATGCGGCCAGCGTCAACCTCTACGGGTTGATGGCGATGGCTGCGCTGGTGGGGATGGCGTCCAAGCAGGGCACCGACAAGTTCGCCGATGTCCTCGACGCGCTGTTCCGCACCCGCCGCTCGCGAGGCGACGCCCGGCGCAAGGACCAGCTGGAAAATCCCGTCGCTGTCATCAGCGAGGCGCAGCCGCCGCTGCTCGATGCCCAGTCGCTGTACGTCACCCTGCGCGGCGTGGGGTTCAGCCGGGGCGCGCGGGTGCAGGTGAACGGTGTGGAGCGCGAGACGTCGCTGGCCGACAGCTCGCGCCTGGCCTTCCACCTGTTGCCCGAGGATGTGGCCGTGGCTGGCAGCCTGGCGGTGGTGGTAGTCAATCCGGCGCCTGGAGGCGGGCCTTCGGCGCCGCTGATGCTGGAGGTGAGCGCACCGCCGGAGCCCGAAGCGGAACCTGAGCCGGCCCTGGCTGGCCGGGTGGCGATGGTGGTGGCGTCGGCCGAAGAGGACTCGGCGGTGGCGTCGCTGCACTGATTCGCCTGTTCTTGCGAGCGAGGGGGGACGCCATCGTCATTGCTCGCGAACCGCTTGATGATCGTGCTGCCGGTGGGTCCGTTCGCGAGCAGGCTCGCTCCTGCCAAAAGCTTGAGATACGCAAACGAAAAAGGCCCCGCAAGGGGCCTTTTTCATGGGCGTCTGACTGAGCGTCAGGCGCTGCTGTTCACCGTCTCGCGCTTCACCGATCTGGTGGCGGGCGCGTGGTGCTCGTCGTGGTCGTGATCGTCGCCGACCACCTGGACCTCGTTGCCTTCGGCGTCGTACAGCTTGCCGTTCTGGAAGTAGTCACCCTCGTTCAGCGCGGCGATGTCGCGGTAGCGCAGGGTGCGCTCCTCGGCGGCAACGAACACCGACTGCTGGTTGGAGTTGCCGGTCTTGAGGTGGTTGAACAGCAGGTTGAGACCGATGGCCATGATCGCCGCCGAGCTGATGCCGGAGTGGAAGATGGTGGCGAACCAGCTCGGGAAGTGCTCGTAGAAGCTCGGCGCGGCGATCGGGATCATGCCGAAGCCGATGGAGGTGGCGACGATGATCAGGTTCATGTTGTTGCGGTAGTCCACCTTGGACAGGGTGCGGATACCGCTGGCCGCCACGGTGCCGAACAGCACCACGCCGGCACCGCCGAGCACGGAGGAGGGCACTGCGGCGATCACCCGGCCCATCACCGGCAGCAGGCCGAGGGTCACCAGGATCAGGCCGCCGGTGGCTACCACGTAGCGGCTCTTCACGCCGGTCACGGCCACCAGGCCGACGTTCTGGGCGAAGGCGCTCTGGGTGAAGGAGCCGAAGATCGGCGCCAGGATGCTCGACGCCATGTCGGCGCGCAGGCCGTTGCCCAGACGCTTGGAGTCGACCTTGGTGCCGATGATCTCGCCGACGGCGAGGATGTCCGCCGAGGTTTCTACCAGGGTCACCATGATCACGATCAGCATCGACAGGATCGCGGCGACGTGGAAGGTCGGCATGCCGAAGTGGAAGATCGCCGGGAAGGCCACCATCGGGCCTTCGGCCACGCGGGAGAAGTCGGTCATGCCCAAGGCGGCGGCGATGATCGTGCCGATCACCATGGCCAGCAGGATCGACAGGCGCGAGATGGAGGCGCTGCCCAGCTTGCTCAGCAGCAGGACGATGACCAGGGTCAGGGCGGCCAGGCCGATGTTGGCCATGCTGCCGAAGTCCGGCGCCTTGGGGTTGCCGCCCATGGCCCAGCGCGCCGCCACCGGCATCAGCGTGAGGCCGATGGTGGTGATGACGATGCCGGTGACCAGGGGCGGGAAGAACTTGGTGATGCGCGAGAAGATCGGGGTGATCAGGAAGCCGATGAACGAGGCCGCCATCACCGCGCCGAGCACGGCGTTCAGGCCGCCGCCCTCATAGCCGCCGCCGAGGATGGCGATCATGGTGGCGACACCGGCGAAGGATACGCCCTGCACCAGCGGCATCTGCGAGCCGAAGAAAGGAATACCGAGGGTCTGCAGCAGGGTGGCGAGGCCGCCGGCGAACAGCGAAGCGGCGATCAGCAGGCCGATCTCGCTGCCGGAGAGCCCGGCCGCCTGGCCGAGGATCAGGGGCACGGCGACGATACCGCCGTACATCGTCAGAACGTGTTGCAGGCCGTACGCCAGGTTGGCGCCGATTCCGAGGTTCTCGTCTTCCGGTCGTGCGCCGGCGGACGCTACAGCTGAACGATCATTCATGGCTGAGGACTCGCTTGTTTTTGTTGTGGGGCCACTGTAGACAAAGTTCGTGGTGAATATCCACTGTTTTGTATACATGTTTGTGTCCGATGGTCCGGAATCTGACCGTGCGGTTATGTCTTTTTCTTCTTGAGATAGCTCTGCAATCGGCGTTCTGCATGAAATCCTGACTCGCAATGCCTTGCACGAAATGTGTGCATGTTTGAATCCAAAAGCACCAGTTGGCTGCATGCAAAGCTCCGAAAGGTTCTTGCCTGCCCGCTGTACACAGGCCTTCGCAAATTGCGCGCCAGCGTTGCGGGTTGGTCGTCGTTCTCCCCGCCGCGAGCTGCTCCTGCTATAACCGTCCGCCTTGGTTTCACTGGATTTGCGAAAAGATGGCTCTTCCGCCGCTGCACAGCTTCAGGGTGTTCGAAAGCGTGGCCCGCCTGGGTAGCCTGGCGGCGGCCGCCGTCGAGCTGCACGTCACCACCGGCGCGGTCAGCCAGCAGGTCAAGACGCTGCAGGCCAGCCTGGGCGTGGAACTGTTCGAGAAGCGCGGCCGCCAGCTGGTGCTGACCGCCAG
>NZ_JASMRU010000062.1 GCF_030462585.1 Pseudomonas sp. CAN1 | reverse complement strand
GTTGCTGCGCCGCACCACCCGACAGGTCAGCGTCACCGCTGACGGCCAGGCCTACTACGAGCGCTGCGTGCGCCTGCTGGAGGACCTGGAGGAGGCGGAGAACTGCTTCTCCGACTCGCCCGCCAATTCATCCGAAAACCCGCGTGGCAAGCTGCGGGTCGACCTGCCCAGCTCGCTCGGGCGGCTGGTGGTGATCCCGGCGCTCCCGGAGTTCTGCCGGCGCTACCCGCAGATCGAGCTGGAGCTGAGCCTCAACGACCGCCAGGTGGACCTGGTACGCGAGGGCGTGGACTGCGTGCTGCGCGCAGGTGAGCTGCCGGACTCCAGCCTGGTCGGTCGGCGCATCGCCGAGCTGGAGCAGCTCACCTGCGTGAGCCGCGCCTACGTGCAGGAGTTTGGCCTGCCCGAGCATCCGGACCGGCTCGACGGGCACCTCGCGGTGAACTACCAGTCGGCCTCCAGCGGGCGCATCTTCGACCTGGAATTCCGCTTCGACGGCCAACTGCGCACCCAGCGGCTACCCAGCCGCATCACGGTGAACAACGCCGACGCCTACATCGCTGCCTGCCGCGCCGGCTTCGGCATGATCCAGGCGCCGCGCTACCACCTGAGCGAGGGCCTGGCCTGCGGCGAGCTGGTTGAAGTCCTGCGTGCCTGGCAACCGCCGCCGCTGCCGGTGAGCGTGCTCTACCCGGTGCGCCGACAGATGTCGCGGCGCCTGCGGGTGTTCTCCGACTGGCTGACGCAGCTGTTCGCCGAGCGCGACTGGTAGGGACCGGATTGGGGCTGGAGCCGTCCCCGCTTCTGCAGGTTGTTGCCACGCGCTTCGTAGGAGCGAGCTTGCTCGCGAACCCGTTGTCCCGCGGATTATTCATCCGTGTATCCGAGCGTTACGCTCGGGAAAGTCGTGCTAGCATCTGCCCCCGGCCCCGAATCCTCTTGCGGCGCTGGCACCCTGCCAACGCCGCCATCCCTCACAGAAGGACCCAAGCAATGGCTCAAGTCACCCTCAAGGGCAACCCGGTTTCCGTCGACGGCAAGCTGCCGCAGAAAGGCGAGCAGGCTCCGGCCCTGTCGCTGGTCGCCGGCAACCTGTCCGACGTCACCCTGGAAACCTACGCCGGCAAGCGCAAGGTGCTGAACATCTTCCCCAGCGTCGACACCCCGACCTGCGCCACCTCCGTGCGCAAGTTCAACGCCGAGGCGAGCAAGCTGGCCAACACAGTGGTGCTCTGCGTTTCCGCTGACCTGCCGTTCGCCCAGGCGCGCTTCTGCGGCGCCGAAGGCCTGGAGAACGTGGTGAACCTGTCCACCCTGCGTGGCCGCGAGTTCCTCGCCAACTACGGCGTGGCCATCGCCGACGGCCCGCTGGCCGGCCTGGCCGCCCGCGCTGTAGTGGTACTGGACGAGCAGAACAAGGTGCTGCACAGCGAGCTGGTGGGCGAGATCGCCGACGAGCCGAACTACGCCGCCGCCATCGCCGCCCTGGCCTGATGGAAGGACCGGGCCAGCCCGCCAGGGCTGGCCCCATTGGCGCGGGAACCTCTCGCGCCATTTCCGGGTCGCAATGCCTCGGTAATTCGTAACCCCCGGTAAATCAAAGGTAAATAGCGGGTAAAGAGACTTTGCCTGCGGCGCTGCTGTGCTTATCGTTCAGCCTCGCTATTCTTTTTTCTTTGCGCGAAGACCTTCTCTTCCCATAAGACCTTCTTTTCTAATCAGAAAGAGCCCCATGACTGCAAGCAACGGATCGCCCTCGAAACTCCGCAAACTGCGCCCCTGGCTCATCACCGCGCTGCTGTTCGCTGCCGTGGTCGGGCTGATCATGTGGCTGCATTCGACCTCCACCGGGGCGCCTGCCGCCCAGGGCGGGCGTGGCGGGCGACCGGGTGCCGGGCAGATGGCCGGGCAGGGCGGTGCGGCGGTGACGGTCAGCGTCGCCCCGGCGCTGAAGGGTGACCTGCCGGTGCATTACCACGCGCTCGGCACGGTGACGGCCTACAACACCGTCAATGTCCGTGCGCGGGTCAGCGGCCAGCTGGTCAAGGTGCCGTTCCAGGAAGGCCAGGAAGTGAAGGCCGGCGATGTACTCGCGGTGATCGACCCGCGTCCGTTCCAGGCCGCGCTGGACCAGGCCCAGGGCACGCTGCTGCAGAACCAGGCGCAGCTGAAGAACGCGCAGATCGACCTCGCCCGCTACAAGGGCCTGTACGCCGAGGACTCCATCGCCAAGCAGACCCTGGACACCCAGGAAGCCCAGGTGCGCCAGTTCGAAGGCACCCTGAAGACCAACCAGGGCCAGGTCGCCGACGCCAAGCTCAACCTCGAATTCACCCAGGTGCGCGCGCCCATCGCCGGCCGCGTCGGCCTGCGCCAGGTGGACGTGGGCAACCTGGTCACCTCCGGCGATACCACGCCGCTGGTGGTGATCACCCAGGTCAAGCCGATCTCCGTGGTGTTCAGCCTGCCGCAGCAGCAGCTGGGCACCATTGCCCGCGAGCTGTACAGCGGCAAGCCGGTGCCGGTGGAGGCCATGGACCGCAACCAGAACCAGACCCTGGCCACCGGCGTGTTGAAGACCCTGGACAACCAGATCGACACCACCACCGGCACGGTCAAGCTCAAGGCCGGCTTCGATAACGCCGACCACAAGCTGTTCCCCAACCAGTTCGTCAACGTGCGCCTGCTCGCCGAGACCCTGCCGGGCGTGCTGACCATCCCGGCCAACGCCGTGCAGCGCGGCAACGACGGCACCTATGTGTACATGGTGGGCGAGGAGAACAAGGCCAAGCGCCAGCTGATCACCCTGGGCACCAGCGAGAGCGAGCGCGTGGTGGTCACCGAGGGCCTGAAGGAGGGCGACCGCGTCGTCGTCGAAGGCACCGACCGCCTGCGCGACGGCACCCGCATGACCATCGCCAGCTCCGACGCCAAGGCCCGCGCAGCGGCCGGCGAGGAGGGCGACAAGTCCACCGCCAAGCCATTTGGTTCGGACACCCCGGTCCAGGACAGCGGTAAGAGCGAATGAACCCGTCCCGCCTGTTCATCCTGCGGCCGGTCGCCACCACGCTATTGATGGTGGCGATCCTGCTGTCGGGGATCATCGCCTATCGCTTCCTGCCGATCTCGGCGCTGCCGGAAGTCGACTACCCGACTATCCAGGTGGTGACCCTGTATCCCGGCGCCAGCCCGGACATCATGACCTCCTCGGTGACCGCGCCACTGGAGAACCAGCTGGGGCAGATTCCCGGCCTCAACGAGATGTCCTCCACCAGTTCCGGCGGCGCCTCGGTGATCACCCTGCAGTTCAGCCTGCAGATCAACCTCGACGTCGCCGAACAGGAAGTCCAGGCGGCGATCAACACCGCGCAGAGCCTGCTGCCCAAGGACCTGCCGAACCAGCCGGTGTACAGCAAGGTGAACCCGGCGGATGCGCCGATCCTGACGCTGGCGGTGATGTCCCCGGACATGCCGCTGCCGCAGATCCAGGACCTGGTGGACACCCGTCTGGCACAGAAGATTTCGCAGATTTCCGGCGTTGGCCTGGTCAGCATCAGCGGCGGCCAGCGCCCGGCCGTGCGCATCCGCGCCAACCCCGGCGCCCTGGCGGCGGCCGGGCTGAGCCTGCAGGACCTGCAGACCACCGTCACCAACAACAACCTCAACGGCCCCAAGGGCAGCTTCGACGGCCCGACCCGTTCCTCGACCCTGGACGCCAACGACCAGCTCAAGTCCGCCGATGCCTACCGTGACCTGATCATCGCCTACAAGAACGGCTCGCCGCTGCGCGTGCGCGACGTGGCCAGCGTGGAAGACGACGCGGAGAACGTGCGCCTGGCGGCCTGGGCCAATACCTCGCCGGCAGTGGTGCTGAACATCCAGCGCCAACCGGGGGCCAACGTCATTGAGGTGGTGGACAGCATCAAGAAGATGCTCCCGCAATTGCAGGCGACCCTGCCCGGCAGCCTGGAAGTGAGCGTGCTCACCGACCGCACCACGACCATCCGCGCCTCGGTGGCGGACGTGCAGTTCGAGCTGTTCCTCGCCGTCTGCCTGGTGGTGATGGTCACCTTCCTGTTCCTGCGCAATATTTCCGCGACGCTGATCCCCAGCTTCGCCGTGCCGCTGTCGCTGATCGGCACCTTCGGCGTGATGTACCTCGCCGGCTTCTCGATCAACAACCTGACGCTGATGGCGCTGACCATCGCCACCGGCTTCGTGGTGGACGACGCCATCGTCATGGTGGAGAACATCGCCCGTTACCTGGAGCAGGGCGACGAACCGCTGGAAGCTGCACTCAAGGGTTCGAAACAGATCGGCTTCACCATCATCTCGCTGACCTTCTCGCTGATCGCCGTGCTGATCCCGCTGCTGTTCATGGGCGATGTGGCCGGGCGGCTGTTCCGCGAATTCGCCATTACCCTGGCGGTGGCGATCCTGATCTCCGGCTTCGTCTCCCTGACCCTGACGCCGATGCTCAGCGCCAAGCTGCTGCGCCACGTCGAACCGGAGCAGGAAGGGCGCTTCGCCCGCGCCGCCGGGCGCTTCATCGACAAGCTGATCGAGCGCTACGCCGCCGCCCTGCGCGTGGTGCTGCGCCATCAGCCGCTGACCCTGCTGGTGGCCATCGGCACCGTGGYGCTCACCGCGCTGCTGTATATCTTCATGCCCAAGGGCTTCTTCCCGGTGCAGGACACCGGGGTGATMCAGGGCATCGCCGAGGCGCCGCAGTCGATCTCCTTCCAGGCCATGGCCAACCGACAGCAGGACCTGGCGAAGATCGTCCTGCAGGATCCGGCGGTGGCCAGCCTGTCCTCGTTCATCGGCGTCGATGGCACCAACGCGACGCTCAACACCGGGCGCCTGCTGATCAACCTCAAGCCCCACGCCGAGCGCGACGTGACCGCCAGCGAGGTGATCCACCGCCTGCAGCCGGAGCTCGACCAGATTGCCGGCATCAAACTGTACATGCAGCCGGTGCAGGACCTCACCATCGAGGACCGCATAGCCCGTACCCAGTACCAGTTCACCCTGCAGGATGCCGACCCCGACGTGCTCGCCGACTGGGTGCCGCGCCTGGTGGACCGCCTGCAGCAACTGCCGGAACTGGCCGACGTGGCCACCGACTGGCAGGACAAGGGCCTGCAGGCCTACATCAATATCGACCGCGACACCGCTTCGCGCCTGGGCGTGAGCCTGTCGAACATCGACAGCGTGCTGTACAACGCCTTCGGCCAGCGGCTGATCTCGACCATCTTCACCCAGGCCACGCAGTACCGCGTGGTGCTGGAAGTGGCGCCGGAATTCCAGATCGGCCCGCAGTCGCTGGAGAACCTCTACGTGCCCGCCAGCGACGGCACCCAGGTGCGTATGTCGAGCCTGGCCAAGGTCGAGGAGCGCCACACGCTGCTGGCGATCAACCACATCTCGCAGTTCCCCGCCGCGACCATCTCCTTCAACCTGGCCAAGGGCGTCGCCCTCGGCGAGGCGGTGCAGGCGATCCGCGATGTCGAGGCGCAGATGGAGATGCCGGTCAGCCTGCAGGGCAGCTTCCGCGGCGCCGCCCAGGCGTTCGAGGCCTCGCTGTCCAACACCCTGCTGCTGGTGCTGGCGTCCATCGTCACCATGTACATCGTGCTGGGCATCCTCTACGAAAGCTTCATCCACCCGGTGACCATCCTCTCTACGCTGCCCTCGGCGGGCGTGGGCGCGCTGCTGGCGCTGATGCTCTCGGGGCAGGACATCGGCATCGTGGCGATCATCGGCATCATCCTGCTGATCGGCATCGTCAAGAAGAACGCGATCATGATGATCGACTTCGCCCTGGACGCCGAACGCAACGAGGGCAAGCCGCCCCATGAGGCGATCTACCAGGCCTGCCTGCTGCGCTTCCGGCCGATCCTGATGACCACCATGGCCGCGCTGCTCGGCGCGCTGCCGCTGATGCTCGCCGGCGGTGCCGGCGCCGAGCTGCGTCAGCCGCTGGGCGTCACCATGGTCGGCGGCCTGCTGGTGAGCCAACTGCTGACGCTGTTCACCACGCCGGTGATCTACCTGTACTTCGACCGCCTGGCCGCACGCTGGGCCGCCTGGCGTGGCCGCCACGGCCTCGACGTGAACAGCATCGACCCGGCGGAGCGCACCTGATGGGCGGCCTGTCGCGCCTGTTCATCCTGCGCCCGGTCGCCACCTGCCTGCTGACCCTGGCGCTGATGCTGGCCGGCGCGCTGTCGTTCAGCCTGCTGCCGGTGGCGCCGCTGCCCAACGTCGATTTCCCGACCATCCTGGTGCAGGCGTCGTTGCCCGGCGCCAGCCCTGAGACCATGGCCTCCACCGTGGCGACGCCGCTGGAGCGCTCGCTGGGGCGCATCGCCGGGGTCACCGACATGACCTCCAGCAGTTCCCTGGGCAACAGCACCATCATCGTCCAGTTCGACCTGTCGAAAGACATCGACGGTGCCGCGCGCGAAGTGCAGTCGGCGATCAACGCGGCGATGAGCCTGCTGCCCACCGGCATGCCGAACAACCCGACGTACCGCAAGGCGAACCCGTCGGACATGCCGATCATGATCCTCACCCTGACCTCGGATACCTACACCCGCGGGCAGATGTACGACCTCGCCTCGACCATCGTCTCGCCCAAGCTGGCGCAGGTTAAGGGGGTAGGGCAGGTGAGCATCGGCGGCTCCTCGCTGCCGGCGGTGCGCGTCGACGTCAATCCGGACCAGCTCAGCCAGTACGGCATTTCCCTGGACACGGTGCGCAACGCCATCAACAACACCAACGCCGACGGGCCCAAGGGTTCGCTGGAGTTCGGCGAGCGGCACTGGCAGGTCGACTCCAACGACCAGCTGCGCAAGGCCAGCGAGTACGCCCCGCTGATCGTCCACTACAACGCCGACACCGGCGCGGCGGTGCGCCTGCGCGACGTGGCCAAGGTCACCGATTCGGTGGAGGACGTGCGCAACGCCGGCTTCTCCGACGACCTGCCGGCGGTGCTGCTGATCATTACCCGCCAGCCGGGCGCCAACATCATCGAGGCCACCGACGCCATCCACGAGCAGCTGCCGATCATCCAGGACGTGCTCGGCCCGCAGGTGAAGCTGTCGGTGATGGACGATCGCAGCCCGTCGATCCGCTCCTCCCTGGAAGAGGCCGAGCTGACCCTGGTCATCTCGGTGATCCTGGTGATCCTGGTGGTCTACCTGTTCCTGCGCAACGGCCGCGCCACGCTGATTCCCAGCCTGGCGGTGCCGGTGTCGCTGGTGGGCACCTTCGCGGTCATGTACCTGTGCGGTTTCTCGCTGAACAACCTGTCGCTGATGGCGCTGATCATCGCCACCGGCTTCGTGGTGGACGACGCCATCGTGGTGGTGGAGAACATCGCCCGGCGCATCGAGGAGGGCGATCCTCCCATCCAGGCGGCCATCCGCGGCGCCAGAGAGGTGAGTTTCACCGTGCTGTCGATGACCCTGTCGCTGGTGGCGGTGTTCATCCCGCTGCTGCTGATGGGCGGCATCACCGGGCGGCTGTTCCGCGAATTCTCGGTGACCCTGGCGGCGGCCATCCTGGTGTCGCTGGTGGTGTCCCTGACGCTGACGCCGATGCTCTGCGCGCGCCTGCTCAAGCCGGTCGAACGGGGGCCGAAGAAGGCCTCGGTGGAACGCCAGAGCAACCGCTACTTCGTCGCCTTCATGCAGCGCTACCGCGCCAGCTTGAGCTGGGCGCTGGAGCATTCGAGGCTGATGGTGATGATCATGCTCGGCTGCATCGCGCTGAACCTCTATCTGTTCGTGGTGGTGCCCAAGGGCTTCCTGCCGCAGCAGGATTCCGGGCGCCTGCGCGGCTTCGCAGTGGCCGACCAGAGCATCTCGTTCCAGGCGCTCGACAAGAAGATGGCGCAGTTCCGCAAGATCCTCTCCGAGGACCCGGGCGTGGAGAACGTGGTGGGCTTCGTCGGCGGCGGCAAGTGGCAGTCGAGCAACACTGGCTCGTTCTTCGTCACCTTGAAGGACATCACCGAGCGCGACTCCGCCGAAGCCATCGTCACCCGCCTGCGCAAGAAGCTGGCGGAAGTCCCTGGCGCCAACCTGTTCCTGGTCGCCGGCCAGGACGTGCGCATCGGCGGCCGCCAGGGCAACGCGCAGTACGACTTCACCCTGCGCAGCGATGACCTCAACCTGCTGCGCGAATGGGCGCCGAAGGTCGAGGCGGCGATGAACAAGGTGTCGCAGATCGTCGACGTCAGCAGCGACGCCCAGGACAAGGGCGTGCAGAGCCGCCTGGTGATCGACCGCGACCGCGCGGCGAGCCTGGGGGTGAACGTTGCCGAGGTGGATGCGGTGCTGAACAACTCCTACGGCCAGCGCCAGGTCTCGACCATTTTCAACCCGCTGAACCAGTACCACGTGGTGATGGAAGTCGCCCAGCCGTACCAGGAGTCGCCGGAAGAGCTGCGCCAGGTCTACGTGATCAACAGCGAAGGGCAGCGTATCCCGCTGTCGTCCTTCACCCACATCGAGCCGAGCCGCGCGCCGCTGGAGGTCAACCACCAGGGCCAGTTCGCCGCCACCACCTTCTCCTTCAACCTGGCCCAGGGCGCGCAGATCGGCCCGGCCCGCGACGCGATCCTGGCGGCGGTGGAGCCGATCCACCTGCCGATCGAGATCCAGGCCACCTTCGAAGGCAACGCCGGCGCCGTGCAGGACACGCAGAACGACATGCCCTGGCTGATCCTGCTGGCGCTGGTGTCGGTCTACATCGTGCTGGGCATCCTCTACGAGAGCTACGTGCACCCGCTGACCATCCTCTCGACGCTGCCCTCGGCAGGTGTCGGCGCGCTGCTCACGCTGATGCTGTTCCGCACCGAGCTGTCGCTGATCGCGCTGATCGGGGTGATCCTGCTGATCGGCATCGTCAAGAAGAACGCGATCATGATGATCGACTTCGCCCTGGACGCCGAGCGTACCCAGGGCCTGTCACCTCGGGATGCGATTCTGGAGGCGGCGATGAAGCGCTTCCGGCCGATCATGATGACCACCCTGGCCGCCATCCTCGGCGCGCTGCCGCTGATCTTCGGCATCGGCGGCGACGCCGCGCTGCGTCGCCCGCTGGGCATGACCATCGTCGGCGGCCTGATCGGCAGCCAGTTGCTGACCCTCTACACCACCCCGGTGGTTTACCTCTATCTCGACCGCCTGCGCCATTGGGTCAACAAGAAGCGCGGCGTGCGCACCGATGGCGCCCTGGAGACACCCGTATGATCCGCCCCCGTTCCCTGCTTTCTCCGCTGGCATTGGCGCTGGCCGTGACCCTGGCCGGCTGCGCCATCGGCCCGGACTACCAGCGTCCCGAGCTGACGGTGCCCGCCAGCTTCAAGGAGGGCCAGGGCTGGCAGCTGGCGAAGCCGCAGGACGGCTTCAACCACGGCGCCTGGTGGGAGCTGTACGGCGACGCCACGCTCAACGACCTGCAGGCCCGCCTGGTGGCCGCCAACCAGACCCTGGCGCAGTCGGTGGCGTCCTACCGCCAGGCCCAGGCGCTGGCCAAGGGGGCGCGTTCTTCGTTCTTCCCCACTATCAGCGCCGACGTCGGCAAGACCCGTTCCGGACAAGGCACTGGCAGCGGCGGCAGCGTGCGCCTGCCTGACGGTTCCACCGTCAGCAGCGGCGGCGGCAGCAGTTCGATCAGCAACAGCTATTCGGCGAGCCTCGGCGTGAGCTGGGAACTGGACCTGTGGGGCAAGCTGCGTCGCCAGCTGGAAGCCGATACCGCGAGCATGGACGCCAGTGCGGCGGACCTCGCCAACTCGCGGCTTTCCCTGCAATCCCAGTTGACCCAGAACTACCTGCAACTGCGGGTAATGGACCAGCAGATCAAGCTGCTCAACGACACGGTCACCGCGTACCAGCGCTCGCTCAAGCTCACCGAGAACCAGTACAACGCCGGCATCGGCACCAAGGCCGACG
>NZ_JASMRU010000061.1 GCF_030462585.1 Pseudomonas sp. CAN1 | reverse complement strand
TACCAAAGGCGCCTACCCATCGCCGCGGCATCTCCCTAGACTGATCGCCTTCGCCAATCCGGAGGGCACCATGCACAGCCAATTCGACTTCACCCTCGGCATCGACCCGCAAGCCCGCGACGTCGTGGTCAAGGGCCTGCTCGCCTATAACCTGGGCCAGATGGGCCGCAGCAACACCTACGACGACTTCGAACTCTATGCCCGCAACGACCCCACCCGCGAGCGCGTGCCGCGGGTGAAGATATTCGCCGGCAAGGCGGCGCCCAGCTATGTGCTGGCCAAGCTGATCATCAAGCTGGCCAACGACATCGCCCGCACGGTGAACGCCGACCCGACGGTGCGCGGCCTGCTCAAGGTGGTGTTCATCCCCAACTACAACGTCAGCCTGGCCGAATCGATCATCCCGGCGGCGGACCTCTCCGAACAGATTTCCACCGCCGGCCTGGAAGCCTCGGGCACCAGCAACATGAAGTTCGCCCTCAATGGTGCGCTGACCATCGGCACCCTGGACGGCGCCAACGTCGAGATGTGCGAGCGCATCGGTGCGGAAAACATGTTCATCTTCGGCCTCAAGGCCCAGCAGGTGGAGGCGCGCAAACGGGCAGGGGAGCTGGCCATGCACCGCGAGATCGAGGATTCACCGCGCCTGCGCGAAGCGCTGATGGCCGTCGGTGGCGGAGTATTCTCGCCGGACGACCCGCAGCGCTACAGCGCGCTGGTGGACAGCCTGCGGCACGATGACCGGTTCATGGTCTGCGCGGATTTCGATGCCTACTGGGACGCCCAGCAGCGCGTCGAGCAGCTGTGGAGAAAACCCACGCGCTGGTGGAAAGCTTCTATGCTCAACACCGCTCGGGTCGGCTGGTTCTCCTCCGATCGGACCATCCGCGAGTACGCCCAGGACATCTGGAAAGTGCCCGCCGGACCACAATAAGAAGGTGCGACGATTGGTGGCAGTTCGCGGGGAAGCGCAGCGGTGACTGCTTTGTGTAGGATGCCGCCCGCCACGCCATGAGCACTTCAACGAACCGGGAGATTGCTGCCGATGCTGATCCGTGACTTTCGCGACGACGACATGGACCGCGTGCTGGATATCTGGCTGCGGGCTTCGCAACAGGCCCACAACTTCATCGAGGCCGAGTTCTGGCAGCAGCGCCTGGGCGACATGCGCGACGTCTACCTGCCTGCTGCTGCGTCCCGCGTCCTTGAGGACGAAGGCCGCGTGATCGGTTTCTACAGCCTGCACGACGGCGCCCTGGCGGCGCTGTTCATCGACCCCGAGCACCAGGGCCAAGGGCTCGGTTCGCGGTTGATGGACGATGCCAAGATTCACCTGCCGATGCTGGAGACGGCGGTCTATTCGGCCAACGCCGGTGCCCTGGCGTTCTACCAGCGCCATGGCTTCGAAGTGCTGGAAGAGCGCCACGACCAGCACACCGGCCACCCCGAGACGCTGATGGGCTGGACCACCCGCCCCGTGGCCTGCGGGTGCTGAGGCGCGGCGCCTTCGCCGTCGCGCTGCTGGCCAGCGCCAGCCAGGCCGGCGCCATGGACGGCAAGGGCAACTCCTCGGACCACTTCACCATCGCCACCAGCCTCGGCACGGCGGCGGTCAGCGAATCCAGCAGCCAGGCGCCGCGCGCCTACCAGCTGGCCCATGACGATGCCCTGGCCTACGTTGCCTCCGCCGGGCGCATCCATGGGGCGCAGCTGGAGCAGGCGTTGCGGGTGTATCGCCAGGAGCATCCGCGCTCCACTTCCAGCGATTGGCAGTTGGCGCAGGCTTTCGCCAGCCGCTGACGAGAGGCTTCTTCCTGGCGTATCCGCTATGCCTCGGGTTCGGCTGCGGCCCGGTTCTCTCCGGAAAACCGCAGCCTGCGCAGGCGAGGCGTCGTTGACTGCTGTCCGGGTCGTTGCACCCATGGCAGGAAGGCCTGGGTGAAGGCGCCGCGGGGCGAGGTATCGCCTTCGATGCCGGTCGCCACCCATTCATCCTTCGCCGGCTGCTGATAAGTGCCGAACAGGCGGTCGAGGAAGGGGAAGAACGCCGCATAGTTGCTGTTGTGGTGGCGGGCGTCGCGGCCATGGTGCAGCCGGTGCCATTGCGGGCCGGATAGCCAAGGTGTGAGCGGGCCCAGCGGTATGCGCAGGTTGGCGTGGTTGAAGTAGCCCCAGCCGCTGAACAGCACCAGCGCGCCCAGGTACGGCAGCAGGTTGCCGCCACAGATGATCGCCGTGGGGATGTGCGCGAACCAGAAGCCCAGCAGCGCGCCGCCCAGGCTTTGCCGCAGCGAGGTCGAGGCGTTTATCTGGGTATCGCTGTGGTGCGCGCGGTGGAACAGCCAGAGCACGGCGAAGCGATGCTCCAGGCGGTGCGTCCAGTACTGGAAGAAGTCCCAGACCAGCGCGTAGATCAGGGTCGCCGCGACGGCTCCGAGCAGCCCCTTGTCCTGCCAGTTCGGCACTATCCGCTCGATCAGCGAAATCGCCGGGATCAGCTGGGCGCACCAGTTCACCAGCGGCGTGCTGAGCATCAGGCCCAGCAGCAGGAAGGCGAATACCTTGAGGTTGTGCCAGCGACCTTTCAGGCCGGGGTCATCGCCTGCCGGCCGGAGCCATTCGAGGAACCAGACGAGGCTGGTGAGCGCGGCGCCAATGGCGAGTTGCTTGGCGTTGGCCGCCAGCAGGGTCAGGGTCACCGGAAGGATCGAATCCATCGCTACCTCGTTCTTGTTGCGGCGATGGTACAGGATTCCTCGCGGCTCGCTGCGCCCGGCGAGCGGGCAATGAAAAGGCCCCTGGCGGAGCAGGGGCCTTGGCGTATCGGCGGGCTGGGGCCTGCTACCAGAAGCCTCCGGCATGCCGGCTGGAGGCGTAGTCCAGGTGCAGGGCGAAGGAGCTCTGGAAGAACTCCAGCAGGCGGGTGTCGAGCACCATCTCGTTTAGCGAGGCGATGGAGCCGATCACCTGCTGCACGTCGGCTTCGGTCTCGCCGCAGCGATTCTCGTGGCACAGGCGCTGGGTCTGCGGGTCGGCGCTGATGCGGCAGATGCATTCGGCGTCGTAGCAGGAATTACGCACCTTCAGGCTCAGCTCCGGCAGGTCGCGGCGGCCTTCCAGCAACTCCACGCTGCACTCCAGGCCGTGTTCGCGGGCGAATTCGCTGGCGCGGGCGAAGGCCGGCAGGGCTACCTCAACCAGCGCGCTCTGGTAGGCGTTGGCGAAACTCTCAGGATCGTCGCTCATCCATGGTCTCCTGTGCTGTTGGCACGATTCCCGGCCTGCGGTCGGCAGGGGTTGAGTGATGGACCACGGAATTCGCGGCTTGCACGATGCGTCGGGGGACTTTCCGCCGAGCGGTCGGGCACTGCCCGGCAAATCGGCAAAACCAAATCGCCGTTGCACCTGTCTGGGCTTATACAAGCGCCGCTAGCGGCCGCCGGGAGAGCCGGGCATGGACACTCTGGAACGCATCTGGGCGACCCTGGTCGCCGAATTCTCTGACCTCAGCGAAGTCGAGCAGATCACCCGCGCTTCGCTGCGCCTGAGCCTGGCAGTGCTGCTGGGCGGCATCGTCGGCTACGAGCGTGAAAGCCAGGGCAAGGCCGCCGGCCTGCGTACGCACATGCTGGTGACCCTCGGTGCCGCGCTGTTCGTCATGGCCATCCGCGAGGGCGGGGCGCAGGCCGATGCGGTCAGCCGGGTGATCCAGGGCATCGCCGCCGGCATCGGCTTCCTCTGTGCCGGCACCATCCTCAAGGGCAGCCAGGTCTCCGAGGTGAAGGGCCTGACCACCGCCGCCGGCCTGTGGCTGAGCACGGCCATCGGCATCAGCGTCGGACTCGGGCACTCGGCCACCGCAGTGCTCGGCACCCTGCTGGCGGTGCTGGTGCTGCATTGCCTGCCGCGCCGCTGGGAGCACAACCGCTCGCGCAATTAGCCTGAACTTGCCTGCCCCCTGCCGTTCGGAACCCCTGTAGCAGCCAATCCACCCAAGAGCGCGCAGTCCTGCGCGCACCGCAGCGAGGAGGGCGCCGCGATGGAGATGGAACGGGAGAATCCGGCCAGCCGGGCAGAAGCCGCCGCCAATGAGGCGCGCATCGTCATCGAGGACGTGGAACCACGTCTGGAGGGCGGGCGCTTCGCCGCCAAGGCCCTCAGCCAGCGGGCCTCACGCATCCATGCGCGGATATTCAGCGATGGCCACGACAAGCTGGCCGCCGAAGTCGCCTGGCGCGAAGGCAAGGGCCAGCCATGGCAGAAGGTGCCGCTGGAGCACCTGGGCAACGACCACTGGGAAGCGCAGATCACCCCGAACCGGGTCGGCCGTACGGAGTTCCTCGTGCTGGCCTGGATCGACAGCTACGCGAGCTTTCGCTACGAGCTGGAGAAGAAGTATGCCGCCGGCCAGGTGGTGGAGCTGGAGTTTCGCGAGGGTATCGAGCTGCTGCAGAACGTGCTGCAGACCGCGCCGGAGGATTGCGAGGCGGAGCTGGCGCAGATCGTCCGCGAGCTGCAGGGCAAGCTGGGGCGCGAGGAGCGCTTCGGCCTGTTCATGGCGCCGCGCACCCTGGCAGTGATGCAGCGCGCCGAGCACCGCCCGTTCCTGACCCGCAGCCTGACCTTCGAGCTGGACGTGGAGCGCCCGCTGGCGGAGTTCGCCAGTTGGTACGAGCTGTTCCCGCGCTCGGAAAGCAGCATACCCGGCCAGCACGGCAGCTTCGCCGACGTCCACCGGCGCCTGCCGGAAATCGCGGCCATGGGCTTCGATGTCCTGTATTTCCCGCCCATCCATCCCATCGGCCGGCAGCACCGCAAGGGCCGCAACAACAGCCTGCAGGCCGGCCCGGACGATCCCGGCAGCCCCTATGCAATCGGCAGCGAGGAGGGCGGCCACGAGGCCGTGCACCCGGAGCTGGGCAGCCTGGAAGACTTTCGTGAGCTGGTCGACGCCGCCCGCGAGCATGGGCTGGAAGTGGCCCTGGACTTCGCCATCCAGTGCTCGCCGGACCACCCCTGGCTGCGCCAGCACCCCGGCTGGTTCAGCTGGCGCGCCGACGGCAGCATCCGCCACGCCGAGAACCCGCCGAAGAAGTACGAGGACATAGTCAATGTCGACTTCTACGCCGCCGACGCCGTGCCCGACCTGTGGCTCGGATTGCTGCAGGTGGTGCTGGGCTGGGTGGAGCAGGGGGTCAACCTGTTCCGCGTCGACAACCCGCACACCAAGCCGCTGCCGTTCTGGGAATGGCTGATCGCCGAGGTGCGCCGCGAACACCCGCAGGTGATCTTCCTCGCCGAGGCCTTCACCCGCCCGGCGATGATGGCGCGCCTGGGCAAGGTCGGCTTCAGCCAGAGCTACACCTACTTCACCTGGCGCAATACCAAGCAGGAGCTGGAGGAGTACCTCAGCGAACTGAACCAGCCGCCGCTGCGCGACTGCTACCGGCCGAACTTCTTCGTCAATACGCCGGATATCAACCCTTACTTCCTGCAGCGCTCCGGGCGCGCCGGCTTTCTCATCCGCGCCGCGCTGGCGACCATGGGCTCGGGCCTGTGGGGCATGTACTCGGGCTTCGAGCTGTGCGAGGCCGACCCGGTGCCGGGCAAGGAGGAGTACTTCGATTCCGAGAAATACCAGCTGCGCCAGCGCGACTACCACGCCCCCGGCAACATCGTCGGCGAGATCACCCGGCTCAACCGCATCCGCCGCGAGAACCCGGCGCTGCACAGCCACCTCGGCTTCCAGGCCTACCACGCGTTCAACGACAACGTCCTGCTGTTCGGCAAGCGCACCGCCGACCTGTCGAACTTCATCCTGGTGGCGGTCAGCCTCGACCCGGACAACGCCCAGGAAGCCGACTTCGAACTGCCCTTGTGGGAGTTCGGTCTGCCCGATGACGCGCCCATGGGCGGCGAGGACCTGATGAACGGCCACCGCTGGACCTGGCACGGCAAGCGCCAGTGGCTGCGCATCGAACCCTGGCACCTGCCGTTCGGCATCTGGCGGCTGCACCCCGAACAGTGACCCGTGGAGGATTGCGAGCATGGCCAAGCGCAAGACCCGTCCCTTTCTCGATGACCCGCTCTGGTACAAGGACGCGGTCATCTACCAGCTGCACGTCAAGTCGTTCTTCGACTCCAACAACGACGGCATCGGTGATTTCCGCGGGCTGATGGAGAAGCTCGACTACATCGCCGAGCTGGGGGTGAACACCCTCTGGTTGTTGCCGTTCTACCCCTCGCCAAGGCGCGATGACGGTTACGACATCGCCATGTACAAGGGCGTACACCCGGACTACGGCACCCTGGCCGATGCCCGCCGCTTCATCGATGCGGCCCACGAGCGCGGCCTGCGGGTAATCACCGAACTGGTGATCAACCACACCTCCGACCAGCACCCCTGGTTCCAGCGCGCGCGGCGGGCGAAGAAGGGCTCCCAGGCGCGCAACTGGTACGTGTGGTCCGACGACGACGGCAAGTACGACCAGACGCGGATCATCTTCATCGACTCCGAACAGTCCAACTGGACCTGGGACCCGGTGGCCGGGCAGTACTTCTGGCACCGCTTCTACTCGCACCAGCCGGACCTCAACTTCGACAACCCGCAGGTGCTGCGCGCGGTGCTCGGGGTCATGCGCTACTGGCTCGACATGGGCGTCGACGGCCTGCGCCTGGACGCCATTCCCTACCTGATCGAGCGCGAAGGCACCAACAACGAGAACCTGCCCGAGACCCACGTGGTGCTCAAGCGCATCCGCGCCGAACTGGATGCCCACTACCCGGACCGCATGCTGCTGGCCGAGGCCAACCAGTGGCCGGAGGACACCCGCCCTTATTTTGGCGGGACGGATGGCGGCCCCGGCGACGAATGCCACATGGCCTTCCACTTCCCGCTGATGCCGCGCATGTACATGGCCATCGCCCAGGAAGACCGCTTTCCGATCAGCGATATCCTGCGCCAGACCCCGTCCATCCCGGACAATTGCCAGTGGGCGATCTTCCTGCGCAACCACGATGAGCTGACCCTGGAGATGGTCACCGACGACGAGCGCGACTACCTGTGGAACTACTACGCCGCCGACCGCCGCGCGCGCATCAATCTGGGGATTCGCCGGCGCCTGGCGCCGCTGGTGGAGCGCGACCGCCGACGCATCGAACTGCTCAACAGCCTGCTGCTGTCCATGCCCGGTACACCGACGCTGTACTACGGCGACGAGATCGGCATGGGCGACAACATCTACCTGGGCGACCGCGATGGCGTGCGCACGCCGATGCAATGGTCGATGGACCGCAACGGCGGGTTTTCCCGCGCGGACCCGGCCAGCCTGGTACTGCCGCCGATCCTCGATTCGCTGTATGGCTACCCCAGCGTCAACGTCGAGGCCCAGGCCCGCGATGCCCACTCGCTGCTCAACTGGACGCGGCGCATGCTCGGCGTGCGCAAACAGCAGAAGGCCTTCGGCCGCGGCAGCATCAGCATGCTGTCGCCGCCGAACCGGCGCATCCTCGCCTACCTGCGCCAGTACCAGGCCGACGGCGGCAGCGAGGAGACGATTCTCTGCGTCGCCAACCTGTCCAACGCCGCCCAGGCGGTGGAGCTGGACCTCTCGGCGTTCGATGGCCGAGTGCCGGTGGAGATGCTCGGCGGCGCGTCCTTCCCGCCGATCGGCCGGCTGACCTACCTGCTGACCCTGCCACCCTATGGCTTCTACTGGTTCTACCTGGCCGACAGCCTGCAGATGCCGGCCTGGCACGTGCAGGCGGTGGAACGCATGCCCGAGCTGCCGACCCTGGTGCTGGCCCAGCGCCTGGGCGAAATCATGAATGGCGCGCCGCGCGAGCTGCTGGAAAGCGACTCGCTGCCGCGTTACCTGCCCAAGCGCCGCTGGTTCGCCGCCGGCCGCCTGGAGGCGGGCAGCGCCCATCTGCTCTACGCCATGCCGCTCACCGAGGACGATGCCGCGCCGATGCTGGCGGAGGTGGAGGTCAGCGGTGCCGAGGGCGTCGAGCATTACCAGTTGCCCCTGGCCGCCGTACCGGAGAAAGGCAGCGGCGGCTACGAGCTGCCGCAGCAGCTGGCCATGGCGCGCCTGCGCCGAGGGCGCAAGGTCGGCCTGCTCACCGACGCCTTCAGCCTGCCGGCCTTCAGCCGCCTGGTGCTGAGCCTGCTGCGGCAGAGCGCCACCCTCGCCGGGCCGGCGGGTGAACTGCAATTCCTGCCGATGCCGGGACTGCCGCACTACGGCGAAATCGGCGAGGACGCCGAGGTGCGCGTGCTCAGCGTCGACCAGTCGAACAGCTCCGCGCTGATCGGCGAAAAGCTGCTGCTCAAGCTGCTGCGCCGGGTCTTCCCCGGTGTGCACCCGGAGGCGGAGATGGGTGGCTACCTGAGCCGGCGCGGCTTCGCCAACATCGCCCCGCTGCTGGGTGAGGTGCGCCGCATCGACGCCCAGGGCCAGCCACACACCCTGATGCTGTTGCAGGGCTACCTGAGTAACCAGGGTGACGCCTGGAGCTGGACGCTGAATCAGCTGGAACGCGCCATGCGCGACGGAGCGCTGCCTTCGGCAGAAACCGGCTTCGACGTGATGGAGGAGCTGCGCCTGTTCGCCGGCAAGCTCGGCCAGCGCCTGGGCGAGATGCACCAGTTGCTGGCCGAAGCCACCGACGTGCCGGAATTCGGCATCCACCGCAGCGCCACCGCGGACAGCGCGGCCTGGACCAGCAGCATTGGCGCCCAGCTCGATCAGGCGCTGCAGGCCCTGCAGCGCTCGCGGCAGCACCTCGACGAAGGTGGCGGGGTGATGATCGACTGGCTGCTGGAGAAACGCGGCGAGCTGCTGCAGGCGGTGGCCAACCTGGCGCGGCTGGCCGAGGGCGGGGTGATGATCCGCGTCCACGGCGACCTGCACCTGGGGCAAGTGCTGGTGGTGCAGGGAGACGCCTTCCTCATCGATTTCGAAGGCGAGCCGAATCGCCCGCTGGCCGAGCGCCGCCAACGCCACAGCCCGCTGAAGGATGTCACCGGTGTGCTGCGCTCCTTCGACTATGCCGCCGCCATGGCCCTGCGCAACGCCCAGGGCACCGAGGAGGCCGGGGAAGTACAGACGGCCCGCGCCGAGCTGGCCCTGCGCTACCGCCGCGAAGCGCGCGACGCCTTCCTCGAAGCCTACCGCGCGGCAGCGGTGGACCTGCCCCACGAATGGCGTGGCCGCGAAGGCGAGGGCGCGGCACTGGCCCTGTTCAGCCTGGAGAAGGCCGCCTACGAGGTGCTCTATGAGGCCGGCCAGCGTCCCGACTGGCTGGAAGTCCCGCTGCAGGGACTGTTCGAACTGGCGCGACACCTGCTTGGAGGAAACAAATGACCCTGTTCGACGACCTGGACCACCTGCAGCGTGCCGACCACGCCGACCCTTTCGCCTTCCTCGGGCCGCATCGCGACGCCCAGGGCGAACTGGTCCGCGCCTGGCTCCCCGGCGCGCTGGCGGTGGAGCTGCTGTCGCCCGAGGACGAATTCCTCGTCGCCATGGAAGCGCTGGATGCCAGTGGGCTGTTCGTGGCGCGGCTGCCGCAGAAGACCCCGTATCGTCTGCGCATCCACTGGCCGGAGCACGAACAGCTCAGCGAGGACCCGTACGCCTTCGGCCCGTCCCTCAGCGAGCTGGACCTCTATCTGTTCGCCGAAGGCAATCACCGCCAGTTGGGCAAGTGCTTCGGCGCCCAGGTGATGGACCATGAGGGAGTGCCCGGCGTGCGCTTCGCCGTGTGGGCGCCCAATGCCAAACGGGTCTCGGTGGTCGGCGATTTCAATGGCTGGGACGGCCGCCGCCACCTGATGCGCCTGCGCTATCCGGCCGGGGTCTGGGAGCTGTTCATCCCGCGCCTGCAGCAGGGCGAGGTATACAAGTACGAGCTGCTCGGCCAGGACGGCCTGCTGCCGCTCAAGGCCGACCCCCTGGCCCTGGCCACCGAAATGCCTCCGGCCACCGGCTCGCGGGTGGCGGACCCGACGCCTTTCGCCTGGAGCGATGACGAGTGGATGCTGCAGCGCGGTACACGCCAGGGCGTCGACCGGCCGCTGTCGATCTACGAACTGCATGCCGGTTCCTGGCAATGGGTGGAGAACCGCGCGCCGAGCTGGGACGAACTGGCCGACCGGCTGCTGCCCTACATCAGCGACCTGGGCTTCACCCACATCGAGCTGATGCCGATCATGGAGCACCCGTTCGGCGGCTCCTGGGGCTACCAGCCGCTGTCGCTGTTCGCGCCCACTGCGCGCTATGGCAGCCCGGAGGATTTCGCCCGTTTCGTCGATCGCTGCCACCAGGCCGGGATCGGTGTGATCCTCGACTGGGTGCCGGCGCATTTCCCCACCGATGCCCACGGCCTGGCGCACTTCGACGGCACCTCGCTGTACGAGTACGCGCACCCCTTCGAGGGCTTCCACCAGGATTGGGACACCTACATCTACAACCTGGGCCGCAACGAGGTGCACGGCTTCATGCTGGCTTCGGCGCTGCACTGGCTGCGCGAGTACCACATCGACGGGCTGCGGGTGGATGCAGTGGCCTCGATGCTCTACCGCGACTACTCGCGCAAGGACGGTGAGTGGATCCCCAACCGCCACGGCGGCCGCGAGAACCTCGAAGCCATCGAGTTCCTCAGCCATCTCAACAGCGTGGTCCATACCGAGGCACCGGGCGCGCTGGTGATCGCCGAGGAGTCCACCGCCTGGCCGGGGGTCAGCAAACCGACGGAAGAGGGCGGCCTGGGCTTCGCCTACAAGTGGAACATGGGCTGGATGCACGACAGCCTGGCGTACATCCGCGAGGACCCGATCAACCGCGGCCATCACCACAACAAGCTGACTTTCGGCCTGCTCTACGCCTTCTCCGAGCACTTCATCCTGCCCATCTCCCACGACGAGGTGGTGCACGGCAAGGGCTCGCTGCTGGGCAAGATGCCGGGGGACCGCTGGCAGCAGTTCGCCAACCTGCGGCTGTTCCTGGCGATGATGTGGACTCACCCGGGCAAGAAGCTGCTGTTCATGGGCTGCGAGTTCGGCCAGTGGCGCGAGTGGGACCACGACGGCCAGCTGGACTGGTACCTGCTGCGCTACGCCGAGCACTTCGGCGCCCAGGCGCTGGTCCGCGAGCTGAACCAGCTGCTGCGCGAGGAGCCGGCGCTGCACGCTTTCGACGACCGCGCCGAGGGCTTCCACTGGCTGATCGGCGATGACGCGCGCAACAGCGTCTACGCCTGGCTGCGCCTGGCCGGCGACGGCGCGCCGCTGCTGGTGGTGCACAACTTCACCCCGCTGCCGCGCCCCAACTACCGCATCGGAGTGCCCCAGGCGGGGCGCTGGCAGGTGCTGCTCAACAGCGATTCCGACAGCTTCGGCGGGTCCGGCGCGGGCAGCCGTGGGGGTGTGGACAGCGACCCGCTGGAGTCCCATGGGCAGAACCAGTCACTGGCGCTGGACCTGCCGCCGCTGGGGTGTCTGATCCTGCGTCCCGAAGGTGCCGGCGGCTCTTCGTAGGATGGCGTGGAGCGTCGGTAGACTTCGCTATCAACCCAGGAACAGGAATTTGCCGCGCAGGAAGCGTCCGCGCTCCGCGCATTGCCGCCTATGAACGAATTCAGGAAAGTCCGCCCCGCCAGCTTCATGCGCCTGCGCCAGGAAGGGCGCACCGAGGAGGTCGCGCGCCGGCTGGTGGAGATGGT
>NZ_JASMRU010000060.1 GCF_030462585.1 Pseudomonas sp. CAN1 | reverse complement strand
CCACAACTCGCGCGCCGTCTACCAGCGCTACCTGGGCTTCTACGACGGCAACCCGGCCAACCTCGACCCGCTGACGCCGGTTTCCGCCGGCACCCACTACGTCGAGGCGCTGGGCGGCGCCGAGGCGGTCGAGAAACTGATCCGCGCGGCGCTCGATCAAGGCGACTACCGCTGGGCCGCCACCCTGGGCAACCACCTGGTCTTCGCCCAGCCGGAGAACACCGAGGCCAAGGCCCTGCAGGCCGACGCCCTGGAACAGCTCGGCTACCAGGCGGAGAACAGCCTGTGGCGCAACATCTACCTGACCGGCGCCATGGAACTGCGCAAGGGCGTGACCCAGGAATCTCCGCGGGGCGCCAAGCCCGACGTGATCCGCGCCATGACCCCGCAGATGTACTTCGACTACCTGGCCATCCGTATCGACACGGACAAGGCGGTCGGCCACGACATGACCATGAACTGGACCTTCACCGACCTCGACCAGCAGCAGACCCTGACCCTGCGCAATGGCGTGCTGACTCACCGCCCCGGCGAGCTGAACCCCAAGGCCGACCTCAGCGTCACCCTGGCGAAGTCCACCCTGGACCAGATCACCATGCGCCAGGTCGACTTCCCCACGGCGATCAAGGACGGTCGGATCAAGCTCGAAGGCAACCCGAAGAAGCTCGGCGAACTGCTCGGACTGCTGGATACCTTCCAGCCGCAGTTCAACATCGTCACCCCCTGAGCCAGTCAGGCCGGGAGCCCGCACAGGGCTCCCGGCTCGCCGGCGTCGGACAGGCGATTCCGACAACGACATCAGGCTTGCCCCACCCACCCAAGGTGGCGTCAGGCCCTGGCAATTCGCCTGAAATGGGCGCGCCGTTCCTCAGGCAGCGCCAGGTATTCCTGCGCGCTGCCCTTCCCCATCGGAATCCTCAAGCAGGAGTGTCGGAATGAAACAGCTATCACCGCTGGACGCCCAGTTCTTCTACATGGAAGCCCCCCACCAGCCCATGGTGATCGCCGGTCTCTGGCTTTGCGACCAGAGCACCGCGCCCAATGGACTGGTGCGCCACAAGGACATCCTGCGCTTCGTCAGCAGCCGCTTGAGCAAGACCTCGCTGTTCCGCCGCAAGATGACCCACGCGCCCTTCCGCCTGGACGATCCGTACTGGATGGAAGACAAGAGCTTCGACCTCGAATACCACATCCGCCACGTCGGCCTGCCGCAACCCGGCGACTGGCGCCAGCTGTGCATCTTCACCGCACGGGCAATGTCGCGTCAGCTGGACATGGAGCGCGCACCCTGGGAGCTGACCATCATCGAGGGCCTGAACAACGTCGAAGGCGTGCCGCCGGGCAGCTTCGCGCTGCTGCTGCGCATGCACCATGCCTACCTCGACGGCAAGTCGGGGGTGGTGCTGACCACCCTGCTGATGGACGACTCGCCGGACAACGAATACCTGCCGGCCACCACCTCCCCCTACCGCGAGCGCATGCCCAGCCGCTCGCAGATGTGGGCCCGTACCCTGCCGCGCCTGGTCAGCCAGCCGTACCGCAGCGTGAGCGCCGGCGTCACCCTGGCGCGCAAGAGCCTGCAACTGGTCGGTCGCCTGCGCGAGGAAGCCGGTGACAACAAGCACCGGGTGCCCTTCACCCCATTCAACGAGCGGGTTTCTCCGCACCGCAGCTTCGGCGGCCACATCTGGAAACTCGCCGACCTCAAGCGCACCCGCCGCCTGGTGCAGGGCGCAACGCTCAACGACGCCATCGTCGCGATCATCGGCGGCGGCATGCGTCGCTACCTAGCGCAACGCGAGGCGCTGCCGGACGAAGGCTCGCTGGTGGCGCTGTGCCCGGTATCAGTACGCGCCGAAGGCAATGGCCGCGACATGGGCAACCAGCTCTCGGCCATGCTGATCGGCATGGGCACCGACATCGAATCGCCGATCGAGCGCCTGCAGGCTGTCTACGAGCAGACCCAGAGCCGCGCGGCGCTGGCTCGCGACGTGGTCGGCGAACTGATCACCTCGGCCAGCGAAGTGCTGCCGGCGCCGATGCGCATGTTCAACAGCTGGCTGTATCGCCAGGCGCGTTACACCAGCAAGCGCCCGCTATACAACACCCTGCTGTCCAACGTGCCCGGCCCGCCGCTGGGCGACAAGAAGCAGTACTTCGCCGGCGCCCAGGTGCTCACCACCTTCGCCGTCGGCCCGGTGTGCGATGGCATGGCGCTGACCCACGCCATCACCGGCATCTACGACCAGATCGAACTGGGCGTGCTGGCCGACCGGGAGATTCTCCCGGACATGGACACCTACATCGACTGCATCCGCCAGTCCACCGAGGAATACCTGACCCTGTGCGACGCCGCAGCCGAGGCGGCAGCTGCTGCGGCCACCATCGCGGATGAGCAGAAGCCCGCCGGTAAAGCCGTGCAGTCCAGGAAGCGCAACACCGGCAGCGAACCTGCCACGGAGGAGACCACCCCATGATCTGGAATCGTTCGTCGTCCGCCTGGCTGGCCAAGATGGAAGCCGCGACGACCTACCAGCAATGGGCGGAATACGCCCTGGAACTGGACCGCCAGAGCGGCGGCGACGACTGGCGCCACAGCGAAGTCTCCAGCCAGTACGACTACCGCTCGGTGCGCCAGCGCCTGGAACACCTGCGCGGCCTGCGCGCACGCAAGGACTACGCCGGGCTGATGTTCGCGCTCAACGAGGGCATCCACGGCAACCTCGCCGGCATGGGCCGCGCCGAGCTCTACGGCCGCGCGCGAATGGGCACCAAGCGGCTGATCCACGACTACATCGAGGAAGTCTGCCAGGCCCTGGAGGCGCTCTCGGCGGTCGACGACAAGAGCATCGGCCCGCAGCAGAAGGAAGACTTCTTCCAGCGCGCCAGTCACTGCTTCGGCCGCTCTGCGCTGATGCTCAGCGGCGGCGCCGCGCTGGGCTTCTTCCACGCCGGGGTGATCAAGGCGCTACTCGCCGAGAACCTGTTGCCGTCGATCATCTCCGGCTCCAGCGCCGGCTCGATCATCGCCGCCATCACCTGTACCCATCTCGACGAGGAGCTGCCGGAAAAACTCAGCGCCAAGCGCATCGCCATGCACTCCGAGCACGGCGCGAAAGCCCGCAAGGACAAGGGCGACCGGCGCACCGTCGGCACCCAGGAGCTGGTCGAGTACCTGGCGCGGGTCATTCCCGACCTGACCTTCGAGGAGGCCTACCGGCTGACCGGGCGCAAGCTCAACGTCACCGTCACCGGCCTGGCCCCGCGCCAGGCGCCGCGCCTGCTCAATGCGATCACCGCGCCCAACGTGATGATCCGCTCCGCGGTGCAGGCCTCCTGCGCGCTCTACGGGCTGTTCCCGCCGGTCACCCTGACGGCGAAGAACGCTGCCGGCGAGCAGGTGGCCTACCTGCCCGAACAGCAGTGGATCGACGGTTCCTACGTCGACGACCTGCCGGCCAAACGCCTGGGCCGACTGTATGGCGTCAACCACTTCATCTCCAGCATGGTCAACCCGGCGGCGCTGCTGTTCACGCCCAACCCGGACGCCCGGCAGGGCCTGGTGCAGTCGGTGGTCAACCTGCAGGTGAAGTGGACCAAGAGCGCCGCCACCCAGTTGCTCCAGTTCAGCCGGCGCCACCTGCGCACCAGCAACCCGACCCTCAGCCGCTGGCAGCACCTGAGCTACAACGTGCTGGCCCAGGAGTACACGGCCGACATCAACATCTTCCTCGCCAAGCGCTGGCACAATCCGCTGAAGCTGATGGCGCCGCTGCCCCTGGCAGAAGTCGAACAACTGGTCCGCGAGGGCAAGCAGCAGACCTGGGAGCGCATGGAGATGGTGCGAAACTGCACCGCCATCAGCCGCACGCTGGACACCATCCTCCAACGCCATCACTGGAGCGCCTGAGCCCGCCAAGTCAGCCATCGCCGCCGTGCGCTCCAGCGCATCGGCGGCACCTTCCGTCCACCTCGCGTGTCTCAGCTTCAAGAACGCCCCGCCGCCACTCCGGCGGCGGGATGACGAACGCAGACCTCCAGCACACCCACGCACCGCCGTGCCAGACCCCTTTTTCGAACAGGAGCTCACCATGAGCGAGTACCAAGCCCCGCTGCGCGACATGCAATTCGTCCTGCGTGAACTGAAGCTACTCGATGCGCTGAACCAGCTTCCCGGACAGGAAGACATGAACAGCGAGCTGGTCGACGCCATCCTCAACGAAGCCGCGCGCTTCGCCCAGGGCGTACTGGCGCCGCTGAACCTCGTCGGCGACCGCCAGGGCGCGCAATGGAAGGCTGGCGACGTGCGCACCGCCGACGGCTGGCGTGCGGCTTACCAGCAGTTCGCCGCCAATGGCTGGAACGCCCTCTCCTGCCCGCCGGAGTTCGGCGGCCAGGGCGCGCCGCGGCTGGTCTCGGCGCTGGTGGAGGAAATGTGGAACGCCGCCAACGTCGCCTTCGGCCTGTGCCCGATGCTCACCCGCGGTGCCATCGAGGCCATCGAGCTGCGCGGCTCGGACGAACTGAAGCAGACCTGGCTGCCGAAACTGGTGAGCGGTGAATGGACCGGCACCATGAACCTCACCGAGCCCCAGGCCGGCTCCGACCTCGCCGCCGTGCGCAGCCGTGCCGAACCCCAGGGTGATGGCAGCTACAAGGTATTCGGGCAGAAGATCTTCATCACCTACGGCGAGCATGACCTCACCGACAACATCGTCCACCTGGTGCTGGCCCGCGTGCCCGGCGCGCCGGAGGGCGTGAAGGGCATCTCGCTGTTCGTGGTGCCCAAGGTGCTGCTCAACACCGACGGCAGCCTGGGCGAACGCAACGACGTGCGCTGCGTGTCCATCGAACACAAGCTGGGCATCCACGGCAGCCCTACCGCCGTGCTGGCCTTCGGCGACCAGGGCGGTGCCACCGGCTGGCTGGTGGGCGAGGAGAATCGCGGCCTGGAATACATGTTCATCATGATGAACGCGGCGCGCTACTCGGTCGGCATCGAAGGCATCGGCCTGGGCGAGCGTGCCTACCAGCGTGCGGTGAACTATGCGCGGCAACGGGTGCAGGGCACGGAAATGGGCGTGCCCGGCCGGGAAAAGGCGGCGATCCTCCGCCATCCGGACGTGCGCCGCATGCTCATGTCCATGCGCTCGCGCACCGAGGCCATGCGCGCCCTGGCCTGCGAGGTGGCGCTGGCTACAGACATCGCCCACGGTCATCCAGACGAAGCCGTGCGCCGCGAGCGCCAGGCCTTCGTCGAACTGATGATCCCGGTGATCAAGGGCTGCGGCACCGAGAATGCCGTGGATATTGCCTCCCTTGGCGTGCAGGTCCACGGTGGCATGGGCTTCATCGAGGAAACCGGCGCCGCCCAGCATCTGCGCGACGCGCGGATCACGCCGATCTACGAAGGCACCACCGGCATCCAGGCGCTCGACCTGATCGGCCGCAAGATCGCCCGCGACAAGGGCGCCGCCGCCTTCGCCCTGATCTCCCGCCTGCGCGAGGCGCAGCTGGCGCTGCCGGATGACGATCCGCAACTGGCCGGCATCCGCCATCGGCTGTTCTCGGCGATCAATGCACTGGATGACGCGGTGAAGTTCGTGGTCGCCCACTTCAACGATCAGGTTCGCCTGGTGGCGCTGGGCTCGGTGCCGCTGCTGGAACTGTTCGGCATCGTTACCGGCGGCTGGCAACTGGCCCGCTCGGCGCAGGTGGCCCAGCAGCGCCTGGCCGACGGCAGCGGCGATGCAGCCTTCTACCGCGCCAAGCTGCGCACCGCGCAGTTCTACGCGGGGCACTTCCTCACCCGCGCGCCGGGGCTGGCCCAGGCGATAGTCGACGGCGGCGACGCTGCGCTGCAGATGGAGGACTTCGCCTTCTGAGGCGGATGGCCGCCCGTCCGGCTGCGGCACGGGTGGCTAGTAATCGTCACGATAACTTTACACCCATCCAACCCTGCGCCGAACCAGACTCCTGCGGCGGCGCAGCCTTCTCGCGCACCCTTGGCTATTTCCGGGTGCCCTGCTTATGCAGGAATGTTCGTTGACAGTGCCCGGCTCCATCCAGTGAGATGGCCTTTCGTTCAGGCAAATGGCATTGCCGACTGACTGTGTGTGCGTTCTGTGTGTACGTCGTGTCTGCAATGCCGCGATGACGAAACTTTGGCGATCCCGACTCGCCTAGCGAAGTTTCATTGTTTCATCGACACAGGAGATGCCGGCGATGTTGAACCAGGCAGCCCGGAACACCCAGGACGTCGAATTCGACGAGCAATTCTTCCTCGCCTTCGAAATCCAGGTCCTGCAGAAGGCCCTGCCGGCCTTCGAAGAGGCCTCGCGCTTCGCCCGCGACCGAGGTCTGCGTTGTAGCGTCGAGCTGATCACCAACGCCGACGGCCACCCTGAACTCAGCCTGCAGGCGACCCAGCGCGACGACCTGCCGGACAGTTGTTACCGGCTGATCGCCGACCCCGCTTCCCAGGGCATAGTCCACGAGGAATTCACCGCGGTGAACCGCCGCACCCGCCGCCAGGGCGCGCGCCTTGCTTCGCTAACCTCGCGGGCGCTGGAGCTGCAACTAGAGGCCTTCTTCATGCACGCCTTCGGCATGCGGCTGGACTACAACGTCCTGCGCCTGGACTACGCTTCAAGCCATTAGTCTCTTTCCGACTCCACCGGCCGTCGGTTCGGCCGGTGGTGCTCCTGTCGTTCCGTCGGACAGTTCCTGCAAAGGATGATTTATGGCAACGCTGAACGCGCCGAAGTCGCTATTATTCGCGCCCTGTGCGCCACCTCGTGCGTGTCCTCTCGTTGTCGCTTCGCCATGAATGAATTCCTCGTGCATTTTCAGGACGGTCACTGCCTGGGCAAGACCGTGCTGCGCTCGTTTTCCCGCCAGATGACCCTCTCCGAGGCGCGCGTGCGCCTGCAGGCCTGCTACCCGCTGCGCGTTCCGCACCTGCTGAACATCCTGCACCTGACGCCGATGCTGCCCGGCCGCTGATCTGCCACCCATACAGTTTTCCTGCGCCACTGTGCCTGCAACCGGGCACCGACCGTGGCTAGAGTCGTTCGTCTCGACTTCGAGCCGCCTTCAAGGAAAACGCCATGGACGACCTGCAGATTCGCCCCGCCACCGCCGATGACGTGCCGGCCATGCTGGGGCTGATCTTCGAGCATGGCCCCAATGACTGGAACTTTCTCCCCGAAGGCCCGGTGCGCGAGCACTTCCAGGGCATTGCCGAGGGTTCGGTGTGGGGACTGGTCGCCGTGGCTGGCGACGAGTTGCGCGGCCTGGTCACCTTTCTGGAAAGCGCTGCGTTCGGCCGTTTCCAGCCGGAAGGCAGCGGGCGTCACGCTTATATCGCCGAAGCCACGGTGCACCGCGGCGAAGCCGGGCGCGGCCTGGGCACGCGCCTGCTGCGTGCGGCCATTGCCGAACTGGCCGCCCGTGGCCTGCCCGACATCTACATCGAGCGCCACGAGGAGAACCCCGGCTCCGCCGGCATGATGCGCAAGGCCGGCTTTCGCGAGCTGGAGACCTTCGCCGACCCGCAGCGCCGGCCCAATGGGTCGCGGCGCACCACGGTCTGTTACCTGGACGCGCGCAGCGGCGCCGCCTGAGCCTCGCAAAGCCCGGCAAGTCCCTGCCGCGCTGCTTCGCCAGCCTGCTCCAGCACCCGACGCTTCCAGCCGTCCTCGTCCACATAGAAGGCGTCGCGCAGCTGGCGATGGATGCGTAGCGCCTTCTCCGCCGGCACGCCGGGGTTGTTGCTCAGCCACTGGTCGGCGCGCAGCGCCTTGAGCACCTGCAGCCCAGGCAAGGTGCCGTACTCCAGGGCAATGCCGGTCAGCTCGGCTTGCGGACATTCGCTGGCGGCGCTCAGCACCATCTGGCCACGCAAGGGTACCGAAACCGATCCGCCCTCCTGCGACGAAGTCACCTCCGCGCCCCACCAGCGCCGCGTGCGCGCCAGGGTCTGCGGATCGTTTCCGCCCACGTAGATGCGCTCGCCGTGGCCTTTGGGGCCCAGGCCGGTATGCAGGTCGATCCAGCCGATCCGCGCGCTTTTCGCGCCGTGCTGGCGCAGCACACGGCGCACCGTCTGGTTGCTCCAGGTCGGCTGTTCGCCGATGTAGAACAGGCCGCGCGGGTGGCTGTCCTGGCCGCTGGAGATGGCCGCCTGCAGCTGCTTGCGGCCGTGGCGCAGGGCGTAGCGCAGCAGCCGCAGGTGGCTGGCGAAGGACGGCCAGCGCCGCGGAATCAGGATCGGGTCGAGCGCCCCATAGGCCTGGTTGCGCTGGCGCGGCTGGGAGAAGTCGAGGAAGTTGCGGTTGAGGTCGACGTTCTCGTGGGTCCAGCGCCGCCACCAGGAGAAGCCATGGGGGTTGGCCGCATGCAGGTAGAGCACCGCGCAGTCGGCCCTGGAGCATTGCTCCAGCCAGTCGGGATCGCTTAGCAGCGCGGTCTGCACCGCCGAGCCGCAGAAGCCTTCGACGCCATGGCAGCCGCTGCTGATAATCAGCAGATTCTGCGCATCGCTGGGCCCGCTGCGCGCCACGTCCAGCGCCAGCGGCTCGCCATCGCGGCCGGGCAGCGGGTGGGCATGGGATTCGACCACCAGCCCGGCGGACAGGCAGGCAGCGAGGAACTTGCCACGCGCTTCGGCGTAGCTCTGGGAAAAACAGGCAGACGGGTTCATCACCACTCCGGATGACTGGATTGATCAGGGCCCGTTGTACGGGCCCTTCGAGGAAGATCAGGCGTGACCGACAGCGCCGGGCAGCGGCGCTTCGCTGTGTTCGCCCTGCAGCGTCTGGCGGGTACGCTCGGGGGCGATGATCCGGCAGCCGAGGATGGCGCAGACCACAGTGAGCACGCCGAACAGCCCCAGCGCCGTTTCGAAGCCATGGGCGATATCACCGCCGCGCAGCTCGACCAGTTGGCCGACGATCCACGGCGCGAGCATGCCGGCACTGGTCATGCCGCCAATGTGAATGGCCAGCATCGAGCCGCGCTGGGCGCTCGGCGCGATATAGGCGACCAGGGTGTTGCAGAAGGTCGGCAGGACGTTCACCAGGATGGCGCCGACGGCGTAGAGCACCAGGATCGCCAGGCGATCGCCATGCAGCAACGTCAGCGCGCAGAAGGCGATGCCGGCAACCGCCGCAAAAACCATCGGCGGCAACACCATGGCGCGCTGCACCGAGACGCCACGCTTCATCGCCCGCTGCGAGAGCGTCGACAGCAGCAGGTTGGCGAGGATTACCCCCACCGTCACCACCATCACCGTGTAGCCCGACTGCATGGGCGTCATGCCCTGACCTTTCTGCAGGTACACCGGCACCCAGCTGTACACCAGCGCGGTGGGCAGGTAGCTGAGGAAGCCCATCAGGGTGATCCAGAGGAAGCTGCGGTTGAGCAGCAGGCGGCTGTACGGCAGGCGCAGCGAGGAGCCCGGCCCCTCCTCCTCGGTCTGCTGGCCTTCGCGGCCGAAGATCAGCCAGACCACCAGCCACACCAGGCCGAGCAGCGCCAGCAGGAAGTACGCGGTGCGCCAGCCGAAGTGCTGGATCGCCAGCGGCAGGCTCAGCGCGCCAAGCACCGCGCCGAGCATGATCGATACCTGGATCAACGCCGAGGGCAGCACGCGCTCCTTCGGGCCGAACCACTTGAAGCAGGCATGCTGGGTCACCGCCGTGCCCGGCCCGGTACCGGCGCCCAGCAGCAAACGCCCGGCGACCAGCGCGGCAAAGCCGCTGGACAGTGCCACCAGCAGCTGCGAGGCCATCCACACCAGCGACATGCCGGCGAGAATCCAGCGCGTCGGGAAGCGGTTGGCAAGAAAGCCCACCAGCACGCCGGAGATCGAATAGAGGAAGAAGAACGCGCTGCCGATGAAGCCGAACTCGGTCGGCGAGAGCTTCAGCTCGTCGATGATCTGCGCGCCGGCGAAGGCGAAGATGGTCTTGTCCAGCACGCTGATGACCATCACCAGCATCAGCAGAATGAGGACTACGGTGCGCTGCTTCATGCCTGACCTCCCGCCGACGTCGACGAGGACAGCGAGGTCTCCACCAGCCGCACCCAGAGCGCCGCGCCGAAAGGAATGGCGCCGTCGTTGAAGTCGTAGCCGGGGTTGTGGACCATGCAGCCGCTGGGGCCGCTGTTGCCATTGCCCAGGGCGATGTAGCAGCCGGGACGGCGCTCGAGCATCCAGGCGAAATCTTCACTGCCGAGAAAGCCCGAAGGGATCTCGGACAACAACCGCTGCGGGCCGACCAGCTCGGTCAGCACCTGGCGTGCGAGACGGGTTTCCTCCGGCGTGTTAACCAGCACCGGCACCAGCTCCTCGTATTCGTACTGCAGCTCCATGCCGTGCACGGCAGCGACGCCACGGGTGATCTCGCCGATGCGGCGCTTGAGCAACTCGCGCACTTCCGGCTTGGTGGCACGCACGCTCAGGCGCAGGTCGGCGTGGTCGGGAATCACGTTGGCCGCCTCCCCCGCCTTGAGCATGCCCACGGTGACCACGGCCACTTCGGTGGACGGCACATTGCGCGCGACGATGCTCTGCAGCGCCAGCACCAGTTCGGCGGCAGCGACTATCGGGTCTTTGGTCAGGTGCGGCATGGCGCCGTGGCCGCCAACACCGGTCAAGCGGATCGACACGCGGTCCGACGATGCGGTCAGCGCGCCTTCGCGGGTCAGGAAGCAGCCCACCGGCAGGCCCGGCGCATTGTGCAACGCGTACACCGCATCGCAGGGGAAGCGCTCGAACAGGCCATCGTCCATCATCGCCACGGCGCCGCCCAGGGTTTCCTCGGCAGGCTGGAAGATCAGGTTGAGGGTGCCGTCGAAGTTGCGCTGCTCGGCCAGGTCGCGGGCGGCGCAGAGCAGGATGGCGGTATGGCCGTCATGGCCGCAGGCGTGCATGCGGCCCGCGTGCTGGCTGGCGTAGGGCACGCCGCTGGCTTCGTCGATGGGCAGCGCGTCCATGTCGGCGCGGATGCCGATGCTGCGCGCGCTGTGGCCCTGGCGCAGCACGCCGACCACGCCGGTGCCGCCGACGCCTTCGTGGACTTCATAGCCCCATTCGCGCAGGTAGCCGGCGACGATGGACGCGGTGCGCGCCTCCTCGAAGCCCAGCTCGGGGTGCTGGTGGAGGTCCCGGCGAATGCCGGCGAAGGTTGCCTGGGAGGCGAACAGTCTTTCGACTGTCTCGTGCTGGGTAAGGGGCTGCTGACTCATGCCGCATCCTGCTCATTGTTCTGATGTGGCCGGCAGGATGCCCCACGCGCGAGGCGCTGAATAATGACCTTCGCGCATGCTTATCAAGGCTGGTTATCGACGCTGCTCACTCCGGCTTGCGCAGGTGCGGGCCCTTGAAGGCGTAGACCAGCTCGTCCACCAGGGTCTGCGCCTCGCGGGTCATCAGTTCCGGCGGCCGGCAGACCAGGGAGATGTCGGTGCCCGGCACGGTCTCGGCGATATCCAGCGCATCCAGGGTGCCGGAGACAATGGGCAGGTCGAACACCCGCCGCGACCAGAAGCTCACCGCGTCGGTATTGGCCGCCAGCTCCGCGTAGAGCACCACCGAGGCACACTCGATGACGCGCTCGGGCTGGCGCACCTTGTATTGCTCGAACATCTGCCCGGCGAGGGACACATCCAGCGAATCGGGCACCAGCCATTCCTCGTCGAGCAGCTCGTGCAGCGACCGCGCATTGCGCAGCGGATGGCCCTTGCGCACCGCCAGCGTGGTCGGCTGCGCGTAGAGTTCCTGCCAGTGGAAGCCATCGACGTTGCGCGATGCCGGTTGCGAGGTCAGCACCAGGTCGAGCTGGCCTTCGCGCAGGCCTTCGAGCAGCTTGGCCGGGCGCAGCTCGTTGATCTGCAGCTGCACCTTGGGGTAGCGCTTGCGGTAACGCAGCAGGCAGGCGGCGAACTGCTGGCTGGGCGTCACCGGTGACACGCCGATGGCCACGCGGCCGTCCATGGCGCCTTTCAGCGTCTCGATCTCGTCCCGCGCGCGGCGCACCTCCTCCACCACCAGCCGGGCCCGGCGCACCAGGCGCTCGCCGTACTCGGTGGCGGTGATGCCGCGGTTGGAGCGAACCAGCAACGGCACGCCCAGCTCGGCTTCCAGCTCCTTGATGCTCTTGGACAGGGCGGGCTGGGAGATGTGCAGCAGGCGCGAAGCCTCCTGGATGCTGCCGCTCTCGCAGATGGCGACTATGGCGCGCAGTTGATGCAACTTCATGGAGTGGTCGTCGGCTCGGGGTCGGTAACAGGGTGGACCATAAAGCAAAATCGAGGCCGGTGGGGGTAACGGTTGGTAAACGCGGGTGGACTGGTGGGTCGCGGGGGTGTTTTTGCGGGGTTATTGGGGCGCGGCTATGGCTTTCGGCGACAGCATGGGTATCGCTTCGCTCCACGCCATCCTACAGCGAGGTTTTCCTGTTGATGCTGTGCGGGTGGGTGGATTCGCGGACAGGGTCCGCTCCTACGGGGAGGCGCCGGGTTGGGCGGGTTCGCGAGCAAGCTCGCTCCTACGAAGAGCACCACGGCCTCGGTTCTGGCTCTGGCTCTGGCTCTGGCTCTGGCTCTGGCTCTGGCTCTGGCCCCCAGAGACTTCCAGAGAAATGTCCGCACGCTCCGAGTGCCCCGTTCAGGAGGCCTCGTTGAAGCGGAGTTTCAGGGGTTGAGCGACATGGATGTCGCGAGAGCGCTGTCGGGCCAGGGACGGCCCGTCAGCGCGTGCCCCTGAAACTGCGCTTCAACGAGGGTATTTTTCGCCTAGGCGAAAAACCGGATGTCCGGGGCAAGCCTTTTGGTTACTTTTCGGCGCTTGGAAAAGTGACGCGCCCGAGGGGGC
>NZ_JASMRU010000006.1 GCF_030462585.1 Pseudomonas sp. CAN1 | reverse complement strand
ACGCCGATCTCGAACAGGTCCGGCGCCATGCTCTGGTAGTAGCCGGCGGTTTCCACGGTGGTGCCGTAGGCGTCGGTCTGGCGGATGCGCAGGGACTGGAAGGCGTCGGTGTCGGTGTTGTAGACCACCACCTTCATCGGCGGCTTGCCGGCCTTGGCCAGCTTCTCGTTGTGGGCGTCGAGCAGGGTGCGGATGGTCGAGATCACCGACAGGCCGAAAGCCACCAGGGCGAAGGCGAGTTTCCAGAACAGCGAATGGCGGCCGGGCATCGTCACTCTTCGCTCTCGGCGAACACGTAGCCCTTGCCCCACACCGTGTGCAGTTGGTGGCGCAGGTAGCCGATGGCCTGCAGTTTGCGGCGCAGGTGGCTGACGTGCATGTCCAGGCTGCGGTCATGGGCGGTAAAGGCGCGGTGCAGAACGTGCTGATAAAGGAAGGGCTTGCTCAGGGTCTCGCCCTGGCTGCCGAGGAAGGTTTCCAGCAAACGGTACTCGGTGGCGGTCAGCCCGGCCCATTGACCGTCGAGGCCGACGTCGTCCTTGTGCGGGTCCATCTGCAGGCCAGTGGGCGTCGCCGCCAGCGGCTGGCTGCCGCGCTCCAGGGCGACCCGGCGCAGCACCGCATCCACCCGCACGCTGAGTTCGGCAAGGCTGAATGGCTTGGGCAGATAGTCGTCGGCACCCTGGGAAAAGCCGGCGATGCGGTCCTGCTCGGCGCCCAGGGCGGACATCAGGATCACCGGCACCGCGCGCTCGCGGCGCAGGGTGCGGAGGATGTCCAGGCCGCCGGTGCCGGGCAGCATGATGTCCATCAGCACCAGGTCGTAGTCGCCGCCGCGCGCCTGGGCCAGGCCTTCGTCGCCGTCCTGGCACCAGGTGACGTCGAAGCCGCGCTCGCTCAGATGGGAGGACAGATGGGCGCCCAGGGTCGGGTCATCCTCGATGGTCAGCAGGCGCAGGCCGGACGCAGCTATGGCATTCATATCAAATAAGAGTGATTAGCAATTGCGTGAAGTATTCACGATTCCACGCGCCCAGGGCAAGGCAAAGGGCTTCCGGCGCAGGTCCGAACCGCTACACTGCCGGGGATAAATGCATCGGAGGAAGCGCGTGTTCAAGGATCTCGGCATCAAGGGACGGGTTCTGCTGCTCACCCTGCTGCCCACCAGCCTGCTGGCGCTGGTACTGGGCGGCTATTTCACCTGGGTGCAGCTGGCGGACATGCACGCCCAGCTGATCGAGCGCGGCCAGTTGATCGCCGAGCAGCTGGCGCCGCTGTCGGCCCCGGCCATGGCCACCCACAACAACGAGCTTCTCGAACGCATCGCCAACGAGGCGCTGGACCAGCCCGACGTGCGCGCCGTGACCTTCCTCGATCCGGACCGCGAGAAGCTGGTCCACGCCGGCCCCAGCATCCTCACCCCGATGCCCAGCGGCGATGGCTCGCACCTGAGCATGGCGAGCAGCCTCGACACCACCCACTTCCTCCTGCCAGTGCTGGGCAAGCACCGCAGCCTGTCCGGCGACCCCGACGCGGATGCCGAGAAGGTGCTCGGCTGGGTCGAGCTGGAGCTGTCCCACCACGGCACCCTGCTACGCGGCTACCGCAGCCTGTTCACCAGCCTGCTGCTGATCGGCGCGGGGCTTGCCGTCACCGCCCTCCTCGCCCTGCGCATGAGCCGGGCGATCAACGCGCCGCTGGGGCAGATCGCCCAGGGCGTCGCGCAGCTCAAGGAAGGTCGCCTGGAAACCCGTCTGCCGGCCCTGGGCAGCCATGAACTGGATGAGCTGGCCGGCGGCATCAACCGCATGGCCGAGGCGCTGCAGAGCGCCCAGGAAGAAATGCAGCACAACATCGACCAGGCCACCGAGGACGTGCGGCAGAACCTGGAGACCATCGAGATCCAGAACATCGAGCTGGACCTGGCGCGCAAGGAGGCCCTGGAGGCGAGCCGGATCAAGTCCGAGTTCCTCGCCAACATGAGCCACGAGATCCGCACCCCGCTCAACGGCATCATCGGCTTCACCAACCTGCTGCAGAAAAGCGAGATGACCAGCCGCCAGCAGGACTACCTGGGCACCATCCACAAGTCCGCCGAGAGCCTGCTGGGGATCATCAACGAGATCCTCGATTTCTCGAAGATCGAGGCCGGCAAGCTGGTGCTGGAGAACATCCCGTTCAACCTGCGCGAGCTGATCCAGGACACCCTGACCATCCTCGCCCCCGCCGCCCACGAGAAGCACCTGGAGCTGGTCAGCCTGATCTACCGCGACACCCCGCTGCAGCTGGTGGGCGACCCGCAGCGGCTGAAGCAGGTGCTGACCAACCTGGTGAGCAACGCCATCAAGTTCACCCACGACGGCAGCATCGCCGTGCGCGCCATGCTCGAAGACGAGAGCGACGACCGCGCGCAGCTGCGCATCAGCGTGCAGGACACCGGCGTCGGCCTCACCGACGCCGACCTGCGCGCGCTGTTCCAGGCCTTCAGCCAGGCCGACAACTCACTGTCGCGCCAGGCCGGCGGCACCGGCCTGGGGCTGGTGATTTCCAAGCGCCTGATCGAACAGATGGGCGGCGAGATCGGCGTGGAAAGCAGCGCCGGCGACGGCTCGGAATTCTGGATCAGCCTCAATCTGCCCAAGGCCCGCGATGACGGTGACGACCTGCCGGCGGCCCTCACCGGCGGCCTGCGCGTAGCGCTCTATGAGCCCCACGAACTGACCCGCACCGCGCTGCACCACCAGTTGGAAGACTGCGGTCTGGAGGTCACCGAGTTCGCCGACCTCGCCGCCCTGGAAAAAGCCCTGCAGGGCGCGCCGAAGGACCAGCCGCCAATTACCCTGGCGCTGCTCGGCGTGACCGCCACCGAACACCCGCCCGAGGCGCTGCGCCAGGCCATCCGCGAACTGGAGCAGCACGGCTGCAAGAGCCTGGTGCTCTGCCCGACCATCGAGCAGGCGCATTACAACGACGTGCTGCCGGACGCCCAGGTGCAGAGCAAGCCGGCCTGCACCCGCAAGCTGCAGCAGGCGATGAACGAACTGCTGCACCTGCGGCCGATGCGCAAGGACAAGAGCGTCAACGGCAAGCTGGAGCGTATCCCGCACCTGCTCTGCGTCGACGACAACCCGGCCAACCTGCTGCTGGTGAAGACCCTGCTCAGCGACATGGGCGCCGAGGTGCTCGCGGTCGACAGCGGCCTGGCTGCCGTCGAGGCCGTACAACGCGAGCGCTTCGACCTGGTCTTCATGGACGTGCAGATGCCCGGCATGGACGGCCGCCAGGCCACCGAGGCGATCCGCCACTGGGAAAGCGAGCGCGAGGTCAGCCCGGTGCCGATCATCGCCCTCACCGCCCACGCCCTGGCCAACGAGAAGCGCGCCCTGCTGCAGGGCGGCATGGACGACTACCTGACCAAGCCGATCGACGAGCGCCAGCTGGTCCAGGTGATCCTCAAATGGACCGGCCTGGCTCTGGGCGAGCCCCGTGACGAGCGCCCGCGCCACGCCGAGCCGGCGCTGAGTGGCCTGAGCGTGCTCGACCACGAGGAAGGCCTGCGCCTGGCCGCCGGCAAGCCGGAGCTGGCCGCGGACATGCTCGGCATGCTGCTCGCCTCGCTCTCCGCCGACCGCCAGGTGATCGGCCAGGCCCGCGAGCGCGGCGATCGCCACACCCTGCTCGAACGCATCCATCGCCTCCACGGCGCCACCCGCTACTGCGGCGTGCCCATGCTGCGCGCCGCCTGCCAGCGCGCCGAGACCCTGCTCAAACAGAACGAACCGGATGCCCCAGCAGCCCTGGATGCACTGGACAAGGCCATGGCCGAGCTGGCACAAGCGACCGACGGTCTCCGGGAAACCGAGGCCGACCAGACGCACTGAAGACGGACCCCAAGCGATGCGCATCATCCTGTTCAGCAACCAGACCTACGACCGCGACAGCTTCCTCGCCGCCAACCACGGCCACGGCTTCGAACTGCACTTCCAGCAGACGCAGCTGCGCCTGGACACGGTCGCCCTGGCCATGGGCTTCGAAGTGGTCTGCCCATTCGTCAACGATGACCTGTCGCGCCCGGTGCTGGAACACCTGGCCGCCGGCGGCACGAAGCTGATCGCCCTGCGCTCGGCCGGCTACAACCACGTCGACCTGGTCGCCGCCCAGGCGCTGGGGCTGGCGGTGGTGCGCGTGCCGGCCTACTCGCCCCACGCGGTGGCCGAACATGGCGTCGGCCTGGTCCTGGCACTGTGCCGCCACCTGCACCGCGCCTACAACCGCACCCGCGAAGGCGACTTCTCCCTGCACGGCCTCACCGGCTTCGACCTCCACGGGCGCACCGTAGGCGTGATCGGCAGCGGGCAGATCGGCGAAGTCTTCGCCCGCATCATGAGCGGCTTCGGCTGCCACATCCTCGCCTATGACCCCTACCCCAACCGCGCCATCGAAGCCCTCGGCGGGCGCTTCGTCGAGCTGGACGAGCTGCTCGCGCAGTCCGACATCATCAGCCTGCACTGCCCGCTCAACGACGCCACGAAACACCTGATCAACGCCCGCAGCCTGGAACGCATGAAGCGCGGCGCGATGCTGATCAACACCGGTCGCGGCGCCCTGGTCGACACTCCGGCGCTGATCGAGGCGCTGAAAAGCGGCCAGCTCGGCTACCTCGGCCTGGACGTCTATGAAGAAGAAGCCGACATCTTCTTCGCCGACCGCTCCGACCAGCCGCTGCAGGACGACGTGCTGGCACGCCTGCTGACCTTCCCCAACGTGATCATCACCGCGCACCAGGCCTTCCTCACCCGCGAGGCGCTGGCCGGGATCGCCGAGACCACCCTGGCCAACATCGCCGCCTGGCAGGCCGGCAACCCGGTCAACCTGGTGAAAAACTGAGCAGAAGGCACTCGCATCCACAGGCCTCGCGCCCTAGAATGCCGCGCTTTCCCGGAGGACCCATGGCCCAGCACGATTTCCGCTACAACCTGCTCAACCCGCAATTCACCCTCAACGAGTGCCGCGCGCTGACTCCGGGCCGCTACCAGGTCACCGGCATCGGCGGCTCGATCAAGGCCGGCGACACCCTGCTGGTCAGCCTCAAGGGCAGCAAGAGCCTGAGCATGACCCTGGAAGTGGAAAAGGTCCGTCACCTGATCAACCCGCCGGGACAGTGGATGGCCGTGGCCAAGGGACCGGTGTTCCGTGAACTGGGTATCCACGAGTGGAAGGTCAACTGCGACGGCTGCGGGACTACACTGGACTTCGAATTCGCCGTCGATGCCACCCTCGGCAAGGCCGCCCAGCAGCCTGCCGCGGAACTGCGCATCGCCGAACTCGGATGGGCAAAGGCCGGCAACCGCCACCTCTGCCCGGATTGCCAGAGCAAGGAGACTGCATGAAAGCTTTGATCGCCGGCGCCTGCGCTGCGCTGGCCCTGGCCGGTTGCGCGAGCAAACCGGTGCCGGAAACCGAACAGACCTACCGCGTGGAATGGATCGGTGAACGGCCGCTGATCGACTACACCCACATCAGCCTGACCCTGGACGGCAACGGCCGTGCCTACGGCAGCGCCGGCTGCAACCACTGGTTCGCCAGCTACAAGCTCGAAGGTGACCAGCTGACCTTCGGCCAGCCGGGCTCGACCCGCAAGCTGTGCGCCGACCTGATAATGGAGCAGGAACAGGACTTCCTGAAAATGCTCGGCCAGGTGCAGCGCTGGGACATCACCGACGAAGGCGAACTGCGCCTGTGGCCGGTGTCCGGCCGCGCCATGCGCATGTGGCCGGAAGGCTGAGTCCCGGAAATGGCTGAGCCTTAGAACAGGCTCAGCTGTTCGTGCGCCCCGCGCAGGTCGACCAGGCGCACGCCCACCCCGATCAGCCGCACCGCCTTGTTGCCGCGCTGGAAGGCCTGCCCCAGCAGCAGCCGGTAGCTCTCCAGATCACGCGCGGCGCCCGCCTGTTCCAGGGTGGTCTGGGTAAAGTCGTGGAACTTCAGCTTGATGAACGGCTTGCCCGGCCGGTAGCTGGTGTCCAGGCGCGTCATGCGTCGCTCCAGTTCGCCCAGCAGTGACGGCAACTCCTCCTGGCAGGCGGCGAGGTCCGGCAGGTCCTGGTCGAAGGTGTTTTCCACGCTGATCGACTGGCGCCGGCTATCTACCTGTACCGGGCGCTCATCGATGCCCCGCGACAAGCCCCAGAGGCGCTCGCCGAAACTGCCGAACTCCTTCGCCAACTGGATGCGCGACCAGTCGCGCAGGTCCGCGCAGGTGCGAATCCCCAGGCGCGCGAGCTTCTCAGCCGTCACCTTGCCCACGCCGTGCAGCTTCTTCACCGGCAGTTCGGCGACAAAACCATCCACCTCGTCCGGCGTGACCACGAACAGGCCGTTGGGCTTGCGCCAGTCGCTGGCGATCTTGGCGATGAACTTGTTCGGCGCCACCCCGGCAGACACCGTGATGTGCAGGGTTTCCCAGACGCGCTGGCGAATCTCCCGGGCGATGCGCGTAGCGCTGCCGCCGCAGCGCTCGCTGTCACTGACGTCGAGGTAGGCCTCGTCCAGGGACAGCGGTTCGATCTGGTCGGTGTAATCGCGGAAGATCGCGTGGATGTCCCGCGAGGCTTCTCTATAGACATCCATGCGCGGCCGCACGATGGTCAGGTCCGGACACAGCTTCACCGCGGTGCGCATGGCCATGGCCGAATGCAGCCCGTAGGCGCGCGCCTCGTAGTTGCAGGTGGCGACCACTCCCCGCTTGTCCGGCGAACCGCCCACGGCCAGCGGCTTGCCGGCCAGGCTCGGGTCGTCGCGCATCTCGATGGCGGCATAGAAGCAGTCGCAATCGATGTGGACGATTTTCCTTTGCTTCATATGCCTTTGAAATTAAAGATAAAAATTTCAACTACCCGCATTCTTACCCGCCCCGATACCCGCTAATTCGATTGCTGCTATACGGCAAGCGATGAACGGCGGATCTACACCTCTGCATTGAATTGTACTGCTAATGCCTCTAGCCGCCCTATCAACACCGATCATCCGGCCGACGAGCAGGGTCATTGAAGGACATGCCACTAAAACGCTATAGTCCGCGACCAATAAAAATCAGGGATGGTTGTTGTGGTGCAAGCAGAATTAGTTCAAGACGAAGCTGTGCATTTTCCTGCCCGCCTCATCGCCACCGAACCTCAGGATGTCCTTGATTTTTGTAGCAATATATCTCGGGCTTGCGATGCGAGTGACAACATCGTCCTGGATGCTAGCGCTCTGACGTTTATCGACCCGTTTGGGCTGGCAATGCTCCGCGCCACCATGGAGAGTGTCGACGACAAGTACTTCCATGTGCGCTACATGCATCAAGGCCTCATCGATCACCTCGTGCGGATGGAGTTTTTCCAAGGGCTTGAGGTCGAAGGGTTTGATGCAGAGTCAGCTCGGAATTTCCAAGGCGATCCCGAGCATTGCGTCGAGCTGATTCGCGTCCAGCAAGGCAATTCAGAAGCAATCGCGTCACGCTTGATTCAGGCCATGACAGGCCTCAAATGTGACGAGCAAGCTCTCGATGAGGAACAGGACGCCGTCCGTCGGCCCATTGAGTACGCACTCAAAGAGCTTCTGGAAAATTCCCTTTCCCATGCGAAGAAGGAAGGGAATGGCAACGCCTCTGTCTGGGTTGCATGCCAGCACTTTTCGGACGACATCGTGCGCTTAGCGATTGTCGATAATGGGTGTGGCTTCCTTGCGACTCTCAGGGACCATGCCATGCTCAAGGAAAAGACTCATCTAGCAGCAATTGAGGCTGCTTTGATCGAGAGAGTGAGCTGCAACCGCGGGCCTAACATTGGCTATGAAACAGATAGCCAAAATCAAGGAGTGGGCCTGACCACCACTGCTAGGATTGCAGCTGCAGCCAGTGGCCATTTGATAGTGGCCAGCGGAGATGCGTGGGTCCGTACTGATGACGGACTCCAGCAAGTCATGACTGGCAGCAGTTGGAAAGGTGTAGCAATCGCGTTTACCTGTCATCGCGAAAAGCTGCACTTGGTCAAGATTTCGGAACTGCTGCCGAAAACTGAAGCCGTAGCAGATGACGAAATCAGTTTCGACTAAGCAACCTGTGAAGGTTGCTTTACCGCACGGTAAAGGTCATTGACCGGCGGTAAGATATGAACTACACATGCGTTAATCGCAGAGGGAACGTCATGCACGCTCAAATCAGCTTAGCGACCGGGTCTGAGACCATTCGCACTCTTGGTATGAGGGCTACAGCTACCCCGTTTCGAATGGAAATCGAACGACACTTAAAGTTAGGCGAAGCAATCTCCATCGACTTCTCCAACAAGGACGCCACTCAGTCTTTCGTAGATGAGCTGGTCGGCGCATTGATCCTGAAACATGGCCGCACCGTCCTTGCACAACTTACCTTCAAGAATTGCTCTGATGACCTGAAGTCCATTATCCGCTTCGTCATCAACGATCGTGTCACCCAGGTTGAAACAAACCGAGCTATAGCCTGAACAGTCCGCAACCCAAAAGCCCCGCACTTGCGGGGCTTTTTGTTGAAGTCACCGGACCAGCCAGAGCTGGTCTAGCCGGGTAGTGAAGCTCTGGCTCATCAGCTCGCGCCGCATCCCCCAGTCCGGCACCGCAGGCACCCCACCTGGCCGAACTGTCCCCCTGCCCCACTTCGCGTTAATCGCATCCATGACCGCCATGGCCTTGGTTGACCGCTCCGGCTGCACCGGGGCGAACAGGTCGCCGGTGAATTCACCTGGTTGCCGCAGATCGAGCAGCAGTACCTCGGCTTTGCTGAAGGCAAACCCTTCACGGAAAACCAATTCAAGCCCGTCGACGGCAGCCTTGGTGATTAACCTGGTGTCGTCGGTCGGGTATGGCAATTCAACACCGACGCCCTTTGCGAATTTTGGCTCATCCGGATTGAACATCCCAGTACGGATGCTGACCTGCACGCGCTTGCAGTAGGAGCCCTGGGCTCGCAGCTTCTCGCAGGCCCTGGCCGCATAGGTGGCCACCGCCTCGCGGATCGGCGGAAGCTCATACAGCCGCTTGCCGAACATCCTGCTGCAGCAGATCTCCTGCTTGGGTGGTGCGGCTTCCTCCAACTCCAGGCAGGTCACGCCGCGGAGCTCGCGGGCTGTCTTCTCGATCACCACGTTGAACTGCTTGCGCAACGTCCAGGCGTCGGCCTGGGCGAGGTCCCAGGCTGTCTTGATGCCTTGGGCGTTGAGGTGCCCAGTCATCTGGCGGCCGATGCCCCACACGTCGCTGACGTCGCAGGCTTTCAATAGCCGGTCCCGGCGAGCCGGGTCCCGGACATCGAGGACGCCGCCGGTCTGCGCCTGCCACTTCTTCGCGCCGTGGTTGGCCAGCTTCGCCAGAGTTTTGGAAGTGCCGATGCCCACGCCCACGGGAATGCCAGTGCAACGCAGGACCCTCGCGCGCATCTCACGGCCGACGCGCACCAGGTCACCCGGCACCCCGGTCAGGTCGGCGAAGCATTCGTCGATGCTGTACACCTCAACGGCGGGAGCCATCTCCTCGAGGATCGTCATGACCCGGGCGCTCATATCGCCGTAGAGGGCGTAGTTGCTGGAGAACGCCAGGATGCCCAGCCGCTCCAGCTTGTGGCGAATCTTGAAGTACGGCTCCCCCATGGCGATGTGGGGCTTGGCGTCGGCGCTCCGGGCGATCACGCAGCCGTCGTTGTTGGACAGGACCACGATGGGCGTGCGCAGCAGGTCGGGCCGGAACACCCTCTCGCAGCTGGCATAAAACGAATTGCAGTCGATCAGGGCGATGGAGCGGTCAGCCATGGTCGTGGCACCGGATGCTGTATCGCACCACCCCCCACACCAGCAGTTCGTCGCCTTCGAGGATGTACCGCGGTGGGTACTTGGGATTCTCCGCGCGCAGCACCACCTGGTCGCCGTCCTTCGCCAGTCGCTTCACCGTCGGCTCGCCGTTGACCGCCGCGATTATGATGTCGCCGGGCACGGCCTCGCTGGAGCGATCCACCACCAACAGGTCGCCGTCGTGGATCCCTGCGCGGATCATGCTGTCGCCGCCCGAACGCACCAGGTAGGTGTGGGGCGCTCGAATCTGCAGGATCTCATCCAGGGATATCTCCCGCTCCAGGTGATCCTGGGCCGGCGACGGGAAGCCTGCGGGCACACGGAAAGCGAACAACGGTAATGGGCGACTGCCCGCCAGCAGGCGCGCGACAACGTCAGGGAGCATGAGAAAGGTCCGATTTACTGTATATAAATACAGTAATAGACCTGTAGGGTTGCCTACAATGGGTGGACTGATAAACGGAGGAGACGGGGATGTGCGGACGGTACGTGACGCCAGAGGAAGCGGCGCTGGAGCGCTACTGGCATATCGGGCGGGGAAACTCCGGGCGCTGGATCGACCGCGCGTACAACGTCGCGCCGACCAGTCAGGTGCCCATGGTGCTCCTGAACGAGGCGGGAGAACAGGAAGTGGTCGCGGCCCGCTGGGGGCTGATCCCGTTCTGGTGGAAGCAGGAGAAACTGCCGGCGCTGACCTTCAACGCGCGGAGCGAGGAAGCAGCGACGAAGCCAATGTGGCGGGACGCCATCCGGCATAAGCGCTGCTTGATGCCAGCGGCGGGCTGGTATGAATGGAACGAGAAGGAGCCGGTGAAGAACACCGCCGGCCGCGCGGTGAACCAGCCCTACTACCACCACGCCATCGACGGCGACGTGCTGGCCATCGCCGGGATCTGGTCGACCTGGTCACCGCCTGAGGGTGAACCGATCACCTCCTGCGCCCTGCTGACCAAGGAGGCCGAGGGTCTGGTGTCTGCCATCCACCACCGGATGCCGGTCATCCTGGCACCAGAGCAGTGGAAGACCTGGCTCTCGCCTGACAGCTCGCTGGAGTTGGCGTACGACACCATCGCCCTGGCGCGGCAGGACTTCGAGGCCTACCGCATATCCACTGACATCGGCAGCGTCAGAAATCAGGGCGCGCAGTTGATCGAGCCAATCTAGAGGTAGTGAGCAGTCCCCTTTCCGATAGGCTTCCACTCTTCCTGCGGAGAGTGAGGGGACAGCATGGCGAAGAGCTCCACCTCCTGTCCTTCTTTCGGCTCAGCCGGCAACAGGGCCGCATGGCGTCCAGCCTGAAGGCCCTTGAACATTTCGGAGTTGGCCGCGACGTGAAACTCCCAGATGCCGTACTGCCCTGCCTTGGTGACCAGACGCTCCAGACTCAAGCGGGTACCACCATTGGATCGAATTCTGAGCATGCCGACCTCCTTCTGATCGAGGTCGGCATTGTAGCCTCAGAACAGTCCGCCGAACGCGCCTGGCTCCCAGTTCATGATCACCAGCTCGCCGGTCGTCTCGGCCATACCCTGCCGCTGGTTGGTGTTGCTGTAGCGGATGTCCAGCCGCTCCATGTGGAACCCTTCGAAGACGCGCCTGATGTCGGGGTGGTCATTGATGCTCACCATCACCTTGCCCTTGCAGCGCCGCATGAAGTCGGCCATCCGCTCGTACTCAGTAAAGGGGAAGTCGAAGCCGTACCCTTCGGTCTGCCAGTACGGCGGGTCCATGTAGTGGAAGGTGTGGGCGCGGTCGTAGCGCTCGACGCACTCCAGCCATGGAAGGTTCTCCACGTAGGTGCCGGCCAGGCGCTGCCATGCCGCGGACAGGTTCTCCTCAATGCGCAGCAGATTGACCGCCGGGGCGGTAGTCGCGGTACCGAAGTTCTGGCCCGACACCTTGCCGCCGAAGGCGTGGTGCTGCAGGTAGAAGAAGCGTGCAGCACGCTGAATATCGGTGAGGGTTTCGGGGCGGGTGAGCTTCTGCCACTCGAACACCTGGCGGCTGGAAATCGCCCACTTGAACTGGCGGACGAACTCTTCCAGATGGTTCTTCACGACGCGGTAGAGGCAGACGATGTCTCCGTTGAGGTCGTTGAGCACCTCGGTCGGCGCCGGCACTGGCCGGAGAAAGAACAGCGCCGAGCCGCCGGCAAAGGCCTCGACGTAGCACTCATGGGGCGGGAATAACGGGATAAGACGGTCGGCCAGGCGGCGCTTGCCGCCCATCCAAGGGAAGATCGGGTTGGTCATTTTGCAAGCCTTTACTGTATGGATAAACAGGTGTTAGGCTCGCCCCGCTTCGTGCACGGGGCGGGAGCCTGGGCTGGGCTTGCAGGGATGCTCTGCAGGTTCGGCGTCCGGTGAGGTGTTGCAGCACTCCACCGGTCGCTCCTTTCATTTCGCGCGCTGGGCGTCCTGGGTCTGGATGCAGTCCAGCACCTGGTTGGCGCAACTGAGCAGCGCGGCCTCAGTCACGTCGAGCGACTCGCGCCACTGATCATTGGCCAGCACTGCCGGCCGAGCTGGGAGCGGACACGCCACCAGCGGGCAGTACTGACGTGCTGCGGTAGGCGCCTGGGGCGGTAGTTGCAGGGCGTTCGTACAGCCGCCCGAGGTCAGCAGGCACAGGCCCACGCAGGTACTCAGCAACAGCTTGGTCATTTCGGCGTAGCTCCTCGAAGGCCGCACTCTGCGCCCTGGCATTGGTGGACACGGCCTGCTCCAGCAGGCGCATCCGCTTGTGGATTTCGTCGACTGCGCCGATCTGCCGCTGCTGCTCTGCCATCACGCCGGCCTGCAGCGCAACCAACTTCTGCGCATCAATGGCGGCCGTGACCGCGGCGTCGGCCCGCTGCACCTGCAGATCGATGCGCGGGGAGAGCCCCCACCACACCAGGCCGGCGCCAAGGGCGACCAGCATCAGGCCGCCCAGGATCTGCAACCCCACTTTCGAAAGCAGGCTGGACATGGCGCGCTCCTATGGCACGTCGCGGAAGAAGATATGACGCCCGATCTTCACCGTCCGCTTGGAGAGCTGCGCCCAGGCCGGCGGCTTCGGCATGCTCGTCGCGTAGTAGTGGGTGGCGCCGCCGGTAGGATCGGGCTGCTTGCCATCGAGCACCGCCACCGCGGCCTCGCGAGCCTGAAGGAACTGCCCGGGCGGGATGTCCTTCTGCCCGCTCAGGTACGGGTAGTTCGGGTCGTTCTTGTTCCAGCAGCTGAACTGGGACGGCTTGAGGCAAACGCTCTCAATGTCGCGCCCCCACCAGCCCGGCTTGGCTGCCCTGTTCTTGATGGTGTGCCCCACGGCCACCATGCCGGCGAACCCTTCGCCGCGCGCCTCGCCCCACAAAGTACGGGCGAGCACATCCACATCGCGCTCTCTACTCACTGCGACCTCCAGAAACGAAAATGCCCGCGTATCGGCGGGCAGGGTTGGGTTTTGCTTTGGTAATCTTGAGCCCGCCAACTGGAGGGCTCGCGATGAAGGAACAACGCAAATTGCCGGGACTACGCGCCCATGTGGACGAACTGTTGAGTCAGGGTTGGCGGATCACGTCGCGTGATCCGCTCGCACTCAGGCGAGGCCGCGAACGGCTCAACTTTTCCTGCGGCATGCTCGTCGCCGCTTAGCCTTCCCGGCCACTCTTCCAGAGGGAGTGGACCGCAGGACGGTCGAGTGCCATGCCCCTCGCGCCATCTCTTTCTGCACGAACTCTGCGTAGGCAACAGGGCTGAGGACCTCGGGCGACATGTGCCTCCGCGAGTTACAGAACGTGCAGGCGGCAGCAATGTTTGCGTGTGTGTTGCGCCCGCCCTCACCGCGCGGGTGCAAATGCTCGGCGGTTGCTCGATAGGGGATGGTTTGCTTGAGGGTAAGGCCGTGCTTCTGCGCGAACTTCTTGCGGGAAGACAGCCACATAGGGCACCTGCAATAGATGCAGAGCCCATTCTGGCGGGTGAAAGCTTGGTGACGAGGTTTGGAGAGGGATTTCGCCATATGGCGGGCTCCTAGTTATGAGGAGACCCACCAATACGGGCGACGGCCTCCTACAGATTGATAGGAAGTCCGCCATCCGTGCAAAACGAAATAGACGGTACCAGGCGCGAAAACGCACTGGCCTTACCGCTGGAGCGGTGAAAACCGACAGCGACCGCCCCTTATCGAGGCGAGCCACGCCAATCTAATACAGCGCCACCCTGCCGTGCAATGCCTCAAACCTCGAAGTCGAACTGCGGCAGGCTCGGCGCCTGCCCCATCACTTGCCCATCGCTGATGAAAGCATTCTGACCGACCGCCACCGCGGTGCCGCGCACGACCACTCGACTGCCGGTGCGCAGCTCCACGACGCTGGTGCCGGCGGAGGTGTTGACGTTGACCACCTCACCCACCGTCTTGGCGCCGCCGGGCAGCAGGCCGATGAACTTCTTCCAGGGGTTCACGGTTGCCATCAGCTGCTGCTCTCCTCGTAGTGGCGCTCGATCTTGAGGGTCTGCCAGACCTTGGAGGCCCCGGCACCTTCGGCGCGGATGTTCACGCCCAGGCACAAGCCGCGCCAGGTCTCGTCGGCATCGCGGAATTCCACCAACATGCCCGGCTGCACCAGGCCCGGCGCGCTGCCGCCGTTCTCGAAGAGGGGAATACGCCGGGTCTCGATGGCCTGGTTGCCTCCTTTGCTCAACTCGCAGACGCCGCGCGTGCGCGCCGGATCTGTGCCGGTCATCCACTCTTCCATTACATCCGGCGCCGGCTCGTCGCCGGCCGTGCCCGCACGGCGCACCTGGACGGACACGCCGTAGCTGATGCCGCTCACATAGACGAAGTTCCAGGCGGTCTGCGGGCTCCACTCGCTGCCCCACTCCGCCACGATCTCCGCCGGCACGATGCAATCAGCGACTGCCTCGCCCCAGTTCCAGGTCGCCTCACGGTAGCGCGGCAGGATGGTGAAGGAATCTCCGGCCAGCGAGGGGCGAACGATGCCGCCTGCGACCTCGGCCAGCCGGTGGATGACTTCCATTGGAGTCATCTCGGAATAACTGAAGGCGCCGGCCGGCAGGGTCCAGTCCGGCGGCCCCATGGCCACAGTGTCCCAGTTGGCGGTAAAGCCGGTGAACTCCAGCTGGTCGTCCACGACGTTGCGAGCGGTGAGCGCGGCGGTGTTCATGCCGCTGCGCCCCGGCGCGTAAGGGGCTGCGAGCAACTGGGTGCGGCTGCTGCCGCTGATCGTGTAGCGCTCGCTGCCGTGCTTGCCGCTGCCGCTGTAGCGCTCCACCAGGAAGCGCCACACCCAGCCATTGATCGTCAGCTCTACCGTCTTCGGTCCGTTGGCGTCCTGCTTCACCAGGTTCAGCGAGGTGCGCCCGAACAGCTCGGCGCTGAAGGTCCAGGCAAAGCTGTCGATATCCAAGCCAATGTCGACGCTGACGAAAGCCAGCGGTGTGCCGGTGGCCATGTCCACCAGGGTGACCGTGTTGGCGATCATGTAGGTCTCCAGAATGTCGGGTTCCTGGGGCGGGTCGATCACGACCACGGGCCCCGGATAGTCCGGGTAAACGATGCCGGTCGGCACAGGGTCGGTCGGCGTGCCCCAGCCCCACGGCAAGCTCCGCATCTCATCGAGAATGCGCGCGGGCGTGAAGCGCACCACCGCCCCGCCGTCCACCGGCTGGATGGCATGTGCTGCCGGGGTGTAGCGGAAATCGAAGAACACCGACGCGCTGGTGCTGGGGATGTAGCGCTTGCCGGCGAGCGAGAAGTCGACCACGCCACCCACCGGGATGTAGAGGCTGGCGGCGCGCACCGCGTCGGCGTCGTAGCGAGGGCCGAACTCATCGCAGTGGAACCAACCCTGCGACGCAGTCGCGTCATGGTGTGCGGGTTGGGGCCGATAGATCAGCCGCAATCGGACATCCTGGGGCTTGATCGAGCGATCCCAGCTCAGGCTCTGCGCCAGATCCTTTTGCGCCACAGTGTCCCACTGGGAGCCAGCGGCACAATCCTCGGCATCCCCCTCTCCCCACGCCGTTTGCGCTTGCTCATCCACCACCGCGCTGGCGTTCCAGCTGCCGGTATTGTCCTGCTCCAGATCGGCTGCCACTCCCCAAGGCGTTGAGGCGGCCACATCGCGCTTTGCCATGACGTTCCAGCCAGACGCACGAGCGGGATCACCAAGCCGGCGAGCGGGTTGCCAGCCGGCGGTCGTTTCATGTGTCAGCATCAGAGCCTCTCGACAGGCAGCGGCCCATGGGCTTGCGGCTGGAAGTAGCGGCGGACTTCGGCGCGGGCCGTGCCCAACGGCTGCGAGCCGCCCAGCGTCTCATCCCACCAGTCCGGCTCGGTTGCGGGTAACTGGCCGACTTGGGTGACCAGGTACAACCAGCCACGAAACACCGTCGGGCGGATCACATCGCCCGGCACGACCTCGCGCAGCGCCTGAAAAGCGACACCCCACGAATCGGGGCAGACGGCGTAGATCATCCCGGTCGCACCCACGCGCAGATCGAGGGTGACCGCCCCGGCCGTGTCAGTGGTGCCACTGCCTGCCACCCGCCATACCCCGTCCGATTGCCGTTCAACGGCGACGACTTCCCGAGCGGCAGGCACGCCCTCTACTCGCACTTGCGCATCGAGCGCCGCCGGCTCGCCGACGCTGCCCGCGCCATCGCTGAGGTCGAACTCCAGCACCACGTCCTCGGTGATCGTCGGGTAACGGGCAGCCGCTCGGGAGGGTGGCGTCTCATCGGTAGCCAGCATGATCCAGCGCTTATCCACGGCAGAGGCCAGGAAGGTGTAGGACGCGCTGTACGAGGTCTCGAACAGGGCCACCAGCTGCAGCGTTTCGCTGAACATCCTGACCAGTTTCGAGGGCTCGGTCTGCTCACCGCCACGGGTGAGCAGAACGGTTACCGTGCGCAAAGCCAGCCCCTGGCTGAACGGAATCACCTCCGCAGGCACAACTTCCATGGCTTACTCCCAGTCGGCTGGATCAAGGCTGACGAAATAGCCGCCCTCTGAATCGTGCGGATAGAGCGGCACCCACTGCTTGCCGTTGGGCAACGTGATCGGCCGCACTCGCTGCTGCCAGGTATTGGGCTGGCCGAACAGCGCCAACACCTCGGAGAGGAGCGCACCGGAGAGGACCGGATCGCCGACCACGCCGCGCAGCAGGCCGGCGAACACCATGCTGGTGTCCTGCACGGACCCCGATAGGCCTGCCCCAAAACACATGACGGCCGCCCGGATCGGCGTGATCCGCTGGAGTATCAGCTTCGCCGCCGTACCGATGGTCCAGCCGCGATAGCCATTGCAGGCCAGCGCGTAGCGCGGGTTTGCCCCCTGGTCGATCAGGTTGGTGAAGGGGTTGCGCAACGCCGAGCCGTAGCTGGTGTTACCGGAGTTGGAGAGCCGGGGAATCCACGGCGAGGCATTCGCGCTGCCACCCAGCGAGCAGAAGGTCGGGCCCAGCCCGGAGCCGTTGAGGTAGCGCCCGAAGTAATGCGCGCTGCCATTGGCTCCGGCGCTAACGCCCGGCAGGTCCGCCGTCGTGCCGTTTCCGCCGATGTAATAGATCACCGTCTTGTCGTCGGCGATCACATACCAATGCACGTTCGCGCCGACGTACCCAACGTTGTAATGCAGCGCACTGTACTGCTCATTGTTGCCGGTGGCGTGGCCGCCGGAGGTGCCCGTGATGGTCTCCAGCGGCTTGGCCGTGTAGCTGTTGCCGTTGCTGTCAGCGAAGCTGATGAAGCCATCACCATTGCCCACGCTGAAGCCCAAGGCGTTCTGGTGGCCAATGACCCACCCCGCCGCCGGCTTCGTCCCGTAGCCGTTCACCAGGCAGGCCAGCAGGATCTGCCGGATTCGTTCAATGGGGCTCCCGCTCAACGCGGGCGCCCCCGTATCGAGGCTGCTATAGAAACGAATCGTCATCAGTCGGCATCCCCTCGAATCTGCAGCTTGAACTGGTCATCCTCGACAGTGCCCTGGCCGCTCAGCACGGTGCGCGCGATCCACAGCGGCCCGAGGGCCGAGTCGGTGTTGAAGCGCACCGCGTTGGCCGCCGCCCAGCCGCTGCCCCAGCCCTCCTTGCGGACGGTGAAGTACGGCATGCCGTTCTCCGGGTTGACCGGCGCGCAGTCGGTCGAGGTGTTGCCGGTGGAGATGACGCCCAGCTTCTCCTCGACGACCTGGAACGACGTGGCCGAGGTGAACACCAACGCCCACTTGCCGTCGATTGCGCCCTGGTTGGTGATGATCGGCGGGTAGCTCAGCGTGTTGTAGTTCGCCGTGGTCGTCTCCCCGGATGGGGCATCTGTCCAGTTGGGCGCGCCAGTGCTCCATGCCTTCTGCGTGAACCAGTGGTGATAGCGCGACTGCAGGTCGCCCCAGCTCACCGCGCTCGACACCGTGGCCTCGTCCGCGGGCAGATCCCACGGCACCGGCGACGCCAGTTCCAGGTCTCCACTGATCTGTACCTCGGTGCACAGGGTCATGTGCTCGACGCGATCCAGCACCACCAGCGGCAGGGTCAGCGGATCACCGGCCGCATTCTGCAGCACCAGGGGATTGCCCCAGGTCAGGCGCCCCAGCTCACGGTTCACGCTGTAGCTGGTGGGCGCCAGGGCCACGCCGTTGGCGTCCACCACCTCAATGGCGGCCTGCTGCTGGCGGGCCAGCTGCAAGGTGCCCCCGGCGGCCGGGCTGGCCACCTCCGTTTCAGCGACGTGCCGGATCACCAGCACGTCCGCCTCGCGGTACTGAGGCACCCGGCCATCGGACGGCAGGCGTACCGGGTCAAGGCCGATCAGGCTGGCGTCCAGCGGCAGGGTCGAGAAGATCACCCCGTTGTAGCGCAGCAGCAGTGGGATCACCGGGATATCGCTCGCGCCGGTCTGGTCGTTCAAGTCACTGGTGAAGCGCAGCCGGACGATGCCCGTATCGATGTCCACCGTGCCCTTGATCACCGCGTTGCTGAACACGCCGTTGGCATCCGCCGTGGCGGTGACCACTGCGGCGGTGTCAACGCGCACAGCAGTGACCTGCAGGCTGCCCGCACGCAGCGGCGCCCCCGGCGTGCGGAAGGTCATCGCGTTGACGCTGAAGCCAGCATTGGTGGTCAGGCAGGCCAGCAGGGTCACGGTCGACCCGGAACCGGCGTTGTAGGTGCTGAGCGTGGCGGTGCGGCCGGCATAGTCCACCGAGCCGACGGCCGTGCCGGCGTTGGTGGCCGAGCTGATGCCCTTGTACAGCAGCCCGGAGCGGTCGACGTAAGTCTCACCGCCCCAAGTGAACAGCAACGAGCCCGGCAGGATCGCCTCCGCCACTCCCGGCAGCAGGTCGAGCGTCACCGGCACCACCGACTGCACGTCGGTCTGCGCGCCGTAGCTCTGCCCATTGGCCTGGGCGCGCACGGTCAGCGTGCCGCCGAATGACTCCAGCAGGCTGGTGTTGGTCTTCACTAACTCCAGGGTGTCCGGCTTGAAACCGTTCTTCTCGGTCGCGTAGGTGTACTGGACGTACACATACTGACTGGCCACCTGCATCGAGCAGGCACCGGTGGAGTAGTTGATGCTCCCCACCCGCCCGCCGCTCCAGCCGCCCGATCCATTGTCGGTGGCCACGTTGTTCACCTGCACCTCAGACTCGTAGACCGGCAGCGTGTTGCCGCTTTCCAGGGCGCTCTTGTCGATGGCAGGGACCGCCTGGCGCCGCCGGGTGATCCAACTCACCTGGACGCTGCCCGGCTTGAGCGGCGCGCCAGGGATGGTGAAGGTCGTCATACCGGAGCTGTCCGACGTCACGGCCAGCGGCGTGTCGGTCACCGAGCCTTGCTGGTAGGCGTGCGTGATCGCGGTACCGGCATCCGGCGTGGCGGTCAGTTCCATCGACACGGTGCCGGCGGCGTAGTTGATCACGCCCGTACCGCCCGTCCCGCTGAGTGCGCCGTTGCCGCCATCAGTGATGCTCTTGGTGACGCCACCGACAGTGAAGGTCGCGCTGTAGCTGCCCGGCAGGATGCCCTGGTGCGGCAGCGTGCGGCTGACCTTCGCCTTGGCCTGCACGGCAGCGCCAGTGTGCTGGGTGAAGGCCGAGCTGTTCTGGCCGACGTAAGCCCAAATCACGGAGCTACCAACGTCCGGCAGCGCGTTCAGGGTCAGCGCGACCGAGCCGGTGGCAAAGGTGATCGTCCCGCTGCCCTGCCCGGTCAGCTCACCATTGCCGGGATCGCGCAGGGTCTGCCACTTGCCCAACGCCATGTAGCTGACCTCCAGCGTGCCCGGCATGGGCGGCGCGTCGGCCAGGCTCAGGGTGTAGACGTAACCGCGATTGGTCAGGTCGATGGGAATTTCCCCAGTGACCATTTCGCCGGTCGCAGCGGCACCAGGCTGCAGGACGACACTGGCCGCGCCGACGTAGCCGCCAGTGGTGCGTACCAGGTTGATCTCGCCAGTCTCATAGTCCACGGTGCTGCTGGTGATCCAGTTGCTGCCCGAGACGAAGCGCAGCTTGCCAGTGCTGTCGTCGGCGAAGGTGCCGCCGTTGACGGTCAGCGTCAGGGAGCCCGGCGTGATACCGGTGCCAACGAAGCTGCGCGACTGGCCACCCGTGACCAGGGCAAAAGTCAGCGCGACAGTGCGCGAAGGGCCCGTGGCCAGGATCAGGCGCTTCTGGTAGCCGGCCAGCTTGTCGATCAGGGCATTTTCGCGCGTGCTGCTTGGCACCAGCTGGGCATAGACCGACTTCACCTTGACGTTGAGCGCGCCGGCCGAGATAGCCTCTGCCAGCGGGCTGATCCCGTAATAGTGAGCCGCATCGGCAACCTGGGTCGCGAGTACCTGGCTCTTGCTCACACCGGCCGGGTTGGTGGCGGAGGTGCCCGCCGGGGTCGGAGTGCCACCGGGAAAGGTGTTCAGCAGCGGCGAAGAGATCGACACGTCCAGGCGGCGCCGGGTGAAGGTCACGAAGTTGCCGTTGCCGTAGTCGTAGGTGAACGACTCCAGCGAGGTCTCTACCGCGGTGAAGCGCACGTACTGCGAGGTGGTGCTCCCCACCAGTTGATAGACCTCGCCGATCTCCGGCAGGCGCTGCTCCTCACGTTGCACACAGGCAATGGCACGCTGCCCCTGCAGCTGGTTGCCCAGCAGCTCGAATGGCGCAGCGACCGCCGGCACCACGAAGGACTCGATGGCATCACGGGCATCGGCACGTTCGTCGGTCTGGCTGCCGGTGTTGAACAGCACCACCGAGACGCGCGGGTCCGCCGGCCCTTGGGTGAGGATGCAATGCGCGCCCAGGTAGGCGTTGTCGTTGGTCGACACTACGCCGGCAAAGGCCTTGCGCAGGCTGATGCGGCCGATGGTGCGATCCAGGCGCGAGATGTCCGGGAACAGGTTGTTGATCTCGCTATCCACCACCGCCGCGCCGGTGGCACGGCCGCCGCCGTCCTCTTCATCGGTCAGGCGCTGGCTCTTGAGCAGTTTGATGTTTTCGGTGCTGATTGCCATGTGCACTCCAGCCAGAAACGAAAAACCCCGCCGGGGCGGGGTCTGTTGATCGGGGTTGTCGGGCGTCGCTACTCGCCGGGGAAGTCCCACAGGATCAGCTGCGGGCGGCCCATTCCAGCCTGCACCTCGGCGAGCCGAGAGCCTGGTCGGCCGCTGGGCGACTCCGCCTGACAGCGCGCCAGGGCATCACGGAAAGTTTCCGTGCCCTCCAGCGAGACCAGCAGGTCCAGCTGCTCCTCGGCCAGCGCCAGCACATCTCCGAGGCTGTAGCGCCCGGCAGGCTCGTGCTGCTCCATCACGGCGATGGCGCCCTCTTCCGAGCGCGCCGCCACGACATTGCCGCCCACCCAGTACGCGGTCAGTTGCATGGTCTTCTCCATCAAGGGGCAGCCACCGGGGCCACCGTGATCAGGCTGATCTCAACGTCATAGATCGCGTCCGGCGAGGGGTTCACCTCGCGGAACACCTGTGAGGCCTTCAGCGGCGCGCCGTTGCTGCGATTGAAGATCACCGGGAACTCACGGCCATCGGGCAGCACTAGGTTCATCACGTTCAGCCGCTGGTCACGCAGGGCTTCCAGTTGCCGAACGACCGACAGCGACGTCCACACGCCGCCGTTGGCCTTGAGGGTGATCGGGCGCCCATGCAGCTTGACGCCCTCCTGCACCAGAAGCGCCCCGGTCAGCGAGCGCTCCTGCTCCTGCGCCACTGGGTCCCATTCGAACTCATCCGCCCATTCGAACTGGTCATCCAGCTCGATGCTGTCGAGCATCATCAGCTTGTCCTCATTGCAGCCACGCCGAGCAGGTCGAGCAGCTGGGTTCCGTCATCGGTGACACCGACGTCCACGGTCCGCCCCTGAAGCTCAAGGCGGATCGTCTTCATCGGCTGGGTGGTCGCAGGTGCGGCAGGCTCTGTTGCAGTCGTGGCGGCAGGCTGCGCGGCGTTCTGCGCCTCCACCCTCGCCTTCTGCTCGGCCAGCTGCCGCTGGCTGTTCGTCTCGGTTTCGATCTGCTTCAGCGTGCCAAGGGCCCGCATCAGGTTCTCCACCGCGTTCAGGTCCCCGCCAGCCTGGGCGTCCGCCAGTTGCTGCTGGAGGTCACGCTGGCGGCTGGCGAACTTGCTGCGGTCCACCGCCTCCTGTTCGCCGCGCAGACCGGCCAGCTCTTCCTGCAGACCGGCCAGGGTGTCGCGCGAGCCCTCGGACAGCTGCTGCATCCGCTGCTTGGCCGACTCGATGGTGCTCTCCAGTTGACGAAGGTCCGAGTCGTTCAGCAGGTTCATGCCATTGCGCGCCGCCTGGGCCTGGGTCAGGAAGCTCCTCACGGTGATATCGCCTTTTTCATACCCCTCAAGCAGGCTCAGCAGCTGCTGCTTTTGCTCGAGGAAGGACACTGCCGTTCGATCGCTGTCCGCCTTCATCGAGAGCGCCCAACGACCAAGGCTGGAGATACCAGGTGACGAAGCTGCGGCATCGAGCTTGGCCTTCTCTTCGCGCATCCGGCGCAGTGACTCAGTTGTCGACTCAAGCGAACTGGTATCGATTTTCACGTCGGCGGAGGAAATGCCACGCAGGGCGTCGAATGCCTGCAACGCCTCAGAGCTCAACTCGGCAAGCGGTTGGCGCGCCGAAGACAACATGTCACTGAAGAAGTCGATAGCCCCCTCGGTTACCTCCTTCGTGTCCTCCGTGCCCTTCCGGTGGGCCTCCATCGCCTCCCCCATGGCCCGCCGCTGCTGCTCCATCAGTTGGCCAGACGCGCGCCGCTGCTCTTCCATCGACTGTGTAGCCCTGTCAGCGCTGGCCGCTTGGTCGCTGGTGCTTTTGCTCAGGCTGTCCGTCGATTTCTTCAGCTCGGCCTGGCGCGCATTAAGACGGGCGATTTCGGACTGGTAATCAGCGGTCGAGAGAACACCCGTCTGATTGAGTTTGACGACGGCTTTGCGGATGTTCTCGATGTCGAGATCGGTCTTGGCGCTGGCTATCGCATCCTGAACGTCCGTCAGCGACTTGAGGTTGGCCGCCAGAATGCCGACCTGGGGCGCAGCGGAGGTTGCCGCCCCGCCCATCTCCTTCAACCGCGCGTTCAGGACAGCTGAAGACTGGCTGAACTCCTGCTGGGTGAGGTCACCACGCTTGAAGGCGCTGTACAGCTCACTACCCAATTGGCGCAGCTGGGCGACACTATCTGCTGCGCTGATCTGCGCAAGGGCATTGTTGATGCCAGTTACACGCTGGACTGTATGTTCGAACGTTTCGTCCAGAGCCTCTTTTACCGCTTCCGCCTGGGCGACAGCAGTTTTCTTGGGTGGCTCGGCAGCCTTCTCCCATACATCGATGATCTTCTTACCAGACTCCTCGGCATACCCGGCCATCCCCTCGTAGATTCCCTTGAGGACTTCCCCGCTGACCCTGGCCTTCTCTGCCAGTCCTTCGCCGCCAAAGCTGTCCGGGAGCTTCTTACCAAGGTCTTCAGCAAGGGTAGCAATCTGGTACCCGACCGCAGCAAAGGAAGCGACTACCTGGCTCAGGCCTCCAGTAAGTCCATACCAGAGGGTTTTGAAGGGCGCCGTGAAGATTTCAACCTTCTTCGCAGCTTCATCCAGATGCGCACCAAAGTCGTTCATCCAGGCGGCAGAGTCATCAGTCAACCGTTTGAAATCCACCTCGCCCATTTTTGTAATGAACTGGCCGATCCATTCGGCACCTTGTACGAATGCATTCGCAAAACCTTGAGCTAAGCGCTCCAGACTGCCGTCATCACGCATCCGGAGAATGCTATCCCGCACCTCCTCCATCTTGCGCTTGATGTAGTCAAAGGCCCCGCTCCCTCCAACCATGCCGGCGAAATCACCAAATTGGTCAGTGATGCTTTTCCACAAACCCTGGAACGTCTTGTATTTGGCCGCAGCGGCAGCACCACCATATGCCTCGGACATCATGTCGAGGATGATGCGCTGAGCCTCCGCCTTCCGCCCCGTCGCCTCCAGCTGCTGCATCAGCTCCTTCTGACCGGCTTCTAGCTTGAAGCCTTGCCTACCAAGCGCAGCCATTGCATCCGAGGGAGACTGCAATGCCTTCCCCACAGTCTCGGCTGACTGCTCAACGCTGATTCCCAATCGCTCAGCCTGGTCGATGGTTACCTGCAGAGCATCGGGAAACTCCTTCGCCAGGATGTCGGTGTACGACAGCAGCCGCGTCTCCGCGGAGACAATCTCTTCGGTAGAAAGCATCGAGGCATCACGGAGACCCTCTGCCATTTCCAGCAGCTTCTCACTGGTAAGCCCCGCGGCATTGCCGGTGGATTTCAGCGAGGCCTCAAGCTGGGCCATGGCTGCCTCGCCATCGCTCCCATCAGCGATCACTGCTCCAATGCCGTCCTTAATCAGACCGAAGCCCGCTGCAAGCCCTTGGAGCGCCTTGTCGACCAGGTATATGGAGACCAACCATTTGCCGAAGTTGAGCGTCGCCTCGGTCACTCCGGTCTTGATGTTCTGGACGGTCTGGCCCATCCCGCTCGCTGAGTCGGACGTTCTCCGCTGCTGCCGCTCAAGCTCGCGCAGCTCCTGCGTGGCCTGGCTGAGCTTCTCCTTCGCCTGCGACACCTCCGCCGCGAGACGTCTCTCCTCATCTGCCAGCTTGCTGGTATCGACGCCTGCCTCTTTGGCTGCGCGTTCCTGCTCAGCATGCTTGGTCGTCAGTGCGTCCAGATTACGGCGAAGGCTTGCAGCTTCGCGCTCGGCTGCCTTCAGAGACGTCTCAAGCCCTTTACTGCCTGGGTTCTTGTCCAATGCATCGCGCAATGCCCGAACGGTGGTCTCCGCCCGGACAACGGACTTCTCGGTCTGCACGATTGCCCGCTCGGTGTTGGACAGCCCGGCGATCAGACCTCGCGCATCCTTAGCCGAGTCCAGGGCCTGATTCAGCTCACCAGTTTTCGCGCGCAGCGCCTCCATTGCTTCCGTGGCTTGATGGGCGGGGGTAGAAAGATCGTCCTTGCCGCGCAACACGAACTGGATCAGGCGCTGGATTGGGTTTGCCATGAAAATCTCCGGGCAAAAAAAACCCGCCAATTGGCGGGTTTCCTAATAATGAACAGAGTGAGTCAAGGAAGAGAGTACTTTTCCTTCAGCTGCTTCAACCGGCTAGCCTCACGCTCGCTCAGACCTCTTGCGTCGTAGAGCGCTTCGTTATTGGCTCCATCAAGCCGCTCGACTTCAACGGTGAAAACAGCATCAGCCGGTGTCTCGACCTTCCCCCACTCACTGAACGAGTTCGGAGCCAAGGTCCACTCCGCGCTCTCTCCCGGCTCCAGACCTCCAGGGATCTGGTAGTTGAAGTCTTCGACTAGCCAAGGGATCGAACGGCCAGGAGTCGCAATGGTTCCCTTGAAGTAGGCCCTGGACACCGGCTGGTTAGTACCGTTGTGAACGGCGATCTGGATTATCGGCTCCTTCCTGTAGCTGTACTCGCGCTCTCGAAGTGAGAACCTCGACCGAGTGACCGTGAACTTTGCAAGCTGCACTTTTGCTTGCTCTGCCGTATCAAGCTTCGCTTCCAGTTCTTTGATCTCTGCAAGCGCTTGCTCTTTCTCTCGCGCCTCACGCGCCACCCTGATGGCGTCGGCCTGGGCAATCACTTCGTCTGCGGTCTTGCCATTGAGCGAAGCCATTGAGTTCGCCGCAGCCCCTTCCGGGCTCACTTCACCCTTCATGATTGCTTTGAAATCCAAGCCCTGTAGGGCAATGAGCGTGAAAGCTTCCTGGAACTTCTGACGCTTGTCAGGCGGCAACTTCTCAGCAACCTTCTGAGCCGAGGCCTTCATGGCAGCCTCGCTGGAACCATCCAGTTTTGGCTCGCCGCAGCCGGTCAGCGCCAGCGCAATGCACAGCCCTGCAATTTGATGAACTCGCATGGATTCCCTCCCAAGGGCAGCAGACAAGGGAGGGAATCTACATCTACCGGGCCGGCTCCGCCAACTCAGGCAGGCTCGACCAGATCCATCTGGCAGAACTTAGAAATGCCAGCCGCAGTGACAAGCGGATCGGAGAGCAGCTCGGCTGGGCCGGTCAGCTTGGCGTACTCCTGCCCCAGCACTGCGAACTCCTGCAGCATGCCGAACTTCACGCGGCGCGCACGCAAGGTGAAAGGCTCACCAGACTGAGCGTCGTTCAACCCCGCCACGTACAGCTCCAGCTCCTTCTGCGAGCCGTTGAGCATCTGGACAACACTGCTCGGCCGGGGGGTGTAACTGACCGTAATGCCCGTGGCATCAATGTCACCACCGCTGAGAACCTGGATACCGTGCGGAACCAGTTGGTAGTCGGTGCCGACTTCGAGCGGATCGCCCCCAGCCGTCTTGACCACGACCGTCTTGGTCAGGTCCGGCAGATACTTGAACGGGATCAGTTCCAGCGCCACACCCTTCGACACATGCGCCTCGTCGGGAATGGCCGCGGTCGGCGCCATCTGGATGGTCGAACGAGTGACCAGCGCGATGTTCTCCGCGGTCAGGTCGTAGAAACCCACAGACGAGGTGACGTCGGTCACGCGCTCACGCACGTTGCGATTGCCGCCGCCCCCCATGTAGTTGGGCAATGCCTTTCGGTCAGTGGCAAAGCTGATGTTGAAGATGTCGCAGTTGCCGAACGGCAAGAGCGGGTCCTGGGTACCGTATAGGCGGGCATGGACAATGCCCTCGCCGATGAACGAACGGTCAATGATCTGTTGCATATGGCTCTCCTTGGGGCGATGCAGGCGTTGGGTTACTTGACGTCGTCGCCGGCCGGCTGCGGCTCGCGGCCGCGCTGCACGGGCTGGGCGGGTTTCGGCGCCTGGGCGGGCTTTTCATCATCGAGAAAGCCGTGGGCCTTGGCGTGGTCTGCCACTGCCTGGGAAACCTCCACCTCTTCCTCGCTTGCGATGTAACGCTTCACACCCGCGCCCTCGCGGAAGTGGAAGGCTTTGTTGATGGTGACTTTGGGCATGGCGCCCTCCAGAAATGAGAAGGCCGCCCGGAGGCGGCCTTGGGTTACAGGGGTTGTACGTAGGTGAAAGTGATCGGGATGATTCGATACCCCCAGCGTCGGCCCTGATCCGGCAGGCGAACGACTGATGCAGGGAAGTCGACCTTGATCAGGCCCTGCACATCCAGCCCTGCCTTCACCCCTTTCAGGGCGCGCTTGATCTCCAGACGCGCTGTGCGCAGTGATGCGGCTGCGTTGGCCTTACGGGTCATCGCCACGATGTTGAGCGTCCACTCTTCCTGGCAGGTTCCGGTCTGACGAGCGCGCTCGACGGTGTCGCCTTCCTGCAGAACGATCATGTAGTCCGGCAGGCTGTCGTCTCCGGAATCGAGGACGCCGGCCACCGAATCCTCTAGAACGGAGCTGCCAAACAGCGGCACGCCTGCCAGCAGGAGCTGAAGCTGGCCGATGACCCCGGCCTGAACATCGAATACCTGGTTCATGCGGGCACCACGTAGAAGGTGATCCAGTCGCCATCGTCGGCATGGATGCCGGCGATGCTCCAGGCGTTGCCCTCCTCATCGAGGAAGGAGCCCTTGCTGTCGACCCGGGGCAGGAGGCGCTTGAGCACCTCCAGCGTCCTGAAGCGGTCAATCGCGGAAACATCGAGTCGTTCCACGCCCTGCTCGACGATGCCGGCCAGCGATTCGACCAGGCGCACTCCGTTGCGGTCGAGGTAGTCGAATGCACCATCGCCGAGGGCTTCAGCGAGGGTGGCGTCCATGTCATCGACCAGTTCGCTGAAGCCGCCCATGGTCAGATGGTCAGCTGGATGACGGAGCGCGGGCGGGTGCAGAGGTGCAGCGGGTTGGACTGCACCTCGCCGTCCACCCCCTTGTCCATGCGCATGCTTTCCAGCTTGCCGTAGTACGGCAGGCCCAGGGTGTTGACGGTCTCCATGTAGTCCGCCGGAGCGAAGACCGAAATGAACAGGCCTTCGGCCCCTTCGGCTACGACGTAGGCACTGTCGTCGTCCACGAACGGCATGCCCGGCAGCTTGCCGCGGTAGCGATCCCAGGTGATGCCGCCGAAGTCGAAGGCCTTGCGGCGGTCAGCTCGCAAGGCAGAGGCCGCCTCACTCGCCAGGTAGGTCTCGCGGACCTTCGGGTGGGAGATGAGCTTTTTCCAGAAATTCCGGCCGCACCAGGCGCGGGCGCCGGTGCTGGCAAGGCCGTAAAGCTCATCTTCCTGCTGGTCCAGAACGTCCACACAGAGAGCGCTGACGTCGGTGTCAGCGTTGTTCAGCTCCAGGGACATCGGCTTCAGTCGTTTCAGGCCGAAGGACTGGAAGATGTCGACCAGTACGGTTTCACCGTCGGAGTCGATCACCTGCCCCTTGATGGCGCCGATGCGCTGCCATTCATGGGTCGTGTCCAACTGGCGGCGGGCCTTTTCCAGGCGCGCAGTTACTACGTCCTGAACGCCTTGCAGCTCCGTGCGCGAGCCCACGGCGCGGATGCCTTGGATTTCATCCGCCAGGATCTGGAAGGTTTGCGGCAGGTGCACGCTGTTGAACGGCACCAGACGGCGCTTGTCAGCGATCACGGCCTGGCCGCCCGAGCCGCGCGGCTTGGCCTCGACGAGCTGCAGGGTCATACCGTCCTTCTCGATCTGCTGGACGATGGTTTGGCTGCCCTGCTCGGTGAACAGACCGGACGCAGCGATCTGACCGGGGACGACGTGGTCCTCGTTCAGGGTCAGGATCAGGTTGGGGACGCTGAAAGCCTCGTCCTGGAAAATAGAAATCTCAGCCATGAGGGGCTCCTAGAAATGGCGAACCCCGCCGGAGCGGGGTTCATAGTGATGGTGTGGTGAGTGGTTGGGGATCAGGGTCGGATGACGATGCCCAGTGCGGACAAGTCGGCGGCACCCGCGTTGTCGAGACCGGTGAGCAGGCGCTCGATGACTTCGCAGTCGCGCACGACCGCAGTGGCTTTCACATCCACCAGGGTGGCGTCGACCGAAGCGAAGAGGATGCCGTCAGCGGTGCGGCGACCATCGTCGGTGCCGTCGTCGTCATAGGCCGTCCACTCGCCGAGATTGCCCTTCACTACCAGAGTGAAGCTATCGCCCACCACGAAGTCGGTGGAGCCGTCGGCCAGAGTGAAGGTCATACCACCGCCGGTGAACGGCTGGCCTACATGCCCCTCGCCCACCACCACCCCGGCCGGACTGGTTACTTCGTAAACGCCCCCGTTCGCAGCGGCTTCGGTGATGGTCAACACGTAGGTGCCGCTGGCAGCGGCGCTGGTTACAACGACAGCGCCGACAGTGCCGTTGCCGGTGTTACCGGCTTTGGCAGTCGGGGTCAGGGCGTTGGCCGCGGTCAGCTGGGCAATCAGGGTGCCGGCGCTCAGGAGGCCGGAGCCGGCGCAGATCACCACCACATCGCGGCTGCGATAGCCATTGGCCTCCGAAAGGAGGAATTCGCCGGGGTGGATACCTTCGGTCTTGATGGTCATTGCTGCGCTCCTTTCGAGGCGGATTGGCGGCGGCTGGCATAGACGTCGCGGGGGTTCAGGGTTTTGTTGGAGGTGGGCAGTTGGTCATCGTCCACCGGGATCTTGTTGTCGAGCTCGACCTGGCTACTGCGCGCGGCAACCTTGTCGTACAACTTCAGGCGCGCGCCGTTGCCGTCCAGGCCTTGCTCGATCAGCGCCTTTGCCTCGCCGGGCAGCTTGGCCAGCACGCAGACGGCCTTCACTTCCTTGGCACGCGCCACGACTACCTGTACCGCGGAGCGGTCCTTCAGGCCGCTGGCCTTGATGAGGTAGGGCATGCTGTCGTTGAGCCCAGCAGCCGCGCACTCGGAGGCCAACTCGGCTGCCAAGTCCGCAGTCTCTGGATCTGCCGGAGGGTCGCCAGGGTTGTCGTCAGGCTCGTTCTTCGGGGCTGGTTTCGGCTTTTCCGCAGCGAGCAGTTTGCGCGCCGCGTCGGGGGTGTTGAGGTATCGGTTGAGCACCTTGCCCAGGCTGGCATTGATCCCCACCGGCTCGGCCGCACCGAGGACCTCATCCACGAAGCCCTTTTCCTTCGCCTCGGGCGCGGTCAGCCAGGTCTCGTCGTTGATCATGCGCCGCAGCTCTGCATCGTCCACGTTCAGCGCCCGATGCTGGTAGCTGGCCACAATGCCCTCGAAGGCCTGGTCCATCATGTCGGCGACCTTGCGCAGGTCCTCGCTGTCGCCTGCGGCGAAGGTCCACGGGTTATGGATCATAAACAGTGCGTTGTCGGCCATTTCAACGCGGTGTGCGCCACAGGCGGCGACACTGCCCGCGCTGAAGCACGCACCGTCGATGCGCGCCGTGCAACGCTCACCAAGCCCACGCAGGGCATTGTGAATGGCGATGCCATCGAAGAGGTCGCCGCCGATAGTGTCGAAGTGGACCAGCACAGGCGAGGTACCGTCGTCGACCGCCTTCAGGTCGCGGATGAAGTCGGCCGAGGTAATGCCCCAGAAGCCGATCTCTCCGTAGATATAGATTTCAATCGACTTGCCCGCCGCCTCGCTCTCGCCCAGCGCCTTGACGCTGTACCAGTGCTCGGCCTGCAGCTCCGGTGCGCCCTGGGCCTTGTTCATGATCACCGGCTGGGCCGCGGTGCACACACCCAACGTCCCCAGTGCAACAGCCAGGGCGAGGGTGAGATGGTGTCGCTTCATCATGGCTTTTTGTCCTCTTCATCATCCACCAGTGCGTCGGTGGCAGTCGTGTACTTGAGGCCCAGATCGCGGGCCCGTTCGTTGTCCTGGGCGTTCTCTTCGTCCACCACTTCGGCGTCGTAGCCGGTGCGCAGGACGTGCTCGCTCCGACTGGCCAATCCGGCACCGATCTCCAGCAGCTTGCCCTGGACGTCCTGAACCGGATGGATGTATGCCCAGCCCTGAGGCACCCAGCGAGTACGTAGGTACTCCCGGCGTCGGGCGGGGTAATCCGCAAGCGACAGAGCTCCGCTGAGGTACGCCGTGTCGAGCCAGGCCGCCCGGACCGGACGGCAGAGCTGGAAGACGTAAACGCTGAACTGCACCTGCTCGATGCGGCGCCGGAACTCATTGAGCAACACGCGGAGCGTGCGGTCGCTGATGTCGCCCATATCGCCAGTGAGCAGTTCGTAGGGCAGCTCCACGCCAACAGCCGCAGCCATCAGTTGTTGCTTCATGAAATCGACGTAGGTGTTGCCCGCGTCCGGCGGGTCGGAGAAGACAACCTCCTCCCCTTCCAGCAGCTCCTGCATGGTGCCTGGCTCAAGCCCCACCATCGGCGTGCCGTCTCGATCCGCAGCAGGCGCCTGGCCCGTGGTGGGATCGAACATCGGCGGACCGTCCTGCCGTGGTCGGGTGATAAAGCCGGCGAACAGATTCGCCACCTCCTGCCGGAACAGCACTGCGTCGTCGTAGTTGTCCAGCGACTTCAGGCGCAGCAGCACCGGAGCGAGTCGAGGGATGCCGCGCAGTTGGCCGCCTTCCAAGGGCTCGAAGATGTGCAGCACCTGGTCCGCTGGAATGCGGTTGAGCTGGTTGTAACCGCGACGAGGTGCCGTCGGATCACCTGGGTGGCTCTGCCACATCCAATAGGCCACCCGCTGGCCGATGGCGTTGAACTCGATGCCGGCACGCACGATGTTGCCGGCTCGGGTTTTGAAGTTGCGATCCACCGGCACGAAGTCAGGCGGGAGTACCTGGAGCTGGAGCGGCACCGCGAAGCCATCCTCCAGTCGCCGGTTGCGCAGACGCACGAAGCACTCGCCGGACTCTTCGACCATCCGCGACACGACCATCTGCAACCCGTAGAAGTCGGTCAGGCCATCGGCGTCGGCCTCGTCGACCCAGTCCTCCCACAGCTGATTGATCTCCGAGCGCAGGTCCTTGTCCTTGATCTGCGACCGGGGCGTGATGCCGGTGCCAATGATGTTGGTGACCCGGCGGGAGATCGCGCTGAGCGCGTAGGGATCATTACGGACCGCCGCCCGAGAGCGCTTGCGCAGTGTCGGCAATGCCGGCAGTGCAATCGCATTGAGCGCAGCCTCAGGGGCATCCCAGCCCGCAGCGCGCCGGCCAGTGCCGGCTCCCTCGTAGCTGTTGCGCAGCCGCTTGGAGACAATTCGATATCGGCCGGTCATTTGATCCCCTTGCCTCCGCTGTAGAGGCGAATTTGCCGCGGGCGGCGGCTGTTGGCAGCCGCCTCGGCCTGGGCAGCCTCTGCGTACTCGGCTTCGAGAATGCGCAGGCTGGCCAACTGCGCATGGTCGATCTGTCGGTCCCCTTTTCGGACCGACTGGCCTTTCCTGAGGATGACCTTGATTGCCGCCCGGACTTCGTCCAGGCGTTGTTGTGCCGTGTCCATGGTGACCTCGATCTATCGACGGCTGAGATACCCGCTGCGCGAGGTACGCCTGCCAGATGGCTGGGGTTGTGGGGCGGATGCCTTGGCGATGGCCGCAGCAGGAGCCGGACTGCTCTCGGCAGCTTCCAGCGCGTCATCCTCATCGGCGGCGCTGGGCGCAGGCTGCACTCGCTCTGCGAACAGGCTGCCTTGCCCGACCGTGGCGCGAAGATTGGCCCATTGAGGTTCGTGGTACCGGTGCAGACCGAGGAACTGCGCGGCGGCGAGGTTGTAAACCATCAGGTCGAGAGCTTCGTTGCGCTCCGACTTGGCCTTCACCCAGTCGACACGCTTGAAGCCCTTCACGTAACGCACCACCTTGCGCTCGGCCACACACTGCTCGAAGAACTCTTCGGGCAGGTCGGCAGAGAAGTGCAGCGCACCAGGGCCCTCTTCGAACTGGTAGCGGTTGTAGATCCAGTCCTTGGCGGTGTCGGTGCCGACCATCCACAGCTCGGCGCCTTGCTTCTCGGTGTTACCCCGCCAGGTGACGTCGACCTTTGACGGGCGCTGGGCCAGCACAGGGCGGCCACGCTTGCTGGCACCCTTCACCGCCAGTACGTTCCGCCAGCGGCGCAGTCGAGTGAACTGGTACACCTCGTCGGTGTGGTGGCCACCAGAGTCGATGCAGGTGGCGCAGATCGACAGGTCCACGCCACTGACGTGCCGGTACCGCTCCTTCAGCTTCTCGTCCAGCAGGGCCCAGGTGCGCTCGTCCGCCGGGTCACCCGGAATCACCTGGAAGTCGACCGTCCAGCGCTCCAGCCCCTCGCCCCAGCCCATGACCAGCAGCTCAAGGCGGTTGTGCTGGGTGTCCACCGCTGCGGTGAGGATCAGCGCACCAGCAGGCACCAGGCCAAGCCGGTGACCTTCAGCCTCGGCTCGCTTGCGCAGCTCATCGGCCTTGGTCATTTCCTCGGCGCTATCCCACACCTTGGCGAGGCGCGTGTTGTAGAACACCTGCATGGAACCGGGGTCGCCCTTCTCCTGCAGCTTCTTCGCCTCCTCATACTCCTTGGCCATGTCGGTCCAACTCAGCCAGCCGGCAGGCGCATAGAGCGCGCTGAGCGTGAAGCTCACCGTCTCGCCGTCACCCTTGCCGTGTGCTCGCCATTCCCCCGCGGCCAGCATCGCGGCCTTGTGGTGCTCCTCGATGAGAGCGCAGCCAGGCACGCAGCACTGGTACTGAACGAAGCGGAAGTCATCGGTGTACTTCAGCCCTTCCCACTCCAGCACCTGCATCGCTCCACAGTGGGGACAAGGCACGTAGTAGTGGCGCTGGTCGCCCTGCTGGAACAGGTCGTGGATGCGCGAGATACCCTTCAGGGTCGGCGAGCTGGAGTAGTAGTACTTCGCACGACGTCCGAAGGTGGACCCCCGCGCCTCGGCCTGCTTAATGGGATCACCGTCATCGTCGACGTCCATTTCCCAGCGGTCGACCTCGTCGCCGTAGATCCAACGCGCGGACAGCTCAGCCAGGTTGGAGGCCGAGCCGGCGGTGGCGCAGTACAAGGCGCCGCCCTCGAACTCCTTGGTGTCGAGGGTGTTGCGGGCATCCCGGGAACGCGACTTCGCCACGCGCTCCGCCAGCACCTGCACGGCCTTGATGGTCTTGTCGATCCGGCCCGACACCCGCTTGCTCAACTTCTCGGTGGGCAGCAGCACCAGGATGTTGGCCGGCGACATGTGGATGCAGCCGCCGATCCAGTTCAGAGCCACCTGGGTCTTCATCAGCTGCGAGGCGATCATCGTTACCACGCGCTTGGCTGGGTGGACTGGCGACAGGCAGCGCATCGGCTCGCGTGCGTAGGGGGTACGGTCGGTGTGGTACTTGCCCGGCTCAGCTGCACCAGTGTCCTTGGGAATCATCTGGTACTTGTCGGCCCATTCATCAATCCACAGCTCAGGGTCAGGCTTCAGGCCTCGGCGGTATGCCGCCAGGTACGCGGCGGCACCGTCGGCATACGGTTGTTCCATGGCTCAGTTCGGCTCCTTGCCACCCTGCTCGATCTCGGCGTCGAGCTGCAGCAGTCGGTCAGCATCTTCGAGAGCCCGGCGCATCGCCTCGGTCAGGCGGCGCTCGATCTCCCATGGGTCGGTGAGGGTTACCAGCTCCCCCGCGATCTTCGGGGGAACGCCCAGTAGCAGGTCACGCAGCGACCGGGCAGCAGTGAAGGAGGCGGAATCCACACGCTCACGCTCCACCAGCTCCCCACGGCTCTTGCGGTGCTCATCTTCAGCGAGCAGCGCAAGGGCGTGCTCTCGGCGGGCGCGGGCCTTCTGGTAGTCGGGAGTCCCGGTGGCGGTAGCGCCTGCCGGTGGCAGGGCCGGGCTGGGGGCTGCCGTCGGCGCAATGTACGCGTAGACGCCCTTCTCCACCCGCTCTTGCTGGTGCCGCTCGGCGACACCCGCCTTGCTCGGGTCTGCGGTACTGGCCAGCAGTTGGTCGCTGGCCTCCGCATCCACCTTGCCGTCGTCGTTGACGACCAGCCGGCCCTGTTTCACCAGTTTGGACACGTAAGGGCGCGACCAGCCGCGGCTGTCCGCGTACTCAGCCTTGGTCATCAACGCCATAAGAGATACCTGTTAACCACGATGAACCACGGGGGTTAACCGGGTTAACCCTGTTAACTAACTTCCCGGCCCAGTCACTAGCGTGAAAACGGGGTTCGAATCACCCTTACGCCCTCGCCAGCCCCAGGGGCCCCCGGCGTATGCCGACGGACCGCACCGGCTTCCCGGTGGGCCTGCCGCCGGCCCTCCAGGGGGCGCCGCCGTGAGGCGTGAACCCTGCTCGGCGGGCCAGCCAAGGCATCAGCTCGACGCCTTCGCTCGCATCGCCTTGGCGAGTGCCTGCTCGATGTTGGCCTCCAGCCTGGAGTCATCCTCGGCAATGCGTCGGACCACCTCGTAGAACTGCAGGCGTACCTGGTACTGGGGCTGACGAACAAAGGCGAGAACCATGGTCACCGCGCCCTCTCGACGCTCGGCGATGCCAATGGGGACCTTGCCGCGCTTCATCACGAAGTAGGCCTTCTGATGCCCCTTGGCCAGCGAGCGCGCGCTCTGAGTGGCGTTGCCCTTGAAGCCCGAGGTTTGCTCAAGGGCGCCGAGTCCAGACAGGATCTGGATCATCTGGCCTCGACTCATGTTGCCGTACTGGTCCAGACGGGCACCGGCGCCGGGAACGATGAACAGCCCAGCGGGCAGGATGCCCTTGGATCGCAGGCTGCGTTCCGATGCCTTGTCGACGCGTGGACCACCGAACACCTGCGGAGCCACCCAGTCTTCTGGTGCCTGCCCCTTCGAGGCGTTGTCCTTTTCATCTTTCACCCACAACGACGCCTCAAGGCGGTTGGCTGTCGCATTCATGATGCGCACGGCGTTGCGGGTGAATGAGGTGGGCCGGTCGAAGACGTCGTCGATCTCGCTGACCAAGGCCTGGTTGGCCTGGTTCGCCGTGTGGTTCAGCGCATCGGCCAACACCTTGTTGGGCAGGTCGCCGCCCAACACCTGGAGCGATGCCACTGCGTCATCCAGGTCTTTCGCCGAGATACTGCCGCGCATGGCTACTGCGTCCGCCAGACCTGGGCCATGTTGCCCCGCGCCTTGAACACCGCGAAGGTAAACACGCCGAGCAACACCACCAGCGGCCAGCTGTACAGAGGCATCAGCAGCATGCCCTTGAGGATGAACAGTACCGCTGAGCCAGAGCAGCCCATCACCGCCCAGGCCATCCACGAAATGCTACGGCGGAAGCGAGCATCGCCACGCTGGAAGGTGAACAGTCGCAGGAACAACACGACGCAGAGCCAGAAGGTCGTCTGCGTCAGCACCAGTTGCACCAGGTGGTTACCCATCCTGACCTCCTCGCGTCATCGCGCCGGGGCCGGACTTCCCTCGCTTGATCAACCAGAGCGAGATAGTCACCACCAGCAGGGCAGCGACGAAGGCGGCAATCCCGGAGAACTGGAACGGGCGGTAGCCGTAGACATCGACCTCACGGATACCCGGGGCGATCACGTAGCCCATCACGAACGACGCGACCAGGAACAGCAATCGCTGCCAGTTCGGGAATTCTTGCGTGGTGGTCGAGAAGATCAACGCACCGAACAAGGCACCCACGGCAGCCATGATGTCAAAGCCAGCCAGGAAGCCGGCAACGCCAGCGCCCGCGGCGCCGGCAACTACTGCAGCGGTCGTGCTCGCAGGCTCTCCCATCGCTCAACTCCATGCCGAGGCTGAAAAGGGAAAGCCCCTCCGGAGAGGGGCTTTCAGGTTGCCCGGGCGGGTCAGGCGCCGGGGATCTGCACAGCACGTGCATCTTGTTGGTTCGCTCCGCCTTGGCGGAATACGAACATCGTGGGGACTTTCTACCGGGAGAGTGACAAACCGAAAACCCCCTGTTTTCGGTTATTCCTGTACGGCGCCCATCGGAGCCTGACGGGAGCTGATCGGCGCCATGTCGCCCGACGAACGGTCAAGGGCGTCACCCTTGAACAGCTCTACGCCGCGAGCCTTGTGCGCCTTCTGCGCCTGAACAAGAGAGGCCTTGCGCATGCGCTCCCCGTCTCGGCGGCTGGCCTTGCGCTGCCCGCTGGATCGAGCGTGGCGCGCAGCCAGGGCGGCGGCCACTTGATAATGCAAGCGCTCCAGCCGGCGGTAGTACGACCTCTTACCAGCCGCTCCTTGGCCCAGGTCGAGCACCTGGATCTGCTCTGCCAGTGTCAGCCCGTTTCGGTTCACGTAGCGCAGTTCGGCCAATAGGACCAGGGCGCCGCCATCCTCCGCACGGTCCACAACACCCAACGCTGCTTCCACCTCGCTCGCCACGTAATCGTGACCAGCACCGGCTACAAGCAGCTTCGCTCCATACACGCCGCCGCGCGGCGCACAGCCGCCGTACTCCATGATCGTGGCCATGGTGCTGGACAGGGCTCCTGCCTGGCCGCACTTGCGCTGCTGCTCGCCCCAATGCCGCATCAACACCTCGATTCCTTCCATCATCGCGCCGACTCCCCGCCCAAAACCGCAACCCAACACAGAATCCCGCAACCCAACACAAACCCAACACACTCAGAACCCTTCAAAATCAATGCTCTCAGAGCATCTGTGTAAGGTGTGTAAGGTTGGTAAGGTTTTTCAGTTCCTCGCGTAGAGAAAAAACGTCGTTCTGATTCGGGCTGGAGGGTGAAGCTATTTTTTCTGCGCACGCACGCGCGCACGCGCGCAAACCTTACACACCTTACACAGCCGTCCAGAACCCGCGCCGAATGGGGCTTCGCGCTGTGTAAGGTTGCAAAACCAACCCAACACACACCCAACACACCCAACACACTTTTGCGCGCACTCATGCTGCAGCCGCCTTCACGTGGTCCCAGTTGTCCACGTGCCAGCCGGCTTTCCGCGCCCTGGCGCGCCACTCCGTGACGTGCTGGCCCAGCACAGGCGCCGTGGTCTTCGCGGGCGTGAACGCCTCCTCATCCCTGGGGAAGAAGAACGCGCAGAACCTTCGGCTGTTGTTCTCCGTCCAGGGGATCGCCCGCGTCTTGTCAACGCCCGCCGTGGTGACGAACAGGCTGAACTTCGTCTGGCTCATCGAGTGCTCCTTGTTCCGCTGGCACCACTCCAGGAACAAGGCATACAGGTCCGTACTCAGGCACGCACCCCACAGGCCGTTGCCCAGTTCCCCGCTGCGCCAGAGGTGGACGAAGGTCTGCCAGGTCGACCTGCTGAGGTCCACCAGGCGCTCGCGCGCGGGCGTGCTCGGCGGCTTGGTGTGCTGGTCAAAGTCGCCCAGGTCCTGGGCGAGCAACCACGCATAGAGGGCCTCGACGCCGCCGTTGGCCAGCTCGTGGCTGATCGCCTTCTGCCGCTCTGGCGACAGGACCTCCTCCGGCCACATGACCAGGAAGCGGCGGTCCCCCGGGCTGATCGGCCAAGGCATGATCTCGTTCGAGAGGAACACAGCGTTCATGAAGGACGCTTCCTCCCAGCCGTTCACGAACTTGCTCTCGATGCGGACGGTCTGGCCGGTGATGAGCTGCTTGATCTTGCCCACCTGGTTGTACCGCTGGTCCCGGCTGACCACTTCCTCGAACACCGCCCACATCTTCCCGCTCTGCCAGGCGTTGAAGTTGCCTTCGAGCTGCGTCTGCCCGACCGTCGCGGAGTACTGCCCGTACAGCCGCCCCATGACCACCGAGAACAGCAGGCTCTTGCCGGAGCCCTCCATGGTCGAGTGCATGAGTACCGCGGTGTCCATCTTCGCGCCGGTGTGCTGCAGCGGGTAAGCCAGCCACCGGACCAGCCAATCCAGCGCGGCCTGTTCGTGGTTGCACAGGAAGGCGATCAGCCAGCGCAGGTTCTCGCAGGCCGCGTCATCGCGCTTGGGCTCCAGGGGCAGGCCTTCGAAGGTGTTGATGGTCTCTTTCGGATCTGAGGTCAGCGTCGGGTCGAAGACGATGTTGCTCACGTCCACAACCCGCCGCTCTGGGCTGTTCAGCCATAGGCCGTAGGCATCGCCGAGGGCCATCTTCACCGCGCCTTCCGGCACTCGGCGCTTCTTCAGCAGGTCCCACACATCCTTGGTACCGTCGATGTAAACGTACCGGACCAGGGGCGGCATGCTCATCGGCCCGACTGCCTTGCCGGCCATCGTCCGTGCCTGCTCGATCTCCTTGACCTGGTCCTCGCTGATCCGCTTCTTCCGCTTGCGGTCCGTGACGTCCGACCACTCCTTGAAGAGCTTCTGCCCGATCAGGGCGACGAAGGCCGGCTTCTTCATCTTCTTGGCCTTGTCGACGTCCCACACGTGCGTGGTGCCCTCGATGAGGGCGTACCGTCGCAGCGCCTGGGCCAAAGTCAGGCCCTCCCCCGCCCCCCCGTCTTCTGCGGTGTCGTCGTCCGCGTCGGTGTCTGCCAAGGATGGGGCGTGGGGAAGGTCATCAGCGGCCGGGCTGGGCGGCTGCTCCGAAGTCCCCGGCTCGGGGGTTGGCTTCGGAGCCCGCGGCTTGTGCTCGATGCCCAGCATGCGGGCGGCTGCCTTGATCGCTGCGCTCTGGTTGCCGTTGTGCTCGAGCAAGCAGTAGACGTCGAAGGCGTCATTCTGGTGGCCGTTGGCAAGCGGGTCCGAGCCATGGTGCGAGTAGACCTTGCGGTCCTCGCTGACAGTGACGCCTGGCAGGCCGGTACTGCTCTGCGGGCACAACCACTTCTTGCCGCGCTGGATGTAGCCGTGGGCGCTCAGGAGCTGCTCCACATCGTGGGCGCGGTTGAACTCTTCGATCACTGACCCGGCGCTGCCGCCCGGCGCCGCCGGCTTGGACTTGGCTTTCGCTGGCTTCTTCGGTGCAGCTGCCTTCGGCGCCCACGGGCATGCCGCCTCGGCATCGCGCTTGAAGATGTCCCAGTTTTTCCAGATGTTCAGCAGGTCATCCGGCAGGACCGGCAGGCCGTCACCCTTGGGCGGAGTGCGCCAGGTGTAGGGCTTGCCGGTACCAGGGTGGATGGAGGGAGGCAGGACGTCCTGCACCAGGCCCGCGCGGAGTTCGAAGACCGTGAAGCGCTTCAGGCTATCGGCCAGCGCCTGCATCTTCGCCTGTTGTTCGGTATCGCCTTTCTCTTTCGCCTTGAGGAGCGCAGCCTGGGCGAGCTTGAACTTCGAGCCGTCCGGGTCCTGTTCATTCGGCCAGCTCAGCGAGTGACGGCTGAGGTCGAATCCTTCCGGTACCCGGAAGAGCACCCGGAAGCGCTCGGGGTTGCCCACAACGGTGGGGTAAACCACCGGCAGCGCATCCAGGTCCAGGCCGAGGCAGTCCCACAGCACCTGGCGCGTGGATGGCACATCGTCCACGTCCAGCGAGCAAACGCCGCTGGGGCCGAGAACGGCCCCCATGTTGTGATTCGGATTCTTGGTCCAGAAGGCCTCGGCCTTGGCCGCGTCGGTGTAATACCCACCCGGTCGCTGCCAAGCCTTACCCTTGGGGATCTTCTCACCGGGCCCGATGGGGACCAGGGCCAGGCCGAAGACTTCGATATAGCGCCGCGCCCAGGCGGAGATCGGAGTGGCGTTCCCTGCCTTCGTCATGCGCTGCCTCCCATCTTGAAAGCAGCCAAGGCACAATCGGTACGACCAACATCGGAACAACGGACGTTATGACCGAATTTCTCGCGTGGTTTGAGCAGCACCCCGGCCTCGCCTCTTGGCTTCAAGCCGTGGGCGTGGTGGTGTCGCTGGGAGGCGCAATCTGGATATCCAACCTGCAGACCAAGCATCAACAAAGGCTTGAACTGGAACGACACAAACAAGCCGTCTTGCAGCGGATTGAGGCTTTCATTGGCCTCGCAGAGTTCGCCATTCAAGAAATGTCGCGCGCCTTCACACAGATGGGCACGCGCGGTTCGCAGGAAGGGTACGCTCAACGAGTCTACGAAAGGTCGACGTTCAACGGGATGGTTGCCAGCCTGGAAGCCTTCCCCATTCATGACCTTCCCGACGCTAGGGTTGTTGGAGCAGCCATGCGAATAGTTGACTCCGCCCGCATTGGACACTCCCTTGTTGCCACGGTAGTTGAGAGTTACAGAAAGCACCCTCCGACCTTTGATGAGGCGCTGTCCGACCTGGGCTCGCTCTGCCAATACACCAGAGCGCAGCTGGACATTGCTACTGAGGCAGCCATGGAATACATGGCCCAGGTTCGCTGACTGATTCACCGGCGATCCTCCCTGAGTTGCTGGCAATCGACGCAGCACTCGCAACCGGCTACCGCACGCCGCCGCGCCTCAGGGATATCAATTCCGCAGTCATCGCAGTGGGTGTTGCTGATGGTGTGGGCCGGTGCCGGCCGCACTCGCGCTTCCAGCAGCCCCTGCCGGTGGTTTTCTTCCCGCTCTGCCGCCAGTTCGAGGAGATCAGCCATTGGCTTTCACCTCCTCCAGCCGACGCTCCATCGACTGCCGGGCGCCCGCCATGATGCCGAGGACGGCGCGGATGACGTTGGCACCGTGATACTCCAGATCAACTACCTCATGGGGCTCCCACTTGTTGTCGTCGGCGCCCTTCTGCAGGCTGGCCACGAACTCACCTTCACGCTGCAGCAGCTCACCGACAGCCTTGAGCGCTGAGCCCGTAGCCTCGACAGCCTCGGGCCGATACCAGACCGCCCCGACCGGGCGCATCAGCGCGTCGAGCAGACGCGAGTCCTGGGTAAGGCGGATGATCTCTTCGAGCTCGTCCGGCGTCGGCCAGCGGCGCTCCTCGTCGAGCTTTAGTTTCTTCTGGAGGTCCTCATAGGGAAGGACCATGTCGTGGGCAAGGGAGGTAAGACCGCCCTTGTAGTCGCGCCCAGCGCGGTACAGCGCCTGGCGGAGATCGAAGACCGGACCAGCATCCGGCAGCAAGTCTTTCCGGCTCATAGTTGTAGGAACCCCTCAACGGCTGCGCCAAGGAGGGGAACCCATCCATGGCAACTACCGCTTGCGTGCTGTGCTTCCATCACCAGACCAGCAGAGTCAGAGGCTGCGGGTCTGGCACCTACCGCGTCAGGGGTCAGAGTCCTGATGCGGTTGTACCGAAAGTCGCCATTTAACGACATAGCCAGAAGGTAGGCTATCCCCTACTATTCTGGCTACGGCGTCCCGATGCCTCCCCACAAGTGCTGTGCGGGCTTCGGGCGTCGTTGCCAGCCGAGGGGTCAGAGCCTCGACTGGCGCCGCTGGAAAGGGGGGTCAGAGCCCCGATTCAGCGTGATACGGTGGGTACCGCTCATGTGCTGGGTACAAACCGTGTCTCCCCGCCGGCGCGGGGGGTCAGAGCCCCGCGCCGGCACCCTTCAAGTTCTGGCTATGCGGCGCGCGCGCTTCCCCTCAAGTACTGCCAGTCGATATCTGGCCGGACTGCCTCACAAGACACCTGACCAGAAGTGTGACGATCAATCGCGATAGCCAACTGGGCATTCGCCCGACGATGGCCATAGGCGACCTGCTTCAGCTGCCCAACCGATGTAGAACAGCTTTCAGCGAAAGCCTGCAACTCATCCCCACCTAGGGCCTTAAGGAATTCGAGAAGCGTCATAGTCACCTCCATTTCACGCAGACATTAGCACTTGCTAATTCGCATGACAATAGCAAAGCGTAATTTACAAAATGCTAACGGATGGCAATCATCAAAAGATGGACATATACGAAACCCGAATCAAACACCTACGAGAGATCATCGGCGACAACCAGCTGAAGGATTTCGCGCAGGCATTCGACCTAGACGCCTCCTACCTGTCGCAACTACTGAATGGTCACAGGAGGATGGGCGAGCGCGCTGCCGGCGCCATTGAGAGCAAACTTGGCCTCATGCAAGGCACACTGGGCGTACCCAAGTTCCACGTTGGGATAGTCGTCACCCTTCACCATAGGTTCAACGAGGTAGGCCTGAAGCACGGGCCAAAGATCGTTGATCTAGATGATTCGAACGTCATCACCTACTCAATGGATTTTCTTACAGAGGAGGAACTCGCAGAACGGAAGCGTAGGGAAGGACTCTCCTTTCCTGAGGCGATTGAAGAAGACGCCCAGGAGTCTGGAGACTCAGGACACTCCGAACTCGGATCCCTAGACCATCAATTTAGGGCTGTGCCGGAGGTCAAGGAGCTTGGCATCAAACAAGGAAGTGTCCCCGTGATTGGCAAAGCGATGCTTGGCACCGATGGGTATTTCGAAGCGATAGACTTCCCAGTCGGAGTCGGAGACGGGCGCCTGATGGTCCCCAGCAATGACCCCAACGCTTATGGGCTTCGCGTGGTCGGGACCAGCATGACCCCTCGGATTAAGAACGGGGAGTATGTTCTGATCGAGCCTAACCACCCATACGTTTCGGGCGACGAGGTGATGGTTAGGACTGCGTCCGGCCAAGCGATGATTAAGGAATTTATCTATCACCGCGACGGCCTCTACCGTTTTGATAGCGTGAACCCCGGCCACCCTCCTCTACTCATTGAAGAAGAGAAAGTCGATAAAATTCATTATGTTGGCGGGATTCTCAAGTCATCTCGCTTCGTCGACGATCTCGATTTCTAGAAAATCTTAGCGTTTGCTATTGCTATAAATTTTAGCTGTTGCTAATTTCTATCTCGTACCCATCTCTGACCCTGGAGTACGAGACATGCAATCGGCACAGCACATGACCAAAGCCCGCTGCCCGGTGTATCTGCACCCGGCAGCGGCCACCAGCCGCGCCACAGTTGAGGCCATCCAGGCCCAAACTGGCCTTCTGGTGATCGTTGGCACCTCCCAGCGCGCCTGCCTGACCCAGCCGCGCCCTGTCGCCCCCAGCACGGAGGCCGACAGCGGCCCGTGGGGAGGTGCCGCGTGAAGCCCACCATTGAAGAACTCCTGTTCCAGATCCTTTCCACCTGCCTGCTGGTTACCAACCAGGGCAAGTGGCACGTCTTTTTCGACTACTACGGCCACGTTCAAGAGATTTCAATCCGCGTTTCGCCGGCCTCGACCGACTACGACGTCATCGGGCACACCTCGGAAAGGCGGAGCTTCTACCTGAATGAGACCCGCTATAGGTCCCTGGGATCGATCTACCAGGAAGCCGAGGACACGCTGGCCTTCGTTCAAGGGCTCCTTTCCCACAGCGCTATCAGCCAGCCTGTGCGGTACTTCTTCACATCAGGACACGTCGACGCGCTGCCCCTGAGCCCCGAGCGGCGATTCGTTGTGCTCGCCCCGCCGAAGCACCTGCAGTCGATTCGCGACCTGTTCAACGCGAAGCCTGACCTTGGAGCCGCCGCATGAAACCCTTCCTCATCGGCCTCCACGGCCGCGCCCGCTCGGGCAAAGACACCGCCGCCAGCTACATCGCCGCACAGTTCGGCCTGCTGATCTACGCCTTCGCGTCGCCGCTGAAGCGCGCCCTGATCGACATGCTGAACCTGCCGGCATCCGCCTTCGACGGCGCCGACAAGGAGCAGCCCCTCCCTTGGCTGGGCAAGTCCCCGCGCGAGCTGATGCAACTGCTCGGCACCGAATGGGGCCGCCACCAGGTCCACCCGCAGCTGTGGTTGCTGCTGGCCGAGATGAACCTCGCCAACCACCTGGAAGCCAGTCCACACGCCCGAGGCTTCGTGATCAGCGACGTCCGCTTCGAGAACGAGGCGGACTGGATTCGGGCCAAAGGCGGAATCGTTGTGCACCTGCACCGACCGGATGCGCCTGGAGTCGCAGCGCACAGCAGCGAGTCCGGCATCGCAGTGTTCGACAACGACCTGGTGATCCACAACGACGGCACGCTGGAGGACCTCTACGAAGCGCTCGACGCGCTGATGCAGACGGTCCAACTCCGGGCGCTGCAGGCAGCCTGAGGGCCGAGCCATGAATCGGACCATTCGAGAGGCAGCCGCCGTCCTCGGCCAGGGTAAGCGCGCACTGCGCGACCGCCTGAAGGCCGACAAGGTCCTGAACAGGGACGGGACGGTGGCAGCCCAGCACATCGGCAAGGGCCATCTGTTCATGGACCTGCGCGCGACCTGGAACAAGACCAACGGCCGGTACCACCACTACAGCGTGGTGATGATCACCGAGGACGGCATCGCCTGGCTGGCGAAACGCCTCGGGATCTCCATCACCGTCACCCAGCACAAGGATCACGTGGCATGACCGTATCGAACCCCATCACCGACGCAGTGGGCGCGCTCCGGCTGGTCGGCATGCACTTCACCGCTCCGACCGCCTACCCAGCCGACGCTCTCCAGGACGCCGCAGCAGAGTGCATCGAGCGACTCACCGCTGTCCCTCAGGCTTCCATCGACCTGGGCGCCCTGTACGCCCAGCTGTTCGCCATCACCCCGAGCGGCTGGCTCCCTCACGTCACGCTCACCACGGACAAGACCCGCCCCTACGGTGCCGTAGTCACCGACGAAGCCGGCAACGTAGCCGCCCGCGACACCGGGAAGACCATCGAGGGCCTGGTCGCCTTGATCCGGGCACGGCTCCCGGCGGGGCGCGGGGAGGCGCCGTGACCACCATCGAGCAACTGTTCAAGCAGTGGGGCACCGCCACGCTGACGCTGGAGCAGGTCCGTGCGACCTACTTCCCGCACATCAAGACCGAGAAGCGCCTGCGCGCACTGATCAAGAGCCGCGAGGTGGCATTGACCACCCGCACGCTCACCACGTCCCGCCGGGAAAAGCCGGTGGTGTACCTGCAGGACCTGGCTGAGTTCCTCGACGCCCAGTCCACGCAGGCAGCCTGAAGCAAAGCGCCCCAGCGCACCTGGGTGGATCAGCAGGAGGAGTGGCAGCCATGTAAACGCAGCAACAGAGCAGGACGGCACACCCGGACCGCGCTCGAATCGCTCACATACGGAGGCGGTGTGAGTAGGAAGGCCCGCGGACGGGCCTTCCCCATAGCCCTTTCACCGAGAGGGTTATGGGGAATCAACACCAACCACTGAGGCACAGCACATGAAGAAGACTGATGTGGCCGACTTCCTCGGCTCACTGAATGCCGGCGTGTTCGCCAACCAGATCGGGGCCGCACTCTCGGACGTCGGGTCCGGCGTCGTCGAACACGGCAAGAAAGGCAAGGTCGTCATCACCCTGGAGATGAGCCGGGTCGGCGAATCCAACCAGGTGAACATCAGCCACCGGCTCGACTACAAGGTGCCGACCAAGCGCGGCAGCCGCAGCGAAGACACGGCGCTCGACACGCCGATGTACGTCACCCCGGAAGGACTGGAGCTGTTCCAGACCAACCCCACCGCCCAGCTCTTCAAGGAGAGCGAAACCCCCGTCCACCCGCGGTAACTCTGACCTCAACCGCATCTCAACCAAGGAACACAGCACATGAAAGACGCTCTGCAACTGCTACTGGCCAACGCCGTCGCTGCCGCCAATGTCCGCGTCGAGGGCACTACCGGGGCCTTCGCCGTTGTGCCGGAAGGCTACAAGCTCCAGAACATGGAGAAGCTCCACGCCAACCGCGACCGCTTCCGCGGATCCTTGAGCACGTCCTCGCTGGCCGACTTCGTCACCTACGTGAAGGACCGCGCCGATAAGGCCACCCACGGCTTCGTCGACAAGGACAACATGACCTGCCGCGTGATCTTCAACCTGGGCGACTCGGCACTGGCTGGCCACGCCGATGACATCGCCACGCTGCGCCTTGAGCCGACTGCCGCCTATGCCGCACTCCAACGCATCGCCGGCAAGACCCTGTCGCAGAAGGACTTGGCCGAGTGGATGGAGGACTGGCGCGACTTCCTGGAGGCCGTCACCCCGGCTGACGAGTCGATGCCCATCGCCCAGGCCATCGCCGCGGTGCGCAACATCACCATCAAGGCGACCTCCGAGCGCAACAACGTCGAAGGCAACTTCAACGCCGCCCGCAGCGCCATGGACAGGATTGAGGCCGACAGCCAGGACACCCTGCCGGGCTCGCTGATCTTCTCCTGCGCGCCGTTCGAGGGTCTGCCGCTGCGCAACTTCGTCCTGCGCCTGTCGGTGCTGACCGGCAACGACAAGCCTGTGCTGAAGCCGCGCTGGGTGGCCGAGGAGCAGGTCCGCGAAGAGATCGCGCAGGAGTTCAAGGAACTGCTCGCGGCTGACATCGCCGACGCCACCACTCTGACCATCGGCACCTTCGAGCTGGGCGCCTAACAGCCTCCAACTGCAACACCCCGCCGCCGGACTCTGACAGCTATTCCCGGCGGCGGGCCCTACTGAGGACACAGCACATGCAAGCACTTCACGACTACGGGCTGATCATCGTTCTGGTGGTGGCACTCGCCCTCCAGGTCTTCAGCGACTGGATTGTCTCCAACCGCTCCGAAGCCAAGGGCTACGACCTGGGTTATGCCGACTGCAAGCTAGGCCACGCTGCCCACATCGAGGCGCTCCACGATGACATCGCGGAGAAGAATCTCCAGCTGAGGCAGGCCGAGGCGGCACACCGCCTGGAATGCGAAAAACTGATCCAGGACTGCGATGAGCGAATCGCCCACCACGCCAGGCGCGCGAGCCCCTTCACTGACGCAGACGCCGCCGAGCTGATGAAGATCAGCGGGCAACTCAAGGTCACCGCAGTCACCGCCCACCGAGTCGGGGCCACCATCCACAAGGATCAAGCCACCCTGGCAGCTGAATCGGCCGTGCGCATGGCGGAACGCATCCGCGCCGTACTGGCCCACGCCGAGCAACAGGAGAACGCAGCATGAAGAGCGTCCTCGTAGTTGGCCGCCCTGGCTGCGGCAAGACCCGAAACAAGCACCTCATCGCTGATGCACTGGGACTCTCCCGGATCGTCGACAACTGGTACCAGGGTGACGAGATGCCGAAGTTTGACACCCTGATCCTCACCAACGACACCGCCGTGCTCGGGCACCCTGCCGTAGCTGGTCGCGTCCAGGCCATCGCTTACGACGACGTGATGCAACAGGTGTGGCGCCCGCCGCTCTGCGTCTACCACGCTAATTGCGCCGATGGCTTCGGCGCCGCCTGGGTGGTCCGCAAGGCCTTCCCGGAAGTCGAGTTCCACCCCGGCCGCTACGGCGACGCAATCCCCGACGTAGCCGGCCGCACCGTGGTGATGGTCGACTTCTCATATTCCCGGGAAGACCTGCTGCAGATCTCCGAGATTGCCAAGGGCGTTCTGGTGATCGACCACCACAAGACCGCAGCCGAGGCGCTGGCTGGCTTCCCGCAGGTTGACGACTGCCGGACCTGGGCTCATGCCACTGCAGGGTCGCGCTCCATCTTCACATGCTTCGACATGGAGCGCAGCGGCGCCGGGCTGACCTGGGACTTCTTCTTCCCCGACCAGCCTCGCCCCGCACTGATCAATCACATCGAGGACCGTGACCTTTGGCGCTTCGCCCTGGAGGGGACAAGGGAGGTTCAGGCGAATCTCTTCAGCTACCCCTACGACTTCGAGGTTTGGGACCGGTTGGCAGCGACCCCGGCTGAAGCCCTGCGCGCCGACGGCATCGCCATCGAGCGCAAGCACCACAAGGACATCGGAGAGCTACTGCGGGCAGTACAGCGCAGCATGACCATCGGCGGGCACAACGTACCGGCTGCCAACCTGCCGTACATCTACTCCAGCGATGCCGGCCATGTGATGGCGCAGAACGCCCCGTTCGCGGCCTGCTACTGGGACACGCCGAAGGGCCGGACCTTCTCCCTGCGCAGCTCCGATGACGGCCTGGACGTGTCGGCCATCGCCAAGCTCTACGGCGGAGGCGGCCACCGCAACGCCGCGGGCTTCTCGGTCGGCTACGACCACCCGCTGGCCTATAACGCCCCTACCCTGAAGTGCTTCCAGGTGGGCGACAACGAGCTGGTGGCCGCCTACACCCCCGAGCAAGCGATCAAGCTGCTGTGCGCCTTTGCCGGCTACAGCGCGGACGACTTCGACCTGGACGACGTGTCGGAGTGGACCGAGGAGGAGCTGGACCGACAGTGCTTCGAGGAGGACGGCGAAACACCGGCCGAGCCCTGGCGCGCCGCGTTCGCCGCCTGCGTCTACCCGCAGTACCTGGGCGGATGGGAGTAAGGCCATGACCTGGATTCTCACCTTCACCGGCAAGCGCTTCGACCTGTTCGAGCCGACCCCAGACATGATCTGCCCGCACGACATCGCCCAGGCTCTCGGCACCATCGCGCGCTTCAACGGGCACACCCGGGATCACTACACAGTCGCGCAGCACAGCGTGCTGGTGTCCCGCCTGGTGCCCAAGGAGTATGAACTGGTGGCGCTGCTGCATGACGCCACCGAAGCCTACATCGGCGACATGGTTCGGCCGCTCAAGCAGTGCATGCCCGCCTTCTGCGAAGTCGAGGAACGTATCTGGTCAGCCATCTGCCAGCGCTTCGAGCTGGCCGAAGAGCTGCCCGAGTGCGTGAAGCACGCAGACCTGGTCGCATTGGCCACCGAGCGACGGGATCTGATGCCGGCACACCCGGCTTCCTGGGAGTGCCTGGAGGGCATCGAGCCGCTGGAGGCGCGCATCGACCTGTGGACACCACACGTCGCGCGCTGGCACTTCCACCAGCGCCTGCAGGGCCTACTGATCGAGCGCCTGCGCGGACAAGCTCCGATGCTCCACGTCTCCCCCGACTGCAAGGGCTTCACCACGCCCTTGAAGGGGGACGCATGACCTCCTTCCGCACAATCAAGGTGAACGACGCCCAGCGCGCGCTGCCGTTCCAGCGCGAGCTGTACGTCGACCTGTTCGCCGGTCTCGGCGGCGCGAGCAGCGGAGGCCGCAAGGCCTACCGCGACCCGGACATCGCCATCAACCACAACCCCGTGGCCATCGCCGTGTACAAGGCGAATCACCCCAGCACCAGGACCTTCATCACCGACGTCTTCGACGTCGATCCGCTAGAGGCCACCGGCGGGCAGCCCGTCGCCATCCTGTGGGCCTCCCCGGATTGCCGCCACTTCAGCAAGGCCAAAGGCGCCGCCCCACGCAGCCCGCAGGTTCGCTCCCTGGCCTGGGTAGTCGTGCGCTGGGTGCATGCCACCAGGCCGCGCCTGTTCCTGCTCGAAAACGTCGAAGAGTTCCAGAAATGGGGCCCGCTCGACGAGCACGGCCAGCCGATCAAGACGGAGGAAGGTCGCACCTTCAAGGCATTCGTTGCCTGCCTCACCAGCGGCTTGCCAGCGGACCACCCGGATATGCCGGAGATCATGGCGGCCATCGGCCTATGGGTACCGCAGAGCGCCCTGGTCCGCGGCTTGGGTTGCAACGTGGAGTGGCGCGAACGCCGCGCCTCGAATGCCGGCGCGCCGACCATCCGCAAACGCCTTTTCATGATCGGTCGCACCGACGGCCGTCCTATCGTCTGGACCACCCCGAAGCGTCACGAAAACCCGAAGGCCGATCAGATGCCTTGGCGCCAGGCGTCGGAGTGCATTGACTGGAGCAACCTGGGTAAGAGCATGATCGACCGGAAACGCCCACACGCAGACAACACCTGCCGGCGCGTGGCCAAGGGCTTCTGGCGACATACCGTCATGGCGGACAAGCCCTTCCTCGTGCCTATGGACGATGGCCACCTCGCCGCAGCCAACCTCACCGAGTTCGCCAACGCGAGCAACCAGCGCACTTTCAGCGCCGCCGAACCGCTGCGCACCCAAGTCGCTCAGATCAAGGGTGGCCACTTCGCCCTGTCGGCGGCACACCTGACGCACCTCACCCATCACGGCGACCGCGCCGGCTACCCGCTGACCGAAGCAACCAGAACCATCACCGGCGCCAACCGTGGCGAGCAAGCGCTGGTCACTGCAGCAATGGTGACTCTGCGCAACGGCTCCATCGGCGGTTCTATGGACCAGCCGGTCAACGCCATCACCACCAGCTCCGGGCATCACGCAGTTGCCGCCTGCCATTTCGAGCAGGCCAACGGAGGGTTCTACGACGGCGCGGGCCGCGCTGCCGACGCGCCTCTCAGCACCATTACGCAGGCGGGCTCCAACCAGCGCCTGGCCAGCGCCTACCTGGTTAAGTTCTACAGCACTGGCGGTCAATGGCAGGACCTGGCCGAGCCAATGCACACCTTGCCCACCAAGGACCGCATGGCTCTGGTCACCGTTGTCCAGGTCCCAGCGGCCATCCTACCGCCCGAGCTGATGGAGAAGGCCCGGAAGTGCGCAGCCTTCCTGCACAAGCACCTACCCGAGCACTTCCCGCAACTGGTCGACCTGGTGCTGCTGGGCGACTACGTCCTCGTCGATTTCACCCTGCGCATGCTCAAGCCGGTAGAGCTGAAGATCGCCCAGGGCTTTGACCCGGACTACATCACCGACTGGGGCTGGTTCGAGGACAAAGCCACCGGCCAGCTGGTGCGCAAGAACGTTAACAACACAGACCAGATCAAGCTCATAGGCAACAGCGTTAGCCCCTACGAATCAGAGGACCTGATCGCAGCCAACGCCGCCGACCTGATCGACCTGTACAGGAGTGAGGCAGCATGAATGACTACAAAGCCGCCTTCGACTCCATGGCCGCCGACATCAGCGCCATTACCGCCCTGCTCGGGTTCTCCACATACCCCGGCATCGATCTTGTGCTGCGCTCCATCACTGACCTGGTGCTGGCCAAGGCCGAATCCCAGCAGCTCAGGGGCGAGCGCGATGCCGACCAGGCCAGGGTGGCGGAGCTGGAGAAGCTGCACGCGATCATTCGAGTGACCGACACCAAGTCGGTCGCCATGAAGGAAGTCTGCCCTTCCTGCGGCGAGCAGTTCGAATGCTTCCACAACGGCTATATCAACCAATTGGTCCAGAGCAACGAAACCCTGTGGGCCACGACGAAAGCGGCCTCCGAACAGGATATGTACTGGCATGACGACGCACTGGCACTGCGCGACCAATTGGCTGAGCTGGAGAAGCAGGAGCCGGTGGCATTTGTCGTCGACGTGCAGGGTTATAAGCGTCTGATCTGCGCCTCTCGCGAGGAAGCGGCTAGCAACGCCGAGCACTTCGAAAAGCGCGGCAGGAAGTCGCCGATCACCGCGCTCTACGCCGCCCCGGTCGCCCAGGCCGGGCAGGTGCCGGAAGAACTCACAGCAAAGATCAACGAGTGCCTGACCCTGGCGTTCGAAGAAATCGCCCTGTACGTCGAACCGGACAAGTGCCGCCACCCTCGGTCCCGCGCTCGGCGGGCATCTGCACTGGCCACTGAAATTCGCGCCGCACTCGCCGCCGCCCCGCCGCAGGGAATGCCAACCGAGGCCGAGCTTGAAGCAGCCGGGCTCGGGTATCCGCTGTCGAAGGAGGAGGCGGTAGCGCTATGGAATGACCGCAATGGAGCAAAGCCAGCTCAGGGAGGTCGCGATGAGTGACGCAATTCGCATCAAGTGCTGGAGCTGCCGAGAGGGAATGACGCTGTTCGAGCACGGAAAGGCCGATGGCATGTGCCCATGCTGCGGAGTTGAGGTCGACCTGGCCGGATACCTGGAGGAAGCAATCCAGCAGAACCTGCAGCTGGGAGCCGAAGTGGAGGCACTACGGAATCAGGCCAGCACCTATACCGACTTACGTGAGGAGCTCAGGCAAGCGCAGAAAGAAGCCGGACTGTATCGCGAGATTCAGAACGCGGCCCGGGACCTCCCCGGAGCCTGGTCAATCCAGCTCTGCGTGGAGCAAGGTGCCGGCTGGATTGACCTCTTCGATGATGACGGTTGCAAGGTCGACTTCGCCACCAGTTCCGAAGGCCTGGCTACCACAGTGAAGGATGCCATGGAGCACGCGATCGACACAGCCAAGGCCGGCGCACAATGAGCTGCACTATCACCTACACCACCAGCCGTGCGCCCGGCGCAGAGGACCGCGCAGTCACGCGCGGCACTCTGCCTCGTCGCCCAGTCGGCTGGCTGGCCAGTATCTGGATGCTTGCTCCCAACGGCGAGAAGACCACCCACTCTTTCAACGTCCCTTCCTGCATGGCGGCCGACCTGGTACCGGCCATTGGCGAGCAGATCGACGCCCTCGCCGCAGAGAACGGGAACAGCTGCACTCAGTTCGGCTGGTCCGCCAGCGCACACGGAATGGGTTCGAAACCCCGCCGAGGAGGAAAAAGGAAATGACTCAACGACCTCTCGACCGACTCATCAAAATCGAGGAAGTCATGCAGCAAATCGGCATGGGCAGAACCAAGCTGTACGACATGATTCAACTTGAAGAATTTCCTGCCCCGGTGAAACTGGGACGATATTCCAGATGGTCGCAGCTGGAAGTCCAAGACTGGATTGAAGCCCAGAAGAGCAAAAGGGCAGCCTAGCTGCCCTGAGCCTTACACTTTTGACTATTCATCACGTAGCGCTCCCACCACAGCATCATCTCTTTGCGCTCAGGCATGTACAGGGCGTGATTGTATGCAGCCTTAGTTTTGTTGCCTTCAACATGGGCCAGCTGAATTTCAATCACCTCGCTCCGAAACAGGCCGGACTCGTACAGGTGAGTGGACGCTGTGGCACGGAAGTCATGGCAGGTGAATCCCTTCATTCCCATGCGTTCCAGCGCCCGATTGAAGGTAGCTCCATCTACCGGGCGATCCGGATGCCGAAGTCCAGGGAACAATAACAGGCCACCCCCAGTAATACGATGCAGCTCCCGCAGCAGCTTGACCGCATAGGGAGGCAGCGGCACCAGGTGCCGACGCCGCTTCTTCATGAACTCGGCCGGGATGTCCCACACAGCCGCGTCGAGATCCACATCCTGCCATCTGCCCCGCCGGAATTCGACGGTGCGCAGGAAAAGGAGTTGCATAAGCTCCAGGGCTATCGTATTGGCGCGAAATCCTCCATAGCCGGCCACTTGCTGGCGGAACCTCGCCATCTCATCCAGAGACATCGGCCGACTGTGCTCAATAGGCTCACGAACGAAAGCTCCGTACAGGGCTGCGGCCGGATCGGCGTCAGCTCGTAGCGTGCGGATGGCGAACCGGTACATCTGCGACAGCCAGTTGCAGAGGGAAATCGCGTAGTACGTTGCGCCCCGCATCTCCATCCTACGAAGGCACTCAAGCAACTGCGCGGCCGTGACAGCGCGTACCGGTAGCTTGCCAACATAGGGGAAAAGGTTCTTTGAGAATGCTCGGACCAGTTGGTCCCGGTAGCTGTCGCTAATGCCAGTCTTGCTCTCGATCCACTCGAGCGCGACCACCTTCAGAGATGACTTGTTCTCGACGACTTGGCGCGCGCGCTCTGTACGCCGCACATGCGAGGGATGTCGCCCTTGTTTGACCAAGGCTCTCGCTTTGTCACGCTCCGCCCGGGCCTCGGCGAGCCCCATTTCGGGATACTCCCCCAACGCGAAGACGTTCTCCTTGCCCTCGATCTTGTAGCGGTATCGCCAGTACTTCGCCCCGGTCGGGCGTATCTCTATAAAGAGGCCTCGCTCGTCGCTGAGCTTGCGGGGTTTGTCGGAGGCCTTGGCCTGACGAATCTGGATGTCGGTAAGCGGCATAGCGGGTATCACCTGAGAGGAAAATCTACCCCGCTTTGATACCCCCTTTTGTCATGACTGGGACAGCACGGCAACGGACGCTCACGAACAGAAAAGCCGCGCAGGGCGCGGCTTTCAAGGGTGTGACGAACGAAGAAAAACCAGAAAAAACTTCATGCGCAGTCAATGTGGATGATCTTTCGTTGCCGGGTCACGGAGAAAGCGCCTGCCTACTTGCGGGAAGTCGCCCTGAAGGACGACGGAAACCTGTCCATGGTAATGCAATTCCGGCTGCTGCCGGTGTTGCCCGCGAGCGCCCGCATCAAATGCACGAAACCCTGGCGCTGACCGCCCGGCAAACCCCGCCGTTGAGCTAAGCGACTGATAAAAAATCACTTTTTCCAAACTTTAGATTGACATGAAGGCCGTTCTGCGTAGAATGGCCGGCGCGGGATGGAGCAGTCTGGTAGCTCGTCGGGCTCATAACCCGAAGGTCGTAGGTTCAAATCCTGCTCCCGCAACCAGATACAGAGAAAGGCCACTCTTCGGAGTGGCCTTTTTCGTTTGCGCACGATTTAAATTATTGATCGAAATCGAAATATCGATTGACAAGACCTTTCATCCGCGTAGAATTGCAGCCGCGGGATGGAGCAGTCTGGTAGCTCGTCGGGCTCATAACCCGAAGGTCGTAGGTTCAAATCCTGCTCCCGCAACCAGACACAGGGAAAGGCCACTCTTCGGAGTGGCCTTTTTCGTTTGCGCGCGATTTAAATGATTGATCGAAAACGAAATATTAATTGACACCAAGCCTCACGCGAGTAGAATTGCCGCCGCGGGATGGAGCAGTCTGGTAGCTCGTCGGGCTCATAACCCGAAGGTCGTAGGTTCAAATCCTGCTCCCGCAACCAGACACCAAGAAGAAAGCCACTCTTAGGAGTGGCTTTTTTCGTTGTGGCAGAAAAATGTCCCCCTGCGGGTGGCGTCTCACGACTGAGGAAAATACTCTTCGGGGACTTGGGAATTCGCGTCAGTACCCCTACTCTGTCGCGCTAAATCGATTGAGGTGCCCGATGAGCGCCAACCCCGCCACACCCGATACCCCTGCCACCGAAGACATCGAGCCACGAGCGGCCTGGCTCACCTGGATCAACAGCAACCGCCAGGCACTCGGCCTGGGCGTTACCCTGGTGCTGTTCTGCCTCGCACTGATCGCCTGCTATCACCTGCTGCGCGACATCGACGCCTATTCCCTGCATGACGCCCTGCTCGACGTGCCCAGCACCTCGCTGTTCGGCGCCTTCGCCGCGACCGTTATCGGCTTCATCATCCTGCTTGGCTACGAATGGTCTGCGAGCCGCTTCGCCGGTGTGAAACTGCCGCTGCCGGCGCTGCTGACTGGCGGCTTCTCCGCCTTTGCTATCGGCAACGCCGTGGGCCTGTCGATGCTCTCCGGCGGCTCGGTGCGCTATCGCCTGTACGCCCGCCAGGGCCTGGGCGCCGGCGATGTCGCGCTGATGACGCTGTTCGCCAGCCTGTCGCTGGGCTGCGCGCTGCCGGTACTGGCTGCACTTGCCGCACTCAGCGATGTCTCCGACGCCTCCCTCGCCCTGCACCTGCCGGAGTGGCTGGTCACCGTCCTCGCGCTGGCGATCATCGCCCTCTGCATCGTACTGGTGGTCAGCATCGAGCGCCGCCGCCTGCCCGAGCAACCGTCGCCGGACAGCCACCTGGTGCGCTTCGGCCGCCGCACCCTGCGCCTGCCGGGCCTGCGCCTGTCGCTGCTGCAACTGCTGATCACCGCGCTGGACGTGGCCGCCGCCGCGACCGTGCTCTATCTGCTGCTGCCCGAAGCGCCGCCGTTCGGCGCCTTCCTGCTGGTCTACCTGATCGCCCTGGCCGCCGGCGTGCTCAGCCATGTGCCGGGCGGGGTCGGCGTGTTCGAGGCCGTGCTGCTGGCGGCCTTCGCCGGCCAACTGGGCGCAGCGCCACTGGCCGCCGCGCTGCTGCTCTATCGCCTGATCTATGTGGTCATGCCGCTGATCGTCGCCTGCCTGCTGCTGCTGTTCCTCGAAGCGCGCCGGGTGCTGGTGGCCAAGCAGGCGGTGCGCATCACCTCCGGTTTTGCCGCACAGATCCTGTCCCTACTGGTGTTCATTTCCGGTGTCGTGCTGCTGTTCTCCGGCGCCACGCCGTCCATCGATACCCGCCTGGACGATATCGGCTTCCTCGTTCCCCATCGCCTGATCGATGCCTCGCACCTGGCCGCCAGCCTGATCGGCGTACTCTGCCTGCTGCTCGCCCATGGCCTGCGCCGTCGGCTGTCCGCCGCCTGGGCGCTGACCATCGGCCTGCTCAGCGCCGGCGCGGTGCTCTCGCTGCTCAAGGGCTTCGACTGGGAAGAAGCGCTGATCCTCAGCTTCACCGCCGTGCTGCTGGTGATCTTCCGCAGCGCCTTCTACCGCCGCAGCCGCCTGATGGACCTGCCGTTCTCGCCGCTGTACCTGGGCGCAGCCGCCTGCGTCATTGCCGCGTCGATCTGGCTGCTGCTGTTCGCTTACCAGGACGTTCCGTACAGCCAGGAGCTCTGGTGGCAGTTCGCCCTGGATGCCGACGCCCCGCGCGGCCTGCGCGCCGCCCTGGGCAGTTGCCTGCTGCTGGCAGCCCTGGCGCTGTACTGGCTGCTGCGCACCGCGCCACCGGCGATCCATGCCCCAAGCCGTGAAGACCTGGACACCGCCGCCGGCATCCTCGCCAACTCCTCGCAGCCCGACGGCGGCCTCGCGCTGTCCGGCGACAAGGCGCTGCTGTTCCACGCCGGCAACGACGCCTTCCTGATGTACGCCCGCCGCGGCCGCAGCCTGGTGGCACTGTTCGACCCCATCGGCCCGGCCCAGGCCCGCGCCGAGCTGATCTGGCAGTTCCGCGACCTTTGCGACCTGCACCATGCCCGCCCGGTGTTCTACCAGGTACGCGCGGAGAACCTGCCGCTGTACATGGATATCGGCCTGACCGCGCTCAAGCTCGGCGAGGAGGCGCGGGTCGACCTGCGCCGCTTCGACCTGGAGAGCAAGGGCAAGGAGATGAAGGACCTGCGCTACACCTGGAACCGCGGCCAGCGCGACGGCCTGAGCCTGGAATTCCACGAAGCCGGACAGGCGCCGCTGGACGAACTGCGGGCCATCTCCGATGCCTGGCTGGGCGGCAAGAATGTCCGCGAGAAGGGCTTCTCCCTCGGTCGCTTCACCCCCGAATACCTGCACTATTTCCGCGTCGTCATCGTCCGCTTCCAGGGCCGTGCCGTGGCCTTTGCCAACCTGCTGGAAACCGGCAGCAAGGAACTGGCCAGCATCGACCTGATGCGCGTGGTACCCGACGCACCCAAGCTGACCATGGAATTCCTCATGCTCGGCCTGATCCTGCATTACAAGGAGAGCGGGCACACCCGCTTCAGCCTCGGCATGGTGCCCCTGGCCGGCTTGCAGCCGCGCCGTGGCGCCCCGCTGACCCAACGTCTCGGCGCGCTGGTTTTTCGCCGGGGTGAGCAGTTCTACAATTTCCAGGGGCTGCGGCGCTTCAAGGACAAGTTCCAGCCCGACTGGGAACCCCGTTACCTGGCCGTGCCCGCCGGACTGGATCCGCTGGTGGCCCTGGCCGATACGGCCGCCCTCATTGCAGGCGGCCTGAGTGGATTGGTAAAACGCTGACATGTTGAAAAGACGCTGGCGACACCTGCTCGCCCTCCTCCTGCTGATCGTCATTGCCATCGGCCTGCTGCTGTGGAGCCGCCCCGCTCCGCAGGCCTCCCTGGACCACCGCCAACTGCCCGACGGCAGCGCGGTGAGCCTCGCCAACCCGGGCAAGCAACCCAATGCCCGTGTGCTGCTCGCCGTGCAGCCCGACCAGAAACTGGACGACGCTCAGCTGCTGGCCCTGGCCCACGACAGCGGCGCCCGCGTGGTGCAGTTCGTCTTCCCGGAGAACGACTGCAACGCCCAGCAGGCCCGCATCAAGGCCGCCGGCGAACTGCTCGACGGCCAACCGACGCTGGTCGCTGGCATCGGTCCGGGCAGCGCCTGGGCCTTCCGCTGGCTGGCCGCACAGACTGACGACAAGGCCAAGGCCCTGTCGGTGGGCTTCTCCCTGGAGAAGCCCGACTGCGCCGCGGACCCGCTGCCGAAAAGCGCTCCCCACGGCCACTGGCTGGCCGCCTGGAACGACAACCCGGACGACGCCAGCGCGCGCTTCGCCCGCGGCCTGCAGAACGCCGAGACGGTGATCACCGACTACGACACGCCGCTGCCCAAGGTCCTCGCCGACCAGCTGCGCCAGCAGCTGCAAGGCGGCGGCGACAACGTGCCGGTGGTGGAAGTCCCGGCCGCCAAGCCGTCGGAAACCGTCACCCTGTTCTACTCGGGCGACGGCGGCTGGCGTGACCTCGACCGCGACGTCGCCGCGCAGATGGCCGAGCTGGGCTATCCGGTGGTCGGTGTCGATGCGCTGCGCTACTTCTGGGAGCACAAGACCCCGGAACAGAGCGCCGCCGACCTCGCCCTGCTGATGCAGCACTACCGCGAGAAATGGGGCGCCAAGCACTTCGTGCTGGCCGGCTATTCCTTCGGCGCCGACGTGCTGCCGGCGATCTACAACCGCCTGCCGGCGGACGCCAAGAAGGACGTCAGCTCGGTGATCCTGTTGGCCTTCGCCCGCAGCGGCAGCTTCGAGATCGAGGTGCAGGGCTGGCTCGGTAAGGCCGGCCAGGAAGCCTCCACCGGCCCGGAAATGGCCCGCCTGCCGGGGCCGAAGGTGCTCTGCGTGTACGGCATCGAAGAGAAGGACGAGAGCGGCTGCACCCAGCCGCAGGCCGTGGGTGAGAACCTGCAGCTGCCTGGCGGTCACCACTTCGACGAGGATTACCCGGCCCTGGCCAAGCGGCTGGTGAATGCCATCCGCTCCCGACAGAGCGCCGACGACGAAGGTTGATCGACAGCAAAAGGGCCGCACATCGCGGCCCTTTCACTTTGGCTTAACGGTTTTTCAGGCACGCTTAAGGCTCTATGCTGAGACTGACAGCCCCGTCGTCAGAACGCGGCGTACAGAAAAGAGCCACACAAGGAACCGTCATGAGCCTTTCCAAGTCCCCGTCCCGCTACGGCAGCCTGTCCATTGCCCTGCACTGGATCATGCTGTTGCTGATCGCCGCCACGTACTTCTGCATGGAGTACCGCACCAACTTCCCCAAAGGCAGCGACACCCGCGCGCTGTTTTCCCAGTTCCACTTCATGTTCGGCCTGAGTGTCTTCGTGCTGGTCTGGCTGCGCCTCATCGGCCGCTTCATCTATCCCACCCCGGCGATCATCCCGGCGCCACCGGCCTGGCAGATGATCCTGGCGAAGCTCATGCACCTGGCACTCTACGGCCTGATGATCGGCCTGCCGCTGGCCGGCTGGATCATCCTCAGCGCCGCCGACAAGCCGGTGCCCTTCTGGGGCCTGGAACTGCCACACCTGGTGGACAAGAACCCGGACCTGGCCAAGCAGGTGAAGTACTGGCACGAGACCATCGCCGTGCTCGGCTACTGGCTGATCGGCCTGCACGCACTCGCCGCGCTGTTCCACCACTACATCAGCCGCGACAACACCCTGGTGCGCATGCTGCCGGGCAAGGGTGAGGCGAAGCCGGAGTAGCCCCTATCCCGTCGCGCCTGCCGGCCCGCGGCAGTATCAAATCCTGTAGGAGCGAGGGGGACGCCTAGTACTTGCTCGTGAACCGCTCCACTCCGCCCCCTGCAGGAGTGGACCCTGTCCGCGAAATCCTTCCGGCAGAAATCGCAGTAGCAGGGATACTCCTCCGACCATCGCCTGTCGGCGAATCGCGGAGAAGCTCCGCTCCTACAACAGCATTCCCCCCGTCACGTAGGGCGGATAACCCGGAACGGGTTATCCGCCGATGCCACGACGGCGGATAACGCTGGCGCGTTATGCGCCCTACGGTCTGTTCACGAGGAGTCGAGGTTCGGCTCGTGTAGGAGCGGACCCTGTCCGCGAAGCCCTGACCAATGCGCAGGGCGCTCGGCGCAGGTTCTGGCCCCCAAAGAAAAAGCGCGCCAATTGGCGCGCTTTTTCATACAGCCAAAACTCAGATTTCCACCTGTGTTCCCAGCTCGATAACCCGGTTAAGCGGCAGGTTGAAGTAGCGCAGGTTGCCATTGGCGTTCTTCAGCAGGAAGGCGAACAGCGCCTCGCGCCAGCGCGCCATGCCGATCAGCTTGGACGGGATCACCGTCTCGCGGCTGAGGAAGTAGGTGGTGCGCATCGGGCTGAAGTCCAGCTCGTTGAGGTGGCACAGCTTGAGCGCCTGGGGGATGTCCGGATCTTCCATGAAGCCGAAGTGCAAGACCACGCGGAAGAAGCCCTCGCCGTAGGCGTCCACCTCGAAGCGGCGGTCCGGCGAGACGCGCGGGCTGTCTTCGTTGACTACGGTGAGCAGCACCACCTGCTCATGCAGCACCTGGTTGTGCAGCAGGTTATGCAACAGCGCGTGGGGCACGGCATCGGGGCGTGCGGTGAGGAACACGGCAGTGCCCTGCACGCGGTGCGGCGGTTGCGCGCGGATGCTGGAGATGAACAGCGGCAGCGGCAGCGAGCCTTCGTCCAGGCGATCCACCAGCAGTTGGCGACCGCGCTTCCAGGTGGTCATCAGGATGAACAGGCCGATCCCGGCGATCACCGGGAAGGCACCGCCCTGGACGACCTTGGGCAGGTTGGCGGCGAAGAACAGGGTGTCGACGAACAGCATCATCAGGAAGAACGGAACCGCCAGCCACAGCGGCCATTTCCACAGCAGCCAGACCACCACGCCCATCAGCAGGGTGGTCATCAGCATGGTCCCGGTCACCGCCACGCCGTAGGCCGAGGCCAGGGCGGCGGAGGATTCGAAGCCCAGCACCAGCAGGACCACGCCAACCATCAGCGCCCAGTTCACGCCGGGGATGTAGATCTGCCCCTGCTCGTGGCTGGAGGTGTGCTGGATCGACATGCGCGGCACATAGCCCAGCTGGATGGCCTGGCGGGTCAGCGAGAAGGCGCCGGAAATCACCGCTTGCGACGCGATCACCGTGGCCGCGGTGGACAACGCCACCATCGGCACCAACGCCCAGCTCGGCGCGGTCAGGTAGAAGGGGTTACGTGCGGCCTCGGCATTGACCAGGATGGTCGCGCCCTGGCCAAAGTAGTTGAGCACCAGCGCCGGCAGTACCAGGGCGAACCAGGCGCGGGCGATGGGTTTGCGGCCGAAGTGGCCCATGTCGGCGTACAGCGCCTCGGCGCCGGTCAGCGCCAGCACGGTAGCGCCGAGGATGGCGACGCCGATGCCGGGGTGGGAAACGAAGAAGTTGAAGGCCCAGGCCGGGTTCATCGCCTTCAGCACTTCCGGCTGCTGCGACACGCCATAGATGCCCAGTGCCGCGAGGGCGAGGAACCACGCCACCATGATCGGCCCGAAGAGGATGCCGATACGCGCGGTGCCGTGCTTCTGGATCAGGAACAGGCCGACCAGCACGATCAGCGACAGCGGCACCACCCAGTGCTCCAGGCCGTCGAAGGCGATCTCCAGGCCCTCGATCGCCGAGAGTACCGAGATCGCCGGGGTGATCATGCTGTCGCCATAGAACAGTGCCGCGCCGATCAGCCCGGCGACCACCACGAACGCCTGCAGCCGGCGGCGGCCGGTCGCCGCGCGCCGGGCCAGGGCCGACAGTGCCATCACCCCACCCTCGCCCTGGTTATCCGCGCGCAGTACGAAGATCACGTACTTGATCGACACCACCCAGATCAGCGACCAGAAGATCAGCGAGAGCACGCCGAGCACGCCGTCGTGGTTGGCCTGTACGCCATAACCGCCGACGAAGACTTCCTTGAGGGTATACAGCGGGCTGGTGCCGATATCGCCGTAGCAGACGCCCACGGCACCGACCATCAGGCCGACGGCGGAACTGGAATGGGGCTGCTCATGTTCAGCGGTGCCGGCGCTTGCATCGGACATGTAACAAGATTCCTCAAAAAAATTCGGCGCATCCTGCTCCGACCCTTTCGTCGATGCAAGAGCCGGGTGCGAAGGTTCTGAATGACTATAGAGCCTGTTGCCCACAATTACCGGGCAAACCGGGCTGTCGGACGGCCTGCGACTGCTTGTCCCAGAGAGGCTGGTCAAGTGCGCGGGACGCCGCTAGAATTGCGCACTTTTTGATCAGAGGCGCCGCCAGCGCGCCCTTCGAGGTTAGCCGCACATGTCCACCGCCACACCTAAAGTAGGATTCGTCTCGCTCGGATGCCCGAAAGCGACTGTCGACTCCGAACGCATCCTCACCCAGCTGCGCATGGAAGGGTACGAAATCGTCCCCACCTACCAGGACGCGGACGTGGTGGTGGTGAACACCTGCGGCTTCATCGACAGCGCCAAGGCCGAGTCCCTGGACGCCATCGGCGAGGCCATCGCCGAGAACGGCAAGGTGATCGTCACCGGCTGCATGGGCGTCGCCGAAGACAGCATCCGTGACGTACACCCCAGCGTGCTGGCCGTGACCGGCCCGCAGCAGTACGAGCAGGTGGTCAATGCCGTCCACGAGGTGATCCCGCCCAAGGCCGAGCACAACCCGCTGATCGACCTGGTGCCGCCGCAGGGCATCAAGCTGACCCCGCGTCACTACGCCTACCTGAAGATTTCCGAAGGCTGCAACCACAGCTGCAGCTTCTGCATCATCCCGTCCATGCGCGGCAAGCTGGTCAGCCGCCCGGTCGGCGACGTGCTCAGCGAAGCCCAGCGCCTGGTCAAGGCCGGCGTGAAGGAGCTGCTGGTCATCTCCCAGGACACCAGCGCCTACGGCGTGGACCTGAAGTACAAGCTCGACTTCTGGGACGGCCAGCCGGTGAAGACCCGCATGCTGGAGCTGTGCGAGGCGCTCTCCTCGATGGGCGTCTGGGTACGCCTGCACTACGTGTACCCGTACCCCAACGTCGACGACGTGATCCCGCTGATGGCCGAAGGCAAGCTGCTGCCCTACCTGGACATCCCCTTCCAGCACGCCAGCCCGAAAGTGCTGAAGTCCATGAAGCGCCCCGCCTTCGAGGACAAGACCCTGGCGCGCATCAAGAAGTGGCGCGAGATCTGCCCCGAGCTGACCATCCGCTCCACCTTCATCGTCGGCTTCCCCGGCGAGACCGAGGAAGACTTCCAGTACYTGCTGGACTGGCTGACCGAAGCCCAGCTCGACCGCGTCGGCTGCTTCCAGTACTCCCCGGTGGAAGGCGCCCCGGCCAACGACCTGGGCCTGGACGTAGTGCCTGACGACGTCAAGCAGGACCGTTGGGAGCGCTTCATGGCGCACCAGCAGGCGATTTCCGCCGCGCGCCTGCAGCTGAAGATCGGCAAGGAAATCGACGTACTGATCGACGAAGTGGACGATGAAGGCGCGGTCGGCCGCTCCTACGCCGACGCCCCGGAAATCGACGGCGCCGTGTACATCGACAGCTTCGACGTGAAGCCGGGCGACAAGGTGCGGGTACGCATCACCGACGCGGACGAGTACGACCTCTGGGCCGAACTGGTCTGATCCGCAAAAGCCCCGCCTCGCGGGGCTTTTCATTTCTGCTATCGGAAAGCACATGATCAACAACGACGTACTGCGCAGCCTGCGCTACCTGCTGGACATCCGCGACGCACAGGTCGCCGAGATCACAGCGCTGGCCGGCTTCAACATCAGCGCCGAGGAAGTCGGCGCCTACCTCGCCCGCGACGACGAGCCGGACTTCAAGCCGTGCAGCGACCGCGTACTGGCGCACTTCCTCGACGGCCTGATCGTCCATCGCCGTGGCCGCGACGAGTCGCGCCCGCTGCCGCCGGTGGAGCTGCCGCTGACCAACAACATCACCCTGAAAAAGCTGCGCGTCGCCTTCGAGCTGCGCGACGACGACATCCTGGCAATCCTCGACAGCGTCAGCTTCATCGTCACCAAGACCGAACTGGGTGCGCTGTTCCGCAAGCCCGGCCACAACAACTACCGCCCCTGCGGCGACCAGTTGCTGCGCAACTTCCTCAAGGGCCTGACCCAGCGCCAGCAGCGCTGAGGCCGTCATGCTCTACCGCCTCGCCGCCGACGCCGTGGTCCTGCTGCACCTGGGGTTCATCCTCTTCGTGCTGCTCGGCGGTCTGCTGGTGCTGCGCTGGCCGCGCTTCGCCTGGTTGCACGTGCCGGCGGCGGCCTGGGGCATGGCGGTGGAGTTCCTCCACCTCTACTGCCCGCTCACCCCGCTGGAAAACCACTTCCGCGCCCTGGCCGGCGGCCAGGGCTATGACGGCGGCTTCGTCGAGCACTACCTGATCCCGCTGATCTACCCCGCCGGGCTGACCGAGGCGACCCAGGTCGTCCTCGGCCTGGTAGTGCTGGCGGTCAATCTGCCGCCTTATCTGCTTCTGCTGCACCGGGCGCTGCGTTCGCGCTGAGTGGTTCAGCGATGGGCGACTTGGCAATTGGCAAATAGGCCAGACTCGCCTCCTTGTTCTTCGCATGCCCCAGGCGCTGGCCGTTGTTGAGCTGCGACTCGATCAGCCGGTGATCCGCCGTCAGCCAGTTCAGCGGCTGCTCGCCCCCATGGGTCACCTGGGAGATGATCAGGGTCCGCGCCGGGTCCCAGTCCTCGCCGGTGTGCTGGCGTAGCCAGGTGAACAGCGCGGCGCTGTCGCCCTGTGGATAACCGGAATGGATATAGAGGAACGGATGGGCTTGCGGGTCCCCGTGCTGCTCCAGGTACATCGGCAGACGGGCATCGTCGTCGCCGAGGAACAGCACCCGCCACTGCGACCAGGGCGCAGTCTGCTCCGCCGCTGCACGCACCTCCTTGGCGAAGGCCGGAACGCCACCGCCGCCGTTGCTCCACGGATAGGCGACGCCCAGCACCAGCAGCATCAGCGCCGCGCCCGCCCCTACTACTCTTGGCCAGACGCGGCCCAAGCCGGCCAGCCCAAGCTCCTGCCGCGACTCGACCACCCACCAGGCCGCTAGCAACTGGGCGAAGGGCACCAGCGGCAGTACGTAGTAGCTGCGTCGACTGCCACTGGCAGTGAAGAACACGAACAGCAGCACCAGCGCCCAGACCAGCCAGCGCGCATTCGGCTGCAACTGCTTCCAGCGGCGCACGGCGTACCACAGGCCGATGATCCACAGCGGCGCCCAGGGCAGCGTGTAGGCCGGCAGGTAGACGAGGTACGTATAGATCGGCCCCATATGGTCGAAGGGGTCGAAGAAGCGCACCACGTTCTCCTTGAACACCAGCGCCAGCCCGCTCTGCTCATAACTGGGCTGGCCGTAGAGGTGTGACAGCACAAAGGGAATCGCGTACACGGCACCCGCCACCACCAGCGCTGCCGGCAGCCGCAGGTTCAGGTGTCGACGCCAGCGCCCTTCGCCCAACAGATGCGGCAGCAACACCAGGCCCGGCAGGATGAAGCCGATCAGCCCCTTGCACAGCGAGGTCAGCGAGAGGATCAGGAAGAAGCCCAGGTAGCCGGAGAACCTCGTGTCCTCCGGGTCACGCCAGTACCAGGCCAGCGCCGCCAGCACGCCGAACACGGTAAGCATGTCCGCCGTCGCCACCCGCGCCCAGAACAGGAAATAGAAGGTGGTCGCCAGCAACCAGCCGGCCAGCAGCCCGGTGCCCTTGCGCAGCAGGCGCTCGCCCAGCCACCAGGTCAGCCATACGCTGCCCAGCCCGGAAAGCACGGTGCTGATGCGCAAGGTCCAGTGATTGAGGCCGAACAGGCTGGCCGGTGCGGTGATCAGCCAGTACGACAGCAGCGGCTTGTCGTAGTACGGCGAGCCCCGCAGATACGGGTCGAAGTAGTTGCCCGACTGCAGCATGTGCAGGGAGATATCCGCCCAGCGTACCTCCGGTCCCCAGGCCTCACGGTAGCCCAGGCCAAACACCAGCAACACCAGCGTGACACCCAGCAGAAGCGCCAGCGCCTTGCGATCTTTGTTCCAGTCCTGCATCACCCTTCCTCGGGGTCGGCGCAAATTTGCGCGGACACTAGGGGAAGTCGGGTTACGCAAGGGTTAAGGAATTGCCGGAATTTCGTAATGCGCGGCCATTTGCCAACTGGATAGTGCTCGGAGCGCCACGGCGATCCCGCTAGGGTGAGGCGAAAAACCAGCCAGGAGAGCCTCATGCACCCGTACTTTTCCCTTGCCGGCCGGACCGCCCTGGTCACCGGCGGCACCCGCGGCATCGGCCGGATGATCGCCCAGGGCCTGCTCGAAGCTGGCGCCAGGGTGATCATCTGCGCCCGCGATGGCGCTGCCTGTGCCGACACCGCCGCCGAGCTGTCGCAGTTCGGTGAGTGCATCGGCCTGCCGGCCAACCTCGCCACCGAGGAAGGCGCCAGCGCCCTGGCCGCCGAGCTGAACCAGCGCCTGGACCACCTCGATATCCTGGTGAACAACGCCGGCACCACCTGGGGCGCACCGCTGGAAAGCTACCCGGCCTCGGGCTGGGAGAAGGTCATGCAGCTCAACGTCACCGCCGTGTTCAGCTGCATCCAGCAACTGCTGCCGCTGCTGAAGAAAGGCGGCAGCGCGCAGAACCCGGCACGGGTGATCAACATCGGCTCGGTGGCCGGCGTCACTTCCCACGGCGAGAACGCCTACGCCTACGGCCCGAGCAAGGCCGCACTGCACCAGCTGTCGCGCATGCTCGCCCGCGAACTGGTGAAGGACCACATCAACGTCAACGTCATCGCCCCCGGCCGCTTCCCCAGCAAGATGACCCGCCACATCGCCAACGACGAGCAGGCCATGGCCGAGGACACCGCGGTGATCCCCATGGGCCGCTGGGGCCGCGAGGAAGAGATGTCCGCCTTGGCGATCAGCCTGGCGAGCGCTGCCGGCGCCTACATGACCGGCAACATCATCCCCATCGACGGCGGCTTCCACCTCGGTTGAGTGCCTGAATCAGGTACCATGGCGGCCCCTGCAACAGCCCGTGCCGCCATGTCCCACAGCATCTCGCCGATCGGCCACGTCCGCTCCTGCTTCAAGGAGAAGTTCGCCATCCCGCGCCAGCCGCAACTGGCCCCGGCCGCGACCGGCGTGCTGGAACTGCTGCCGCCGTTCGACACGGGCGACGCGGTGGCTGGCCTGGAGCAGGTCAGCCATGTCTGGCTTATCTTCCTCTTCCACCAGGCGCTGGAAGACAAGCCGCGGCTGAAGGTGCGCCCGCCGCGCCTGGGCGGCAACCAGTCGATGGGCGTGTTCGCCACCCGCGCCACCCACCGGCCCAACGGCCTCGGCCAATCCGTGGTGAAGCTGGAGAAAGTCGAGCCCGGCCGGCTCTGGCTGTCCGGCATCGACCTGCTGGACGGCACCCCGGTAATCGACATCAAGCCCTACGTGCCTTACGCCGACATCGTGCCGGACGCGCGCAACGCCATCGCCGACGCGCCGCCAGCGCCCATCGTTGTGCACTGGAGCGACGAAGCCCTGCACCAGGCCCATGAGCACGGACTGCGCCTCGGCCAGCCGGTGCGCGAACTGGTCGAGCAATGCCTCGCCCAGGACCCACGCCCGGCCTACCAGAAGCCACCGCCCGAGCGCCGCTATGGCGTGCGCCTGTGGGACCTCGACGTGCACTGGCACTACCCCACCGAAGACGAAATCCGCGTACTCGACCTGCAACGCGCCGCTGACTGAGCCTTTTTTCAGGTCAGCGGATTGAGGGCGATCACGTCGCTCTCGAAGCACTCCTGCTCGACGATCAGCGGCTCCACCAGCGGACGGCTGTCGCGGAAATGCGTAGTCTGCGTGTGCGCCTCATACGCCGCATCGTCGCGGTAGATCTCGTAGAGGTAGATCAGCTCCGGATCGAGGCGATCCTGGGATACGTCGAAGACCAGGCAACCCGGCTCGCTGGCCACGGAAGCAGCGGCGTTGGCCTTGATGGCATGCAGAAAATCCTCGGCGCTGCCGGGCTTCACACGGGTCTTGATGAACAGACTGTACACAGGGCGTTCCTTTTGTTTTAAATTTGAAAACAAATTGTATACAAAAAAGGAACCACGTCCATGTCCGATCTCCCTGCCCGTCCCGGCCGCCTCAACGGCCTGCGACACCTCGCCCTGCTGGTTCCGAACCTGGAGGAGTGCGAGCGCTTCTACGTCGAGGTGCTCGGCATGCAGGTGCTCAACCGCGCCAACGAAGACCTGGTCTATCTCACCTGCGGCAACGACAACCTCTCCCTGGGACGCGGCTTCGGCGCGGCCAATGGCCTGCAGACCATGGACCACTACGGCTTTGTCGTCGACAGCGTGGAAGAGCTGGAAGCCTGGTACCAGTACTTCAAGGCCCGCGGCGTGACCCTGCTGGACCGCCCTTTCGACCATGGCGACGGCGCGCGCAGCTTCCACCTGCTCGACCCGGCGGGGAACAAGGTGCAGCCGCTGTATCACCCGGCGGTGTCCGGCCAGCGCCTGGCGTGAGCCGTGCCTCGACGCGCGCGTAGGGGGTGAGGTTCCTGTAGGAGCGAGCTTGCTCGCGAACGTGCACGGCACGGTGCTTCCCTGGTGTGAGCGACGATTTCCGGCGCGATGCGGGCCTATCGCGGACAGAGTCCGCTCCTACATCAAGCCGGGCCCCGCAAGAAACTCGGGCCATAAAAAACGCCGCGTTCCCAAAGGAATCGCGGCGTTCTTTTGACCGAACGGTACGGCTTACTTCTCGGCTTACTTTTCTACGAAAGCACGCTCGATCAGGTAGTCGCCCGGCTCACCCATGCGCGGGGAGATCTGCAGGCCGAAGCCGTTCAGCACTTCGCTGGTCTCGTCGAGCATGCTCGGGCTGCCGCAGATCATCGCGCGGTCGTCCTGCGGGTTCATCGGCGGCAGGCCGATGTCGGCGAACAGCTTGCCGCTGCGCATCAGGTCGGTCTGGCGGCCCATGCTGTGGAACTCTTCACGGGTAACCAGCGGGCAGTAGATCAGCTTCTCTTTCACCATGTCGCCGAAGTACTCGTGTTCCGGCAGGACCTTGGTGATGAAGTCGGAGTAGGCCAGTTCGCTGACCCAGCGTACGCCGTGGACCAGGATGACCTTCTCGAAGCGCTCGTAGACTTCCGGGTCCTGGATCACCGACAGGAACGGCGCCATGCCGGTGCCGGTGCTCAGCAGGTACAGGTGACGGCCGGGCTTGAGGTCGTCCAGCACCAGGGTGCCGGTGGGCTTGCGGCTGACCATCAGTTCGTCGCCTTCCTTCAGGTGCTGCAGACGCGAAGTCAGCGGACCGTCCGGGACCTTGATGCTGAAGAACTCCAGGTGCTCTTCGTAGTTCGGGCTGGCGATGCTGTACGCGCGCATCAGCGGACGACCATTGACTTCCAGGCCGATCATCACGAACTGACCGGTCTTGAAGCGCAGACCCGGGTTACGGGTGGTCTTGAAGCTGAAGAGGGTGTCGTTCCAGTGGTGCACGCTGAGAACGCGCTCGGTGTACAGGTTGCTCATCAAGGACTCCTAGGAGAAACGTGGCGCACCCCAGCAGAACCCGGACGTAGCGCAATTGCGCGACATTTTATAGGCGGCGACAATATCCGCAAAATAAATTATCTGGATATTGCTAATCCAAAACGCAGATAAGGCCGCCCAGTCGCCGCAAAAGGATACCGTCAGGTACTTCCTACGCCGGGGTGACGAAATGTCGCGCAGCCCTTTCCGGAGCCCAAAGAATGAAGTTCACCCTGCGCCAGCTCGAAGTCTTCGTCGCCGTCGCCCAGCAGGAAAGCGTCTCCCGCGCGGCACAGGCCCTGTCCATGTCGCAGTCAGCCACCAGCACCTCGCTGGGCGAACTGGAACGGCAGTTCGACTGCAAACTGTTCGACCGCTCCGGCAAGCGCCTCACCCTCAACGCCCTCGGCCGCCAGTTGCTGCCCCAGGCGGTGGCCCTGCTCGACCGCGGCGGCGAGATCGAGAACATGCTCAACGGCAAGAGCGCCTTCGGCTCGCTGGACCTGGGCGCCACCCTGACCATCGGCAACTACCTGGCAACCCTGCTGATCGGCACCTTCATGCAGCGCCAGCCCGACTGCCGGGTGCGCCTGCATGTGCACAACACTGCCCACGTGGTGCAGCGCGTGGCCCACTACGAGCTGGACCTGGGGCTGATCGAAGGCGACTGCCAGCACCCGGACATCGAGGTGCAGCCGTGGATGGAAGACGAACTGGTGGTGTTCTGCGCGCCGCAGCACCCGCTGGCCCGTGACGGCCGCGCGAGCCTGGAGCGGCTGACGGAGGAGGCGTGGATCCTGCGGGAACAGGGCTCGGGCACGCGGCTGACCTTCGACCAGGCCATGCGGCATCACGTGGAGCCACTGAACGTGCGGCTGGAGCTGGAGCACACCGAAGCAATCAAGCGTGCGGTGGAATCGGGCCTGGGGATCGGCTGCATCTCGCGCCTGGCCCTGCGCGACGCCTTCCGCCGTGGCAGCCTGGTGCCGGTGGAAACCCCGGACCTGGACCTGCGCCGGCAGTTCTACTTCATCTGGCACCGGCAGAAGTACCAGACCGCGACCATGCGCGAGTTCCTCGACCTGTGCCGCAGCGAAACCGCCGGGGTGACGCGCAGCGACGATATCGTCCTGCCGATGATTCCCTGAGCTGCGTTTTTCGTAGGAGCGGACCTTGTCCGCGATCCGGCCGGCAGGCCGGGCTCCGGGATCGCACCACTGGCGCGGTGTTCGCGGAGAAGCTCCGCTCCTACAAGAACAGAGCCGTCACGTGGGCGCAGGCTGCATCCGGACCAGGCGTAGGGCGAATAACCTGGAACAGGTTATCCGCCGGCTCTTCGCGGCGGATAACGCTGACGCGTTATTCGCCCTACGAAAGGCCCTGCAGAAAACCGTTTAGCCGAGCAGGATGCCTGCCCAGGTCACGGTAATGATGGTCAGCGCCACGAACTGGGCGGCGCTGCCCATGTCCTTGGCGTTCTTCGACAGCGGATGGCGTTCCAGGGAAACCCGGTCCACCACTGCCTCGATGGCGGAGTTGAGCAGCTCGACGATCAGCGCCAGCAGGCACACGGCGATCATCAGCGCGCGCTCGCCACGGGTCACGTCGCAGAAGAACGACAGCGGGATCAGGATGACGTTGATCAGCACCAGCTGGCGGAAGGCTGCTTCACCCTTGAAGGCGGCGGCGAAGCCAGCCAGGGAATAGCCGGCGGCGTTGAAGATGCGTTTCAGGCCGGTCTGGCCCTTGAAGGGGGAGGCGGACACGTGGGGTTCTCACAGGCAAAGGTCGCGGCACTCTATACCAGCGATCGTCAAAAAGGGGTCAAGGCCATTACAGAATGTGACGGCCCCTCAACCGCAATAACGGAGCGGCCTCAGGCCCCCGGCACCGACTCCATCTGCGCCAGCAACAGCGCCGCCTGGGTGCGAGTGCGCACGTTCAGCTTGCGGAAGATTGCGGTCACATGAGCCTTCACCGTGGCTTCGGAAACGCTCAGCTCGAAGGCGATCTGCTTGTTCAGCAACCCTTCGCAGACCATGGTCAGCACGCGGAACTGCTGCGGCGTGAGGCTGGCCAGACCGGCGCTGGCTGCACGCACGTCGTCGCTCATCTCGGTCACGGCGTCCACCTGCGGCGGCCACCAGACGTCACCGTCGAGCACCGCACGCACGGCCTGCTGCAGTACGCTCAGTTCGCTGGACTTGGGGATGAAACCACTGGCACCGAACTCGCGGGAGCGCTGCACCACGGCGGCGTCCTCCTGGGCCGAGACCATCACCACCGGAATCTGCGGGTACTGCCCGCGCAGCAGCACCAGGCCGGAAAAGCCGTAGGCGCCGGGCATGTTCAGGTCCAGCAGCACCAGGTCCCAGTCGGCCTTCTCGTTCAGGCGCGTCTCCAGCTCCGCGATACTCGCCGCCTCCGACAGCCGCGCCTCGGGGCCAAGACCGATGGTCAGGGCCTGGTGCAGGGCACTGCGGAACAGCGGGTGATCGTCAGCGATCAGGATCTCGTAGGAAGCCATGAATTTTCCTTGAAGGCCGCGCCGAAGTTCCGCTGTGGATAACAGCCGGACTTGCGCAGGAAAGGGCGGAGCACGGATAGAGCACTACTTGTCACATTGTACGCAAAGAGCGGCTTCGCTGTCCGCCGCGAATACGTCCCTCGCAGTACATGCACAATGGCCTGAAAGCCCCTGCCACTGTGCCCGCCGACACACCCCGCCCCTTTCCAAAGGCCCGGCGTTACGGCAGAGTTCCGCTTTTTTCCTGCCTGTTACGAGAACAAGATGAAAAGCCAAGCGCTGCGCGCCGATTTCCTGATGCTGTTTACCGCGATGATCTGGGGGGTCTCCTTCGTCGCGCAACGCCTCGGGATGGATGCCATCGGTCCCTTCCTCTATACCGGCCTGCGCTTCACCCTTGGCGCCGTGGCACTGCTGCCGCTGCTGGCCTGGTCGAGCAAGCGCGGCGCCCAGCCGTTCAACCGTGGCCTGATCCTCGCGGGCCTGGCCATCGGCACCGCGCTGACCGTGGGGATCAACCTGCAGCAGGTCGGCCTGATGTTCACCAGCGTGACCAACTCCGGCTTCATCACCGGCCTGTACGTGATCATCGTGCCGCTGCTCGGCCTGCTGATCGGCCATCGCGCCGGTATGGGCACCTGGCTCGGCGCGGCGCTGGCGGTGGCCGGCATGGCCATGCTGAGCATCGGCCCGGACTTCCACGTCGCCTCCGGTGACTGGCTGCAGCTGGCCGGCGCCTTCGTCTGGGGCGGACATGTGCTGCTGGTGGGGCTGTTCGCCAGCCGCTACGACCCGATCCGCCTGGCCTTCCTGCAATTCGCCACCTGCGCGGTGGTGAGCATGATCCTGGCGCTGGCGTTCGAGGAGATCCACCTCGACGCCATCATCCAGGCCGGCCCCGCCCTGCTCTACGGCGGCCTGTTCGGCGTCGCCACCGGTTTCACCCTGCAGGTCATCGCGCAGAAGCACGCCATCGCCTCCCATGCGGCAATCATCCTCTCGCTGGAAGCCGTGTTCGCCGCCATCGCCGGCGCGCTGTTCCTCAGCGAAACCCTGCATGTGCGCGGCTACTTCGGCTGCGCGCTGATGCTCGCCGGCATGCTGGTCGCCCAGCTTTGGCCGAAGAAGGCCGTGGCCACGACGGCCTGAGCGCCTTGGCTTATGGAGCGAAGCTTTTCGCGAGCAAGCTCGCTCCTACATAAAGCACGCCTGGCCGACGACGCCATTTCGCCGAATGCCACTCCTGTAGGAGCGAGCTTGCTCGCGAACCGAATGCATCCGCGCCTGCCAACGCTGCATTCGTAGGAGCGGACTCTGTCCGCGATCGACTCAACCCCGCTCCGACCGAACAATTGGCACCCAGCCAACCCATCGCGGACGAAGTCCGCTCCTACGTTCGTCCGAACGTAGGAGTAAATGGCTGAACACGGTCAGCTCTGGGTAAACGGCCTTAACGCCTGATGCGCCGCGCTCTGCTCGTCCAGCGGCTGCTGGCGTTTGGAGCCCAAGTAGCGCTCGCTGAACACGTCCAGATAGGCATCCAACGCGTCGCCGGCGGGGCGGTCGCCGGCCAGGCCCAGGCATAACGCCGCCACTTCGGCGGTGCACAGGTGCTCGTCGAACTTGGAGCGACGCAGGCGATAGCGCGACAGCGCATCGGGGGTAATGCTCAGGACCGGGAAGCGATCCAGGTACGGGCTCTTGCGGAACATCTTGCGCGCTTCGTTCCAGGTGGCGTCGAGCAGGATGAACAGCGGGCGCTTGCCATCCTGCGGCTCCACCGTAGTGACAACGCGCTCGGGCTGGACGAACTCGCCGGGGAACACCACGTACGGCTGCCACTGCGGATCATCGAGCAGCGCCAGCAGCGCCGGATCAACCTCGATGCGCGACCAGCCGAAGGCCCAGGTCTCGGGCACGGTTTCGGCGATCAGCCAGCCGGTGTTGCTGGGCTTGAGCGGTTCGGTGTCGAACATCACCAGGCACATCGCCGAGTTGGACTCGACCTGCGGGCGCAGGCTGCACATGCAGTAGTTCGGCCGCAGGCGGCAGCCGGGGCAGCGCGGCGAGCGCGAGCCACGGGCGAAGAACGGCTTGATGCAGCGGGCCAGGCGTTCATCGCGAAGGCGGGCGACGGCGTGGCTCATGCGGCAGCCACCGGAATCAGGCAAAGGAAGCGGGACATCGAAGGCTCGAACGGGACGACGGTTGCGGACCGCCGATTGTACCAGAGCCGCCGCCCACCTCCCTGCGAGCGGCGCAGTGGCTTTCCAAACAAGTGGCTTTCAGTTGCGCTCAGAAGCTGTGGTTGAGCGCCAGGCCGATGAACTGGATCTGCTGCTTGTATTCCCCTTTGTAGTTGCCGCCGTTACCGGTGCAGCGCACGCCACTGTCGACATACAGGCCGCCTGCGCCCGGAGCCCAGCCGGCCGGCGAGCAGCCGTCGGCGTAGTCCATCTTGCCGCTGTCGAACTTCACGAAGCTGTAGGCCAGGTCCACCGAGGTGTCCTTGGTGAAGTGGTAGTTGGCGCCCAGTGACAGCCACTTGCGGTTGGCGTCGGGGAAGGCCGGGTGGCGCAGGCCGTCGCCGCTCACCGGGGTCTTGTCGTAAGCGATGCCACTACGCAGCATCAGGTCGTCGCTGAACTGGTAGTTCATCCCCAGGGAGACCTTGTAGGTGTTCTTCCAGTCCTGCTTGACGCTCAGGTCGCCCTCGTTGACACCGTTGAAGTACGGATAGCCCTCGACCTGGTCGATGCCGATATCCACCGAATCCAGCCGCGAATGGCGCGTCCAGGTCACGTCGGCCATCAGCGCCACCTTGTCGTTGAGCTGGTGGAAGCCGTTGATCGACAGCGACTCCGGTGTATCGATGGTGACCTTGGCATCGGAGTTGGGGTGCAGCCGGGTGGCGGCGAACTGGCCGGGGTTGACCCACCGGTCCGGGTCGAACAGCTGCTGGATGGCGTCCTTGGGCGGCAGCTCGATGATACCCAGGTCCAGGCCGCCGCTGAGGTCGGTATCCGGCGACGGCACCGTGCCCTGCACGTCGGAGAAGCTCCACTTGGTCTTACCTTCCAGCTCGTGCTTGATCCGCGAGCGGTAGGCGATGCCGAAGCGCGTGCGCTCGGTGGGCTCCCACAGGTAGCCGAAGTTCCAGCCGTAGCCCCAGTCATCGCCCTTCACGCGGAAGTAGCCGTCGCCCTGGACGTTGTCGGAAAAGTTCTTCGCCACGCAATCGACGAAGGCGTCGCCGTTCTGGCCGTTACAGCTGGTCACCTCCTCCGGCACCTGCACCCCATAGACCAGCGGGATCACCGCCTGCCCCAGGGGCGAAGCGGCCAGCTCGGTGACGTCCTGGTTATCCTTGACGAACTGCCCGGCCAGTTGCCGCGAGGCGCCCTTCACGTCGGCGGCGCCGCGCTGGATGGAGCGGATGTACTGGGCCGAGACGCCGAAGCCGACACTGTGGTGCTCGTTGAGGCGGAAGGAAATGCTCGGGTTGAAGGTGACGGTTTCCAGCGAGGCGGACTGGATGCCATAGCGGCCGCTCCAGTCCTTTTCGTAGTCCAGCTTGGCCCCGTACGGCGTGAAGATGCCGAGGCCGATGTTGATGGTGTCGTTCACCTGGTGGGAAAAGTAGAAGTTCGGCGCGGCGGCCGCGTCTGGCAGGTACGAGCCGGCATCGCCGTCGCCCTCGCCGGTACGGTTGCCGAAGACGTCAGTGGAGCCGTCGTCATCGTACTCGCCCTTGGGCAGCAGGATGGTCAGGCCGCCGGTGACCTGATTGCCGGGCAGGCGCGCCATGCCGGCGGGGTTGTAGAAGATGGTCGAGGCGTCGGCCGCTTCGGCGCCATTGGCATGGGCAGTGCCCTGGGCAGACACCGACTGTGAGCCGAAGTGGTAACCGGACGCCTCGGCCTGCTCCGCGGGAATCGCGATCAGGCACCAGGAGCCCAGGGCAAGCGGCCAGGGGCGCAATACTCTTGTCATTGTTCTTCTCCTGCGATGGGATGATTCGCCCGACGCATCGACAAGAGTCCGCCCTACCGCAGAAGCAGCATGAAAGTGGCACCGCCTTGCGCGGCGGCTGGACCTCCCGATGGTCGACCCTCCCGCTTGGAGGGCAGAGGTTGTGACCGGAGAGTTGCGCGAACCTCCCCCGATCCTTTGACGGGGTTGGCCGCCCGGCGGCGCACCCTGGGGTCTGAGGTAACAGTTCCTCGGCACGCGCGCCGTTTTAAGGGACAATAGGCGGCTTTAATGACCGTCGAACCCGGAAGGCCCGGCACGGTCGAATCGGCACCATTGTCAGGAGATGCCTATGCTGCGCCTCACCGCCCTCGCCCTCTGTCTCGTCATTCCCGTTGCGCACGCCGCCTCGAAGAAGGACTTCGAACTGACCAAGACCCTGGAAAAGGTCGCCAAGGAAAGCAGCGAAGGCACCCCGCGCGCGATCAACGAGGACATCCTCGACCAGGGCTACACCGTCGACGGCCCGCAGCTGATCAACCACCTGAGCGTGCGCGCCAGCCATGCCGAGCGCATGCGCGAGAACCCCGACAGCGTGCGCAGCCAGTTGGGTGACAGCGTCTGCAGCAACACCGCCTACCGCCAGTTGCTGGCCGAGGGCGCGATCCTCACTTACAGCTTCACCGAGTACAAGACCAACGCCCCGGTCGCCACCGAGCGCTTTGACGCCGGCAGCTGCAAGATCAAGCTGAAGAAGTAAGCCGCGGCGATGCTCGACAAGGAACAGCTGCTGAAGATCGCGCGTACGCCGATGCCTTTCGGCAAGTACCAGGGCCGCATGCTGGTCGACCTGCCGGACGAGTACCTGCTGTGGTTCTACAAGAAGGGCCAGTTCCCGCCCGGTGAACTGGGCCGGCTGATGCAGCTGACCCTGGAACTGAAGATCGACGGCCTCGACGGCCTGATCAAACCGCTCAAGCACTGAGGATTGCGCAACCGCCCGAAGGCGGTTGCGCACTTCTCGTCAGCGCAACACCAGCGGACTTTCCTTGCCCGCCACTGCCACCGCCTCATCGGGCGTCAGCAGGGCGCTGCGCGGCACATCCAGCAGCCGCGCACAGGCGGCCAGCACATGCGCCCAACTGCAGCGGTTGGCAAACAGCATGCCCGCCTCGTCCAGCGTCCCACCCTGGTTGCGATAGCCCAGCACCGCCGTTTTCAGCGCATCCGGCAGGATTGGCCAGAGATGCCCGCGCGCCACTTCCGGACGCATATGGGTGAGCAGCACGCGGCGCTCGTAGTGATCAGGGAACAGCCGCGCGGCGACGGACTCGTCCGTCAGCGCCTGCAACTCCCAGTTGTCCCGCGGAGCGCGGAAGCGCCCCGGCTCCTGCAGGTAGACCAGCCGGTAGGGATAGCCGGCCTCCTCCAGGCGCAGCGCGGCACGGCGCATCTCTGCCAGCTGGTAGCTGCCATTGGCGATCAGCAGTAACGGCTCAGCGCCAGGATGCTCATCCAGCAGGATCGCGCCATCGCGGGCCAGTTGCTCGGCCTGGGGCTGGCTGAATACCGCCGGGCGCTCGCGCTTGGGCGCCACGATGCAGGCCAGTTGCCCGCGGCTGCGGTAGATGTCCGGCAGCAGCGCCAGCAGGCTGTTGTGGTCAGCCGGGAAGATCACCCGCACCATGTCGCTCATCTCACCCAGCAGCGCTTCGCAGAAGGTGGTGTCCTGGTGGGATTGCTGGTTCTTGCCGTTCTCCCAGGTGTGCGAGGTCGCCACCAACGGCCAGCCGAGCCAGCCCGCCGGGCGCCCGACCTCCTTCTGCTGGCGGGCGAAGATCAGTGTCTGGCGCACCGCGCCAAGCATCTTCACGCAGAACGCCTCGTAACTGGCCACCAGGTTCAGCCCGCCCTGGTTGGCCAGGCAGGCGGAGACCACCGCCTCTTCGTTGAGCGCGGTGATGATCCGGCCATCCACGGCCTCCAGCTCGCTTTCCGGCTCGCTCACCCGGTGCCGCAGAGCCTTGAGCACGCCGCCGAGGCGATTGCTGGCCAGCTCGTCGGGGTTGCCGACGCGGGCGCGCAGGTCCGAGTTGGCGCCGCACAGGTCGACATAGAAACGATCCAGCGCCGCCATCGGCGAGCACTCGTCGTTGCGGTAATGCAGCGGCGGAATCGACGGCTCGATGGGCCGGCGCACGGCCAGCGGATTGTCCCGCTCCAGCACTCGGCCGCTGCGCGAGGCGCTGAACAGGCCGCAGGCCTCGGCGAGCTCTTCCGGTTCTACCCAGAGCGGTGCCGCATGCTGGTTGAACAGCTCCCGCGCCTCGGCGTCCTCGCTGGGGTTGCCCGGCAACGGCAGGTTGTGCGCGGCATTACTGCCAGCGCCATAGAAGCCATAACCCTTGGTCGTCTCGGCGATGGCGTAGGGAATCGGCAATGGATAGCGCAGGATGCCACGCTCCTTCTCGTCGACGCGGTGCTGCAGGCGCTCTTCCATTTCCCACAGCGCGCAAACGAAAGCCGCCGGATCGCGACCATCGAAGCTGATCGGGTCGAAGCCGCAGCGGCGCAGGTGCTGCTTGAAACCTTCCAGCCCTTCGTGGGTGCCCAGGTCGGTGCGCTGCTCGATGCGCCGGCCGTTGGCGATCATCACCGGAAGCGCCGTGCCACAATCCTCGGCGCGCCACCAGCGGGGAATCCAGTCGCTGCCGCGCTGCTCCTCGGCCGCACCATCGGAGAGGAAGGCCACCAGGGTCTCGCCCGGCAAGGGCATGTGCGCATACATGAGTTCGGCGAAGCCCAGGTAGCCGCCTTCGGCAACGCCACCGGCGGTGTGCGGGTTGACGTGGCTGCCCAGCGGCGCGGCGACCTTGCCGTCCGGCGCCTGGGCATAGCTGTAGAAGTCCTGCACCAGCCGATCCAGGCCGGCCTCGCCATCGCCATCGCCATAGGCAGCGGCCTGCTCCGGATGCAGGTTGCCGGTCAACACGTTGAGTGCATCGATGGCGGCCACGCAGTGGCCCTGGCCCATCAGCCAGCCGCGGGTCTTGCCACTCAGGGCATTGAGGGCGAGGTAGCCGGCGTAGGCCGGCACCATGTTCAGCGCGCCGCCGGTGTGGCCTTCGGGCTGAGCCTTGAAGTCCTCGGCCTGCAAGGGCGTGCCATCCAGGCGAACTCGTTTGGCATAGGTCATGTGCGCCACCAGCCCGAGGCCGGCGCAGGTCAGGCGGTCCAGTGCGCCGAACAGCCGGTAAACGCTGGCCAGATCAGGCTGCAGACCGTACTGGACCAATTGATGAGCAACCCGGAAGACCGCCGCCTGGGTCTGCGGGCTATGCTGAAGCGGTCCGCGGCCTTGCCGCCAACGGGCATATTCCGGCTCGGCTGCCGCATGGCTGGCGAGTTCCTCGGGACTGGGCAGTATCTGTGGCATCTCGGCTCTCCCTTGGCTGTCGTGGAAAGTCTAGGTCGCCACGGATCGGACCGGCGCTGACATGTATCAACGAGCGTCCCGACCAATCAGGCAAGGCTGAAAGAGAATTCCGACGAGGAGACGACATGGCGCTACTCACCTTCATCGGTGCGATCCAGGAAGTCACCGGTTCCTGTTACCTGCTGGAAACCCGCGACGGCGTGCGCGTGCTGCTGGAGTGCGGAATGCGCCAGGGGCGCAGCGGCAACAAGGGCACCCGCGACAACGAGGCGACCAATCGCACACCCTTCCCCTTCGACCCCAAGGAACTGGACGCCGTCGTCCTGTCCCATGCCCACCTGGACCACAGCGGGCTGCTGCCGCGCCTGGCGAAGGAAGGCTACAAAGGGCCGATCTACGCCACCGAATCCTGCTGCGACCTGCTGGAGCTGATGCTGATGGACTCGGCACACATCCAGGAAAAGGACGCCGACTGGGAGAACAAGTGGCGCTCGCGCCTGGGCAAGCCGCCGGTGAAACCGCTCTACACCGTGGAGGACGCCTCCCGCGCGCTGAACCAGCGCCGTCGCGTCAGTTATGGCAGCACCGTGGACGTGGCGCGCGGCATCCGCCTGACCTTCCACAACGCCGGGCACATCCTCGGCTCGGCCATCGTCGAGCTGGAAATCCACGAGTTCGGCTCGACCCGCCGCCTGGTGTTCTCCGGCGACCTGGGTAGCACCTGCTCGCCGCTGATGCGCACGCCGACACCGCTGACCCGCGCCGACGTGGTGCTGCTGGAGTCCACCTACGGCGACCGCGACCACCGCGACGCCAACGACACCCTGCTGGAACTGGCCGGCATCCTCCAGCGCGCGCACAACGAGGGTGGCAACGTGCTGATCCCGTCCTTCGCCGTCGGCCGTACCCAGGACCTGATCTACTACCTCGGGCGCTTCTACCAGGAAGGTCGCCTGCCGCAGCAGGTGGTCTACCTCGACAGCCCCATGGCAGCCCAGGCCAACAGCATCTACCTGCAGCACATCGGCGAGATCGCCGACGTCGACCGCGAGTACATGCGTGGCACCGGCACGGCCAAGGTCGGCGAATGGCTGCCGATCCTGCGCACCACCCAGAGCGCCGACGAATCCATGGCACTGAACCGCGTCAAGAGCGGCGCCATCATCATCGCCGGCAGCGGCATGTGCACCGGCGGGCGCATCGTCCACCACCTCAAGCACAACCTCTGGCGTAAGGAATGCCACGTCGTCTTCCCCGGCTTCCAGGCCAAGGGCACGCTGGGCCGGGCCATCGTCGACGGCGCCGAAAGTGTACGTATCCTGCGCCAACGCATCAGCGTGAAAGCGCAGATCCACACCCTCGGCGGATTCTCCGCCCATGCAGGACAATCGCAATTGATTCAGTGGGTTGGCCACTTCGAGAATAAACCCGAGCTATACCTGATACATGGCGAGCGGGAAAAGATGGATGCGCTCAAGGGTGCGCTCCAGGATCGCCTGAACTGGACGGCCAACATTCCGGAGCCCGGAGACCGGATAGCCATCTGAAACCAGGGCCTGACCGACTGTCACACCCCGCGTGGCAGACTGGACAGGCCTTACTGCTGGACCCTGTGCGTGCGGCGAAGCGCCAATGCGTTACTGCCCAGAACCACCTTGCGTGGCCGGCGCCGCCCATGGACAGGCGAACAGGGGTTGATGAACAAGGAGTATCAACATGCCCTACGAGCCCGACGACTACCTCTCCAGACACTTCCAGACCAGCGGCACCGACCTTGCGCAGAAGATCGAGGAGCTGGCCGAACTGGCCGCCCCCGGCGGCAGCCAGAACCTGCCGCTGTACCGCGAGATGCTCACCACCGTCGCCCGCATGGCCCAGGCCGACCGCAATCGCTGGGACGCCAAGATCATGCTGCAGACCCTGCGCGAGATGGAGCACGCCTTCAGCACCCTGGAACAGTTCAAGCGTCGCCGCAAAGTCACGGTGTTCGGCTCGGCCCGCACGCCGGTCGACCACCCCGTCTATACCCTGGCCCGCGAACTGGGGGAAACCCTGGCCCGCTACGACCTGATGGTCATCACCGGCGCCGGTGGCGGCATCATGGCCGCTGCCCACGAAGGTGCCGGCCTGGAAAACAGCCTCGGCTTCAACATCACCCTGCCCTTCGAGCAGCACGCCAACCACACGGTGGACGGCACCAGCAACCTGCTGTCGTTCCACTTCTTCTTCCTGCGCAAACTATTCTTCGTCAAGGAAGCCGACGCCCTGGTGCTCTGCCCCGGCGGCTTCGGCACGCTGGATGAAGCACTGGAAGTGCTGACCCTGATCCAGACCGGCAAGAGCCCCCTGGTGCCGGTGGTCCTGCTCGACCAGCCGGGCGGCCACTACTGGGATCACGCCTTGGAATTCATCAAGGAGCAGTTGGAAGACAACGGCTACATCCTGCCCAGCGACATGAGCCTGATGACCCTGGTGCACAGCGCCGAGGAAGCCGCCGAGGAAATCGCCCAGTTCTACAGCAACTTCCACTCCAGCCGCTGGCTCAAGGACCGCTTCGTGATCCGCCTGAACCACCCGCTGAGCGTGCGTGCCCTGCAACTGCTGGAGCGTGAATTCGGCAACCTGTGCGTCAGCGGCGGCTTCCACCAGCAACCCTACAGCGAGTCGGAACTGGACGAACCGGAGTTCTCCCACCTCACCCGCCTGGCCTTCGCCTTCAACGGCCGCGCCCAGGGGCGTTTGCGCGAGCTGCTGAACTTCATCAACCAGCCGGAGAACTGGGAGCGCTGATTACCGTCGCGCTTTCCACAGCCCGAAAACAAAAAAGGCACCCGGTTGGGTGCCTTTTTCGTTTCAATCATCTGATCGTCGGCCGCTCAGCAGTCGGCTGATGGCTTCCATCGAGTAGCCCCGATAGCTCAGGAACCGGCCTTGCTGGGCCCGCTCGCGAGCATCCTGCGGCAGCCGGGCAAACTTGCGGCGCCAGACTTCACGAAGGTTTTCGCTCCAGTCGACACCCGACTCGCTCAGCGCATCGTCGATTTCGCCACGAGGCAAGCCGCGCTGCGACAGCTCCTCGCGAATCCGCATCGGACCATAACCGGCCCGTGCACGACTGGCGATGTAGCTTTCCAGATAACGGCTTTCGTTGAGCAACCCCTCCTCGGCCAGACGGTCGAGGGCGGGGTCGATCAGGTCCTGCGTTGCACCGCGTTGCCGCAGCTTGCGCGAGAGCTCCGCCCGGCCGTGCTCGCGTCTGGCCAGCAGGTCCATGGCAACCCGCCGCACTGCGACGGGGTTATCGAGCTCGACGGCCATGACGATCAGAGATCGGCTTCAGCTTCTGCTTCTGCTTCGGCTTCCGCCGCAGCCAGTTCGGCCTTGGTTGGCGGAGTCTGCTTGGACAGCAGCTGATCACGGATAGCCTTGTCCAGCGTGGTGCAGACTTCAGCGTTGTCTTCCAGGAACTTGGCGGCATTCGCCTTGCCCTGACCGATCTTGCTGCCCTGGTAGCTGTACCAGGCGCCGGACTTCTCGATCAGACCGAGCTGTACGCCGAGGTCGATGATCTCGCCGGTGCGGTAGATGCCGCGGCCATACATGATCTGGAATTCGGCCTGACGGAACGGCGGGGCAACCTTGTTCTTCACGACCTTGACACGGGTTTCGCTGCCGACCACTTCGTCGCCTTCCTTCACCGCGCCGGTACGGCGGATGTCGAGACGCACGGAGGAGTAGAACTTCAGCGCGTTACCACCGGTGGTGGTTTCCGGGTTGCCGAACATCACGCCGATCTTCATGCGAATCTGGTTGATGAAGATAACCAGGCAGTTGGCGTTCTTGATGTTGCCGGTGATCTTGCGCAGCGCCTGGGACATCAGACGAGCCTGCAGGCCGACGTGCTGATCACCCATCTCGCCTTCGATTTCAGCCTTGGGTACCAGGGCCGCCACGGAGTCGACGATGATCACGTCAACGGCGTTGGAGCGCACCAGCATGTCGGTGATTTCCAGGGCCTGTTCGCCGGTGTCCGGCTGGGAAACTAGCAGGTCGTCGACATTGACGCCCAGCTTGCCGGCGTAGTCCGGATCCAGGGCGTGTTCGGCGTCGACGAAGGCACAGGTGGCGCCGACCTTCTGTGCCTGGGCGATGACCGACAGGGTCAGGGTGGTTTTACCCGAGGATTCCGGACCGTAGATCTCGACGATACGGCCGCGCGGCAGACCGCCGATGCCCAGCGCGATGTCCAGGCCCAGCGAGCCGGTGGAGATGGCCGGGATAGCCTGGCGCTCATGGTCGCCCATGCGCATGACCGCGCCTTTGCCGAATTGGCGTTCGATCTGTCCCAGGGCCGCAGCCAGGGCGCGCTTCTTGTTGTCGTCCATTGAAGTCCTCGCGAAGTCAGGCGGCCGGGCGGCCACGAACAACTGTATAAGTAGCCAGTATTATTCCACAGGGCAAGCCGCTCGCCTACCCCTGAAGCGGATTTTCCCCGTCCGCCAGTCGCAACAGCCCTTCCAGAGCGGTCGCCACGGTTTGCCGGCGCACCGCTTCCCGATCACCGGCATACAAACGACGTTCGCTGAACACCTGTTCGCCTTTCCTCCAGGCCAGCCAGACGGTGCCCACTGGCTTCTCGGCAGAACCGCCATCCGGGCCGGCAATACCGCTCACCGCCACAGCGATATCCGCCCCGCTGCGGGGCAATGCGCCGGCAACCATGGCCTCGACCACTTCGCGGCTCACCGCACCGACCAGCGCGAACAGCTCGGTCGGCACATCGAGCTGTCGGGTCTTCTGATTATTGGAGTAGGTCACGTAGCCCGCCTCGAACCAGGCGGAGCTGCCGGAGATACGCGTGATCGCCTCGGCGATGCCGCCACCCGTGCAGGATTCGGCGGTAGTGACGCGCAACTGGTGGGCAGCCAGCCGCGCGCCAAGTCGGGAAGAGAGCTCGGTAATAAAGGAATCGGTAACGGGCACAGTGCGCTCCGGGGTTAAAGAAGGCCAGGCGGATACCGTACACTAGGCGCTTTTGCATGTTGAAGCCGGACAGCCAGAAGCCATGAGTCAGAGCGATCTCTCCGCCCACACACCAATGATGCAGCAATATTGGCGACTGAAGAATCAGCATCCAGATCAGCTGATGTTCTACCGCATGGGCGACTTCTACGAGCTGTTCTACGAGGACGCCAAGAAGGCCGCCAAGCTTCTGGACATCACCCTGACCGCACGCGGCCAGTCCGCCGGCAACTCCATCCCCATGGCCGGCATCCCTTTCCACTCCGCCGAAGGCTACCTGGCCAAGCTGGTGAAGCTCGGCGAATCGGTGGTGATCTGCGAGCAGATCGGCGATCCGGCCACCAGCAAGGGGCCAGTGGACCGCCAGGTTGTACGCATCCTCACCCCCGGCACCGTCAGCGACGAAGCGCTGCTCGACGAGCGCCGCGACAACCTGATCGCCGCCGTACTGGGCGACGAGCGCCTGTTCGGCCTGGCCGTGCTGGACATCACCAGCGGCCGATTCAATGTCCAGGAAATAAAAGGCTGGGAAACCCTGCTGGCCGAACTGGAGCGCATGAATCCCGCCGAGCTGCTGATCCCCGATGACTGGCCCCAGGGCCTGCCGGCGGAGAAACGCCGCGGCGCGCACCGCCGTGCGCCCTGGGATTTCGATCGCGACTCGGCGAAGAAAAGCCTGTGCCAGCAGTTCGGCGTGCAGGACCTCAAGGGCTTCGGCTGCCAGGACCTGACCCTGGCCATCGGCGCCGCTGGCTGCCTGTTGGCCTATGCCAAGGAAACCCAGCGCACCGCCCTGCCGCACCTGCGCAGCCTGCGCCACGAGCGCATCGACGACACGGTGATCCTCGACGGCGCCAGCCGCCGCAACCTGGAGCTGGACACCAACCTCGCCGGCGGCCGCGACAACACCCTGCAATCAGTGGTCGACCGTTGCCAGACCGCCATGGGCAGCCGCCTGCTGACCCGCTGGCTGAACCGCCCGCTGCGCGACCGCGCCGTGCTTGAAGCGCGCCAGGAATCCATCGCCTGCCTGCTGGAGCGCTACCGCTTCGAAAACATCCAGCCGCAGCTCAAGGAAATCGGCGACGTCGAACGCATCCTCGCCCGCATCGGCCTGCGCAACGCCCGTCCGCGCGACCTGGCCCGCCTGCGCGACGCCCTCGCCGCCCTGCCGGCACTGCAGAACGGCATGACCGAGCTGGAAGCGCCGCACCTGGGCGAACTGGCCACCAGCATCCGCACCTACCCGGAGCTGGCCGATCTGCTCGCCCGCGCCGTGATCGACAACCCGCCGGCAGTGATTCGCGACGGCGGCGTCATCGCCCGCGGCTACGACGCCGAGCTGGACGAGCTGCAGATGCTCAGCGAGAACGCCGGCCAGTACCTGATGGACCTGGAAACTCGCGAGAAGGCCCGTACCGGCCTCCCGAACCTGAAGGTCGGCTATAACCGCATCCACGGCTACTACATCGAACTGCCCCGCGTGCAGGCCGAACAGGCTCCCGCCGACTACATTCGCCGCCAGACCCTGAAAGGCGCCGAGCGCTTCATCACACCGGAGCTGAAGGCCTTCGAAGACAAGGCACTGTCCGCCCAGAGCCGTGCCCTGGCTCGCGAGAAGCAGCTGTACGAAGAACTGCTGGAGCTGCTGATCGGCCAACTGGCGCCGCTGCAGGACACCGCTGCCGCTCTGGCCGAACTGGACGTACTGTCCAACCTCGCCGAGCGTGCACTGAACCTCGACCTGAACCGCCCGCGCTTCGTCGAAGAGTCCGGCATCCTCATCGAGCAAGGCCGCCATCCGGTGGTTGAGCAGGTGCTGGATACGCCCTTCGTCGCCAACGACCTGAACCTCGACGAAGACACCCGCATGTTGGTGATTACCGGCCCGAACATGGGCGGTAAATCGACCTATATGCGGCAAACTGCGCTGATCGTGCTGCTTGCACATATCGGCAGTTTTGTCCCGGCGGCGCGCTGCGAACTGTCCCTGGTGGACCGCATCTTCACCCGTATCGGCTCCTCCGACGACCTCGCCGGCGGCCGCTCCACCTTCATGGTGGAGATGAGCGAAACCGCGAATATCCTGCACAACGCCAGCGACCGAAGCCTGGTGCTGATGGACGAAGTGGGTCGCGGCACCAGCACCTTCGACGGCCTGTCGCTGGCCTGGTCCGCCGCCGAGCACCTGGCCAAACTGCGCGCTTTTACCCTGTTCGCGACGCACTATTTCGAGCTGACCGTGCTGCCCGAAAGCGAACCAGCGGTGGCCAACGTCCACCTGAACGCCACCGAACACAACGAGCGGATTGTCTTCCTGCACCACGTGCTGCCTGGCCCTGCCAGCCAGAGTTACGGCCTGGCGGTGGCACAATTGGCCGGCGTGCCGGGTGCGGTGATTCAGCGCGCCCGCGAACATCTGTCGCGCCTGGAAACCACCAGCCTGCCCCATGAAGCGCCGCGCTCGAATGACCCGAAAGCCCCGGCACCGCTGCAAAGCGACCTGTTTGCCAGCCTGCCGCACCCAATCGTCGAGGAGCTGATGCGTGTCAGCCCCGATGACCTGACACCGCGTCAAGCTCTCGAATTGTTATATGCATGGAAGATGCGAGTCTGACGGACCGCGAAACAAGCTGTTAGAATCGCGCGCGCTTAGCCGCCCGCCTGAGGAGAAAATTAGAAATGACCTTCGTCGTCACCGACAACTGCATCAAGTGCAAATACACCGACTGCGTGGAAGTATGCCCGGTGGACTGCTTCTACGAAGGCCCGAACTTCCTGGTCATCCACCCGGATGAGTGCATCGACTGCGCCCTGTGCGAACCGGAGTGCCCGGCACAGGCGATCTTCTCCGAGGACGAGGTCCCGGATGGCATGCAGGAGTTCATCGAGCTGAACAAGGATCTGGCCGACGTCTGGCCGAACATCACCGAGAAGAAGGATTCCCTGCCGGACGCTGAAGAGTGGGACGGCAAACCGAACAAGATGCAGTACCTGGAGCGCTGATCTCCAGCGTGAAAACGGAAAGGCCCGCCTAGCGCGGGCCTTTCTGCATCTGGGGTTTCACTTTTCTGCAGACAAAAAAAGGGGCGGGATAACCCGCCCACTCTTTCTTCCATTCTTCATCATCCTGATGAACCGCATCCTGCGGGAGTTCCTGACCGACATCCTTACCGGCCTGCGCCTTTCCGTGTACGCAGGAGTGATATTACCCGCCTCAGCGGACGCGGCAACTGAGGCAAATCCGTCCAGCTACCACTTTCCGCTCCTGCCTACAGAAATAAATTCCTTTAAAAACAGATAGATAATTAGAAAAGAATCCTGAACGCGCAGCGTTTCAAGCTGAACGCTCACACGTTGTGTAAGCGAATGCTTACATCACCACGCACAAAAAAGCCCGGAATGATCCGGGCTCTTCTGGAGTCGACGCTGGCTTACTGGAACAGTGCGTCGCTGGACAGGCCGTTCTTCTCGAGGATCTCGCGCAGACGCTTGAGGGCTTCGACCTGGATCTGCCGAACCCGCTCGCGGGTCAGGCCGATTTCCTGGCCGACTTCCTCCAAGGTGCTGCTTTCGTGGCCGCGCAGGCCGAAGCGGCGAATCACCACCTCGCGCTGCTTGTCGGTCAACTCCGACAGCCACAGATCGATGCTCTCGCTCAGATCGTCATCCTGCAGCAATTCGCAGGGGTCGGTCGGGCGGTCGTCGGTCAGGGTATCGAGCAGCGTCTTGTCCGAGTCCGGACCGAGGGAAACATCCACCGAAGTGACCCGCTCGTTCAGGCCGAGCATACGCTTGACCTCGTCCACCGGCTTCTCGAGCAGGTTGGCGATTTCCTCGGGCGACGGCTCATGGTCCAGCTTGTGGGTCAGCTCGCGAGCTGCCCGCAGATAGACGTTGAGCTCCTTCACCACGTGGATCGGCAAACGGATGGTCCGGGTCTGGTTCATGATGGCCCGTTCAATGGTCTGACGAATCCACCAGGTCGCGTAGGTGGAGAAGCGGAAGCCGCGTTCGGGGTCGAATTTCTCCACCGCGCGGATCAGCCCGAGGTTGCCCTCTTCGATCAGGTCGAGCAGGGACAGACCACGGTTGACGTAACGTCGCGCGATCTTCACCACCAGACGCAGGTTGCTTTCGATCATTCGCCGCCGGCCGGCCGGGTCGCCCTTTTGCGCCAGACGGGCAAAGTGGACTTCCTCTTCCGGGGTCAGAAGTGGCGAGAAACCGATTTCATTCAGATACAGCTGGGTCGCGTCGAGTGCGCGGCTGTAGTCGATGTGCTTGTGTTGCTTGAGAGAGGAAAGCGAGGTGCCTTTAGGAGTAGCTCGAAGCGATGTCCGCTCTTCGGCAAATGACTCTTCGAGGATGAGACCAGGCTCCAGCAGGAGCACTTCATCATCGACGTCAAACTCCGGCCCTTCTTTTTTAAGTGCCATGTCGTTATCCCTTGCTGAGTTCGACAACAAGCCCGGGTGCGACCTTATCCTTAGGACACCTGGGCCCGCTCACCCACGCAGGGGAACAGCAAGTATCAACGACTTGGCAGGTATTGCAGCGGATCTACAGGTTTACCCTGGCGGCGAATCTCGAAGTGCAGCTTCACCCGGTCGGTCCCTGTGGAGCCCATCTCGGCAATGTTCTGCCCGACTTTGACCTGTTGCCCTTCCCGCACCAGCAACCTGCGGTTGTGACCGTAGGCGCTTACGTAGGTATCGCTGTGCTTGATGATCACGAGTTCGCCGTAGCCCCGCAAACCACTACCGGCGTATACCACCGTGCCACTAGACGCAGCCAGGACAGGCTGGCCCAATTGCCCGGCTATATCAATCCCTTTATTCAAACTGCCGTTTGATGCAAAACGCCCAATCAGGGTGCCGTTGGTCGGCCAGATCCAGCCACCTGGAGCCCCCCCTGCAACAGCCGGAGTTCCGCTGCTCGCGGGCGGCTGAGCCGGAGTCGCCGTCACCGGCGTGGTCGGTTTACTGGCGGTGGCGGGCGTAGATGTCGGTTTGTTGACAATGACCGGGGCGACCGGCGTTGTATTTTTAGCGACAGACGGCGCTACCGAAGAGCCACCATCGAAGCGGATGGCCTGACCGGGGCGGATGGTGTACGGAGCCGAGATGTTGTTGCGCGCGGCCAGGGCTTTCCAGTCCCAGCCATAGCGGAAGGCGATGGAGTACAGCGTGTCGCCGGGGCGTACCACGTACTGGCCGCTGGTGACCGCCGGCTTCTGCGAAGCGTTGCGGTCCACCACGGTGGTGGTGCTGCGCGAGTTTGAAGAACAGGCCGCCAGCAGAGAGCAAACGGCTACGGCCACCACGACGTGGCCCAGGCCCTTGATCCAGTTCCGTTGACACAGGGTCGCTGTCAAGCTCACCCATCCCCCTTATCCATGAATTGACGTCCAGCCTCACTGGCCGGCAGTTACCGCAAGCTGATTCGGCCTGCTCTCAGCCTAGCGGACCGTTGAGCAGTGGTACGAAGCGAACGGAGTCCAGCACCTGGCGCTGGAAACCGTCCTCGGTGCGGACGATCAGCATCAGTTGCTGCACCTCGCCGCCGCCCACCGGAATCACCAGCCGCCCCCCGGGGGCCAGTTGATCCAGCAGCGCCTGCGGGACCTCCGCCGCGGCTGCGGTGACGATGATGCCGTTGTAAGGCGCCAGGGCGGGCCAGCCTTCCCAGCCGTCGCCCCAACGAAAGACAACATTTCTCAGGTTTAGCTCCACAAGTCGCTCTTTCGCGCGGTCCTGCAGGGCCTGGATGCGTTCGACGGAGAACACCCGCTCCACCAGCTGCGACAGCACGGCGGTCTGGTAGCCGGAGCCGGTGCCGATCTCCAGCACCTTGTCCAGCGGGCCGGCGGCCAGCAGCAGCTCGGTCATCCGCGCGACCATGAAGGGCTGCGAGATGGTCTGGTTGTGCCCGATGGGCAGCGCGGTGTCTTCATAGGCGCGGTGCGACAGCGCTTCGTCGACGAACAGGTGGCGCGGTGTACGGCGGATCACTTCCAGCACGTGGGCGTTGGACAGGCCTTCTTCATACAGACGCTGGATCAGACGCTCGCGGGTGCGCTGGGAGGTCATGCCGATTCCGCCGCGGCGCGACAGTTCATTGGCCATGGTCGAGCCCTCCGAGCCAGTCACCGAGGACGTTGAACGCCTCCCGGTAGGTCCGGTCCATCTGCAGCGGCGTGATGGAGACATACCCCTGCATCACTGCGTGGAAATCAGTGCCCTCGCCGCCATCCTCGGCATCGCCGGCCGCAGCGATCCAGTAGCCTTCCTTGCCGCGCGGGTTGACCACCTTGACCGGCGGCTTGGCGCGGGCACGATGGCCCAGGCGGGTCAGCTGGATACCCTTGATGCGTTCCAGCGGCAGGTTGGGAATATTCACGTTGAGCACGGTGCGCGGCGGCAGGTCGAGCTTCTCGTGGGACTCCACCAGCAGGCGGGCGTAGTGCATCGCCGTCGGCAGGTTGTCGGTCAGGCGCGAACACAGCGAGAAGGCGAAGGCCGGTCGGGCCAGGAAGCGCCCTTCCAGCGCTGCCGCGACGGTGCCCGAGTAGAGCACGTCGTCGCCCAGGTTGGCGCCCAGGTTGATGCCCGAGACGACCATCTCCGGCACCTCTTCGAGCAGGCCGTTGAGGCCCAGGTGGACGCAGTCGGTCGGGGTGCCGTTGAGGCTGATGAAACCATTGCCCAGGCGATGGGGATGCAGCGGCCGATCCAGCGTCAGCGAGCTGCTCGCTCCGCTACGGTCGGCTTCCGGGGCGATCACGATGCAGTCCGCATGAGCGGTCAGCGCGTCGTAAAGCGCGGCGATACCGGGTGCAGTGACCCCGTCGTCGTTGGCAATCAATATGCGCATGGGCTTTCCGTCTGCCCTGCCGGCACGAGGTCGATCAGCTCGCGCACTACCACGGTGGCGAAGCAGCCTGCCGGCAGGACGAATTCCAGTTGCAGAATGTCAGGGGCGGGATAATGCCATGTAAGGCCGGGGATGGGGAGGCGCAGAATGCGCCGTTCGTGCGCCATGTCCGCACTGGCGAGCCACTGGCAAAGCGCCATCTCGGCCTGCTGTACGCTGTTTTCGATGACTCCGGGCGTTGCGCTGGCGGGCGATTCGCCCTCGCCCCAGAGCGGGCCGGTGGGGTGCAGGTCGAGCTCCGCGAGACGCGGATCGGCGCATTCCGCTTCGCCCGCCGGGAAGAAGCTGCGGCTGTCGGTGAACGCCAGCAGGTCGCCGACCTGGGCCTGGTTCCAGGTCCCTTCCGCCACCCGGCGGGCCAGCACCTGGTTGAACACGTAGCTGCGCGCCGCCGAGAGCATGCGCGAGCGCATGTTGCGGTGCTCCGGCAACTTGCCGCGCTCGGCGAAGCTACGAGCGTCGAAGACGTTGCCGCCGTCGTGACCAAAGCGCTGGGTGCCGAAGTAGTTGGGCACGCCCTGGGCGACTATCGCCTGCAGCCGCGCTTCGAGCTGCTCGCGGTCCGCTTGCAGCTCGGTCAGGCGCAGGGTGAAGCCGTTGGCCGAATGCGCGCCGCGCTGCAGTTTGCGGCGATGGCGGTTGCGTTCGAGGATGCGCAGGCTGTCGTCCTCAGCGGTGGCCAGGTCCGGGTCGGACTTACCCGGCAGGTGCAGGCTGAACCACTGGCGGGTCAGGGCCTGGCGATCCTTGAGGCCGGCATAGCTGATCATCTTCACCGGCACACCGGCGGCACGCGCCAGTCGGCGGGCGGCTTCCTCGGTGTTCAGGCCGCGTTTCTCGACCCACAGCCAGAAGTGCTCACCGTCGCCGGAGAGCGGAATGTCCAGCACTTCGTCGACCTGGAAGTCCTCGGCAACAGCCTTGAGCACAGCGCTACCGCAGGCTTGGCCATGGGCTCGCGGACCCAGCAGCTCCAGCTCGGTCATGCGCGGGCCAGCAGGGCGACGGCGTGAACCGCAATGCCCTCTTCGCGGCCAGTAAAGCCGAGCTTCTCGGTGGTGGTGGCCTTGACGTTGACCTGGTCCAGATCGACCTTCAGATCAGCGGCGATGGTCTCGCGCATGCTATGGATATGCGGCGCCATCTTTGGCGCCTGGGCGATGATGGTGGTGTCGACGTTCTCCACCTTCCAGCCCTTGGCTTCCACCAGGCTGAGCACGTGGCGCAGCAGCGCGCGGCTGTCGGCGCCCTTGAACTGCGGGTCGGTGTCGGGGAAGTGCTTGCCTATGTCGCCCATTGCGCAGGCGCCCAGCAGGGCATCGGAGAGCGCGTGCAGCAACACGTCGCCGTCGGAGTGGGCAACCAGGCCGAACTTGTGGGGAATGCGCACGCCGCCGAGGGTGATGAAGTCGCCCTCGCCGAAGCGGTGCACGTCGTAGCCATGTCCGATACGCATGAAAAAACGCCCTGTAGATGTCAGGGCGTCGATTCTACCGGATCACTGCGCCGAGGGTGTCAGCCACAGAGCGCCGCCGCGTGGTGACGCAGATGATCTTCGATGAAGCTCGCAATGAAGTAGTAGCTGTGGTCATAGCCGGGCTGCAGGCGCAGCTCCAGCGGATGACCAGCCGCAGCGGCTGCTTCGCGCAAGGCTTCGGGCTTGAGCTGCACGGCGAGGAAGTCGTCGCGCTCGCCCTGGTCCACCAGGATCGGCAGGCGCTCGCGGGCATTCGCCAGCAGTTCCACCGCATCCCACTCGCCCCATGCCGCCGGGTCTTCACCGAGGAAGCGGCCCAGGGCCTTCTGCCCCCAGGGGCAGTCGCTGGGATGGCTGATCGGCGCGAAGGCCGACAGCGACAGATAGCGCCCCGGATTGCGCAAGGCGCAGACCAGCGCGCCATGGCCGCCCATGGAATGCCCGCTGATGCCGCGCTTCTGCGAGACCGGGAAGTTCGCCTCGATCAGCGCTGGCAGCTCCTGCACCACGTAGTCGTGCATGCGGTAGTGGCGCGCCCAGGGCTCCTGGGTGGCGTTGACGTAGAAGCCGGCACCGAGACCGAAGTCCCAGGCACCGTCCGGGTCGCCCGGCACTTCCGGCCCGCGCGGGCTGGTATCCGGCGCGACGATGACTATCCCCAGCTCGGCGGCCATGCGCTGCGCGCCGGCCTTCTGCATGAAGTTCTCATCGGTACAGGTCAGGCCGGACAGCCAGTAAAGCACCGGCAGGCCGGCCTCGGGCTCGGCCTGGGGCGGCAGGAACACCGCGAAGACCATGTCGCAGCCCAGGGTTGTTGACCTGTGGCGGTAGCGCTGATGCCAGCCGCCAAAGCTTTTCTGGCTGCTGATGAGTTCGATGGAATCCGTCATGGAAATCTCCTTCCTGCAACGCCGGGGCGCTCGCACGCCCCGGCATGCCTATCAGTAATGGATGACGGAGCGGATGCTCTTGCCTTCGTGCATCAGATCGAAAGCCTCGTTGATCTTCTCCAGGCCCATGGTGTGGGTGATGAAGGTATCCAGCGGGATTTCGCCCTTCTGCGCCTTTTCCACGTAGGTCGGCAGCTCGGTGCGGCCTTTCACGCCACCGAAAGCGGAACCGCGCCAGACGCGACCGGTGACCAGCTGGAACGGACGGGTGCTGATTTCCTGCCCGGCGCCGGCAACACCGATGATGGTGGATTCGCCCCAGCCCTTGTGGCAGCACTCCAGCGCCGCTCGCATCAGCTGGACATTGCCCACGCACTCGAAGGAATAGTCCACGCCGCCATCGGTCATTTCGACGATCACTTCCTGAATCGGCTTCTGATGGTCCTTCGGATTGACGAAGTCGGTGGCGCCCAGTTCCTTGGCGATGTCGAACTTGGCCGGGTTGATGTCCACCGCGATGATGCGCGAGGCCTTGGCCATCTTCGCGCCGATGATCGCCGCCAGGCCGATGCCGCCCAGACCGAAGATGGCGACGGTGGCGCCCTCTTCCACCTTGGCGGTATTCAGCACGGCGCCGATACCGGTGGTGACGCCGCAGCCGAGCAGGCAGACCTTCTCCAGCGGCGCTTCTTCGGGAATCTTCGCCAGGGAAATTTCCGGCAGCACGGTGTACTCGGAGAAGGTCGAGCAGCCCATGTAGTGGTAGATCGGCTCGCCCTTGTAGGAGAAGCGGCTGGTGCCGTCCGGCATCAGGCCCTTGCCCTGGGTGGCGCGCACGGCCTGGCAGAGGTTGGTCTTGCCGGATTTGCAGAATTTGCATTCGCGGCATTCGGCGGTGTACAGCGGGATCACGTGGTCACCCACTTTCAGCGAGGTGACGCCCTCGCCCACCGCTTCGACGATGCCGCCACCTTCGTGACCCAGGATGCACGGGAACACGCCTTCGGAATCCTGGCCGGACAGGGTGTACGCGTCGGTGTGGCAGACGCCGGTGGCGACGATACGCACCAGCACTTCGCCCTTCTGCGGCGGCGCCACATCCACTTCGACGATTTCCAACGGCTTGTTGGGGGCGAAGGCAACGGCGGCACGGGACTTGATCATCGGGAAACTCCTGAACGAAGGAAACGACAACGCCCGCCAGGGGCGGACGGGTTCGGCGCAACGGCCGAGAAACCGGGACGGGCCTGGGCCTCGTCGGGGGAGCGTACGGAGCGGCTGGGGAAAAGCACGCGCCAAAGCCTTGGAAGTGTAGAAAACCCCGTTTCAGGGAATAATCAGSCAGTAATCAAAACATTATTGCAATACAGGGATAATCCAGATGCACCGCTGGGAAGGACTGGACGAATTCGTCGCTGTCGCCGAAACCGGCCAATTCACCGCCGCCGCCGAGCGCCTGGGCGTGTCGTCATCCCACGTCAGCCGCCAGGTGGCGCGACTGGAGGAGCGTCTGCAGACCCGCCTGCTCTACCGCAACACCCGCAAGGTAACGCTGAGCGAAGCCGGGCAGACCTTCCTGCAGCATTGCCGGCGCCTGCAGGATGCCCGCGAGGAAGCTGTGCGGGCAGTGAGCGATCTGTCTGCAGAGCCCAAGGGCCTGCTGCGCATGACCTGCGCGGTGGCTTACGGCGAGCGCTTCGTGGTGCCGCTGGTGAACGAGTTCATGGCGCAGTTTGCGCAGCTACGGGTCGAGGTGGAACTGTCCAACCGCCAGCTCGACCTGTTCCACGAGGGCTTCGACCTGGCGATCCGCCTCGGCCGGCTGAGCGATTCACGGCTGGTGGCCACGCGCCTGGCACCGCGGGTGATGTACCTGTGCGCCACTCCGGACTACCTCGCCCGCCATGGCACGCCGCAGAGCGTTGCCGAACTGGCCCAGCACAACTGCCTGGTAGGCAGCAGCGACCAGTGGAGCTTCCTCGAAGACGGCCGCGAAACCCAGCACCGGGTGCAGGGCAACTGGCGCTGCAACAGCGGCCAGGCGGTGCTCGACGCGGCGCTGCGCGGCTTCGGCCTGTGCCAGCTGCCGGACTACTACGTGCTGGAGCACCTGCGCAGCGGGCGCCTGATCTCCCTGCTGGAGGCGCACCAGCCGCCCAACACGGGGGTTTGGGCACTTTATCCACAGCAGCGGCACTTATCACCGAAGGTACGGCAGCTCGTGGATCATCTGAAGGAAGGCCTACAGCAACTTCAGCCGCCGCCCTTGTCTTAACGCAAGCGCCGAGCGGGCGGCTTGGCTAAAATGGGCGGTTTCCCACCCTTCGGATCAAGGACGACGCTATGTCAGCCCTTTCTGCCTTCCGTGAACGCTATCTCCTGCGTTTCTGGTCGCCACTGCCGACGCTGATCGCCCTCGGCGTCGCGTCCGCCTATTACTTCGCCATGACCGGCACCTTCTGGGCAGTCACCGGCGAATTCACCCGCTGGGGCGGCCATGTGCTGTCCTGGTTCGGCCTGCAGCCCCAGGAGTGGAGCTACTTCAAGATCATCGGCCTGCAGGGCACGCCGCTGGATCGTGTGGATGGCGTGATGATCATCGGCATGTTCCTCGGCGCGTTGGTCTGCGCGCTCTGGGCCGGCAACGTCAGCCTGCGCTGGCCGACCAGCAAGCGCCGCCTGCTGCAGGGCCTGATCGGCGGGGTGATCGCCGGCTTCGGCGCGCGCCTGGCGATGGGCTGCAACCTGGCCGCGTTCTTCACCGGCATCCCGATGTTCTCGGTGCATGCCTGGGCCTTCATGTTCTCCACGGTGATCGGCGCCTGGTTCGGCGTGAAGATCAGCCTGCTGCCGTTCCTGCGCATTCCACTGAAAGTCGGCGGCAAGGCCGCAGCCCTGCCGAGCGCGGAAGCACTCGCGCGTCGCGCCAAGCTGCAATGGCGCCTGGGCATGGGCGTGCTTGCGATCGCCGCGCTGTTCGCGGCCTGGCGCTTCGAAGTCTCGCTGGTGCTGGGCATGGCCTGCCTGTTCGGCCTGTTGTTCGGCGGCCTGATCGAACGCGCGCAGATCTGCTTCACCAGCGCCGCCCGCGACCTCTGGACCACCGGCCGGACCCAGGCCGCGCTGGGCATCCTGCTGGGCATGGCGGCTGCCTGCATCGGCACCTTCGCCGCGATCCACAACGGCCTGCCGCCGAAGATCTTCTGGATGGGCCCGAACGCCGTGATCGGCGGCGTGCTGTTTGGCATCGGTATCGTGCTGGCCGGCGGCTGCGAGACCGGCTGGATGTACCGCTCGATGGAGGGCCAGGTGCACTTCTGGGTGGTGGGCGTCGGCAACGTGATCGGCGGTACTCTGGTCGCGGTTTACTGGGACCAACTCGGCACCAGCCTCGCCCTGCCCTATCCCAAGCTCAACCTGCTGCAGGAGTTCGGCCCCGGCGGCGGCCTGCTGATCACCTTCGCCGGCCTTGCCCTGTGCATGCTGCTGGTACAACTCAACGCGCAACGCTTCACTCGTAAACGGAAACCGTCCGATGCCCGACACCAAGACGCCGACGCTGTCGCTTGATCTGCGCGGCGAACACTGCCCGTACAACGCCATCGCCACCCTGGAAACCCTGGAGACGCTCAAGCCGGGCGATCTGCTGGAAGTGATCACCGATTGCTCGCAGTCGGTGCATGGCATTCCGGAAGACACCAAGCGCCATGGCTACCATTGCCTGGCGGTGGAGCAACACGGGGCGCTGTTCCGCTTTCTGATCGAAGTGCCGCTGCTGGGTTGAAGCGGGTGTTGTAGGGTGCATAACGCGCCAGCGTTATCCGCCGCGCACAAGATCGGCGGATAACCTGTTCCAGGTTATTCGCCCTACGGCACCAGGCTATTGAAGGGGGGGTAGGAGCGGACTCCGTCCGCGATCGACTCGACCCCGCACCTACCGCCCCTACGGCGCAAAGCGCAGACATCGCGGACAAAGTCCGCTCCTACGCTCGTCCCAGCGCCGGAGCAGCCCTGCAGGGAGCCCGGTTCCTGATGGGGGCTTCAGTGCTTGGCGAAGTTGCGCTGCAGGCGCTGCAGGTCTTCCGGGGTGGTGACCTTGATGTTGTCTACCCGCCCTTCCACCATGCGCGGCGCGTAGCCCGCCCACTCCATGGCAGAAGCCTCGTCGGTGATGGCCGCGTCGGCCACCAGCGCATCGGCGAGCGCGCGGTGCAGCGCGCCGAGGCGGAACATCTGCGGCGTGTAGGCCTGCCAGACCACGCTGCGGTCGATGGTTTCGACTACGCGGCCGTCAGCGTCGACGCGCTTCAGGGTATCCCGCGCGGGTACGCCGAGCAGTCCGCCCACGGCATCGAACTCCAGATCACCCAGCAGGCGATCCAGGTCAATGCGGGCCAGGTTCGGCCGGGCGGCGTCGTGCACCAGCACCCAGTCGTCACTGCCAGCGCCCAGCTCAGTCAGGCGCAGCAGGCCATTGAGCACGGAATCGGCGCGCTCGCGGCCACCTTCGGCGCGCTGGATCAGTTCGTTGGCAGCGCTCGGCAGGGCCGGCCACCAGGGATCGTCGGCGGCCAGGCACACCACCAGACCCTTGAGCCGGGGATGGCCGAGGAAACAGTCGAGGGTGCGTTCGAGAATGCTGCGACCGGCGAGGTCGAGGTATTGCTTGGGGCGGTCGGCGCGCATCCGCGAACCGATGCCGGCGGCCGGGATGACGGCCCAGAAGGCGGGTGTGGTCATTGCGCGAGCTGGTAGAGGGTTTCCTTGTCCTTGACCATGCCGAGTTCGTGGCGGGCACGCTCCTCGACGGTCTCGGTGCCTTTCTTGAGCTCGGCGACTTCGGCCTCGAGGATGCGGTTACGTTCGAGCAGGCGCTCGTTCTCGCCCTGCTGGTCGGCGATCTGCTTCTGCAGGTCGCCCACTTGCGCCAGGCTGCCATCACCGATCCACAGGCGATACTGCAGGCCAGCCAATGCAAGGATCAGCACGACGAACAGCCAGTAGGGGCTACGTAACCTCAAACCATCAGCTCCATGTACGCAAAGGGGTGGCTCCTGCCACCCCTTCACCGTACCAGACTAGTATCAGCCGCGGAATTCCGCGCGACCACGGTACGGCGCCTTGGCGCCCAGCTGCTCTTCGATGCGCAGCAGCTGGTTGTACTTGGAAACGCGGTCGGAGCGGCAGAGGGAACCGGTCTTGATCTGACCAGCGGCAGTGCCGACGGCCAGGTCAGCGATGGTGCTGTCCTCGGTTTCGCCCGAACGGTGCGAGATGACGGCGGTGAAGCCGGCAGCCTTGGCCATCTGGATGGCTTCCAGGGTTTCGGTCAGCGAGCCGATCTGGTTGAACTTGATCAGGATCGAGTTGCCGATCTGCTCGTCGATGCCGCGCTTGAGGATCTTGGTGTTGGTGACGAACAGGTCGTCGCCGACCAGCTGCACCTTCTCGCCGATCTTGTCGGTCAGGACTTTCCAGCCAGCCCAGTCGGACTCGTCCATGCCGTCTTCGATGGAGATGATCGGGTAGCGCTGGGTCAGGCCAGCCAGGTAGTCAGCGAAACCTTCGGCGCTGAACACCTTGCCTTCGCCTTCCAGGTCGTACTGGCCGTCCTTGAAGAACTCGGAGGAGGCGCAGTCCAGGGCCAGGGTCACGTCGTCGCCCAGCTTGTAGCCGGCGTTGGCGACGGCTTCGGCGATGGCGGCCAGGGCGTCTTCGTTGGAAGCCAGGTTCGGCGCGAAGCCACCTTCGTCACCCACGGCGGTGTTCAGGCCACGGGCCTTCAGCACAGCTTTGAGGTGATGGAAGATCTCGGCGCCCATGCGCAGGGCGTCGGCGAAGTTCTTGGCGCCGACCGGCTGAACCATGAACTCCTGGATGTCGACGTTGTTATCGGCGTGCTCGCCACCGTTGATGATGTTCATCATCGGAACCGGCATGGAGTACTGGCCCGGGGTGCCGTTCAGGTCGGCGATGTGCGCATAGAGCGGCACGCCCTTGGCCTGAGCAGCGGCCTTGGCGGCGGCCAGGGACACGGCGAGGATGGCGTTGGCGCCCAGCTTGCCTTTGTTCTCGGTGCCGTCGAGGTCGATCATCGCGTGATCCAGACCCTTCTGGTCAGCCGCGTCCTTGCCCAGCAGCAGGTCGCGGATCGGGCCATTGATGTTGGCCACGGCTTTCAGCACGCCCTTGCCCAGGTAACGGCTCTTGTCGCCATCGCGCAGTTCGAGAGCCTCGCGGGAACCGGTGGATGCACCGGACGGGGCGCAAGCGCTGCCGACGATGCCGTTGTCCAGGATCACGTCCGCTTCAACGGTCGGGTTGCCGCGGGAGTCCAGGACCTCACGGCCCTTGATGTCGACGATCTTTGCCATTCTTGATAACACTCCGAAGATAGAGATAAACGGGGCGGCTGGTGAGACATCAGAACCTGCCCGATGCCCCCGCGCTTGGCGCAACGGGGAACATCGAGCAAATCCTCAGGCAGTCTCGATAGTGGGGAAACTCTTGACCAGGTCGTCCAGCTGCTTGAGCTGGGACAGGAAAGGTTCGAGCTTGTTCAGGCGCAGGGCGCACGGACCGTCGCATTTGGCGTTCTCGGGGTCCGGGTGGGCCTCCAGGAACAGGCCGGCGAGGCCCTGGCTCATGCCGGCCTTGGCCAGGTCGGTGACCTGGGCGCGGCGGCCGCCGGCGGAATCGGCGCGACCGCCCGGCATCTGCAGGGCGTGGGTCACGTCGAAGAACACCGGGTACTCGAACTGCTTCATGACGCCGAAGCCGAGCATGTCCACCACCAGGTTGTTGTACCCGAAGGAAGAACCCCGCTCGCAGAGGATCAGCTGGTCGTTACCCGCCTCCTCGCACTTGCGCAGGATGTGTTTCATCTCCTGCGGCGCGAGGAACTGGGCTTTCTTGATGTTGATCACCGCTTTGGTCTGGGCCATGGCCACGACCAGGTCGGTCTGCCGGGACAGGAAGGCCGGCAGCTGGATGATGTCGCAGACCTCGGCCACCGGCGCAGCCTGGTAGGGCTCGTGCACATCGGTGATGACCGGCACGTTGAAGGTCTTCTTGATCTCTTCGAAGATCTTCAGCCCTTCTTCCATGCCCGGACCCCGGAACGAGGTGATCGAGGATCGGTTGGCCTTGTCGAAGCTGGCCTTGAACACGTAAGGGATACCGAGCTTCTCGGTAACCTTCACGTACTCTTCGCAGACCTGCATCGCCAGGTCGCGCGACTCCAGCACGTTCATGCCGCCGAACAGCACGAACGGCAGGTCGTTGCCGATCTGGATATCACCGACGCGGATGATCTTCTGGCTCATGCTCAGGCTTTCCCGGCTTGCTTCAGGGCGGCGTTGACGAAGCCGCTGAACAGCGGGTGGCCATCACGCGGGGTGGAAGTGAATTCCGGGTGGAACTGGCAGGCGACGAACCACGGGTGGTCCGGAGCTTCCACGACTTCCACCAGCGCGCCGTCGCCGGAGCGGCCGGAAATCTTCAGGCCGGCGGCTTCCAGTTGCGGACGCAGGTTGTTGTTCACTTCGTAGCGGTGACGGTGACGCTCGACGATCACTTCCTTGCCGTAGCAGTCGTGCACCAGGGTACCGGCGGACAGCAGGCATTCCTGGGCGCCCAGGCGCATGGTGCCGCCCAGGTCGGAAGCTTCGGTGCGCACTTCGGTGGCGCCGGTGGCGTCCTGCCACTCGGTGATCAGGCCGACGACCGGGTGGCCGCTGGACTTGTCGAACTCGGTGGAGTTGGCATCGGTCCAGCCCAGCACGTTGCGGGCGTATTCGATGACAGCCACCTGCATGCCCAGGCAGATGCCCAGGTACGGAACCTTGTTCTCGCGAGCGTACTGCACGGCGGTGATCTTGCCTTCCACGCCGCGCAGGCCGAAGCCGCCCGGAACCAGGATGGCATCGGCGCCTTCGAGCAGGCTGGTGCCCTGCTGCTCGATGTCCTCGGAGTCGATGTAGCGCAGGTTGACCTTGGTACGGCTCTGGATGCCGGCGTGGGTCATGGCTTCGATCAGCGACTTGTAGGCGTCGAGCAGTTCCATGTACTTGCCGACCATGGCGATGGTGACTTCACGCTCGGGGTTGAGCTTGGCGTCGACCACGCGGTCCCATTCGGACAGGTCGGCCGGGCCGCACTCCAGGCCGAAGCGCTCGACGACGAAGTCGTCGACGCCCTGGGCGTGCAGCACGGACGGAATGCGGTAGATGGTGTCGACGTCTTCCAGCGAGATGACCGCGCGCTCTTCCACGTTGGTGAAGAGGGCGATCTTGCGGCGGGAGGAAATGTCCACCGGGTGGTCGGAGCGGCAGACCAGAATGTCAGGCTGCAGGCCGATGGAGCGCAGTTCCTTGACCGAGTGCTGGGTCGGCTTGGTCTTGGTCTCGCCAGCGGTGGCGATGTACGGGACCAGCGTCAGGTGCATCAGCATGGCACGGCGCGAACCGATCTCCACGCGCAGCTGGCGGATGGCCTCGAGGAAGGGTTGCGACTCGATGTCACCGACGGTGCCGCCGACTTCAACCAGGGCCACGTCGGCATCGCCGGCGCCCTTGATGATGCGACGCTTGATCTCGTCGGTGATGTGCGGGATGACCTGCACGGTAGCGCCCAGATAATCACCACGGCGCTCCTTGCGGAGTACGTCCATGTAGACGCGGCCGGTGGTGAAGTTGTTGTTCTGGGTCATCGTGGTACGAACGAAACGCTCGTAGTGGCCCAGATCGAGGTCGGTTTCCGCGCCGTCGTGGGTGACGAACACCTCACCGTGCTGGAACGGGCTCATGGTGCCCGGATCGACGTTGATGTAGGGGTCCAGCTTGAGCATCGTGATCTTCAGGCCACGCGCTTCCAGAATGGCAGCCAAGGAAGCCGAGGCGATGCCTTTCCCCAATGAAGAAACAACACCACCCGTGACGAAGATGTAGCGCGTCATGAAAAGCCCTGAATGTCAGCGTTTAGGCGGCTCGGCCGCCGGGGAAGCGAAGGTGTCGGGTACAAGACCCGGCTCACGACTTCGTCGTGAAAATAGCGAACTCCCACTGATTCGCAGGCGAATCAACAGGAGCTGTACAAGACGGGAGCGTAGTCTACCGGAAAGCCGCTATCAGCTCAAACCCGAGTCATTCGTCGGAGGTGTCCAGCGCAGTGTCCAGCCCTGCCCCGCCTCCACCCGCAGGTCCGGCAGCAGGGCCACGCCAAGCAGCTCGTCGGCTCGCCAGAGCAGCGGCAAACGAGCACGCAGGAAGGCCGGAATGGCCGCTTCGTTGAGCAGCCGCTTGAGATCGCGGGAGCCACGTCCCGGCAGGGCCATTACCTCGCCACCCTGCCGGTACCGCACTTCCAGCGGCCCGCCCGGTGGCGCTCCCTCGAAGCGCAACGAACCATTGCCCGGCAGCGAAATTGGCTGGGAAGGATCACGCCAGATCTGATTCGTCGGTACGAAACCCAGCCAGGGGTTGGCCAGCCACCAGAGTCGGCCATGGGCACGGCGCAGCTCACCATCGGCGAGGCGCCAGATCGGTTCGGCGTCCTCGCGGGCATCACGCAGATCCTGCCAGCCAGCCCAGTGCGCGCGATCAGGCAGACGAGCCAGCGGTGCCAGCCAGTGACGCAGTGCATTGCGCTGGCGCGGCTCGCTCAGCTCCGCCAGCGCCGCCACCGCCAGCGACGGCAGCTGCATACCGATGTACTCGGTACGTACACCCGCCGAAATCAGATCGATCTGCGCCAGCTCGCCGAGCAGCCCGTCGGCTTCCGCCAACTGTTCGGCACTGCGGGCGATGGTCTCCACCGCCGCCGGCCAGCGCTCGACGATGCCCGGCAGAACCCGGTTACGCAGGTAGTTGCGGTCGTAATCGTTACTGGCGTTGGAAGGGTCTTCCACCCAACGCAGCCCATGGCTGCGGGCATAGCGCTCCAGCTCGCCACGGGTTATCCCCAGTAAGGGACGCAGCAGCACTCCAGCGCCCAGCGAGCGCTGCGCGGCCATGCCCGACAAGCCGCGCACCCCGGCACCCCGGAACAGCCGGAACAGCACGGTTTCCGCCTGATCATCGCGATGCTGGCCGGTCAGCAGGCACTCGCCCTTCTCCAGAGCCGCGGTGAAGGCCGCGTAACGCGCCTCACGCGCCGCACGCTCCAGGCTGGCGCCTCCATCGACCTGCGCACGCGCAACTTGCAACGGCACGCCCAGGGAGTCGCAGAAGCGCTGGCAATGCTCCGGCCAGCCTTCAGCGACAGCCTGCAGGCCATGATGTACGTGAATGGCAGAAATCGGTGGCAGGGCTTCGCGAGAGGCGAGTTGCGCCAGAAGATGCAGGAGAACGGTGGAATCCAGCCCGCCGGACAAAGCGACACGCCAAGTCGGCGCGTTACGCCAGGGTGCGAGGAAACTCAGCAGTAGGGATGGCAGTTCAGCAGGCATGGCGCAGGTCGGCAGGGTCGGGGACGAGGCAAGGATACCCCGTCACCCGCGCTGCGCCACAGGCGTCGATCAGGCGACGCCGTAGCTCATCAGGCGCTCGTAACGGCGCGCCAGGAGCTCTTCGCTGCTCAGCTGCTTCAGCGTGTCGAGCTGGCCAAGCAGGGAATTGCGGATGGTCTCGGCCATGGCGGCCGGGTCACGGTGGGCGCTGCCCAGCGGCTCGGGGATGACGTTGTCCACGATCCCCAGGTCCTTCAGACGGCTGGCGGTGATGCCCATGGCTTCGGCCGCTTCCGGCGCCTTCTCGGCGGTACGCCAGAGGATCGAGGCACAACCTTCCGGCGAGATCACCGCATAGGTGGAGTACTGCAGCATGTTCAGCTGGTCGCACACGCCGATGGCCAGTGCGCCGCCGGAGCCGCCTTCGCCGATCACAGTGGCGATGATCGGGGTCTTCAGGCGCGCCATGACACGCAGGTTCCAGGCGATGGCCTCGCTCTGGCCACGCTCTTCGGCGTCGATGCCCGGATAGGCGCCGGGGGTATCGATGAAGGTCAGGATCGGCATCTTGAAACGTTCGGCCATTTCCATCAGGCGGCAGGCCTTGCGGTAGCCTTCCGGACGCGGCATGCCGAAGTTGCGGCGYACCTTCTCGCGCACTTCACGGCCCTTCTGGTGGCCGATGATCATCACCGGCTGGTCTTCCAGGCGGGCAACACCACCAACGATGGCAGCGTCGTCGGAGAAGTGACGGTCACCGTGCAGCTCTTCGAACTCGCTGAAGATGTGCTCGATGTAGTCCAGGGTGTAGGGGCGACGCGGATGGCGCGCGAGCTGGGCGATCTGCCAGCTGGACAGGTTGCCGAAGATGTTCTCGGTCAGCGCCTTGCTCTTCTCCTGCAGACGGGAGATTTCGTCGGTGATGTTCAGGGCGTTGTCGTTGCCGACAAGTCGCAGCTCTTCGATCTTGGCGTGCAGGTCGGCAATGGGCTGTTCGAAATCGAGAAAATTCGGGTTCATGGGCTATCCGTCGTTCTGTTGGCGGCTGGGCCTGGTCCGTAGGCGCCCTACCTTACGGTATCGGGCGCCGAGGGTCGAGACTGGCGGGCGGGCGGCCTTTGGCCGCGGGCTTCACTAGCGGTAGTTGAGGAAGACGTTGTCGCGGCCGAACTGGTCACGCAACGCTTGAATCAGGTTGTCTGCCGGGTCGATCCGCCACTGTTCGCCGAACTGCAGCAGGGCGCGCGCCTGCTCGCCACTGTAGTCGACGGTGACCGGGCAGCTGCCACGGTGACGGGTGCAGAGGTCGGCCAGCCAGCGCAGACGGTCGCCCTTGAGCGCATCGGCATGGACGCGCACTCGCAGGCTTTCCGCCAGCGAGGTGCGGGCTTCCTCCAGGCCCATCACGCGCTTGGCGCGCAGGCGCAGGCCGCCGGAGAAATCGTCCTGGCTGACTTCGCCCTCGATGACCACCAGCGCGTCGGTCTGCAGCAGCGCCTGGTTGGCGGCGAAGGCTTCGGCGAACAGCGAGGCCTCGATACGGCCGGAGCGGTCGTCCAGGGTCACGAAGCCCATCTTGTCGCCGCGCTTGTTCTTCATGACCCGCAGGTTGACGATCAGGCCGGCGACGGTCTGGGTGTCGCGCGCGGGCTTCAGCTCGACGATGCGCTGGCGGGCAAAACGTCGCACCTCGCCTTCGTACTCGTCGATGGGGTGTCCGGTCAGGTACAGGCCGAGGGTGTCCTTCTCGCCCTTCAGGCGCTCCTTGAGGTTGAGCTCCTTGACCTTGCGGTGGTTGGCGTAGACATCCGCCTCCGGCTCGGCGAAGACACCGCCGAACAGGTCCATGTGGCCGCTGTCGTGGCTGCGCGAGGTTTGCTCGGCCGACTTGACCGCCTCTTCCATGGACGCCAGCAGCACGGCGCGATTGATATCGACGTGGGCGTGATAGGCCTTCTGTTCTTCATGGAAGTGCGGGCCGAGGCGATCCAGCGCGCCGGCGCGGATCAGCGCTTCCAGGGTGCGCTTGTTGACGCGCTTGAGGTCGATGCGGTCGCAGAAGTCGAACAGGGTCTTGAACGGCCCGCCTTCGTTGCGGCACTCGGTGATGGCTTCCACCGGGCCTTCGCCGACGCCCTTGATCGCGCCCAGGCCGTAGACGATCTGGTTGTCCTCGTCGACGGTGAAGCGGAACTCGGAGTTGTTCACGTCCGGCGCCAGGATGCGCAGTTTCATGTGGCGGCACTCTTCGATGAGCGTCACCACCTTGTCGGTGTTCTGCATATCCGCGGTGAGTACCGCGGCCATGAACGGGGCTTTCCAGTGGGTCTTCAGCCAGGCGGTCTGGTACGACACCAGGCCGTAGGCGGCAGAGTGCGACTTGTTGAAGCCGTAGCCGGCGAACTTTTCCACCAGGTCGAAGATGTTGCCCGAGAGGTTTTCGTCGATGCCGTTGGCCGAGCAGCCCTCGATGAAGCCGCCGCGCTGCTTGGCCATTTCCTCGGGCTTCTTCTTGCCCATGGCGCGACGCAGCATGTCCGCGCCGCCGAGGCTGTAGCCCGCCATCACCTGGGCGATCTGCATCACCTGTTCCTGGTACAGGATGATGCCGTAGGTGGGCTTGAGCACCGGTTCGAGGCCGGCGTACTGGTAATCCGGGTGCGGGTAGGAAATCTCTTCGCGACCGTGCTTGCGGTTGATGAAGTCGTCCACCATGCCCGACTGCAGCGGACCGGGACGGAACAGCGCCACCAGTGCGATGAGGTCTTCCAGGCAGTCCGGCTTGAGCTTCTTGATCAGCTCCTTCATGCCGCGCGACTCAAGCTGGAAGACCGCGGTGGTTTCCGCCTTCTGCAGCAGGTCGTAGGTCTTCTTGTCGTCCAGCGCGATGCGGTCGATGTCGACCAGGTCAGTCTCGCCGGCCTTCTTCTGGATACGATGGATGATCTCCATCGCCCACTTGATGATGGTCAGGGTACGCAGGCCGAGGAAGTCGAACTTCACCAGGCCGGCGGCTTCCACATCGTCCTTGTCGAACTGTGTCACCAGGCCGGCGCCCTCTTCGTCACAGGCGATGGGGGCGAAGTCGGTCAGCTTGGTCGGCGCGATCACCACGCCACCGGCGTGCTTGCCGGTACCACGGGTGACGCCTTCCAGCTTGAGCGCCATATCCCAGATTTCCTGGGCTTCCTCGTCGGTCTTGAGGAAGTCGCGGAGCATTTCTTCCTGCTCGAAGGCCTTCTCCAGGGTCATGCCCACTTCGAAGGGGATCATCTTCGACAGCTTGTCGGCCAGGCCGTAGGACTTGCCCTGCACCCGCGCCACGTCGCGCACCACCGCCTTGGCGGCCATGGAGCCGAAGGTGATGATCTGGCTCACGGCATTGCGGCCGTAGGCGCCGGCCACGTAGTCGATCACCCGGTCGCGGCCTTCCATGCAGAAGTCGACGTCAAAGTCGGGCATGGAAATACGTTCGGGGTTGAGGAAACGTTCGAACAGCAGGTCATAGGCCAGCGGGTCGAGGTCGGTGATCTTCAGCACGTAGGCGACCAGCGAGCCGGCACCCGAGCCCCGGCCGGGGCCTACCGGCACGCCGTTGTTCTTGGCCCACTTGATGAAGTCCATCACGATCAGGAAGTAGCCGGGGAAGCCCATCTGGATGATGGTGCCCAGCTCGAACTCCAGGCGGTCGACGTAGAGCTGCCGCTTCTCTTCGTAGTTCGGCGTGGTGTCCTTCGGCCAGAGCACCGCCAGGCGCTCCTCCAGGCCTTCGTAGGAGACATGGCGCAGGTAGTCGTTGATGTCCATGTCGTCGTAGGGGATCGGGAAGTTGGGCAGGAAGTACTTGCCCAGCTGCACATCGATGTTGCAGCGCTTGGCGATCTCGACGGAGTTTTCCAGAGCCTCGGGAATATCGCTGAACAGCTCGGCCATTTCTTCCGGGCTCTTCAGGTACTGCTGATCGGAATAGCTGCGCGAACGGCGCGGATCATCCAGGGCACGGCCTTCGCCAATGCAGACGCGGGTCTCGTGGGCCTCGAAGTCCGCTTCCTTGATGAAGCGCACGTCGTTGGTCGCCACCAGCGGCGCGCCGCTGCGCGCGGACAGGGCCACGGCGGCGTGCAGGTGTTCTTCGTCGTTCACCCGGCTGGTGCGCTGGATGTCCAGGTAGAAACTCTCCGGGAAGACTTCCTGCCACTCGGCCAGCAGCGAGTCCGCCAGGGCGTCGTCGCCCTCCAGCAGAGCCATGCCGATCTCGCCTTCCTTGGAGCCGGACAGCGCGATCAGGCCTTCGGCGGCATCCTTGACCCACTGCCGCTCGATGATGATCTCGCCGTTGCGCTGGCCTTCCTGCCAGCCACGGGAAATCAGCTCGGTGAGGTTGCGGTAGCCCTTGGCGTTCATCGCCAGCAGGGTCAGGCGGGTCAGCGGGCCGTCCTCGTCGCGGTTGGCCAGCCAGATGTCAGCGCCGCAGATCGGCTTGATGCCGCCACCCATGGCCGTCTTGTAGAACTTCACCAGCGAGCACATGTTGCTCAGGTCGGTCACCGCCACCGCCGGCATGCCCGCCCCGCCGACCGCCTTGATCAGCGGCTTGACCCGTACCAGGCCGTCGACCAGGGAGAATTCGGTGTGCAGACGCAGGTGAACGAAGGTGGCGGTCATGGTGGTCCTTGGCAAACGCGAAAAACGGCAAGCCCCGGATTGTACCGGGGCTGTCCGCAAAGCTACAGGGATCAATGGGCCAGCCGTCGCGCCGGGCGATTGAAGTCACCGGCAGGCCGCCGACCGCGAGGAATTTCAGAGTAATAACAGGGTGTTACAGGATGCCGACAGGGTTTTCCAGCAGCGCCCTTACCGGGCCGAAGGAACGTCGATGGATGGGCGTCGGACCCAGGCGCTTGAGGGCTTCGAGATGCACAGGAGTCGGGTAGCCCTTGTGCCCACCGATGCCGTAGCCGGGGTACAGCGCTTCCATTTCCTGCATCTCGCGATCGCGGCTGACCTTGGCCAGGATCGACGCAGCGGCGATGGCCGGCACCTTGGCGTCGCCCTGCACCACCGGCGCGGACGGCACCTGCAGTTTCGGGCAGCGGTTGCCATCGATCAGCGCGAGTTTCGGCGTAACGCTTAGACCTTCCACCGCACGTTGCATGGCAAGCATGGTGGCGTGGAGGATGTTCAGTTGGTCGATCTCATGCACATCCGCGCGGGAAATGCACCAGGCCAGGGCCTTCTCACGAATCTCGTCGAACAGCGCCTCACGGCGCGCTTCGCTGAGCTTCTTCGAGTCGTTGAGCCCCTTGATCGGCCGCGCCGGATCGAGAATCACCGCCGCAGTGACCACCGGGCCGCACAGCGGGCCACGGCCGACTTCGTCGACGCCAGCCACCAGCTCTTCCACCAGGGTGAAATCCAGGCCCATCTGCATCAGCGTTTCTCCACCAGGGCGAGCACCGCTTCGGCGGCCTGCGCGGACGCATCCTGGCGCAAAGCACGATGGATGGCGTCAAAGGGTTCGGTCTGCACGCTGCCGTCATCCAGCAGCGGCAACAGCGTAGCGGCCAGCGCCTCGGGGGTCGCCGCGTCCTGGATCAGCTCCGGCACCAGCAGGCGACCGGCCAGCAGGTTCGGCAGCGAGATGTACGGGCTCTTCACCAGGCGTTTGAGAATGCGGTAGGTCATCGGCGCTACCTTGTAGGCAACGACCATCGGCCGCTTGTACAGCAGCGCTTCCAGCGTAGCGGTGCCGGAGGCGATCAGCACGGCGTCGCAGGCGGCCAGGGCCTCGTGGGAGGCGCCATCGAGCAACTGCACCGGCAGGTCGCGCCCAGCGAGCATTTCTTCGATCTGCACGCGACGCTCGGGGCTTGCGCACGGCAGCACGAAGCGCAGGCCAGGACGATCCTGCAGCAGACGCTGTGCGGTATCGAGGAACAGTGCGCCGAGCTTGCCGACCTCCCCTCCCCGACTACCGGGCAAGAGGGCGACGACGCTGGCGTCCTGCGGCAAGCCGAGGCGCTCGCGCGCGCCGGCACGGTCGGCTTCCAGTGGAATGGTGTTGGCCAGCGGATGGCCGACGAAACGCACCGGTACTGCATGCTCTTCGTAGAAGTGCGCCTCGAAGGGGAACAGTGCGAGCATCAGGTCGCAGGCTTCCTTGATCTTCAGCACGCGCTTCTGCCGCCAGGCCCAGACCGAAGGACTGACGTAATGCACCGTGCGGATACCCGCGCGGCGCAGCTTCAATTCAAGCGTCAGGTTGAAGTCCGGCGCATCGATACCGATGAACACATCCGGCTTGGCGGCGATCAGCATCTTCACCAGGTCCTTGCGCCGGCGGAGCAGTTCGCGCAGGCGACCCAGCACCTCGACCAGGCCCATCACGGCCAGGCGCTCCATCGGGAAGTGCGATTGCAGCCCTTCGGCCTGCATGCGTGGGCCGCCGACGCCGATGAACTCGATGTCGGGGTGGCGCTGCTTGAGCGCCTGCATGAGGCCGGAGCCGAGGATATCGCCGGACGCCTCGCCCGCGACCAGGGCGACGCGCAGCTTGCGTGCGGTCAGTTGCATGGTCAGCGGGTGATGCCGCGGGTAGAGCTCTGGATGGAGTCGCGGAATACCGCCACTTCCGGGAACTGCGCGGAAACTTCGGCCAGTTCGGCCAGCGCCTCGTCCACCGTCAGGCCCTGGCGGTAGACCACCTTGTAGGCGCGGCGCAGCGCCTGGATCGACTCGGCACTGAAGCCGCGACGGCGCAAACCCTCGAAGTTCATGCTGCGGGCCTCGGCGGGGTTGCCGAAGACCGTGACATAGGCCGGGACGTCCTTGCCGATGGTGGTACCCATGCCGGAGAAGGCGTGGGCGCCGATGCGGCAGAACTGGTGAACCAGGGTGTAACCGGAGAGGATCGCCCAGTCATCCACGTGAACATGGCCCGCCAGCGCGGTGTTGTTCACCAGGATGCAATGGTTGCCGATCACGCTGTCGTGGCCGATGTGCACATAGGCCATGAACAGGTTGTGGTCGCCGATGGTGGTTTCCGAGCGATCCTGGATGGTGCCGCGGTGGATGGTGACACCCTCGCGGATCACGTTGTTGTCGCCAATCACCAGGCGAGTCGGCTCGCCCTTGTACTTCAGGTCGGGAGTATCCTCACCAACGCTGGAGAACTGGAAAATCCGATTGTGCTTACCGATCTTCGTGGGGCCTTTGACCACCACGTGCGGACCGATCACCGTACCTTCGCCGATCTCCACATCCGGCCCGACCATGGACCAGGGGCCCACTTCTACGTCGTCAGCCAGCTTTGCGCGCGGGTCGATGATGGCGCGAGGATCGATCAAACTCATAGTTTGCGTTCCGCACAGATGATTTCGGCCGAGCATACCGCCTTGTCATCAACAGTGGCGTGGCAGTCGAACTTCCAGATACCGCGCTTGACGCTGAGGAACTGGGCGTTGAGCTGCAGCTGGTCACCCGGCAGCACCGGCTGGCGGAAGCGCAGCTTGTCGGAGCCGACGAAGTAGTAGAGGGTGCCATCGGCCGGCTTCACGTCGAGCATCTTGAAACCAAGGATGCCGGCCGCCTGGGCCATGGCCTCGATGATCAGCACGCCCGGCATGATCGGATGCTGCGGGAAGTGGCCATTGAAGAACGGCTCGTTGATGCTGACATTCTTGTAGGCGCGAATGCGCTTGGCCTCGATGTCCAGCTCGACCACCCGATCCACCAGCAGGAAGGGGTAGCGATGAGGCAGGTATTCGCGAATCTCGTTGATGTCCATCATGTTCAGGGGAGCCTGTTCAGAAAAGGGAAACGCCAAAAAATGCGTGGATCACGCATCTGATGGAGCGTCTCCGCTTGGGGTCACGGCGGCCAGGCGCTTTTCCAGCTGTTGCAGACGACGGGCCATGTCATCCAGCTGACGAATGCGCGCAGCGCTTTTCTTCCATTCAGCCGCGGGCTGCATGGCGGTACCGGAGGAATAGGAGCCCGGTTCGGTGATCGAACGGGTCACCATGGTCATTCCGGTAACGAAGACGTTGTCGCAGATCTCGATATGACCGACCAGGCCGACGCCACCGGCGAGCATGCAATGCTTGCCGATCTTGGCACTGCCGGAAATCCCGCAGCAGCCGGCCATGGCGGTGTGGTCACCGATCTGCACGTTGTGGGCGATCATGATCTGGTTGTCCAGCTTCACGCCATTGCCCACCAGGGTGTCGGACAGCGCACCACGGTCGATGGTGGTATTGGCGCCGATCTCGACGTCATCACCCAGGGTCACGCCGCCAATCTGCGCGATCTTCTGCCAGATGCCCTTGTGGTTGGCGAAGCCGAAGCCCTCGCCACCCAGCACGGCACCGGACTGGATCACCACGCGCTTGCCGATGCGCACGTCGTGGTACAGCGTCACGCGCGGTGCGAGCCAGCCGCCGTCGCCGATCACGCTGCGCGCGCCGACGAAGCAATGGGCACCGAGGGTGACGTTCGCGCCTATCACCGCTCCCGCCTCGATCACCACGTACGGGCCGACACTGGCCGTCGCATCAACCTGGGCAGCTTCATCGACCACCGCAGTGGGATGAATGCCGACCGGCGCCTTGGGCTTGCGGTCGAACTGGTGCGACAGGCCGGCGTAAGCCAGGTACGGGTTGGCGACGATCAGCGCGTTGCCGGCAAAGCCCTCGGCATCCGCAGCGGTCAGCAGGACGGCGCCTGCCTGGCTGTCGGCGAGGAACTTGCGGTATTGCGGGTTGGCCAGGAAGGTGAGCTGGTCGGCTCCCGCTTCCTGCAGGGTGGCCAGCCCGCGAATCACCTGGGCGGGATCGCCGCGCAGCTCGGCATCGAGCTGCGCAGCCAGTTCAGCGAGGGTAAACGACAGCTCGGTCATCATCAGCGCAGTTGGTTCATGCGCTCGATGACCTGGCGGGTGATGTCGTACTGCGGCTTCACGTCCACCACGGCACCACGCTCGACCACGAGGTCATAACCACCCTTCTTGATGGTTTCCTCGACTGCCTGGTCCAGCTTCGGCTTGAGCTTCTTCAGCATGTCGCGGTCGGCAACGGCCTTGGCTTCGTTCAGCTCCTTGGACTGGAACTGGAAGTCACGGGCTTTCTGCTTGAAGTCGTTCTCGGCCTTGTCACGCTCGGAGGCGGACATCTTGCTGCCGCCGTTGACCAGCTTGTCCTGCAGGGACTTGGCGTCGGTTTCCAGCGCCTTGAGCTTGGACAGTTGCGGACCGAACTTCTTCTCGGCGTCCACAGCGTACTGCTTGGCCGAATCGGACTCGAGGAGTGCCATCTGATAGTTGAGCACCGCGATCTTCATGTCGGCGAACGCAGGGCTCGCTGCCAGGGCGGCGGTGATCAGGACGAACTGGGTCAACTTACGCACAATGCACTCCTGCACAAAGCATGGTTGTCATTACAACGAGACGGCCAAATTAGAAGGTCTGTCCCAGGGAGAACTGGAAGATCTGGGTTTCGGCGTTATCCGGCTTCTTGATCGGCGTCGCCAGGCTGAAGCTCAGCGGGCCCAGCGCGGTGATCCAGGTCAGACCCACACCCGCGGACATGGCCATGTCCTGGAACTTGACGCCGTCGCAACCCTGGGTAGTGGACGTCGGGCAGTCGGTGTCGAACACGTTACCCACGTCCCAGAACAGCACGGTACGCAGCTGGCGCTGATCCTTCACGAACGGCAGCGGGAACAGCAGTTCGGCACCACCGGTAATCAGGATGTTACCACCGAAGGCTTCCGGATCCTGATCCGGGTCGGTGTAGCGACCGCTGCTGTCCGGACCACCACTGGCCATCTGCGACCCATCCGGGTTGCGGGCGATACTCGGGGTGCTGCGCGGGCCCAGGGAGCTGTCCTTGAAGCCACGCACCGAGTTGAAGCCACCGGCGTAGTAGTTCTCGTAGAACGGCAGGCGATCGGTATCGCCGTAGGCGCCGCCGTAACCGAGTTCGGTGTGGAAGCGCATGGTGTAGGTTTCGGTCAGCGGGGCGAAGATCTGGCCACGGTAATCGAGCTTGTAGAACGACAGATCGCTGCCCGGAATGGTCGATTCCAGCACCAGACTCTGGGAGTGGCCGCGGTTGGCCAGCACGCCCTTGTTCAGGGTCGATTCGGACCAGCCGATGGACGCCTTGAAGTTGGTGAAGCTGTCGCCTTCCTTCTCGATGAAGTCGAAGATTTCGTCGACGGTGTAGGCGCCGGTGTCGATATCATCGCGCTGTACGGTCAGGCCGTAGGTCAGGCGCGAAGTCTCGCTGATCGGGTAGCCGATGCTGACGCCGGCACCCAGGCTGTTCACCGAGTAGCTGGAAACGTCGACGTCGAGCTGGTCGTAGTCGGTCTTGCGGTAGAAGGCGTTGTAACCCAGGCTCACGCCGTCGACGGTCCAGTAGGGGTCGACGAAGCCGAAGTTGTAGCGGGTCTGGTAGTCGGACTTGGTCAGGCCGATGCTGACCTTGTTACCGGTACCCAGGAAGTTGTTCTGGCTGATCGAGCCGCCGAGGATCAGGCCGGCGCTCTGGGCGAAGCCCACGCTCGCAGTGATCGAGCCGGACGGCTGCTCTTCCACGCTGTAGTTGACGTCGACCTGGTCGTCGGTACCCGGAACGGCCGGGGTCTCGACGTTGACTTCCTTGAAGTAGCCCAGGCGCTCCAGGCGCTGCTTGGACTGGTCGATCAGGTAGGTCGAAGCCCAGCCGCCTTCCATCTGGCGCATTTCGCGACGGAGTACTTCGTCCTCGGTCTTGGTGTTGCCACGGAAGTTGATGCGGTTGACGTAGGCGCGCTTGCCCGGATCGACCACGTAGGTGATCGACACGGTCTTGTTCTCGTCGTTCGGCTCGGGAACGCCGTTGACGTTGGCGAAGGTGTAGCCCTCGTTACCCAGGCGACGGGTGATCAGGTCGGAAGTGGTGGTCATCACCTTGCGGGAGAACACCTGGCCCTTCTTCACCAGCAGCAGCTTCTTCACTTCGTCTTCCGGCACCTTCAGGTCGCCGGAGAGCTTCACGTCGCTGACGGTGTACTTCTCGCCTTCATTGACGTTGACGGTGATGTAGACGTGCTTCTTGTCCGGGGTGATGGAGACCTGGGTGGAGGCGATATCCATGTGGATGTAGCCACGGTCCAGGTAGTAGGAGCGCAGACGCTCCAGGTCACCGGAGAGCTTTTCGCGGGAATACTTGTCGTCGTTCTTGAAGAAGGACAGCCAGTTGGTGGTCTTCAGCTCGAACAGGTCGGTCAGGTCTTCTTCGGAGAAGACGGTGTTGCCCACCACGTTGACATGGGCGATGGCCGCCACGGTGCCTTCGTTGATGGTGATCTTCAGCGCGACGCGGTTGCGCGGCTGCGGCACCACCTCGGTCTCGATCACGGCGGAGTAGCGGCCCTGGGCCACGTACTGGCGCTGCAGCTCGTTACGCACGCCTTCGAGGGTCGCACGCTGGAAGATTTCGCCTTCGGACAGGCCGGACTGCTTCAGACCCTTCATCAGGTCTTCGGTAGTGATGGCCTTGTTGCCCTCGATCTCGATGCTGGAGATGGACGGGCGCTCGACCACGTTGACGATCAGCACGTTACCGTCGCGGCTGAGCTGGATGTCCTGGAAGAAGCCGGTCTTGAACAGCGAGCGGGTCGCTTCGACCAGGCGGCGATCGTCGATCTGCTCGCCGACGTTCAGCGGCAGGGCCGCGAACACGCTGCCGGCAGAGACACGCTGCAGACCGTTGACCCGGATATCGGAAACAGTGAAGGACTCGGCGTGAACCTGGGCGATCATCAGCGCGGAAAGGGCCGCGGGAAGCAGAAAGCGTTTCATGGAGTCCTTTTATTCCAACTGACAAATAGAGAATCTGCCGCAAAGGGCGGCAGATCCGAAAACCAATGGGCGGTTACAGTCGACTCAGATCGTTGACCAGGGCCAACAACATGACCCCGACTACCAGGCTGATGCCAATTTGCATCCCCCAAGCCTGGACCCGCTCCGACAATGGGCGACCACGCACCCACTCGACCATGTAGAACAACAGATGCCCGCCATCGAGGACAGGAATCGGCAACAGGTTGAGAACCCCCAGACTGATGCTCAGGTAGGCGAGGAAATGCAGAAAATCCCCTACGCCGGACTGGGCTGAAGCGCCCGCCACTTTAGCAATGGTTATCGGCCCGCTCAAGTTTTTTACCGAGAGCTGCCCGAGCACCATTTTCTTTAGAGAATCCAGAGTTAGCAGGCTCATCGACCAGGTTCTGGAGAGGGCCTGCCCTACTGCCGCCACCGGGCCGTAACTCACTTCGCGGAGCATCTCGGCGGGCCACTGTCCACCCGCCACGCCAGCGCCCAGGTAGCCAGTGCGGGCCTTGCCCTCGCCTTTCGCCGCCAGGGTCAGGGACAGCTCCTCGCGCTGGCCGGCGCGCTCGACGCCCAATTGCACCTTGGCATCAGGTCGGGCGCGAATCCGCTCGACGACCTGCTGCCAATCCGTGACCGATTCGCCATCCAGACTGACGAGCCGATCACCGATTTGCAGGCCAGCCGCCTTGGCCGGGCCCTTGTCGTCCAGTTCGGCAACCACCGGTGCGACCACGGGTCGCCATGGCTGGATGCCCAGGCCACCAATGGGATCGGGGTTGTCTTCACTCTTGAGCCAGGAACTGATGTGCACCTGATGCTGCGAGGGAACAGTCGAGCCCTTCTCCAGCACCGACACGCTGATTTCGCCGGTCTCACCCAGGCGACGCACCAACTGCAGATTGACATTGCTCCAGCCGTCAACCGCCTCGCCGTCCACGGAAACCACTTCCTGGCCGGCTGCCAGGCCGGCCTGCGCTGCCGGGCTGTCGGCGACCACCGAGCCAATCACCGGCTTGATCTGCTGGCTGCCGAGCATCGCCAGGACCCAGAAGAACAGGATGGCGAGCAGGAAGTTGGCGATAGGACCGGCGGCAACGATGGCGATGCGCTGGAATACCGTCTTGCGGTTGAAGGCGCGGTCGAGCAGTTCGGCAGGGACGTCGCCCTCGCGCTCGTCGAGCATCTTCACGTAGCCGCCCAGCGGGATGGCGGCGACGACGAACTCGGTGCCGTGGCGGTCGTGCCAGCGCACCAGCGGCGTGCCGAAGCCCACCGAGAAGCGCAGCACCTTGACCCCGCAGCGGCGGGCGACCCAGAAGTGCCCGAACTCGTGGAAGGTCACCAGCACACCCAGGGCGACCAGCAGTCCCACCACCATATATACGGCGCTCATCGCTACCTCCTCGGGCTCAACGCCCGCGTTCCTGCAACCACGCCAGTGCGGCGCTGCGCGCGCGCTGGTCGGCCACCAGTACCGCATCGAGCGATTCGACCGGCGTATGCGTCTCGCGGTTCAGCACCTCGTCGATGATAACCGCGATCTCGGTGAAGCGGATGCGCCGCTCGAGGAAGGCCGCGACAGCCACCTCGTTCGCCGCGTTGAGCATCGCCGGCACACTGCCGCCGGCCTCGGCGGCCTGGCGCGCCAGGCGCAGACAGGGGAAACGCAGCTCGTCGGGCGGGCAGAAATCCAGCCGGGCGATGGAGAACAGGTCCAGCGGCGAGACACCCGAATCGATCCGCTCCGGCCAGGCCAGTGCATGGGCGATCGGGGTGCGCATGTCCGGATTGCCCAGCTGGGCCAGCACCGAACCGTCGACATAGTCCACCAGGGAATGGATCACGCTCTGCGGGTGGATCACCACCTCGACCTTCGACGGCGCGGCGTCGAACAGCCAGCAGGCCTCGATCAGCTCCAGGCCCTTGTTCATCATGCTCGCCGAGTCGACGGAGATCTTCCGCCCCATCGACCAGTTGGGATGGGCGCAGGCCTGCTCAGGGGAGACTTCAGCCAGTTGCTCCAGCGGCGTCTCGCGGAACGGGCCACCGGAGGCAGTGAGCAGGATGCGGCGCACGCCGACTTCGCCCAGGCCACGGGCATAATCCGTGGGCATGCACTGGAAGATGGCGTTGTGCTCGCTATCGATGGGCAGCAGCACGGCGCCACTGGCGCGCACGGCATTCATGAACAGCGCGCCGGACATCACCAGCGCTTCCTTGTTGGCCAGCAACACCCGCTTGCCCGCCTCGACGGCGGCCAGCGTGGGCTTGAGGCCGGCGGCGCCAACGATGGCCGCCATCACCGCATCCACTTCGGGATGGGCAGAAACTTCGCAGAGACCAGCCTCGCCAACCAGCACACGGGCATCCAGACCCGAAGCCTGCAGACGATCCTGCAGGGCACGTGCCTGCTCGACTTCCGGCACCACAACGTAACGCGGGCGGTGGCGCAGACTCAGCGCCTCCAGCTCAACCAGACGGGAGAAGCCGCTGAGGGCGAAAACGCGATAACGATCCGGGTGACGCGCGATGACGTCGAGGGTGCTGAGGCCGATCGAACCGGTCGCCCCCAGCACGGTGATCCACTGCGGATGACTCACGGCGCACCCCAGCCCACGGCCCAGAGCAGAGCGGTGAACACAGGGATGGCAGCAGTCAGGCTGTCGATGCGATCCAGCACACCACCATGGCCGGGCAGCAGGTTGCTGCTGTCCTTGAGGCCCGACTGGCGCTTGAACATGCTTTCGGTGAGGTCACCGATCACCGACAGCGCCACCACGATGGCCGCACAAGGCAGTGCCAGCAGCAGTTCGCGGACAGTCCAGTCACGGTAGATGGACACCGCAACGGTGATCGCCAGGCACAGCGCCATGCCGCCGAAGAAGCCTTCCCAGCTCTTGCCCGGACTGACCCGCGGCGCCAGCTTGCGCTTGCCGAAGGCCTTGCCGGAGAAGTAGGCGCCGATATCGGCAGCCCAGACCAGCACCATCACGGCGACGATCAGCCAGTTCGACAGCGGCCACTGCTTGAGCAGTACCAGGCCCTGCCAGGCCGGCAGCAGGATCAGCAGGCCGATCAGCAGGCGCCGCCAGCGGCCGCCCCAGCTCGACGCGCTGTCCGGGTAGGTCAGCACCATGACGACCGCCAGGCACCACCAGAGCAGCGCGAGCACCAGCACGGCGCCCGCCAGCTGCGGCAGCCAGGCCAGCACCAGCATCAGCGCAGCCACCACGGCGGCGTAGCCGACACGGGCGGATTGTTCGTTGTAACCGGCCAGACGCGCCCATTCCCAGGCGCCAAGGCTCACCACCAGACCGATGAACAGCGAGAACGCCGCACCATCGAGCAGGAAGAAACCACCCAGCGCGATCGGCAACAGGATCAGCGCCGTGATGATTCGTTGTTTCAGCATGACGGGGGTGCCTCGGCCTCGACCTGCTCGCTGGTCTTGCCGAAGCGGCGCTGACGCGAGGCGTAGTCCTGCAACGCAGCCTGCATGGCTTCGTGCTTGAAATCGGGCCAGTAGAGATCGGAGAAATACAGCTCGGCATAGGCCAGCTGCCAGAGAAGGAAGTTGCTGATGCGGTGCTCGCCACCGGTGCGGATGCACAGGTCGGGCAGCGGCTGGTCGCCGGTGGTGAGACAGCCCTGGATCAGCTCCGGGGTGATCTCCTCCGCCGCCAGGTGACCGGCCTGCACTTCGCGGGCGAGGCGCTGGGCAGCCTGGGTGATGTCCCACTGGCCGCCATAGTTGGCCGCCACCTGCAGTAGCATGCTGGTGCCATTGGCGGTCAGCGCCTCGGCTTCGCGCATGGCCGCCTGCAGCTCCGGCGCAAAGCGACTGCGGTCGCCGATGATGCGCAGGCGGATGCCATTGGCGCTGAGCTTGCGCACCTCACGACGCAGGGCCATGAGGAACAGCTCCATCAGCGCGCCGACCTCTTCGGCCGGGCGCTGCCAGTTCTCGCTGGAGAAGGCGAACAGCGTCAGTACTTCGACGCCCGCTTCGGCGCAGGTCTTGATCACTGCACGGACGGCATCCACGCCGGCCTTGTGCCCGGCAACGCCGGGCAGCAGGCGCTTCTTCGCCCAGCGGTTGTTGCCGTCCATGATGATCGCCACGTGCCGGGGCACGTGCGTCACCTGCTTGGTCTTTTCCATGACGAGAGCCCGGCCGTCAGACGGCCATCAGGTCCGCTTCCTTGGCCTCGAGGGCCTTTTCGATCTCGCCGACGAACTTGTCGGTGATCTTCTGCACGTCGTCGCCAGCGCGACGCTCATCGTCCTCGCTGATTTCCTTCTCTTTCTGCAGGTCTTTCAGCTGGGCCAGCGCATCGCGACGGATGTTGCGCACGGAAACGCGGGCCTGCTCGGCCTCGGCGCGAGCCTGCTTGGTGAAGCCCTTGCGGGTTTCCTCGGTCAGGGCCGGCATCGGTACGCGGATGGTGGTGCCGGCGGTGGCCGGGTTCAGGCCCAGGTCGGAGGTCATGATGGCCTTCTCGACCGCCTGGATCATGCTCTTGTCGAACACGCTCAGGGCCAGGGTACGGGAGTCTTCCACGGTCACGTTGGCCACCTGGCGCAGCGGGGTGTCGGAACCGTAGTAGGACACCATGACGCTATCCAGGATGCTCGGGTGCGCACGGCCGGTACGAATCTTGGCGAAGGCATGGCCCAGGGCTTCCAGGGTTTTGCCCATGCGATCCTGTGCTTCCTTCTTGATCTCGTTGATCATCTCAATCCTCCTCGATCAGGGTGCCTTCAGCACCACCTACAACAATATTCAGCAGCGCGCCGGGCTTGTTCATGTTGAACACGCGCAGCGGCATTTTCTGGTCCCGGCACAGGCAGATGGCAGTCAGGTCCATCACGCCCAGCTTGCGGTCGAGCACTTCGTCGTACGTCAGACGTTCGAACTTCTCGGCATTCGGGTCCTTGAACGGGTCGGCAGTGTACACGCCGTCCACCTTGGTCGCCTTGAGTACTACGTCAGCATCTATTTCGATGGCGCGCAGGCAGGCGGCGGAGTCGGTGGTGAAGAACGGGTTGCCGGTACCGGCGGAGAAGATCACCACTTCGCCACTTTTCAGGTGGCGCATGGCCTTGCGGCGGTCGTAGTGATCGGTCACGCCGACCATGGAGATGGCGGACATGACGATGGCGGTGATGTTGGAGCGCTCCAGGGCATCACGCATGGCCAGGCCGTTCATCACAGTGGCGAGCATGCCCATGTGGTCGCCGGTGACGCGATCCATGCCGGCCGCGGACAGCGCCGCGCCACGGAACAGGTTGCCGCCGCCGATGACCAGACCGACCTGCACGCCGATACCGACGAGCTGGCCGATTTCCAGCGCCATGCGGTCCAGCACCTTGGGATCGATGCCGAACTCCTCGGAGCCCATCAGGGCTTCGCCGCTCAGTTTTAGAAGAATGCGTTTATAGCGAGGTTGACGAGCGCTCAGCTGCTGAGCCATGACCTTTTTCTCCTGCGGCGATTGAATGCTGTGCGCCTTGTGGGCGCTTTGCGGAAAGCTTGGACCAGCCAGCCTTACGGCGCCTTTAATCCCGCCTTGCGGGCCTGCACCGTGGAAACCGCCCCTTTTGGCTTCCCCAGTTTGGCAAAGAGGCCGCGCGCGTTAGCGGGCAGCCTCTTGCGGGGCGACAGTCGTGAGACTGTCTATTACTGCTTGGAAGCGGCTACTTGAGCAGCAACCTCGGCAGCAAAGTCGGCTTCGACTTTCTCGATGCCTTCGCCTACTTCGAAACGAACGAAGGAAACGATTTCGGCGCCGGCTTTCTTGGCCAGGTCACCGACCTTGACTTCCGGATCCTTGACGAACGCTTGCTCGACCAGACTGGCTTCGGCCAGGAACTTCGAGATACGGCCCTTGACCATGTTCTCGACGATGTTTTCCGGCTTGCCAGCGATCTTGTCGGCGTTCAGAGCGAGGAAGATTTCCTTCTCTTTGGCAACGGCTTCTTCGGAAACCTGCGACGGATCGAGGAACTGCGGGTTGCTGGCAGCGACGTGCATGGCGATGTCGCGAGCCAGTTCAGCGTTGCCGCCCTTCAGGGTGACCAGAACGCCGATGCGGTGGCCGTGCAGGTAGGCGCCAACCACTTCGCCTTCGGTACGAGCCAGGCGACGGATGTTGACGTTCTCGCCGCACTTGGCAACCAGGGCTTCACGGGCCGGCTCTTGTTCCGCGATCAGCGGAGCGGCGTCGGTCAGCTTCTGGGCAACAGCCTTGTCCAGGCTGGCAGCGACGAAGTTCTTGAAGTCGTCCTGCAGGGCCAGGAAGTCGGTCTGCGAGTTGACTTCGATGATGGTGGCGGATTTGCCGTCGTCAGCGACTTTAGCGGCGATGGCGCCTTCGGCGGCAATGTTGCCAGCCTTCTTGGCAGCCTTGATGGCGCCGGAAGCACGCATGTCGTCGATGGCTTTCTCGATATCGCCTTCGGCGGCTACCAGAGCCTTCTTGCACTCCATCATGCCCTGGCCGGTACGCTCACGCAGTTCCTTGACCAGTGCTGCAGTAATTTCTGCCATTTCGAAATCCTCTTGAGTTGTTCTCAAAACCAGATCGCCCGGCTACCCGGGCGGAATTCTCAGGGTGGCAAAAAGGGGGCCTAGCCCCCTTCCTGCTCACCGTAGGACGTCTGGACGTCCTGGAATCAGCCTTCGGCGGATTCGGCCGGTGCTTCTTCGACGAACTCGTCAGCAGTCACGCCGCCGGCATTCTTGCCGCGCAGGACAGCTTCAGCCATCGAGCCCAGGTACAGCTGTACGGCGCGGATGGCGTCGTCGTTACCCGGGATAACATAGTCAACGCCTTCCGGGCTGCTGTTGGTATCGACGATGCCGATGACCGGGATGCCCAGCTTGTTGGCTTCGGTGATAGCAATGCGCTCGTGGTCAACGTCGATCACGAACAGAGCGTCCGGCAGACCGCCCATGTCCTTGATGCCGCCCAGGCTGCGATCCAGTTTTTCCAGATCACGGGAGCGCATCAGAGCTTCTTTCTTGGTCAGTTTGGCGAAGGTGCCGTCCTGAGCCTGAACTTCCAGCTCGCGCAGACGCTTGATCGACTGACGGATGGTCTTGTAGTTGGTGAGCATGCCGCCCAGCCAACGGTGGTCGACGTACGGCATGCCGCAACGGGCAGCTTCTTCGCGAACGATCTTGCCGGCGGAACGCTTGGTGCCGACGAACAGGATCTTGTTCTTGCCCTGGGCCAGGCGCTCAACGAAGGTCAGGGCCTCGTTGAACATCGGCAGGGTTTTTTCGAGGTTGATGATGTGGATCTTGTTACGCGCGCCGAAAATGAACTTGCCCATTTTCGGGTTCCAGTAACGGGTCTGGTGGCCGAAGTGCACACCGGCCTTCAGCATATCGCGCATATTGACTTGGGACATGATAGTTCCTCGATAAGTCGGGTTAGGCCTCCATGCATCCCAACGGCCAACCCTCCGACTGTGTCGAAAGGCACCCAGGCCATCGTGTCGATGCATGTGTGGGTTAATGCTCCGAAATGGCCGTAGCCTTCAGAGCGGGGCGCTTTATACCACAACCTTGGCCAGAACAAAACCCGCAAGGACGCCCGACACCTCCCCCACCGCAGTGTCCGCGCCGCCCGTCGGCCGGCCGCCCTTGCTACCCAGCCTTAATAGAAGGGCGGCAAATCTGATAGACTTGCGCATTCCTCTCATTTACCCGCGCGTACGCAGCGCCTGAAGAGAAGTCGCATGACCGTCACCATCAAGACGCCCGAAGACATCGAGAAAATGCGCGTCGCCGGCCGTCTGGCCGCCGAAGTGCTGGAAATGATCGGCGAGCACGTCAAGCCCGGCGTCACCACCGACGAACTGGACCGCATCTGCCACGACTACATCGTCGACGTGCAGAAGGCCATTCCCGCGCCGCTGAACTACAAGGGCTTCCCCAAGTCCATCTGCACCTCGATCAACCACGTGGTGTGCCACGGCATTCCCAACGACAAGCCGCTCAAGGAAGGCGACATCGTCAACATCGACGTCACCGTGATCAAGGACGGCTACCACGGCGACACCAGCAAGATGTTTTCCGTCGGCAAGACGCCGGAATGGGCTGACCGTCTGTGCCAGATCACCCAGGAATGCCTGTACAAGGGCATCGCCGTGGTCAAGCCGGGCGCGCGCCTGGGCGATATCGGCGAAGTGATCCAGAAGTACGCCGAGAAGAACGGCTTCTCCGTGGTGCGCGAGTACTGCGGCCACGGCATCGGCCAGGTGTTCCACGAGGAGCCCCAGGTGCTGCACTACGGTCGCGCCGGCACCGGCCTGGAGCTCAAGGAAGGCATGATCTTCACCATCGAGCCGATGATCAACCAGGGCCGCCCGGAAACCCGCCTGCTGGGCGACGGCTGGACCGCCATCACCAAGGACCGCAAGCTGTCCGCGCAGTGGGAGCACACCATCGTGGTCACCGCCGACGGCTACGAGATCCTGACCCTGCGCAACGACGAAAGCTTCCCGCGCACCTCGGCCTGAATCGTTGTTCAAAATCTTGCGAGCTAGAGCAGAACAAGGCAAAAGCAGGCGAGGACGCGGAATTTACGTGCTGTAAATGAGCAGTCCTTGCCTGCTTTTAACGCAGTTATGCCGACGCGCAGCAGATTTTGTGTGGTTTGCATTCTCGCCGACGGCTGGGTAGAACATATATCCCGGCCCGGCACTGCCATCGGGCCTGGCGCCAAGCGCCGGCCCGGTTGCCCTCTTGCCCCTGCCCTCCCCTAAGCCATTGATCAGGAAGGCCGCCATGCCGCAGGTGGATCCCGAGTTGTTCGACCGTGGGCAGTTCCAGGCGGAACTGGCCCTCAAGTCCAGCCCTATCGCCGCCTTCAAGAAGGCCATTCGTCAGGCCAACGAGGTGCTCGACGCCCGCTTCAACGGCGGCCGCGACATCCGCCGACTGATCGAGGACCGCGCCTGGTTCGTCGACCAGATCCTGCAGCAGGCCTGGAACCGCTTCGACTGGGGCGACGACGCCGACATCGCGCTGGTTGCAGTGGGCGGCTACGGGCGCGGCGAACTGCACCCGCACTCGGACATCGACCTGCTGATCCTGCTCGACAGCGAGGACCAGGAAAGCTTCCGCGAGCCCATCGAGGGCTTCCTCACCCTGCTCTGGGACATCGGCCTGGAAGTCGGCCAGAGCGTGCGTTCGGTGGCCGAGTGCGCCGAGGAAGCGCGCGCCGATCTCACCGTGGTCACCAACCTGATGGAATGCCGGACCATCTCCGGCCCGGACAGCCTGCGCCAGCGCATGCTCGAAGCCACCAGCGCCAAACAGATGTGGCCCAGTGGGCAGTTCTACCTGGCCAAGCGCAAGGAACAGATCCACCGCCACACCAAGTACAACGACACCGAATACAACCTCGAACCCAACGTGAAGGGTTCGCCTGGCGGCCTGCGCGATATCCAGACGCTGCTCTGGGTCGCCCGTCGCCACTTCGGCAGCCTCAACCTGCATGCGCTGGTCCGCGAAGGCTTCCTGGTGGAAAGCGAGTGCGCGGTACTGGCCTCCAGCCAGGAATTCCTCTGGAAGGTCCGCTACGCCCTGCACATGCTCGCCGGCCGCGCCGAAGACCGCCTGCTGTTCGACCACCAGCGGCGCATCGCCGGGATGCTCGGCTATGAAGGCAACGACGCCAAGCTGGCCGTCGAGCGCTTCATGCAGAAGTACTACCGCGTTGTGATGGCCGTCTCCGAACTGAACGACCTGATCACCCAGCACTTCGAGGAAGTCATCCTGCGCGCCGGCGAGAACGGCCAGATCCAGTCGCTCAACAGCCGCTTCCAGCTGCGCGACGGCTACCTGGAAGTCACCCACGCCAACGTCTTCAAGCGCACCCCGTTCGCCCTGCTGGAAATCTTCGTGCTGCTGGCCCAGCACCCGGAGATCAAGGGTGTGCGCGCCGACACCATTCGCCTGCTGCGCGACAGCCGGCACCTGATCGACGACGACTTCCGCCACGACATCCGCAACACCAGCCTGTTCATCGAACTGTTCAAGTGCCAGGAAGGCATCCACCGCAACCTGCGGCGGATGAACCGCTACGGCATCCTCGGCCGCTACCTGCCGGAGTTCGGCCTGATCGTCGGGCAGATGCAGCACGACCTGTTCCACATCTATACGGTCGACGCGCACACCCTCAACCTGATCAAGCACCTGCGCAAGCTGCGCCGCCCGGACATGGCGGAGAAGTACCCGCTGGCCAGCAAGATCATGGAGCGCCTGCCCAAGCCGGAGCTGATCTACATCGCCGGCCTCTACCACGACATCGCCAAGGGCCGCGGCGGCGACCACTCGGAACTGGGCGCGGTGGACGCCGAGCACTTCTGCCAGCGCCACCAGTTGCCGCCGTGGGACACCAATCTCGTGTCCTGGCTGGTGCAGAACCACCTGATCATGTCGACCACCGCCCAGCGCAAGGACCTGTCCGACCCGCAGGTGATCTACGACTTCGCCCAGCTGATGGGCAACCAGACCTACCTGGACTACCTCTACGTGCTCACCGTGGCCGACATCAACGCCACCAACCCGACGCTGTGGAACTCCTGGCGCGCCAGCCTGCTGCGCCAGCTCTACACCGAGACCAAGCGCGCGCTGCGGCGCGGCCTGGAGAACCCGGTGGACCGCGAGGAGCAGATTCGCCAGACGCAGAGCGCGGCCATCGACATCCTGGTGCGCGGCGGCATCGACCAGGACGACGCCGAGCAGCTCTGGAGCCAGCTGGGCGACGACTACTTCCTGCGCCACAGCGCCGCCGACGTGGCCTGGCACACCGAAGCCATCCTCCAGCACCCGGACCACGGCACCCCGCTGGTGCTTATCCGGGAAACCGCCCAGCGCGAGTTCGAGGGCGGCACGCAGATCTTCATCTATGCCGGTGACCAGCACGACTTCTTCGCCGTGACGGTGGCGGCGATGGACCAGCTCAACCTGAACATTCAGGATGCGCGGATCATCACCTCCACCAGCCTGTTCACCCTCGACACCTACATCGTGCTCGATGCCGATGGCGGCTCGATCGGCAACAACCCGGCGCGCGTCGAGGAAATTCGCGAAGGCCTGGTCAACGCCCTGAAGGACCCGGACGACTATCCGAACATCATCCAGCGTCGCGTGCCGCGCCAGCTCAAGCACTTCGCCTTCAACCCGCAGGTGACCATCTCCACCGACGCGGCCCGCCAGGTCAGCGTGCTGGAAGTCACCGCGCCGGACCGCCCCGGCCTGCTGGCGCGCATCGGTGGGCTGTTCCTGGACTTCGACCTGTCGGTGCAGAACGCCAAGATCGCCACCCTGGGCGAGCGCGTGGAGGACGTGTTCTTCGTCACCGATGCGCACAACCAGCCGCTGTCCGACCCGGAGCTGTGCAAGCGCATCCAGACCGCGCTGGTGGACATCCTCTCGGACGGCGGCCAGCCGAGCATGCCGGTGCGCATCAGCATCTAGTCCCTTCTTTGAAAGAATCAGAACGAAAGAGCCTTGCCATGAACCCTGCCCTCGACTCGCTCCAGCCCTACCCCTTCGAGAAGCTCCGCGCCCTGCTGGCCGGCGCCCAGCCGCCGGCGGAGCTGAAGCCCATCGCGCTGTCCATCGGCGAACCCAAGCACCGCTCGCCGGACTTCGTCGCCAAGGCCCTGGCCGACAGCCTCGACCAGTTGGCGGTCTACCCGACCACCCTGGGCATCCCCGCCCTGCGCGAGGCCATCGCCGCCTGGTGCGAGCGCCGCTTCAAGGTGCCAGCCGGCTGGCTGGACGCCGCGCGCCACGTGCTGCCGGTGAACGGCACCCGTGAAGCGCTGTTCGCCTTCACCCAGACCGTGGTGGACCGCAACGCCAAGGGACTGGTGATCAGCCCGAACCCGTTCTACCAGATATACGAGGGCGCAGCCCTGCTGGCCGGCGCCGAACCGCACTACCTGCCGTGCCTGGAAAGCAACGGCTTCAACCCGGACTTCGACGCCGTGTCGGCAGATGTCTGGGCACGCTGCGAGATTCTTTTCCTCTGCTCGCCGGGCAACCCCACCGGCGCACTCGTCCCCCTCGCCGAATTGAAGAAGCTGATCGCCCTCGCCGATGAGCACGACTTCGTGATCGCCGCCGATGAGTGCTACAGCGAGCTGTACTTCGATGAACAGAACCCGCCGGCCGGCCTGCTGACTGCCTGCGCTGAACTGGGCCGCTCAGACTTCAAGCGCTGCGTGGTGTTCCATAGCCTGTCCAAGCGTTCCAACCTGCCGGGCCTGCGTTCGGGCTTCGTCGCCGGTGATGCCGAAGTGCTGAAGAAATTCCTCCTCTACCGCACCTACCACGGCTGCGCCATGCCGGTTCAGACCCAGCTGGCCAGCGTTGTGGCGTGGAACGACGAGCACCACGTGCGCGCCAACCGCGATCTGTACCGCGAGAAGTTCGACGCCGTGCTGGACATCCTCAGCGGCGTGCTCGATGTGCAGCGCCCGGACGGCAGCTTCTACCTGTGGGCGAAAACCCCGGTGGCCGATGCCGAGTTCTGCCGCGGCCTGTTCGCCCAGCAGCACGTTACCGTGGTGCCGGGCTCCTATCTGTCCCGCGAAGTGAACGGCGACAACCCCGGCGCCAACCGCGTACGCATGGCGTTGGTGGCTCCGTTGGCGGAATGCGTGGAAGCGGCCGAGCGCATCAAGCAGTACGTGCAGAGCCTGTAAGGTGCACCCGTAGGGCGCATAACGCGCCAGCGTTATCCGCCGCGCGGGTTATGGCGGATAACCTGTTCCAGGTTATTCGCCCTACAGCCCGAACAGTCGTTGTAGGAGCGAGCTTGCTCGCGAACCGCCCAGCTCTGTCGCTACCGGGTAACTGGGTTCGCGAGCAAGCTCGCTCCTACGAACAGCTCATCACACCCAGCGCCCCGCCTTGCTGGTCACCCAGGCCTCCTGGTTATCCAGCTCGCCCAGCACCTCGCGCATGGTCTCGTCGTCGATCTCGTGCTCGCGGCGCATCCGGTACAGTTCCAGCCGCTGCGCGCGCAGCGCCTTGATCCGCAGCGCCTGATCGGCCAGCTCCAGGGCACGAGCGCGCTCGCGAGCCTCCTTGCTGTCCGGCGCCGGGTCCAGCTCGTGGCGGTACTCGGCCATCAGCTTGGCCTTCATCTCGGCCAGCCGCGCCGTCTCCTCCGCATCGGCGCCCTCGCTGGCCGGTAGCTCCTCGCTCTCCAGCAGATGGATGGCCGCCGCCGCGGTCTTGCGCCACACCGCCTGGACTTCCAGCTCGCGCTGGTCGTTGCTGCGCACAGGCAGGCCACGCAGGAGGATTGGCAGGCCGATGGTGGCCGAGAGCAACGACACCAGGATCACCCCGGCGGCAATGAAGATGATCAGGTCACGCTGCGGGAACGCGGTGCCATCGAGCAGCAACAGCGGCACCGAGAGCACGCCCGCCAGGGTCACTGCCCCACGCACCCCGCCCAGCGCCGAAATCGCCGACAGCCGCAGCACCGGCTCCCCCGCCTTGCCGCCCAGCTCGATACCCCACCACTGCTCGAAACGCACCGAGACCTTCCAGTAGCACCAGACCCAGCCGAAACGCAGCAGCAACAGCACCGCGTACACCGCCAGCACGTAAAACAGCAGCAGCGACGAGCGCCACATCACATCGTCGGCGTGATGGGCGACGGACTTGAGGATGTCCGGCAGTTGCAGCCCCAGCAGCAGGAACACCACGCCGTTGAAGGCAAACTCCAGCATCGACCAGACGCTGCGGTTGAGCAGCCGGGTGTTGGTCTGCCGCGGCAGCAGGTCGGCCCAGCTCTGCATCATGCCCGCCGCCACCGCAGCGAGGATGCCGGAAACGCCCAGCTCCTCGGCGATCATGTAGCAGGCGAAGGGCAACAGCAGCATCAGCACCACATGGGTCGCCGGGTCATCCCAGCCGCGGCGGATCATCCAGGCGCGGATGCGCCCCAGCAGCCAGCTGATCAACACACCACTGGCCAGGCCACCGATGGCCACCAGGAGGAAATTCAGGCTGGCGTCCACCAGCGAGAAAGTACCGGTCAGCGCCGCGGCAATGGCGAACTTGAACGCCACCAGGCCGGAGGCGTCATTCATCAGTGCCTCGCCCTGCAGCACGTGCATCAGGCGCTTGGGCAGGCGGTTCTGGGCGATGGCCGAGACTGCCAGCGCATCAGTGGGCGACAGCACCGCCGCCAGGGCGAAGGCCGCAGCCCAGGGAATCTCCGGGATCAGCAGATGGATGAAGGCGCCACCGCCGACCACGGTGAACAGCACCAGGGCAAACGCCAGGGTGAGGATCGGCCAGCGCATCTTCCAGAACTCGCCCTTGGGCATGCGCCAGCCATCGGCGAACAGCAGCGGCGGAATGAACAGGAACATGAACAGCTCGGGGTCCAGCCCCACGTGCAGCCCCAGGCTCGGCCAGGCCAGCGCGGCGCCGGCGGCGATCTGGATCAGCGGCAGGGGCAGCGGGATCAGTTGCGCCGCGAGCCGGGTTCCCCCCACGACCAGCAACAGGATCAACACGGTGTAAACGGTTTGCATCGACGAACTCCAGCACAGCTCTCCATTGAAGCACCCGACACGAAGCGGATCAGCCCCGCATCGGGCAAAAAACTGTTGCAGTGCACCGGCCTCCCGGCGGCGTCCCGCAAGGCGCTGGGAAATGGCATAATCCCGCGCCTGAAAAATGTATCGAAAAGGAGTAGCGCCCCGTGAGTGAGCGGACGCTGTATGGAATCAAGGCCTGCGACACCATGAAGAAAGCCCGCGTGTGGCTGGAAGAACATGGCGTCGACTATGCCTTCCACGACTACAAGAGTAGCGGCATCGACCGCGAACACCTGCGCCAGTGGTGCAACGAGCATGGCTGGGAAACCGTCCTGAACCGTGCCGGTACCACCTTCCGCAAGCTGGACGACGCGCAGAAGTCCGACCTCGACCAGGACAAGGCCATCGAACTGATGGTCGCCCAGCCGTCGATGATCAAGCGCCCGGTGCTCGACCTGGGTGAGCGCACCCTGGTCGGCTTCAAGCCCGACGCCTACGCTGCCGCGCTGGCCTGAGCCGCAGAACGATGAGCATCGCCTGGGCCCTGTTCCTCCCCGCCTGCTTCGCCCTGAACCTGGCGCCGGGACCGAACAACCTGCTGTCGCTGAACAACGCCGCACGCTTCGGCCTGCTGCGCGCCACCGTTGCGGGCGGCGGCCGGCTGGTTGCCTTCGCCGGCATGCTGGCCCTGGCCGCCTCCGGCCTGGCACTGGTACTGCAGGCCTCGGCCTGGTTGTTCCTGGTGATCAAGCTGGTGGGCGCCGGTTACCTGCTGTGGCTTGCCGTGCAACTGTGGCGCGCGCCGACAGCGAACCTGTCGGTGGATGGCGCCCCGGCGCCGGCCACCAGCCTGTGGCGCCTGGCCCGCCAGGAGTTCTGGGTGGCCGCCGGCAATCCCAAGGCGATCCTCATCTTCACCGCTTTCCTGCCGCAGTTCGTCGATCCGCGTCAGGCCGTGGGCGCCCAGTTCGCCCAACTCGGCGCAGCCTTCCTGCTTCTGGAATGGCTGGCCATCGCCCTTTACGGGCTCGCCGGGGTCCGCCTCGGCAAGCTGCTCGCCGGCGCACGCGCCCGGCGCCTGTTCAACCGTGGTTGTGCCGCGCTGCTGGGCAGCGCCGGCCTGGGCCTGCTGCTCAGCCGCCGTCCGGCCTGACCGACTTCATTCGCCAAGAACCTCTTTGCAAGGAACTACCCACATGTCGAAATCCCTGTTCAGCATCGCTTTCGGTGTCGGCACCCAGAACCGCCAGAGCAACTGGCTGGAAGTCTTCTACGCGCAGCCGCTGCTGAACCCCAGCGCCGAACTGGTCGCGGCCATCGCCCCGCTGCTGGCCTATGAGGGCGGCAACCAGGCGATCGCCTTCACCGCTCACCAGGCCTACCAGCTGGCCGACGCCGTCGAGACCGTCGACGCCGCTCAAGCCGCCTTGCTGAACCGTCTGGCCGAAAGCCAGAAGCCGCTGGTCGCCACCCTGCTGGCCGAAGACGCCGCCCCCAGCTCCACCCCGGAGGCGTACCTGAAGCTGCACCTGCTGTCCCACCGTCTGGTCAAGCCGCACGGCCTGAACCTGACCGGCATCTTCCCGCTGCTGCCCAACGTCGCCTGGACCAACCAGGGCGCCGTCGACCTGGCCGAACTGGCCGAGCTGCAACTGGAAGCGCGCCTGAAGGGCAAGCTGCTGGAAGTCTTCTCCGTCGACAAGTTCCCGAAGATGACCGACTACGTGGTACCGGCCGGTGTGCGCATCGCCGACACCGCCCGCGTACGCCTGGGCGCCTACATCGGTGAAGGCACCACCGTGATGCACGAAGGCTTCGTCAACTTCAACGGCGGCACCGAAGGCCCGGGCATGATCGAAGGCCGCGTCTCCGCTGGCGTGTTCGTCGGCAAGGGTTCGGACCTTGGCGGCGGCTGCTCCACCATGGGCACCCTGTCCGGCGGCGGCAACATCGTCATCAGCGTCGGCGAAGGCTGCCTGATCGGCGCCAACGCCGGCATCGGCATCCCGCTGGGCGACCGCAACATCGTCGAGGCTGGCCTGTACGTCACCGCCGGCACCAAGATCGCCGTGCTGGACGACCAGAACAACCTGGTGAAAGTGGTCAAGGGCCGCGACCTCGCCGGCCAGGCCGACCTGCTGTTCCGCCGCAACTCCCAGACCGGCGCAGTCGAGTGCAAGACCAACAAGACTGCCATCGAGCTGAACGAAGCGCTGCACGCGCACAACTAAGCTGGCCGCCCCGCTCGCGCGGGGTACGCACTAAGCTTTGAGAAGCGGGGGCTGCGGCCCCCGTTTTCCATTCTCCACAACCGGCCGCACGCCCATGTCCATTCCCTCGCCCTGGCGCTCCGACTTCCCGGCCATTGCCGCCTTCGAGGCCGAAGGCCAGACCTACCTCGATAGCGCCGCTACCGCGCAGAAGCCGCGCGCCATGATCGACGCCCTCGCCGGCTACTACGCCGGCGGCGCCGCCAACGTGCACCGTGCCCAGCACCTGCCCGGCGAGCGCGCCACCCGAGCCTTCGAGGCGACGCGCACCCTGGCCGCCAACTGGCTCAACGGCGGCAGCCCGGCGCAGGTCATCTTCACCCGCGGCGCCACCGAAGCGCTGAACCTGCTGGCGTACGGCCTGGAAGGCCAGTTCCAGGCCGGCGACGAGATCGTCATCAGCGCACTGGAGCACCACGCCAACCTGTTGCCCTGGCAGCAGTTGGCCAAACGCCGCAGCCTGAAGCTGGTGGTGCTGCCGCTGGACGCTGACGGTCGTATCGACCTGAACCGTTCCGCCAACCTGATCGGCCCGCGCACCCGCCTGCTCGCCGTCAGCCAGCTGTCCAACGTGCTCGGCACCTGGCAGCCGCTGCCGGAACTGCTGCAGATGGCCCGCCAGCACGGCGCGCTGAGCGTGGTCGATGGAGCCCAGGGCGTAGTCCACGGCCGGCACAATCTGTCGGCACTGGGCTGCGACTTCTACGTCTGCTCCAGCCACAAGCTCTACGGCCCGGAAGGCCTCGGCCTGCTCTGGGGCCGCCCGGAGGCGCTGGAGCGTCTGSCGCACTGGCAGTTCGGCGGCGAGATGGTGCGCGTGGCGGATTACTTCGACGCGCAGTTCCACAACGCGCCCATGGGCTTCGAGGCCGGCACTCCGCCCATCGGCCCGGTGATCGCCCTGGGCGCCACCCTGGAGTGGCTGGCCGCCCAAGACAGCGCCGCAGTCAGCGCCCACGAGGAATTCCTCCACGCCCGCCTGCTGGCCGGCCTGCGCGCCCGTGACGGCGTGCGCGTGCTCGGTGAGCCGGAAGTGGCCCTGGCCAGCTTCGTGGTCGAGGGCGTGCACGTTTCCGACCTCGGCCACCTGCTGACTGAACAGGGCATCGCCGTGCGCGCCGGGCACCACTGCGCCATGCCGCTGATGAAGACCCTGGATGTCGCCGGCGCCCTGCGCGTCTCCCTCGGGCTGTACAACGACAGCGCCGATCTGGAGCGTTTCTTCAACGCGCTGGACAGCGCCCTGGAACTGCTGCGATGACCCTGCCCGCCGCTGCTGCCGAGGCGTTGGAGGCCTTCACTGCCCTGCAGGGCTGGGAGCAACGCGCCCGCTTGCTGATGCAATGGGGCGAGCGCCTGGAGCCGCTGAGCGAAACAGAGCTGGGCGACGAACAGCGCGTGCAGGGTTGCGAGAGCAACGTCTGGCTGGTGGCGGATCGGCAGGATGAGCGCTGGCACTTCCGCGCTTACAGCGACGCGCGCCTGCTACGCGGTCTGCTGGCGTTGCTGCTGGTGCGGGTGGATGGCTTGCCGGCGGACGAGCTGGCCGCCATCGACCTACCGGACTGGTTCGCGCAGTTGGGATTGGGCCGGCAGCTGTCGCCGTCGCGCAGCAACGGCCTGAATGCCGTGCTCAAGCGCATGCGGGACTTGCTCACCGTCTGAGACGCTGGGCTGGGCGTAGGAGCGGACTCCGTCCGCGATTGGCCCGCATCGCGCCGGAGACCATCGCGGATAAATCCGCTCCTACAAAGGCAGTCAGCCCGCAGTGCGCTCCGAAGGCCGCCGCGCCCCGGCAACGATCTTATCCACAGCCCTGGCCGCCGCGACCATGCCGAAGGTCGCAGTCACCATCATCACCGCGCCGAAACCGCCAGCGCAGTCGAGCTTCACGCCCTCACCGACGAAGCTCTTGGACTGGCACACGGTGCCATCCGGCTTGGGATAGCGCAGCTGCTCGGTGGAGAACACACACTGCACGCTGTAATGCCGGCCCGGCGTGCGCGAGAAGTTGTAGTCGCGGCGCAGCGTCGAGCGGACCTTCGCGGCCAACGGGTCGTTGAAGGTCTTGTTCAGGTCGGCGACCTGGATCTGCGTCGGGTCCACCTGCCCACCGGCGCCGCCGGTGGTGATGATCTGCAGCTTGCGGCGCTTGCACCAGGCGATCAGCGCAGCCTTGGCGGCAACGCTGTCGATGCAGTCGATCACGCAGTCCAGCTCGGGCGTGATGTAGTCCGCCATGGTGTCGCGGGTAACGAAATCGGCTACGGCGTGTACGACGATGCCCGGGTTGATCGCCTTCAGGCGATCGGCCATGACCTCGACCTTGGGCTTGCCCACGGTGCCCTGGATGGCATGCACCTGGCGGTTGGTGTTGGTGACGCAGACGTCGTCCAGGTCGAACAGCGAAATCTCGCCAACGCCGCTGCGCGCCAGGGCCTCGGCCGCCCAGGAGCCGACGCCGCCGATCCCGACCACCGCCACATGGCTGGCCGCCAGCCGCTCCAGGCCTTCGCGGCCATAAAGCCGGGCGATTCCGCCGAAACGCTGTTCATCCAGTTGCATCGCCCACACCTCACATCGAAACGGCCGGCATTCTATACCGGCGGCCAGCGGTACGCCTGCAACAAAGCCGTTTTGCCGCAGTCTCAGTCACGCATCCGCCAGCCATTCTAAACTGTGCGCAGGAATGGTCTGTAAGCCTTGCGGCGAACGGGCCGGCAACCTGTACAGCCCCTGGAGTGCGGGGTAGGATGCGCGCCGACCGATGGCTATCCCCCAGGATGGTCCCGGCCCCTCCCCGTTCCACCCTTTGGAACCCGATCGCGCCATGTCTTCACGCAAGTTCGGCATCAACCTGGTGGTATTCGTCGCCCTCGCGGCGCTCTTCACCGGCTTCTGGGCCCTCTACAACCGTCCCGTCAGCGTTCCCGACTGGCCGGAAAGCATCTCCGGATTCTCCTTCTCGCCCTTCCGCCTGAACCAGAATCCGCAACGCGACCAGTTCCCCAGCGACGACGAAATCCGCTCGGACCTGGAACTGGTCTCGAAGAACACCGACAACATCCGCACCTACTCGGTGAAGGGTTCGCTGGCCGACATCCCGCGCCTGGCCGAAGAGCTGGGCATGCGCGTCAGCCTGGGCATCTGGATCGGCCCGGACGAGGCCGAGAACGAAGCCGAGATCGAGCGCGGCATCGAGATCGCCAACAACTCGCGCAGCGTCGTGCGGGTGATTGTCGGCAACGAGGCGCTGTTCCGCCGCGAGGTCACGGTCGAGCAATTGACCGCCTACCTGGACCGCGTGCGCAAGGCGGTGAAGGTGCCGGTGACCACCGCCGAGCAGTGGCACATCTACGAGAAGTACCCGGAGATGGCCAAGCACGTCGACCTGATCGCCGCCCACGTGCTGCCCTACTGGGAATACACGGCGATGAACGACGCCGTGCCGTTCGTCCTCGAACGCGCCAAGGAACTGCGCGCCAAGTTCCCGCGCAAGCCGCTGCTGCTGGCCGAAGTCGGCTGGCCGAGCAACGGCCGCATGCGCGGCGGCGCCGACGCCACCCAGGCGGACCAGGCCATCTACCTGCGCACGCTGACCAACGCGCTGAACAAGCGCGGCTACAACTACTTCGTCGTCGAGGCCTTCGACCAGCCGTGGAAGGTCGGTGACGAAGGCTCGGTGGGCGCCTACTGGGGCGTCTACAACGCCCAGCGCCAGCCCAAGTTCAACTTCACCGGACCGGTGGTGAACATCCCGCAATGGCGTGCCCTGGCAGTCGCCTCGGTGGTAATGGCGCTGCTCGCACTGACCCTGCTGATGATCGACGGCAGCGCCCTGCGCCAGCGCGGGCGGACCTTCCTCACGGTGGTGGCCTTTGCCGGCGGCTCGGTGCTGGTGTGGATCGCCTACGACTACAGCCAGCAGTACAGCACCTGGTTCAGCCTGACCGTCGGCGGCCTGCTGGGCATCGGTGCGCTGGGCGTATTCATCGTCCTGCTCACCGAGGCCCACGAACTGGCCGAGACCGTCTGGGTGCGCAAGCGCCGCCGGCCGTTCGACCCGGTGCTCACCGATACCGGCTACCGGCCCAAGGTCTCGGTGCACGTGCCCTGCTACAACGAGCCACCGGAGATGATGAAGAAGACCCTGGATGCGCTGTCCAGGCTCGACTATCCGGACTTCGAAGTGCTGATCATCGACAACAACACCAAGGACCCGGCGGTGTGGGAACCGGTGCGCGACTACTGCGAAATCCTCGGCCCGCGCTTCCGCTTCTTCCACGTTGCGCCGCTGGCCGGCTTCAAGGGCGGCGCGCTGAACTACATCCTGCCGCACACCGCGCCGGACGTCGAAGTGGTCGCGGTGATCGACGCTGACTACTGCGTCGAGCCGAACTGGCTCAAGCAGATGGTGCCGCACTTCAGCGATCCGAAGATCGCCGTGGTGCAGTCGCCGCAGGACTACCACGATGGCGAGGAAAACGTCTTCAAGAAGCTCTGCTACGCCGAGTACAAGGGCTTCTTCCACATCGGCATGGTCACCCGCAACGACCGCGACGCGATCATCCAGCACGGCACCATGACCATGATCCGCCGCACCGTGATGGACGAGCTGAAGTGGGCCGACTGGACCATCTGCGAGGACGCCGAGCTGGGCCTGCGCGTGTTCGAGAAAGGCTATTCGGCCGCCTACTCGCACCAGAGCTTCGGCAAGGGCGTGATGCCCGATACCTTCATCGACTACAAGAAGCAGCGCTTCCGCTGGGCCTACGGCGCCATCCAGATCATGAAGGGCCACGCCCGCGCGCTGTTCCAGGGCAAGGACAGTAAGCTGACCCTCGGCCAGCGCTACCACTTCATCGCCGGCTGGCTGCCGTGGATCGCCGACGGCATGAACATCTTCTTCACCGTCGGCGCGCTGCTCTGGTCCTCGGCAATGATCATCGTGCCCAAGCGGGTCGACCCGCCGCTGCTGATCTTCGCCATCCCGCCGCTGGCGCTGTTCTTCTTCAAGTTCGGCAAGATCATGTTCCTCTACCGCCGCGCGGTGGGCGTAGACCTGCTGCGCTCGTTCCAGGCAGCGGTGGCTGGCCTGGCGCTGTCGCACACCATCGCCAAGGCGGTGCTCTACGGGGCGTTCACCAAGACCATCCCGTTCTTCCGCACGCCGAAGATGGCCTCCAACCACGGCCTGCTGGTCGCACTGGCGGAAGCGCGTGAAGAGGTGTTCATCATGCTGCTGCTGTGGGGCGCGGCGCTGGGCATCGTGCTGGTGCAGGGCGTACCGAGCCGCGACATGATGTTCTGGGTCGCCATGCTGCTGGTGCAGTCGCTGCCCTACCTCGCCGCACTGGTGATGGCACTGCTGTCGGCGGCGCCCAAGGCCCAGGAGGTGCCGGCAGTCAGCCCGGCGACACCGGCCGCCTGACCGCCCATCCGTAACCAAGAACGCCGGCCATGCGCCGGCGTTTTTGCTTTAAGATGGGCGCCTTTTTCCGTTCCACCCCCAGGATGCCCTCAATGTCCCTCTCGCCGACACTGGCCCTCGCCTGCGAGCTGATTCGCCGTCCCTCCGTCACACCGGTCGATGCCGACTGCCAGCAGATGATGATGCAGCGCCTGGACGCCTGCGGTTTCGCCCTGGAGCCGATGCGCATCGAGGATGTGGATAACTTCTGGGCTCTGCGCCAGGGCCGCGACGGCGCCAACGCCCCGGTGCTGTGCTTCGCCGGCCACACCGACGTGGTCCCCACTGGCCCCGAGCAGGCCTGGCAGCACCAGCCGTTCGACGCCCTGATCGACGCCGACGGCATGCTCTGCGGCCGTGGCGCGGCAGACATGAAAGGCAGCCTGGCGTCGATGATCATCGCCACCGAGCGCTTCGTCGCCGACCACCCGGATCACCGCGGCAGCATCGCCTACCTGATCACCAGCGACGAGGAAGGCCCGGCCCATCACGGCACCAAGGCTGTGGTCGAGCGCCTCAAGGCACGCAACGAGCGCCTGGACTGGTGCATCGTCGGCGAGCCGTCGAGCACCACCCTGGTCGGTGACATCGTCAAGAACGGCCGCCGCGGCTCTCTCGGCGCCACCCTCAGCGTGCGCGGCAAGCAGGGCCACGTGGCCTATCCGCACCTGGCGAAGAACCCGATCCACCTCGCCGCCCCGGCCCTGGCCGAGCTGGCCGCCGAGCACTGGGACAACGGCAATGACTTCTTCCCGCCGACCAGCTTCCAGATCTCCAACATCAATGGCGGCACCGGCGCGACCAACGTGATTCCCGGCGAGCTAAAGGTCATCTTCAACTTCCGCTTCTCCACCGAATCCACCGTCGAAGGTCTGCAACAACGCGTCGCGGCCATCCTCGACAAGCACGGCCTGGACTGGCACATCGATTGGGCGCTGTCCGGCCTGCCGTTCCTCACCCAGCCGGGCGAGCTGCTCGATGGCGTGGCGGCGGCGATCCGCGCGGTCACCGGCCGCGAGACCACCCCGTCGACCTCCGGCGGTACTTCCGACGGCCGCTTCATCGCCACCATGGGCACCCAGGTGGTCGAGCTCGGCCCGGTGAACGCCACGATCCACCAGGTGGACGAACGCGTACTGGCCAGCGACCTCGATGTGCTGACCGAAATCTATTACCAGACCCTGGTGCGACTGCTGGCATGAGTGGACCGAACAAAGGCTTCTGCCTGGGCGCCGTACAGCCCGATACCCCGCCGCCCGCGCCAGCCGCCGAGCGTCGTTATTCCCTGCGCGTGTACCAGATCGCCCAGCGTCGCCGTTCCCTGCCCACCGTGCTGCGCAACGACCTGCCGCAGCCGCTGGTGCCGCCGCAAGGGAAGAAAGGATGCTGATCTGCCCGCTGTGCCGCGAGGCCCTGACCGAGCTCGACAACGGTGTCGCCTGCCCTGCCGGCCACCGCTTCGACCGCGCTCGCCAGGGTTACCTGAACCTGCTGCCGGTGCAGCACAAGAAAAGCCTCGATCCGGGCGACAACGCCGCCATGGTCGAGGCGCGCCGGCACTTCCTCGGCGCGGGCCACTATGCGCCGCTGGCCGGGCGCCTGGCTGAACTGGCCGCCGAGCGCGCTCCGGGGCGCTGGCTGGATATCGGTTGCGGCGAGGGTTACTACACCGCGCAACTGGGTGAAGCCCTGCCCCAGGCCGACGGCTACGCGCTGGATATCTCCCGCGAGGCGGTCAAACGCGCCTGCAAGCGCGCCTCGCAACTGACCTGGATGGTCGCCAGCATGGCCCGCGTGCCGCTGGCCGATGCCTCCTGCCAGCTGCTGGCCAGCGTGTTCAGCCCGATCGACTGGAAGGAAGCGGCGCGCCTGCTCACTCCCGGCGGCGGCGTGCTGCGCCTGGGCCCGGCGCGCGATCACCTGCTGGAACTGCGCCAGCGCCTGTACGACGAAGTGCGCGAGTACGTCGAGGACAAGCACCTCGCCGACCTGCCCGAAGAGCTCCAACTGGCGCACAGCGAACAACTGAGCTTCAAGCTTGCACTGGACACCCGTGAAGCCCGTGAACACCTGCTGGCGATGACGCCCCACGGCTGGCGGGTCAACCCCGAGCGGCGCGAGCGCATCCTCGCCGAGCCTTTCGAGGTGACGGTCGCGGTACGCTACGATTGGCTGCAACGCCAAGAACCCTGACGAGGACGCCATGCGCCAACCGGATATCGAGATCTACATCAAGGATGCCGACCAGGCCGCCGTCGGCGCCTGGCTGGAAAAGGCACTCGGCCCCTGCTCCGAATGGCGCGCCCAGGGCGAGACCCTCAAGTGCACCGCCGGCAGCATTCCCGCCACCTGGCTGCCCAAGGCCGTGGGCAAGTGGAACAGCCTGTTCCTCGACAGCGACAAGACCCCGTGGGATGACGATGTCGCCTGCGCGCGCGATGCCTGCGCAGCACTGGACGTGGAAGTGCGCTGTGCACCGGGCAGCTGGAGCGAGGATCAAGGCGAGGAAGACGCTGACCGCTGGCTGAAGGTGACCGCCGCGGGCGTCGAAGAGATTACCTGGCGCACGGGCTGAAGCCGCCGCCGGCAGAGTGTGAAAATCAAAGGCCCGTCCATTGGACGGGCCTTTGATTTCGGGGGCTCAGACCTTCGACACGTCTTCTGCCTGGAGGCCTTTCTGACCCTGGATCACCGAGAACTCCACTTTCTGGCCTTCGACCAGGGAGCGGTGACCATCGCCACGAATGGCACGGTAGTGAACGAAAACGTCCGGACCGCTATCGCGTTGAATGAATCCATAACCTTTGGCGTCATTGAACCACTTGACGGTTCCGACCTCACGATCAGCCATTACCACACTCTCCAACTTGCCTATTATTTTTGGGTGGCCCCCGGAAATGAGGACTTCGGCWGTCGCCGGCTGAACGCTTTCCTTATCATCCAACCCGCGCCACAAGGCACGTAGGAAGGTAATTCGAATAACGCCCAAGGGCGACAGCGCTCCCGAGTATATAAATCATAAGTTACAACTGAAAAGCACTTTTTCAATAAGTCCGCGCCCCTATGACTTATCCGGCCAAAGTGCCATTTTTCGGGGCCTGCAGAGCCATTTTGGTGCTCGTTACCCAGCGTAACGAATGTGTTTCGAACCCGGACCTTTTCACACTTCTACCCACTTCCCACGGGTAGTTTCGTTTCCGTTCAGGCGCTTGCGTGTTCTTCGCAAAAGTCCTTCAAACACAGCAATAACGGGTTCTGCCGATTTGCCTGCGACGATATGCCCGATCATTTAGCCGCTGAATACACTGATCGCCCGCGAAGCTATCTCGATCGATATAGGGCATAGCAATTCCGCGCCTGGAGCAATGTGTGAACAGGCGATGCACCATCGCAGGTCTTCATGGCTCGGAGAGGATCAGGGACTGACCTGATAGCCCCGTCCCTGCAGGCAACCGCTGTAGGCCGTCGCCGAGTTGGTCGCTTGTGCCTCGCTCTGCGCGCGACGGTCCTGCCGCCGCTCCTGGCGCTGACGCATGCCACCGACCGCCGCTCCCGCCGCCGCCACTTCACCGGCACGATTCTGCCGATACTGCTGCTTGGCGTCGTCACTGGCGCGGTCGTAGATCTCGTCATGCTGGCGACCACGGACTTCGGCCCCCACTGCGCCAGCCGCAGCGCCCGCGGCCGCGCCCTTCACCCGCCCGCCGACGTGGGCGCTGGAGGTGCTGGCACTGCTGGCGGAACTGGCGGCAATGCCGTTGCAGTCGCTCATGTCCTGCTGCATCTGCTGGCTGCTCTGCCCCTTGAGCGGAACCACGGTCTGCGCTTGGGCGGGCAGCACGGCCCACAGCGCTACAAGGCATCCCCAGGCGAACGTACGCATCGCGGAACCTCCATTGAATGTCATCCCTCAAATGGCAGGATAGCCGCTGCCCATGGGCCGTCCGCCCGCCTCCGACCAAGCGCCCACGGCTTTGCTGGCGAGGCCTAATCCGGCAAACTAGCCGGCCTGAGCAATCGCTCGTTCGATCTCCGCCAGCCATAGGGCCTGTATGCCTCGTTACCCGTTCCGCCGCTTCGGTTTCGGTGCCCTGCGCCGCCTGCTGTACCTCTGGGTGCGCTCGGAAACCATCAACCAGTCGGCCTTCAGCCTGAAGATCGACCGCAGCAAACCGGTCCTCTACGTCCTGCAACAACCCTCGGTGAGCGACCTTGCCGTGGTCGATACCGAATGCCGCAAGGCCGGCCTGCCGCGCCCGGTGATGCCAGTGGCCGTGGGCGAATCCATCGAACCCGCCGCCTTCTTCTACCTGACGCCGGAGCCCGACTGGCTCGGCCGCCAGGACAAGCGCGGCGCGCCGCCGGCGCTGGTACGCATGCTCGGCGCCATCGGCCAGAACGGCATCGACGACGCGCAGATCATTCCGGTCAGCGTGTTCTGGGGCCAATCGCCGGACAGCGAGAAGAGCGCCTGGAAGCTGCTGTTCGCCGACAACTGGGCGGTCACCGGCCGCCTGCGCAAGCTGGCACGCATCCTCATCCTCGGCCGCAAGACCCGCGTGCAGTTCTCCGCGCCGATCCACTTGCGCGAGCTGGTGGAGCAGAACAAGGGCCACGAGCGCACCCTGCGCATGGTCCAGCGCATCCTGCGGGTGCACTTCCGCAACCAGAAGACTGCGGTAATCGGACCGGACCTCTCCCACCGCCGCACCCTGGTCAAGGGCCTGCTGCGCGCGCCGCTGGTGCGCCAGGCGATCCAGGAGGAATGCGACACCCAGAAGATCTCCCAGGAGAAAGCCGAGGCCGTCGCCCTGCGCTATGCCAATGAGATTGCCGCCGATGTTTCCTACCCGGTGATCCGCTTCCTCGAAGTGACCCTGACCTGGTTCTGGAACAAGCTCTACGAAGGCGTGAAGGTCAACCACATCGAGCGCGTGCAGGAAGTCGCCCAGGGCCACGAGATCGTCTACGTGCCCTGCCACCGCAGCCACATCGACTACCTGCTGCTGTCCTACCTGCTGTTCCGCAACGGCCTGACCCCGCCGCACATCGCCGCCGGCATCAACCTCAACATGCCGGTGGTGGGCTCGATCCTGCGCCGCGGCGGTGCCTTCTTCATGCGCCGCAGCTTCAAGGGCAACCAGCTGTACACCGCGGTGTTCAACGAATACCTGCACACCCTGTTCAGCCGCGGGTTCTCCACCGAGTACTTCGTCGAAGGCGGCCGTTCCCGCACCGGGCGCATGCTGCACCCGCGTACCGGGATGCTGGCGATCACCCTGCGCAGCTTCCTGCGCGACTCGCGCCGGCCCATCGTCTTCGTCCCCGTGTACATCGGCTACGAGCGCGTGCTCGAAGGCCGCACCTACCTGGGCGAGCTGCGTGGCGCGACGAAGAAGAAGGAATCGATCTTCGACATCTTCAAGGTCGTCGGCGCGCTGAAGCAGCGCTTCGGCCAGGTCTGGGTGAACTTCGGCGAACCGATACACCTGGATAAATTCCTCGACCAGCAGCAGCCGGACTGGCGCCAGCAGGAGCTGGGCCCGGAATACCGTCCGGCCTGGCTGTCGGAAACCACCAACCACCTGGCCCGCGACGTCGCCCGTCACCTCAATGACGCCGCCGCGATCAACCCGGTGAACCTGGTGGCCCTGGCGCTGCTCTCCACCACCCGCCTGGCCCTGGACGAAACCGCCCTGGCGCGGGTGATCGACCTCTACCTCGACCTGCTGCGCAAAGTCCCCTACTCGCCCAGCGCCACGCTGCCCGAGGGCGACGGCCAGCAACTGATCGAGTACGTGAAGAGCATGAACCTGCTCAGCGAGCAGAAAGACGCCCTCGGCCGCATCTGCTACCTCGACGAGCAGAACGCGGTGTTGATGACCTACTACCGCAACAACGTGCTGCACATCTTCGCGCTGCCGGCGCTGATCGCCAGCTTCTTCCAGAACAGCGGACGGATCAGCCGCGAACAGCTGCTGCGCTACACCCGCGCGCTGTACCCGTACCTGCAGGCCGAACTGTTCATCCGCTGGAGCCTGGACGAACTGGACGCGGTGGTCGACCAGTGGCTGCAGGCCATGGTGTCGAGCGAGTTGCTCAAGCAGGAGAACGACACCTTCATCCGCCCGCCGCCCAGCTCGCGCCAGTACGTGCTACTGACCCTGCTGGCCCGCTCCATCGCCCAGACGTTGCAGCGCTTCTACATGTCCATCTCGCTGGTGCTCAACGCCGGGCAGAAGCAGCTCACCGCCGAGGAACTGGAAAATCTCTGCACGGTGATGGCCCAGCGCGTCTCGGTCCTGCACGGCCTGAACGCCCCGGAGTTCTTCGACAAGAGCCTGTTCCGCCACTTCATCCAGACCCTGCTGGACGAAGGCGTGCTACGCAAGGACGAGCACGGCAAGCTGAGCTACCACGAACTGCTCGGCGAACTGGCCGAAGGCGCCGCCAAGCGCGTGCTGCCGGCGGAGATCCGGCTGTCCATTCGCCAGGTCGCCCTGGAACGCCCGAGCCAGGAAGAACCGGCCGCCGGCGAGCAACCACCCGTCAGCCAGAACTGAGCCCGACCGGCCCAGTGCCGGCCGCTTGACGCCCCTGCACCGCGACCGATAGATTTCTGACGATTCATCGGTTGCGGTCAGGGACGCTCCCCGTGTTCAACAGGATTCTGATCGTCTGCGTCGGCAACATCTGCCGCAGCCCCATCGCCGAACACCTGCTGCGCGAATCCCTGCAGGGCACCGACATCGCCGTCGGCTCCGCCGGTCTGGGCGCCCTGGTCGGCCATCCCATCGACAGCACCGCCCTGGCCATCCTCCACCGCCATGGCCAGCAGCCCCAACCGCATCGCGCCCGCCAGGTCACCGCCGAGCTGATCCATGACGCCAACCTGGTGCTGGTGATGGAGCACTCGCAGGTGCAGAGCGTCATCCGCCTCGCCCCCGAAGCCCGCGGCAAGACCTTCCTGCTCGGCAAATGGCAGGCCGACCAGGAAATCCCCGACCCCTACCGCAAGGGCCCGGAAGCCTTCGAGCGTGCCTATGCGCTGATCGAGTCCGCCGTTAAGCCCTGGGGCAAGCGGCTGGGGATTCGCCGGTAATTTGACAGATAATTTCAATTCCGAAAAAAGCGTCAGAAAACCTTACAAAGCGATGATGAAAAGGACTACGCTCTAGTCCAGCAAGACCATATTCAGCTGTTTGGTCGCCTTACTTACGACACGTCAGGAACGACACGTAATCCTCCAGGGGCCTCAACGCTTTATGAAAATCCTGCACATCACCGAGTCCTTCGGCGGCGGCGTCACCTCGGCCATCAACTCCTACATCCTCAACTCGCAGCAGCACGAGCACTATCTGCTCGCCTCGGTGCGCAAGGGCGACACCACCGGAGAAGAGCAACAGGGCCTGTTCAAGCACATGGAGCTGGTGCCCCGCCGACTCTCCAGCCTGGCGCGAGTGAAGCCCTACATCGACCGCGTACAGCCGGACGTCATCCACCTGCACAGCACCTATGCCGGCGCACTGATCCGCGCCCTGCCCTTCATCCCCGCGCACAAGGTCATCTACACACCCCACGGCTTCGCCTTCCTGCGCGGCGATCATCCGCTGATGCTCAAGGCCTACCGGCTGATCGAGAACGCCCTGGCCAAACGCACCGCGGTGATCGCCGGCTGCGGCAAGGACGAACAGCGCATCGCAGGTGAGCTGATCGCCCCCGAGCAAACCCTCGGCCTGGTCAACGTCTGCGATGAACTGCCGGCGGTACAGGCCATCCACAGCCTCACCAGCAAACCGGTAGTCGGCATGGTCGGGCGCATCAGCCGGCAGAAAGGCCATGACTATTTCCGCGCCCTGGCCGAGATGTGCCAGGACGTGGCGCACTYCAAGTGGATCGGCGGCGGGGAAGCCCAGGTCATGGCGGAGATGGTCCAGGCTGGCATCGAAGTGACCGGCTGGCGCACACGCGGCGAGGTGATCGCCCACATGAAAGGGCTCGACCTGTACTTCCACACCGCTGCCTGGGATGGCTTCCCCATCTCGGTACTGGAAGCGGCAAAGCTCGACCTCCCTATCGCACTCCGGCGCATTGGCCCCTTCGTCGCCGAAGGCTTGTCCACCGCCCAAGACCTGACGGAGGCACAACGGCATGTCATCGCCTTCGTCAAAGGCGACCCGAGCGCTCTGGCCGAATTGGCGCGCAATAGCCAAAACATTCAGCACCTGCACTCCCGCGAACAGTTGCAGTCATCGCTGGAACACCTCTACTCTCGCTTCACCCCGCAACACTCCATCAATCAGTTCGCCGCGGGCTGACGTCGATCCCCTTCGACGAACTGATGAGCAGCTCGACCATGCCTACTCGCTCTAAGACCTCACCGAGGGTCGCGACACGCAGATGTTCCAGAACCTCTTCGGAAACATGCTGAAGTAGCTCCCGCTCTCGCCTGGATCATGGCGCCGAAACCAAAGTCATCCACAATGGTCTGACGCGCCTTAGTCCAAGGAGAGCCCCGCGATGAAAAACCTTCCCCTGCTGCTGATGACCGGCCTGCTGGCCGCGTGTGGCACCACTGCTTCCGGCGATAAGGCGTCGCTGGATGGTGAAGTCTTCTACCTGCAGCGCATTGCGCTGCCGCCGACGGCTCAGGTCACCGTCAGCCTGCAGGATGTGTCGCTCGCCGATGCCCCGGCCACCGAGCTGGCGAAACAGCAGCTGGAGTCTGGGCGTCAGGTGCCGCTGGCCTTCCAACTCAACTACGATCGCGCGGCGGTCAAGCCGGGGCACAGCTACGCCATCAGTGCGCGCATCGAAGATGGCGGCCGCCTGCTGTTCATCACCACCGAGCGTCACAGCGTGAAGCTCGACGGCAGCGATCCGCAGCCACTGCGTGTGCGCGTCGATCCTGTGCGCTGATTCACCGCGCCGCCGGGTTTTCCCCGGCGGCCATCCTCCGTTAATCTCCCTCCTCCACTTTCCAGGTCAGCGCTCTTTAAGCGCTGGCTCTCGTCCAAGGAAGTCTTGATGCTGCGATTCCCCGTTCTGCTGGCCGGCGCCCTGCTGTCCGTCAATGCCTTTGCGCTATCCCTCTCCGACCTCAGCCAGAGCGATGCCTCCGGCGGCCTGAAGGACGCGCTGACCCAGGGGGCGAAGGTTGCGGTCAAGCAGCTCAGCCAGCCCGGCGGTTTCAGCAATGATCCGGACGTGCGCATCGAGCTGCCCGGCAAGCTCGGCAAGGCCGCCAAGACCATGAAGCAATTTGGCATGGGCGCCCAGGTAGACCAGCTCGAAGCCAGCATGAACAAGGCCGCCGAGGCCGCCATGCCGCAGGCCCAGGCGCTGCTGGTGGACGCCGTGAAGAAGATGACCGTGACCGACGCCAAGGGCATCCTCCAGGGCGGCGACCACTCCGCCACCGACTACCTGAACCGCAGCAGCCGCGAGCAGCTGCGCGCCAAGTTCTTGCCGATCATCAAGCAAGCCACCGACCAGGTCGGCGTGGCCAAGCAGTACAACGCCTTCGCCAGCCAGGCTGCCGCCTTCGGCGTGGTCGATGCGAAGAATGCGAACATCGAGAACTACGTAACCGAGGAAGCGCTGGACGGCCTGTTCAAGATCATCGCCGAGCAGGAGAAGACCATCCGCGAGAATCCCACCGCGGCCGCTACCGGTCTGGCGAAGAAGGTGTTCGGAGTGCTCTGAACCTCATCCAGACGAAAAGGAAAAAGCCCGGCAATCGCCGGGCTTTTTCATATGACAGGGTCTGAGTGATCAAACCTCTTTCTTCACCCGGAACCAGGCCGCATAGAGCGCCGGCAGGAACAGCAGGGTCAGCGCGGTGGCGACGATCAGGCCGCCCATGATCGCCACGGCCATCGGGCCGAAGAACACGCTGCGCGACAGCGGGATCATCGCCAGCACGGCGGCCAGGGCAGTCAGCACGATGGGCCGGAAGCGCCGCACGGTAGCCTCGATGATGGCGTGCCAGGTATCCATCCCATGGGCGCGGTCCTGTTCGATCTGGTCCACGAGGATCACCGAGTTGCGCATGATCATCCCGGCCAATGCGATGGTGCCGAGCATGGCGACGAAGCCGAAGGGCTTCTGGAACACCAGCAGGAACAGGGTCACGCCGATCAGGCCCAGGGGCGCGGTGAGGAACACCATGATCATCCGCGAGAAGCTGCGCAGCTGGATCATCAGCAGGCTGAGCACGACCACGATGAACAGCGGCACGCCGGCGTTCACCGAGTCCTGGCCCTTGGCCGAATCTTCCACGGTGCCGCCGACCTGCAGCAGGTAGCCATCGGGCAGCTCGGCGCGGATCGGGTCGAGGGTCGGCGAGATCTGTTTCACCAGGGTCGCCGGCAGCGAGTCGTCGTAGATGTCGGCGCGCACGGTGACGGTGGGCAGACGGTTACGCCGCCAGATGATGCCTTCCTCGAAGCCGTATTCCAGGGTCGCCACCTGCGACAGTGCGACGCTGCGGCCGCTACTGGTCTGCATCGACAGGCTGGGCAGCTGCGACAGGTCATGCCGGCCACGCTCGTCGCCACGCAGGAGGATTTCGATCAGCTCGTTGTCCTCGCGGTAGTAGCTGACGGTGGAGCCGGTCAGCGAGCTCTGCAGGAACTGCGAGATATCCGCCGTGCTCACGCCCAGGGCACGGGCACGTTCCTGGTCGATGTCGAGGAAGATCGCCTTGCTCGGCTCTTCCCAGTCCAGGTGCACGTTCACCACGTGGGGGTTCTCGCGCATCTTGTCGGCGACCTTGCGCGCCAGTTCGCGGACTTCCGGGATGTGCTCGCCGGAGACGCGGAACTGCACTGGGTAGCCCACCGGCGGGCCGTTCTCCAGGCGGCTGATGCGAGTGCGCAGGGTCGGGAAGTCTTCGTTCATGTGCTTGATCAGCCACTGCCGAATCTCTTCGCGGGACTCCAGGCTCTTCGCCAGGACCACGAACTGGGCGAAGCTCGCCGCCGGCAGTTGCTGGTCCAGCGGCAGATAGAAGCGCGGCGAACCGGTGCCGACGTAGGCCACGTAGTTCTCGATGCCCGGATGCTCGGCGAGCATCTTCTCCAGGCGGTTGACCTGTTCGGTGGTGGCGGTGAGCGAGTCGCCCTCGGCCAGCTTCAGGTCCACCAGCAGTTCCAGGCGCGCCGACGGCGGGAAGAACTGCTGCGGCACCAGGCGGAACAGCATGATCGAGCCGATGAAAGCTGCCACGGTCAGCAGGATCACCGTCTTGCGGTAGCGCACGCACCACTCCACCACGCGGCGGAAGCGCTGGTAGAAGGCGGTGGAATACGGGTCGTGGCCCTTGTCGCTGCCGCCGTGCTTTTCCGCATGGCGCTTGGCGAGGTCGGGCAGCAGCTTGGCGCCCAGGTAGGGGACGAAGACCACGGCGGCGATCCACGACACCAGCAGGGCGATGGTCACCACCTGGAACAGCGAGCGGGTGTATTCGCCGGTGCCCGACTGCGCGGTGGCGATGGGCAGGAAGCCGGCGGCCGTGACCAGGGTGCCGGTGAGCATCGGGAAGGCCGTGCTGGTCCAGGCGAAGCTCGCTGCCTTGAGCCGGTCGTAACCCTGTTCCATCTTCACCGCCATCATCTCCACGGCGATGATCGCGTCGTCCACCAGCAAGCCCAGCGCCAGCACCAGCGCGCCGAGGGAAATCTTGTGCAGGCCGATGCCGAAGTAGTACATGCAGGCGAAGGTCATCGCCAGCACCAGCGGGATCGATAGCGCCACCACCAGGCCGGTACGCAGGCCGAGAGAGAAGAAGCTCACCAGCAGCACGATGATCAGCGCTTCGGCCAGCACGCGGACGAACTCGCCGACGCCTTCGCGGACCGCCGCCGGCTGGTCGGAGACCTTGCGCAGCTCCATGCCCGCCGGCAGCGTTTGCTGCAGGCGTTCGAACTCGGAGTCGAGCTTCTTGCCCAGCACCAGGATGTCGCCGCCGTCCTTCATGGCCACGGCGATGCCGATGGCGTCCTCGCCCATGAAGCGCATGCGCGGCGCGGGCGGATCGTTGAAGCCACGGTGTACCTCGGCCACGTCGCCGATGCGGAAGGTGCGGTCACCGACGCGGATCGGGAAGGAACGAATGTCCTCCACCGAATCGAAGCGGCCGGACACGCGCAGCTGCACGCGGTCGGTGGCGGTCTCGAAGAAGCCGGTGGCGGTCACCGCGTTCTGGTCTTCCAGCGCCTTCTGCACCGCGGCGAGCGGCAGGCCGAGGGTGGCCAGCTTGGTGTTGGACAGGTCGATCCAGATCTTTTCGTCCTGCAGGCCGACCAGCTCGACCTTGCCGACGTCCTTGATCCGCTGCAGTTGCAGCTGCAGGCGGTCGGCGTAGTCCTTGAGCACCGCGTAGTCGAAGCCCTTACCCGATAGCGCGTAGATGTTGCCGAAGGTGGTGCCGAATTCGTCGTTGAAGAACGGCCCCTGGATGCCCTGCGGCAGGGTGTAGCGGATGTCGTTGACCTTCTTGCGGATCTGGTACCACAGCTCGGGAATGTCGCGGGAGTGGAAGTCCTCGCGGGCGACGAAAGTCACCTGGGATTCGCCGGGGCGGGAGAAGGAGATGATGCGGTCGAAGTCGCCGGTCTCCATCAGCTTCTTCTCGATGCGCTCGGTGACCTGGCGCGAGACTTCCTCGGCGGTCGCGCCCGGCCAGTTGGTCTTCACCACCATGGCCTTGAAGGTGAACGGCGGGTCTTCGCTCTGTCCCAGCTTGGTGTAGGACAAGGTGCCGACGATGCCCAGCAGGAGCATCAGATAGAGGACGATGGAACGGTTCTGCAGCGCCCAGGCGGAAAGGTTGAATTGCATCGGGCGTTACTCCTTCGCCACCAGCTTGATCGACCGGTTCTCCCGGTCGACAGGCCGTACCTCCTGACCCTCACGCAGCACCTGGACACCCGCTGCCACCAGCCAGTCACCATCCTTCAGGCCTTCGAGCACCGGCACGCGATCCTCGGCGAAGGGGCCGATGCGCACCGAGCGGCGATGCAGGGTGGAGGTCTTCGGATCGACCACCCAGACGAACGGCTGGCCGGCCTCCGAGGTCAGCGCGGCGAGGGGCACCGCCAGCGGCACGGCGCCCTCGGCGTGGATATACACACGGGCACTCTGGCCCAGCTCGGCCGGCACCTTGGCGTCATCGAAAGCCACCCGCGCGGCGAAGGTGCGCGACTGCGGATCGGCCGCCGGCGACAGCTCGCGGATCTTGCCGCTGAAGCGCTTGTCGCGCTGCGACCACAGCTCGACGCTCACCGCCTCGCCGACGCGAAAACGCTCGAAGGCGTGCTCGGGGAAGCTGATCAGCACTTCGCGGTCGCCATCGGCAGCCAGGGTGAAGACGGTCTGCCCGGCGGCAACCACCTGCCCCACTTCCACCCGCCGGGTAGCGATCACGCCATCCTGAGGTGAGCGCAGCACGGCGTAGTCGGCCTGGTTGCGGGCGACATCGTACTCGGCGCGAATCTGCTTCACCCGCGCCTCGCCGGCGCGGTAGGTGTTCTCGATGTTGTCGAACTGCGACTGGCTGACCAGCTGGCGTTCCAGCAGGGTCTTGTAGCGGGAGTATTCGGAACGCACGGTCTGCAGGTTGGCTTCGGCCGCCGCCACCTGGGCGCGCGTGGCTTCGAGCTGCAGGCGGACGTCTTCAGGATCGAGTTCCGCCAGGGGCTGGTCCTTCTTCACCCGTTCGCCGGTTTCCACCAGGCGCTTGCTGACCTTGCCGCCGATGCGGAAAGCCAGCTCGGGCTCGTGACGGGCATGGACTTCGCCTGGATAGGCCTCGGTCACATCGCGCGCCGGCAGCGGCTGGACGACGATGGCCGGACGAACGGCGGGCTTGGGAGGCTCGCCGTTACCGCAGGCGGAAAGGCCGAGAATGAAGGCAGCAGGCAGCGCGACAGACAGAGCATGGCGGAACATGATGTGTGACCTTTCGCAAAACGCGGTTGGAATTCTTATACTCCCCGGTATAGTAAAAATACAGAACCCATCAGTCCAGTATTAGAAATGTAAAGACATGTCACCATCGAACTCATCCAACGGCCCCGGTCGTCCCAAGGACCCGGCCAAGCGCAAGGCCATCCTCGAAGCCGCCAAGGAGCTGTTCGTCCGCTACGGCTACGACGGCAGCAGCATGGAGGCCATCGCCGCCGAGGCCGGGGTGTCCAAGCTCACGGTCTACAGCCACTTCACGGACAAGGAGACGCTGTTCGTCGAGGCGGTACAGGCCAAGTGCGCCGAGCGCATGCCCGAGCTGTTCGCCGAGCCGCCGGCCGACGCCTCGCTGGAAAGCCTGCTGGTGAACCTCGGCCGTGGCTTCAACCAGCTGATCAACAGCCCCGAGGCGATTGCCCTGAGCCGGCTGATGGTGGCCCAGGGCGCGGGCAACCCGCACCTCTCGCAGCTGTTCTTCGAAGCCGGCCCGCAGCGCGTGCTGGACCAGATGGAGCGCCTGCTGGAGCAGGCCCGCCAGCAGGGCAAGATGAAGATGGACTGCCCGCGCCGGGCGGCCGAGCACTTCCTGATGCTGGTCCAGGGCTGCGTGCACTTCCGCCTGCTGATCGGCTGCGAGACGCCGCCCACCGAAGCGGAATCCGAGGCCCATGTCGAGGAAGTGGTGGCGTTGTTCCTGCGCGCCTTCGCTCCGTAAACCCGAGCCGTCTGAACGCCTCAGGCGCGGCGAACGAAGCGCACCCGCGCCCGTTGCGGGCGCAGGGAGAACCAGCCGCGCGGCGCCAGCTCGCCATCGTGGACGATGTCCCAGTGCTCTACCCAGTAGGCCAGCGCGGCGGCGAGATCGATCATCGCCATCGCCGTGCCCGGGCAGGAACGGTCACCCAGCCCGAACGGGAAATACGCACCGCGCGGCCACGTTGTCGGCCCCTGGAAACGCTCCGGGCGGAACTCCAGCGGCGCCTCGAACCAGCGCGGATCGCGGTGGGTGATCCAGCTGGAAACCATCACCACGTCGCCCCGCTTGAGCGCATGGCCGAAGACTTCGATATCCGCCGTTGCCTGCCGCGGCGCCAGGCCGTAGGCCGGCGGGTAGAGGCGCAGGCATTCCTGCAGCACCGCGCGCAACAGTGGGCAGTCGCGCAGATCGCCGACCGAACGGATCGCTGACCAATCGACGGCCGCCAACTCGACCCGCAGCCGTTCGAGCAACTCAGGCCGCTGCGCCAACAGCAGCAGGCACCAGGTCAGGGTGACGCCGGTGGACTGGTGCGAAGCCATCAGCAAGGTGCACAGCTCATCACGCAGCTCGGCCAATGGGCGCGGCGAACGCTCCGCCACCTCGTCGACCACAGCGCGCAACTGCCCCAGCGCCCAGCGTTTGCGCGGGCACAGCTTGCTCGGGAACCAGTGCCCCAGCGGCAGGCCGGTGGACATTTCCAGCAGCGCCACCCGCGACAACAGGCGCACTGCCTTGGCAATCCGGTAGGCCACCGGCTGTAGGTCGACATCGAACAGGGCATGGCCGCTGAGGGTGGCGCTGAAGGCCGCCATTTCCAGGTCGAGATCGTATTCGCGGCCTTCCTCGATCTGCTCCGCCCAGTGTGCGGCCAGGTGGCGCACGTGACTGGCCGCTGGCGCCGCCAGATGCGGGCGCACCGCCTTGCGCTGCACCTGGGCCGGTTCGCCTTCGCGCATCATGAAACTGCGCCCGTTCCACTGCTTGAGCATGCACAGCGCAGGCTGCCAGCGGCGCAGGTCAGCACGCCGCTCGACCATCAGCTCGTGGACGGCCTGGGGATGGAACAGGCACCAGACTCGCTGCGGCCCCATGCGCATGACCGCGACGTCCGGCTGCTGTGCCTGCATCTTCTGCAGCCAGGCCAGCGGGTCGCGCTGAATTTCCAGCCAATGGCGGGCGCCGGCGCGGTCGTCGCCGACCCAGGGCAGATGCGCCAGGCGCCGGCGGATCGGGCAATTCGGATTGGCCTTGAGCATGCTTCCGCCTCCCTGCGGTGCGAAGTGTCAGCCCTTGTTCAGGGCCTTCTTCGGATAGATGTCATAGCGGCTGGACTTGCCTTCCAGGCTGTAGCTCGGCTTGGCGCCTTCGATGATCGGCGCCTTGCGCGGGCGCTTGACGACAACGCGGTGGCTGGCCAGCTTCAGCGCGGCTTCGAGCAGCGCCGGGGCGTCGAGATCATCGCCCACCAGCGGACGGAACAGGCGCATTTCCTTCTTCACCAGGGCGCTCTTGTCGCGGTGCGGGAACATCGGGTCGAGGTAGATCACCTGCGGGGCCTCGCCTTCCCAGGCGGCCATGCGCTCGATGGCGTTGCCCTGCAGCAGGCGCATGCGCGCAACGATGGCGCCCACCTCGAAATCCCCTGCGGCACGGGCCAGGCCGTCTTCCAGCAGCGCGGCGATGATCGGCTGGCGCTCGGTCAGGTCCATCTGGCAGCCCAGGGTCGCCAGCACGAAGGCGTCCTTGCCCAGCCCGGCGGTAGCGTCCAGCACATGGGGGCGCACGCCCTGCTGGATGCCGACGGCCTTGGCGATCATCTGCCCGGCGCCGCCGCCGAACTGGCGGCGGTGCGCGGCGGAACCTTCGAGGAAGTCCACCCGTACCGGGCCGGGGGAGTCCGGCCCCAGTTGCAGCAGTTGCAGACCTTCGTCACCCAGTTGCAGGGCAAAGTCCGCCTCGCCATCGCCCAGCGGCAGCCCGAGCCGCTGCGCCCACTGCTCGGCGGCGGCCTGCCAGGCAGGCGCTAGCGCCTGGACGACGATGCGCGGCGGGGTGAGGACTTCGGTCATGACGGGGCGATCCTGGGAAAAACCGTAATTCTACCGCAGCGCGCAGCTGGCAGGCTCAACGGCAGACCTGCCAGCCGCCCAGGTCGAGATGGAAATGATCGTGGTGCGCGCGGTTGTAGTCCGGCCCGAGCACGCCGTCGAAGTTGCTGCATGCGCGGTCGCGCACATCACGCAGGAAGCGCGCGGCATCGCCCTCCCCGTCCCAGTCCTTCGCCACCACGATGCGCCGCCCATCGGCCAGGCGGAAGGCGGCGATGTCCAGCGCGTTGGCGCTGGCATGCTGGCTGCGCCGGGCGTCGGCGCGACCGTAGATATTGCGGCAGGCGAAGCTGCCCAGGTGCTCAACCGCCGCCACCGGCTGGCCGTAGATTTCCCGTGCGGCCGGTTGCAGTGAGTGGCGCTCGAACAGCGCAAAGCTCACCGCCAGCGGGCAACTGGCGAGGAAGCTGCTGCTCAGCTTCACCTCGGCCGACTGCACCCGCCAGACGTTGTGCAGCGGGCAGCCAGCGACGGGCTCGCTGTCAGCCATGGGCTGCACCTTGAGGTCAGCGCTTTGCAGCGCCAGTCGGCACAGCTCGGCATCATCGCGCAGGCGCCAGAGCTTGTAGCGGGTCAGGAGGTTCGGCTCGTCGTGCACGTCCAGCGGCGCCCAGGGGTTCCAGCGGCTGGGTAGCTCGGTCCAGCGCTGCTGCACCGCCAGCGCCAGACCGGCGCATACGACGACGAATCCGAGCAGCCCCCAGCGCAAGGCTCAGCCCCGGAACAACCCATTGATCCGGTCGAACGGCATGGCGCCGTGCATCGGTGTCAGGTCGCCCCTGGCCAGCGCCTCGGAAGCGCTGAAGAAGGCGCCGTAGGCTGCCCGCGCCAGGCAGGAGCCAACGCTGACGCGCTTCACGCCCAGTTCGGCCAGCTCATCCAGGCTCAACTGCAGCGCCGGCGAGCCCACCAGCACGTTGACCGGGCGCGGCGCCACGGCGCTGACCACCGCAGCGATCTCCTCACGGGTTTTCAGGCCCGGCGCGTAGAGCACATCGGCGCCGGCTTCGGCGAAGGCCACCAGGCGACGGATGGTGTCGTCGAGGTCGACGCGACCATGCAGGAAGTTCTCCGCCCGCGCCGCCAGGGTGAAGGTGAACGGCAGCGCGCGAGCCGCCTGCACGGCGGCGGTGACGCGCTCGACCGCCAGTTCCAGCGGGTAGATGGGCGCGTCCGGACGACCGGTGGCGTCCTCGATGGAACCCCCGACCAGCCCGCAGGCGGCAGCCAGGCGAATGGTCTCGGCGCAGTCTTCCGCGCTGTCGCCGTAGCCGTTTTCCAGATCGGCGGCCACCGGCAGCGGCGTCGCCTCGACTATCGCGCGGGCATTGGCCAGGGCCTCGTCGCGGCTCACCGTCCCTTCGGCGTCGCGCCGGCCGAGGGCAAAAGCCAGGCCGGCGCTGGTGGTGGCCAGGGCCTCGAAGCCCTGGTGGGCGAGCATCTTCGCCGAGCCGGCGTCCCAGGGGTTGGGCAGGACGAACAGGCCGTCGCGCTGGTGCAGCGCACGGAAGGCTTCACCACGTTGCTGTTGATCGGTCATGACGGGCTCCTGGCCAAACGAGGGAAGCAGCAGGTTAGCCCCCTCGCCAGCCGGGCGCCATGCACAGTTGGCGGCTCAGAGCAGGCCGAGCTGTTCCACTTCCGGCTTGGGCTCGAACAACGGCGGCAACCCCGGCAGACGCTCGCACAGCAATGCGTGGAAGCGCTGCGCCTGCTCGGCGGCGCGGTGGTTGTCGGGGGTATGGAGGAACACGTAGGGCGTCAGGCCCTGCTCGATCCACTCGGCGACCTTGCCGATCCATGGCGTGAGATGCACCAGGTTGGCGTCCAGGTCCGGCCCGCCGATGAAGCGCACCTGCGGGCTGTCGCTGAAGGCCGCCGGGCGCACTGGCACCTTGGGCTTCTTCGATTGGGCGTGGAGCACCGCCGGGTCGTCGGATTGCACGGCGAACAGCGCGCGCGAGTCGAGGCAGATGCGCTCTACGCCCCGGTCCAGCAGTAGGCGGTTCAGCGCGCGCTCCTCGTCTCCCTTGGCGAAGAACGCTGGATGGCGAACTTCCACGGCAATACGCCGCGCGGAGAACTCATCCAGCCAGGCGGCCAGTTCGCCCAGGCGATCCGGACCGAAGCTCGCCGAGACCTGCAGCCACAGCGGCGCTATGCGCTGGCCCAGCGGCGCCAGCAGGTCGAGGAAGTCACGGGTGGTTTCCAACTGGCCGCGCAGGTCGCCTTCGTGGCTGATGTCGCGGGGCAGCTTGGCGCAGAAGCGGAATGTTTCCGGCATGGTCTGCGCCCAGCGCGCGAGGGTGTCGGCGCTGGGGCGGGCGTAGAAGGTGGTGTTGCCCTCTACGGCGTTGAATACCTGGGAGTAGAAGGACAGCGTTTCAGCGGGGCGCAGGTCGGACGGATAGAAAGTGCCGCGCCATGCCGGCTCGTTCCACGAAGGGCAGCCCAGGAAATACGGCAGTGGCATCAGGCGTAGAGATCGAGACCGACGACTTCCTGGCCTTCGTACTGGCTGGCCATGCTGGCAGTGCTGGTGTAGCTGGCGAGCGCCTGGGCCGCACGGGAGGTCAGCGGGCGCTGGTAGTCGAGGTTGTCGCGCAGGGTCGCCGGCACGCTGTAGCTGCTGGCGCTGGAGGACTCGACACGGCGGGTCTGCGATTGCGCGTCCAGCCCCTGGGAGGCCGAAGTCGGCGCCGGCTGCTCGCGGCGGGTCTCGACGTCACGCTGCACGTCCCGATACGGAGTGACCGCAGTGCCCGTTCGGGAACCGCGCTCCGGTGTCTGGGAAATGGAGGTGAAACCGTCGATACGCATGTCAGAAACTCGGTGGGAATGCGCTCACTCTAGCGAGCGCTCCGGGCTGCGGTCAATTGGCACAGGTCAGGCTTTCTTGGGGGTCGCCACGTTGTCACGCAGGTAGACCGGCTGGGCCTGCTCTGCGTCAACCATTTCGCCGCGCGCCCAGGCGAATTCGGCCAGGGTCAGCAGGTCCTCGGAGTGCGGCAGCAAGCTGGCGTCATGGGCGCCGACCTTCACCGCCAGGCGCTCCACAAAGCCCCAGCCGGTGCCGGAACCGAACCATTCGCCCTGGGCATCGCGCGGCAGCTCGACGCGCTCGGGCGGCAGCACCGCCTCGGCGCCGGCCAGGCGCATCTCGCCCTGCTCTAGGCGGTAGCAACCCCAGTACACCTCGTCCATGCGCGCATCGATGGCCGCAGCCACCTGGCTGACGCCGTGCTCGCGATGGGCACGCTGGGCCAGTACCGCCAGGTCGGAGATTGGCAGCACCGGCTTCTGCAGGGCGAACCCCAGGCCCTGCACCACGCCGATAGCGATGCGTACGCCGGTGAAGGCACCGGGGCCGCGGCCGAAGGCAATGGCGTCGACGGCGGACAGCGCGATGCCGGCCTCGCCGAGGATGTCCTGCACCATGGGCAGCAGGCGCTGGGCGTGCAGGCGCGGGATCACCTCGTGGCGCACGAACCGGCGGCCGTCATGCAGCAGGGCGACGGAACAGGCTTCGGTCGAGGTATCCAGGGCCAGCAGCGTGGGCATGGTGTTATCCATAGGGTGTGGAAAAAAGGGCGGGCATTATAAACGCCAAAGGCCCGCGTGTGCGGGCCTTTGGTGGTACCGAAGGTGGATCAGCTCAGAGCGCCGAGCACCTTGGCAGTGATCTGCTCGACCGAGCCGACACCGGCGACGCAGGTGTACTTCGGAGTACCCTGGGCGGCGGCCAGCTTCTGGTAGAAGTCGACCAGCGGCTTGGTCTGCGAGTGGTAGACCGACAGGCGGTGACGCACGGTGGCTTCCTTGTCGTCTTCGCGCTGGATCAGCTCTTCGCCGGTCTCGTCGTCCTTGCCAGCCACTTTCGGCGGGTTGTGCTCGACGTGGTAGACGCGACCCGAAGCCGGGTGTACGCGGCGACCGGCGATACGGCCGACGATTTCCTCGTCGTCCACGGCGATCTCGACCACGTGATCGATGGCGACGCCCGCTTCCTTCATGGCCTCGGCCTGGGGAATGGTGCGCGGGAAGCCGTCGAACAGGAAGCCCTTGGCGCAGTCGGGCTGGGCGATACGTTCCTTGACCAGGTTGATGATCAGGTCATCGGAAACCAGACCGCCGGCGTCCATCACGCTCTTGGCCTGCAGGCCGAGCTCGGTGCCAGCCTTGACCGCTGCACGCAGCATGTCGCCGGTGGAAATCTGCGGAATGCCGAACTTCTCAGTGATGAAGCGAGCCTGGGTACCTTTGCCGGCACCGGGCGCCCCGAGCAGAATCACACGCATCGATATGCTCCTAAATACTTGTTAAGCGAAATCACGGATCCGCCTCTTGGGGCCAATCTCATCGTGCTGGAATGGCGCAAAGGCGCGCCGAAAGGTTGCTCACGATACACAGCGGCCCCCCACCACACAAGCCAGCCATGGGGACGGTGCGCGCCGATTCCGGGCGTATTCCTACACCCGGATCAGCCATCAAATTAATCTCATCTGGCGGCTCGGCAATCCACCTTTGGTGGGGGGTGGTACTGCCTCAACCGGTATTGCGCAGCCCCGCGGCGATGCCCGCCACCGTCACCAGCATGGCTTGCTCCAGACCGCCGCAGGCGTCGCCCGTGCAGCGCCGCGAGCGCGCCAGCAGCTCGGCCTGGAGCAGGTGCAGCGGGTCCAGGTAGGTGTTGCGCACGCCGATGGATTCGCGGGTCTCGGCGGCATGGGCGAGCAGCTGCGATTGCCCGGTAAGCCCCAGCACCACTCGCACCGACTGCGACAATAGGTCGCGTAAATGCGCACCTAATGGTCGCAGTTCCGATTGCACCAGACGCTCGTCGTAGAGTTGGGCGATTTCCCGGTCGGCCTTGGCCAGCACCATCTCCAGCATGTCGATGCGCGTGGTGAAGAACGGCCACTCCTTGCGCATGCGCGAAAGCAGTGCGCCTTCGCCGCGCTCGATGGCCTTGAACAGCGCGTCTTCCCAGCCCAGCCAGGCCGGCAGCATCAGCCGCGTCTGGGTCCAGGCGAAGATCCAGGGGATCGCCCGCAGGCTCTCCACCCCGCCCTCGCGGCGCTTGGCCGGGCGGCTGCCCAGCGGCAGGCGGCCCAGTTCCTGCTCCGGCGTGGCCTCGCGGAAGTAGTCGACGAACTGCGGGTTCTCCCGCACTACCGCGCGGTAGGCGAGCACGCCGTCGGCGGCCAGGCGGTCCATCTCCTCGCGCCAGGCCGGCTCGGGCACCGGCGGCGGCTGCAGGGTGGCCTCCAGCACGGCGGCCAGGTAGAGGTTGAGGTTCTGCTCGGCGATGTCCGGCAGGCCGAACTTGAAGCGAATCATCTCACCCTGCTCGGTGGTGCGGAAACGCCCGGCTACCGAGCCCGGCGGCTGCGAAAGGATCGCCGCGTGGGCAGGGCCGCCGCCACGGCCGACGGTGCCGCCGCGGCCATGGAACAGCAGCAGCTCGACACCGTGGTTGCGGCAGATGTCCACCAGCGCCTCCTGGGCGCGGTACTGCGCCCAGGCAGCGGCCAGGGTGCCGGCGTCCTTGGCCGAGTCGGAGTAGCCGATCATTACTTCCTGCGGGCCAGCCAGGCGCGTGCGGTAGCTGTCCAGGCTGAGCAGGCGGTCGATGCAGGGGCCGGCGTTGTCCAGGTCATCCAGGGTTTCGAACAGCGGCACCACGCGCATCGGCCGCTGCAGCCCGCATTCCTTGAGCAGCAGTTGCACGGCCAGCACATCGGACGGCTGCCCGGCCATGGAGATGACGTAGGAGCCCAGCGAGGCCGCCGGCGCCTGCGCCACCACGCGGCAGGTGGCGAGGACTTCGGCGGTCTCGGCCGTGGCCTGGTAATTGGCCGGCAACAACGGGCGGCGGCTGGCGAGTTCTTCCAGGAGGAATTCCTGGCGCACGCTTTCCTCCCACTCGGTGTAGTTGCCCAGGCCCAGGTGTTCGGTGATTTCGGCCATGGCGTTGGCGTGGCGGGTGGAGTCCTGGCGCACGTCCAGCCGCGCCAGGAACAGCCCGAAAGTGGCGGCGCGACGCAGGGTGTCGAGCAGGTCGCCATCGGCGATCACGCCCATGCCGCAGGCCTGCAGCGAGCGATGGCAGAGCTGCAGCGGCTCCAGCAGTTCACGGTTGTCCTGCAGCACCTCGGCACCCGGTTCCTCGCCGGTATGGATGGCGCGCTCGGCCCAGGCGCGGGTGGCGCGCAGGCGTTCGCGCAGTTGCTTGAGCAGCGCGCGGTAGGGTTCGGCGAGGTCACCGACTTCGGCGCGCAGTTCGTCGCTGGCCTGCTGCATGGAGAGTTCGGCGGCGAGGCTGTCGACGTCGCGCAGATACAGGTCGGCCGCCATCCAGCGCGCCAGCAGCAAAACTTCGCGGGTAATGGCGGCGGTGACGTTGGGGTTGCCGTCGCGGTCGCCGCCCATCCAGGAGGCGAAGCGGATCGGCGCGGCGCCCAGTGGCAGGCGCTCGCCGAGGGTTTCCTGCAGGGTGCGGTCGACGTGGCGGAGGAAGTCCGGCAGGGCATGCCAGAGGGAATGTTCGATCACCGCAAAACCCCATTTCGCCTCGTCCACCGGGGTCGGCCGGGTGCGGCGGATTTCGTCGGTGTGCCAGGCCTCGGCGATCAGCCGCTGGAGTTTCTCCTGCACCGCCTGGCGCTCTTCGGGCAGCAGGTCGGAGTGATCGCCGGCGGCCAGTTGCGCGGCGATGGCGTCGTACTTCTGGATCAGCGTGCGGCGCGCCACTTCGGTGGGATGGGCGGTGAGCACCAGCTCGATTTCCAGGTCGGCCACCTGCCGCGCCAGGCCCTCGGCGCCCAGGCCGGACTTGCGCAGACGCCCCAGCAGTTCGGCCAGCACACGGTTCTCGAAGGGTTCCGGCTCCTTCGGCGTGCGCCGGCGGATGCGGTGGTACTGCTCGGCGATATTGGCCAGGTTGAGGAACTGGTTGAAGGCGCGGGCCACCGGCAGCAGTTCGTCCTCGCCGAGGCCGTCGAGAGTTGCGGTGAGCTGCTTGGCGCCTTCGGCGGAGCCGCGCCGGGCGGCCTTGGCGCCAGTGCGGATCAGCTCGATCTTGTCGAGGAAGCCCTGCCCGTACTGGGCACGGATGGTCTGCCCGAGCAGCTCGCCGAGCAGGTGAACGTCCTCGCGCAGGCGCGCGTCGATATCCGGCATCACGGTCTCCTTGGTGTGAGAGTCCTTGATTGAAAAAGGCGTCGCTTGGCGCTTCACAGTGCCGCCCGGGGCGTTGGCTGGCAAGGGCGCGACGAACGCCTGCAGTCATGCTCGGACAGCGTCTAGGCTGAAAGTTATCCCCGCTTCATCGGGAAAAACCGCCGCGGCCCCACGAAGGCCGCTCGCCACGTATCGACCCTAGAGGTGAACATGAAAATCCGCGAGCTGGTACGCCATTGGGAAAAGAACGCCAGGGGGCGCATGACCAACCACCAGTACAGCATTCCGCTGGACGTCGAGACCGCCGCGCGTCTGGCCGCGCTGCACGACATGTACCCCAAGCGCAGCGTCGAGGAGCTGCTGGGCGAGCTGGTCAATGCCGCACTGGAGGAGCTGGAGGCGAGCTTCCCCTACGTGCAGGGCAACAAGGTGGTAGCCCAGGACGAACAGGGCGACCCGCTCTACGAGGACATCGGCCCGACGCCGCGCTTCCTGGCGCTGTCGCGCAAGTACCTGCATGAGCTGACGGAGGCGGAGCACTCCTGACCGATAACGCCCCGGCAACTGCCGGGGCGTCTGGTTTTCCGTAGGGCGCATAACCTGGAACAGGTTATCCGCCGGCGGCACAGGAGTGGCGGATAACGCTGGCGCGTTATGCGCCCTACGGGTCGCCGGGGGCGTTTGGATTACCTGTAGGAGCGAGCTTGCTCGCGAACAGACTTGCCGGCAGCTCCGACGCTGGGCGGGTTCGCGAGCAAGCTCGCTCCTACAAAAAATCGCTCAGTGTCGGGCGGGGACGCCGGGGACATGCAGGCAGCCACGGCGCCACAGCAAAGGCCGGCGGATAACGCTGCCGCGTTATTCGCCCTACGAAACTGGCGGGGTGTTGGGATTACCTGTAGGAGCGAGCTTGCTCGCGAACAGATTTGCCGGCAGCTCAGGCGCTGGGCGGGTTCGCGAGCAAGCTCGCTCCTACGAAAATCGCTCAGTGCCGGCCGTGGACGCCGGGGACATGCAGGTGCCCCGCGTCGGCACAGGCCTCGGGAATCACCGAAGGCTCCGCCGGTTGCTCCAGCTCGCGCAGGATGCCGCAATCCAGGCTGCTGCCCTCCCCCTGGCACTGCGCCCGCAGATCGCGCAGTTGCTGGCTGAGCGACTGCAGTTCGGCGATGCGCACCTCGACATGGTGCAGGTGCTCGTCGATCAGCCGGTTGGCGGTGCCGCAGTCGGATTCAGGGCGGTCACGCAGGCCGAGGAGGATGCGGATTTCCTCCTGGGTCATGTCCAGCGAGCGGCAATGGCGGATGAACGACAGCCGCTCGACGTGGCTGGCATCGTACTGCCGGTAGTTCCCCTCGCTGCGGGACGGCGCTGGCAGCAGGCCCTCGCGTTCGTAATAGCGAATGGTCTCCACCGGGCAGCCGGTCAGTTTTGCCAGTTCACCGATTTTCATGCTTCACCTCATGGGCAAGACAACAGCTTGACTCTGTAGCTACTACAGGGTGTGCAATTGGCAGCAACTCGTCAAACAGGAATCGACGACATGACTGCCAATCGCCAGGGGCCGACCATTCACGGCCCGGTACAGGACCGTGAACATGAAGCCGCCGGCTGCTGCGGCTGCGACAAGGGCGCGCTGCTGCGCGCCCCGGCCGCCGAACCTGCCGCACATTCCCATGACCACGGCCATGCCCACGATCACGATCACGATCACGATCACGATCACGATCACGATCACAGCCATGATCATGGCGAAGACCGCAGCGCGCGCGCCGAAAGTGCCGCCACAGCCGCCGCCGGTTCTGCCAGTGGCGAGTTGCACTGGACCAGCCTGCGCATCGAAGCCATGGACTGCCCCACCGAGGAGCGCCTGCTGCGCGATGCGCTGGGCCGCGTGCCTGCCGTGGAAGACCTCGACTTCAACCTGATGCAGCGCCTGCTGCGCGTGCAGCATCGCTTCGACAGCATCGAGCCGCTGCAGAAGCTGGTGGCCTCCCTCGGCATGCAGGCCGAACCGGTGGACGAAAACGCCCCACTCGCCGCCCAGCCTGCCCAGCAGAAGCCCTGGTGGCCGCTGGCGCTGGCCGGTGTCGCCGCAGCGGGTGCGGAGTTCTTCGAGTGGTTCGCCATCGGCCCGCACTGGCTGGTGGCCGTATTGGCCATTGCCGCGATTCTCGGCGCCGGCCTGCCGACCTACCGCAAGGGCTGGATCGCGATCAAGAACCGCAATCTCAACATCAACGCCCTGATGAGCATCGCCGTGACCGGCGCCATGCTGATCGGCCAGTGGCCGGAAGCGGCCATGGTGGCGGTGCTGTTCGCCATCGCCGAGCTGATCGAGGCGAAATCCCTGGAGCGCGCGCGCAACGCCATCCGCGGCCTGCTGCAGCTGGCCCCGGAACAGGCCACGGTGCAGGTGGACGGGCAGTGGCAGGAGGTTTCCGCCAAGGCCGTCGCCCTCGATGCCCGGGTGCGCGTGCGCCCCGGCGAGCGCATCGCCCTGGACGGCGAAGTGCTCGACGGCCGCTCCAGCGTCAACCAGGCGCCCATCACCGGCGAGAGCCTGCCGGTGGAAAAGCAGGCCGGCGATCCCCTGTTCGCCGGCACCATCAACGGCGAAAGCGCGCTGGAATACCGCGTCACCCGCGTGGCCGACGACAGCACCCTGGCACGCATCATCCACGCCGTGGAAGAGGCCCAGGGCTCGCGTGCGCCGACCCAGCGCTTCGTCGACCAGTTCTCGCGCATCTACACCCCGGTGGTGTTCCTCATCGCCATCGCCACTGCGCTGCTGCCGCCACTGTTCTTCGGCGGCGCCTGGCTCGACTGGGTCTACCGCGCGCTGGTGCTGCTGGTGATCGCCTGCCCGTGCGCGCTGGTGATCTCCACCCCGGTGACCATCGTCAGCGGCCTGTCGGCGGCGGCGCGCCTGGGCATCCTGATCAAGGGCGGGGTGTTCCTCGAACTGGGCCGCAAGCTTTCCTGGATCGCCCTGGACAAGACCGGCACGCTCACCGAAGGCCGCCCCAGCCAGACCGACTTCAGTGCCCTGCGCGAAACCAGCGCCGGCGACGTGCGCGCCCTGGCCGCCAGCCTCGCCGCGCGCTCCGACCACCCGGTATCGCAGGCCGTGGCCAAGGCCGCCGAGGCGGACAACATCGCGCTGTTCGCGGTGAACGAGCTGACCGCCCTGCCCGGCCGTGGCGTGAAGGGCGAGATCGACGGCCACACCTACCACCTGGGCAACCATCGCCTGGTGGAAGAGCTGCAGCTCTGCTCGAAGGAGCTGGAAGCACAGCTGGATGCCCTCGAACAGCAAGGCAAGACGGTCATCGTGCTGCTTGATGACGGAGGCCCGCTGGCGCTGTTCGCCGTCGCCGACGCGGTCAAGCAGACCAGCCGCGAAGCCATCGCCCAACTGCATGCACTGGGGGTGAAGACCCTGATGCTGACCGGCGACAACCCGCACACCGCCAACGCCATCGGCGCCCAGGTGGGTATCGACGTGGCGCTGGGCAACCAGTTGCCCGAAGACAAGCTGCGTGAGGTGAAGCAGCGCCAGGAAGGCGGCCAGCGCGTCGGCATGGTTGGCGACGGCATCAACGACGCCCCGGCCCTGGCCCGCGCCGATATCGGCTTCGCCATGGGCGCTGCGGGCACCGACACGGCCATCGAAACCGCGGGCGTGGCGCTGATGGATGACGACCTGCGCAAGCTGCCGTCCTTCATTCGCCTGTCGCGCCAGACCAACCGGGTACTGGTGCAGAACATCAGCCTGGCCCTGGGCATCAAGGCGGTGTTTCTCGCCCTCACCCTGACCGGCGAAGGCACCCTGTGGATGGCGGTGTTCGCCGACATGGGCGCCAGCCTGCTGGTGGTGTTCAACGGCCTGCGGTTGCTGCGCCATCGCGGCTGATCGACGCCGATTGCCGAAGAATGCCCGCCTGCACGGCGGGCATTTTTTTTGAACCCCCTGACAAAACGCTTAGTCCCCTAAACAGATGCCCACTCTCTGCAACGCAGAACCGCACCGGAGAGCGGCCCGCATCCGCCGGCAATCGAAACGCCGAGGGAACCCCCTACCAATCGTCAGAGGATTCGCCCAATGGAACTGAAATCTCAGAGCGCTCGAACCGTCCCGTCCCTTTCCTCCTGTGCCTCGCTGCGCAGCTGGCGCCTGGGGTTGCTCGCCCTCGGCAGTGCCGTGCTGCTGGCCGGCTGCGCCGGCAACCCGCCGAGCGAGCAGATGGCCGTCACCGAGTCCGCGGTGAACGCTGCCGTCAGCTCCGGCGGCCCGGAATACGCGCCGGTCGAGACCAAGAATGCCCAGGACAAGCTCGCCCAGGCGCGCATCGCCCTGAACGACAAGGAATATGACCAGGCCAAGCGACTGGCCCAGCAATCGGAATGGGACGCCCGCGTGGCCGAACGCAAGTCCCAGGCCGTGAAGGCCCAGAACGCTGTGAAGGACGCCCAGCAGGGCGTGATGGAGTTGCGTCAGGAAGGCCTGCAGCAGGCCCAGTGATCCCGCCCCTACGCCCGGTCATATAAGGAATTTCGACATGAACAAGTTCATCGTACTGCCCGCCATCTCGACCCTCGCCCTGGCCCTGGCCGCCTGCTCGACGCCGCCCAACGCCAACCTGGAAAAGGCCCGTAGTGACTTCCAGGCCCTGCAGGCCGAGCCCCAGGCCACCCAGCAGGCCGCCCTGGAGACCAAGGACGCCGGTGACTGGCTGGCCAAGGCCGACAAGGCCTACCGCGACGGCGCCGACCAGAAGGACGTCGACCAGCTGGCCTACCTGACCCAGCAGCGCATCGAGCTGGCCAACCAGACAGTGGCCCTGCGCGACTCCGAGGACCAGTTGAAGAACACCTCCGCGCAGCGTGCCCAGGCCCGTCTCGACGCCCGTACCGCGCAGCTGAACAAGCTCAAGGGCGAGCTGAACGCCAAGCAGACCTCGCGCGGGACCATGGTCTCCTTCGGTGACGTGCTGTTCGACCTCGACCGCGCCGAACTCAAGCCCGGTGCCATGGGCAACGTGCAGAACCTCGCCGGCTACCTGCAGCAGAACCCGGAGCGCAAGGTCATCGTCGAGGGCTACACCGACAGCAGCGGCTCGTCGTCCTATAACCAGGGCCTGTCCGAGCGCCGCGCCGACGCTATCCGCCTGGCGCTGCTCAGCCAGGGCGTGACCTCGGACCGCGTCGTCTCCCGTGGCTACGGCAAGGAGTATCCGGTGTCGAGCAACGCGACCCCGGCCGGCCGCGCCATGAACCGCCGCGTCGAGGTGACCATCTCCAACGACGCCAATCCGGTGCAGCCGCGTTCTTCGGTAAGCGGCACCTACTGATCCGCTAGAACGGCCCGCTCCTGCGCACCGTGCAGGAGCGGCCTCATCCGCGATGTGCCTGGCGCACAGCTGGGGCAATCGCGGACGGGGTCCGCTCCTACCTGAAACTCTGAGCGTGGGCTTTCCCTCTCCCTAACCCTCTCCCTGAAGGGAGAGGGGACCGTTCGGTGCAGGATGAAACCACAGCGTCAGCCGGCACAACCTGCTCTCTCTCCATTCGGAGCGGGGCGCGCAGCCAGGGCGGGGGAGAGGGAAAACCCAGGCACGAACTCTCAGAAGAAGACAGTTGCTCTTACGTGCTCAGTAAGGGCATCCCTACGCAGTCTTGCGTCTGTCACCCGCCTGCAAAGCTGGCAGAATCAGCGGCCCAACTGCAGTCGGAATTCCCATGAAATACGATGACGCCTCCTGGCACTACGAAGGCGACTTCCCCGAAGACCTGCCGCCGTCCGCCGCCGCCACCCACATCGGCATGTTCCTGGCGTGGCTGATCCTCAATGGCAGGGTCAGCGAGGAGCTGGTCGAGGATGCTGCCGAGGCCGTGGCAGCGCTTCAGCGCAAGGACACGACCGGGGCCCGCTTCCTGATCGAGGTGCTGGACGAGAAGCTCATCGCCGAAGACCTCGATGCCCAAGGCAACGCGTTCACCCTTGCCTACTACCGGGGCCTGGATCACGACAGCCGCTATATCGATGACTACTTCGAGACCTTCGGCGTGGACGAAGACAGCCTCTATTCGGTGGCCGACAGCTGGGACAACTACGCGAAGCTGAGCCCGGCGATCGACGCCCGCTACCAACGCTGGATCAGCGACGGACGCCCGGAATACATCGTCTGAGCCAGTCCAGCCGTTGAGCTAGGCCAACAATCGCCGATAGAGCTCCGCCATCTCGGCGGAGAACGGCACCAGCACCAGTTCCTTCAACGAACTTCCCTTCCCCCGTGGACGACGCAGCTCGTCCACGGCAACTTGCGCTGCCGCTTCGGCGGGGTAGCCATAGATGCCGGTGCTGATGGCGGGAAAGGCCACGCTCGCCAGCCCCTTGTCCTCGGCCAGTTGCAGGCTGTTGCGGTAGCACTGGGCGAGCAGCTCCGGCTCGCCGTGCTCACCGCCGCGCCAGACCGGGCCGACAGTGTGGATGACGAAGCGCGCCGGCAGGCGGAAGCCTGCGGTGAGCTTCGCCTGGCCGGTCCTGCAGCCACCCAGCGGGCGGCAGGCGTGGACCAGGTCCGGGCCGGCAGCGCGGTGGATGGCGCCGTCGACGCCACCGCCGCCCAGCAGCGAGCTGTTGGCGGCATTGACGATGGCATCGACGTCGAGACGGGTGATGTCGCCCTGCCAGACGCGGATTTCGGGATGGCTCATGATGCTTGCTCCCTGGGTCTGCGACGTCGGGCTGGCCGTCACTTGACCTCTTGCGGGGTCTCTTCACCCAGGCAGCGCACGGCGCGCTTGCGGCCGTCGACGAGCACGCCGGTCAGGCCCTTCTGGGTCATGTCGAACATCACCAGCACGCCGTCGATGCACTGTGCCTGCTGGTCGGCCGGGTCGAGGGAGAGCTTGGTGGCGTCCTGGCCGGGGATGCTCTTGAGCATGGTGAACTGGGTCAGTTCCAGCGCGTCCTCGGGCTTGGCGAAGTGCAGGTAGCCGTAGTACCAGAGCGTGCCGACCGAAACGAAGATGGTGGCGATGACGGTGAGGATGTAGGAGATCGGGTTGCGGTCGTTCATGGCTTGCCTTGTTGTGAGGTATCCGCCGGCGCTTCCTGGGGTTTTGCCGGTGCCGGGTAGTTCGGGACTTCGGCCAGCCGGCGCAGGCCGGTGAAGTGCTGCGGATCATCGAGGAAGCGCAGCATCACTTCGCGCCACACGGATTCACCGAAGGTTTCCACGTGGTTGCCGCGGGTCAGCTGGAAGACCTTCGGCGGCGGCGCGGCCTTGTAGAGGCTCAGGCCGTTGTCCAGGGGCACAATGGTATCGTCGATGCTGTGGAAGAACAGCACGGGTGCGCCAGAAAGTCGCGGCACCGAGCGGATCGCGCTGTCGCCGTCAGGCACCAGCCAGGACAGCGGTACCTGCAGCGGCCAGGTCAGCCAGCTGGTGGAAAGGGTGTATTGCGCCACGTCGCGGTAGCTGGCCGGCACGCCGTCCAGCACCACCGCGTGCAGCTGTTTCTGCCGCTCCGGATGCATGCCCAGGTAGTGGATCGACAGGGCGCCGCCCAGGCTCTGGCCAAGCAGGATCACCGGCTTGCCCTGCACTTCCGGCGCCTTGTCCAGCCAGGCGAAGGCAGCGTCGATGTCCTGGTAGATCGCCGGCAGGCTTGGCTCGCCCGCGGAGTGCCCGTAGCCGCGGTAATCCACCATCAGCACCTGGTAACCCTGCTCCGGCAGCCAGTAGGCGCCGCCCAGGTGCCAGGCCATGTTGCCGCCGTTGCCGTGCAGGTGCAGCACGGTGCCCTTGACCGGCACGCCCGCTTTCGCCGGCAGCCACCAGCCGGCGATCTTCACGCCGTCGGCGGTGGTCAGGGTGACGTCGCGGTAGTCGAGCTTGGCGCGGGCCGGGGTGATGGCGACGTCGTCGCTGGGGTAGAACAGCAGCGAGCTGCAGCCGCCGAGCGCGAGGAGCAGCGTGAGGGCGGCGGCCTTGAAGCAACGGATCATCGGCAAGTCATCCTTGGGGCGTGATCTGTAGGAGCGAGGGGGACGCCATCGTTATTGCTCGCGAACCCGCCCAGCACCGCAGTCTCCGGCGAGATGTTCGCGAGCAAGCTCGCTCCTACGAAGAGCCGCGCGGGCGGGTTAGAGGATATTGGCGTAATCCGCCTCGATGCGGTCGAGGCTCAGGTGATTGAGGAAGTTGGAGAAGCACATCCACGCCGACAGCGCGTTGAGGTCGCGGAACTGCGGCGGCAGGTACTTGGGCGGCACCACCAGGCCCTCGTCCACCAGCTGGCGCAGGGTGCGCATGTCTTCCAGGGTGGCCTTGCCGCAGAACAGCAGCGGGATCTGCTCCAGCTTGCCCTTGCGCACGGCGAGCTGGATGTAGTTGTAGATCAGGATGAAGCCCTTGAGGTACGACAGGTCCTTGGTGAACGGCAGCCCGGCCGGCGTCGAGCCACGGAACACCCGGCTGGAGTTCTGGTAGCTGCTTTCCTGGCTGTAGCCCTGCTCGCGGTAGAAGTTGAAGACTTCCATGAAGTCTGCGCCTTCTTCCGCCATGTGGATGGCGCGGGTGCGGTTGGTAAGCTTGCGCAGGCGCGTCGGGTAGGAGGCGAAGGCGATCACTTCCATCAGGATCGCCAGGCCTTCCTGGGTCACCGTTGAAGACGGCGGGCCCTTGGCGAGGAAGGTGCAGATCGGCTGGTTGAGGCCATTGAGCGTGGTCCCGACGTGCACCAGGCCCTCGTGGACTTCCAGCGCGCGCACGTCACGCTCGTTGAACATGGCGTCGGCGCGCACCTTGATGTAGTCGGCGCCGGCTGCGGCGTCCGCGACTATGCCGTCGGACTCGAAGACGCGGATGGTGTCTTCCTTGCCGTCGAACACCTTGTTCAGGCGCTCCTGCAGCATCTTCACCGCGTCGCTGGCGGTCAGCGTCTTGGGTTCGTCCTTGAGGTCGCCACGGTCGGCGATGTTGTTCAGGTAGTCCGAGAGCATCAGGCCGAGGTCGGCCAGGGTCGGGTCGCCGGCATGGAAGGCGTCGGAGGCCGAGCCGTAGAGTTCCTGGGAGATCAGCCCGAAGTCCTGGGTGCCGCGCGCTTCGAGCATGCGGATGACCATGCGGTATTCCTTGCACATGCGCCGCATGATCTGCCCGACCGGGTTGAACTGCCCCAGGTGGCGGGTGATATCGCGCTCGATGTTCTGGAATTCCTGCTTCTTCGCACCGCTGTCGAAGGACAGCGGGCGGCTGTCGTAGTAGCTGCGGTCGACCTTCGGCGCGTGCTTGCCGCGGCCCTTGAGGAAGTCGTCGCGGATGCCGTCGTCCCACTTGATGGCGTCGAGCACGCGGATCGGCGTCTGCGCCTCGACGATGCGGTCGGACAGGCCGCGGATGATCTGCTGATAGTCGTTGGGCGGGGAGTTCTTGCGCCGTGGGGTCATTGCTTTTCTCCCGGAGTCACGCGCGAAAAGCGCAGCGCTTCGACGAACACATCGGAATTGGCCGGATCATTGAGGTAAGCGATCACCTGCGGCAACGGGCTGCTCACCAGGGCGCCGGCGCCCTGCTCGGTGTCGACCTTCTCGCCCTTGAGCGTGCCTTCTTTCATGTCCTGCAGGATGTGCTCGACATCCAGGTTGTAGATCACCAGTTCATCCTTGTCGGTGATCTCGAAACCGGCCAGGGCGAAGTTGCCGCCCATGCTTTTCGGCAAACCGGCGGACAGGTACCAGCGCTTGCCGTGGTGGGCCACGGTGAAGCCGAAGTCCTCGACGCTGTCGGTGTTGTCCTTGCTGTCGGTGTAGCTGAGCGCTCGATAGAGGTTGGAGCCGGAGCGGGTGATCTCGACGAACTGTTCCTCGCCGTACTCGTCCACCCGCGACCACTGGCCCAGCAGGTGCGCCGGTGCGGGCTCGTTGGCCGGAATCGGGTCCTTGAACGTCACCAGGCAGCCACTGAGCAGGCAGATGCTCAACAGCAGCAGTGCACGCCAGACTTTCATCACGCCCTCCTTAGGTCCGGATACCTTCCCATGCGATGCGCACGGGTCTCCGGAGTTCCGATACGAAAACCCCGCCGGCGGCGGGGTTGGAATGCAGCAGCTGGGGCTACAGGCCCATCACCAGGTCGAGGTAGCGGCTAAGGATGGCACGCATTTCATCGATCTGCAGGTGGTCGGCACCGTCCAGCAGGCCCTGATACTCCATCTGCAGGATGATGGCCGTCAACACCCGGGCATCCTGTTCGGGCTGTCTGGAACCGAGGACTTCGAAGAAATGCACCACGCCCAGGGAGAGGATGCGCCGGTGGCGCTGGGCGAGTTCGCTGAGATTGGGATTGAGCAGGGCTTCCTGGCGGAACGCCTGTTCGGCCAGCAGGTGCTCGCGGCGCTCGGTGAGCTGGACCTGCACGTACTTGATCGCCAGCTCGACGATGTTCGCCGTCAGCTCGTGGCGCGCCTGCGGGTCATCCTTGGCGAGGCCGCCGGCCATGGCCTGCAGATCACCCTCGACGCTGCCCCAGAAAGTCGACAGGGCTTCGGCGCTGCGTTCGACGAAGAGCGCGAAGGTGTCGGTGATGAGGTCCTGGATATCCTTGAAGTAGTAGGTGGTGGCCGATAGCGGCACACCGGCCTCGGCGGCTACGGCGCGGTGGCGCACGGCACGCACGCCGTCGCGCACGATGATCCGCAGGGCGGCGTCGAGGATCGCCTGGCGGCGTTGCTCGCTACCCTGGCGGCTGGCCTTGCGGCCCTGGTATTTGACACTTTCGGCGATGGCGCTGGCGACTTGCGCAGCGCTGTCTCGCGGGGACACTCGGGTCACTGGCATTACCTCCGGGGCACGGCCTGATGGCGCATTGTTCGGGCTTTTGAGTGGGAAAACAATCGCCGCTGCGCTGCTGCGACACCGGCGCAGGGCGCGGGTCACGAGGCAGAGCAGGCGGTGGGGAATCAGGCCTGGGTGTATGACGTGCTACATAGCGCCCGAGCCACGCCGGTCACGTGCATTTCGTCGGATGGTATACCGGGAGAATCTGATGCTCCTACAGGGGCCATCCCGTGTTGGGCCGAGCGTAGGAGCGGACTACGTCCGCGATGGGTGGGCTGGGTGCCAATCGGCTGGTCGGAGCGCGGGCGAGCCGATCGCGGACAGAGCCCGCTCCTACGACAGCCGGGACGCGATTGAGCGTAGGAGCGGACCGTGTCCGCGAAGTCCCACCGTCGTGACAGCGTTGCAGGATGGACGCCCTGTGGGAACTCGCGTGATAGGACGGTATTCACCGACCAGAGATAGATCCGCCGCGAGGGATTTCGCGGACAAGGTCCGCTCCTACCGGGTGCCCCCGTAACGAAAAAGGCCGCCCCGAGGGGCGGCCTTTTCTTCCGATTCCGGCGCTTACGCCTGCGGGCGCATGTGCGGGAACAGGATCACGTCGCGGATCGACGGCGAGTTGGTCAGCAGCATCACCAGGCGGTCGATGCCAATGCCTTCGCCAGCGGTGGGCGGCATGCCGTATTCGAGCGCGTTGACGAAGTCGGCGTCGAAGTGCATCGCCTCGTCGTCACCGGCGTCCTTCTCCTTGACCTGCAGCATGAAGCGCTCGGCCTGGTCTTCGGCGTCGTTGAGCTCGGAGTAGGCGTTGGCGATCTCGCGGCCACCGATGAACAGCTCGAAGCGGTCGGTGACGCTCGGGTCGTTGTCGTTGCGGCGCGCCAGCGGCGACACTTCGAACGGGTACTGGGTAATGAAGTGCGGCTGCTCCAGCTTGTGCTCGACCAGCTCTTCGAAAATCATCACCTGCAGCTTGCCCAGGCCTTCGTGGCCGAGAACCTTGGCGCCGGCCTTCTTGGCGATGGCGCGAGCCTTCTCGACGTCGGTCAGGTCAGCCGCGGTGAGTTCCGGGTTGTACTTGAGGATGGCGTCGAACACGGACAGGCGGGCGAACGGCTCGCCGAAGTGGAAGACCTTGTCGCCATAAGGAACGTCGGTGCTGCCGAGCACGGCCTGGGCCAGCTCGCGGAACAGCTCTTCGGTCAGGTCCATGTTGTCTTCGTAGTCGGCGTAGGCCTGGTAGAACTCGAGCATGGTGAACTCGGGGTTGTGCCGGGTCGAGACGCCTTCGTTACGGAAGTTGCGGTTGATCTCGAAGACCTTCTCGAAGCCACCGACCACCAGGCGCTTGAGGTACAGCTCCGGGGCGATACGCAGGAACATGGCCATGTCCAGCGCGTTGTGGTGGGTTTCGAAGGGCTTGGCCGCCGCGCCGCCGGGGATGGTCTGCAGCATCGGGGTTTCCACTTCGAGGAAGCCGCGATCGGAGAGGAAGCGCCGGATGTGGGCGATGACCTGGGAACGCACGCGGAAGGTGTGGCGGGTTTCCTCGTTGACGATCAGGTCGACGTAGCGCTGGCGGTAGCGCTGTTCGGTGTCGGTCAGGCCGTGGTGCTTGTCCGGCAGCGGGCGCAGCGACTTGGTCAGCAGGCGCACGCTGGTCATCTCGACGTACAGGTCGCCCTTGCCGGAGCGGGCCAGGGTGCCTTCGGCGCCGATGATGTCGCCCAGGTCCCAGGTCTTGATCTCGGCCAGGGTCTCTTCGGGCAGGGTCTTGCGGTTCACATAGGCCTGCAGGCGGCCGCTGCTGTCCTGCAGGACGATGAAGGAGCCGCGGTTGAGCATGATGCGACCGGCAACCTTGACCGGGATGGCAGCTGCTTCCAGCTCTTCCTTGGTCGCGGTTTCGTACTGTTTCTGCAGGTCCGCGAAGTAGTTCTCGCGGCGGAAGTCGTTGGGGAAGGCGATGGCCTTGGCTTCGCGCACGGCGGCAAGTTTTTCCTTGCGCTGGGCGATCAGCTTGTTTTCTTCCTGTTGCAGTTCGGTCGGGTCGAGTTGTTGGTCGCTCATGGTCGTCTATCTGCCTGGCGTCTTGATCAATAGGGGTTACTGGCGGGATCGGGCCGTGTGGCCCGTCCCGCGGCGGTGCTGTTTACAGGCCTTGTTTCAGGCTGGCTTCCAGATACTCGTTCAGGTCGCCGTCGAGCACCTTGTCGCAATCGCTGCGTTCCACGCCGGTACGCAGGTCCTTGATGCGCGACTGGTCGAGCACGTAGGAACGGATCTGGTGGCCCCAGCCGATATCGGACTTGGTCTCTTCCAGCGCCTGCGAGGCGGCGTTGCGTTTCTGCATCTCCTGCTCGTACAACCGGGCCCGCAGCATTTTCATGGCGGTGTCCTTGTTGGCGTGCTGGGAGCGTTCGTTCTGGCACGCCACCACGGTGTTGGTCGGCACGTGGGTGATACGCACCGCGGAGTCGGTGGTGTTCACGTGCTGACCGCCCGCGCCGGAGGAGCGGTAGGTGTCGATGCGCAGATCGGCCGGGTTGATCTCGATCTCGATGTTGTCGTCGATTTCCGGCGACACGAACACCGCGGTGAACGAGGTGTGGCGGCGGTTGCCGGAGTCGAACGGGCTCTTGCGCACCAGGCGGTGCACACCGATCTCGGTGCGCAGCCAGCCGAAGGCGTATTCGCCCTTGATGTGCACGGTGGCGCCCTTGATGCCGGCGACTTCACCTTCGGACAGTTCGACGATCTCGGCGCTGAAGCCGTTCTTGTCGGCCCAGCGCAGGTACATGCGCAGCAACATGTTGGCCCAGTCCTGGGCTTCGGTACCGCCGGAGCCGGCCTGGATGTCCAGGTAGGCGTTGTTGGGGTCCATCTCGCCACTGAACATGCGGCGGAACTCGAGCTTCTCGAGGATTTCGCGCAGGCGCTGGACTTCGGCTTCGACGTCGCCGACGGCGCCTTCGTCCTTCTCCTCGACCGCCATGTCGAGCAGGTCGCGGGAATCGGCCAGACCGCCGGTGAGCTCGTCGAGGGTCTCGACGATCTGCGCCAGCATGGCGCGCTCGCGGCCCAGGTTCTGGGCGTATTCGGGCTTGTTCCAGACCGCCGGGTCTTCCAGTTCGCGGTTTACTTCGATCAGACGATCATGTTTCAGATCGTAGTCAAAGATACCCCCGAATCGAATGGGTACGGTCGGAGAGGTCCTTGATGCTGTTGAGGATCGGTTGGATTTCCATGGCGGGAAGCTCTCACGGGTAAAGGGCGTAGAAAAGCCGGCAAGTATACGTGATTTTTCGGCGCCCTTTCAGGCTTTACGACAAACCACGCTCACCGTTTCCGCGCCCTCCCCGCCTGCTCAGCCGGCGATGGCCACCTGGTTGCGACCGCCGTGCTTGGCGTTGTAGAGCGCCTGGTCGGCCAGTTCGATGAGCTGGCGGCAGGCCTGCCCGTTCTGCGGGATCAGCGTCGCGACGCCGACGCTGACGGTCAGCGGCGAGCCGGGAGTGGGCAGCTCGTGGCTGATGTTGAGGTCCTGCACCGAACGCCGCAGCTTCTCCGCCAGCAGGCGCGCACCGCCGGGCGAGGTGTTTGGCAGGACCATGACGAACTCCTCGCCGCCGTAGCGCGCCGGCAGGTCCGAGGGGCGGCTGCAGTTGCCACGGATGGCCGCGGCCACCTGGCGCAGCGCCTCGTCGCCCTGCACGTGGCCGAAGGTGTCGTTGTAGGCCTTGAAGTGGTCGACGTCGATCAGCAGGATCGACAGCTGGGTCTGCTCACGCACGCCGCGGCGCCACTCCATCTCCAGGTATTCGTCGAAGTGGCGGCGGTTGGACAGCCCGGTGAGGCCGTCGGAGTTCATCAGGCGCTGCAGCACCAGGTTGGTTTCCAGCAGCTGCTGCTGGCTCTCGCGCAGCGCGCGGTAGGCCTCGTCGCGCTGCAACAGGGCGAGGTAGGAACGCGAGTGGTAGCGCACCCGGGCGATCAGCTCGATGGCGTCGGGCAGCTTGACCAGATAGTCGTTGGCGCCAGCGCTGAACGCTGCGCTCTTCACCGCCGGGTCTTCCTTGGTCGACAGGACGATGATCGGCAGATCGCGGGTGGCCGGGTTGGCGCGGTACTCGCGGACCAGCGAGAGACCGTCGGCGCCGGGCATCACCAGGTCCTGGAGGATTACCGTGGGCTTGATCTGGATCGCCAGGGCGATGGCCTGGTGCGGGTCGGAGCAGAAGTGGAAGTCGATGCTCGGGTCGTCCGCCAGGGCACGACGCACGGCTTCGCCGATCATCGGCTGGTCATCGACCAGCAGCACCATTACAGCGGAATCGCCTGGGGTCTTCACGGGGTCATTACTCTGCTTTGAGTTCATGGAAACAGGGTTCATGGAAACTGGATTCTTAAAAAAGAGGGGCTCCGCCGCCTGCACTCAGGCGCAGACCTCCGCCAGGCGACGGGCAATGTCGCCCAGCGCGCGAATCTCCACCGCGGCGCCAATCGCCGCCGCAGCCTTGGGCATACCGTACACCGCACAGCTGGCCTGGTCCTGGGCCAGCGTCAAATAGCCACGCTCGCGCATGCGTTTCAAGCCCTCGGCGCCATCCCGGCCCATGCCGGTGAGCAGCACGCCGACGGCCTCGCCGGCCCAGTACTCCACCACGCTGTCGAAGAACACGTCGATGGAGGGCCGGTAGATATGACTGCTGGGCTCGGCGGTATAGGCCAGTTCACCGCCCTTGAGCAGGCGGATGTGGTGGTTGGTGCCGGCCAGCAGCACGCAGCCGGGCTGCGGCGGCTCGCCGTTGCGGGCCAGGCGCACGGGAATCTTTGATTGGGTGGAGAGCCATTCGGCCATGCCGGCGGCAAACACTTCGTCGACGTGCTGCACCACCACGATGGCCGCGGGGAAATCCGCCGGCAGGCGTGCGAACAGGTCGGCCAGCGCCGCCGGGCCGCCAGCCGAGGAGCCGATGGCGACCAGCTTGCGCGCGCCGCTGCCCTTGCGCGTGGGCGCCACGCTGGAGGCCGGGCGGGTATCGCGCGGGGCGGTGAGCCAGGCCAGGTTCTGCAGCTTGCGCAGCAGCGGGCGGGCCGCCTCGGCTGGGTCGCCGGTGCCCATGGCCGGGGTGTTCACCGCGTCCACGGCGCCGTTGCCCATGGCGTCGAAGACCCGGCTCATGTTCTGTTCCAGGTCGACGGTGACGATGATGATCGCGCAGGGACTCTGGGCCATGATCTGCCGCGTCGCCTCGACGCCGTCCATCACCGGCATCAGCAGGTCCATCAGCACCACGTCGGGCTTCTGCGCGGCGCACATCTCCAGCGCCTCGGCACCGTTGGCGGCCACCCAGACAATGCGGTGCGCCGGCTCCAGGGCCAGCGCACGGCGCATGGCCTCGACCGCCAGGGGCATGTCGTTGACTATCCCTACCCTCACCCGTGTGCTCCTCCGATCAGGTCGACCACCGCGTCCAGCAGGGCCTCGTCATGGAAGCTGGCTTTGGCCAGATAATAGTCGGCACCGGCATCGAGCCCGCGCCGCCGGTCTTCTTCGCGGTCCTTGTAGGACACCACCATCACCGGCAGCGACTGCAGGCGGGTGTCGCGACGGATCAGGGTGACCAGCTCGATACCGTCCATGCGCGGCATGTCGATGTCGGTGATCACCAGGTCGAAGTGTTCCGAGCGCAGGGCGTTCCAGCCGTCCATGCCATCCACCGCGACGGCGACGTCGTAACCGCGCCCCAGCAGCAGCTTTCGCTCCAGCTCGCGCACGGTGAGCGAGTCGTCCACCACCAGCACGCGCTTGCGCGACGGCCCGGAGAGCCGCCCGGTAGGGTCGATGCGCTCCAGACGGCCAGTGGCCAACAGCTTCTCCACCGAGCGCAGCATGTCCTCGACATCAAGGATCAGCACCGGCGTACCGTCGTCCAGCAAGGCGCCGGCGGAAACGTCCTGCACCTTGCCCAGGCGGGCGTCCAGCGGCACCACCACCAGGGTGCGCTCGCCGATGAACTTCTCCACCGCCACGCCGTAGGCGTTCTCCCGTTCGCGGATTACCACCACCGGGATCTCGTCCGGCGCGGCCTCGCCATCGGGGCGCTGCAGCAGCTGGCTGGCGGACACCAAGCCTACGTGACGGCCCTCGTGCCAGAACTGCTGGCGGCCTTCGAGCTGGACGATCTCGTCCGGCGCCAGCCGGCGCATGCGTTCGATGTGCGCCAGCGGGAAGGCGTAGGCCTCACCACCGATGCTGACCACCAGGCTGCGTACCACCGACAGCGTCAGCGGCACTTCCAGGTGGAAGCGTGCGCCCTGCCCCGCCACCTGCTCCATACGGATGCCGCCACGCAGCTGGCGCACCATGTGCTGCACGGCGTCCAGGCCGACGCCGCGACCGGAGACCTCGGTGACCTGCTCGCGCATGCTGAAGCCGGGCAGGAAGAGGAAGCTCAGCAGCTCCTCCTCGCTCAGCCGGCCGATGGTTTCCTCTGTGGATAACTGCCGACGCAGGATCGCCGTGCGCAGCCGATCCAGATCGACACCACCGCCGTCGTCCTGCAGCTCCAGCACCAGCATGCCGGCATGATGGCGGGCCAGCAGCTGAATGCTGCCCTCCTCCGGTTTGCCAGCGCGGGCGCGCACCTCGGCGGACTCGATGCCGTGGTCGACGGCATTGCGCAGCAAATGCGTGAGCGGCGCTTCGAGCTTTTCCAGCACGTCGCGGTCGACCTGGGTACTGGCGCCGTCGACGTCCAGTCGTACCGACTTACCCAGCGAGCGGCCGAGGTCACGGACCATCCGCGCCTGCCCGGCAAGCACGTCGGCGAATGGCCGCATGCGACACGACAGCGCGGTGTCGTAGAGCGACTGAGCGCGCTGGCCGGCCTTGAAACTGAAATCGTCCAGCTCGGCGATCTGTTCGCTGAGCAGTTGCTGGCACTCGCCCACCAGCCTGCGCGCATCGGCCAGATAGGCTTGCGCCTCGGCATCGAGGTTGGCGCTGCTGGCCGCGTCGCGGGCGCCGTCGAGCACCCGGCTGGCGCTGGCCTGGACGCGCTTGAGGCGTTGCAGCGAGTCCAGCAGCGGCTTCAGGCGCTGGGACTCCACCAGCGACTTGCTGGAGTAATCCAGCAGTTGGTTGAGGCGGTCGGCAGTGACGCGCAGCACGCGCTCGCCACCTTCATCGCGGTCGCTGGCGCGGCGCCGGCGGGCCGGTTCCTGGGCCGCTGCGGGCTCCTGCGCCAGCGGTGCCGGAGCTGCCGGCTCGGCGACTGGAGGTGAAACCGGAGCGCTGGGTGCGGGCGCTGTGGCACGTGCCGGCGCCTGGCCGGAAACCAGCGCCTGCAGGCGCTCGACCATCGCCGGCACGCCCTGCTGCGCCTGCTCGGCGCGCTCGGGTTCGATGGCGGCGATGTGCAGCAGGATATCGGTACCGGCGAGCAGTGCGTCGATGTGGCCAGGCGTCAGCAGCAAACGCCCTTCCTGGGCACCGACCAGGCAATCCTCCATCACGTGGGCAACCTGCACACCGGCATCCAGGCCGACGATGCGCGCCGCGCCCTTGAGCGAGTGCGCCGCGCGCATGCAGGCTTCCAGCTGGTCGGCCTGGCTCGGGTTGCGCTCCAGCGCCATCAGGCCCTGCACCAGCACCTGCGTCTGGGCTTCCGCCTCCAGGCGGAACAGCTCCAGCATCGACGCGTCCTTCATCTGGTCCGGGGTCATGCCAGGCTCCGGGTGGCGGCGTCGAGCAGGGCGTCCTGGTCGAGCAGGCGAATGCTGCGCTGGCGCCACTGCATCACGCCACGGGTATAGCGGTCGTTGGCCGCATGGCTCTGGTTCGAGGCAGCGACCACGGCCTTCTCGTCCAGCTCATGGATGCCGTCCACCTCGTCCACCGGCGAGATGATCGGCCCGCCGGTCGCAGCGAGGATCAGCATGCGCGGCACGATGCGCGCGTCATCACGGGCGGCCGTGCGGCTGTCGAGACCGAGCAGTTCACCCAGGGAGATGCACGCCACCAGGGTGCCGCGCACGTTGGCCACGCCCAGCAGCGCTGGCGAGCGCTGGTGCGGCAGCGAATGCACCACGCAGGCCGGCGCCACCTCGGCCAGGGCGCGGGTGGACAGGCCCAGCCATTCCTCACCGAGGCGGAAGATCAGGTGCGGGCGGCCTTCCTCGACCGCAGCTTCAACGCTGCGGGAGGCAAGCGTCTCTTCCCCTTCACCGCTGAGCGCGTAGCGATCCAGCAGGCTGATGGCCGCCGCCGCATGCACCGGGCAGTTGCGGCAGTGGATATGTTCTTCGAGCTTCGGGCAGCTGCGGTCGCCGCGCACACCGATGCGGTTCCAGCAATCATCCACGGCCGGCATGCCGCTCTCGGCGAGTACCGAGCCGAACGGCAGGCTGTGTTCAACCATTGCGCTTTACTCCTCGCGCAGCGCGTTCCTGCAGGCGCCGGGCGCCCGCGACATCGCCCTGGGCGGCGAGCAGCGCGGCCAGGTGCAGCAGGCTTTCCTGATGATCGGGTTGCAAGTACAGGGCCTTGCGGTAGAAGCCCTGGGCCTCCGCCGCCTGCCCCTGGGCATCGGCCAGCAGGCCAAGCCAGTAGAAAGCCTCGGCGTTCGGCCCCTGCTGCGCCAGCAGCGCCTCGCAGCGCTGACGCGCGGCGTCCGCCTGGCCGGAGTTGGCCAGCAGGGCGATCTCCGCCAGCTCGTTGCGCGGCGGCGCGGCAACCGGCGCTTCGGCCTTGGCCACCAGGCGCGGGCGCAGCGGCACCGGCGCCGGCTTGGGTACGGCCGGGCGCGGGATTGGTGCGGGAGCCGTCYAGTTCAACGGCTCCGGGCGCGTCAGCGGCTCAGTACCGGTCAGCGGGAAGGCAAAGGACTGCGGCACACCCAGCGGCCGCAGCCCCACGCGGGACATCAGGCTGGCTTCGGCCGGGCCGATGAACAGCACGCCGTCGGGGCGCGCCAGGCGGCGCAGCACTTCGACCACCTGCTCCTGGGTCGGGCGATCGAAATAGATCAGCAGGTTGCGGCAGAACACGTAATCGTAGGGCGCCTCGCCGGCCAACAGGCCTGGCGCCAGCAGGTTGCCGGTGCGGAAGCCGACCTTGCGGCGCACCGCTTCGGCGAGCAGGTAATCGTTGTCCGCCCCGGTGAAGTAGCGGTCACGGAAAGTCAGGTTCGAACCACGGAACGAATTGCGCCCGTAGTGCCCGGCCGCGGCGCGCTCCAGCACGGCGCGGCTGACGTCCAGCGCGTCGACCTGGAAGGCCGAAGGCGCCAGCCCGGCATCGAGCAGGGCCATGACGATGGAGTACGGTTCCTCGCCGGTGGAGCACGGCAGGCTGAGCACGCGCAGCGGGCGGGCGCCGGCCAGTTCCAGCACGCGGCGAGTGGCCAGGTCAGCCAGTGCGCCGAAGGATTCCGGGTAGCGGAAGAACCAGGTCTCGGGGACGATCACCGCCTCGATCAGCGCCTGCACCTCTTCCGCCGAGCCCTGCAGTCGCTGCCAGTACTGCTCGGCATTGCCGCCGCTGACCTTGCTGCAGCGCTGACGCACCGCGCGCTCGATCACCGCGTCGCCGACCGACTCGGCATCCAGGCCGATGCGCTCCTTGAGCAGTTGGGCGAAGCGCGGATCGTTCATGCTGGCTCGCTCCCGCCCGGCAGCAGGCGCGCACGGACTTCGTCGCTGAGCAACTGGTCGACGCCGATTCGCTGCAGCAGGCCCTGCTCGTCCTCCAGCACCGGGCCGAGGTAGCGAGCACTGCCGTTGTCCAGCTCGTAGTCGCGGAAGGCTGCCGGATCACGGCGCAGGGTGTGGGTGGCCTGTTCGAGGATCAGCCCGAGGCGCTGCTCGGGAGCGTTTTCCCCGCTGCGATAACGCGCCAGCACCAGCCGTGTGCTGGTGCGTCGCGGTGCAGCGTGGCCGAAGGCGAGCTGGCTGAGGTCGAGCACCGGCAGCAGTTCACCGCGGTGCGGGAACAGCCCGGCGACCCAGGCCGGCGCTTCCGGCACACGCTTGAGCGCGGGCAGCGGCAGCACCTCGATGACGTCGTGGACGTCCAGCGCATAGCGGTCCGCACCGAGGCGGAACTGCAGGTACAGCCTGCCCGCCGCGGCGGCGTCAGACCTTGAAGCGCGAGACGCCATTGCGCAGTCCGTTGGCCACGAGGTTCAGCTCGTCGATGGCGAAGCTGGCCTGGCGCAGGGATTCCACGGTCTGCCCGGTGGCCTCGCCGAGCTGCACCAGCGCCTGGTTGATCTGCTCGGCGCCGGTGGCCTGGGCCTGCATGCCTTCGTTGACCATCTGCACGCGCGGCGCCAGCGCCTGCACCTGCTGGATGATCTGCGAGAGCTGCTCGCCGACCTGGCCGACCTCGGAGATGCCGCGGCGCACTTCTTCGGAGAACTTGTCCATGCCCATCACCCCGGCGGACACGGCGGACTGGATCTCGCGGACCATCTGCTCGATGTCGTAGGTGGCCACGGCGGTCTGGTCGGCCAGGCGGCGCACCTCGGTGGCGACCACGGCGAAACCGCGGCCGTATTCGCCGGCCTTCTCCGCCTCGATGGCGGCGTTGAGCGAGAGCAGGTTGGTCTGGTCGGCCACCTTGACGATGGTGGTGACCACCTGGTTGATGTTGCCGGCGCGCTCGTTGAGGATCGCCAGCTTGGCGTTGACCAGCTCGGCGGCGCCCATCACGTGGTGCATGGTCTCTTCCATGCGCGCCAGGCCCAGCTGGCCGGAGCCGGCCAGGGTGGAAGTCTGCTCGGCGGCCGAGGACACCTCGGTCATGGTGCGCACCAGGTCACGGGAGGTGGCGGCGATTTCCCGCGAGGTGGCGCCGATCTCGGTGGTGGTGGCGGCGGTTTCGGTGGCGGTGGCCTGCTGCTGCTTGGAGGTGGCAGCGATCTCGGTCACCGAAGTAGTGACCTGGATGGCCGAGCGCTGCGCCTGCGAAACCAGGCCCTTGAGCTCTTCGGCCATGCCGTTGAAGCCGGTCTCGATCACCGCGAACTCGTCGTTGCGCTCCATCGCCAGGCGCGTGGTGAAGTCGCCACCGCCCATGACCTGCAGGCCTTTCACCACCTGGCGCACCGGCTCGGTGATGGCGCGCATAAGCAGCAGCCCACACACCGCCGCGGCGACGACGGCCAGCAGCAGAGAGATGAGCATGATCGCCTTGGCCGTGGAGACCTCGTTGACGATGTTCTCGGCCGCCGCGTCGGCGATTTCCTTGTTCAGGGTGATCAGTTGCGTCAGCGTCTTGCGGCCGTCTTCCCACATAGGTTCGAGGCGATCCAGCAGCAGCTTGCGCGCGCTTTCACGGTCGGTGGTGTAGAGCTGCAGCACTTCGGCGAGCTGGGTGTCGTACTCGTTCACCTGCTGCTTGAAGTGGTTGAGCATCTCCGTGTCGCGCGGGTCGCGCACGGTGCGCTCGTACTGGGTCAGGCGCTCGATCAGCACGTCATGGTTGGCACGGAATTCCTGGCGATGCTTCTCGTCCAGCGCCTGGCCGTTGGAGAGGCCGACCAGCACCTGGGTCAGCAGGATGCTGTCGGTCCAGGTCGAACGCACCTGGGTCAGGGCGTAGGTGCCGGGCATGGCGTCTTCGTTGACGCGCTTGGTGCTGGCCTCGACGCGCAGCAGGCGAGTGTAGGAAATCACCACCATCAGCAGCATGATCGCGATGACAACGGCAAAGCTGGCCAGGATGCGTTGGCGTAGAGTCCAGTTCTTCACTGCTTTCCCCAGAAGATTGGTGGCGTGCCGACGGATGAGGTATTCCGGCGCAAGTCGCTCCGAAAGTAAATTCCTACTAAATCATCAGCAAGATAGGACATATAGTATCCGCAGACACTGGATGCTTATCTCTTTATTCCGAATTTTTAGCACGCCGGTCCCTCTCATTCTGTCCGCCCATTGATCACCTATCCCGCCTCCTGATGCTCAGCCTCGCCCTGGCCGCCCATTTCGGCCTGTTTCTCGCCGCTTTCGTGGCCGCCACGCTGCTGCCGGCACAATCCGAGGCCGTGCTGGTCGGCCTGCTGCTGGGCGGCCAGTACCCGCTGTGGTCGCTGCTGTTGGCAGCGAGCCTGGGCAATGTCCTCGGCTCTCTGGTGAACTGGCTGCTGGGCCGCGGCATAGAGCGCTGGCGCGGGCGACGCTGGTTCCCGGTCAGTGATGCGGCGCTGGAGAAGGCCCAGCGGCATTACCAGCGTTTCGGCTGCTGGTCGCTGCTGCTGAGCTGGGCGCCGATCATCGGTGACCCGCTGACGCTGATCGCCGGGGTCATGCGCGAACCGCTCTGGCGCTTCCTGCTGCTGGTGACCCTGGCCAAGGTCGGCCGCTACGCCGTGCTGGCCTGGCTCACGCTCGTCTGAATCCTCCCGCCTCCAAAAGCGGACAGTTTTTTCGTCTGCTAGTCCTGTTTTGCCACTGCTGCAAAAAAATGGCGCCAAGTAATATCACGGCGCCATCACTGTGCATGGCAGGGCCCACGGGCCTCAACACTGGATGAAGAAAGGGAATTCCACGATGTTCAGAAGCATGAGTATTGGCCGCCGCGCGTCCCTGGGTTTTGCCGTCATGGGCCTGCTGCTGGTGTTCCTCGGTGTGTTCTCGCTGTACAAGCTCTCGACCCTGCGCGCCGCCTCGGAAGAGATCGACAGCAACTGGCTGCTGAGCATCAACCACATGAACCAGCTGTCGGGCGACATCGCACGCATCCGCCTGGAATCCATGCGCCTGCTGGTCAACCACGACAGTGTGGCGCGCCAGCGCAGCCTGGACCTGATCACCGAGGCACGGCAGGACAAGGACAAAGTGCTCGCCGACTACCGCCGGCTGATCCTCAGCGCCGAGGAACAGCAGCGCACCGATGAGCTGAAGCAATCGCTGGACGGCTACCTCGGCTTCGTCGACCAACTGGTGGACAAGGTCCGGCAGAACGACGACGAAGGCGCGCTGCACATCCTCAACGGCAACATCACCCAGCAGGGCGCCGAGCTGAACAAGCGCCTCACCGCACTGATCGACCTCAACCGCAACGGCGCCGCCGCTGCCGCCGACCGTGCTGTGGAGCAGTTCCAGAGCGGCCGGCTGGTAGTCAGCGCGATCCTAGTACTCAGCGTCGGCCTCACCCTGCTGCTGGCCTGGCTGCTCACCCGCAGCATCGTCGTGCCGATCACCCAGGCAGTGCGCGTGGCCCAGACCATCGCCCGCGGCGACCTCAGCCAGCGCTTCAGCGTCGAAGGCCGTGACGAGCCGGCGCAGTTGCTCAACGCCCTGGCGGACATGCAGAACAGCCTGCGCGAGACCATCCGCGGCATCGGCAATTCCGCCAGCCAACTGGCCTCGGCATCCGAGGAAATGCACAGCGTGATGGAAGAAAGCAGTCGCGCGCTGCAGCAGCAGAGCGACCAGATCGAGATGGCCGCCACCGCCGTCAACCAGATGACCAGCGCGGTGGAAGAAGTGGCCAGCAATGCCGCCTCGACCTCCGCCGCCTCCCGCGAGGCCATCGACGCCGCGCGCAGCGGCAGCGAACGGGTCGACGAGACCTCCAGCGCCATCGGCACCCTGGCCGGCGAAGTCGGCGCCGCCTCGCAGCAGGCGGAAACCCTGGCCAACCAGGCGCAGGACATCGGCAAGGTGCTGGAGGTGATCCGCAACGTCGCCGAACAGACCAACCTGCTGGCGCTCAACGCCGCCATCGAAGCCGCCCGCGCTGGCGAGGCCGGGCGCGGCTTCGCGGTGGTTGCCGACGAGGTGCGTTCGCTCGCGCAGCGCACACAAAATTCGACCCGTGAGATCGAGGAGCTGGTCTCGGCGATCCAGACCGGCAGCGACCGCACTGTCGCCGCCCTGCTCAGCAGCACCGCCCACGCCGAGCGTACCGTCGGCCGCACCGGCGAGGCCGGCGCCTCGCTGCAGGTGATCCTGGAACGCATGTCGCTGATCAACGAACGCAACCTGGTGATCGCCAGCGCCACCGAGGAACAGGCCCAGGTCGCCCGCGAAGTGGACCGCAACCTGCTGAACATCCGCGACCTGGCGACCCAGACCTCGGCCGGCGCCACCCAGACCAGCGCCGCCAGCCAGGAGCTGTCGCGCCTGGCGGTTGACCTGAACGGCATGGTGGCGCGCTTCGTGGTCTGACGGCCTACTCCCGTTTCGCTTATGCACTGGCGAAACGGGAGCTGGTGGCAGGGAATTTTTCAGGCAAATTCCTATCCAATGGCCATCATGGAACGCCACAGGGTGGATAGATGAAACTGTTGAAATTGTCGGCCGTGCTGGCCGCTGCTGCACTGCTCAGCGCCTGCGGCGGCAACCAGGCCAAGGTCTGCGGCTCGGATGACGTGAAGAACCAACTGGTGAAGGTCTTCCTCGCCGGAGCGCTCTCCGCCCAGTCCGACGCCCTGAGCAAGGCCGAACTGAAGGACGTGGCGATCCTCGACAAGGACCCGGACAGCGGCGTGCTGGAATGTGTCGGCACCCTGACCGTGCCGGTAGTCGGCCAGGTCGCCTCGGGCACCCTGAAATACCAGATCGCCCCGGCGGCCAAGTCCGAGCACGACTATCTGCTGCTGCTCGCCGACGGCCCGCTGGCGAACGCCTTCGCCAAGCGCATCCAGGGGATGATCCCGCAGCAGTGAGGGTTATCCACAGGCAATGAAAAACCGGCCCGTGTGGCCGGTTTTTTATTGGGTTCGGAACCCGATAGCAGGAGCGAGCTTGCCCGCGAACCGCTTCCTGCCGCGCTCCCTGTCGAGCGCTAACGCAGGATGCATACCGCTGCCTTCCCCTTAGCTCCTGAGGGAGAGGGGGCAGCCCGTGCCGGCTGACGCCACGGTACAGCCTGTGCCGAACGGTCCCCTCTCCCGCTTGAGGAGCGGGGCGCGCAGCCAGGGTCAGGGTGAGGGGCCGTTGATCTCGCGGAAGTGCCTATCGATGAAAAAGGCCCGCACTCTCAAACCCTTGCCTCCATCAGGTCCTGAACCGCGACACCAGCCGGTTCAGCTCATCCGACAGCCCGCCCAGGGTCTGCGCATCGCCCCGCGTGGCATCTGCCAGGCCGGCGACTTCCTGGGCGTCGCGGTGGATCTGGCTGATGTGCCGGTTGATCTCCTCGGCCACCTGGTGCTGTTCCTCGGCGGCGGTGGCGATCTGGGCGTTCATGTCGCGGATCACGTCCACCGATTCGCGGATCGCCCCGAAGCACGCGCGCGCCTCGCGAATCGACCCCACGGTGCGCTGCGACGCCTCCAGGCTCGACTGCATCTGCCGCCCGGTGTCGTGGGTGCGGCGCGCCAGGGTGCCGAGCAGGTTGTCGATCTCCCCGGTGGATTCCGCCGTGCGCCGCGCCAACGCGCGCACCTCGTCGGCCACCACGGCGAAACCGCGGCCCTGATCACCGGCGCGCGCCGCCTCGATGGCCGCGTTGAGCGCCAGCAGGTTGGTCTGCTCGGCGATGGAGCGGATGGTGCCGAGGATCGACTGGATATCGTTGCTGTCCTGCTCCAGCTGGCGCATCGCATCAGCGGAGTGGGCGATCTCGTCGCTCAGGCGGCCGACGCTGTCCACCGCCTCGTCAATCTGCTGCTGGCCATCGTGGGCCTGGCGCTGGCCGCTGTCGGCGGAGTCCGCCGCCTGGCTGCAGGAGCGCGCCACCTCGTTGGCGGTCATCACCATCTCGTTGAACGCGGTGGAGACCATGTCCACCGCCTCACGCTGGCGCGCCGCGGTATCGGCCAGCGCCTGGGAGGTCTCGCGGCTGCTGCCGGAACTCTGGTGGATGCTGCCGGCCGCAGTGCCGATGCTCTGCACCAGCGCGCGGATGGCATCGAGGAACTGATTGAACCAGCCGGCCAGCTGCGCCGTTTCATCGCGGCCACGGACGGCAAGACGACCAGTGAGGTCGCCGTCGCCCTGGGCGATGCCTTCCAGCCCCGCCGCCACCGCACGCACCGGGCGCACCACCAGGCCGGCGAACAGGGAGCCGAGGCCGGCGAAGGCCAGCGCGATGATCACCGCCACCAGGGCGATACCCCAGGTCAGGCGAGTCGCCGAGCTCATCACTTCACTTTCCTTGATCAGGCCGACGAAGCGCCAGCCGAGGGTCTCCGAGGGCCAGACGTTGGCGAGGTAGGGTTCGCCGCCGATGCTGACTTCCACCAGCCCCTTCTGCGCACTGGCCAGGCGCTGGAAGTCGCCGCCCAGCTCGCCCAGCTGCTTGAAGTTGTTCTCCGGGTTGTGCGGGTCGACCAGGATGGTGCCATCGCCCTCCATCAGCATCAGGTAGCCGGACTCGCCCAGGCGGATACCCTTGACGATGTCGGTCAGGCGCTTGAGCGAGACGTCGATGTTGACCACCCCGCCCTGCGGGCCGAACTGGTTGGCAAAGGTGCGCACGCTGCTCACCAGCACCACCTTGTCCGCCGCCCAGTAGTAGGCCTTGGTGCGCAGGGTCTTGCCCGGCTGGGCCATGGCCGCCTGGTACCAGGGGCGGGTGCGCGGGTCGTAGCTGGCCAGCTGGGCGTCGCCCGGCCAGAAGCTGTAGCCGCCCTCGCGGGTGCCGAGGGACACGTAGGCGTAGTCCGGGTGGCTCTGCGCCAGGCCGGTGAAGAGGTCGAGCACGCGCTTGTCCAGCTCCCCGGCCGGATGCTGCGCGGCGTCGGCGCCGAGGTACTGCTTGAGGCTGCCATCCACCGCCAGCAGCTGCGGATGGCTGGCGAGGTATTCGACGTTCTGGGTGATGCCGTCGAAGAAGATCTGCATGGCGTTCTCGACCTGGCGGATTTCGCGACCGCTACCGTCGATGAAACTGTCCCGCGCCTCGCCGCGCAGGTTGAGGATCACCAGAACGGCGACAAGAATCACAGGCAGGCTGGCAATGGTGGAAAAGGCGAGGATCAGTTTTTGTTTGAGGTTCATCCTTCGTACTCCCTTGGTCTGCTCCGGTCAGAAACGCCTTGCAGACATCCCATATTATGGTATACCAATATGCATCAGGTCCATCGTGTGGGCACCGCCGTTCATCCAGCCGCCGCACCTGACCACCCAAAGCAGTGATGCGTGCCTGCGCATCTCCCGCCGGCTGCCGCGCCGGAAACAAGAAAGGTTCGAGGTAAGCGATATGAAGTTTTCCCTGTTCGTGCACATGGAGCGCTACGACGACCAGCCCAGCCACCGCCAGCTGTTCGAAGAGCTCACCGAGCTGACGCTGATGGCCGAGGCCGGCGGGTTCTCCACCGTCTGGATCGGCGAGCACCACGCCATGGAGTACACCATCTCGCCGAGCCCGATGCCGCTGCTGGCCTACCTCGCCGCGCGCACCGAAACCATCCACCTGGGCGCCGGCACCATCATCGCGCCGTTCTGGCACCCCATCCGCGTGGCTGGCGAATGCGCCCTGCTCGATGTGATCAGCAACGGCCGCATGGAAGTGGGCCTGGCCCGTGGTGCCTACCAGTACGAGTTCGACCGCATGGCCAACGGCATGCCGGCCGGCGACGGCGGCAAGTACCTGCGCGAAATGGTCCCGGTGGTGAAGGCGCTGTGGCAGGGCGACGTCGCCCACGAAGGCGAAATCTGGAAGTTCCCCACCGCCACCTCCTCGCCGCGGCCGATCCAGAAGCCGACCCCGCCGATGTGGATCGCCGCCCGCGACCCGGATTCGCACAACTTCGCGGTGGCCAACGGCTGCAACGTGATGGTCACCCCGCTGATGAAGGGCGACGAGGAAGTCGTCGACCTGAAGAACAAGTTCGAAGCCGCCCTGGCCAACAACCCGGACGTGCCACGCCCGCAACTGATGGTGCTGCGCCACACCCACGTGCACACCGCCGACGACCCGGAAGGCTGGAAGGTCGGCGCCGAGGCCATCTCGCGCTTCTACCGCACCTTCGACGCCTGGTTCGGCAACAAGCAGACCCCGGTCAACGGCCTGCTGCCGCCCAGCCCCGAGGAGAAGTTCAAGGAGCGCCCGGAGTTCGAGCTGGAGAACATCCGCAAGAACACCATGATCGGCACCCCGGAAGAAATCATCGCGCGCATCCGCCACTACCAGGAACTGGGCGTGGACGAGTTCAGCTTCTGGGCCGACAACAGCCTGCCGTACGCCGAGAAGAAGAAGTCGCTGGAACTGTTCATCCAGCACGTGGTGCCGGCTTTCCGCTGATCGCCACTGCTGGCCACAAAGGGCGCCTTCGGGCGCCCTTTGTGTTTATGCAGCACCGGGCGGTGCCTGCGACAGTCGATTCCTCCACTGCGAGGATCGGCCATGAATCAATCCGCGGCCGGCCATGCGGCGCGCTCAGGACAGGCAGGGTTTCGCTTCACCACACCGCCCATTGCTCTGAGGCCGGCAAAGCTCCGACCGCAGGAACGTGCCATGCCCGCTCCCACAGGGAGCCGCTCAGTCAGCCCTCGAAACCCTCGACGATGACGATATCCGCCTTCGCCACGCCCTGGCGGTGGGCGCAGGCGTCCTGGTATTCCGCCGAGCGGTAGCAGGCCACGGCCTGCTCGTAAGAATCGAATTCGATCACCACGCTACGCTGGGGAGTGGGCCGGCCTTCCAGTGCCTCGGAACGGCCGCCGCGGGCGAGGAACTTGCCGCCGTACCTGGCGAACGCTGCCGGGGCGCGGCGGGTGTATTCGCCGTACTGCTCGGGATCGGTAATGTCGACGTGGGCGATCCAGTAAGCCTTCATGCTGACCTCTACTGTCAGGGTTTCCAGAGCGGGATGCTGTTTTGGACAATATAGGTATTATGGTATACCAGAATTTTCCTCCCATGATCCAGCCAGGTAACGCACCATGCCGTTCGACCGCATCGAAGACATCATCGAAGACTACCGCCAGGGCAAGATGGTGCTCCTGGTCGACGACGAAGACCGCGAGAACGAAGGCGACCTGCTGCTCGCCGCCGAGCGCTGCACGCCGGCCGCGATCAACTTCATGGCGCGCGAGGCGCGCGGGCTGATCTGCCTGACGCTGACCGACGAGCACTGCGCCCGCCTCGGTCTGGAGCAGATGGTGCCGGCCAACGGCAGCGCCTATTCCACCGCCTTCACCGTGTCCATCGAGGCAGCTACCGGCGTCTCCACCGGCATCTCCGCCGCCGACCGTTCGCACACCGTGCTCACCGCCGTGGCGGCGGACGCCCGCGCCGAGGACCTGGTGCAGCCGGGCCACATCTTCCCCCTGCGCGCCCGCGAAGGCGGCGTGCTCACCCGCGCCGGCCACACCGAGGCGGGCTGCGACCTCGCGCGCCTGGCCGGGCTGACCCCGGCCTCGGTGATCGTCGAGGTGATGAACGACGACGGCAGCATGGCCCGTCGCCCGGAGCTGGAAGCCTTCGCCAAGCGCCACGGCATACGCATCGGCACCATCGCCGACCTGATCCACTACCGCCTGAGCAACGAGCACACCGTCGCGCGCATCGGCGAGAGCGAGCTGCCCACCGTGCACGGCACCTTCCGCCTGGTCACCTACGAGGACCGCATCGAAGGCGGCGTGCACATGGCCATGGTCATGGGCGACATCAAGCGCGACGAGCCAACCCTGGTGCGCGTGCACGTGATCGACCCGCTGCGCGACCTGGTCGGCGCCGAGTACACCGGGCCGAAGAACTGGACGCTCTGGGCCGCCCTGCAGAAGGTCGCCGAAGTCGGCCAGGGCGTGGTCGTGGTGCTGGCCAACAACGAGTCGTCCCAGGCGCTGCTGGCCCGTGTGCCGCAGTTGACCCAGGCGCCGCGGCAGTTCACCCGCTCGCAGTCGCGCATCTATTCGGAAGTCGGTACCGGCGCGCAGATCCTGCAGGACATCGGCGTCGGCAAGATCCGCCACCTGGGTGCGCCGCTGAAGTACGCCGGCCTCACCGGCTACGACCTGGAAGTGGTCGAGACGCTGCCCTTCGAAGGCTGATCCGTTCGTCCGCTCGCCGTGCTGGCGTTTCGCCAGAAATTTTCAGCGCGGCGAGTGTGAGAAAAGATTTCCTTTTCAATCAATAACCTGAGCAACACGAGGAACGACGGGGTTTCCACCCAGGCTTCACCGCCACGATGGCCGGTGTCGCCGAGGACTTGCGGAAAGTTTGGAATACCATAATATGACATTCCGTAGGCCTTACATTTTCTGCCCGTCAGCGTGCCAACCGCCGCTGACCACAAGACGCTACGGCCACCTGCTCCAGACAGGCGATCCACGAAGACCGCCGTGAACAATCACAACAATGAGGGCAAGCAAGATGGTGTTTAAGAAACGTGCGATCGCGGTCCTGGCCGCTGCAGTACTGGGCGCAACCGGCACCGCTGCCTTCGGCGCCGACAGCCTCAGCTTCGTCAGCTGGGGTGGCACCACCCAGGATGCGCAGAAGCAGGCCTGGGCCGAACCCTTCACCCAGTCCACCGGCATCGCCGTGGTTCAGGACGGCCCCACCGACTACGGCAAGCTCAAGGCCATGGTGGAGAGCGGCAACGTCCAGTGGGACGTGGTCGACGTCGAGGCCGACTTCGCCCTGCGCGCCGCCGCCGAGGGCCTGCTGGAACCGCTGGACTTCAACACCATCAAGCGCGACCGCATCGATCCGCGCTTCGTCTCCGACCACGGCGTCGGCTCCTTCTACTTCTCCTTCGTGCTCGGCTACAACCAGGGCAAGGTCGGCGGCAAGCAGCCGCAGGACTGGTCGGCGCTGTTCGACACCGCCAACTACCCGGGCAAGCGCGCGCTGTACAAATGGCCGAGCCCCGGCGTGCTGGAACTGGCCCTGCTGGCCGACGGCGTCGCCAAGGACAAGCTCTACCCGCTGGACCTGGACCGCGCCTTCAAGAAGCTCGACACCATCAAGAAGGACATCGTCTGGTGGGGCGGCGGCGCGCAGTCGCAGCAACTGCTGGCCTCCGGCGAAGCGACCCTCGGCCAGTTCTGGAACGGCCGCATCTACGCCCTGCAACAGGACGGCGCTCCTGTCGGCGTGAGCTGGAAGCAGAACCTGGTCATGGCCGATTTCCTCGTGGTGCCCAAGGGCGCCAAGAACAAGGATGCGGCGATGAAGTTCCTGGCCAACTCCAGCAGCGCCAAGGGCCAGGCCGACTTCGCCAACCTGACCGCCTACGCCCCGGTGAACCTGGACAGCGTCAGCCAGCTCAAGGGCGACCTCGCGCCTAACCTGCCCACCGCCTACGCGCCGGAGCAGATCACCCTCGACTACGCCTACTGGGCGAAGAACGGCCCGGCGATCGCCGCACGGTGGAACGAATGGCTGGTCAAGTGAAAATGGCTGTGATGCAGCCGGGCCAGGCAACCGGAGGCGCATCCCGCGCCGCCGGCACGCCGGCCCCGAAGGCAGAACCCATGCGACAGGATGAAGTGCTCACCCACCGCTGGCGCGGTTTCCGCAACCTGCTGCCGGCGCTGCTGTTCCTCTCTCTGTTCTTCCTCGCGCCGCTGATTGGCCTGCTGCTGCGCGGCGTGCTGGAGCCGACGCCGGGCTTCGAGAACTACGCCCAGCTGTTCGCCAACTCGGCGTACTCGCGGGTGCTGTTCAACACCTTCGCGGTGGGCGCGCTGGTCACCGTGATCAGCCTGCTGCTGGGCTTCCCGCTGGCCTGGGCGATCACCCTGGTGCCGCGTGGCTGGGGCCGCATGCTGCTGAACATCGTGCTGCTGTCGATGTGGACCAGCCTGCTGGCGCGCACCTACTCCTGGCTGGTGCTGCTGCAGGCCTCGGGGGTGATCAACAAGACCCTGATGGCGCTGGGCATCATCGACCAGCCGCTGGAGATGGTGCACAACCTCACCGGCGTGGTGATCGGCATGAGCTACATCATGATTCCGTTCATCGTGCTGCCGTTACAGGCGACCATGGCCGCCATCGACCCGATGGTGCTGCAGGCCGGCTCGATCTGCGGCGCCAGCCCCTGGACCAACTTCTTCCGGGTGTTCATCCCGCTGTGCCGGCCGGGCCTGTTCTCCGGCGGCCTGATGGTCTTCGTCATGTCCCTGGGCTACTACGTCACCCCGGCTCTGCTGGGCGGGGCGCAGAACATGATGCTGCCGGAGTTCATCGTCCAGCAGGTGCAATCCTTCCTCAACTGGGGCCTGGCCAGCGCCGCCGCTGCGCTGCTGATCGCCATCACCCTGGTGCTGTTCTACCTCTACCTGAAGCTGCAGCCGGAATCCCCGGTAGCTTCCAGTAGCGCGAGGTAAGCCATGCTGCTCTCACCCAATGCCATGAGCCGGCGCATGCGCGTCGGCCTCTACCTCACGACCGGCACCATCGCGGCCTTCCTGCTGCTGCCCATCGTGTTCATCGTCCTGCTGTCGTTCGGCTCCTCGCAGTGGCTGGTGTTCCCGCCGCCGGGCTGGACGCTGAAGTGGTACGGCCAGTTCTTCTCCAACCCCGAATGGATGAGCGCGGCGCTGGCCAGCCTGAAAGTGGCGATCCTCACCACGATCTGCTCGGTCGCCCTGGGCCTGCCTACCGCGTTCGCCCTGGTGCGCGGCAAGTTCCCCGGCCGCGAGCTGCTCTACGGGTTGTTCACCCTGCCGATGATCGTGCCGCTGGTGATCATCGCGGTGGCGGTCTACGCGCTGTTCCTCAAGCTCGGCTACACCGGCACGCTGTTCTCCTTCGTGGTCAGCCACGTGATAGTCGCGCTGCCGTTCACCATCATCTCGATCATCAACTCGCTGAAGCTGTTCGACCAGTCCATCGAGGACGCCGCGGTGATCTGCGGAGCGTCGCGCCTGCAGGCGGTGATGAAGGTGACCTTCCCGGCGATCCGCCCCGGCATGGTCGCCGGCGCGCTGTTCGCCTTCCTGGTCTCCTGGGATGAAGTAGTGCTGAGCGTGATGATGGCCAGCCCGACCCTGCAGACCCTGCCCGTGAAAATGTGGACCACCCTGCGCCAGGACCTGACTCCGGTGATCGCCGTCGCATCGACGCTGCTGATCGGCCTGTCGGTACTGGTGATGGTGATCGCCGCCGCCCTGCGCCGGCGCAACGAAATCCGCGCCTGAGCGCCGAGGTAAATGCCATGAGTGCCGTGATCCAAGAATCCCGCGAGCAGCAGACCCTGGTCAGCCTGCGCAACCTGAACAAGTTCTATGGCGACTTCACCGCCGTGGACAACATCTCCCTCGACATCCAGGACGGCGAGTTCCTCACCTTCCTCGGCTCCAGCGGCTCGGGCAAGAGCACCACGCTGTCGATGCTGGCCGGCTTCGAGACGCCCAGCAGCGGCGAAATCCTGGTCCAGGGCCAGTCGCTGGTGAACGTGCCGCCGCACAAGCGCGACATCGGCATGGTGTTCCAGCGCTACTCGCTGTTCCCGCACCTGTCGGTGCGCGACAACATCGGTTTCCCGCTGGACATCCGCAAGCAGAAGGGCGCCGAGCGCGACCGCCGCGTCGACGCCATGCTCAAGCTGGTGCAGCTGGACAAGTTCGCCCACCGCCGGCCGGCGCAACTCTCCGGCGGCCAGCAGCAACGCGTGGCCATCGCCCGCGCGCTGGTCTACGAACCACGCATCCTGCTGATGGACGAACCCCTCGGCGCGCTGGACAAGAAACTGCGCGAAGACCTGCAGGACGAACTTCGCCACCTGCACCGTCGCCTGGGCATCACCATCGTCTACGTCACCCACGACCAGGAAGAAGCCATGCGCCTGTCCCAGCGCATCGCCATCTTCAGCCACGGCAAGATCGTCGGCCTGGGCAGCGGCTATGACCTCTACCAGAACCCACCGAATGCCTTCGTGGCCTCGTTCCTCGGCAACTCCAACTTCCTCCGTGCCCGCGCCCATGGCAACGCCGCGGCGGAATTCGAAGGCCGCGCCCTGGCCATCCGCCCGACCGCCAACCTGCGCGAAGGCCAGGACATCCTGCTGATGGTGCGCCCGGAAAAAGCCCAGGTCCTCAGCCCCGCTCAAGCCGCTGCTACCCCGCTGGCAGCCGGCTGGAACGAAATCCCGGCGAAGGTCGCTGAGACGGTGTTCCTCGGCGAGAGCCTGACCTGCAGCGTGGTCACCGCCAGCGGCGCGACCCTGACGCTGAAGGAACTCTCCGGCAACACCCAGCCGCTCGCTCCCGGCAGCGAAGTCCGCGTGCGCTGGGCCGCTGCCGATGCCTGCGTGTACGACCAGTGGAACGAGAGCGACCTGACCAAGGGCGCGCACTGATTCGACTCTGACGTTTCATCCCTTGAACCCCCGGTTTTCCTTGTGGAGCCGGGGGCTTTTTTTGTGTGGAACTCTTGCCAAAACCGCGCTTTACCGGCGCTCTCGGCGAACGCTTGCGCATGCCGGAATCGATGGGTATCGCTGCGCTCCACACCATCCTACGTGGGTGCTCCGCCGTGATTTCGATGTGGGTGGGAATTCTGATCGCGGACAAGGTCCGCTCCTACGGGTAGGCAGCGGTGCCTTGCGGTTCGCGAGCAAGCTCGCTCCTACGAAGAACCAATGCCCCGCCCGGGCTCTGGCTCTGGCTCTGGCTCTGGCTCTGGCTCTGGCTCGAAAGACTTCCAGAGAAACATCCGCACGCGCCGAATGCCCCGTTCAGGAGGCCTCGTTGAAGCGGAGTTTCAGGGGTTGAGCGACATGGATGTCGCGAGAGCCGCGATGGGCCAGGGATGGCCCTTCGCGGCGTGCCCCTGAGACTTCGCTTCAACGAGGGTATTTTTCGCCCCAAGCGAAAAACCGGATGTCCGGGGCAAGACCTTTGCCTACTTTGGGGCGTTTGCCAAAGTAGGTCGCCCGAGGGGGCGAAACCACGGACTCTGCGCGTACGCCAAAGCGGCGCCAGAACGCCCACGTGGAGGCAGCAAATCCCAAATATTGGAGCCGGAGCACGCGCCGTCCCTGCCGACGATTCGCGGGCAGGGCCTGCTCCTACAAATGGCGCCGTAATGCAGAACTTCCTGGTAATACAGGAGCCCGCCGCGAAAGACATCGCGGACAAAGTCCGCTCCTACGAAACAGGATGCTCCGGCGCTGGGCAGGTTCGCGAGCAAGCTCGCCCCTACCACGGGGCGAGCTCGCGAGGAACGTCAGTCCTTCTTGCCCTTCTTGGCACTGGCGTAAGCCGCCTCCAACGCATCGTTGATGGTCTTGAGCACCTTCACCCGCGCATAGCGCTTGTCGTTGGCCTCCACCAGCGTCCACGGCGCGATCTCCGTGCTGGTGCGATCGACCATGTCACCCACCGCATCCACGTACTGGTCCCACTTGTCGCGGTTGCGCCAGTCTTCCTCGGTGATCTTGAAGCGCTTGAACGGAATCGACTCGCGCTCCTTGAAGCGCTCCAGCTGGGTGTCCTGGTCGATGGACAACCAGAACTTCACCAGCACGATGTTGTACTTCGCCAACTGCTCCTCGAAGTCGTTGATCTCCGCATAGGCGCGCAGCCAGTCGGCATCGGAGGCGAAGCCCTCGACCCGCTCCACCAGAACGCGGCCGTACCAGGAACGGTCGAAGATGGTGAACTGCCGGCGCGCCGGGATGTGCCGCCAGAAGCGCCACAGGTAGGGCTGTGCGCGTTCTTCCTCGGTGGGCGCGGCAATCGGCACGATGCGGTACTGGCGCGGGTCCAGAGCATCGGTGACGCGGCGGATCGCCCCGCCCTTGCCGGCAGCGTCGTTGCCCTCGAACACGGCGATCAGCGAATGGCTGCGGAAGCGCTTGTCGCGCATCAGCCCGGCCAGGCGCGCCTGCTCCTTGGCCAGCTGTTCCTTGTACTCGTCCTTGTCCAGCGACAGGCTCAGGTCCAGTGCATCCAGCAGGCCCTTGTTGTCCAGGCTGGCCACCAGCGGCGCGGCATGGGGCTGCGGGGTCGGGCGGTCCTTGCGCTTGAGCGCGGCCTGCAGGCTTTCGAGGATGGTGCGGCCGACCGTCAGGCTGCGGTAGCGCTCATCGGAGCCCTCGACGATGTACCAGGGCGCATAGTCGCGGCTGGTGCGGCGCAGCACGCGCTCGCCGTAGCGCACGAACTTGTCGTAGACCTCGCTCTGCTTCCAGTCGATCTCGCTCAGTTGCCAGCTGCGGGTGGGGTCGTTGTCCAGCGCCTTGAGGCGCTCCTTGAGCTGCTTCTTGGAGAGGTGGAACCAGAACTTGAAGATCAGCGCACCTTCGTCGGAATACATCCGCTCGAAGCGCTCGGCGTCGTTGATCAGGCCGTCGAGCTGGCTGTCCTTGATCTCGCCGGTGACCCGCGCATAGAGCATCTGGCTGTACCAGTTGCCGAAGAAGATGCCGGTCGTGCCCTTGGGCGGCAGGCGGCGCCAGAAGCGCCACTGCGGCGGCCGCGAGAGTTCCTCGTCGGTGGGCAGGAGGAAGCTCTCGACGCGGATCAGGCGCGGGTCCATCCACTCGTTGAGCAGCTTCACCGTCTCGCCCTTGCCGGCGCCCTCGATGCCATTGATCAGGATGATCACCGGGAAGCGCGCCTGCTGCTTGAGCTCGTACTGCGCCTCCAGCAGGGCCTCGCGCAACACCGCGACTTCCTTCTCGTAGGTTTCCTTGTCGATGGAATGACCGATCTCGGCGGATTCGAACATGCACCTCTCCTTGTCTCGAAGTGAGTAAAAGGTAGCGGATGTGACGCAGGCTGTCTGCGCAGCGGATCAGCTAAACTCCCCGCTTCGTTTCACAGCCCTGCCTTCCTTCATGCCAGACATCCATAGCGCCCAGATCGACTGGGACGAGAACGGCCAGCCCACCTCCCGCGCCTACGGCGACGTGTATTTCTCGCCCGTCTCCGGTATCGCCGAGACGCACCACGTGTTCATCGACGGCAACCGTCTGCCCGAGCGCTTCGCCGCGTTGCCCGCCGGCGGGCGCCTGTGCATCGGCGAGACCGGCTTCGGCACCGGGCTGAACTTCCTCTGCGCCTGGCAACTGTTCGAGGAGCGCGCGCCAGCGGATGCACGGTTGCACTTCGTCAGTACCGAGAAGTACCCGGTGGCGCCGGACGACCTGCGCCGCGCCTTCGCCCTCTGGCCGGAGCTGGCCCCCCTCTCGGCGCAGCTGCTGGAGCAGTACGTCGCGATCAACCCCGGCTTCCAGCGTTTTGTCTTCGCCGGTGGCCGCGTGGTGCTGACCCTGCTGGTGGGCGACGTACTGGACACCCTGCCCGAGCTGGACGCGCGCATCGACGCCTGGTTCCTCGACGGCTTCTCCCCGGCGAAGAACCCGGAGATGTGGAACGACGCACTCTATGCCCAGCTCGCCCGACTCTCGGGGCCAGGCACGAGCATCGCCACCTTCACCAGCGCCGGCTTCGTCCGCCGCGGCCTGGGCGCCGCCGGCTTCAAGGTTCGCCGCACCCTGGGTTTCGGCAAGAAATGGGAAATGTCCCAGGGCGAATTCCTCGGCGTCGAACAGCCGGCGAGCAAACCCTGGTACAGCCGCCCCATCCGCTCGAATGGCGCGCGCGAAGCCCTGGTGATCGGCGGCGGTATGGCCGGTTGCGCCAGCGCCGCCAGTCTGGCCGCTCGGGGTTGGCAGGTGACGCTGATCGAGCGTCACGCGGGCCTCGCCGAGGAAGCCTCGGGCAACCCGCAGGGCGTGCTCTACCTCAAGCTCTCCGCCCACGGCACCGCGCTGTCGCGGCTGATCGTCAGTGGTTTCGGCCACACCCGGCGGCTGATCCAGCGCCTGCAGAAAGGCGCGGAATGGTCCGATTGCGGCGTGCTGCAACTGGGCTTCGATGATGCCGAGGCACAGCGCCAGGCCAAGCTGGCCGAGGCCTTCCCGGCCACCCTGCTGCGCCAGCTGGACAAGGCCGAGGCCGAAGCCATCGCCGGTATCGGCTTGCCCGCGGGCGGGCTGTTCTATCCCGAAGGCGGCTGGGTGCATCCGCCGGCGCTGTGCCGCCATCTTGCGCAGCATCCGAACATCCGCGTGCTGACTGGCGCGGAAGTCCGCCTGCAACGCGAAGCCGATGGCTGGAGTGCCTGGAGTGGCGAGCAGAAGCTCGCCAGCGCACCCATTGCCATCCTGGCTACCGCCGCCGAAGTACGTCGCTTCGCCGGCGCCGAAACGCTGCCGATGAAGCGCATCCGCGGGCAGATCACCCGCCTGCCGGCCACCACCGAAAGTGCCGCGCTGAGCACGGTCGTCTGCGCCGAAGGCTACGTCGCCCCGCCGCGCCACGGCGAGCACACCCTGGGCGCCAGTTTCGAATTCAAGCGAGACGACACTGAGCCATCCTTGGAAGAACACCTGGGCAACCTCGACCTGCTGGCAGAGATATCCACAGACCTGAGCGAGCGCCTGCACATCGCCCAGCTCGACCCGGCCACGCTGCAGGGCCGCGCCGCCTTCCGCTGTACCACCCCGGACTACCTGCCGCTGGTGGGCCCGCTGGCGGATCGCGAAGCCTTCGCCCAGGCTTACGCGGTGCTCGGCAAGGACGCGCGCCAGGTGCCGGAAACGCCCTGCCCCTGGCTCGACGGCCTGTACCTGAACAGCGCCCACGGCTCGCGCGGGCTGGTCACCGCGCCGCTGGCCGGCGAACTGCTGGCGGCGTGGATCGACGACGAAGCGCTGCCGGTGCCGCGCGCCGTGGCCGAAGCCTGCCACCCGAACCGTTTCTTCCTGCGCGACGTAGTGCGCGGCCAGAAGAACTCCTGAACATCTCGCGGCCTATCGAGCGGGCCGCGACCAGCCTCCAGAGCGGACCACCGACATGGATGCACTGCTGCTTGAATCCTCCGCCATCGGCCTGATCCTCGGGCTGCTGCTGGGCCTGACCGGTGCCGGCGGCTCGCTGGTGGCGCTGCCGCTGCTGCTCAGCCTGCACCTGCCGCTGCACGACGCCATCGGCGTCAGCCTCGGCGCCGTAGCGCTGTCCGCGGCCATTGGTGCGATACCGCGCGCGCGGCACGGCCAGGTGGCCTGGAAGCCGCTGTTCTGGCTGGTGATCACCGGCTGGCCGGGCAATGCGGTGGGCCAGTGGCTGGGCAAGTTCATCCCCGATGGCTGGCTGATCGTCGGCTTCTGCGTGCTGGTGCTGTGGTCGGCCTGGCGCATGTGGAAGGGCTCGCAGCAGGAGCGCACCGGCGGCCAGGCGATGCGCAACGGCCCGCTGCTGGGCGTCGGCCTGGCGGTGGGTTTGCTGTCCGGCCTGATGGGCGTGGGCGGCGGCTTCCTGATCGTGCCGGGGCTGCTGTGGTTCACGCCACTGTCGATGATGGCGGCGACGGCGACTTCCATGGCGGTGATCGCACTGGTGTCCGGCGGTGGCTTCCTGCTCTACCTCACCCATGCGCAACCACCACTGCCGCTGCTGGCGTGCCTTGCCGGCGGCGGTGCGCTCGGTGTGCTGTTCGGCAATCGCCTGGCGGTACGCCTGGGCGGCGCGACGCTGCAGCGCCTGTTCGCGCTGATGCTGGTGGCGGTCAGCCTGTCGCTGGCGGCGCAGAAACTGATGAGCTGACGGCTCTGAACCGATAAGCTGACGGCTCTGCCTCAGAACTCCTCTTCTTCCTCGGCGCCGGCTCCCGGCGTCTCGAATAGCTCGGCCGCGCGCAGCAGCCCCGCGAGAATCGCGTGCTGCTCCCATTCCGGCAGCCCGGCGAAACGTTCCAGGGCATGCTCGGGCAGGAGCTCCGGGCCGTGCTTGAGCGCCTTACGCCCCTCGGCTTCCAGGCTCAGCCACTGCTTGCGCCGGTCATCGTCGTCACGCCGACGGCTCAGCAGGCCCTTGCTTTCCAGACGCGCCAGCGCGCTGGAAATCGACGACTGCGACAGCGCCACCTGGCGCGCCAACTGACCAGCGGTTATCTCACCCTCCAGCTCCACCACCTGCAGGATCAGCAACTGCAGCGGCGTCAGTTCGCCGTCGCGGCCCAGGCTCTTGGAGTGCACTTCGGCCGCCTGTTGCAGGCGCCGCAGGGCCTGCAACATCGCCAGTGCATGGGCGTTGCGCATTGAAGTCTTGCTCTCGGCCATCTCGGTCCACCTGCTGCTCCGTCACATTTCCTCAATGAAATCAAATAGAACTCTCGCCAGATCGACGGGTCATCCCCTAAGGCGTCCATGAGGCGCCACCCACTTCATCCCCAACGGAGTACCGGTAAGGAAATGTGCGGACTAGCTGGAGAGTTACGTTTCGACAAACAGGCTGCGGATCTTGCCGCGGTCGAACGCATCACCCATCACCTCGCCCCGCGAGGCCCCGATGCCTGGGGCTTCCACAGCGAAGGGCCGGTGGCCCTGGGGCACCGGCGGCTGAAGATCATGGACCTTGCCGAAGCTTCCGGTCAGCCGATGATCGACACCTCGCTGGGCCTGTCGCTGGTGTTCAACGGGGCAATCTACAACTACCCCGAACTGCGCGGCGAGCTGGAAGCCCTTGGGTACCGCTTCTTTTCCGGAGGCGACACCGAAGTACTCCTGAAGGGATACCACGCCTGGGGTGAACAACTATTGCCACGCCTCAATGGCATGTTCGCTTTCGCCATCTGGGAACGCGACAAACGGCGCCTGTTCATCGCCCGCGACCGCCTCGGCATCAAGCCGCTGTACCTGTCGCAGAACGGCAAGCGCCTGCGCTTCGCCTCCAGCCTGCCGGCGCTGCTCAAGGGCGGCGACATCGACCCGGCGCTGGACCCGGTGGCACTGAACCACTACCTCAACTTCCACGCCGTGGTCCCCGCGCCGCGCACCCTGCTGGCCGAGGTGCAGAAGCTGCCGCCGGCCACCTGGATGACCATCGACGCCGACGGCCACACCGAGCGCCAGCGCTGGTGGACCCTGGACTACGGCCCGCTGCCGGATGAGCGCGAGCTGACCCTGGACGATTGGGAAGACCGCCTGCTCAGCAGCCTGCGCGATGCCGTGAGCGTGCGCCAGCGCGCGGCCCGCGAAGTCGGCGTGCTGCTCTCCGGCGGGGTGGATTCCAGCCTGCTGGTCGGCCTGCTGCACGAGGCCGGAGTCGAGGACCTGCTGACCTTCTCCATCGGCTTCGAAGATGCCGGCGGCGAGCGCGGCGACGAGTTCCAGTATTCCGACCTGATCGCCAAGCGCTACGGCACTCGCCATCACCAGTTGCGCATCGACGAGAACGAAGTCATCGCGCAACTGCCGGCAGCCTTCCGCGCCATGAGCGAGCCGATGGTCAGCCACGACTGCATCGCCTTCTACCTGCTCTCGCGGGAAGTCTCGAAGCACTGCAAGGTGGTGCAGAGCGGCCAGGGCGCCGACGAGCTGTTCGCCGGCTACCACTGGTACCCGAAGGTGGCTGGCGCCAAGGACCCGCTGCAGGCCTACCGTGCGGCGTTCTTCGACCGCACTCACGGCGAATACCTGGACACCGTGCGCGAAGCCCTGCGGGTGGAAGACGTGGCCAGCGAGTTCGTCCGCGACCACTTCGCCCAACCCGGCGCCGAAGACCCGGTGGACAAGGCCCTGCGCCTGGACAGCACCATCATGCTGGTCGACGACCCGGTCAAGCGTGTGGACAACATGACCATGGCCTGGGGCCTGGAAGCCCGCGTGCCGTTCCTCGACTACCGCGTGGCGGAGCTGTCGGCGCGTATCCCGTCGCGCTTAAAGCTCGGCGACGGCGGCAAGCAGGTGCTCAAGGCCGCCGCGCGCAAGGTCATCCCCAGCGAGGTGATCGACCGGCCCAAGGGCTACTTCCCGGTGCCGGGCCTCAAGCACCTGCAAGGCAATACCCGCGCCTGGGTCAGCGAACTGCTGCTGGACCCGAGCCAGGACCGTGGGCTGTTCGAGACGGCGATGTTCGACCGTCTGCTCAGCGACCCGGCAAGCGACCTCACCCCGCTGCGCGGTTCCAAGTTGTGGCAGTTGGCGGCCCTCAACCTCTGGCTGACGGAACAAGGCCTGTAGAGCCGGACGACGCCGCGCCCGCGCGGCGTCGTCCTTTCCAGCAGCCCAGGACAGAAGCCTTATCAGGGAGCGCAAGATGAAACCCCATTCCAACCTGCCCCATCCCCACAACCAGCGGTTGCTGCGCGGCCAGACGCCGACCTACGAGCGGCTGCAGGCACGCTTCGCCGGCGACCACGCGGAAAGCCATGGCCCGCTGATCCTGCAATGCGGCTGGGGCCGGTTGCTGATCGGCCACACCTTCTCTACCCCGAGCAAGCTCGCCGCCGAACTGCTCAACGAGCGCCCCGGCGAACGCGACATCGCCCTCTATGTGGCAGCGCCGCAGCAGGTACTGGCCAACGCGCCGCAGCAACTTTTCCTCGACCCCTCCGATGCGCTGCGCCTGTGGTTCACCGACTACCGCCCGGCGCGCCGGCCGTTTCGCGGCTTCCGCATCCGCCGCGTGCACAGCGATGACGACTGGACGGCGATCAACCGCCTGTACCTGTCGCGCGGCATGCTGCCGGTCGACCCGTCCAACGTCACCCCGCGCCACCAGGGCGGCCCGGCCTACTGGCTGGCGGAAGACGCCGAGACCGCCACGGTGATCGGCACCGTGATGGGTATCAACCACGCCAAGGCCTTCCGCGATCCGGAAGGCGGCTCCAGCCTCTGGTGCCTGGCGGTCGACCCGCAGTCCAGCCGGCCCGGCGTCGGCGAAGCGCTGGTGCGCCACCTGATCGAACATTTCATGAGCCGCGGCCTGGCCTACCTCGACCTGTCCGTGCTGCACGGCAACCAGCAGGCCAAGTCGCTGTATCGCAAGCTGCGCTTCCGCGAGCTGCCGACCTTCGCGGTGAAGTGCAAGAACGGCATCAACCAGTCGCTGTTCCTCGGCCCCGGCCCGGAGGAAGGCCTCAATCCCTACGCGCGGATCATCGTCGATGAAGCCCATCGCCGGGGCATCGAGGTGCAGGTGCAGGACGCCGACGCCGGCCTGTTCACCCTCACCCAGGGCGGCCGGCGCATTCGTTGCCGCGAGTCGCTGTGCGACCTCACCAGCGCCGTGAGCATGAGCCTGTGCCAGGACAAGACCCTCACCCACCGTGCCCTCGACCGCGCCGACCTGCGCCAGCCGCAGCAGCGCCTGGCGGGTAGCGCGGAAGACAACGCGGCGTTTCTCGAAACCCACGGCGCACTGGTGGTCAAACCGGTGGACGGCGAACAGGGCCAGGGCGTTGCCGTGGACCTGCGCACCACCGAAGAAGTCGAGGAAGCCATCGCCCACGCCAGGCAGTTCGACACCCGGGTAATCCTCGAGAGCTACCACCCCGGCCAGGACCTGCGCATCGTGGTGATCGGCTACGAAGTGGTGGCCGCCGCCATTCGTCGACCCGCCGAGGTGATCGGCGATGGTCGGCACAGCATCCGCAAGCTGATCGAGGCGCAGAGCCGCCGACGCCAGGCCGCCACCGGCGGCGAGAGCCGCATCCCGCTGGACGGCGAAACCGAACGCACGCTGAGCGCTGCCGGCTTCAGTTACGACGACGTGCTGCCCAGCGGCCAGCGCCTGGCCGTGCGGCGCACCGCCAATCTGCACACCGGCGGCACCCTGGAAGACGTCACCGAGCGCCTGCACCCGGCGCTGGCGGATGCCGCCATTCGCGCGGCGCGGGCGCTGGAGATTCCGGTCACCGGCCTCGACCTGCTGGTGACCGAGGCCGACCAGGCGGACTACGTGATCATCGAAGCCAACGAGCGACCGGGCCTGGCCAACCATGAGCCGCAGCCCACCGCCGAGCGCTTCGTCGACCTGCTCTTCCCGCTCAGCCGCGAACTGCTGCACCGCGACAGCCGTGACCAGTCCTATCCCAACGAGGAGGCTCCGGCATGACCCCATTGCCACAACCGGATTTGAACTACCTGCAGCGCGTGCTGCTGGAAATGCTCGCCATCCCCAGCCCCACCGGCTTCACCGACACCATCGTGCGCTATGTTGCCGAGCGGCTGGAGGAGATCGGCGTGCCCTTCGAGATGACCCGCCGCGGGACCATCCGCGCCACCCTGCTGGGCCGGCGCAAGAGCCCGGACCGCGCGGTCTCGGCGCACCTGGACACCATTGGCGCGATCGTCCGCGAGATCAAGCCCAACGGCCGCCTGGCACTGGCGCCGGTAGGTTGCTGGTCGAGCCGGTTCGCCGAGGGCAGCCGGGTCACGGTGTTCTGCGAGAACGGCGTGTTTCGCGGCAGCGTGCTGCCGTTGCTGGCCTCCGGGCACGCGTTCAATACCGCCGTGGATACCCTGCCGATCAGCTGGGATCACGTCGAGCTGCGCCTGGACACCTACACTGCCAGCCGCGCCGACAGTGAAACCCTGGGCGTGGCCATCGGCGATTTCGTCGCCTTCGACCCGCTGCCGGAGTTCACCGAGAGCGGCCACATCAGCGCCCGCCACCTCGACGACAAGGCCGGCGTCGCCGCGCTGCTGGCCGCGCTGAAGGCCATCGTGGAAAACGGCCAGGTACCGCCCATCGACTGCCACCCGCTGTTCACCATCACCGAGGAAATCGGCTCCGGCGCGGCCGGCGCGCTGCCCTGGGACGTCAGCGAGTTCGTCGGCATCGACATCGCCCCGGTGGCCGAGGGGCAGAACTCCAGCGAGCATGCGGTGAGCGTGGCGCTGCAGGATTCCGGCGGCCCATACGATTTCCACCTCTCGCGCCATCTGCTGCGCCTGGGCGAACGCCACGAAGTACCGGTGCGGCGCGACCTGTTCCGCTACTACCACAGCGATGCACAGTCGGCGATCACCGCCGGCCACGACATCCGCACCGCACTGCTGGCCTTCGGCTGCGACGCCACCCACGGCTACGAGCGCACCCATATCGACAGCCTCGCTGCATTGTCGAAGCTGCTCACCGCCTACATGCTCAGCCCGCCGGTATTCGACAGCGACGCGGAACCCAGCGAGGGCACGCTGGAGCGCTTCAGCAAGCAGCTGGAACATCCGGTGCACATGGAAAGCACTACCCATGTGCCGCCCGTGGACGACCTGATCGACAGCGGCGACTCGCCCGACAAGGGCAAGGACAGCGCCGCGGACGGCGACAAGAGCAGGAACTGAAGCTGCACACGGCGCAGCGCGGGACTACAATCCCGCGCTGCGATTCATGAGTGCCCCGCCATGCTGATTCCCTTCGAGCTGATCGAAGCCGATACCCTCAACAACCTGCTGGAAGACTTCGTCACCCGCGAAGGCACCGACAACGGCGACGACACGCCGCTGGACGTGCGCGTGGAACGCGCGCGCCATGCGCTCAAGCGCGGCGAAGCGGTGATCGTCTTCGACCCGGAAAGCCAGCAGTGCCAGCTGATGCTCAAGGCCGAAGTGCCGAAGGAGTGGCTGGAGGACTGAGCAGCAGGAATGGCTTTGGCTCTTCGTAGGAGCGAGCTTGCTCGCGAACCCTGCGCTCGCCGGCCACGCCTGTGCAGCCGGATACACTGTTCGCGAGCAAGCTCGCTCCTACAGGTTTCAGTTCTGTTCAGCAGGTAGGGCGCATAACGCCAACGGCGTTATCCGCCGGCTATTGAACACCTCAGGGCGCGAAGCGCGGCCCGAGCAACACCACGCTGGCGCCGATCACGCAGAGCGCCACGCCGACCCAGTCGCTCCACAGCGGGCGGCTCTTCTCGACGAAACCCAGCCAGAACAGCGACGCGGCGACATAGATGCCGCCGTAAGCGGCATAGGCGCGCCCGGCGTAGCTGGCCTCGACGCGGGTGAGCAGCAAGGCGAAGACCGTCAGGCTGAGCAGGCCGGGAATTATCCACAGGGCGCTCTTGTCCAGGCGTAGCCAGAGGTAGAAGGCGTAGCAGCCGGCGATCTCGCAGAAGGCGGCGAGGACGAACCAGAGGTAGTTGATCATGGGGTTCTTTCCGTGACGGGAAGCAAGCCGGTCAGCCGCGCAGGCCGCCCTCGCGTTCCCAGGCGCAGCGCACTTTCAGCTCGCCTTCGCGGGGGCTGTGGAAGCCGTTCTCGGATTCCCAGCGGAAGGTGTGGCTGCCGTTGACTTCGGTTTCCAGGTGCACCACCGCGCTGGCCCAGTAGAGGCGACGCAGCAGGGCTTCGAACTGTTCGACCCAGAGCTTCCACTCGTACTCGATGGTCTGGTAGCTGGCGCCGAAATGGATCACCTGGGACTGGTACAGGCCCGCGCCTTCAGTCTCGCAGCGGCTGAACATCTCGCGGCCGAGGAACGGCCAGGCCTCGCCCGTGGGCAGGCTGTCGAGCACCTTGCGGTTGGCGGCGCGGCGCAGGCGGCGCTCCATCGAGTCGCCGGGCCAGTCGCGGATGCAGCCATAGACGATGGATTCGGAGTGCAAGCGGGTTCTTCCTTCAATGTCACCGGAGCCTTCTAACACAGGCCTGGCATGGCGCAAAGCGCGAATCCCCAGCGCTGCGCAGTAGCCCGAAAAAGCAAAAGCCCCGCGAAATGAGCGGGGCTTTCACCGGGGTCCAACGTACATCAGCCAGGCAGGCCGGTGACTAAAACTAAACCTTTGCACCGGCCTGGGCAAGCCCTCTCTTTCATTGCACCGAAAGGGGGCAAAACGGGCGTGAAAATCAGGACAGAGTACGGCGCTTGGCCTGCATCTTCTCCGCCATCTTCGCCATCTCGTCGTAGATCGCCTGGGGGTTCTGCTGCTTGATCTGCCAGGCCATACGGCCCTGTTCGTGGGGCAGGATCATGAAGACGTCGCGGGCCACTTCCTGGTGGATGTAGTCGGCGATGTCGGCGGCGCTGATCGGCGAGCTTTCCAGCAGCTTGCCGACCTGGGTCTTCATCTCCGGGCTCGGGCCGCGGAAGGAATCCAGCAGGTTGGTCTGGAAGAACGACGGGCAGACCACGTGGACCTTCACGTCCACCAGGGTCAGGTCGGCCAGCAGGCTTTCCGAGAGCGCCACCACGCCGGCCTTGGCCACGTTGTAGTTACTCATCGCCGGGCCCTGCATCAGCGCGGCCATGGAGGCGATGTTGATGATACGGCCCTTGCTCTTCTCCAGCAGCGGCAGGAAGGCCTTGCAGCCCTTGACCACGCCCATCAGGTTGATCGAGATCTGCCAGTCCCAGTCTTCCAGCGACAGCTCGCTGAAGAAGCCGCCAGAGGCGACGCCGGCATTGTTGACGATGATGTCGATGCCGCCGAATTTCTCTTCGCAGGACTGCGCCAGCTGGGTCAGCTGGCTGTAGTCGCGCACGTCGCAGCGCTGGGTGAAGCCGTCACCGCCGGCCTCGCGCACGAGCTTGAGTGTTTCCACAAGGCCCGCCTCGTTGACGTCGGCCAGTGCCAGCTTCCAGCCTTCGCGGGCCCAGCGCAGGGCGATTTCGCGTCCGAGGCCGGAACCGGCGCCGGTAATCATGATGCGATTTTGCATGGGGAGGTTTGCCTTTCTTGTTAGGACCTGGGCCGAAGTGTAACCAAGGCCTTGCACTCCCAGCGGCGAAATCAGGGCGCTGAATGCCCCCGGCAAACCGGCGCCACAGCCGGCGAAAAATGCGGCTTCAGGCCTGGACGAGCACGCAGAGCTTGCCCAGCACCAGGGCGATGCCGGCACAGACCAGAACATGAGCGGCGCAGTTGATGCGCTCGCGCTTGAATTGCGCGAAACCGCTGATGCGGTAGCGCAGCATGAAGATGCCCAATGCCACGGGAATGGCTGGGCCGAGGAAGGCGAACTGCCAATAGCGATCGGGATTGACCACCGGGTCCAGGGTCATGGCTTCGGCCAGCGGCGGCAGGCCCAGCCCGCATTGGACGAGCAACCACAGCACGCCCAGCGCAACCAGTACAACACCCAGCATCCTTACGACTCCCTGATGGCGAACGCCCGGTAGTTTAGTACAGGCCTCCAGCAGGGGCTGTGCGACGAATCACCCTGCGGCGTATCGGCGCTGTGACGTGGGGGCCGCGGTGAGGGTGGAGCGATCGCGGACGGAGTCCGCTCCTACGCAAGCGGATAGCGTGGTGCGATTCGTAGGAGCGGATTCATCCGCGAAGGCCGGGCAGGAACCCGGTCAGATCCGCCCGAGCAACAACAGCACCAGCAGCACGACCAGCACCACGCCGATCACACCGGACGGGCCGTAGCCCCAGCTGCGCGAGTGGGGGAAAACCGGCAGGCCGCCGATCAGCATCAAGATCAGGATGATCAATAGAATGGTCCCGAGTCCCATATCGTCTCTCCTCTTTTCAGTCGACGAGGGGCGATGGCTCGCGGGGTGCGATTGGCCAGCGCTTGTAAATTCCGACCGGGAGGGCGCGCGGAAGATTCAAAGAATCTGTGTGTGTCGGGATCAGCTCAGGTCGCGGGGCAGCGAGCCCTTGCGCAGGCGCAGGAACATCAGCGCGGCGGTGCGGGCATCGCCGATGGCGGTGTGGCGACCTTCGATGGGGATGTCCAGGTTGCGCGCCAGGGTGTCGAAGCGCAGGTCCAGGTGCAGGTCAGGGAAGCGCCGGCTCATCTTGCGGTGGTAGATCTCCGAGACTTCCACGCGGGGATTGTCCAGCCGCGCGTTGAACTGCTCGCGCAGATGCCGGCGCAGGACGGCGACGTCGAAGGACAGGTAGTAGCCCAGCAACGGCCGCTCGCCGATGAACGCCTGCACCCGGCGCAACGCTTCCGCCAGCGGCAGCTGGCCTTCGAGGTCGGCGCGGCGCAGCTTGTGGATGCGGATCGACTCGCCATCCAGCGACGGTGGCGGCTCCACCAGCAGCTCCAGGCGCTCGCCGAGGATCAGCTTGTCACGGCGGATCACCACCGCGCCGATGCTGAGGATGTCGGCCTTGCGCGGATCGAGGCTGGTGGTTTCCAGGTCCAGCGAGACCAGCTCCTCCGCTTCCGCGGGGTCGTGCCGCCACCAGTAGAGACGGCGGCGCCAGGCGGACCAGTGCGGATCGGGGGCAACGACGCAGGCGTTCATCGGGTCTCCAGGTGGAATTGGCGGGTCAGGCTCTGCTTGAATTTCTTCACCGTGTGCAGCCCGAAGCGCAGCAGGTCGCGCTCGTGGCGGCTGAGACGGGAAACATCGAGCCCCTGTTCGCGGCCGTCGCGCTGACCGTCCAGTTGCTGGCGCAGGCGCAGCTGGAGGAACAGTTCGAAGGCTTCCATCAGGTTGTCCGCCAGCGACTCATCCAGCACGCCGAGCGCCTTCAATGCAGCGAGGCGGCCGAGGGTGCCGCGCTCGTCCAGCCCCTCGCGCACGGCCAGCACGCGGGCGCCATGGACGATGGGGAAGATGCCGCCGCGCTTCACGTCCAGTTGCGCGTCCTGGGTCTTCAACTGGCCGAGGAAGGTCAGCGGCGTGTCGAACTGCAGCGCCGGCAGGGCCAGGTCGCTCATCCAGCGGCTGCTGTCGCCGGCCAACTGGTACAGGCATTCGCGCAGGCCGTCGAACAACCTCCGGCTGCCCGCCACCGGCCAGGCATCGGCGAGGATCGACAGGCGCATCAGCTGTTCGGGACGCCCCTGCAACGGCAGCTCGCGCAACTCGCGTTGCCACTCGGATAACGGCTTGCACCACTCCGGCCGGCTGGCCATGACGCCACCGGGGCACGGCGGATAACCGAACTCCAGCAGTGCGGCGGAGAAGCGCTGCATCAACAGCAGGCCCTGCTCCACCGGCAGGCCGTCATCGAGGATCAGCGCGTTGTCCTGGTCGGTCTTCAGCAACTGTTCCGCACGCCCTTCGCTGCCCATCACCAGCAGGCAGCAACGGCCGCGCAACACCGGCGGCACCTGCAGTTCGAACAGGCGCTCAAGCAGCTGTTCGTTGAGTGCGCTGACCAATTGCATGATGAAGCGCAGGCGGATGCCGTTGCCCGCCAGGGTCGCGATCAGCGTGTGCAAAGTCTCGGCGGCGGCGCGCAGTTCGGCCTCGCTTTCGGCGCGGGCAATGCGCAGCGCCAGCACATGGGAATGGGTGGAGAACAGGCTGAGCACCTGGGTCAGGTGCAGCAGGCCGACCACCCTGCCCTCCTCGCACACCGCCACGCGCTCGATGCGCTGGCGGGTCATGAGGATCATCGCGTCGAAGAGGAAATCACCCAGCTCGACATGGCTCAGCGGGCGGTGCGCCAGCGGGCCGATGGGCTGGGCTTCACTGAAGCCATCGCGAAAGTGCGCGGTCATCAGGTCGGTGCGGGTGACGATGCCCAGGGCGCCGTCCTCGCGCACCAGCAGCGCGTCCGCGCCACGGCTGAGTTGCAGGCGTGCCGCGTCGCCCAGCGGCAGGCCGGGCTCGACCTCGATGGCCGGCAGCAGGTGTTCGGGGGCAATGCGGGTCAGGATGAATTCGGCAAGGTTCTGCCCGTCGCGGCGTTCGAGCTGGCGCTTGCTGGCCAGGTCCGCGCGGAAGAAGCGGGCGAACTGCGGGTTGTCCGTGCACAGCTGGTGGAACACCGCCGCCGGCAATTCGTAGACGATGCTCTCTTCCACCGCCTGGTAGCGGTGCTTGCTGCTGCCGGAGAACAGTCCGCGCACGTCGAACAGGTCCTCGGCGCCGTACTGGGCGAACAGCTTGCCGTCCTCGCCGCGCTCCTCGATCACACCCTTCATCAGCACGAACAGGCAGGGCACCGGCGCACCGGCTTCCAGCAGCACTTCGTCGACCGTGTAGTAGCCCACGCTCAGCGCGTCGCGCAGCTGCTCGCGCTCCAGCGGGCGGAGCTGGTCGAAGGGTGGCGAGGCGAAGTTGAAATCGTCGGACATCCGTTATCCATCCCAATCAAAAAAGCGGGGCCGGAGGTGTTTCCACCTCCGGCCCCGGCAGGTTAGCTCAGGCTATCAGTGGGCGGCTGCGCCACTGGCCCCCAGGCCGGTCTGCGAACGGATGAACTGCGGGAAGAAGCGCGCGCGCTCTTCGTCGGCAGCGGCGGACTTGTCGGTGATGGAGAAGAACCAGATACCGATGAAGGCCACGGCCATGGAGAACAGCGCCGGGTACTCGTACGGGTAGATGGCTTTCTCGTGACCAAGGATCTGCACCCAGATGGTCGGGCCGAGGATCATCAGGGTCACCGCGGTGATCAGGCCGAGCCAGCCGCCGATCTTCGCGCCGCGGGTGGTCAGCTTCTTCCAGTACATGGAGAGCAGCAGCACCGGGAAGTTGCAGCTGGCGGCGATGGAGAAGGCCAGGCCGACCATGAAGGCGATGTTCTGCTTCTCGAACAGGATGCCGAGCACGATGGCGACCACACCCAGGCACACGGTGGTGATCTTCGAGACGCGCAGTTCATCCTTCTCGTTGGCCTTGCCGCCCTTCAGCACGCTGGCGTACAGGTCGTGGGACACGGCCGAGGCACCGGCCAGGGTCAGGCCGGCAACCACCGCGAGGATGGTGGCGAAGGCCACGGCGGAGATGAAGCCGAGGAACAGGCTGCCACCCACGGCGTCGGCCAGGTGTACGGCCGCCATGTTGTTGCCGCCCAGCAGCGCGCCGGTGGCGTCCTTGAAGTCCGGGTTGGTGCTGACCAGCAGGATCGCGCCGAAGCCGATGATGAAGGTCAGGATGTAGAAGTAGCCGATGAAGCCGGTGGCGAAGAACACCGACTTGCGGGCTTCCTTGGCGTCACTGACGGTGAAGAAGCGCATCAGGATGTGCGGCAGGCCAGCAGTGCCGAACATCAGCGCGAAGCCCAGGGAGAACGCCGAGATCGGGTCCTTCACCAGGCCGCCGGGGCTCATGATGGCCTCGCCTTTGGGGTGAACCTTGATGGCTTCGGAGAACAGGGTGCTGATGTCGAAGTTGACGTGCTTGAGCACCATGATCGCCATGAAGGTGGCGCCCGAGAGCAGCAGCACGGCCTTGATGATCTGTACCCAGGTGGTAGCGAGCATGCCGCCGAACAGCACGTAGAGCACCATCAGGATACCGACCAGCACCACCGCGACATGGTAGTTCAGGCCGAACAGCAGCTCGATCAGCTTGCCGGCGCCAACCATCTGCGCGATCAGGTAGAAGGCCACGACCACCAGCGAACCGCAGGCGGACAGGGTGCGGATGTCCTTCTGCTTGAGGCGGTAGGAGGCCACGTCGGCGAAGGTGTACTTGCCCAGGTTGCGCAGGCGTTCGGCGATCAGGAAGAGGATGATCGGCCAGCCGACGAGGAAGCCGATGGAGTAGATCAGGCCGTCGTAGCCGGAGGTGAACACCAGCGCGGAAATGCCGAGGAAGGACGCGGCGGACATGTAGTCGCCGGCGATCGCCAGGCCATTCTGGAAGCCGGTGATGCTGCCGCCGGCGGTGTAGAAGTCAGCAGCGGATTTGCTGCGCTTGGAGGCCCAGTAGGTGATGCACAGGGTCAGGCCAACGAAGGCGACGAACATGACGATGGCGGAGACGTTCAGCGGCTGGCGCTGTACCTCGCCGGTAAGGGCGTCAGCCCAGATGGTCGGTGCGAACGCGGCCAGAGCGAGGGCCGCAGAAATTCGGCCTTTCATTGCTGGGCCTCCTTGAGGATTTCCTGGTTCATGCGGTCGAATTCACCGTTCGCCCGGCGCACGTAGATGCCGGTGAGCACGAAGGCCGAGAGGATCAACCCGACGCCCATGGGGATACCCCAGGTGACGGACGAGTCGGCACTGATCTTCGTGCCGAGCAGCTGCGGCTGGAAGGCGATGAGCAGGATGAAGAGCACGTACAGGCCCAACATGATCAGGGAGAGCAGCCAGGCGAAGCGCTCGCGCTTGGCCACCAGCTCTTTGAAGCGCGGATTGGTATCAATCCGCTGGTAGATGCTGTCGTTCATTTTGTTGTTGTCCTCACAGCGGGGATGACGCGGATGTCGTCGATCCCTAATTTATTTGAGCGCTGCAAGGGCTCCAGACGACTTTAGTCGTAGCGTTTTGATAGCGATTGCGAACAAGCCCGGAATAGACGCTTCGGCATAAAAAAATCCCCCGCGAACTGAGTCGTTCGCGGGGGATTTTTCTGTGTCGCCTGTGAAGTGGCTCTAACCGATTACAGCCATTCCTTCACGCGGTCCGGGTGCGCCTCGACCCATTTCTTGGCGGCGACTTCGGGCTTCTCGCCGTTCTGCACGGCGAGCATGACTTCGCCGATTTCCTGGCCGTCCTTCCACTGGAACTTCTTCAGGAAGGCCCAGACTTCCGGTGCCTTCTTCTCCAGCGCCGGGTTGGCCACGCTGTCGACGTGCTCTTCTTCGCCGTAGACCTTTCTCGGGTCTTCGAGGAACTTCAGTTTCCACTTGGCGAACATCCAGTGCGGAATCCAGCCGGTGACGGCGATGGCCTTCTTGTCGTTCTCCGCGCGGGTCAGCTCGGCGATCATGCCGCTGCCGGAACTGGCTACCAGCTTGTAGTCCAGGCCGTAGTCCTTGATTGCCTGGTCGGTCTTGAGCATCACCCCGGCGCCGGCGTCGATGCCGACGATGCGGCCGTCGAAATCGGCCTTCTGCGCCTTGAGGTCTTCGATGCTGTTGGCTTTGACGTATTCCGGAACGATCAGGCCGATCTTCGCGCCCGGGTAGTTCACGCCCAGGTTGACCACCTTGTCCTTCATCTTCTCGTAGTAGGCGCCATGGGTGACCGGCAGCCAGGCCGAGAGCATGGCGTCGAGCTTGCCGCGCGCCACGCCCTGCCACATGATCCCGGCGGCGACCGGCATCAGCTTGACCTGGTAGCCGAGCTTCTCGCGCATGATCTCGGCGGCGACGTGGGTGGTCGCCACGCTGTCTGACCAGCCGTCCACGTAACCGATGGTGATTTCCGGCTTGGCCGCCGCAGTGGCCAGCCCGGCAGCTGCCGACAGCACCAGACCTGCGCCCAGGCCCAACAGGCGTCGCATCATTCGCATGGTTTTCTCCCCGTGATTTTATCGGCGCGCCGGAGTGCAACCCGGCGCATTTCGCGGTCTTGGCCGCCCCTTCATGATCGGCGCACCCGGCTGGCGAACTGCTCTGAGAGCGACGCCAAACGGTCCGATCCACGACAGAAGCCGTCCATCCACGACCTCGCCATTCCATCCACGACGGGCGTGGCGGCCTATCGCCTCCATACAGAGGCTCGATTACCCGCGAGGGTTCCCCCGAAGTAGTCTTGCAGCAACGGAGAATCATTCTCGACTGGGAGATCGCAGCCATGCTCAAGACCGTCACCTTCACCCTGATGCACTTCATCATCGCCTTCAGCGTCGCCTACGCGCTGACCGGCAGCATCGCCGTGGGCGGCCTGGTGGCGGTGGTAGAGCCGCTGTGCAACGCGGTGGGCTTCCACTTCCACGAGAAGATCTGGAAGCGCATCGAGGGCAACGCAGCGAGCGAGTCAGCACCGGCGCACAACTGGGTCCACCGGCATGCCTAAGTGCCCCATCGGGCACTGACGGCGGCCGGCGGCGTTGCTAAGATGCGCGCCTTCCCACGGTTCGCGTGCTCCCATGCCCTCCTCATCGCGCTTTCCGCTCCTGCCCTACTGTCTCGCCCTGCTGCTCGCTCTCATCGCCCTCTGCGGGCTCTGGTACGGCCTGGGCAGGCCGGTGATCCTGCCGGACGCCGCGACACCCACACACAAGCTGCAGTGCGCCTCCTACAGCCCGTTCGCCAAGGACCAGTCGCCGTTCGACCAGCCTTTCGTGCTGCGTCCGCAGCAGATGGACGCCGACCTCGCCCTGCTGGCGACGCGCTTCGACTGCGTGCGCACCTATTCCATGACCGGCCTGGAAGGCATCCCCGAGCTGGCCCGCAAGCACGGCCTGAAGCTGATGCTCGGCGCCTGGGTCAACGCCAACCCGGTGGATACCGAACGTGAAGTCGATGCACTGATCAAGGCCGCCAACCAGTATCCGGACGTGGTGCAGGCGGTGATCGTCGGCAACGAAACCCTGCTGCGCAAGGAAGTCACCGGACGCTACCTGGCCGGGCTGATTCACAAGGTGAAGGCCCATGTGAAGCAGCCGGTGACCTACGCCGACGTCTGGGATTTCTGGCACCAACACCCGGAGATCGCCCCGGCGGTGGACTTCGTCACCATCCACCTGCTGCCCTACTGGGAAGACCAGCCACTGGACATCGACGACGCGCTGGAGCATGTGGCCAAGGTGCGCGAGGACTTCGGCCGCGAGTTCGCCCCCAAGGACATCGTCATCGGCGAGACCGGCTGGCCCAGCGAAGGCCGCCAGCGCGAGACCGCCGTGCCCAGTCGGGTCAACGAGGCGCGCTTCCTCCGCGGCTTCGTGCAGATGGCCGAGGAAAAAGGCTGGCACTACAACCTGATCGAAGCCTTCGACCAACCGTGGAAGCGCGAGAGCGAAGGCGCGGTGGGCGGTTACTGGGGCCTGTTCAGCGCCGACCGCGAGGAGAAGAACGTGCTCGCCGGGCCGGTCAGCAACCTGCCGGGCTGGCCGCTGTGGCTCGGCCTGTCCGGGGCGATCCTGGCGGCCGGCCTGCTGCTGGGCGGGCGGCCGGCTTCCGGGCGCAATGCCTTCCTGCTGCCCCTGGTCGGCGCGCTGGGCGCCGGCTGCATCGGCCTGTGGCTGGAACAGTCGACCATCACCAGTCGCTTCTGGGGCGAATGGCTGTGGGCGGCCGCGCTGGTTGGTCTCAACCTGCTGGTGCTGACGCACATCAGCCTGGCGCTGTCTGCCCGTGCTGGCTGGCGGGCGAAGGCGTTCGACATGCTTGAGCGGCGCGCCGGCCTGTGGCTGGCGGCGGCCGGTTTCGCCGGCGCAGTGCTGATGCTCGGCCTGGTGTTCGATGCGCGCTACCGCAGTTTCCCCAGCCCGGCATTGCTGTTCCCGGCGCTGGTCTACCTGTGTCGGCCGGTGGCAGCGCCGCGTCGCGAGGCATTGCTGCTGGCGCTGATCATTGCCGTCGGCATTCCCGCGCAACTGGCCCTGGAGGGCCTGGGCAACCAGCAGGCGCTGGGCTGGGCCGTGGTAAGCCTGCTGATGCTGGGCGCACTGCTGCGCGGTGTGCGCTCGGCAGTCAGTCCGAGTCTTTCAGAGCGGCGAGCAGATAGTCCCGCCGTCCCTGGTTGAGCCGCAGCAGGCAGCGGTAGAACACCTGCTGCGCGCCTGAAGCGGCGGCACCGGAGTAACCCACTTCGAAATCACACTGGCGCTCGCTGTACTTCGCGTAGCGCCGGGCGGCGTCGCGCAGGGAGGAAACGGCCTGCTCATGGTGGGTTCGGGTGATCCGATCATCCCGCAAGCGCTGCGCGGATTGCGCAACGAGGCGATCTTCCAGGCGACGTAATTCGTGGTTGCTCTGGTAATACAGCTCGGTGAGGCATTGCACCGACCCCGCGCCGGAATTGGCCGCGATGCACTCCTCGCCTTCGGCGGGAAAGTCCCGCGCCATGGCCAAAGCCGGCAATGCCAGCAGCAGGAGCGCGCGACGCATGATCACGAAGCCCTGGGCGCGCGGACCAGCCGCAGCCCCGCCAGCACCACGGCGAACACCGCGAAACCGGCGTTGTACAGCACCAGCGCCGGCAGCGTGACCACCATCGCCAGCACTGCCAGCCACCAACCCGCCTGCCGCGGCATGCAGAACGCCAGCAGGGAAACCCCCAGCGCCAGCTTGCCGAACACGCCGAAGTGGATCGCCCAGCCCAGCTGCGAGCGCACGCCGCACTCCCAGCGGCCGGCTTCGTCGGCGCAGATGCCGACCCAGCGGCCATCCTCCATCAGCCCGAAACGCACGCCATAACTGGCGGCCAGCCACAGGCCAAAGACGGCAAGAAGGAGGATCAGGAGCAAACGACGGGGCATGGCGCCACCACCTCGGAGGGGAAATTCGGCGCCCAGCATAACCAGCACAAAGGCCGATGCAAGGGGGGCCACTTCCTGCGTAGACTTCGTTCACCAACGGAGCCTGCGATGAAGCGATCGACCCTGTTCCTGCTGGCCTGCACGGCGACCAGCTTCTGGTGGCTGTGGCCGACCGAGCGCCCCCACTCCCCCGCCCAGCAGAGCCAGGCGCTGCCCGATGGCGGCTTTCGCGTCGAGCGCTATTCCATCTACCCGCTGGAGGATTTCAGCATCGAGGCGCGGGTGCTGAGCCGCGAGGATTACCACCTGGGCCGCGAGGCCGAGCTGTCGCCCACCGACCTCGCCCTGGGCTGGGGACCGATGGACGATCCGCGGGTGCTGGCCGATATCCACATCAGCCAGGGCAACCGCTGGTATCACTGGAACGCCAACCCGATGCCGATCCCGCGCCGCGAGATCGAGACCCACAGCGCCAACATGCACATGATTCCGGCCAACGACAGCGTGGCGCGCAGCCTGGCACAGGTCAGCGCCGGCGAGCACGTGCGCCTTTCCGGCAAGCTGGTGCGGGTGCAAGCCGACGACGGCTGGCACTGGGTCAGCTCGCTGACCCGCGAGGACACCGGCGCCGGCGCCTGCGAGCTGATCTGGGTGGAAAGCCTGGAGCATTACTGAGCCGCATCGCTCAGCTGAATTGCTCCGTTGAATTACTCAGCTGAATGGCTCTGCCGAATTGTTGCCAGCGGCGCGGGGCATTGGGCATGCTCGACGGATTTCGCTTTACGAGGAAACCGCCATGCCCCGCGTCACCCTGCGCCCCGCCGCCCCGGAAGACATCCCGCTGATCCTCGACCTGATCCGCGAGCTGGCCGACTACGAAAAGCTGGTGCATGAGGTGAAGGCCGACGCCCAGCGCATGCACGACCACCTGTTCGGCCCGCGCCCCTATGCCGAGGTACTGATCGGCGAAGTCGACGGCCAGCCCGAGGGCTTCGCGCTGTTCTTCCACAACTATTCCACCTGGCTCAGCCAACCCGGCATCTACCTTGAGGACCTCTACGTGCGCCCCGCCGCCCGTGGCGCCGGACTGGGCAAGGCACTCCTTACGGAGCTGGCGCGCCTCGCCGTGGAACGCGGCTGCGGCCGCCTGGAATGGTCGGTGCTGGACTGGAACGAGCCGGCCATCGGCTTCTACCGCAGCCTGGGTGCCCGCCCGCAGGATGAATGGAGCGTCTATCGTCTAACCGGAGATGCGCTGAGAGACCTGGCTCGCAAGGCCTGAAAGCCAATCGCACTTGTGAGAAATGTGCTGGTCTTAATCGGCGGTCACCCTAGAGTTGGCCTCCCCTGAAAGGACTTCCTACCATGACATTTCTTTGCCGCGCGGCAGCCCTGCTGGGTTGCCTCGCAATGGGACTCGCCGGGCCGGTATTCGCCCGCGATGTGGACCAGGCCAGCTACGGCTACCCGCTGCTCAACCCATTCGAGGCGACCATCGCCACGACGCCGCCGGACCTGCGCCCGCAACTGCCGGCCGACAGCGATATCCGCCAGTCCGACTACGCGCTCAAGCTGCGCCCCGAGCGCGAGCACGAGTTGCCGAGCAACTTCTGGCCGGTGAAGAAACTGCACTACCGGCTGGCCTGGCAGAAACATGCCGCGCCGCTGGTGTTCATCATCGCCGGCACCGGCGCCAACTATTCCAGCACCACCCCGGAGTACCTCAAGCGCCTGTTCTACGGTGCCGGCTACCACGTGGTGCAGATTTCCTCGCCGACCAGCTGGGATTTCATGGTCGGCGCCTCGCGCATCGCCACGCCTGGCTACACCCCGGACGACGCCGACGAACTCTATCGGGTGATGCAGGCCATCCGCGCGCAGCACCCGGACCTGCCGGTCACCGAGTACTACCTCACCGGATACAGCCTCGGTGCGCTGCACGCGGCCTTCGTCAGCCAGCTCGACGAAACCCGCCGCAGCTTCAACTTCAAGCGCGTGCTGCTGCTCAACCCGCCGGTCAACCTCTACACCTCGGTGAGCAACCTGGACAAGCTGGTGCAGACCCAGGTCAAGGGCATCAACGACACCAACACCTTCTACCAGGTGGTACTGGCCAAGCTGACCCGCTACTTCGAGCAGAAAGGCTACGTCGACCTCAACGACGCCTTCCTCTTCGACCTGCAGCAGTCCAGGCAGCACCTCTCCAACGAGGAGATGGCCATGCTGATCGGCGCGGTGTTCCGCTTCTCCTCCGCCGACATCGCCTTCACCTCCGACCTGATCAACCGCCGCGGCCTGATCACTCCACCCAAGTACCCGATCACCGAAGGCACCAGCCTGACGCCGTTCTTCAAGCGCGCCATGCAGTGTGATTTCGAGTGCTACATGACCGACCAGCTGATGCCGCTGTGGCGCGCCAAGTACGACGGCGGCAGCCTGCCGCAGCTGATCGAGAAGGTCAGCCTGTACGGCGTCGAGGACTACCTCAAGCACAGCCCGAAGATCGCCGTCATGCACAACGCCGACGACGTCATCCTCGGCCCGGGCGACATCGGCTTCCTGCGCCGCACCTTCGGCGACCGCCTGACGCTCTACCCGCGCGGCGGCCACTGCGGCAACCTCAACTACCGCGTGAACGCCCAGGACATGCTGGGCTTCTTCAAGGGACAGGGTGTCTCGGCCGACGGCCTGGCCACCGCGCAGACAGGGAACTGACTCCATGCCACTTCGCCATACCTGGCCCCTCGCCCTGCTGCTGGCCTGCGGCCTCGCCCAGGCCGAGACGCCGCAACCGATACGCACGCCGACCTCCACCGCCTTCGACATGGCACCGGACGAGGACGGCTTCAAGCACCCGCTGGATGCACTGAAGTTCAACCCCGGACTGGATCAGCGCGAATTCGAGCGCGCCACCTTCGATGCGCTCAACGTCTACGACCCCTGGGAGTCGTGGAACCGCCGCGTGTACCACTTCAACTACCGCTTCGACGAATGGGTGTTCCTGCCCGTAGTGAACGGCTACCAGTACGTCACCCCGAGCTTCGTGCGCACTGGCGTAAGCAACTTCTTCAGCAACCTGGGCGAAGTGCCGACCCTGCTCAACAGCGTCGCCCAGCTCAAGCCCGAGCGCGCGGCGAACAGCACCGCGCGGCTGCTGTTCAACACCATCTTCGGCATCGCCGGCCTGTGGGACCCGGCCACCGCCATGGGGCTGCCCAAGGTCAGCGAGGACTTCGGCCAGACCCTGGGCTACTGGGGCGTGCCGGATGGCCCGTACCTGATGCTGCCGATCCTCGGCCCGTCCAACCTGCGCGACACCGGCGGACTGGTCACCGACTTCATCGCCGCCCGCGAAGTGAACTACCTGAACTACTCCGACCTCAGCCGCCGCTACTGGGAGCTGCCGGTGCTGGAGATCATCGACAAGCGCTACAGCAACAGCTTCCGCTACGGGCAGATGAACACGCCCTTCGAGTACGAGAAGCTGCGCTACTTCTACACCGAAGCCCGGCGCCTGCAGATCCAGGAGTGACCGCCAACCGCCGCCCGAGGGCGGCGGTTTTCTTTCCAGCAAACAATCGAATAAATAGATAGCTAAGCCGAAAAACTCGCAACCATTCATCCATCAATTGGGACTAGGATGATCTCCATTCACAGATCAAGGAGGTCCCCATGACCCGTCTACGTACCGTGATCGACCAGCACATCGGCCAACCCGCCAGCGACGGCGCCGGCGTACGCCTGACCCGCGTGATCGGCGGCGCCGGTATCGAGCGCTTCGATCCGTTCCTGATGCTCGACCAGTTCGACACGCAGAACCCCGACGACTACATCGCCGGCTTCCCGGCCCACCCGCACCGCGGCTTCGAGACCGTCACCTACATGCTCGAAGGGCGCATGCGCCACGAAGACCACCTGGGCAACACCGGCCTGCTCAAACCGGGCGGCGTGCAATGGATGACCGCCGCCCACGGCATCATCCACAGCGAGATGCCCGAACAGGTGGAAGGCGCGATGCGCGGCTTCCAGCTGTGGCTGAACCTGCCGGCGAAGGACAAGCTGGCGCCGGCCGGCTACCGCGATATCGAGCCCGAAGACGTGCCGCGGGTGACGACCGTGCAAGGCGTAGGCGTGACCGTGATCGCCGGGCGCTTCGATGATGGCGAAACCGCCATCGATGGCGCCGTGCAGCGCCCCGGCACCGAGCCGCACTACTACGACCTGGTGCTGCCGGCTGGCACGTCGGTGACCCCGCACATTCCGGCGGGCCATCGGGTGATGCTGTACGTCTACGAAGGATCGCTGCAGGTGCCCGGCGAGCGTGGTGACGACACCGTCGCCACCAATCGCCTGGTGCGCCTGGGCCAGGGCGACGAGATTCGCCTGTCCAGCGACAACGGCGCGCGCGTCCTGCTGCTGGCCGGCAGGCCTCTCAATGAGCCCATCGTGCAGTACGGCCCGTTCGTGATGAACAGCCGCGAGGAAATCGAGCAGGCCCTGCGCGATTACCGCGATGGGGTGTTTGCGGTCTGACCTGACAGGTTGTGCGTAGGAGCGGACTCCGTCCGCGATGGGTCCGCTTCACGCCGGTAGCCAATCGCGGACAGAGTCCGCTCCTACGCTCACGGGAACATCACCGCTACAGCGACCAATCTTCCATCCCCAGAAAGCGCGCGATCTCCGCGCGCTTTTCCATGGCGTCGCGATACCCCAGTTCGATCAGCGCATTGCAGTAGCCCGGCTCGAACAGCAGGTAGCTGAGCACGCCCGCCCCGCTCGCCTTGGTCGCCCCCGGCCCGCGCAGGAACAGGCGCAGCGGCTTGGGCAATTCGTGGCGGTACTGCGCGGCGATCTCATCCAGCGGCCGGCTCGGCGAAATCAGCAGCACATCCACCGGCGCCAGCCCCAGGTTGGTCCGGCGTGCGTCGTCAGGCACCAGCGAGCTGAGGAAGTTGATGCGGTGCAGCAGTTCGATATCGCCTTCCAGACTGTCGATGAAAGTGCTGTTGAGCAGATGGATACCCACCTGCGCCAGGCTCGGCGGCTGCCCCGTGCGGTAGTTGGCGACCTGCTCGTTGCCGCTTCCCTGGGTGGGATTGCCGCTGACGCCGATCACCAGCACGCGGTTGGCCCCCAGGTGMAGCGCCGGGCTGATCGGCGCTTGCTGACGCACTGCGCCATCGCCGAAGTACTCGCGGAGAATCTTCACCGGCTGGAACAGCAGCGGAATCGCCGAGCTGGCCAGCAGGTGCTCGGTCTGCAGCCGGGTCGGCACGCCGATGCGCCGGTGGCGCAGCCACGGGTCGATGGTGGCGCGGCCCTGGTAGAAAGTCACCGCCTGGCCGGACTCGTAGCCGAACGCGGTCACCGCCACGGCACGCAGGTTGCGTCGGCGTACGGCGGCGGCAATGCCGGAAAAGTCCAGCTCGCGCTCCAGCAGGTAGCGCAGCGGCGTGCTGTCCAGCAGTGCCACCGGCTCGCGCTTGCCCAACCCGAGCAGGCTGTGGCCGAGGAACTTGAAGGCCTGGCTAATTACGCCTGGCCAGTCGGCGCGGTACACCTGCCCGGTGCGAAAGCCCTTCCAGACCTTGGTCAGGCGCTCCACCGCGCCAGTGAAGGACAGCGCGCCACAGGCCAGCCCGACGGCATTGATGGCACCCGCGGAAGTACCGACGATGACCGGGAACGGATTCTCCGCGCCCTCGGGCATCAGCTCGGCGATCGCGGCCAGCACGCCGACCTGATAGGCCGCGCGTGCGCCGCCGCCAGAAAGGATGAGGCCGGTAACGGCCGGAGATTGGCTTGGAGTGGCGGAGTCGTCGGTCACGGCACAAATCCTTGTAGCGCTGTTTCCAGAGTAGTCCGCGCCGACCTACTGCTTCTTGTCGTAGAGCTTCGGCTCGCCCTCGGGGCGGCTCTTGAAGCGGCGGTGGGCCCAGAGGTACTGCTCGGGCTGGCGGCGAATCTCGCTCTCCACCCACTGGTTGATGCGGATGCAGTCGGCCTCTTCGCTCTCGCCGGGGAAGTCCTCCAGCGGCGGGTGGATGGTCAGGCGGTAGCCGGAACCATCGGCCAGCCGCGACTGGGTGAACGGCAGCACCAGCGCGCGCCCCAGGCGGGCGAACTTGGTGGTGGCGGTGACAGTAGCCGCCTGGATGCCGAACAGCGGCACGAACAGGCTCTGCTTGGCGCCGTAGTCCTGGTCCGGCGCGTACCAGATGGCACGGCCGGCGCGCAGCACCTTGAGCATCGCACGCACGTCCTCGCGCTCGATGGCAGTGGCGTCGGCGTTATGCCGCTCGCGACCGGTGCGCTGGACGAAGTCGAACACCGGGTTGTCGTGCTCGCGGTACATGCCGTCGATGGTCTGCACCTGGCCGAGCAGCGCCGCGCCGATTTCCAGGGTGGTGAAGTGCATGGCCATGAGGATCACGCCCTTGCCTTCGGCCTCGGCCTTCTTCAGGTGCTCGATGCCTTCGATATGGGCCAGTTTCGCCAGACGGGCCTTCGGCCACCACCAGCTCATGGCCATCTCGAAGAAGGCGATGCCGGTGGAGGCGAAGTTTTCCTTGAGCAGGCGCTTGCGCTCGGCAGCGCTGAGTTCCGGGAAGCACAGCTCCAGGTTGCGCGCGGCAATGGCGCGGCGGCTGCCCACCACGCGGTACATCAGCGCCCCCAGCGCACGGCCCAGGCCCAGCAGCGCCGGGTACGGCAGCTGTACCACCAGCCACAGCACGCCAAGGCCGAGCCAGAGCGGCCAGTGGCGGGGATGGAGGAATTCTTGGCGAAAGGTGGGGCGGTCCATGGAACTTTCCGGTCACGATCAAAGCCCGACATTCTACCTTGCCGACACGTCCTGCGCCTCCCGTGAGGCCTAGCAGTCGGCCACGCTTGCGGCTGCCGGGGCGGTCCGCTATAAGTCCAACCATTTTGATGACGCAGTCCGACCATGAGCCAAGCTGACCTTCTCGACCAAGATCCCGTATTCCAGCTCAAGGGCAGCATGCTGGCCGTCACCGTTCTGGAACTGGCCCACAACGACCTGCCGCGTCTGGACCGCCAGCTCGCCGACAAGGTCGCCCAGGCGCCCAATTTCTTCCGTGACACGCCGCTGGTGCTGGCACTGGACAAACTCCCCGACGGCGAAGGCCAGCTCGACCTGCAGGGCGTGCTGGACATCTGCCGTCGCCACGGCCTGCGCACCCTGGCCATCCGCGCCAGCCGCGAGGAAGACATCCGCCTGGCGACCATGTTCGACATCCCCGTGCTGCCGCCGTCGGGCTCCTCCCGCGAGCGCGCGGTCGAGCCCAAGGACGCCGTCCCGCAGGTGACGGGTGCAGCACCCGTGCGCCGTCCACGAGGCGAGAAGCTCTCCGAGAAAGTCGTGGAGCAGGCCGCCGGCGCTGGCGTACAGGCTGAAAAGCCAGAAGAGAAGCCTGCCGAGCAGCCCACCGCCGAAGCGAAACCGGAGCAGCCGGCCGACGTGGCCGCCGAAACTGCCGCTCAAGCAGAGGAAGCAGCCAAGCAAGCGGCTCCAGAAAAGCCGGCCGAGCCGCCGGCACCGGTGGTCCGTCCGACCAAGCTGGTGACCACCCCGGTACGCGGCGGCGTGCAGATCTACGCCGCCGGCGGTGACCTGATCGTGCTCGCCCCCGTCAGCCCGGGTGCGGAACTTCTCGCCGACGGCAACATCCATGTGTACGGTCCGATGCGCGGACGCGCCCTGGCCGGAGTCAAGGGCGACACCAGCGCACGAATTTTCTGCCAGCAGCTGGCCGCCGAACTGGTGTCCATCGCTGGTAATTACAAGGTCGCCGAAGACCTTCGACGCAGTCCGCAATGGGGGCAGGCGGTGCACGTCAGCCTGTCGGGTGACGTGTTGAACATCACCCGCCTTTAACGGATACTGCCGCGAAATTAAGTGACCAGAATTCTTCGTTTTTTCTTTGGGGTGAATCACCTTGGCCAAGATCCTCGTAGTCACTTCCGGTAAGGGTGGCGTCGGTAAAACCACCACCAGCGCCGCCATCGGCACCGGCCTGGCCCTGCGCGGCCACAAGACCGTCATCGTCGACTTCGACGTGGGCCTGCGTAACCTCGACCTGATCATGGGCTGCGAACGCCGCGTGGTTTACGACTTCGTCAACGTCATCAACGGCGAAGCGACCCTGACCCAGGCCCTGATCAAGGACAAGCGCCTCGAGAACCTGTTCGTGCTGGCCGCCAGCCAGACCCGCGACAAGGACGCTCTCACCCAGGAAGGCGTCGGCAAGGTCATCGAAGAGCTCAAGCAGACCTTCGACTACGTGATCTGCGACTCCCCGGCCGGCATCGAGAAAGGTGCCCACCTGGCCATGTACTACGCCGACGAGGCGATTGTCGTGACCAACCCGGAAGTCTCCTCGGTACGCGACTCCGACCGCATGCTCGGCCTGCTGGCCAGCAAGTCCGCCCGCGCCGAGAAAGGCCAGGACGCGATCAAGGAACACCTGCTGCTGACCCGCTACAACCCCGAGCGCGTCACCAAGGGCGAAATGCTCGGCGTCGAAGACGTCGAGGAAATCCTGGCCATCCGTCTGCTCGGCGTGATTCCGGAATCCCAGGCGGTGCTCAAGGCATCCAACCAGGGCGTACCGGTCATCCTCGACGAAGAAAGCGACGCCGGCCAGGCGTACAGCGACGCCGTCGAGCGACTGCTGGGCAAGGAAATGCCCCACCGGTTCCTCGATGTGCAGAAGAAAGGATTCCTGCAACGACTGTTCGGAGGACGTGAATGAGCCTTTTAGATTTCTTCCGCAGCCGGAAGTCGCAAAACAGCGCATCCATCGCGAAAGAAAGACTCCAGATCATTGTCGCCCACGAGCGCGGCAACCGTTCGCAACCGGACTACCTCCCGCAGCTGCAGAAAGACCTGCTGGAAGTGATCCGCAAATACGTGCCCATCGACCAGGAACAAGTCCAGGTCGAGCTGGCCAACCAGGGCAGCTGTTCGATCCTGGAACTCAACATCACCCTGCCGGAGCGTTGATCCGGCCCGGGTGAACCTGCGGCGGCTTCGGCCGCCGCAGTCGTTTCTGTCTCATTCATTATTCGCGTACAAGTTTCCATGCCGCTTTCCCAGATCGAATTCGTCCATGAGGACGCCGCCCTGCTGGTGGTGAACAAGCCCACCCTGCTGCTCTCCGTGCCTGGCCGCGCGGACGACAACAAGGATTGCCTGATCACCCGCCTGCAGGAGAACGGCTACCCGGAAGCGCGCATCGTCCACCGCCTGGACTGGGAAACCTCCGGCCTGATCGTGCTGGCCCGCGACGCCGACAGCCACCGCGAGCTGTCCCGCCAGTTCCACGACCGCGAGACCGAGAAGGCCTATACCGCGCTGTGCTGGGGTGAACCCGAGCTGGACAGCGGCCGCATCGAAGCGCCGCTGCGCTACGACCCACCGACCAAGCCGCGCCACGTGGTGGACTTCGAGCAGGGCCGGCATGCGCTGACCTTCTGGCGCGTCATGGAACGCCACGGCAACTGGAGCCGCGTCGAGCTCACGCCGATCACCGGTCGCTCGCACCAGCTGCGCGTGCACATGCTGACCATCGGCCACCCGCTGCTGGGCGACCGCCTGTATGCCGAAGGCGAAGCCCTGGAACTGCGCGACCGCCTCTGCCTGCACGCCAGCATGCTGGCCCTGACCCACCCGCAGACCGGCGAGCGCCTGCGCTTCGAGTCGCCCGCGCCGTTCTGACTCTTCCGGCTATCGTAGGAGCGGACTCCGTCCGCGATTGGTTTTCGGCGCGATGCGGACCTATCGCGGACAGAGTCCGCTCCTACGCGCGCACCGCCCCTCAGAGCGAGCCCCCAGGCCGCAGATTCGCGCATTTACGTTAAACTTCCGGCCATTCGCTGTCCGGAGTTACCCATGCGTACAGAACTCAACCAGGGCCTGATCGATTTCCTCGCGGCCTCCCCCACTCCCTTCCACGCCACCCAGGCCCTCGCCCTGCGCCTCGAAGAGGCCGGCTACCAGCGTCTGGACGAGCGCGACGCCTGGCGCACCGAAGCCGGCGGCCGCTACTACGTCACCCGCAACGACTCCTCGCTGATCGCCTTCAAGCTGGGCACCGCGCCGCTGCTGGAGAACGGCCTGCGCCTGGTCGGCGCACACACCGACAGCCCCTGCCTGCGCGTCAAGCCGAACCCCGAACTGGTGCGCAACGGCTACTGGCAGCTGGGTGTCGAAGTGTACGGCGGCGCGCTGTTCGCCCCCTGGTTCGACCGCGACCTTTCCCTGGCCGGCCGCGTCACCTTCCGCCTGGCCGGCAAGGTCGAGAGCAAGCTGATCGACTTCCGGGCGCCCATCGCGGTGATCCCCAACCTGGCAATCCACCTCAACCGAGAAGCCAACCTCGGCTGGTCGATCAACGCGCAGACCGAACTGCCGCCGATCCTCGCCCAGGTTGCCGCCGGCGAGACCCGCGACTTCCGCGACCTGCTCGGCGAACAGCTGCAGTTGGAGCACGGCATCACCGCCGACGCCATCCTCGACTACGAACTGAGCTTCTACGACACCCAGCGCGCCGCCGTGATCGGCCTCGACCAGGCCTTCATCGCCGGCGCCCGCCTGGACAACCTGCTCTCCTGCTTCGCCGGCCTGCAGGCCCTGCTGGGCAGCAACGACGAGCAGAGCGGCGTGCTGGTCTGCACCGACCACGAAGAAGTCGGCTCCTGCTCCGCCTGCGGCGCCGACGGCCCGTTCCTGGAACAGGTGCTGCGCCGTCTGCTGCCCGAGGGCGACGCCTTCACCCGTACCGTGCAACGTTCGCTGCTGGTATCTGCCGACAACGCCCACGGCGTGCATCCGAACTACGCCGACAAGCACGACGGCAACCACGGCCCGAAGCTCAACGGCGGCCCGGTGATCAAGATCAACAGCAACCAGCGCTACGCCACCAACAGCGAGACCGCCGGTTTCTTCCGTCACCTGTGCCTGGAAAACGAAGTGCCGGTGCAGAGCTTCGTGACCCGCAGCGACATGGGCTGCGGCTCCACCATCGGCCCGATCACCGCCAGCCAGATTGGCGTGCGCACCGTCGACATCGGCCTGCCGACCTTCGCCATGCACTCCATCCGCGAGCTGGCCGGCAGCCAGGACCTGCACTACCTGGCCAAGGTCCTCAGCGCCTTCTACGACAGCGCCGACCTGCCCTGACCCGAACGCCCGGCAATTGCCGGGCGTTTTTCTGTCCGGAGACTGAACATGCCCTACAACGGAAGCTGCCTGTGCGGCGATATCGGCTATGCGGTCGACAGCCTCGACATGCCCATCGGCCATTGCCACTGCCTGACCTGCCAGAAAGCTCACTCCGCAGCCTTCGCCAGCACCGCCGGGGTGATGCGCGAACACTTCCGCTGGACCCGCGGCGAGGACAAGGTTGCCGCGTATGAATCGTCCCCTGGCAAGCAGCGCAAGTTCTGCCCGCGCTGCGGGACGCAGCTGATCGCCGAGCGCGCCGGCCAGCCGCACGTCATCGTCCGCGTGGCCAGCCTGGACGACGATCCGGGTGTGCGGCCGGCGCGGCATATCTGGACATCTCATGACCGCCCGTGGCTGGCGCAGGACGGGGTTCCGGCCTATCCCGAGTGGAACCCGGATCGCTGAGTTTCCCTTGTAGGAGCGAGCTTGCTCGCGAACCAAGCGTCGCGCTCGCCGGAAACACCCTCTCCCTCGCCCTCTCCCTGAAGGGAGAGGGAGCCGTTCGGCGCAAGCTGATAGGCCGGGATCAGCCGGCAAACTGTTGACTCTGCCCACACTCGGGACAGTCCCCTCTCCCTTCAGTGAGAGGGTTAGGGAGAGGGTCAAACCGGCAATGACGTCGCTGGGCTGTTCGCGAGCAAGCTCGCTCCTACACACCCGGTTCAACGCCAGAAGATCAATCCGGCACTTCCACGCTCACGTGGATGGCGTCGTGCCGCCAGAACTCCAGGTCGCAGTCGATGATGCGCCCGTGCTGGTCGCGGTTGATCCGGGTGATGCGCAGCGCCGGGCTGCCCTCGGCGACACGCAGCACGCTGGCGGCTTCGCCATGCAGGGCGGTGGGTACCATGTCGAAGCGCACGCGGCCGTAGCGGATGTCGTAGCGGCTGGCGTAAAGCTCGGTTAGCGAACAGGTCAGGTCGCTATCGAGAATGCCGGGGAAGTACGCCGGGTTGAGGTAGTGCTCGACGTAGAGCACCAGCCGCCCGTCCACCCGCCGCAGCCGGCGGATCTGGTAGACACTGGACAGCGCTGGCAGCTCCAGCAGCTCGCAGATCGCCGCGCTGGCCGGGACCTGGCGCGCCGACAGCACTTCGGTCGCGGCGACCCGCCCCTGGCCTTCGACCATCGCGTGGTAGTGGCTGCGCACCAGCGGGTTGTACAGCAGGCGCGGCGGCGAGACGAACCAGCCACGGCGCTCCTCGCGGTAGATCAGGCCCTGGGCTTCCAGCTGCCCCAGCGCCTCGCGCAGGGTGATTCGCGTGGTGTCGAACAGCTCGCTCAGCTTGCGTTCGGCCGGCAGCTTGCCGCCCGCGCTGAGCAGGCCGCTGTCGATCTGCTCGATCAGCGCGCGGCAGATCGCGGTGACCGTGGGTAGCGCCGTATCGCGCATTCCTTTCCCTCTTTTGGACTAGTCCAGCCCCAGAACAGGGCATTTCTTTCCCCTTGCGGGCTGTCGTCATCCTAGGAAAGCCCGATGACCGTCCCGTGACACTGCCTTTGCAAGCAGCGCCCATGCCAGTTAACGACACCAGCGTAGCCCAGGCGGATCAAGGCGTTGCCCATGGTCTACGCTTTTCCCCGACGACCCGCCGAGCGCTCAAGGCCGGGCTGGCGCGCCGCGGGCTTACATCAAACTGTCATCCGCCCCGCTTAGATTGGCCTGCGTCTTGCTGATCTAGACCACGCTTGAAATCACCGAACCGAAGGAGCACCGAATGAAACGCTTGCTTGCTTCACTGCTGGGATCGGCCATTGCCATTGGCAGCGGCCTCGCCATGGCGGCCGACGCCGATCTGCAATCGCTGGAAGCCGCCGCCCGCAAGGAAGGCCAGGTCAACAGCGTGGGCATGCCCGACAGCTGGGCGAACTGGAAGGACACCTGGAAGGACCTGGAAAGCAAGTACGGCCTGAAGCACGTGGACACCGACATGAGCTCGGCCCAGGAGCTGGCCAAGTTCAAGGCCGAGAAGGAAAACGCCAGCGCCGACATCGGCGACGTCGGCGCCGCCTTCGGTCCGATTGCCGTGCAGCAGGACGTCAGCCAGGCCTACAAGCCGAGCACCTGGGACCAGGTACCGGACTGGGCCAAGGACAAGGATGGCCATTGGGCGCTCGCCTACACCGGCACCATCGCCTTCATCGTCAACAAGCAGCTGGTGAAGGACGTGCCGCACAGCTGGGCCGACCTGCTCAAGGGCAAGTACAAGGTCACCATCGGTGACGTCAGCACCGCCGCCCAGGCAGTCAACGGCGTGCTGGCCGCCTCCATCGCCAACGGCGGCGACGAGAAGAACATCAAGCCGGGCCTGGAGTTCTTCGGTCAGCTGGCCAAGCAGGGTCGCCTGTCGTTGACCAACCCGGTGATCAACACGCTGGAGAAGGGTGAAGTGGAAGTCGGCATCGTCTGGGACTTCAACGGCCTGAGCTACCGCGACCAGATCGACCCGGCGCGCTTCGAGGTGCTGATCCCCTCCGACGGCTCGGTGATCTCCGGCTACACCACCATCATCAACAAGTACGCAAAGAACCCCAACGCCGCCAAGCTCGCCCGCGAATACATCTTCAGCGACGCCGGGCAGATCAACCTGGCCAAGGGCAACGCCCGGCCGATCCGTGCCGAGCACCTGACCCTGCCGGCCGAGGTGAAGGCCAAGCTGCTGCCCAACGAGCAGTACGCCAAGGCCCAGCCGATCAAGGACGCCAAGGCCTGGGAAGAGACCTCCAAGCGCCTGCCGCGCATGTGGCAGGAACACGTCATCATCAACATGCAATGACGCCCAGCCGCCCCGGTTCGCGCCGGGGCGGCCGCGCTTCGACAAAGGCCCCGCCCCATGCGCCACGACGTCATCCTGGTCGTCCTCGACGGCCTCAACTACAGCGTCGCCCACGACTGCATGGGCCACCTGCAGGCCCTGTGCAGCGCCGGCCGCGGCCAGCTCTACCGGCTCGAATGCGAGTTGCCGTCGCTGTCGCGCCCGCTCTACGAATGCATCCTCACCGGCGTGCGCCCGATCGACAGCGGCATCCTGCACAACGACGTGTCGCGCCGCTCCAACCAGCGCAGCCTGTTCCACTATGCCCGCGACGCCGGCCTCAGCACCGCAGCGGCGGCCTACCACTGGGTCAGCGAGCTGTACAACCGCACGCCGTTCGACCCGGCGCGCGATCGTCATACCGACGACGAATCCCTGGCGATCCAGCACGGCCACTTCTACTGGACCGACCACTACCCCGACTCGCATCTGTTCACCGACGCCGAGTCGCTGCGCCGCCGGCATGCGCCGAACTGCCTGCTGGTGCATCCGATGAACATCGACGACGCCGGCCACAAGCACGGCCTGGGCACGCCGCAGTACCGCAACAGCGCGCGCCACGCCGACATCATCCTCTCCGAATACCTGCACCAGTGGCTGGCCGCCGGCTACCAGGTGATGGTCACCGCCGACCACGGCATGAACGACGACCGCAGCCACGGCGGCATCCTCGCCGAGGAACGCGAAGTGCCGCTGTTCGTTTTCGGCGAGGCATTCAGCCTCGATGACCAGGCGCGCCCGCGCCAGGTCGAACTCTGCGGCACGCTGTGCGAAATCCTCGGCGCCGCCCACGACAAACCGGTCTGCCGGGAGCTGCTCAAGGCATGAGATCGAACACCGGAAAACTCTTCGCCCTGCTCTGCCTGCTGCCCTTCGCGCTGTTCTTCTTCGCCTTCCAGCTGGCACCGCTGCTGTGGGTGATGATCAACAGCGTGCGCACCGGCGACGGCTGGGGCCTGGCCAACTTCAGCGAGATCTTCGACTCGCCGTTCTACCTGCAGGCGATCCGCTACAGCCTGGAAATCTCCGTGTGGTCGAGCCTGATCGGCCTGTTCATCGCCGTGCTCGGCAGCTATTCGCTGCGCCAGGTGGACAGCCGGCTGCGCGACTTCGTGATGGCCTTCGCCAACATGACCAGCAACTTCGCCGGGGTGCCACTGGCCTTCGCCTTCATCATCATCCTCGGCTTCAACGGCGCCATCACGCTGCTGCTGAAACAGGCGGGGCTGATCCAGGACTTCAACCTCTATTCGAAGACCGGCCTGATCATCCTCTACACCTACTTCCAGATTCCCCTGGGGGTAATGCTGCTCTACCCGGCCTTCGACGCCCTGCGCGAGGACTGGCGCGAATCCGCTGCGCTGCTGGGCGCCAGCCAGTGGGCGTTCTGGCGGCACATCGGCATCCCGGTGCTGACGCCGGCGCTGCTGGGCACCTTCGTCATTCTCCTGGCCAACGCGCTGGGCGCCTACGCCACGGTCTATTCGCTGACCACCGGCAACTTCAACGTGGTGCCGATTCGCATCGCCGGACTGGTCTCGGGCGACGTGTTCCTCGACCCGAACATGGCCAGCGCCCTGGCGATGGTGCTGGTCGGCCTGATGACCATCATTACCCTGGCCCACCAGTGGCTGCTGCGCCGGAGCTACCATGTCCAGAAACGCTAACGCGCTGTACCACCGAGTGGTGGTCTATGCGCTGTTCCTGATCCTGCTGGTGCCGCTGGCCGCCACCCTGCTCTACTCGCTGGCCACCTCGTGGAGCGCCAGCGTACTGCCCGACGGGCTGACCCTGAAATGGTTCCTGACCCTGTGGAGCGACCCGCGCTTCCTCGTCGCCTTCGGCCAGTCGCTGCTGGTGTGCTTCGGCGCGCTGATCCTCAGCGTGGTGCTGGTGCTGCCGCTGATGTTCGTCATCCATTACTACTTCCCGCGCCTGGACGCACTGATGAACGTGCTGATCCTGCTGCCCTTCGCGGTGCCACCGGTGGTGTCCTCGGTCGGCCTGCTGCAGCTCTATGCCGCCGGCCCGATACCCATGTTCGGTACGCCGTGGATCCTCATCGGCTGCTACTTCACCATCGCCCTGCCCTTCATGTACCGGGCGATCAGCAACAACCTGCAGGCGATCAACCTGCACGACCTGATGGACGCCGCCCACCTGCTCGGCGCCAGCACCTGGCAGGCTGCCCTGCTGGTGGTGCTGCCGAACCTGCGCAAGGGCCTGATGGTGGCGCTGTTCCTGTCCTTCAGCTTCCTCATCGGCGAATTCGTCTTCGCCAACCTGCTGGTGGGTACCCGCTACGAGACGCTGCAGGTGTTCCTCAACAACATGCGCAACAGCAGCGGCCACTACACCAGCGCGGTGGTGGTCTCCTACTTCCTCTTCGTCCTGCTGCTCACCTGGGCAGCGAACCGCCTTAACAAGGACAAGACCTGACATGAGCTTCCTCAGCGTCGCCACACTGAACAAGAGCTACGGCACCACCACGGTGTTCCAGGACATCGATTTTGCCGCCGAGCGCGGCGAGTTCGTCACCCTGCTCGGCCCCAGCGGCTGCGGCAAGTCCACCCTGCTGCGCTGCATCGCCGGCCTCACCGCGGTGGACAGCGGGCGCATCCTGCTGGACGGCGAGGACATCGTGCCGAAAAGCCCGCAGAAGCGCGGCATCGCCATGGTGTTCCAGAGCTACGCGCTGTTCCCCAACATGACCGTGGAGCAGAACGTCGCCTTCGGCCTGCGCATGCAGAAGGTGCCGGCGGCGGAGTCCTCCCAGCGCGTGCGCGAGGCGCTGGAGATGGTCGAACTCGGCCCGCTGGCGGCGCGCTATCCGCACCAGCTGTCCGGCGGCCAGTGCCAACGTGTCGCCCTGGCTCGCTCGCTGGTCACCCGCCCGCGCCTGCTGCTGCTCGACGAGCCGCTGTCAGCGCTGGACGCGCGCATCCGCAAGCACCTGCGCGAGCAGATCCGGCGCATCCAGCAGGAGCTGAAACTGACCACGGTGTTCGTCACCCACGACCAGGAGGAAGCGCTGACGCTGTCCGACCGCATCGTGCTGATGAACGCCGGGCGCATCGTCCAGAGCGGCGACGCCGAAACCCTCTACACCGCGCCGGAAAACGCCTTCGCCGCCGGCTTCATCGGCAACTACAACCTGCTCGACGCCGCCCAGGCCACGCAGCTGCTGGACCGTCCGTTCCGCCAGCAGGTGGCGATCCGCCCCGAGTCCCTGCGCCTGAGCGTGGAGCCGGGCGAAGGCATCCCGGTTCAGGTACTCTCCCACAGCCTGCTGGGCAACGTGATCCGCTACCGGGTCGACGCCAGTGGCGTCGAACTGACCGTGGACGTCCTCAACCGCAGCGCCGAACGCCTGTACCCGGCGGGCACCCGGCTCGGCCTGCAAATCGACCTTGAAAGCATTCGGGAGGTGGCCTGATGGCCCTGGTGATATTCGACCTCGACGACACCCTGATCGACGGCGACTGCGCGAGCCTGTGGGCCCGGCGCATGGCCGATCTGGGCTGGGTGGACGCGGAGTCGTTCCTCAAGCGCGACGCCGAACTGATGGCGCAGTACGCGCAGGGCAAACTGCCCATGGAGGACTACATGGCCTTCGCCCTGGAGCCGATGGCCGGGCGCAGCGTGGAAGAGATCGAGCGGGAAGTGGAAACCTTCGTCGAAGACGTGATCGAACCGCTGATCCACAGCGACGCCTGCACCACCCTGGCCCGCCATCGCGAGGCCAGCGACCGCCCCCTGGTGATTTCCGCCTCGGGCGTGCACCTGGTCAAGCCGATTGCCGAACGCATCGGCATCGACGAAGTGCTGGCCATCGACCTCGAAGTGCTGAACGGCCACTACACCGGCCGCACCGTCGGCACCCTCACCTACCGCGAAGGCAAGGTGCTGCGTCTGCTCGACCTGCTCGGCGGCGATGACGCCCCGCTGGCCGACGCACACTTCTATTCCGACTCGCGCAACGACCTGCCGCTGCTCAAACTGGTGGGCCACCCGCACGTGGTGAATGCCGACCCGACGCTGCTCGAACATGCGCAGAAGATGGGCTGGGACGTCTTGACCTGGAAGTGATCGTCTGAAGTAGAAAAAGGGCCGCATCAGCGGCCCTTTTCATTGCTGCAATCGACTCAGCTCAGGCTCTCGTCGATCACCACCACCACCTTGCCCTGCACCTGGTTGCTTGCCAGGGCATCGAACGCGCTCTGCGCGTCGCGGACCGGGAAGGTGCGTTCCAGTTGCGGGCTGAGCTGACCGGTTGCAAACAGCGGCCAGACCTTCTGCCCCAGCTCGGCGATCAGCTGCGCCTTGAAATCGGCATCGCGCGAACGCAGGGTCGAGCCGATCAGCTGGATACGCTTGCCCAGCAGCAGGGCGAGGTCCAGTTCGGCCTTGCGACCACCCATCAGGCCAATCACCACCCATCGTCCGTCACGGCCGAGGATCTCCAGGTCGAGCTTGGCGTAGTTGGCGCCCACCGGATCGAGGATCACGTCGAACGGCGCGAAATCTCGTAGCGATTCGAGGCTCTCGCCGCGCAGCGCGCCGCCCTCGGCGCCAAGGGCCTCGCAATAGGCCAGGCGCTCCGCGGAACCGACGCTGACCCAGCAGGGGCTGCCGAACGCCTTGCACAGCTGGATGCCGGCCGAGCCGACGCCGCTGGCGCCTGCGTGCAGCAACACTTTTTCGCCCGGCTGCAGAGCGCCAAGCATGAACAGGTTCAACCACGCCGTGGCATAGACCTCCGGCAGAGCAGCGGCCTCGGCCAGGCTCAGGCCGGCGGGCACCGGCAGCGCGTGGCGCTCGTCCACCACCACTTCCTCGGCCATGCCGCCACCGGCCAGCAGGGCGCAGACGCGGTCGCCCACCTGCCAGGTACTGCCGGCGCCGACCTCGGTCACCACGCCGGAACACTCCAGGCCGATGACGTCGCTCGCCCCCGGCGGCGGCGGGTAGAGACCGGCCACCTGCAACAGGTCGGCACGGTTGAGTCCCGCGGCGGCAACCTGGATGCGGATCTGTCCCTGTGCGCAAGTCGGGTTCGGGCGCTCGGCCCACTCCACTCGCCCTTCGATGCCTTGCAATGCGTTCACGCTGCCTCCATAGTGACTTTGCAGGGCCCGATCCGTAAGGTCGGGCCCTTTCTTCGCGCCGAATTCATCTGCGATTGAACCCGGCGCCGCCAATTAAGGCCTAATATGCGTCATAACTCCGCGATCAGTCGAATCAGCATGAAGCGATTTTTGCCCCGTACCGCCCTGTTGTTCATCCTCGGCGCAACCGCCTTTTCCTCGTTCGCAGCGACCAGCAGCGCGAATGTCTGGGACGGCCTGCAGCCCGACCGGGATCAAGTGATCGCCAGCCTCAACATCGTTGAGCTGCTCAAGCGCCATCACTACAACAAGCCGCCGCTGAACGACGAGCGCTCGGCGAAAATCTACGACAGCTACCTGAAGACGCTCGATCCAGCGCGGATGTACTTCACCGCCGCCGACATCGATCAGTTCGCGCCCTGGCGCACCCAGTTCGACGACTTCCTGAAAAGCGGCGAGCTGGAGCCCGGCTTCACCATCTACAAGCGTCACCTCGATCGCCTCAAGGAGCGTCTGGACTTCGCCCTGGCCACCCTGAACAAGGGCGTCGACAAGATCGACTTCAACACCGACGAGTCGCTGGAAATCGACCGCGAGAAATCGCCCTGGGCGAAAGACAGCGCCGCGCTCGACGACCTCTGGCGCAAGAAGGTGAAGGATGAAGTCCTGCGCCTGAAGATCGCCGGCAAGGACAACAAGGCCATCCAGGAACAGCTGACCAAGCGCTACAAGAATCAGCTGATGCGCCTGGAGCAGACGCGCAGCGAAGACATCTTCCAGGCCTACATCAACGCCTTCGCGCAGACCTACGATCCGCACACCCAGTACCTGTCGCCGGACAGCGCGGAAAACTTCGACATCAACATGAGCCTCTCGCTGGAAGGCATCGGCGCCGTACTGCAGAGCGACAACGACTACGTCAAGGTCGTGCGCCTGGTACCGGCCGGCCCCGCCGAGAAGAGCAAGCAGATCGCCACCTCCGACAAGATCATCGGCGTCGCCCAGGCCAAGGGCGAGATGGTCGACGTGGTCGGCTGGCGTCTGGATGAAGTGGTCAAGCTGATCCGCGGCCCGAAAGGCTCGCAAGTCCGCCTGGAAGTGATCCCGTCGACCAACGCGCCGAACGACCAGACCAGCAAGATCGTCACCATCACCCGCGAGGCGGTGAAGCTGGAAGACCAGGCGGCGAAGAAGTCGGTCATCACCATCGACCACGAAGGCAAGAACTACAAGCTGGGCGTCATCGACGTGCCCGCCTTCTACCTCGACTTCAAGGCTTACCGCGCTGGCGATCCGGACTACAAGTCGACCACCCGCGACGTCAAGAAGCTGATCGGCGAGCTGCAGCAGGACAAGGTCGACGGCATCGTCATCGACCTGCGCAACAACGGCGGCGGTTCCCTGCAGGAAGCCACCGAATTGACCGGCCTGTTCATCGACCAGGGCCCGACCGTACTGGTGCGCAACAGCGATGGCCGCGTCGACGTGCTCAATGACGACGAGGGCAAGGCCTTCTACACCGGTCCGATGACCGTGCTGGTCAACCGCCTGTCCGCCTCGGCTTCGGAGATCTTCGCCGGCGCCATGCAGGACTACCACCGCGCGCTCATCGTCGGCGGCCAGACCTTCGGCAAGGGCACCGTGCAGACCATCCAGCCGCTCAATCATGGCGAGCTGAAGCTGACCCTGGCCAAGTTCTACCGCGTCTCCGGCCAGAGCACCCAGCACCAGGGCGTGATCCCGGACATCGGCTACCCGTCCATCGTCGACGACAAGGAAATCGGCGAGAGCGCCCTGCCCGACTCCATGCCGTGGGACACCATCAAGCCGGTGCTCAAGGCCCAGGCCGATCCGTTCAAGCCGTTCCTCGACCAGCTGCGCACCCGCCACGACGCGCGCACCGAGCACAACGCGGACTTCGTCTACGCCCGCGAGCGTCTCGCCCTGGCCCAGGAGCTGATGAAGGAGAAGACCGTCAGCCTCAACGAAGCCAAGCGTCGCGCCCAGCAGACCAGCATCGAGAACCGCCAGCTGGCCATGGAGAATGCCCTGCGCAAATCCAAGGGCCAGGAGCCGCTCAAGGAGCTGAAGAAGGAAGACGAGAACGCCCTGCCGGAAGAGGACAAGACCAAGCCGCAGGACGACGCCTACCTGACCGAGTCCGGGCACATCCTGATCGACTACCTGAATCTGGACTCCCAGGTAGCCAAACACTGACAGCTGTAATGAAACAGTCATGACGCTGTCGTGAAATGCACAGGGCCGGTATACCGGCCCTTTGCTATTCCAGCCACCGAGAACCGTCATGACCGTCACCGAGCAGTTGAGCGCACTGGATCAGATCCTCGCTCACGGCGACCTGCACTGCCTGTTCCAGCCCATCCTGTCGCTCTCCGAAAGGCGCCTGGTCGGCTACGAAGCCCTGACCCGCGGTCCGTCCAACGGCCCCCTGCACTCGCCCCTGCCACTGTTCAGCATCGCCCGCAGCAGCGGCCGCCTGAGCGAGCTCGAAGTGCTCTGCCGGCGCAAGGCCTGCACACGCTTTCGCGACCTGAAACTGGACGGCAAGCTGTTCCTCAACGTCTCGCCCGAATCGCTGCTGGAACCGACCCACCAGCCCGGCCGCACGCTGCAGTTGCTGCAGGCCTTCGGCATCTCGCCCAGCGACGTGGTGATCGAGCTGACCGAGCAGACGCCCATCGAGGACTACAACCTCCTCGACACCGCCCTGCACCACTACCGCGCCATGGGCTTCTCCATCGCCCTGGACGACCTGGGCGCCGGTTACTCCAGCCTGCGCCTGTGGTCCGAGCTGCGCCCCGACTATGTGAAGATCGACCGCCACTTCATCGAAGGCATCCACCTGGACGCGGTGAAGCGCGAGTTCGTCGGTTCGATCCTGAAGATGGCCCACGCCTCCCGTGCGCAGGTGATCGCCGAAGGCATCGAGATTCCCGAAGAGCTGGCAGTGCTCTCGGAGATGGGCGTGGACCTGGTGCAGGGCTACCTGCTCGGGCGCCCGGCGGAGACGCCACCGCGCGATGCGCGCAGCCTGCTGCCGGAAATGGACACTGCCGGCTCACTGCTCGCCGAGGAACAGTCCGACCTTGCACCGCTGCTCATGGACCAACCGGCGGTGCGCGATAGCACGGCCATCGGCGACGTGCTGGAAGCCTTCCGCGCCCAGGCCAACCTGAACTCCCTGGCAGTGCTCGACGGCCACGACCAGCCGGTCGGCATCGTCCACCGCCACGCGCTATCCGACGCGCTGCTCAAGCCCTTCGCACCGGAGCTGTATGCGCGCAAGCCGATCAGCCGACTGATGAGCAGCGACTTCCTTGCCGTGGAGCGCAGCCAGTCGCTGCAGCAGGTCAGCCGCCTGCTCACCAGCCGCGCGCGGCAGCGCATCGAGGAAGACTTCATCATTACCCTGAACGGCCGCTACCTCGGCCTGGGGCGAGTGATCGACGTGCTCAAGCTGATCACCGAACTGAAGATTCGCCAGGCCCGCCACGCCAACCCGCTGACCCTGCTGCCGGGCAACGTGCCGATCCAGCAATGCCTGACGCGCCTGCTGCAACAGGGACGCGAAGCGGTGGTGTGCTACGTCGACATCGACAGCTTCAAGCCGTTCAACGACCTCTATGGCTACGCCCGGGGCGATGAAGTGCTGTTGTGCCTGGCGCAGTGCCTCGGCGAACGGGTGGATCCGACGCGGGACTTCGTCGGCCACATCGGCGGTGACGATTTCATGCTGGTGTTGGGCACACAGGATTGGCGGGAACGACTCAATCACCTGCTGGAGGATTTCCAGGGCCAGTGCCGGCGCTTCTACAGCCGCGAACACCTGGAGGCGGGCTGCTTCGTCGCCCACAACCGCCAGGGGCAGCGCGAGGAATATCCGCTGCTGTCACTGTCGATCGGCGTGGTGCACGTGAAGAGTGGTGCTGGCCAACGCCTGGATGCCAGCCAGCTGGCCGGAATGGCCTCGGAGGCCAAGCGTCACGCCAAGGAAATGCCCGGCTACAGCCTGCACGTGCTGACGGCGGAGTGACTCAGAGGCCGAGCTGGCGCGCGCGGTTGTCGTAACGCTCGGCCTGGCCCTCATCCGGCGTCAGGCCCGGCCCGCCACTGCGATACAGCTCGGCCAGCTTGCGCGCTGCCAGCGGGTGCCCGGCCTCGGCAGCCTGGCTCCAGTAACGCGCGGTTTCCTGCGCATCAGCGGCCTGCCGGGTATCGCCTTTCAAAAGCTGCACGCCGAGCTGGTAAGCCGCCTTGCTGTCACCCGCAGCAGCCGCCAGACGTAACAGGCGCAAGCCTTCCTCGCGGGCGCCGAAGCCCTGACCGCGGAACAGCAGCAGGTGACCATAGAAGCTCTGCGCAGAGACGTCGCCCAGGGCAGCCATGCGCGAAAACTGGCCCTGCATCCAAGCCCAGGAACGCGGCTGGCGGACCATCCACGGCCAGCCCATCAGGCGTCGCGCAAAGGTGTAACTCAGGCGTGCGCGCAGACGCCAGAACAGCTCGCGGGGCGTCGCCACCTCAGAGCTCCTCGGGGTACTCGAACTCGAACACCCGCGCTACTTCCGCGGCGTGCCAGCCGGCCGCAGCCGGGCCGTCCGGCGCGCCGGAGAAGCGCCCGAGGCGTTCGACATACTCGAAGAAGCCGGTACGCGGCAGGCGGCTGGCACCCTGGCTGATCACCAGCGAGCTGCGCAGCGGTCGCCCGCCGCGGGCGTCCAGTGCAGCCAGGTGCTCCAGCGCGGCAGTCAGTACGGTCATCGCCGGAGTCGGCAATTGCAGGCGCTCGATCAGCGCCCGGTAGGTCAGCAGATGGCGCTGGCGGCGAGCGTCTTCCAGCTCGCCGAGCAGGCCTTCCCAATGCTTGCGACTGATCTGCACGCTCAAGAAGCGGACTCCCCAGTGCCCAGGGCACGACGCAGGCCATGCTGGATGGCGTCGCTGGCTTCGCGCTCGCCGCTCTCGATCAGTTCCAGGTAGGACGGGCTGATACCCACCGAACGCGCCAGCGTCTCGATGGACAGGCCACGGGCTTCACGCAGGGTCTTCCAGTCCGGATTCTCCTCCGGTGCCGCTGCGGCGACCGGTTTGACGACCTGGGCAACACCACGGCCGGCAGCCGCCAGCAATGCCTGGTATTCGGCCCAGGGGACCACGGCGTATTCCGCTTCGCCGTCACGCATTATCACTTGCACGTTCATGACAACACTCCTTGCAGGCGGCCATCTTAACAGCCTGGCGGGCGCCTGTGCCGGCTATACTGCGCACGGCCGTCACAGCCTCCGACATGGGGACCGACTTGCAGCGCATCCTTCCGATCTGCCTTTGCCTGGCCAGCGCCCTGTGCGGCGCCGAAGAATTGCGCTGGGGCTATTCGCCGAGCAACGGCATGCCCTACGCGGAAAGTATCGACCATGAATTGGCGCCTGGCTTTGTCCGCGACCTCGGCGAAACCGTCGGGCAGCGCCTGGGGCTCGCCGTTCGCTTCATCGAGACGCCGGACAAGCGCGTCGAACCGGCGCTGGCGCAAGGCGCCATCGACCTGCAGTGCATCAACAATCCACAGTGGATGAAGGCACCAGACAAGCTGCACTGGTCACCCAGCCTGTTCGAGGAAGAAGACGCATTGGCGCAGCGCGCAGACCGGCCGCCAATGGCAGATATTGCGCAGATCACGGGCGTTCGCGTCGGCACCAGCCTCGGCTATGTCTACCCTGCCCCACTGATGCGGGCCTTCGCCGAAGGCCGCGCCAAGCGCGACGACGTGCGCGATCTCGACACCCGCCTGCACATGCTCGAAGTCGGCCGCCTGGATGCGCTGATCGACATGCGCCGGCCGCTGGAATTCCTGCTGGAACAGCATTCGGCGCTACCGGTGGCAATCAGCCGCAGCAGCGTGCAGCGCTACTCCATCCATTGCTCCTACGGACCGGCGCTGCCGGTGGCCGCCGAACGCCTGGACGCCTTGTTGCAGGCCATGGTGGACGACGGCTCGATCCAGCGCCTGCTCGGCGAGCAGCGCGCGCGCCTGCGTCAGAGGCGCTGAATCGCCTCGGGCGGCGGCAGCTGCTTGAGGGCTTCGCGGGTTTCCACGCCCTGCGCGTCGCGCCAGACCTTGAACGCATCGATCTCAGACTGCCAACGGCGCACCACCCAGGCGAGCACCGCGAGGTCATCGAGGAAGCCGACACCGAACAGCCAGTCCGGCACCAGGTCCACCGGCGAGAGGAAGTACAGCAAGGCCGCCACCACCGACAGCAGGGCCTGGGAACTGATGCCGCGATAGTCGCCGCGCACCCAGGCCACCAGCAGTTCCTGCAGCAGCTTCAGATCGGTCCCGGCCAGCTTGATCCGGCCACTCTTGCGCGCCACCGCGAACAGCAGGGCAGGCACTCGGCCACCAGCGATAAAGCGGCTGGCCAGCTTCAGGAAACGGTCAAATCCCGGAGGCTTTTTCATCGATTCACCTCGATAGGAAGATTCGTACAGAGCGGGTTCAGGTTATCCACCTTTCCTGTGGATAACTCTGTTGAAAGCCACCCTCTATATCACCCAAACGCCCGCCCCATGAGGGCTGCAGACAGATCGGTGATTTTTTGTTCACCCCGGCAAATGCGTTAAAAATCATGCAGTTGCGGCTATGCGAAGGGCTCGCCAATGTCAAGGGGAGGAAATTGTTTCAACTGCGTCATATATGTGCATAAGGGTAACAGCCTGCCCAAGGTTACTCCCTTTCAGACCCGGCGGTCAGTCCACCGTTCCAGAGCGCTTTGTGCAGAAACGAAAACGCCCCGTGGGTAACGGGGCGTTTTCTCTGGTACCGGGGTACTCAGTTACTGCTTGGGCTGCTCGGCAGGAGCTTCCGGAGCTTCAGCCTGGTTCGGGTCCTTGATGGCCAGCAGTTCCAGGTCGAATACCAGTACCGAGTTGGCCGGGATGGTCGGGCTCGGGCTCTGCGCGCCGTAGGCCAGCTCGCTCGGGATGAACAGCTTGATCTTCTCGCCAACGTGCATCAGCTGCAGGGCTTCGACCCAACCCGGAATCACGCCGCCAACCGGCAGGTCGATCGGGCTGCCACGCTGGATGGAGCTGTCGAAGACCGTACCATCGACCAGCTTGCCTTCGTAGTGAACGGTAACTACGTCGGTAGCCTTGGGCTGCGCGCCGTCGGCTTTCTTCACGACTTCGTACTGCAGGCCGGACTTGGTGGTGACCACGCCATCACGCTTGCCGTTCTCGGCGAGGAACTTCTTGCCAGCTTCCAGGGCCTCGGAATTCTTCTTGGCGACCTGCTCTTCAGCGCGCTTCTGCAGGGCGGTGAAGGCTTCGGTCAGCTCTTCGTCGGTCAGCTTCTGCTTCTGCTTGCCGACGGCGTCTTCGATACCCAGGGCGACGGCTTTCGAATCCAGGTCATTCATACCTTCCTGGGCGAGGCTCTTGCCCATGTTCAGGCCGATGCCGTAGGAGGCTTTCTGCGCAGGAGTCTTGAGTTCCACTTCGGCGGCCTGTTTGTCGCAGCCCGCGAGAACCAGGCCGACCAGCGCGATCGCTGCCGCCAACCGATGTTGTTTCATGCTGAATCCTTGTCTTTGCGCCGTCATGGCTGAAGTAATGAAGCCGCGAGCTTATCAGGCGCTCGTGGCCAGTGGCTATGGGCAATAGGAACCACTACCGGGGGAGAAGTTCCCACAGCAAACTTATAAGAAAATTAACAGGATAAGTCAGACGGCCAGCACGGAATCGTTGTGATTCGAGCAGGCAACTTTCGACGGCGGGCTTTCGCAGGAAGGTATAAAAGGCAGGCAAAGAAAAAGCCCTCAGGTATCGCTACCTGAGGGCTTTTCGAATTGTGGCGCAGCGGACGGGACTCGAACCCGCGACCCCCGGCGTGACAGGCCGGTATTCTAACCGACTGAACTACCGCTGCGTCGGACCTCGAGTGGTGGGTGATGACGGGATCGAACCGCCGACCCTCTGCTTGTAAGGCAGATGCTCTCCCGGCTGAGCTAATCACCCTTCGTCTCGAAGTGGGGCGCATTCTACGGAGGACATTGCACCCTGGCAAGCCCCCGGATGAAAAAAATTTTCAGATGTTCCAAAGGCTTAGATGAAGAGGGCGAATGACGAAACGGGGTTGGCCTGGACCGCGCCGAACGGAATAATGGGTCCTTTGTGTCCAGGAGTTCGCCCCTCATGTGGTTCCGCAACCTGCTCGTATACCGACTCACCCAGGATCTGCAGATCGACGCCGATTCCCTGGAGAAAGCCCTGGCCAGCAAGCCGGCGCGCCCCTGCGCCAGCCAGGAACTGACGACCTACGGTTTCTCCGCGCCGTTCGGCAAGGGCCCGGATGCCCCGCTGGTGCACGCCAGCGAAGGCTTCTTCCTGGTCAGCGCGCGCAAGGAAGAGCGCATTCTCCCCGGCAGCGTCGTGCGTGATGCACTGAAGGAGAAAGTCGACGAGATCGAAGGCGCGCAGATGCGCAAGGTCTACAAGAAGGAACGCGACCAGCTCAAGGACGAGATCGTCCAGACCTTGCTGCCGCGCGCCTTCATCCGCCGTTCGGCGACCTTCGCCGCCATCGCCCCTAGCCTCGGCCTGATCCTGGTCGACACCTCCAGCGCGAAGAAGGCCGAAGACCTGCTCTCCACCCTGCGCGAAGCCCTGGGCTCGCTGCCGGTGCGCCCGATGACCGTGAAGACCGCGCCGACCGCCACCCTGACCGACTGGGTGAAGACCCAGGAAGCCGCCGGCGACTTCTTCGTCCTCGACGAGTGCGAGCTGCGTGATACTCACGAAGACGGCGGCGTGGTGCGCTGCAAGCGCCAGGACCTGACCAGCGAGGAAATCCAGCTGCACCTGACCTCCGGCAAGCTGGTCACCCAGCTGTCGCTGGCCTGGTCGGACAAGCTGTCCTTCGTCCTCGACGACAAGGTCGCGATCAAGCGCCTGCGCTTCGAAGACATGCTGCAGGAAAAGGCGGAGCAGGACGGCGGCGAAGACGCCCTCGGCCAGCTCGACGCCAGCTTCACCCTGATGATGCTGACCTTCGCCGAGTTCATCCCGGCGCTGATCGAAGCGCTCGGCGGCGAGGCGATGCCCGAAGGCATCTGATGCCCTCGCAGGCGCCGCGCCAGCGCGGCGCCTGCTACCAGAACAATAGGAAAGTCCCATGCGTGCTCTCGTCCTGCTCAGCCGCTTCATGGGCAACACCTTCGCCCTCTGGGTGCTGCTCTTCGCCCTCCTCGCGTTCTTCATCCCTGCGCTGTTCGTCCCGCTCACCGTCGCCATCGTGCCCATGCTCGGCGTGGTGATGTTCGGCATGGGCCTGACCCTCAAGGTCGAGGACTTCGCCGAAGTCGCCCGGCATCCCTGGCGCGTCACCCTCGGCGTGATCGCCCACTTCGTCATCATGCCCGGCATGGCCTGGCTGCTCTGCCAGCTGATGCACCTGCCACCGGAGATAGCCGTCGGCGTCATCCTGGTAGGCTGCTGCCCCAGCGGCACTGCATCCAACGTGATGACCTGGCTATCGCGCGGCGACCTCGCGCTGTCGGTGGCCATCGCCGGCGTCACCACCCTCCTCGCCCCGCTGCTCACCCCGGCACTGATCTGGCTGCTGGCTTCGGCCTGGCTGCCGGTGTCGTTCGGCGCGTTGTTCTGGTCGATCCTGCAGGTCGTCGTGGTGCCCATCGTGCTCGGCCTCGTCGCCCAGCGCCTGCTCGGCGCGCGGGTACGCCACGTGGTCGACGTTCTGCCGCTGATCTCGGTGGTGTCCATTGTGATCATCGTCGCCGCGGTGGTCGCCGCCAGCCAGGCGAAGATCGCCGAGTCCGGCCTGCTGATCATGGCGGTGGTGATCCTGCACAACGGCTTCGGCTTCCTGCTCGGCTACTTCACCGCCAAGGTCTTCGGCCTGCCGCTGGCGCAGCGCAAGTCGCTGGCGCTGGAGGTCGGCATGCAGAACTCCGGCCTCGGCGCGGCGCTGGCCAGTGCGCACTTCTCGCCACTGGCGGCGGTGCCCAGCGCGCTATTCAGCGTGTGGCACAACATTTCCGGCGCTACGCTTTCCACCTGGTTCCGCCGCATGACCGATGAGCCACCGGTCCGAAAGGACGCCCCGTAACAGGGCGGAGATCCGGCCGCCGGTTGCCCGGCGCGCCGGATTTGTGCAAAATAATGCACATTGTGAGGACGACCTCACCACCTTCCGGTGCTCCAGCGGGGACGGCCCTTCGTTTCCATCTACCGTCTGGAGAGTTCCATGTCCTGGATCATTCTGTTCGTCGCCGGCCTGTTCGAAGTCGGCTGGGCCGTTGGCCTGAAGTACACCGAAGGTTTCACCCGCCCGATACCCACCGCACTGACCATCCTGGCAATCATCACCAGCATGGGTCTGCTCGGCCTGGCCATGCGCAATCTGCCGCTGGGCACCGCCTACGCCATCTGGACCGGCGTCGGCGCAGTGGGCACCGTCATCGTCGGTATCGTGCTGTTCGGCGAGTCCATGGCGCCGATGCGCATTATCAGTGTGTTGCTGATCCTGTGCGGACTGGTCGGCCTGAAATTGAGCCACTGACGCTGTATCGGTTCTCGATACCGGCGGGCTGTCGCTTTCCCGAAAATTTGTCGGTATGCTCCGGGCCACTGTGTTTGCTTGGGTCACTGTGGCTCGTGACCTGGTGGGGCCATTCCCCATCACCCGGCTTCGACTGCACCTTGCAACTCAGGACGAGCGCGGACTTTCCGCAAAACAATATTCAATAGTTCAAGGTGTATCTCCATGTCGAATCGTCAGACCGGCACCGTCAAGTGGTTCAATGACGCCAAGGGCTTCGGCTTCATCACTCCGGAAAGCGGCAACGATGTCTTCGTTCACTTCCGCTCCATCCAGGGCAACGGCTTCAAATCGCTGCAGGAAGGCCAGAAGGTCTCCTTCGTCGTGGTTGAAGGCCAGAAGGGCCTGCAGGCTGACGAAGTTCAGGTGATCTGAACCGCGACACGCCCATGAAAAAGCCCCGGCATTGCCGGGGCTTTTTCTTTGCCGCAGGAAAACTCAGCGTGCCGCGCCACGCAGCGCAGCAACCTGCTCCTGCAGCGCCAGGCGCTTGGCCTCCTCCGGTGCCACCGGCTGACCAGCCACCAGGCAGACCCGCGACCACAGGCGACGGAAGAAGCCCTTCTGCGGATCGCGGCTGAAGAAGCTGCCCCACAGCCCCTGCAGCGCCATCGGGATCACCGGCACCGGGGTTTCCTCGATGATCCGCTCCACGCCACCGCGGAACTCGTTCATCTCGCCGTCCAGGGTCAGCATGCCCTCGGGGAAGATGCACACCAGTTCGCCGTCACGCAGGTACTCGGCGACCCTGGCGAAAGCCTTCTCATAGGTCGCGGCATCTTCGTTGCGTCCGGCGATGGGCACGGCGCCAGCGGTGCGGAAGATGAAGTTGAGCACCGGGATGCGGAAGATCTTGTAGTACATGACAAAGCGCACCGGACGCCGCACGGAACCGGCAATCAGCAGCGCGTCGACGAAGGACACGTGGTTGCACACCAGCACCGCCGGGCCTTCGTCGGGGATGGCGTCGAGGTTGCGGTGATCCACCCGGTACATCGAGTGGGTCAGCAGCCACACCAGGAAGCGCATGGTGAACTCGGGGACGATCTTGAAGATGTACACGTTCACCGCGACGTTCATCAGCGAGAGCACGAGGAACAGCTCGGGGATCGTCAGCTTCGCCACCGACAGCAGCAGGATCGAGACGATCGCCGCCGCCACCATGAACAGCGCGTTGAGGATGTTGTTCGCAGCGATCACCCGCGCGCGCTTGTCCTCCTCGGTGCGCGCCTGGATCAGCGCGTACAGCGGCACGATGTAGAAGCCGCCGAAGATGCCGATGCCGAGGATGTCCGCCAGCACCGCCCAGGACTGCGAATGCTCGAGCACCGCCAGCCAGTTATACGGCTGCTCGCCCTGCGGGAAGCCGCCCGAATGCCACCACAGCAGGATGCCGAACAGGCTCAGACCGATGGAGCCGAAGGGCACCAGGCCGATCTCGACCTTCTTGCCGGAGAGCTTTTCGCAGAGCATCGAGCCCAGCGCGATGCCCACCGAGAACACCGTGAGGATCAGCGTCACCACGCTCTCGTCGCCGTGCAGCAGCTCCTTGGCGTAGGTCGGGATCTGCGTCAGGTAGACCGCACCAAGGAACCAGAACCACGAGTTGCCCACCAGCGAGCGCGACACCGCCGGGCGCTGGCGCAGGCCGAGCATGAGGATGCTCCAGGACTGGCGGAAGATGTTCCAGTCGACCTTCAGGTCCGGCAGCGCGGCGGCGGCGCGGGGGATGTTGCGACTGGCGAGGAAGCCGCAAACGGCCACCATTACCACGGCGATACCAACCCCGGCGGCGTAGTCCTGCCGTGACATCAGGATGCCCGCACCGATGGTGCCGCAGAGGATGGCGAGGAAGGTACCCATCTCCACCAGCGCGTTGCCGCCGACCAGTTCATCCTCGCGCAGGTGCTGCGGCAGGATCGAGTACTTCACCGGGCCGAACAGCGCCGAGTGGGTGCCCATGGCGAACAGCGCGAGGAACAGCAGCGGCAGGCTGCCGAACACGAAGCCTGCGGCGCCCACTGCCATGATGACGATCTCGGCCAGCTTCAGCGCGCGCATCAGCGCGTCCTTGTTGAACTTCTCGCCGAACTGTCCGCCCAGGGCGGAGAACAGGAAGAACGGCAGGATGAACAGCAGCGCACAGAGGTTGACCAGCAGGTTGCGGTCACCGCCGATGGTGAGGTGGTAGAGGATCGCCAGGATCAGCGACTGCTTGAAGATGTTGTCGTTGAAGGCACCCAGCAGTTGGGTGATGAAGAAGGGCAGGAATCGCTTGGTGCCCAGCAGGGCGAATTGCGAATGTTGAGACATCGTCCTTGTTTACCTGCGTAGCGGCCTTGAGCCGGAATGACAGCACGAATATGACGGCAACCGCGTCAATAGAAGCCACATTTTCTACACAAATCCATGGCCGTGGCGATGAATTCTCGCTGCCGCGGGCAAGAAAAAAGCCCGTCACGCGGGACGGGCTTTCTGCTGGCCGGGGCGACGTCAGAAACCGACGCTGCCCTGCACGTAGAAGGTGCGCGGCTCGCCGAGGTAGATACCGGCGTTGTTGTCGCTGGAACGGGTGTAGCTCAACTGGTCGAAGATGTTCTTCACCCCGGCGGCGACCTTCAGGTTCGATGCCTGCGGGCCGAAGTCGTAGCCCACGCGGGCATTCCACAGCACGTAGCCGGGGATGTCGCCGTACTGGCCATCGGCGCTCGGCTCGGTGATGTAGTTGCCGGTGAAGCTGCCGTTGGCGTTGGTGGTCGGGCCGGGCGCGCGCTGCTTCGACTGGGCGAAGCCGTCGAAGTTGTAGGTCCAGCGGTCGCGCTCGTAGCGCAGGCCGATGGTCGCCACCTGGCGCGAGTAGAGCGGTAGGTCGCGGCCCTTGAAGCCGGGGATTTCGCCTTCGTAGGTCGCACGGGTGTAGGTCAGCGTGCCATAGGCGGTCAGGCCGGCGAGTACCGGGTCGAGCGCGGCCATGTCGTAGTGCGCCGAGGTCTCGATGCCCTGGTGCTTGGTGGCGCCCAGGTTGGTCCAGCCCACGTCGTTGCTGATGTACTGCAGCTCGTCGTCGAAGTCGATGTAGAACAGCGTGACCTCACCACCCCAGCTGCCGTTGTCGTAGCGCGTGCCCACTTCGTAGGTCTTCGCCTTCTCCGGCTGCAGGCCGCTGGCGGTGTCGTTGCCGCTGCCGCCCTGGCCGAGCTGGAAGTACTGCAGGCTGCCGAAGGAGGTCTCGTAGTTGGCGAACAGCTTCCACTCGTCCGACAGGTGATACATCACCGCCAGCGCCGGCAGCGGCTCGTTGTAGTCCTTGCTGCGGGTCTTCTCCTGCACCGGCTTGCCCTTGTTGTCGAGCACCGGGCGCTCGTGCCAGTCGGTGGAGATGCGCTCGAAGCGGATGCCCGGGGTGACGGTCCAGTTGCCCACGTCGATCTTGTCGTCGAGGTAGATGGAGTTCGCCTCGGTGCCGCCGGTGCGGTCCTGGTAGGTGTGGCCGTCAGCGCCGGGAATCGGTGTCGGCACGTTGCCCGGCAGGCCGACCTGGCTGGCGCTCTCGTGCATGGCCTCCTTCAGGTAGCGATAGCCGATGCTGGCTTCCTGGGTGGTCGGACCGACCATGAAGATCTTCGATACCCGCGGCTCGATGCCGAACGTGTGGTACTCGCGGGGGTAGGACGCCAGGGTCTTGAGGTCGCGGTTGGCGATGTTGCTGCCACGGAAGCTGWCGCTGTAGTAGGTCAGCACCTCGACCTGGGTGAGGTCGTCGATCTGCCGCTTGTACTTGAGCGAGACGTCCTTGCGACGGCCGGTGAAGTTGTCGTAGTCGCGTACCGACTGGTACGGGTCCTTGTCGAACTGCGCCTGGGTCAGGCCGCCGGGCATGTCGGCAGTGCCGTCGTAGTAGTGGAAGTTGGCGGAGAACTCGTCGATGTCGGTGGGCGCCCAGTGGGTCTTGAACATCACGTCATCGATGTCGGTGGCGTCGTTGCCGTCGCGGTAGCCCGCGCCTTTCACGCCCGAGTACAGCAGCGCGGCGCCCATGCCGTTGTCGGCGGTACCGCCGAGGAAGGCGTTGTAGAGTTTCTTCCAGCCGCCGTGGGAAGCGGTTTCCACGGTGCTGCCGACGTCGCCGGAGAAGTCCTTGGGAATCGCGCGGGTAACGAAGTTGATCACCCCACCGACGTTCTGCGGTCCGTAGCGCACGGAACCAGCGCCACGCACTACGTCGACGCTGTCCAGGTTGCCCACCGACAGCGGGAACATCGACAGCTGCGGCTGGCCGTAGGGCGCCACGGCGGCCGGAACACCATCGATGAGCACGGTGGAGCGCGGCGACAGCCGCGAGGTCAGGCCGCGCACACCGACGTTGAGGGAAACGTCGCTGCCGCCGGTGCCGTTGTTGTCCTGCACCTGCACGCCGGGAATGCCGCGCAGCACGTCGCGCACATTCTGCGCACCTTCCTCGATCATCTGCTCGCGACGCACCACGGTGCGCGCGCCGGGGTGGTTCTGCACCACCTGCTGGTCGGCCTCGCCGAGCCAGTCACCGACCACGGTGACGGTCTCCAACTCCTTGGTCTCTTCCTCGGCCTGCGCTGGCAGCAGCGGTGTGGCCAGGGCTACGGCGATCGCCAGGCGCGACCACGAACGAACGTGCGACATGCTTCCCCCTCCCCGGGTACTTCGTGAAGGGGCGGGAAATTAGAACCGAATGTAAATTTTGTAAATGCAAATGTATCGCAAATGAAAAAATATTCCGGTTGACTCAGATTCTCTTTTCGGCATCTCGAACGACTGTTCATCAGGCCCGGCAATAGGCCAGCAGCCCCTGCGCCGTGCGGGTCGGCGGCACGCGAGCGAGGAAGATCAGGCCGAGCGGAACGACCGGGCGCAGGCCTGGCGGTACTCGCCAGGGCCGACGCCATAGGCCTGCTTGAACTGCCGACTGAGGTGACTCTGGTCGGCGAAGCCCAGTTGCATCGCCACATTCACTGGCATGCAGCCCTGCTTGAGCAGCGCCCTCGCCTGCTCCAGCCGGCGCTGCTTGAGCCAGGCGTGAGGCGGCAAGCCGGTGGCCTTGCGGAACACGCGGGCAAAGTGGAACGGCGACAGCCCGACGGCGGCGGCCAGTTCTTCCAGTGACGGCGGCTCCATCAATCGCGAGCCGAGCAGCTCGCGGGCGCGTGCCACGGCCACGGGCTCGTTGCCGGCAGGTGGTGCATCGGGAATCCGCGCGTGGCGCTGGAACAGCAACAGCAGCGCCTCGCGCCAGCAGGTCTGGCGTTGCAGTACGGTGGCATCGGAATCCACCAGTCGGTGGGCGGCGAACAGTGCCTGCACCAACTCGGGGTCGAACACCACGCTGGCGTCGAACGATGGCGTGCCGCCTCCACCCAGTTCCAGCTCTTCCAGCACGCCAGAAACCTGCGCCAGCTCCGGGTAGAACCCACGGTAGCGCCAGCCGGCCTCGTCGGCCTTGGAACCGGTATGCACCTCGTCGGGGTTGATCAGCACCACGCTGCCCGCCGGGGCGACATGCTCGGCACCGCGATGGTGGAAGCGCTGCGCGCCCTGCTCGATCATGACGAAGGCGAAGCCTTCATGGACGTGGGGCGAGAACACCTGCTCGATGTAACGCGCGTGCAGCAGCTCGACGCCGCCCAGCTCCTGGGCGCGCCAGAAGCGGGTGCGTTCGCCGCTCGCGTCGTGTTCTGCCATGCACTACCCCACCCAGGAATTATCGACACGCTGCGCCATTGCTGGCATCTCTGTGCTTCTGCTCGCCCTCACCCCAACCCTCTCCCAGAGGGAGAGGGAGCAGTCCGTGCCGGCGGACACGATGGTTTCATCCTGCGCCGATCAATCCCCTCTCCCGTGGGGAGAGGGTCAGGGTGAGGGGCATTGAGGTCGCGAACAGAGTATCACTCAGCCGTTGAAACCGGCTTCCAGCGCAGCCTTCACCTGCGGCCATTCCTGGTCGGTGATGCTGTAGAGGATGGTGTCGTCGAGCCGCCCACCGGCCAGGCGCCGATGGTTGCGCAGCACGCCTTCGCGCACCGCGCCGAGCTTCTCGATGGCGCGCTGGGAGCGTTCGTTGCTGGCGGCGGTCTTGAACTGCACACGGACCATCTTCCAGCTGTCGAAGGCGTGGCGCAGCATCAGGTACTTCATGGTGGCGTTGAGGCCGCTGCCGTGCTGGCCCTGGTCCAGCCAGGTGGCGCCGATCTCGCAGGCCGGCAGCGCCGGTAGAAAGTCCATGAAGCGCGTGGTGCCGACGATCTGGTTGCCCAGGCGCACCACCAGCGGCAGAGCGCGGCCTTCGCGCTGGTCGGCCAGGCCCTGGCGGTACCAGTCCGGGCGCCCCGGCGCACTCATGAACTGCAGGACGTCGCGGTTCTGCTCCGCCAGCGTCACCAGGTCCGGCACGTCGGCCTCCACCATCGGCTCCAGGCGCAGGGCCCCGCGCTGCAAGGTGATGGGTAACGGTCTGAACATGGCGCCCTCCTCGACACTCGACGCGAAATCATCGCTCACATCAGAGCGTAGCGGCCCGACGAAGTGCCGCGCGCCAGAGGGCGCTCGACGGACGGACCGCGAAAAGGCCGGCAAGCTACCAGCCCGGCGCCCTGCCCTCAAGTGTGAGGCGCGACACAGCGCCACTGAGACATTGGTAGCAGGCGTCTGACAGTTCCGGACTTTGGTGCGAAACTGCTGCCAGTGCTCCTGCGGGGGAGCCAGTTCACTTCCGGAGTCAGCATGTCGTTGTCCAGTGGGTTGATCGCAACGGTCGCCCTGCTCTACATGGCGGTCCTGTTCGCCATCGCGTTCTATGGCGACCGCCGTCGCGCCCCTCTTTCGCCGCGTGTCCGCGCCTGGGTCTACAGCCTGTCCCTGGCGGTCTACTGCACCAGCTGGACCTTCTTCGGCGCCGTCGGCCAGGCCGCCGGCCAGTTGTGGTCATTCCTGCCGATCTACGTCGGCCCCGTGCTCTTGATGCTCTTCGCGCCCTGGGTGCTGCAGAAGATGATCGTCATCAGCAAGCAGGAGAACATCACCTCCATCGCCGACTTCATCGCCGCGCGCTACGGCAAGTCGCAGGCGCTGGCCGTGGTGGTGGCACTGATCTGCGTGGTCTGCGTGCTGCCCTACATCGCCCTGCAGCTCAAGGGCATCGTGCTCGGCGTGAACCTGCTGATCGGCGCCGGCCCCGATTCCACCGGCATCCGCGCCCAGGACACGGCGCTGATCGTGTCGCTGATCCTCGCGCTGTTCACCATCGTCTTCGGTACCCGCAACCTGGACGTCACCGAGCACCACCGCGGCATGGTGCTGGCGATTGCCTTCGAGTCGCTGGTCAAGCTCACCGCCTTCCTCGCCGTCGGCATCTTCGTCACCTACGGCCTGTACGACGGCTTCGGCGACCTGCTGGACAAGGCCAAGGTCGCCCCGCAACTGGCCGAGTACTGGGAAGAAACGGTGCACTGGCCGTCGATGCTGCTGCAGACCGGCGTGGCGATGACCGCGATCATGTGCCTGCCGCGCCAGTTCCACGTGCTGGTGGTGGAGAACATCGAACCGCGCGACCTCAACCTGGCGCGCTGGGTGTTCCCGATCTACCTGGTGCTGGCCGCGCTGTTCGTGGTGCCCATCGCCCTGGCCGGACAGATGCACCTGCCCGCCGGGGTGATGCCCGACTCCTTCGTGATCAGCCTGCCGCTGGCCGAGGCGCATCCGGCGCTGGCCCTGCTGGCCTTCATCGGCGGCGCGTCGGCGGCCACCGGCATGGTCATCGTCGCCAGCGTGGCGCTGTCCACCATGGTCTCCAACGACATGCTGCTGCCTTGGCTGCTGCGCCGCAAAGGCGAGGCCGAGCAGCCCTTCGAGGTGTTCCGCCACTGGCTGCTGACCGTGCGCCGGGTGAGCATCGCGCTGATCCTCCTGCTGGCCTACGTCAGCTACCGCCTGCTGGGCTCTACCGCGAGCCTCGCCACCATCGGCCAGATCGCCTTCGCCGCCATCGCCCAGCTCGGCCCGGCGATGATCGGCGCGCTGTACTGGAAGCAGGCCAACCGCCGTGGCGTGTTCGCCGGCCTCGCCGCCGGCTCGTTGCTGTGGGCCTATACGCTGGTGCTGCCGGTGGTCGCCAAGGGTTTGGGCTGGTCGCTGGAAACCTTCCCCGGCCTGGCGTGGCTGGCCGGGCGCCCGTTCGGCCTGTCCATCGAGCCGCTGACCCTCGGCGTGCTGCTCTCGCTGATCGGCAACTTCGCGCTGTTCGGGCTGGTCTCGGTGTTCTCCCGCACCCGCGTCTCCGAGCACTGGCAGGCGAGCCGCTTCATCGGCCAGGAAATCTCCCAGAAGCTCAGCTCGCGCTCGATGCTTGCGGTGCAGCTGGAAGACCTGCTGATGCTCGCCGCGCGCTTCGTCGGTGAGGAACGCGCGCGGCAGAGCTTCATCCGCTTCGCCTACCGCCAGGGCAAGGGTTTCACCCCCAGCCAGAACGCCAACGACGAGTGGATAGCCCACACCGAACGCCTGCTCGCCGGTGTGCTCGGCGCCTCCTCCGCGCGCGCCGTGGTGAAGGCCGCCATCGAAGGCCGCGAGATGCAGGTGGAGGACGTGGTGAAGATCGCCGACGAAGCCTCCGAGGTGCTGCAGTTCAACCGCGCGCTGCTGCAGGGCGCCATCGAGAACATCACCCAGGGCATCAGCGTGGTCGACCAGTCGCTGCGCCTGGTGGCCTGGAACCACCGCTACATCGAGCTGTTCGAGTACCCGGACGGGCTGATCTACGTCGGCCGGCCGATTGCCGACATCATCCGCTACAACGCCGAGCGCAACCTCTGCGGGCCGGGCGACCCCGACCTGCACGTCGCCAAGCGCCTGTACTGGATGCGCCAGGGCACGCCGCACACCTCCGAGCGGCTGTTCCCCAACGGCCGGGTGATCGAGCTGATCGGCAACCCGATGCCCGGCGGCGGCTTCGTCATGAGCTTCACCGACATCACCAACTACCGTGACGCCGAGCAGGGCCTGAAGGACGCCAACGAGGGCCTGGAGCAGCGCGTGCAGGAACGCACCTTCGAGCTGTCGCAGCTCAACCAGGCGCTCACCGAGGCCAAGGGCACGGCCGAGGCGGCGAACCAGTCGAAATCGCGCTTCCTCGCCGCGGTCAGCCACGACCTGATGCAGCCGCTGAACGCCGCGCGGTTGTTCTCCGCCGCCCTCGCCCACCAGGAAAAACTGCCCGAGGAGGCCACCGAACTGGTGCGCCACCTGGACTCGTCGCTGCGTTCGGCGGAAGACCTGATCACCGACCTGCTGGATATCTCGCGCCTTGAGGGCGGCCGCGTCAGCGCCGACGTCGCGGCCTTCCCGCTGAGCAACCTGTACGACACCCTCGGCGTGGAATTCCGCGTACTGGCCCAGGAGCACGGCATCGACTTCCATGTGCGCGGCAGCAAGCTGCGCGTGGAAAGCGACATCAAGCTGCTGCGCCGCGTGCTGCAGAACTTCCTCACTAACGCCTTCCGCTACGCCAAGGGCCACGTGCTGCTCGGCGTACGCCGCGAAGCCGGGCACCTGCGCCTGGAAGTCTGGGACCACGGCCCGGGCATCCCGCCGGACAAGCTGCAGGTGATCTTCGAGGAATTCAAACGCCTGGACAGCCATCAGACCCGCGCCGAAAAAGGCCTAGGACTCGGCCTGGCGATCGCCGACCGGCTGTGCAAGGTGCTCGGCCATCGCCTGGAAGTACGCTCCTGGCCGGGCAAGGGCAGCGTGTTCAGCGTCAGCGTGCCGCTGGCGCGCCAGCCGGCCCCGGCGCCGCTCAACGGGCACAAGGTGGAAACCCCGGAACAGCTCAACGGCGCGCAGGTACTCTGCGTCGACAACGAGGACAGCATCCTCACCGGCATGAACAGCCTGCTGACCCGCTGGGGCTGTCGCGTGCTCACCGCGCGTAGCCGCGCGGAATGCCAGGCGCTGCTGGAAGACGACGCGCGCCCGCAACTGGCGCTGATCGACTACCACCTGGACGACGGCGAACTGGGCACCGACCTCATGGCCTGGCTGCGCACCCGACTGGGCGAACCGGTGCCGGGCGTGGTGATCAGCGCGGACGCCCGCCCCGAACTGGTGGCGCAGATCCACGCGGCGGGGCTGGAGTTCCTGCCCAAGCCGGTGAAGCCGGCGGCGCTGCGGGCGCTGTTGAGTCGGCATTTGAGTTTGCGGTGAGGGTCCTCAGCGATGGTTTGATGCCCTCTCCCTAACCCTGGCTGCGCGCCCCGCTCCGAAGGGAGAGGGGACTGATTCGGTGTGTGAGGGCAGGTCGGCGCTCACCGGATGGCACATAAACAAGAAAGGCACGGATAGCTCCCTCTCCCTTCAGGGAGAGGGCTGGGGAGAGGGTCTTCCCAGCCAGCTCCGCACCCGACTCAAACCACCCTCCCCCGCCACTGCAACAAAACCACCCCGGCAATGATCAACCCGACCGCCAGCAAGCCCTCGACCGACAATCGCCGCACCGGGAAACCGGCCCAGCCGAACTGATCGCACAACGCCGACATCAGCATCTGTCCCGCCACCACGCAGGCCAGGAAAGTCGCGGCGCCCAGCTGCGGTGCTAGCATCACCGCCACCGTCAGGTAGGCCGCGCCGAACAGCCCGCCCAGCCAGCCCCACCAGGGCGTTGTAGCGATGCCCGCCGCCGGCGGCAGCGGCACGCGAAACGCCAGCAGCGCGATGATCACCGCGGCCAGGCTCACGCCCAGGGAAGTCAGGCTGGCACTCAGCGGGTGGCCCAGCTGGCGGCCGAGCAGCGAGTTGCTGCCCGCCTGCAAGGCGACCAGCGCGCCCACGCCAATGGCGGGCAGCAGCAGAAGCAATTTCGACATCGAGGGTTCTCCATGGCTTGTCGATGGGTGCCAGCTTCTGCTATCCATCCTGCGCATGGAAATGAACGATTGGTACAACCTGAATGCACTTGATTCATGACTTGCGCCGCATCGACCTCAACCTGCTGGTGATCCTCGATGCGCTGCTGGACGAGCGTCACGTCTCCCGCGCGGCCGAGCGGCTGGCGATGACCCAGCCGGCGGTGAGCCATGCGCTCAACCGCCTGCGCGACCTGCTCGACGACCCGTTGCTGGTGCGCGCCGGCAACCAGATGCAACTGACCCGCCGCGCCTTCGAGCTGGCCGGGCCGCTACGGGAAATCCTCGGTGGCGTGCGCCGGCTGGTTCTGGGCGATGACTTCGACCCGGCGAGCGCCGAGCTGGAGCTGCGCCTGGGCATGTCCGACTACGGCACCTGGGTGGTGCTGCCGACCCTGCTGCCCATGCTGCGCCGCGAAGCGCCGGGCATTCACCTGGATATCCGCCAGGCCTCACGCATCGGCATGGCCGAGCAGGTGGCGAGCGGCGAGCTGGATGGCGCCGTCGGCGTGTTCCCGATGCTGCCCGAGGGGCTGCGCGTGCAGCCACTGTTCGAGGAGCGCTTCATCTGCCTGTGCTCGACAGACACCCTGGGCGACAGGAAGCGCCTCGACCTGGACGCCTACCTCGCCGCACCGCACCTGCGCGTTGCCCTGCAACAGAGCCCGGCGGAAGAGATCGACAGTCATCTGGAAAAACTCGGCCGACGCCGTCAGGTGGCCGCCACCGTGCCGCACTTCAGCGTGGCGCCCAGCCTGCTGGCGGGCACCGATCTAGTCCTGACGATTGCCGCGCGAATGCTCCCGGACGATCTGGAAAGCCATGGCCTGGCCAGCTTCGAGCCGCCGCTGAAACTGGCGCCTTTCGATTTCGTGCAGATCTGGTCGGAGAGCAGCGAGGATGATCCGGCGCGACGCTGGCTGCGCGGCAAACTGGCCCAGGCTGTCGGCTGACGCCCTACTCCGGGGTTTCCAGGCGGCGGAGGATTTCCCCGACGCGCTCGCCGAGCATCTCGTTGGCCGAGCGCTTCAGGCCGCGCGCCAGCTCCACCAGCACCACCTGCTCGGCCACCGGGCGCAGGCGCTGGAAGACTTCGGCGAGGCGTTCGAGGTCCGCCGCGCCGGGCAGCAGGTCGACGCCGGGGCGGTCCACCAGATGGGTCACCACCAGGCGCACGATGCCGGCGGCCAGGTGTTCGGTGTCGGTGCGCAGCACCGCCAGATGGTCCAGCAGCGCGGCCAGCGGAATGCCCGCGCGGTAAAGCTCGACGCCGGCATTGAACAGGCGCGGGCTGGGAATATTGATGCGCTCGCCATCGAAGGCCAGCAGGCCCTGCGCCAGCGCCTGGTCGATCACCGCGTCATTCAGCTCGTCGCCGAACAGCGCCTGCAGGTCGCTGAACTCGATGCTGCCGGGGGACTCGAGGTTCCACGGGCCGACGATGGCTTCGTCGAGGCCCAGCACATGGTCGAGGTCGTGGCCGTGTTCCCAGCTCTGCAGCAGTTCCTTGATGTTGGCGATGTTGTAGCCGCGCTCCAGCAGGCGGTTGATCAGCCGCAGCCGGCGCAGGTGGCTGGCGAAATACACCCCGGCGCGGCCGCGGCGTTCAGGCGGTGGCAGCAGGCCGCGATCCTGATAGGCACGCAGGTTGCGCACCGTGGTGCCGCCTTCGCGGGCCAGCTCATCCACCGTGTACTCGCGCTCCTCCTCCACCGTGGAGGGCGCGTCGTCCGGGCGTTGCAGCAGGCGCTGCAGGAGGTTCAGGGGTGTGCTCATGGGCCGGATGATAATCACCGTTGCGCCCGCAGAACAATCCAAAGCGCTAGTTCCAAAGTGATCCGCCGCACAGCCCGGCGGCCCAACCAAAGACGGGAACTGCACCTGCCACAAATCCTCCTCCCCGCCACAACCCGCGCCACCAGGGGCTCCGCGCGCCGGTAACACTCCAGGCCCGATGCGCACGGCATGGCGCAACGCCCGCCGATGGGTCAGCATCGATCGTGACATCGACCGATGTAACGATAACAACAACCAGCCTGGAGAAAGTCATGTCCCAAGGCGCCTGGGTGCCCACCGCAGAAGACCTGCGGCACTTCCGCGAGACTCAGCAACTGGCCTACCGCTGCTGCGAAACCATTGCCGGCGAACTGCGCCCTGGCATCAGCGAGCGCGAGACCGCCGCCCTGATGAAGACCTGGCTGCTCGATCACGGCGTGCGCGACTGGTTCCACCAGCCCTTCGCCTGGTTCGGCCCGCGCACCTTGTTCAAGGGCTTTGACGGCCTGCGCCACCTGGGCGGCTTCAACCTGGCCTTCTACCCCGGCAAGCAGCGCCTGGAAGAAGGCATGCCGTTCATCCTCGACTGCGCGCCGACCCTGGGCGCCTACACCGCTGACGTCGGCTACTCCGGCGCGCTGGGCCACAACCTGCTGGTGGAGCGTCTGATGGACGACTTGCTGGCGCACCGCAACCTGATCGTCGAACAGGTGCGCCAGCGCCTGCCGCTGGCCGAAGTCAGCCAGTCGGTGGACCGCCTCTGCCAGCGCCAGGGCACCCAACCGCGGCACAAGGCCTACCCCTTCGAAGTGCTGGCCCACCGCGTGGAGAAACTCGGCGCGCGGGACAGCGGCCCGTCGCTGGCACGCTTCGGCGTACGCAACATTGCCACGCTGATGAAGAACGCCCTGGTCACCGGCCGCCGCGAAGGCTGGTCGCCGCTGTGGTCGAGCAACGACCGCTCGCAACACGCGCCGACTCCCGGCCTCTGGGCAGTCGAACCGCACCTGGGCCTGCGCGGCGTGGGCGCCAAGTTCGAGGAGCTGCTGGTGGTTACCGAGGACGATGCCTACTGGCTGGACGACGACCTGCCCCACGTGCGCCGCTGGATCGCCCGCGGCCTGATCAGCGCTCCGGCGCGGCGGGAGGTGGCATGAACGCCATGCTGGAGAAAGCGCTGCCGACACCGGAGCGCCTCGACGTGCAATCGGGCAACGTACGCCTGGCCGTGTGGCGCTGGGGTGAGCCGCACCTGCCGATGGTACTGTTCGTCCACGGCTACCCGGACAACCATGAAGTCTGGTTGCCGCTGATCCGCCATCTGTCCGGGCGCTACCAGCTGGTCGCCTACGATGTGCGCGGCGCCGGCGAATCGGACAGGCCGCGCAAGACCCGCGACTACCGCCTGGAGCTGCTCAGCCAGGACCTCAAGGCGGTACTCGATGTGGTCAGCCCGCAGCGCGCGGTGCACCTCGTGGCGCACGACTGGGGCTCGATCCAGACCTGGGAGAGCGTCACCGATCCGCAACTGCGCGCGCGCATCGCCTCCTACACCAGCGTCTCCGGCCCGTGCCTGGACCACGTCGGCTTCTGGATGCGCGACCGCCTGCGCCGCAAGACGCCGCGCGCGCTGCTGCAGATGGCCAGCCAGCTACTGCACTCCTGGTACATCTACTACTTCCACCTGCCGCTGCTGCCGTCGCTGTCCTGGCGCTTCGGCGCGGCGAAGGCCTGGCCGCAGTACCTGCGCAAGGTCGAGGGCATCCGCAACCCGGCGCGCAATCCGCACCAGGCCAGCGACGGCAAGCACGGCGTGAAGCTCTACCGGGCCAACTTCATCACCTCGATCTTCAAGCCGCGCAAGCGCCATACCGAGGTGCCGGTGCAGCTCGTCGTACCGACCCGCGACCGTTATGTCGGCCAGCAACTGTTCCAGCAACTCTCGCTGTGGGCCCCGCGCCTGTGGCGCCGCGACGTCACCGCCGGGCACTGGCAACTGCTCGCCGAGCCGACCCGGCTGGGCGGCTGGATCGACGAATTCGTCAGCCACATCGAAGGCGGCGAAGCCACCCCGGAACTGCAGCGCGCTGCGCTGAAACCCGGCGCCGGCCCGTTCGCCGGCAAGCTGGTGGTGGTCACCGGCGCGGGCGGCGGCATCGGCCGCTCGACCCTGCTGAGCTTCGCCGAACGCGGCGCCAGTGTGCTCGCCGCGGACATCGACCCAGCCGCCGCCGAGCGCAGCGCCGAACTGGCCCGCGCTGTCGGCGCCAGCGCCTACAGCTATTGCGTGGACGTGGGCGACAGCGCGGCCATGGAGCGCTTCGCCCAGTGGGTGAAGAGCAGCCTCGGCGTGCCCGACGTGGTGGTCAGCAACGCCGGCATCGGCATGGCCGGGCCGATGCTCAGGACCACCCCGGAGGAATGGGAGCGCCTGCTGCGCATCAACCTGTGGAGCGTGATCGACGGCTGCCGGCTGTTCGGCAAGCAGATGGTCGACAGCGGCAAACCGGGGCACCTGGTCAACGTCGCCTCCGGCGTGGCCTTCGCGCCGTCGCGCAACTACCCGGCCTACGCCACCAGCAAGGCGGCGGTGCTGATGCTCAGCGAGTGCCTGCGCGCCGAACTGGCGGGCAATGGCATCGGCGTCAGTGCAGCGTGCCCGGGCTTCGTCGATACCGGCATCGTCCAGGCCACGCGCTTCGCCGGGCTGGATGACGAACAACAGGCGAAGCACCGCGCCAAGGTGCAGCGCTTCTACCGTCGGCGCCGGCTCAGCCCGGACACCGTCGGCGAACGCATCACCCGCGCGGTGGAACGCAACCAGCCGGTGGTGAAGGTCGGCAGCGAAGTGCACCTGGGCGCCCTGCAATGGCGCTTCATGCCCTGGCTGTCGCGCCTGCTCGCCCGCCTCAACCTGACTGCCTGAGAACTCCCATGAACGACCCTCATCACAAGCTGGTGCAACGCAAGGTGCAGTTCGATTACACCGACTCGCCCCTGCACTGGATTCCCGGCGAGCCCGAGGCTTCGCACGTGGTCAACGTCATCCACATGATGCTGCCGGCCGGCGAGCTGTGGTTCTGCCGGCTGTACAACAAGGCCCTGCCCTTCGTGAAGGACGGCCGCCTGCGCGACGACGTGCAGGGCTTCATCCGCCAGGAAGCGATGCACGCCCGCGCCCACAATGGCGCGCTGGAACGCTACCTGAGCCACCACGGCATCGACTCGACGCGTTATCTCAAGGTCATGGACTACCTGTTCGAACAACTGCTCAGCGACACGCCGCTGGGCCTCACCCTGTTCAACCGCACGGCCTGGCTCAAGCGCTGGTGGATCGGCCAGCGTTGCGCCATCGTCGCGGCGGTGGAGCACTTCACCTGCGTGCTCGGCAAATGGATTCTCGAAGCCGACGCGCTGGACCGCGCCAAGGCCGACCCGGTACTGCTCGACCTGTTCCGCTGGCACGGCGCCGAAGAGGTGGAGCACCGCAACGTCGCCCACGACCTGCACGTGCACCTGGGCGGCACCTTCGTCAGCCGCCAGCTGTGGATGTTCGTGGTCTGGCCGCTGATCATCTACCTGTTCGCCTTCGGCACTCGCACCTTGTCGCGGCAGGACCCGAGCATCGCCCAGCCACGCTCCTTCGCGGCGATCTGGCGCGATGGCTCGAAGACCGGCGTGCTGCCGAAGATCAGTTCGGTGGCCACCAGTTTCCTGCGCTACTTCAAGCCCTGGTACCACCCCGACCACGAGGCCAACACCCAGGAAGCACTGGACTACCTGGCCCGCTCGCCGGCCGCCAGCAGGGCCGCACGCGCCTCTTGAAGGCCTGCCGGCGCGCCCGCGCAGTGGATGCGCGGCGCGCGCCGATCGCATACTGCGGCATCCGTTACTCGATTCAGGGATGCCGCCGTATGCCGATGGGAACCTACCCGCTCCACCCCGCCCTTGCCGCCCGCGTGGAGCGCCTGCCCGAGCAGGTGGACGTGGTCATCGCCGGCAGCGGCATCATGGGTTGCGCCACCGCCTGGCAGCTCGCCGGCCTCGGCCTGAGCGTGCTGGTGCTGGACAAGGCCGGCCTCGCCAGCCAGCAGTCCACCCGCGCCTGGGGCTTCGTCCGCCAGCAGGCCCGCGACCCAGCGGAAGTGCCGCTGATGATGGCGGCGATCCCGTTGTGGGAACGGCTTGAAGAACAGCTGCAACTGCCGCTGGAATGGCGCCAGGGCGGCTGCCTGTACCTGGCCGAGACGCCGGAGCAGCAGCGCAAGTACGAAGACTGGCTGAAAGTCGCCGCCAACTTCGGCCTCGACACCCGCCTACTCAGCCGCGCAGAAGTCGCGCAGCTGATGCCGGCGCTGAGCGACCCTGCACTTGGCGCCCTCTACACCGCCAACGACGGCCAGGCCGAGCCGCGTCGGGTTGCTCCGGGTTACGCACTGCGCGCCATCGAACGCGGCGCGGTGTTCGTCGAAGGCTGCGGCGTCACCGGCATCGACCGCGCCGCCGGCGCCATCTGCGGCGTGCAGACCGAGCGCGGCTATGTGAAGACCCGGCAACTGCTGGTGTGCGCCGGAGCCAGCAGTTGGCGCCTGGTGCAGAGCCTCGGGCTGACGTTGCCGCAACAGGCGGTGCGCTGCACCGTCTCGCGCACCAGTCCTGGCCCGGATGTCGGCGCGCAGAGCTTCATCGGGCACGGCATCGGCTTCCGCCAGCGCGCCGACGGCAGCATCAACCTCGCCGACGAAACCCAGGCCGATATCGACCTCAACCTCGATTACCTGCGCGGCGCGAAACACTACCTGCCGCACCTGCCGGAGCACCGCGCGGGCTTCTCCTTCAAGCTCAACGGCGCGCTGTTCCACGACCTGCGCCAGCGCCTGCCCGGCTCGGAACGCAGCGTGAACGGCCCGGTGCTCGGCGAGCGCGATCCGCAGGTGAAGGCCAACACCTCGCGCGTGTTCCAGGCGCAGAGCAACCTCGCCAGGGCATTCCCGGCGCTGCGTGAGGTGAAGGTGGTGGAAAGCTGGGCCGGCCTGATCGACGTGCTGCCCGACGGCATCCCCGTGCTCGACGCTCCGCCGGAAGTCCCCGGCCTGCTGATCGCCACCGGCTTCTGTGGCCACGGCTTCGCCATGGGCCCTATCGTCGGCCAGTTGATGAGCCAGTGGATTCACCAGGGCGCCCCCGGAATGGACCTGCACGCCTTCCGCCTGCGGCGCTTCGCCGATGGGACGGCGGGCAAGCCCTATTCGCTGTTCTGAGGATCAGCTTTCTGTAGGAGCGAGGGGGACGCCTAGTTCTTGCTCGCGAACCCGCACTTCCCGGAAACGTTAATGCAACCTGCTGGCTCTGTTCGCGAGCAAGCTCGCTCCTACAAGGTCACTCTCGGGCTCGTGCTATTCGCCCTCTTCCACCACCGGCGAATCATCGCTCAGCGCCCGCTCCAGCCACTCGGTCGGCAGGTTCTTGCTGGCCCGAGCACCGAGCAGCTTCACCTGCTCGGCGCGGCTGATCAGGTTGCCGCGCCCCTCGCAGAGCTTGTTGCGCGCCGCCGCGTAGGTCTTGTCCAGCTGTTGCAGGCGGGTGCCCATCTCGTCCAGGTCCTGCACGAAGAGCACGAACTTGTCGTACAGCGCCCCGGCGCGCTCGGCGATCTCGCGGGCGTTCTGGTTCTGCCGCTCCTGACGCCACAGGCTGTCGATCACCCGCAGGGTCGCCAGCAGGGTGGTCGGGCTGACGATCACGATGTTGCGCTCGAAGGCCTCCTGGAACAGGTTCGGCTCGGCCTGCAGCGCCGCCGAGAAGGCCGCTTCGATGGGCATGAACAGCAGCACGAAGTCGAGGCTGTGCAAGCCTTCGAGGCGGCGGTAATCCTTGTCGGACAAGCCCTTCACATGGCTGCGCAACGACAGCACGTGGGCCTTCAGCGCCTGCTGGCGGATCACCTCGTCATCGGCGGCAATGAACTGCTGGTAGGCGGTGAGGCTGACCTTGGCGTCCACCACCACCTGCTTGTCGCCGGGCAGGCGGATCAGCACGTCAGGCTGGAAGCGCTCGCCGTCCGGCGCACGCAGGCTGACCTGGGTTTCGTACTCGCGGCCCTTCTCCAGGCCGGCATGTTCCAGAACCCGCTCAAGCACCAGTTCGCCCCAGTTGCCCTGGGTCTTCTGGCCCTTCAGCGCACGGGTCAGGTTGGTGGCTTCCTCGCCCAGGCGCAGGTTCAGCTGCTGCAGGCGCTCCAGCTCTTTCGTCAGCGAGAAGCGCTCGCGAGCCTCGGCCTGGTAGCTCTCCTCCACGCGCTTCTCGAAGGACTGGATGCGCTCCTTCAGCGGGTCGAGCAACTGCCCGAGGCGCTGCTGGCTGGATTCGGCAAAGCGCTGCTCGCGCTCGTCGAAGATCTTCCCGGCCAGCTCGGCAAACTGGGCACGCAGATCATCCTTCGCCGATTGCAGATCGCCCAGACGCTGCTGGTGGTTCTCCTGCTGCTCACGCAGTTCGGCGGACAGCGCCGCGTGCTCGGCGGAGAGTCGGCGCAGTTCGACTTCCTTATCGGCGCGTTCGGCCTGCCAATCCTGCTCGGCGTTGCCCAGGCGCGCGCGCTCGTCCTTGCCCAGTTCGACTTCGCGGCGAAGCGCAGCTGCTTCGGCGGAGAGCTCGCCGTGGCGGCCACTCAGCCGCTGGAAGGCATCCCGGTCGGCCTCGGCCTGGGCGGACAGCCCGTCCTGGGCCAACTGCGCGGTGGCCAGGCGCTCGCGTAGCAGGGTTGCCTCCTGTTCCACCTCCACCCTGCGCGCCTGCAGGCGCCAGGCGAGCGCCGCCATGGGCAGCAATCCGGCAAGCGCACCTATGAGCAGGGCGGTCAGATCGAGGGGCATGCAGGACTCCGAGGGCAGAAATTCGATCGCGACATACTACCAGCGGCTGGCATTGAGACGTCTTGTCACTTGCAAAGGCCCTGGGACAAGGCTCCAGAGCAAGTGCTCGGTACAATCCACAGAAGCTGTGGATAACTCAGTGGAGAACTTGCTTAAAACAGTCCCTACCCCCAGTGATCTGGGGCCGCATGACAGATTGGTGATTTTTTCACCAATGAAAATTTCCTTTATTTTTCAATAAGTTAAAAAACGCAAGGAATTTCCAGGGCTGGCCAAATGCAATGTTGCAGGGACTTGACAGGTCGCATCAGCATTGTGCACAAGTGCGCGCCGTGCAGGAGCCGACCGCCCCGTTTCAGGGCAGTGGATAAGAAGAATTCTCACAGGTGGCCGCTATCCAACGAGGTCAACCTCGCCCCGGAAGCTCCATCCTCCAGCGCAACGGCCTGTGGACAATCACGCGATCTGCACCCGCCGCCGCTCGATGCGCAGCGGCCGGATGATCCGCGGTGGGCTGCGCAGTGCGGTAGCTTCCTGCTCAGCAGCACAGACCCGCGCATAGACACGCTCGGCCGCGCTGCGACTGCTGCAGTCGTAGAAGAACTGGTTGAGGTACACGCGCCAGCGACGACTGTCGCTGGGATGGACGGCTATCCGTATATCCATGGTCTGGCGCTCCCTGCTTGGCCATCCAGCAACATACACCGGCCATCGTGACGCGTAGATGGCGAAACGATGAACGGTCAGGCCGGATACGGCAGCCTGCCGTCCAGCAGGTATTGCTCGCGGCGATAGAGGCGCGGGCTGTCCGGCACCTGGGCGTGCTTGAAGGCCACATACTCGGCAGTGGTCTCGCACAGCCAGGGCATCAGGTTGCGCGGACGCTTCTCGGTGAAGGCCGAGGGCGCGAACAGCGCGACGTTGGTACCGCCTTGCTGGCAACGTGCCGAGCGATACTCGAAGGCCTCGATGCCCGCCTCGCGCATGGCGCTGCCCAGCCCCTGGCAGACGCTGTAGTCCGAAGGATTGCAGAGTTCCCCCTCGTGCTCGCGGAATGGCGGCAATTGCAGGCGCACACCCTTCTGCACCTGGAAGCGCGCCTCGAACGAGGCGTGCTCGGACAGGATTCTGCCGCTGGGCGGTGGCTCGCTCATGCCTTCCCACAGCACGAAGCGGTAGAACGCCGACTCCGCCATGGCCGTTTCCAGCTTCAGCGCGCCGTAGAACAGGCTCGGCTCATGCCGGCGGCCAAAGCGCGAGCCCCAGCGCAACGGCGGATAGCGGAACGGCGTCTTCAATAGATAGTGCAGCGGCTCGGCCGGCGGCGGCATGCGTGGCTTGCTGGTTTCCAGCAACTCCTCCAGCAGCGCCTGCTCTTCCAGCGTGTCCACCAGTTGCAGGGTCGCCACCTGGCCCTGGCTTTCCACCAGCCGCACCAGCCGCCCACGAATCGGGGCGATGACGACATCCTCGTAGTTCGCCCAGAGATGGGCGCCGGCTGCAAACGACATTCAGACCTTGCCCCGGATGGCGTCGAGATACTCGACCACCGCGACCAGCCCCTGCACCTGCTCCATCAACTGCAGCGGCGTGGCGCCCAGGTGACGGTTCTCGGTGCGCAGGAAATGCCGCATGTCCTCCAGGTTGCCGCCGAACAGCGCGAACAGCGCGCGGTAGATGCGCACCAGCAGCAGGGCGAGCTCGCCGGTCTTGCTGTCCACGCGCAGGCCATTCTGCTTCCAGCGGCTCACCGCGCTGCGGTCCACGCCGACGATGGCGGCCAGCTCCTGCTGGGTCATTGCCAGGTGTTCACGGGCATTCAGCACCGCCTTGGCGAGGACCGCATCGGCGGCGGGGTTTTCCTTCAGCAGCGCGCTCATGGCGAAACTCCTGTCAGTGCATTTGCTGCAAACATACCATCAAATGCTGCACTCACACAAAGGAAGCTGCTGACTCTGGCGTGCTTCCAGGGCATGTATCTGAATGCTGACAAAGCGGAAAAACTCTTTACCAGACCTTTACTTAGCCTTGGCATTGATTGACGCGCCGTTGCGGTCTCATGAAGTACCCGGATTGCCCGGGAGATGAAAGCAGGAATTCCGCACCGGCATCGCCGGATGCGCAGGAGAACACCATGAAGAAGTCCGTCGCTCTGCTCTGTGCCGCCCTGACGCTCGGCAGCCCCCTGGCCAGTTTCGCCCAACCCGGCCCCGGCCCGGACAACGGCGGCTACCACCAGGACAACCGTGGCCCGCAGCAACAGCAGCAACGGCAACAGCCGCAGCAGCAATACCAACAGGGCGGGCGCCAGCAACAGTACCACCCGGGGCATGCTGATCCGCACTACTACCGCGACCCGCACTTCCGCCCGCAAGCGGGCATGCCGGTGCCGCATCGCGACTGGCGCCGTGGCGTGATGGTGGAGCCGGCCTACCGTGGCGACCGCTACTGGGTCACCGATTGGCAGGCGCGTCATCTTTATGCCCCGCCGCGTGATCATCGCTGGCTGTACGTCAACGGCGACTACATCCTGGTCGCCATCGCCAGCGGGCTGATCGTCAATATCCTTTCCGGCTATTGATCAGGCGGTGGCGCTGACCATGGAGCCGGCGCCGCTACCACCCGCCTTGCGGATCGCCGCGGCCAGCGCAGCGGCGGTCTGCTGCATGGCAGCGCTGGTGGTGCCGATGCGGCTCTGAATCGCCATCAGGGTCGCGGTCCGCTCGGCATCCGAGGAATAGCGGCGCTGCTGAGCTTCGGCCAGCTCACGCTGCTCCTGCTGCAACTGTTTCTGCAATTCCTTCAGGCGCTTCTGCAACTGATCGATGGTCGTGTTGCCGGAGCTGCCAGAGCTCTTGGTCTTGCCACTGGACGCAGTATCACCGGCCTGCAGGCGCGGGCTGTCGGTACTGCTGGCGCTGTCATCGGCGCTTTCAGTCTTGGTGTTGGCGTCACTGACGACGCGCAGCTGGCTGGCGAACGCCTGGTTCGCCGAGGTAATCGAAAGGCTCATGCCCGAGGTCCTTTTTCCGGGAATTCAGCCGTTCTATCGGCCGCCGCGGGAAAATCTTGAAAGCACCTTCGCAGCCCTGAGCAAAGGCCCTAGGATAGGCGCCTTTGCTACCAGCCCCAGTCGCCATGGACAAGAAACGCGCCCACCAACTGATCCTCTCGCGTCTCGCCGAAGACCTCGACGTCGCCGTGCGCGCCGCCCGCACGGCCCACGAAACCGCGACCCACGAAGAGAACGTCGCCGAGAACAAGTACGACACCCTCGGCCTGGAAGCGGCCTACCTCGCCGCCGGCCAGTCGCGCCGCGTAGAGGAAATCCGCCAGGCGCTGTCGCTGTTCGAGAACCTGCAATTGCGCGACTTCGACGAGGAACAAGGCATCCAGACCAGCGCCCTTGTGCAACTGGTCAACGGGCAGGACCAGCAGCGCTGGGTCTTCCTCGGCCCCGACGGCGCCGGCCTCAAGGTGCAGTACGACGAGATCGAGATCCTCGTCATCACCACTCGCGCCCCACTGGGCAGTGCCCTGCTGCAGCGCCAGCCCGGCGACGAAGTCGAAGTGGGCAGCGGCAGCGCCCGCCAGCGCTACGAAATCCTCGAAGTCTATTGAGCACCGACACTCGCGCATTCGAGCGCATCGATGAAAAAGCTGAGCGGAACAGACAATACCCGGCGCACCGGCTGACGCAGACTAAGCTTCAAGGCCACACCCAACCCCTCCCGGCCTCAAGGAGAAGCATCATGCTGTTCAACTGGTCCGAATACGTCCCCGCCGTGAAAAAAGCCTTCGGCGCCCTGGGCAAGAAACACCCGAAGATGATCGCCGCCTACCAGGCCCTGGAAGCTGCCGCCGCTGACGGCGACGCCCTGGACGCCAAGACCCGCGAGCTGATCGCCATCGCTGTGGCCATCACTACCCGCTGCGACGGCTGCATCGGCGTCCACGCCGAAGCCGCACGCAAGGCCGGTGCCACCGAAGCCGAGATCGCCCAGACCCTGGCCACCGCCATCTCCCTGAATGCCGGCGCCGCCTATATCTACTCCCTGCGCGCCCTCGAAGCCTACGAGTCGGCTGCCGCACCGAAGTAAGCCTTTGCCCGCGACGCCAGCCCGGCGTCGCGGGCCTGCCCCTTTCCCTCGACAGGCCGATGGGTTATCAGTGGGGCTCAGCCAACCAAAGCCTGCGCCCATGTCCCAACCCATCAGCTTCTGGAAACTCACCTTCGCCATCGCCGCCGGCATCTGGCTCGGCAGCCTGGCCGTCGCCGCTACCGCCTGGCTGGTATGGCCTGATATGCCATCCGCGCTATCCGCGCGCCTATCTTCAGCGCCTACGACAACTCCTGCCCCTCCCCCGCCGCCCCGAAGCAACGAAGAAATGTTCCAGCAATACCTCCAGCGCCAGCAGGCCACGCAGGAGCAGCAGAATCGTCAGATCGAGAAAGCGGAGCAGGAAAAGCGCTTCAACAGCGCGCCGTGCCAGTTCTGGCGACAGCAGTACCAGGCCAATCCCACGCAGGGGAATCAGGCGAAGATGGATGGGTATTGCGGGTGAGGGGCGCTGGAAGAAACTTTGGAGTGCAGAGGGGCTGGACGCCAACGAACAAGCTCCATCAACGACAGGGAGCGTGCGCTCAATACCGGCCTCTCGACAATCTATCACCCCAAAAGAGCAAACAGGCCTTGGGATATCTGGAATAAAAATACACAGCCGATTGAGCCCCACCGGAAGGGATATGCCTTTTCGCACGGCACCCACTTTTGCTGCGATAGAATCAAATTCGAGAAAGCAGACATAACGGCCTGCTCGCCCCCTGCGAATCCGGCGGCAGTGTACAGACTCGATCAGGCAACGCAGGGCTACTGGATTATTTGCAAGCTAAGTGACCAACCGATTGATACCAGCTGCGGGACTTTCCTGCAGTGTCTGCAAGAAGTCCCGCACTTTCGTCTCTACGCTTTAGTAAGCGGAAGAACTACGCAGGCAGTTCGATTTCAGCCCCAGTTAAACGGGCCGGCTATCTTGTCAGTCTGATCAACGCCGTCTACCAGATAGTGAATCACCATCGACTTGCGCGTCAGCTCAGGGTTGATCACAGGGCTCCCACCGTGCACCAGCATTCCGTGCCAAAGCAGTACATCCCCTTTCTTGGCAATGAACTGTTTTACCCCGGCCTTACCCGCCTCATCATTGGTAAATTTGTAATAACCTGAATACTCATCGAGATTGCAAGTACGAAGATTGGCTTGCGGGTGATTTTCAAAGCCAGGATATTGCACAGATGTATGCGTTCCCGGAGCAAACCTCAAAGGCCCACTCTCAGCTGAAATATCCTCGAGCGCCACCCAGGCACCGATCAGATAGTTTCCCGGATAAACATGGAAAACAGCCATATCTTGATGCAGTTCCTGCTGGCTTCCAAGATAGAAATTAATGGTAGAGCGAGGATAAGAAGCTCTATCAAAAATGAGCGAAGCCATATTATTCAGGCGCTCATTCTTATAGATGCGACTCGCGGCGTCACATTGAGTCCACAGTTCGTGGATTCGCCATGGAGAGAGTCGTGCATTTTCCTGGCGCTGCTCAGGCGACAATGCGACCAAATCCCTATGCGGAACAGCAGCACCGCCTTTCTCCTTGTCAAGAGTATAACCAAGAAGAGTGATATTCTCGTTTGCAACATCGGTGATCAGCAGGTTGTCGATAAAGCTATTCACCTCATCAACATCCACGTCTGGAACGGCACCTTCTATGACGATATACCCGTCGGAAACCCACTTCTCCAGGGCCCTGGCATCTTCATAGGAGACTTCGCCACTCTTTTCCTTGTCTGCTACATGCTGAAGCGCATCCGGCCTATCAAACCAAGCAGTATGATTAGCAACGGATTTCCAGTTCAAGCTTTGGCCAGGCTCATGCTGCAATGCAGAGATCTTCTGCAGCGCCTCCTCAAAGGTGTCAAACGACATACATATCTCCTAGCACGATAGATTCTAATAACTGCAGAGGCAGCCTTTCCTTGGGCCCGGCAGCCACCGCACGTTTTACCACAAGATGGAGGCATCGACGAAGAATCTGTCGTGCTATTCTTCTGCCCGCCAACCCCTCATGCTCGCCCATTCGTCACCGCGTACGGCGCTCTCTCCATCATAGGCACGTCCTCAACATTAGCGGGATTCTTCGGCCTACTACTCTCTCCTACAGGCAATGTCTGCGCCTCTTCCGGATAACGAGACAGTGACAAGGCACTGACCGGACAGCGCAAGCTGTCACTACTGCCCCCATACCTCTTATGAAAACGCCAAGACACGACAAACCGGCGCCAGACTTCATAGCCAGAAGCCCCCGCAGGAGCGGCAAATCGCTTGGTAGAAAGCTGGAGCAAGGAGAACATCATCGACGCGCCGTGCTCGCTCTAACAGCAGACACACAACGGGAGTCCCACGCAGGGAAATCAGGCAAAATTGGATGGATATTGCGGGTGACGTAGCGCAGGACGGGGATTTTCAGCACGCAGAAAAGACAAAGCCCCTGAAACTCTAGGAATTTCAGGGGCTTCGGCCATATGTAATGGCGGAGAGATAGGGATTTGAACCCTAGGAACTGTTGCCAGTTCAACGGATTTCGAATCCGTCCCGTTCGGCCACTCCGGCATCTCTCCGTGCGGCGCGCATGATACCAGCTTGAAGTCCGAACGCGAAGCTTTGTTTTCGGATTTTTTCGCGTGGTATCAGGCGCTTGCGTGCACTGGTCGGATCAGAGCGGCACGCCAAGGCGGTGGGCCACTTCTTCGTAGGCTTCGATGACGTCGCCCAGGCCCTGGCGGAAGCGGTCCTTGTCCATCTTCTTGCGAGTCTCTTTGTCCCACAGGCGGCAGCCGTCCGGGCTGAATTCGTCGCCGAGAACGATCTTGCCGTGGAACACGCCGAACTCGAGCTTGAAGTCCACCAGCAGCAGGCCGGCGTCGTCGAACAGCTTGTTCAGCACTTCGTTGACCTTGAAGGAGTAGGCCTTCATTTCGGCCAGTTGCTCCAGAGTCGCCCAGCCGAAGGCCTGGACGTGGGATTCGTTGATGAACGGGTCGCCCAGGGCGTCGTTCTTCAGGAACAGTTCGAAGGTCGGCGGAGTGAGCTGCAGGCCCTCTTCCACGCCCAGGCGGCGTACCAGGCTGCCGGCGGCGTAGTTACGCACGACGCACTCGACCGGGATCATGGCGAGCTTCTTGACCAGCACTTCGTTGTCCGACAGCAGGGCGTCGAACTGGGTGGGGATGCCGGCGGCTTCGAGCTTCTGCATGATGAAGGCGTTGAACTTGTTGTTCACCATGCCCTTGCGATCGAGCTGCTCGATGCGCTTGCCGTCGAACGCCGAGGTGTCGTTGCGGAACAGCAGGACGAGGCGGTCGGCGTCATCGGTGGTGTAAACCGACTTGGCCTTGCCGCGATAGAGTTCTTCGCGTTTTTCCATGATGGGCTCCGCTTGCTTAGGGGGTGGGCTCAGGCGATGGTGCGCCAGTCGAGTCCAGAATGCTGATCGGCTACCTGCAGCCAGTCCGGGTCGCACCCGAGGGTGTCGACGAAGCTTTGCCGGGCCAGCTGCGGCGAGTTGTTCTTTTCGCTGAGATGCGCCAGCACCAGGTGCTGCAGGCGTTCCCAGCCCAGCTGGGCCACCAGTTCGGCGGCCTGCCGGTTGTTCAAATGTCCCCACTGGCCGCCTACGCGAACCTTGAGTGGGTAGGGATACGGACCGCGGGCCAGCATGTCGGTATCGTGATTCGCCTCGACGATCAGAGCGTCGAGGCCACGATAGCATTCCAGCACCTGCGCCGTGGCGGCCCCCAGATCGGTGAGCTGGCCAAAGCGCTTCCGGCCATCGGAAAACACGTACTGCAGGGGTTCCCGCGCATCGTGGGAGACGCTCACCGCAGTGACTTCCAGGTCTTTCAGTTCCAGGCGGTCGCCGCATTTGAGCAGCCCCGCCGGAGTCACCGGCTTGCGCATTCCCTGCAGGGTGCCGGCGCTGAGGTACACGGGTATCCGATGGTGACGGGCAAGCAGTTCAACGCCGTTGATGTGATCGGAGTGCTCGTGCGTGACCAGTACCGCGTCCAGCTGCCCGGGCTCCACGCCCAGGCGCGCCAGACGGCGGATGGTTTCACGCAGCGGAAAGCCGCAATCGATCAGTATCCGGGTGTCAGAACTGCTCACCAAGGCCGAATTGCCCCGGCTTCCGCTCCCCAGGACCGCGAAGTGCATTCCGCATACTCTCCTGGAGTTTTTCCAGCACGCTCTGCGCGACGTCGGCCGGCGCGGAGGTGTTGATGTCTTTGTCGACGGTGATCTGGACGGTGTTGCTCACGCTGGTCAGGCGAACCTGGTAGCGCTGGGCCTTGGCGTCCTCTTCTTCCTTGGTCTTCTCGCCACCGCCGAACAGGCGGCTGAAGAAGCCCGGCTTGTCTTCGTCCTTTTTCTTCGCGCCTTCGGCGATGTTGACGTAGTACACGCCCAGGCTGCGGTTGAGGTCGTCGACGCGGATGTCGGCACGGTCCAGGGCACGGCCGACGCTGACCCAGGCGCGGTCGAAGTCGGAATCCACGGTGAGTACCGGGTTGCCGCTGCCGTCCTTGTTCAGCTGTACGGCACCGGGGGTGTCGTAGTCGGAGTGGGCGGCGAGCAGGGACACCGAACCGCCCTTCTCGGCGCTGGTGGCCATGTTCGCGAGCATCTCGTCGAGCAGCGCGGCGTCCAGGCTCGGCACGACCGGCTTGGTCGGCCAGTCGGCGCTGGCAGTGCTGCCGGCCGGGCGGGTTTCGCTCAGCACGTAGACTTCACTGGTGTTGGTCTGCACGCCCGGCTCGATGCGCACGCGAACGCGCGCTTCGCTGTCAGGCTCGACGCCCGATACTCGGCTGCTCAGACGACGCGCCAGGGGCGCGGAGAGCTGCGACAGCGGCTGCCAGTTGGTGCTGAATTCGCCAGTCTGCGGACGCTCGTTGGTGATCGAGAAGCCGTTGTCCTGGAAGAACTGGTGGGCGACCGGCCAGACTTCCGCCGGCGGACGCTGGGCGACCAGCCAACGGCTGTCGCCGCTCTTCTGCAGACTGAAGTCGCTGACTTCGCCGGCGCCGGTCAGGGGTTGCGGGCGCGGTACCTCGAACTCGCCTTCCTTTTCGGTGCTGGTGGCGACGTTCATCGGGATCGGCAGCAGCGGATCGAGCGGCTTGCTCTGCAGACCTTCGGGCACCTTCATCGGTGCGGTTTCGCGGGCGTTCAGATAATCATCACCACGGTCACGGAAATAGCCTTCCGGGCCCCACAGCCAGCCGCAGCCGGAGGTGTTGCCGATAACCAGGGCGAGCGCAGTCAGTCCTGCCAGTCGCTTCATGCGAGGGGTTCCTTAAGCCAGGATGCCGGTCTGGCGCATGGCCTGACGCAGCGGTTCGTGGCAACGCGGGCTGAGCCAGGTCAGGGGCAGACGAATGCCTTCGGGAATCAGCCCCATTTCATGGAGGGCGAACTTGACCGGGATGGGGTTGGATTCGATGAACAGGGTCTTGTGCAGCGGCATCAGGCGATCGTTGATCGCGCGAGCGGCAGCGGCATCGCCACGCATGGCGGCGGCGCAGAGGTCGCTCATGGCGCGCGGGGCGACGTTGGCGGTCACCGAGATGTTGCCCTTGCCGCCCATCAGCATCAGCTCGACGGCGGTGGCGTCGTCACCGGAGTAGACGAGGAAGTCCTTGCCGACGCGGTCGAGTACTTCCTTGCCGCGCTGCAGGTCGCCGGTGGCTTCCTTGATGCCGACGATGTTCGGCACCTTGGACAGGCGCTCGACGGTCTCCGGCAGCATGTCGCAGGCGGTACGGCCCGGCACGTTGTAGAGGATCTGCGGGATGGCCACGGCTTCGGCGATATGGCGGAAGTGCTGGTACAGGCCTTCCTGGGTCGGCTTGTTGTAGTACGGGGTCACCAGCAGGCACGCGTCCGCGCCGCCGGACTTGGCAGCCTCGGTCAGCTCGACCGCTTCGCGGGTGGAGTTGGCGCCGGTACCGGCGATGACCGGGATGCGGCCTTTGACCTGGTCGACCACGCGACGGATCACTTCCAGGTGTTCGTTCACGTCCAGAGTGGCCGATTCACCTGTGGTGCCGACCGCTACGATGGCGTTGGTGCCTTCCTGCAGGTGGAAGTCCACCAGCTTGGCGAGGCTGTCCCAATCCAGTCGACCCTGAGCATCGAAGGGGGTGACCAGCGCCACCATACTGCCCGCAATCATGCAACCGCTCCTGCCGGAAAAAGAAAGCCGTAATGGTACTGTCGCCACCGGCCACGCACAAGGTGACGCATCGACCCGCGAGCGGCCAGACATTCCCCTCATCGGCGCTTTTCGCTACCCTTTCCCCTTTGTCGAGCGGCCCGCTTGGCCGCCCCTCCCAGGAAAGCTGCATGTCCACCACTCACCCTCGCGAACAATTCCTCCTGATCAGCGCTCTGGGCCCGAACCCGATGGAGCTGACCAGCGTGCTGTGCCGCACCTGCATCGACAACCGTTGCTCGGTGGTGAGCAGCCGCCTGACCCGCCACGGCGAGTTCAGCGCACTGATCCTGCAGGTCTCCGGCAGCTGGGATGCCCTGGCCCGCCTCGAAGGCGGCCTGACGCCGCTGGCCAAGCGCCACGGCTTCACGCTCAGCGTCACCCGCAGCAATGTCCACGTCACCCGCGCCCAGGCCCTGCCCTACGTGGCTTACGTCAGCGCCGTCTATCGGCCGGACATCCTCAACGAGCTGTGCCAGTTCTTCATCGACCACAACATCGAGCTGGAGAACCTCACCTGCGACACCTACCAGGCGCCGCACACCAACACCAGCATGCTCAACGCCACGCTCACCGTGACCCTGCCGGCCGGCACCCAGATCAGCTGGCTGCGCGATCAGTTCCTCGACTTCGCCGACGCACTGAATCTGGACGCGCTGATCGAACCCTGGCGTCCGCAGCATCCGTAAGGATGCGCACAAGGAGAAAATCCCCATGGCAGTCGAACTGAACAAACCCGTCGCCGATTTCCAGGCACCGGCCACCAGCGGCGTCGAATTCCGCCTGTCCGAGCTCAAGGGCAAGCAGGTCGTCCTGTACTTCTATCCCAAGGACAGCACCCCCGGCTGCACCACCGAAGGCCAGGGCTTCCGCGACAGGATCGAGGACTTCGCCAAGGCCAACACCCTGGTGTTCGGCGTGTCCCGCGACGGCATCAAGTCCCACGAGAACTTCAAGGCCAAGCAGTGCTTCCCCTTCGAACTGATCAGCGACAAGGACGAAGCCGTCTGCCAGCTGTTCGACGTGATCAAGCTAAAGAAGCTCTACGGCAAGGAATACATGGGCGTGGACCGCAGCACCTTCCTGATCGACGCCAAGGGCGTACTGCGCCAGGAATGGCGTGGGGTGAAGGTGCCCGGTCATGTGGATGCCGTATTGGCTGCAGCTCAAGAGCTGAACAAGTGAGCCGCTGAGTCAGCCCCATGAAAAAGGCCGCTGATCAGCGGCCTTTTTCTTTTACATCATCGGACTGACTTGCGGCTCCACCGACGACTGCCGCGGCCAGGCATCCAGCACGGCCTTCACCAGGGTTGCCAGCGGGATGGCGAAGAACACCCCCCAGAAGCCCCACAGCCCGCCGAACAGCAGCACCGCGCAGATGATCGCCACCGGGTGCAGGTTCACTGCTTCGGAGAACAGCAGCGGCACCAGCACGTTGCCATCCAGCGCCTGGATGATCGCATGGGCAGCCATCAGGTAGATGAACTGGTCGCTCCAGCCCCACTGGAACAGCGCGATCATCGCCACCGGCACCGTGACCACCACCGCGCCGATGTAGGGCACCACCACCGACAGGCCGACCAGCAGCGCCAGCAGCGCGGCGTAGTTCAGCCCCAGCACCGCGAAGGCGATGTAGGTCGTTACGCCGGTAATGAAGATCTCGATGACCTTGCCGCGGATGTAGTTGGCGATCTGCTGGTTCATCTCGTTCCACACCTGCTTCATCAGCCCGCGCTCGCGCGGCAAGTAGCGGCGGAACCAGTGGTAGAAACGGCGGCGGTCCTTGAGGAAGAAGAACACCAGGATCGGCACCAGCACCAGGTAGATCATGATGTTGACCACCACCGGCAGACCCGACAGAGAGAAGGTCAGCGCCCACTGGCCGAGCTGGCCAAGCTCGCTGCGCGCCGCCTCGACGGTGTGCAGCACCTGCTCCTCGGTGACCATGTCCGGGTAGCGCTCGGGCAGCATCAGCAGCGTCGCCTGCCACTCGCCAAGCATGCCGGGCAGCTCGTTGAACAGGGTGAACAGCTGCTTCCACAACAGCGGCACCAGCACCAGCAGGAACACCGCAAGCAGGCCAAGGAACAGCGAATACACCAGCCACACCGAGAACAGGTGCGGCACGCGCAGGCGTTCCAGCACACCGACCATGCCCTGGATCAGAAAGGCGATGACCATCGCCGCCAGCACCGGCGCGAGCATCCCGCCGAAGGCCAGGATGACGGTGAATCCCAGCCCGAGAATGACCGCCAGCACTATTGCCTCCTCGTCGGAGAAGTAGCGCTGCATCCAGTCCTGCAAAACCTTGAGCATCAATGAACCTGCGAAACGAAAGGGGCGACGTCGCGGTCGCCCGGAATCAGGGGCTACTTCTTGCGCAGCCAGTAGCGATAGACGCCGCCTTCGACCTCTTCATGCAGCAGCGAGTGCCCGGCGAGATCGGCGAAAACGCGGAAGTCCCGCTGGGAGCCGGCGTCGGTGGCGACCACCTTGAGCACCGCACCGCTGGGCAGGCGATTGAGCTCGAGCTTGGCCTTGAGCAGCGGCAGCGGACAATTGAGACCGCTGGCGTCCAGCTCCGCGTCACAAGCGGGGACGGACGGCGTGGAATCGGACATCGAAACGAACTCCGGGAAGGGCGCACAAGAATACCGAAAGCGCTGGAAAAGTAACCAGGCCCGCACGGGACCGGGTTCATTAATCGAGCCGTCAGCTTTCGGGCATAAAAGGACTTCGAATCGGAAAAGATCCGATTCGAATTGCGCCGCACTTCCTCCCCACAAACTAGGCATAGGCAATTACGTGCGGCTAAAGTAGAGCCTTTCTCGGAACGAGCCTCCTGTACATGAAAGTACTCCGCCCCGCCCTGCTGTCGCTCGCTGTCGCCCTCGCCGCTCCGGCCCTGGCGGACGACTTGCCGTCCCTGGGCGATGCGAGCTCGTCCATTGTCTCGCCGGAGCAGGAGTTCCAGCTCGGCCGCGCCTGGCTGAGCATGCTGCGCAACCAGGTCGACACGCTCAACGATCCGCAGCTCAAGGACTACGTCGAGTCCAGCGTCTATCGCCTGGCCGAGTCCAGCGAACTGCAGGACCACCGCCTGGCCTTCATCCTGATCCGCGACAAGCAGATCAACGCCTTCGCCGCCCCCGGCGGCGTGGTCGGCGTCAACGGCGGCCTGTTCATCTATGCGCAGACCGAAGGCGAATACATCGCCGTACTGGCACACGAACTGGGCCACCTGAGCCAACGCCACTTCGCCCGCGGCATCGAGGCGCAGCAGCGCATGCAGCTGCCGGTGATGGCCGCCATGCTCGCCGGCATCGTCGCCGCTGCTGCTGGTGCCGGTGACGCCGGTATCGCCGCGATTGCCGGCACCCAGGCCGCAGCGATCCAGAACCAGCTGCGCTTCTCCCGGCAGAACGAGCAGGAAGCCGACCGCGTCGGCGTCGCCACCATGGTTCGCGCCGGCTACGACCCGCGCTCCATGCCCAACATGTTCGAGCGTCTGGCCCGCCAGTACCGCTACGAAGGCAAGCCGCCGGAATTCCTGCTGACCCACCCGGTCACCGAATCGCGTATCGCCGACACCCGCAACCGCGCGGAGCAGTATCCGCAGGGCGGCAAGGAAGACTCGCTGCGCTACGAACTGATGCGCGCCCGCGTCCAGCAGATGTTCGAAGACACCCCGGGCATGGCCAGCAAGCAGTTCCGCGCGCAGCTCGACGAAGACCCGAAGAACGACGCCGCGCGCTACGGCCTGGTGCTCTCGCAGACCAAGATCGGCCAGCTCAACGAGGCCCGCAGCAACCTCCAGCAGCTGCTCGCCAAGGCGCCCAACGACATCAGCTACAACCTGGCGATGGTCGACCTGGATATCACAGCCAACAAGCTCCCCGACGCCCAGGCGCGAGTGCAGAAGATGCTCGGCCAGTACCCGGACAGCTACCCGCTGATCCAGGCGCAGGCCGACCTGATGATGAAGACCAACCGCGCCGCCGACGCCGAGAAGACGCTGTTCAAGCTGTCCCAGCGCCGCCCGCTGGACCCGGACGTGTGGAACCGCCTGGCCGATGCCTGCACCCTCAGCGGCAACGCCATCGGCGTCTACCAGTCCCGCGCGGAGTACGACGCCCTCACCGGCGACTACAAGCACGCCATCGAGCAGCTGGACTTCGCCAAGCGCCGCGCCGGCGGCAACTTCACCCTGGCCGCGCGCCTGGACGCCCGCCAGCAGGAGTTCCGCGACCAGGAGCGCATCCTGAAGGAAATGATGGGTCGCTGAGCCTTTCCGCCTCCCATGAAAAAGCCCGGCATTTGCCGGGCTTTTTCATTCAGCCTGTCTGTCAGGCATTGCCCGCCAGCTTCAGCTTCGCCGCCTGGGTGAAGTCAAGCATGCGCTTGAGCGGCTTGATTGCCTTGGGGATAAGTGCCGGGTCGACGAAAATTTCGCCCGAGCCTTCCTTCAGGCACGCCAGGGTGCGTTCCAGGGTGTTCATGGCCATCCACGGGCAATGCGCGCAACTGCGGCAGGCCGCGCCGTTGCCGGCGGTGGGCGCCTCGATGAATTCCTTGTCCGGGCACAGCTGCTGCATCTTGTAGAAGATGCCGCGGTCGGTGGCGACGATGAAGCGCTTGTTCGGCATCGTCTGCGCGGCCTTGATCAGTTGGCTGGTGGAACCAACGGCGTCGGCCAGGTCCACCACCGCTTCCGGCGACTCCGGGTGCACCAGGATAGCGGCGTCCGGGTAGAGCGCCTTGAGGTCTTCCAGCTGCTTGGCCTTGAACTCCTCATGGACGATGCAGGCGCCGTCCCAGAGCAGCATGTCGGCACCGGTCTCGCGCTGGATGTAGCGGCCCAGGTGCTGGTCCGGCGCCCAGAGAATCGGCTCACCGTTGTCCATCAGGTGTTCGACGATTTCCACCGCGCAGCTGGAGGTCACCACCCAGTCGGCACGCGCCTTCACCGCCGCCGAAGTGTTCGCGTAGACCACCACGGTGCGCTCGGGATGCTTGTCGCAGAAGGCGGAGAACTCTTCCACCGGGCAGCCCAGGTCCAGCGAGCAGGTCGCCTCCAGGGTCGGCATCAGCACGCGCTTTTCCGGATTGAGGATCTTTGCGGTCTCGCCCATGAAGCGGACACCGGCCACCACCACGGTCTGCGCCGAATGCTGGTTGCCGAAGCGGGCCATCTCCAGCGAGTCGGAAACGCAGCCACCGGTTTCCTCGGCCAGCGCCTGGATCACCGGGTCACAGTAGTAGTGCGCGACGAGCACGGCGTTCTGCGCCTTCAGCTCGGCGGCAATGGCCGCACGATAGTCGGCCTCTTCCTGCGCGCTCAGCACCCGCGGCTGCTTCGCCGCCAGATGGGCCTGGACCAGCAGGCGTTCGGAAATCTGGGACATCGTGTGGAAACCTCAACAGGCACGGTCTGATTATGCCGGCGATATTACCACCCCAATCCTTCAGACGATGCGGCGTCAGCAGCCGTACGGCGGACTTTTTCCGGCACATGGCAAAAGCCCCGTGACCTTTCGATCACGGGGCTTTTGTCTTACATGTTGGTGGGTCGTGTGGGATTCGAACCTACGACCAATTGGTTAAAAGCCAACTGCTCTACCGACTGAGCTAACGACCCAACGTGGGGCGTATAATACTGATTTCTAACGCAAAAACAACACCCCTCGAAAACTTTTTTCAAAAATATCGCGTCGGGTCAGGAATTCCGGCGGCCGAAAAGCCCTCGGAACGCAGCCGGCAGCTGTCGCATTTACCGCACGCACGCCCGTCATCATCGGCCTGGTAGCAGGAAACGGTGAGGCTGTAGTCCACACCCTGGGCGATGCCCGCCTCGATGATCTGCGCCTTGGAAAGGAACTGCAGCGGCGCCTGGATGCGAAAGCCCTCGCCCTCCACGCCCGCCTTGGTCGCAAGGTTGGCCATGCGCTCGAAAGCCTCGACGAACTCGGGACGACAATCCGGGTAGCCGGAGTAGTCCACGGCGTTGACGCCGATGAAGATGTCCCGCGCGCCCAGCACCTCCGCCCAGCCCAGGGCAAGGGACAGGAACACAGTATTGCGCGCCGGCACGTAGGTCACCGGGATGCCATCGCTGGGCGCCTCGGGCACGTCGATGCTGCTGTCGGTCAGTGCCGAGCCGCCGATGCCGTTCAAATTCAGCCCGATCACCTTGTGCTCGATCACGCCCTGCTGACGTGCCACACGTTCGGCCGCCTGCAGTTCAGCACGGTGACGCTGGCCATAGTCGAAGCTCATGGTGTAGCAGTCATAACCTTCAGTCTTGGCCATGGCGACCACGGTCGCGGAATCCAGGCCGCCGGAGAGCAGGATCACGGCCTTCTTGTCATTCACAGTCTTGTTGACGGACATAAACAGGGTCTCCTCCGCGCTCAATGGCCCGGCTCGTCATTCCAGAGAATCTTGTGCAGCTGCAGTTGCAGACGCACCGGCAGGTTGTCGCTGACGATCCAGTCGGCCAGCGCGCGCGCATCCACCTCGCGATGGCTGGGCGAGAACAGCACCTCGCCCGCGCGCTGCTCCAGGCGATACTCGATCAGCTTGGAGACCGCCCAGTCATAGTCTTCGCGAGAGCAGATGACGAACTTCACCTGATCATTGGCCGTCAGCTCACCGATATTGTCGTAGCGATTGCGCGCGACCTCCCCGGAGCCCGGGGTCTTCAGATCGAGAATGCGGCTGACACGGCGGTCGGTAGCGGAGATATCCAGTGCGCCGCTGGTTTCCAGCGAAACGTCGTAGCCGGCATCGCAAAGACGCTGCAGCAGCGGGATGCAGTTGGGCTGGGCCAGCGGCTCGCCACCGGTCACGCAGACGTAGCGCGGCCGATACTGGGCAATCTGATCGAGGATGGCGTCGAGGGTCTGGATTTCGCCGCCACTGAAGGCATAGGCGGTATCGCAGTAGTTGCAGCGCAGGGGGCAGCCGGTCAGGCGTACGAACACGGTCGGCAAGCCGGCGGTGCGCGTTTCCCCCTGCAACGAGAAGAAAATCTCGGTAATGCGCAGGGTCTGTTGCATATCAGCCACGGGCGTGACGGCTACACAGGCCATCCGCCTCCGTTGCGTTGGAGTCGTGGGCACGCTCGAAGCGCACCCGGAATGCCCCGGAGCGCAGCAGACATCAGCCGAGCTGAAACCACTGGTACCTTCCGAGGGGCGGCAATTCTAACGAAAAAACCCGCGCCAGGCGCGGGTTTTCGGGATGCTGCGAAGCGCTGCCTTACTTGAGGTTCTTCAGGTCACGCTGGGACAGCTGGGCAGCGGAAGTGCCCGGGTACTGGGCGACGACCTGCTGCAGGATGCCACGGGCCTTGTCGTTGTTGCCCAGGCGGCGCTCGACGTCGGCGAGCTTGTACAGCGAGTCCGGTACCTTGGCGCTGTTCGGGTAGGCCTGGCTGACGCGGGCAAATGCCTGACCGGCGCCCTGCAGGTCGCCCTTGGCGAGGTTCACTTCACCGAGCCAGTACTGCGCGTTGCCCGAGTACTGGCTGTTGGGGTACTTGCGCAGGAAACCGCCGAAGGCCTGGCTGGCCTTGTCGAAGTCCTTGGCCTTGATCAGGTCGAAGGCAGCTTCGTAGTACAGCTTCTCTTTTGCCGGGTCACCCGGCTCGCTGCTGGCGGCGGGCTGCTGTTGCTGGGCGGCGGCAGCGCCTGCTCCTGCGGCAGCTCCGGCACTGGCGCCGGCAGCGGGGGAATTGGGTTGAACAGCAGCACCGGCCGCTCCTGCACCTGCACCGCTGGAAAGGCGGCTGTCGATGTCCTGGAAGCGTTCCTGGTTTTCCTGCTTCATCTGCTGGATCTGGTTCTGCTGCTCTTCGAGCATGCCGCGCAGACGGGACATCTCGTCCTGCATCTGCTGCAGCTGCATGAACAGCTGTGCCTGACCGGAGACGGGAGTTGTCATCCCGCCTCCGGCGTAGGCGCCATCAGCGCCTGCGGTGCCATAACCCGAGGGCGGAGTGCTGGCATAGCCACCATTACCGTCCTGTACCGGAACCGCGGCTGCCGCCATGAGCGGCAGTCCGCATGCGATCAAGGTCAGAAAACGCAGGCGCATCGGCATCTCTTACTTCTTCAGCTCAACGCGACGGTTCTGGGCCCAGGACTGCTCGTCGTGGCCAGTGGCAACCGGACGCTCTTTGCCGTAGGAAACCAGTTCCAGCTGAGCCGGGGAAACGCCCTGCAGAACCAGGTAGCGTTGAACGGCCTTGGCACGACGCTCGCCCAGAGCCATGTTGTACTCGCGGGTGCCGCGCTCGTCAGTGTGACCTTCCAGGACTACGCGCTGGCCGGAACCTTTCAGGTCCTTGGCGTGTACGTCCAGGGCACGCATGGCTTCCGGCTTCAGGTCGGAGCTGTCGTACTCGAAGTAGAAGGTGGTGATAGCGCGCAGAGCGGCTTCGTCGCTCAGGGAGCCGTCAACGGCACCGCTGTTGGCGCCGTAGCCAGCGTTCGGATCAACGCCGCCATTGGCGCCTTCGCCAGTAGCATCGCCTTTCTTGGACGAACAGCCGACGGCAACAGCCATGGCGAGGGCGATAACGGCAAACTTGCCGAATTTCAGCATTTCCATCATGTAACTCCTAATGAACCCCAGTGTATAAGTTTGGAACAGTTGGCAACCGTCAGTTCAGGTAAGGGGACCAGGAAGGCTCTCGCACGTCGCCTTGAGCGGTGGGTAGCGGTAACCGAACACGTCCGTTGATGCTCACGAGCATCAACACGCCCCGGTCCTGCTGGCGGGTGGCGTATATTAGCATCGTGCCATTTGGCGCAACAGTGGGCGAATCATCCAGGTTGGTGTTGGAAAGTACCCGGAGATTACCGCGCTGAAGGTCCTGCGCCGCGATCTGGAAGTTGGTGAAACCGTCCTGGCGGTGAACCATGACCAGGGTCTTCTCATCCGCGGAAAGTTTCGGGTTGGCGTTGTAGTTGCCGATGAAGGTCACACGGTCGGTAGCGCCCGAGTTCACGTTCATCTTGTAGATCTGCGGTTTGCCGCCACGGTCCGAGGTGAAGTACAGGGTCGAGCCGTCCGCGCCCCAGAAGGGTTCGGTGTCGATCGCCGAGTTGTTGGTCAGGCGACGCAGCTGGCGGCTGCCCAGGTCCATCACGTAGATCTCCGGGTTGCCATCACGCGACAGCACGAAGGCCAGGCGGTTGCCGTCCGGCGAGAAGGCCGGGGCGCCGTTCAGGCCTTCGAAGTTGGAGATCTGCTCGCGGCGACCGGTGTCGACATACTGCATGAAGATGCGCGGACGCTTCTGCTCGAACGATACGTAGGCAATGCGGCGGCCATCGGGCGAGAAGCGCGGCGAGAGGATCGGCTCGCGCGACTGCAGCAGGGTCACCGGGCGCGCGCCGTCATAGTCGGAGCGCTGCAGGGTGTAGCGGGTGTTGTCCACCGAGAAGCGTTCCGCAGTCACGTAGAGCAGCCGGGTGGAGAACGCACCCTTGATGCCGGTGAGCTTCTCGAACGACTGATCGGCGATGTAGTGCGACATGTCGCGCAGCTGGTCGGTAGTACCGCCCACGCTGCCGGTCAGCACCTGCTCCTGGGTCGCCACGTTGAGCAGGGCGTACTGGATCTGCAGGCGACCACCGTTGGGCACGATGCTGCCGACCAGGACGTACTGCGCGCCGAGGGCCTGCCAGTCGCGGTAGATCACTTCGCTGGCCTGGGCCGGTTGGCTGATCATGTTCTGGCGCGGGATCGGCTCGAAGTAACCGGAGTTGCGCAGGTCGTTGCCGATGATGTTCGACATGTCTTCGGGCAGGACGTTTCCACCCTGCCAGCCGAACGGAACCACGGCGATCGGGACGGCCGAGTCACGACCGCTGGAGATCACCAGCGGGTCGGCGGCCTGCGCTGCGCCGGCCACCAGGGCCAGGGCGAAGAGCGCAAAGCGAATCAGGGTACTCACAGATCTAAATCCTCCGGTTTGAAGACCATTCGGCGCTGACGATACAGGCTATCGAAAGTGGCACGATCCAGTTTTTGCAGTTCGGGAACACGGCCCACGTTTTTGACCGCGGCCACCGCCGAATCGTCGAACGGTTTGTCACCACTGGAGCGGGTCACGCTTACACCGGTGATGGCTCCGCTCGGCAGCATCTGAATCAGCACTTCTACGCTCATTCCGTTACGAGCTGAAGGAGGACGGCTCCACTGCTGGCTGACCAGGCTGACGATCAGATCGTCGAAGTTGCCTGCCACCTCGTCACCTTGCTCATCGGCCAGGGCCTGCTGCCGTTGCGTGTCATTGGACAGCAGCTCGGCCAGCGCCTGGGCCTTCTTGTCTTCCGTCGCCTTGCGGGCTGCTGCGGCGGCTGCAGCGGCAGCCTTCTTCTTCGCAGCCTCGACCGCGGCCGCCTTCTTCTTGGCGTCGTCCGCGGCGGCTTTTTTCTTCGCGTCCTCGGCGGCCTTCTTCTTGGCCTCCTCGGCAGCTTTCTTCTTCGCCTCTTCAGCGGCCTCTTTCTTGGCCTCTTCCTCGGCTTTCTTCTTGGCTATATCAGCCTGCTGTTTCTGCTCGGCAGCCTTGGCCTCGGCAGCCTTCTTGGCGGCCGCAGCGGCATCGGCCGCTTTCTTGGCGTCATCCGCCTTCTTGGCTTCGTCGGCCTTCTTGGCTTCAGCGGCCTTTTCAGCGGCATCAGCAGCCTTTTGAGCTGCGTCGGCCTTCTTTTGTTCCTCGGCTTTCGCAGCAGCCAAAGCCTGCTGCTCAGCCTTCTTCTGCTCGAGCTGCTCCTGCTCGTATTGCTTGGCCGAAGTCTTCTTCGACTCGCCGGCTATCTTCTGGTTGGTCTGCTGGGTCGCCTGGCTCTTGGACTTCAGCTGGTACAGGGTAGCCTGGACGATCGGCCGCGAAGGCGGCAGTTCAGGCGTGCTGGCCCAGCTGACGAACAGCATGGCGAAAATCAGGACATGCAGGGCCACGGCCAGGACCGTTGGCCAGAAGTAGCCTTCCGATTGAGAGCGCTCGAGCTGGTGCATCAACTACCTGGTGCCTCGGTAATCAGACCGACGTTGCCGACTCCGGCTTTCTGCAGGCCGCCCATGACGGCCATGACCGAACCGTAGTCGACTGCCTTGTCTCCACGGACGAAGACCTGGACTTTCTTACCCTGGCTGCTGTTCTGCGCCATGATCGCGGTAGCCGCGGTCACCAGTTGATCGAGATCAACGGCAGTCTGGCTGGCCTTGCCCTGATCCGGGTCCACTTCGGAGCCCATGTTCCAGTAGTAGGTCTTGTCGGCCTTGATGGAGATGGTGAGCACGCGGGAATCGTTATCCTGCGGCAGCGCTTCGCTGGAAACCTTGGGAAGGTCGACTTTGACCCCCTGGTTGAGCATGGGCGCGGTCACCATGAAAATGACCAGCAGCACCAACATCACGTCGATGTAGGGCACCACGTTCATTTCCGCGACCGGCTTGCGCTTGTGACGAACTCTTGCCATGACGGCTTACCTCTTGGTCGTCGATCAATCGTCGCTGGTGTGCACTTTGCGGTGCAGGATCGCCTGGAACTCGTCGGCGAAGGTGTAGTAGCGACCGATGAGCATTTCCGAGCGGGCGGCGAAACGGTTGTAGGCGATGACCGCCGGGATCGCCGCGAACAGGCCGATGGCGGTGGCGATCAGTGCTTCGGCGATACCCGGCGCCACGGTGGCGAGGGTGGCCTGCTGCACGGTGGCCAGGCCACGGAAGGAGTTCATGATGCCCCACACGGTGCCGAACAGACCGATGTACGGGCTGGTCGAGCCTACGGTCGCGAGGAACGGCAGGCTGGTTTCCAGCTTCTCTTCCTCACGGGAAATGGCGACGCGCATGGCGCGGGAAACGCCTTCCATCACCGCATCCGGGTCGACACCGGCCTGCTGACGCAGACGGGAGAATTCCTTGAAGCCGGCGCGGAAGATCTGCTCGACCCCCGAATCCGGATCGGGGTTGCTGCCCGCCTGACGATAGAGCTTGGACAGGTCGATGCCCGACCAGAAGCGCTCTTCGAAAGTTTCCAGGGCCTTCTTCGCCGAGCGCATCATGTTGCTGCGCTGGAAAATCATGATCCAGGAAGTGACCGATGCGGCCACCAGGGTCAGCATAACCAGCTGTACCACGACGCTGGCGTTACTGATCAAGCTCCACATGGAAGTATGGTCGACGACGTTCGGTTCCACGTTAATCTCCTGCTGAAAGGGTGTCCGGACTGCCGGCAAATGCCGCACGCAACACATCTGGGATAGCGCGGGGTTTCAGGTTGTCCGCCCGCACGCACGCCACCAGGAATCGCCCCTCGCAGAGCAAGGTCGAATCCGACGCCCGTCGAACCTGTTGACGAAACTTCAGGCTCGCACGGTTCAACTCCTCCACCTCGACACTGACCAGCAGCTCGTCATCCAGGCGGGCCGGTGCGTGATAACGCGCCTCGGCCGAATGAACGACGAAAAGCAGGTTCTCCCCCGCCAGCTGTGACTGGGCGAAGCCCAGATCACGCAGCCGCTCGGTACGAGCCCGCTCCATGAACTTGAGGTAGTTGACGTAGTAGACGATGCCGCCGGCATCGGTGTCCTCGTAATAGACCCGATACCGCTGCTGGAACGGCTGACCCCCGTGTTGCGCGCGCATACTCTAGAACCAAGTAAAGACTTTGCCAATCGGCAATCGTCTACAAATGCAATTAATTACCATCTTCAGGGGCGAACAGATCCGGTGTCGCCGCCTCCCCCATCCGCTTCGGCACATTCAGGCCGAAATGCAGGTACGCATGCCGGGTCACTACACGTCCCCGGGGTGTGCGCATGATATAGCCTTGCTGGATCAGATAGGGCTCCAGCACGTCTTCAATCGTATGTCTTTCTTCGCTGATGGCCGCCGCCAGGTTGTCGATGCCCACCGGGCCACCGTCGAACTTGTCGATCATGGTCAACAGCAGGCGCCGATCCTGGTGATCGAAGCCCCTTTCATCCACGTCCAGCAGGTTCAGCGCCTTGTCGGCGATGTCGCTGCTGATGTGCCCGGTGCCACGCACCTCGGCGAAATCCCGCACCCGGCGCAGCAGTCGGTTGGCGATCCGCGGCGTACCACGGGCGCGCCGGGCGATCTCGTAGGCGCCCGCCGGCTCGATCTCAAGACCGAGGATGCCCGCCGAACGGGCGACGATGCTGGACAGGTCGTCCACACCGTAGAACTCAAGACGCTGCACGATACCGAAGCGATCACGCAGCGGATTGGTCAGCATGCCGGCGCGCGTCGTCGCCCCCACCAGGGTGAAGGGCGGCAGGTCGAGCTTGATCGAGCGCGCAGCCGGGCCTTCGCCGATCATGATGTCCAGCTGGAAGTCTTCCATGGCCGGGTACAGCACTTCTTCGACGATGGGCGAGAGGCGGTGGATCTCGTCCACGAACAGCACATCGTTGGGTTCGAGGTTGGTCAGCAATGCGGCCAGATCACCAGGACGCTCCAGCACCGGGCCGGACGTGCTCTTGATCGAAACCCCCATCTCCTGGGCAATGATGTTCGCCAGGGTGGTCTTGCCCAGGCCGGGCGGGCCGAAGATCAGCGTGTGATCCAGCGCCTCCTGACGCCCGCGGGCCGCCTGGATGAACAGCTCCATCTGCTCACGCACCACCGGCTGACCGACATAGTCGGCCAGCTTCAGCGGGCGGATGGCGCGGTCGAGCTGCTCTTCGCGGTCGCGACCGGTTACAGAGGAGATCAGGCGATCGGCTTCGATCATCGATGGCTACCTAAACCATGCCCTTGAGGGCACGACGGATGAGTTCTTCGCTGGACAAACCTTCCTCCTGCACGGCGGCCACGGCGCGGCTCGCTTCCTGGGGTTTGAAGCCCAGGGCGATCAGCGCGCTGACTGCATCGGACTCGGCGCTTGAGACTGCGGCAACCAGCCTGGGTTCCACCACCAGCGGCGCGATGGAAGGAATATTCTCCCACGCCTTGAAGCGATCCTTGAGCTCCACCAACAAGCGCTCGGCGGTCTTCTTGCCCACGCCGGGGATCTTCACCAGGGTGGAAGTATCCTGCGCCTGCACGCAACGCACCAGCTCATCGACTTCCAGGCCCGACATCAGCGCCAGCGCCAGCTTCGGGCCCACGCCATTGAGACGGATCAGCTCGCGGAACAGCTCGCGCTCGCGCTTCTCGGCAAAGCCGTATAGCAGGTGGGCATCCTCGCGCACCACCAGGTGGGTGTGCAGGGTCACCGGCTCGCCCAGGCTCGGTAGGCGATAGAGGGTGGTCATCGGCACTTCCAGCTCGTAACCCACGCCATTCACGTCGACGATCAGGTGCGGCGGTTGCTTCTCCGCCAGGGTGCCACGCAGGCGTCCAATCACGGGTGTTTGTCCTTGCTCAATGTTTTTCCGGATATCACAGGCGCAGGCGGCCGCCACGCCGGCGGGCACCGACCAGGCCGTGTGGTACCAGGCTCTGCCGGGTATGGGCGTGGCACAGGGCGATGGCCAGGGCGTCGGAGGCGTCGATCTGCGGCTTCTGCACCAGCTTGAGCAGATGCATCACCATCATCTGCACCTGCTGCTTGTCCGCACCGCCGGTGCCGGCAATGGCCTGCTTGACCTGGCTCGCCGTGTACTCGGCGATCTGCACCCCCTCTTCCGCCGCCGCGACGATGGCCGCGCCGCGCGCCTGTCCCAGCTTCAGCGCCGAGTCGGCGTTGCGCGCCATGAACACCTGCTCGATGCCCATCATGGTCGGCTGGTAGGTCTGGATGACCTCACGCACACCACGGAAGACGATCTGCAGGCGCTCGAACAGCTCGCCGTTGCCGGTACGGATGCAGCCCGATGCCACGTACTCACAGCCACGGCCGGTGTCGCGCACCACGCCGAAGCCGGTAATCCGTGAACCTGGGTCGATGCCGAGAATCAGGGTCATGTCCGTCCGATCAAACCTTGTCCGTAACCTGTACTTCAGATAACAAAAACCGGAAGCGGGAGGCGCCACTGACGACCACTCCCACTTCCGGCTTCAGACCAGCGCCGGTGGAGGATCAGCCCAGCTGGGCCATCACCTCGTCCGGGATTTCCGCGTTGGAATAGACGTTCTGCACGTCGTCCAGGTCTTCGAGCATGTCGATCAGCTTGAGGACTTTCTGCGCGGTGTCCAGGTCCAGGGCCGCAGTAGTCGACGGGATCATGGTGATCTCGGCGTCCTCGCCCTTGAAACCGGCTTCGGTCAGCGCTTCGTTGACCGAGATGAAGTCGGCGAAGGTGGTGAACACGTCGATGGAACCATCGTCGTTGACCACCACGTCGTCGGCGCCGGCTTCCAGCGCGGCATCCATCAGGGCTTCTTCGTTCACGCCCGGCGCATAGCTGATCTGGCCCTTGCGCTCGAACATGTAGGCCACCGAACCATCGGTACCCAGGTTGCCGCCGCACTTGCTGAAGGCATGACGCACTTCGGCCGCGGTGCGGTTGCGGTTGTCGGTCATGGCCTCGACGATGATCGCCACGCCGCTGGGCGCGTAACCTTCGTAGGTCAGCTCGGCCATGTTGTCGGCTTCGCTGGAGCCCACGCCGCGCTGGATGGCGCGGTCGATGGTGTCGCGGGTCATGTTGGCGGTCAGCGCCTTGTCCACGGCCAGGCGCAGACGCGGATTATCCGCCGGGATCCCCCCGCCCTGCTTGGCAGCGACGGTCAGCTCACGGATGAGCTTGGTGAAGATCTTGCCCTTCTTGGCGTCCTGACGTTCCTTGCGGTGCTTGATGTTGGCCCATTTGGAATGACCAGCCATAACTCACTCCGTATCGCTTGTTTGCTTCGCACGCGACGCCCGGCTTGCGGGCGCCGCGGCAATCTGGATCGACTTACTCGGCGGCCTTCTGCTGCTCGCGCAGGCGGATGTTCAGCTCGCGCAGGGCCTTGGCATCCACAGTGCCCGGAGCCTGGGTCATGACGTCGCCAGCGCTCTGGGTTTTCGGGAAGGCGATGACTTCGCGGATCGAGGCCGCGCCGGTCATCAGCATCACCAGGCGGTCCAGGCCGAAGGCCAGGCCACCGTGCGGCGGTGCGCCGTACTTGAGGGCGTCGAGGAGGAAGCCGAACTTCTCTTCCTGCTCCGCATCGTCGATGCCGAGCACGCGGAACACCGCCTGCTGCATGGACTTGTCATGGATACGGATGGAACCGCCGCCCAGCTCGGTGCCATTGAGCACCATGTCGTAGGCACGGGACAGCTTGCCGGCCGGGTTGGCCTCCAGCTCTTCCGGGGTGCACTTGGGCGCGGTGAACGGGTGGTGCAGGGAGGTCAGGCTGCCGTCGTCGTTCTCTTCGAACATCGGGAAGTCCACGACCCACATCGGCGCCCACTCCTTGGTGAGCAGGTTGAGGTCATGGCCGACCTTGATGCGCAGTGCGCCCAGGGCGTCGCAGACGATCTTGGCCTTGTCGGCGCCGAAGAACACGATGTCGCCATCGACCGCGCCAACGCGATCGAGGATCTCGTTCAGGTTCGGCTCGGCGATGTTCTTCACGATCGGCGACTGCAGGCCTTCCACGCCCTTGGCGCGTTCGTTGACCTTGATGTAGGCCAGGCCTTTGGCGCCGTAGATGCCGACGAACTTGGTGTAGTCGTCGATCTGCTTGCGCGGCATGCTCGCACCGCCGGGAACGCGCAGGGCGGCAACGCGGCCCTTCGGATCGTTGGCCGGGCCGGAGAACACCTTGAACTCGACATCCTTCAGCTGATCGGCCACGTCGACCAGTTCCAGCGGGATACGCAGGTCAGGCTTGTCCGAACCGTAGCGGCGCATGGCCTCTTCGAACGGCATGTGCGGGAATTCGTCGAACTCGACGTTCAGCACTTCCTTGAACAGCTGGCGCACCATCTTCTCGGTGATCTCGATGATGTCGCTTTCTTCGAGGAAGCTGGTCTCGATGTCGATCTGGGTGAATTCCGGCTGGCGGTCGGCACGCAGGTCTTCGTCGCGGAAGCACTTGGCGATCTGGTAGTAGCGGTCGAAGCCGGCCACCATCAGCAGCTGCTTGAACAGCTGGGGCGACTGCGGCAGGGCGAAGAAGTGACCCGGGTAGGTGCGGCTCGGCACCAGGTAGTCACGCGCACCTTCCGGAGTCGGGCGGCCGAGGATCGGGGTTTCCACGTCGAGGAAACCGTTCTCGTCCAGGTAGCGGCGGATGCTGCTGGTGATGCGCGCGCGCAGCTTCAGCTTGGCGGCCATCTCCGGGCGACGCAGGTCGATGAAGCGATAGCGCAGGCGGGTTTCCTCGCCCACGTCGGAGTATTCGTCCAGCGGGAACGGCGGGGTCTCGGCCTGGTTCAGCACTTCCAGCTCGTGACCCAGCACTTCGATGGCGCCGGAAGCCATGTTCGAGTTGCGCGCACCTTCAGGGCGCAGGCGCACCTTGCCGGTGATCTTCACCACGTACTCGCTGCGCACGCGGTCGGCCTTGGCGAAGGTCTCGACGCGATCCGGGTCGAACACCACCTGGGCCAGGCCCTCGCGATCGCGCACGTCGAGGAAGATCACCCCGCCGTGGTCGCGGCGACGGTGTACCCAACCGCAAAGAGTGACTACCTGGCCGTCCAGGCTCTCGTTCAACTGGCCGCAATAGTGGCTGCGCATCATGGTGTGTTTCGCTTCTCGAAAGTCTTGAATTCTAGGGAACCGCTCATTCGCTGGCGGAGCTGCCGCCACCACCGCTAGCGGTGGCCGCTGAGGCATCGCCGGAGGCCAGGTTCTTCTTCGCTCCGGTCTTGAAGTCGGTCTCGTACCAACCGCTGCCGCCCAGGCGGAAACCCGGCGCCGACAACATCTTCTTCAATTCGGGAGCCTTGCAGGCCGGGCAATCGACCAACGGCGCATCACTGATCTTCTGCAGCGATTCCAGCTGATGCGCACAGGATTGGCACTTGTATTCGTAAATCGGCATGGGACACCTTGGCTCGTACACTGCCACGGGCCCGCATCCCGCGGCAAAGACGCGGATTATAGCCTGAAAAATCCGCAGGTTGCAGCCAGGCGGCAGTGACCGGAACGGCAGGCTTAGCGCACAGCTTTCTAATAGAAAGCTTCAATCGATTGCCTTGACATAGACCAAGAGCTTCGCACCCTGCCCGGTGATAGCCTCGATCCATACCTTTTGAATTCCCCTGGCAACGATGAGGAGATCACCATGGAAATCAACATCGGAATCGTCGAACAGGACCGCGCCGCCATCGCCGAAGGTCTGTCCCGGCTGCTGGCCGACACCTACACCCTGTACCTGAAGACCCACAACTTCCACTGGAACGTCACCGGGCCGATGTTCAACACCCTGCACCTGATGTTCGAAGGGCAGTACACCGAACTGGCGCTGGCCGTCGACAGCATCGCCGAGCGCATACGCGCCCTGGGCTTCCCGGCGCCGGGCACCTACGCCGCCTACGCTCGCCTGTCCTCCATCAAGGAAGAAGAAGGCGTACCGGATGCCCAGCAGATGATCCGCCTGCTGGTGCAGGGCCAGGAAGCCGTGGTGCGCACCGCGCGCAGCATCTTCCCGCTGGCAGACAAGGTCGCCGACGAGCCGACCGCCGACCTGCTGACCCAGCGCATGCAGGTCCACGAGAAGACCGCCTGGATGCTGCGCAGCCTGCTCGCCGAGTAATCCCTTCCTTATATAGGCAGCCTGCAGAAGCAGGCTGCCCGCCCCCTACGAATGGCCTAAGCGGTTGATTTGTGAAGGCAAGTGGTTTGCTGTTAAATAACCGCCGTGCGTTTCCCGCATAGGCCGTCCGGCACGCTTTCATATCCTTATCTGGCGTCGCATCGGTGGACGGCTGCTTCTTCGTGACCCGTTCAAGGTGAATTCGTAGCCATGCTGAAAATCGTCCATCTCGTGACGGGCGTTGCCGCGCTCCTGCTATCCCTGCTTCCGAGCCTGCGTAGTGATGCCCTGCCTTACCTGCAACAGAGCGATGCCATTTACCTGGCACTGCTCGGTCTGACCAGCCTGCTGCTCGCCCCGAACAGCAATCTGAAAAACCCTTCCGCCCTGCAAGGCCTGGCCACCGCCCTGGTGGTGCTGGCTGTCGTCCTGCAGGTGCTGATCCTGCTGGCACCCCTGCCATTCATTGGCGAACAGCCGGCGATCATCCTGCCGCTGCTGAGCCTGGCCGGCGCGGTCGTCCTGCAATGGGCCGCCAACCTGAACAAGCCAGCCCTTCCGGTCGCCACCGAGACCTTCCTCGGCGAAAACCGCGAGACCGGCACGGTGAAGTGGTTCAACACATCCAAGGGCTTCGGCTTCATCTCCCGCGACTCGGGCGAGGACATCTTCGTCCACTTCCGCGCCATCCGCGGCGAAGGCCACCGCATCCTGATCGAGGGTCAGCGCGTGGAGTTCTCGGTAGTTCAGCGCGACAAGGGTCTGCAAGCGGAAGACGTGATCGCCGCCCTGCCCAACCGGCGTTAAGCACTGCCCCATGAAAAAGCCCGCCGATTGGCGGGCTTTTTCATTCGCGCATCAATAGTGCGGCGGCGGCGCGTCATCGTCCGCAATACCGACCTGCCCCTGCAGGTCCTCCAGGCGCTTGAGCAGCACCTGCATCTGCAGGCGGGTTCGCTCGATCACCCGCTCCTGCTCGTAGACCACGTCACTCAGGGTCTGCAGTGCCTCATCCTGGAAGGCCAGCCGGCTCTCCAGATCCATCACTCGAGTTTCCAGATCCATCATTCACTCCTGACTGAAGCGAAAGCCATCGCCCAGCGCCATGCGCAGCTTCTCGCGCACCTGCGCCAATTGCTCGGCGGTATAAGGAACTGCCGGATGCTTGCCCCACACCGGACCCGGCCAGGCCACATCACCCACCTTGCGTACAATCACATGCACATGCAGTTGGCTAACGACGTTACCCAGGTTGGCCACGTTCATCTTGTCGGCATCGAAGGTGTCCTTGAGCACCTCGGCCAGTTGGGTCGCTTCACGCCACAGCTGCTGCTGGTCGGCGGAGTCCAGCTGGAATATCTCGCTGACATCCTCGCGACGCGGCACAAGGATGAGCCAGGGGTACTGCGAGTCGTTCATCAGCAACAGGGTGCTCAGCGGGAAATCACCCAGTGCGACGGTGTCCTGTTTCAGACGGGAATCCAGAGCGAACATAAGACCTCTCCTGTTCGACAAAGCCTTTTCAAGCCTAGCTCCACGACGGAGCCGAAGGGCGCGAAGAATACTGGAACGTCCCAGCGAGGAACATGCCTGAGCGACGCCCCGTTGCGGTGCAGCCCCTTCCGAGCGACGCACCAGCGTCGTGCATGGCGCGCATTGGCATATCCCGACAACAGGTGCGTGCAGGAATCTGCACAGCATTCACGGCAATTGGCGGCGAAAAAACGTTTCAACAGCTACAACTACGGGATGCCAGAAAACGACATGTGTGCGCTTTGATGTTGCAAATCCCCAACAGAAGCCGTGAAATGCGTCAACGCGTCGCAAGACGGCACTGTGAATGGCGGCTCCGGGCATTTGTGCACGGTTGTTGCTAGCAGCAAGGACATCGCACCGACGACCACCCATAAGAAGAAGTGGACGCGGCAGCGGGAAGATAAAGAAGTGGTCGATGGAAGAAAGAGCCACAGAGGACTGGAGCATCGATGAAGCAATCAGGGGGCAATCTCTTTTTGCAACATGACAACTGCTTGAATGCGACATGCTTCATGCAGCTTTGCGACAGTCCCGTAAAGATTTTGTGTGTTCATTTGGGCAACTATCGCCAACTGAACACGCGTGCTATAAGTTAGCGCCGACAAAAAAAGAAAGAGCCGTCACCGCGGCATTAGTGATGGCGAATAATTTCAAAACCAAAGGAGCAATCACAATGAAAGTGATGAAGTGGAGCGCCATCGCCCTGGCGGTTTCTGCAGGCAGCACACAACTGGCAATGGCCGAACCCTTCGTAGGTAATCAGGCTGACGCTAAAGGCTTTGTCGAAGACAGCAGCCTGAACTTCCTGGTTCGCAACTACTACTTCAATCGCGACAACAAGAACGGCAGCCGTGACCAGCGCGACTGGACCCAGGGCTTCTGGGGCAATTACAGCTCTGGCTTCACCCAAGGCACCGTTGGCTTCGGCGTTGACGCCTTCGGCTACCTGGGCCTGAAACTTGATGGTGGCCGTGGCTACGGCGGCACCGGCAACCTGCCGGTCCATGACGATGGCCGTAAAGCTGATGACTTCGGCAAAGCTGGTGCAGCGCTGAAAGTCCGCGTATCCAAAACCGAGCTGAAACTCGGCGACATGCAGCCGACCGCTCCGGTATTCGCTGTGGGCGGCACCCGTCTGCTGCCGCAAACCGCCAGCGGTATTGCTCTGATGAGCAGCGAGATCGAAGGTCTCGACCTTGAAGCCGGTCACTACTACTCCGGCACAGGCCAGGACACCACCAACCGCGACGGCAAGCTGACCGCTACCTACGCTTGGTACGGTGACAATGACCTTGATGCTCGCACCGTCGACTTCGTTGGTGGCAAGTACGCCTTCTCCGACAACTTCACCGCCTCCCTGTACGGCTCGAAGTTCAAGGACGTGTGGAACCAGTATTACACCAACCTGAACTACACCCTGCCGATCGCCGATGATCAGTCGCTGGGCTTCGATTTCAACTACTATCGCACTACCGATTCCGGTTCGGCGAAAGCAGGCGACATCGATAACAACACCTTCTCCCTGGCCGCTGCGTACACCCTGAGCGCCCACACCTTCACCCTGGCCTTCCAGAAAGTGAACGGCGATACTCCGTTCGACTATCTCGGCGTAGGTGACAACAACGCTGGTGGTGACTCGATCTTCCTCGCCAACTCCGTTCAGTACTCCGACTTCAACGGCCCGGGCGAAAAATCCTGGCAGGCTCGCTACGACCTGAACATGGCCGAGTACGGTGTACCGGGCCTGACCTTCATGACCCGTTACATCACTGGTAAGGATATCGATGGCAGCCACATCGACCCGACCAGTGTGTACGCTGCCTACGGTTATGGCGACGACGGCAAGCACCACGAAACTGACTTCGAAGCCAAGTACGTAGTACAGGCTGGCCCGGCTAAGGACCTGTCCTTCCGCGTCCGTCAAGCCTGGCACCGCGCCAACACCGACCAGGCCGAAGGCGACAACAACGAGTTCCGCCTGATCGTCGACTACCCGCTGTCCGTTCTGTAATTCAGAGCGAACCACAGGTAACTAAAAAGCCCGGCATCTGCCGGGCTTTTTTATTGCAACTTACCTACAACTTCGAACGTATCTGTTACATCGGTAAAACATAGGTACCGGTGACATGGGCAACCAACTCCTGCGGATTGCTGACCGAGTAGACAGCTACTTCGCAAACCACCTGCCGACGCCCCAGCTTCAATATCTTCGCTTCTGCCAACAGATCTTCCGGCTTCGGCTTGCTGAGAAAGTTGATATTGAGATTGGACGTAACGGCCATCTCGACGTTGTCCAGTTGCGCCAGGATCACCGCGTACATCGCTGCGTCCGCCAGCGCCATGATGGTCGGCCCGGATACGGTACCGCCCGGCCGCACCAGCTTGCCGTGGAAGGGGACCCGCGCGAAGGCGCTGCGCCCTTCCAGTGCATCGATACGAAAATCCATGTCGTCCGCCATGGGCAATCCCGCACGGATGAACGCCTGTACCTGCGCTGCATTCAATCGACTCACACCACTCCTCCGTCTCCACCCGCCGCGCCCTGTACGCAGCCAGACCTGCACCGTACAATGCCCAGCCTATATATCCCTTCGCAACCGACATAACGGCCAAAGATGCGTACCAGTCAGTATCTGCTTTCCACCCTGAAAGAAACCCCTTCCGATGCGGTCGTCATCAGCCACCAGCTGATGCTGCGCGCCGGCATGATCCGCAAGCTGGCGTCCGGTCTCTACACCTGGCTGCCAATGGGTCTGCGGGTGCTGCGCAAGGTGGAGACCATCGTCCGCGAAGAGATGAACGCCGCCGGCGCCCTGGAGGTGCTGATGCCAGCCATCCAGCCCGCCGAACTGTGGCAGGAATCCGGCCGCTGGCAGCAGTACGGCCCCGAGCTACTGCGCCTGAAGGATCGCCATGACCGCGACTTCTGCGTCGGCCCGACCCACGAGGAAGTGATCACTGATCTCGCGCGCAACGAGCTGAACAGCTACAAGCAGCTGCCGATCAACATGTACCAGATCCAGACCAAGTTCCGTGACGAGATCCGTCCGCGCTTCGGCCTGATGCGCGGCCGCGAGTTCATCATGAAGGATGCCTACTCCTTCCACGCCAGCCAGGACTCGCTGCAGGCGACCTACGACGTCATGTACGGCGCGTACAGCAAGATCTTCACCCGCCTGGGCCTGGATTTCCGTGCCGTGCAAGCGGACAACGGCTCCATCGGCGGCAGCGGCTCCCACGAGTTCCACGTGCTCGCCGGCTCCGGTGAGGACGACATCGTCTTCGGCGAATCCACCGACTACGCCGCCAACATCGAGAAGGCCGAGGCCCTGCCGCGCGAAACCGCTCGCGGCGCCGCCAGCGAAGAGCTGCGCCTGGTCGACACCCCCGAGACCAAGACCATCGCCGCCCTGGTGGAGAAGTTCGGCCTGCCGATCGAGAAGACCATCAAGACCCTGGTGGTGCATGCCGCCGAGGAAGGCAAGCTGATCGCCCTGGTGGTTCGTGGCGACCACGAACTCAACGAGATCAAGGCCGGCAACCAC